>JBGVGW010000016.1:0-194930 GCA_045121855.1 Akkermansia sp.
TCCCGCCCATGAAAGGCAGAAGGCGGCATACAACCCCAACATCACATAACGTTTCATGGCCATAATTCTATGCCCTCCGGGTAAACTTCGTGTCACATAATCCCCCGCATCTTATCAATGTAGCCAAGCGTGTAAAATTCTCAATGCAGCTTATTCACCCCCACCGCCGCAAGGCAGAGGGCTGTGGTGGATAGGATTCTGAGGATGGCGGGCATGGTCATCTATGGGAAAAATTAGCGGTTATTTTTGTCCTGATAGACTATCGCGTGCAAACGCTTCAGGGCTTCCGGAGCGAGGCTCATTTCTGCGAGAGAGCGGTATATTCGATAATCTTCTGTCTTCGGGGTAGCTGTGAGACTCCACATAGAAAGCTTCCCAACTTCCTTGCCGGATTTATCAGAAAAGACCAGATAAGTAACACCCCGCAAACGAGCCAAAGTCGTACCTTTGTGCCGAAGTGGGGCGACTTGGCGTAAAATATCTATTACCTCTTGAGTTTCAGCCTGGCTCAGTATGCGATTGGGAGGCCCCTTCGAAAAATGAAATTCTACTGCAATTTGTGAACACTTATCCAGAGTCTGTTGCACCTGTGCAACTCTGTTACAATTTTCTGCGTAAAAATCAGAGTCAGACGCATGAACAATGTCAGGCGCTAGGCAGCAGATGGCTGTGGAGGCAAGGATTTTTTGGAAAATTGTCTTCATTATGCTCTATCTCCTTTACATAAAGATAATACTTCCCGGCATCGAATCCGCAACAAAAAATTGCAGAAAGTGCAGATTTTCTAATAAATAGACGCTCCCGGCGGGCATTTTGTTGCGAGTTTCCTGCATTTATGTTGCCGATGGCGCAAAACGGCACTCCGGCATTTTGTTGATAAGGCGCATCATAGTTTTGCAGGTGGTGTTTGGAGAAACAGATGTTCAATTTCTGTGTTTTTGACCTTCTCTGGTAGAATGGTTCTCCGGTCCGGTAAATTGCTGCTGCTGGCCGGGGATAAGCTCCGTGATACCGACTGCCATCAATAAGCCTACGGTCATGGGGATATCCACAGCCACGGCACTGACAACCGCTGCAGGGACCGTTAGTATTGCCCATGGCGTGTAGCTTGCTGTGTTTTCGGTAGGATGATGAGTCGGATAATCAATATTTTCAGACTTCAATGGTTTCTGCTGCGCATTGGTAGCGTCTAGGGGCAACCATTGCCCACTTGGATACGCCAACCCGTCTCCGCTATCGTTCATTTCATGGAATACTATTTCACCTTGCGTCCCGTCGATAGGTCGATATTCCACACTTCGGCAAGGGGCAAACCACCAGCCGTCATAACAACAGCGTAATCGGGTACGTTGCCCCTTAATATATTCCTTACCTTGAATGCGATAAACGGTATCTTGCTCCAAGATACTCACCCCTTCATACTCACAACCCAGATTGTAGATTTTACGGTGCGACTGAAACAGGCACGAGCTCAGCCCCACCGCCGCAAGGCAGAGGGCTGTGGTGGCAAGGATTTTACGGAAGATGGTCATAACTAAGAGAGTATTTGTTATGAGACTATCTCATTACTGAAAGGACAAGGAATAGAGAGGGCATCAGTCTAAGCTGTAGTAAATCAACCGTGAAACCCAACCGACAGGAGCCGCGGCAAACATGAGGGGAATATCCGCTACGTCCAGCACAAATGCAAGCGGGCGTCGCAGCTGGTTGCCCGTTGTTCGCCTGCATGGCATTTTACTCTCTATGATATGCTCCACATCAATATACCGGTTTTCCATGTTGACTAGTCGAGCCCCCTTCAAGTCAACCTCCGCAGCAGGAAGTATCGGGAAGCGTTCCTTGTTAATAGGTGGGACTTCGAATTTTCCCCATCCTGTACAGGCTGTTTTGAATTGCTCTTCAGTCAATATGGCGTAGTACGTTTCCTTGCTGGTCTGGTGCTTCTTGATTTCACGCAAATCTCTTTTGTCGTCAGGGTATATGAACTTCTTATTCCTCCCAATGAACATTCCAAAATTGGCTACCAAAGGAGCAAAGTCACGGTCTTCTGCCGGAATAAAGACCACAGGCAATTCTACATAATAGGTTGAATCGCGTTTGAACACCGAAAAAGGAGCCTTTTCCTGAGTTATTCCCCAGGAAACCTTCTTCTCTACCAATTGGTGACTGGCAGCCTGTTTTCCCAGAGAATCCAGATAGCCGCCGGTATCGATGAGAGTAGTGCACGAACTCAGCCCCACCGCCGCAAGGCAGAGGGCTGTGGTGGTCAGAATTTTGTGAATAGAGGGCATGGTGGGATTCATCCGTTAAACAGTTTAGCAACTCCGTTCCACACAGCAGCAATGGGCAGAATGGCTATGATGCCGGCGACTTCTGCGGTGGTCATGGCAACGGTGGCGGTAAAATCAACAGCCTCCAGCGGCACCGCGACGATACGCCTCCATGTTGCCGGTTCCTCCGCTTGCTGTGTTATCGGCATGCATGCAACTGCGCTGCTGACTTCCAAATAGGGAGCACAAAATCCTGACGGTTCCAGCCAAGCAGAATTGAGATTCTCACCCTTATCCATAGCAATACGGGTTGCCTTCGAGAACGGGAAATCCTGTTTCTCGATGGCTTGCGCCCAAGAGCTTGCCTCCATCACACGCGAGTACCGCGGGGCTACACACGGGACCATAAAGGTGCGCGCACTTTCCTGCACGATTTGGTAACGGTCGGTGTTATCCTGCAGGCACCAGGCGACTCCGTCTCCACGGCGATAAATGCTCTCACCTTTATCTATGGCGTAGGCCAGCTTTATGGGGCTCCAATCCTGCCCCTTGTACCTGTATTTGTGAGATGGATGTTCCAGCATACACACTACAACCTGCTTGTCACAGTGCAGCACCGCCTCTGCCGAATGCAGAGAGGGCCAGCACCAGCTGCATGAAGCAAGCCCCACTGCCGCAAAGCACAGGGCTGTGGTGGCGAGGATTTTATGGAAAATTGTCTTCAACATTCTCTATCTCCTTTACTTAAGATAATACTTCCCGGCATCGAATCCGCAACAAAAAATTGCAGAAAGTGCAGATTTTCTAACAAATAGACGCTCCCGGCGGGCATTTTGCTGCGCGTTTCCTGCAATTTTGTTTCCGATGGCGCAACAACAGACTCCGGCTCCTCGTTGATACGCCGAGACGGGCAAAAGCCGAGGATTTGCTCGAAGTGGAGCCATTGGTCAGCCATGGGGGCTTCCTAGTCTTGCAGTCAGTCCGGGCGTATCGCAGAGTAGTCTGGGCAGCGTTTTACCCCGCAGGGGGTTACTCGCGGCGGCGACGCATGGTCAATCCGGCCAGAGCCAGCAGAGAAAGTGCCGCGGCGGTGGGCTCGGGTACCGGCTGCCAGGTTGCCGACACTGGCGCGTTGATAGCATACACCGAGTCGATGTATGCCCCTTCACCAAAGTACGACCAGCCCTCCGTATACTCGGTTTCGGCCACATCATACTCTGTTCCGGTGATATACATTTTACCATCAGCCCCCGTAGCAACAGAGGCGCTGTAAAGATTCGGGCCGCCGGCCCAGTAATCATCAGAGTCCGTCAGCCACAATTTGGTCAGCTCTCCGTTGTCATACTCCACACCCCACAGCGTAATGGCATGTCCAAGGCCGGTATTCGGGAAGGCTATAGCCAGCGAAATGCAGGCTCCGCTTTCAAATAATTGCTTAAAGTCAATCTCGGCGGCACCATCCTTGGACCATTCACCATAAATCCAGGCATCGAAAATGAAGTCTGAGAGCTCCCGGCTTGTCAGCCCGTACTGATCGTAATAATACCCATTCGTAGCAGGAAGCGTCAGCGGCAAATCCTCTTTCAGCATTTCGGCATAATAGCGATTCCATTGCGCCTCGGTAGTGGGTGCGTACACTCCGGAAATCCACCAGTTGATAGCCGCTGCGGGGTCCCCGCCCTCATCCCACTGCTGATTACTGCTTACATACGTCTGCCAAATGGCATCGATTTTCTTTGGCGCGGATGACGTCAGATTTTTGCCATATACGCTATTCTGCCACCACGCTATCTGATTGGCAGCGCAGGCGGCATAGCACATCAAATCGTCGGCATCGCCTTCATCACGAGTTTTTTGGGCATCATACCAACCGCCCTCTTGGCTCACGCCCTGAGCCCACACGGTGCCGGTAAAGGCAGAAGTATCTGACTCCCCTGCACCGACTAAGCCAACGGCCGCACCCATAAATAATACCAATAAACGCGAGAGTCTCATTACTGCTGACGAACTACGCTCCCTATTATGTAGAATCATCGGGAAAAGGCAAGCTATAAAATAGGAATTGCGATTAACCGTTGGATGCAGTATAATCTCTTACGAAATGAAAAATAAAGGAAAACGGGGGTGGATTCAGCTTGCCAGAACAGTTGTGCAAGTGGCGGTAATGGTTGCCTGTGTGTGTGGCATTATCAGCAGCAAGCAGATATCTGACTGGCTGCTGCCGTCCACCTTGCTGCTGGGCGTGCTGTTCTGCGGGTGGATTTGCCCCCTGGGCACGTTGCAGGACTGGGCATACAAGCTCGGGCGATTGCTGCGTCTGCCTGTGTTGCGTGTTCCTTACAGCATCCAGCGTTACCTGCAACTGAGCAGATACGTGTTCTATTTTCTGCTCTCCATGGGTATTACATTCAGTATGCTGCAGGGCACCAAGAACCTCAGCAAGCTGATGAAGGGAGAAGAGCTTGGCACGGTTGCTCTGGGGGTGCTCCTTCTTTTTGTACTGTTCGGGATGTTCTTCAACCGCCCGTTCTGCAATTACATCTGCACCGGTGGCGCAAGGCGTGGTCTGTGGAGCGTGTTACGAGTCATCGGCATTCGCCGCGATACTTCAGCATGCAGCAACTGCAAGCTTTGCTCCAAGGCCTGCCCCATGAACATTGATGTAGCGAATACAGATTTTGTCCGCCATCCAAACTGCATTGGCTGCATGTCGTGCCTGTCCGCTTGCCCGAAGCGTTGCATATCATTTAAGCACATGCCGAAGCCGGGACTGCCCGGCAAGGAGGGCAAGTAAACACAAAAACACAGGCCGTCCCTGCCAAGGCTTCCGTCTTCGCGCCTATGAGCGCTTCGCCGAGACAGGCTGCAAGCTATGGACGGGAGCCGGGGCTCATTCTTGCCCTGCTTTGGGCGCGTCCTAGGCTTGCAGGTCGTGTTTTGTGCAACTCTTAATACGTATAAACACGCCCTATGCCGTTACAATGCGGACAAATTCGCCAAGTATCGTATGCGGGGGTATATCTTTCTCCTTTACATCTGGGACATCGCGCGTCTGCAGGTTGATTTTTCAGCCAGTCCATAAAGAGCTTATCTTTCTCTGTGGCACTACGAATGAAGGTACCCATTTGCACAGAGTCAGAGTAAAATGTAACATCAATACCAGGACATTTCAAAAGGATTTTGGGCACATATTCTGCCAAGGTCCAGTGATACAGTTTTCCATTGTTATATTGTAGCCACTCCTGTATTTCCTTGGGATGTTGTTTTCCTCGGGTAAAAGATACCAGTTTAAGGTCGTCTTGATAGATGATAGCCACCATTTCCTGCTGAGGCTTTATTGACGGTAAACGGCAGCTATTCAGCCCCACCACCGCAAGGCAGATGGCTGTGGTGGCAAGGATTCTGTGAAAAGTGGGCATGGCTGAGTGGCTATTTTTTTTGCGGTTACTCGGGATTAGCGGTGGAGGATTGGCATGTGCACCGAAACAGGATATTACCGGTACAGCAATTCTTTCAATGCCGGGAAAGCATTGGTAAACATCTGCAGCGCCTTCATTCTGGCCGGGGTACGGAGCTTTGCCTGCAACACGGGCTCAGGATAGGGCGAAAGCTCATACTCCCGCAGCGATGTCAGGGTGGCGTGGAAAAAGTATGCTAATTTGTTGACTCTCCATATTTCGCCCTCTCCCTTAGCCGCAAAATAGCCAATCAACTGCTCCAGTTCTTTCAGCTTTGCAACAGCCTGTGCTTCGTCTTCAGTGGATGCCGCCGCGCAGAAATCCTTATAAAACTGCAAGGCGGTCTTATAATCTTCTGCCAGTTGTTCATCATACCATGCCTCCGGGTAATCCAGCACCTGCTCACCACCCACCTGCTCCACCAGTTCACGCAGCAGCGACGCTACTTCGGGCGAAACCTCTTTTTCACCCTTCATTACCTCTTTCACGATTTTTACAGAGTGGCTTAACTCCAACAAGCCCACAACAAAGGGGTATTCGCATTCTATGCCGAACTCACCCATGTAAACATTGCTCAACCATTGGCTCTGCCACAAAACTGCATCCGCCAGCAACATGAGTTCCTTCACTCGCTCCGGTGGCATGGCGCGCAGCATCTCGCAACAGGGACGGATGGCGGCGATGTCCGCTCTCGCCATAGCGAGCAGCTCTTCGTCTACTTCTCCATCTGCCGGGTTCACGAGCTCTTTCAACAGTTCGCTCGACGGAAAGAGAGTGAAAGCCAGAAAGACCTCCTCAGCCTGCATACTCAGGCTTGTTTGATGTGCTGCATGGAGAGGGACTGCTTCTGAAACACGGCTCGCGTCGGCATGAACCTCGCACGTCCCCGCCGCAAGGCAGAGGGCTGTGGTGGCAAGGTTTTTGAAAAAAAGGGGCATGGTCATTTTTTATCTCCTTACCCATATTAACACATTTCGGGACCGAATCCGCAACAAAAAATGCCAGAAAGTGCAGATTTTTCTTAATCGTGTTCCGGCGTGCTCATGTTTTGATTTTTCATCCGCTCCACCGTTGGATTTACCTTGCCCTGTGTAGAACGGAACGCGCGGAAGAGCAGCGCCACTCCAAGCTCTACCAAACAGAAAAAAGCGAAGAGCGGCACGGCAAACATTGACATCGGGAAGTTAAATGGGCCACCCGAAGAAGCTGTAATATCTCCTGTAGAGAGGAAGGCAACCGGCAACCAAGTGATTCCCCACGCGATGAGGATGTTACGTAACAGTCGACATTCGCCGGGCCACAGCACCCATGCAAGAGCAAAAGCTCCTGCTACAGCTACATATTGAGCCACGGCAAAGGGTACAAGGCCCTCCGTCAAGACATACATCCAATCCCATAGAATAGGTGATTCGCCCAGAGCCGCCCACGCCTTGTAGTGTAAATGCAGAAGCCCCAGAGTTGCCACAGTGGCCACCAGTATAAGCATAAGGATGGAGATGAGGATTCGGCGTATCATTTACCTATGTATTATTTCTATTATTTAGACGTCTGAGAATGCCAACTTGTTGCGCGTAGCCTGCATTTATGAGATACCACAAAAGCCATGCGCTCAATCTCGTTCGTTTATTTCCATTGCTTGGGGTCAGAAATGATGCACCACAGCAACCGTAACAACCATGTAAGCCCGACCAGCCCGAAACAACAGGCGACATTGGCCGCAAGTATGAGAAAATGTCCAAATATTGTATTAAACCCGTCGTACCCCCAGATATGGACGGAGACAACACAGGCAACACACATGAACACCAGCGGTAAAATGAAACAGATGTAGGGAGTCTCTATACTCCGGATGCGGCGCCGCTGAACCCATAACCAACCGATGCAGCAAATGAACGATGGCAAAACAAAGGCAAGAAGGCCAAAGAAGGCTGCCAGAGTTTGAGGCATCAAATCATTACTCATCAAATACCACAGAAGCGCGTATAGAAGGGGTAACAAAATGGTATAGAAAATGCAGGATTTCATCTTTGTCTGTATTGGTTATATGATTTCAGCTCCACCCCACCGCCGCAAGGCAGAGGGCTGTGGAGGTGAGGATTCTGTGGAATGTGGGCTTCATCTGTTAGGTCTATATTTTTTTGTTTTCCTGTAGCGTTCCCAGTCTTTTTCTGTAAACTCGGTGATACGGGCACCGTGTTTTCGCAGAAGAGCCGCCATGTTCTCGTGATGGCAGAGGATTGCACCGCGAAGAGGTGTCCAACCGGCTATGTCAGGCGCGTCTACGATGGCTCCATATTTGATGAGAAGCGCAGCACAATCCGGCTGATTGTGCCGAGCGGCAAAATGAAGGGGAGTTTGCATGTCTGCGTCTTCCATATTGGGGTCTGCCCCATAACGCAATAATAGCTCAGCCAATTGCAGATATCCATTCTGGCAAGCGTAGTGTAAGGGGCCGGAGTAGAGGGCAATGGCATAGTCATTATTGGGGGAGTCTCCGGCTTCCAGCAACAGCCGAACAATGGCCATGCCAAGCTGTTCGCGCTCGGCATCAGCTTCATCAATGGCACACCCTACGGCATCTACACTACTCATGAGTTCTTTCCAACCATACCCCTCATCGCCTCTGAAACCATCAAGTACATGGTTGATATCCCAGCCGCATGCATATTCCGTGATGAATGGTTCCTGCCGAGCGGCTGCCATCAGCAAGTCAAAATCCTGCTGCCGCTCAGCACTCTCTTCCAGCCAGCTTTGTATCGCAGCCGGAACTCCGGCCTCCACAAATACAGGCAGATTCTCAATCGGGCATTGCAACAGCTCATGTAAATAACGCTGTACAGGAGATTCACTCATCGCGACTATTCTATAATCTTAAATAATTATCGTCAATCACGAACAAAGATATAAAGTGCAATTTTTCTACTATACAGGCACTTACTGCGGGCATTTGTGGTTCGGAGCTGACCTTTTTGTTGCCGGAGGCGCAAAAATGCTCTCCGGCTTCGCAGCTTAGGCGCTTCGCCAAGACAAGCTGCAAGGGGAGAAAGCCTCCTTTTCTCTTAATGTCGGCATACGGCAATTTTGCTCATTAACATCCCGATTTGAGCCCCACGCGCTCAGCATAACGTTGTATCAGCATAGCACCGAATTCGCGATGGGTCACCTGCTGTTCATCATAGTGGGTGCGGTATTCATCCAGCTCCGATGGCAGGAACTGATTGCGACCGTAATATTCACCGGTTTCCTCATCCACGCTCTGAAGACTCAGAAAATCAGAAAGACACTGACGCTGGGCATCGTTGAGCAGGCTCTGTTGCCGGCGCACGTAATCCACTAGCCCGTCCCTATCCTTCTTACTAATGCCGGGGTATATTTCCACTACGTAGTGCAGAGCTCCAATCATGAAGCGAGGAATCAGAAAGCGGTAGGCCTCAGGTCCGACGAAACACAAGGCTATCGAACAGGCATGAAGCATATCATCGGGGATGGAGTGCCAGTCATGCCTCTCCTCACGGGCGGCCAGCACATTCAGCACTTCTTCGCTCAGGTAATCATCCATTGCTTCTCCGCAAAGCAAAACATAGGGCTCGTTCAGACACTGCACTCCGGCAAAAGCATGCTCAATCTGCACCACCAGTTTTTCCTGTAAAGGAGTCAACGGAGTAGTATCCGGCTCGAAGTTACTCCGCGAACGCTCAATTCGTTGCAGAAACTCCGCCGCTGCGGCCTGTGCCCAAGGACCGGAGCTGACCTTCTTCACCCCGGATTCCCGCACTTTCTTTTTCTGCCCTTTTTTTGCCACGTCACCATTGTACCAATTTCCTCCGAACTGTTCAAGCGCGGATGACCACCGTGGCTCATTCTTACCCGGGCTTTGGAGCTTCCCGGTCTTGCAGCCAGTCCGGGCGTATTGCATAGAAGCCTGAGTGGTGTTTTGTGCGTTGTTTACAGTTCTTCCGGAATCTTGAGGAACTCGCTCATGGGGTACGCCCCGGTCATGCTGATATCCTTGTCCCGGAACACGAGGAAATAGCGATACCCCGGTCCGGCTTGTGCTTGCCACGCTCTGCCCAAGTGCAGCTTGGCCAGAGTCTCCTCATTGGCCCGATAATCGCCCTTGGTCTCGATGATGACTATCTGATTCGGTTAAGACGAAAAAAGAAGCGGAGCTTTCCCTTTACGCCGTTGGGAAAGCTCCGGAAACTTGGAAATGTCACACTGTCTGTAGTGGATTTCTGAGGAAATGATACTAAAATTAACGCTGTTGTCAAGCTTTTACTAAAAGTATAAACTCAAAAAAACTAAAAAGAAGGTGCGCAGCTGGGTGGCGAGCCCAACTGCGCTGAGCCATTAGAGCTTCACGACAAATATCACTATTTGTACAATCAGAACAATGAGCTCAATCCTCGATACTACAGACATTTCGTGTTAATCTCCCCCAGTCAGGTTCAACTGCTGTTCCGTACCCTTGTGGACACGTCCCTTTAGCGGACAGGACTGGTTACTCTCCGCCGATAGGTGACGTGGCCACCTACCAGCCGAACTGATAGCGGAAGAGCAGCCGTATTCTACCAGATAGGAGTTCCTCTTTCAAGTCCGGCAGAAGAGAGTTTGTTGTCATGTTGCTACCGTGGAAGAATTTCCTCCAAGTGTTCATGTATAAATGCTCCGGGCAGATGTACTCTGAACTGAAGATAAATCCTTAATCTCAAATGCAGCAATTCATTTCTCTGCCCTCTTACAAGCGATTCAAGGCACGTTTTCCCACCATGCTACAAGCTATGATTGAAACAATCCCTGCGGATTTTCCATGAAGAAACTTACACCGCTCTTAGTCTTATCTCCGGGGCTTACGCTCGGATTTACCGTTGCCGGGGTCAAGAGAATCGGGCCCTCGCTCCAAGAATGTGATATGGTCCATCGCCGCCGTGCGATTCCCTTCCCTATCTGCATAGGCAGATTGCTTGTCATCTACAGCACTTGTTTTCTGAGCGCGGCCCAGCCCTACCACCGCCGCAAGGCAGAGAGCTGTGGTGGCAAGGATTCCGGGGATGGAGGGCATGGTCATTCTTTGTTCGGGGCTTTGGGAGCATTACGTTCTACAATGGAGCGTAGTTCCTCCAGCAGCTTCGCCTCCAATCGCCAGCGTATGCTCTCTTCTTCCGTAGCGGTGATGGCGTAGATGTTAAACTCTCTCCATTCCCCATTAAATGACAAAAATAGTTTAGGCGCGGAATATCTTATCCACCTGCCGACTCGTTTGCACCCGCCTGTTCTGCGCACATAATCCGGATTGGGACGCACCTGTTGCAGGATGTATGCAAGCCTCTGCGTATCTTCTGCGGGTAAGGTTTGTGAAGAATGGAGTGTCATCTGTTCCACCTTGCCTGTGCAAATCTGCATCTTCATGATGCGAACCTCGCCCGCGGAGGGGGAGGGTTTCTGCAGAGCCTCCAGCTCCAGCCGGGCCTGCTCACGGTCTTCTATGGCAGTTTCTCGGTGTACACGCGCCTTTGCCTGCGTCTCAGCGTTCATGTAACACAGTATGCACAAAATGGATAACAAAAATCTGGGCATGTGCAGTCTCCTTTATCTATGATAATCCATTTCACCGGCAAATCCGCAACAAAATTTGCAGCAACAGTGATTTTTTCTGCAGAGAGGACGTCTATGAAGGCCGAGAGGTGTGTGACGTGTGGTGTTAATAGCTGTCTGCGTAGACGCGCCAATCGTTCTTCTCAGCGTTGTAATAGAGGTAGTAGCTACCGCAGTCGGCTATATAAAGTTCGGCATCGGCATCAAAGTTGATTTGCATGACAAAAGGATAATCTGCCGGCATTTCCGGGGTATCCTGAATATACGTGGGGTAGCCGCCGATTTTGTGAGTCTCGTAGACCACACGCTTATCCGGCTCATCTGCGAATGAGGCGGGGAATTTTTTCTTACAGCGGGTTTCATAGACCGCATCATAGATGTCCTCGTGATAATCAATTTTGTACTTCTTCTCCAAGGCGAAAATGGAATCCCATGTTGCTTCATCGCCGCCGCAGTTCGGCCAATGGGGCATATCATTTGCCACGGTTTCGGGGGTAAGGATGCAGGGCTTCAGGAAGACTGATTCATAATGGCAGGGTTGCAATCCCTCCAGGGTGGGATACGTGCGAATGACGCAGCCGAGCTGCGGCTTCTCCTCCGGATTTTCAGACCATGCTTCTTCCGGCGCGAAAATGGTAATCAACGCCACGTTGGCAAAAGCCGCAGGTACCCCCGGTGCATCCGGCACGAAGATTGTTGCCAGCGGATCCAGCCGTCGGCCATCGCTTCCCATCGGCCATTCTTCACCCGGGAGCTGCCACGTGACACGCCCCAGGCAGCTCACATACCCCGCCGGCATGTCTGCCGCCGGCGTGCTGCGCAAAATCACCGCCGGAGCCGGCCATTTGCGGCGCACCTCGCTGATGCCTTGCTGCAGTTTTTCATCGCGGGCAGTTTTTCTCTCCCTCGTATGGCCGGAGCTATCATCCTCGTTTCCGCTGTCTTTCGCCGCTTCATATCTGTGGTACAAGTACATGGACAGCGTCACTGCCAGCAGAATTGCCAGCTCATATCCGACTATGTACCACACATTTGAGCTCAGCACCGCCTTCAGTCCGAAAACTCGGGAGACAAGCTTAGATACCAGCAATGTGGAGCCTATGATGATAAAAATATTGTAGAGAACAGCGCGCAGCTTCTTCATACCCGGAATTGTAGGTGTTTATGCTAATTTTTCAAGTAAAAATGCGGCAGAATGATGGGGACCTCATTTTGCTGCGGTTTGGGACTCAGCGCTGCGTTATACGGTTCCGCCACGGCAAATGACAGCAGAAAAACATAGAGAGCACAGATACCGAAATGCCACCGCCGCAAGGCAGATGGCTATGGTGGCAAGGATTCTGTGGAAAGAGGGCATCTTTTTGTTATTCAGATTGATTGAAGGTGGCTTTTTTCTTGAACCTCGAGCAAGGGAATAAGGCAAACGCCGTCAATGACAATAAGATAAGAGAGACTATTTTTATCGACCATAATACCAGCATATCCGGCCACTCACACACAACAGCCTTTTCCGGATACTTGGGAGAGTAACGGATGGTGTATCGATTGTCATCACAGAAGATTGGAATCCTATTTATAATAGCAGTCTGAGAGTTACCCGAATAATCCGTAAATTGAACGCGAGCCTTGGATTTGCGTAATTTTTCCGTTACAGTCGCCTCTGCCGTATATCCATTTGCATGTAGATCAAGGCTCGCACATGAATCCACGGACAAGAAGGCAATGATGGCAATACTAACCAGTGCGCCAAGAAGACACACGATGTCCACTATAGCGCGGCTCTGCCTTTTTTTGTTATTGATTTGTCTGCTCATGAGAAATTACCTCCCTCTCGCTTATATTAACACACTCCATCTACGAATCCGCAATAAAAATAGAAAAAATGTGATTTTTTTACTAAAAGGACGCTAGCGGCAAGCATTTGGAGGCGCAATGCGTTGCTCGTTCCCGCAAAGCAAGGAGCATCTCGCGTGGGATAAAATGCACGGCGGCGCAATGCAGAACAGCCGCCCCCAGCCCCGGCACAACAATCCATCAGGCGTTATCTGCTTGCGCTTTGGCGCTACGCTTCTTCAACACCAGCAGGGTGATGAGGAGCGAAGCCAGCGCCAGCGGAAACACAATAAACCAGTTATGCACAAAGCCTGCCAGCAGGAACGCGGCAAAGGACACAGCAGACACGGTGAGCACGTATGGCAGCTGGGTTGATACATGGCTCAGGTGGTCGCACTGCGCACCGGCGCTGGACATGATGGTGGTATCTGAAATGGGGGAGCAGTGGTCGCCTGCTACTGCACCGGCAAGGCAGGCCGACATGCCGATGAACATGAGCGGGCTGCTCGGGTCGAAAGTGCTCACCACAATGGGGATGAGAATGCCGAAGGTGGCCCAGGAGGTGCCCGTGGAGAATGCCAGAATGCCTGCCACAACAAAAATCACGGCCGGCAGGAAGTTCACCAGTCCGGCAGCAGAGTGCTCCATGTGGTAGGCGATGAACTCGCGGGCCTCAAGTGCAGTAGTCACGTTCTTGAGCGCGGTAGCCAAGGTCAAGATGAGGATGGCGGGCACCATGGCGATAAAGCCCTTGGGGATGCAGCGCATGGCCGCACGGAAGCTCAGCACGCCGCGAATGCGGTAGAACACCACAGAAAACACCAGCGCGATGATGGCTCCCCAAGGAAGCCCCACGGTTGCGTCTGTCGCGCTCAGAGCATCGGCAAAGGATTTACCCTCCAGTATGCCGCCCACATACACCAGGGCAAAGGTCTCCAGACCGATGAGCATGAGGACCGGCACAATGAGGTCGAGCAGCTTACCGCGATGGGTGTCTGTATGCGTCTCCTCCTGCATGGCTTGCTCGGGCTGCACGGTGTGGACATCGCCATTCATGATGGCATTGCGCTCATAGCGCACCATGGGGCCGTAATCGAAGCGCATGAGCACCAGCATGACCACAAAACAGAGCGCCAGCAGCGAATAAAAGTTGTACGGGATAGCCTGAATGAAAAGCTCCAGGCCATTGTAGCCCGTGCCGGCAGAGTACTGGGAAACCGCCGCTGCCCAACTCGAAATGGGGGCAATCATGCATACGGGAGCCGCCGTTGCATCGATGATAAAGGCCAATTTGGCACGGGAAACACGCTTGGCATCCGTCACAGGGCGCATCACGCTGCCCACGGCCAAACAGTTGAAATAGTCATCGATGAAAATAAGAATGCCGAGGAAGAATGTGGCGAGCTGGCTGCCGATGCGGGATTTGATATGGGATTGAGCCCACAGCCCGAAGGCACGGGTGGCTCCGGTCTTGTTAATCATGCAGACAAAGGCACCGAGAATCACTAGGAAGATGAAAACGCCGGTGGTGTTCTTCATACCCTCTATAAGCCCCGTATTCACCACAAAATCCATCGTCTCCAGCGGGGAGAATTGTGTCACAAAACAGGCTCCCAGCACCACACCCGCAAACAAAGCAGAATATACCTCTTTGAAAATGAGAGCCAGCACAATGGCCAGCAGCGCCGGCGCCAATGACCAGATGGTGCCGCAGAGGGGGGATTTTGCGGCAGCAGCAGCTTCCGCAGCCGCCGATAGCTCGGCAGCGCCTGCACTTTGCATGGCAAACACAGCCACCACAAGCATGAGAAGAACGAAGAGTTTCTGCATGGAGTTTTTCTTATCTCGGTTTCAGATATCGCGCGGGCAACTTACCACAAAAGTCGCGCGGTGTCAATAAACATGATATATCTGCAGGGCAAAGGAAGCATGTTTTACTCTCTTGACTTTATACCCTATGGCCGCTATAATCCCGCTTCCTTTTCTCATGAGCATTCAATTATCGGATCACTTTACCTATCGGAAACTGTCGGCATTTGTGTTGCCGACCATTGCCATGATGGTGCTGACCTCTGTGTACACGATGGTGGATGCTCTGTTTATTTCCCACTATGTGGGTGAAATCGCCTTAGCGGCGGTGAATTTTGTCTTTCCTGTCATCATGTTGCTGGGAGGGCTGGGCTTTATGTTCGGCACAGGTGGAACCGCACTGGTCGCCAAGACATTCGGACAGGGGGACAGTGCTCGAGCCAAGCGTTATTTTACGCAAATCATACTGTTGGCATGGCTGATGGGATGCGCCATGGCCGGTCCGGGTATCGTGTTTCTTCCGGAAGTGTGCCATATACTGGGCGGCACGGATGAGCTGATACCGGACGCCGTTTTATATGGGCGAATCATGCTCGGATTTTTGCCCTGTTGTATTCTGCAATGTTCGTTTCAGGCGTTGGTCGTAGCGGCAGAAAAACCGAAAATGGCGTTCTGGTTGAGCGTGGCGGGCGGGGTCACCAATATCGTGCTGGACTTTCTTTTTATCGTTGTTTTCGGTTGGGGATTGGCAGGAGCAGCGTTGGCTACCGGGTTGAGCCAGGCCGTGGCAGGACTTGTTCCGGTGGTGTATTTCTGCCTCCCGAATAACAGTCTGCTGCGATTTGCCCGCACCAAGTTAGAGTTTCGCCCCATGATTCAGGCATGCAGCAACGGTGCCTCCGAACTCGTGACAGGTGTTTCCGCTGCCTTTATCGGCATGCTTTATAATTACCAACTCTTGCAATACTACGGCGAGCATGGTGTGGCAGCCTATGGGGTTGTCATGTATGTGGCGTTCCTGTTCAGCTCCATCATCTTCGGATACGATATGGGCAGCAACCCCTTATTTGCCTACAACCACGGAGCGGAAAATCATGCAGAGCTCCAAAACCTGTTCCGCAAGAGTCTGGTATTGATCAGTGGCGGCGGATTTATTCTGTGTGTGGCGGCCATAAGCTTATCCTATCCGCTGGCCTACCTGTTCGTCGGGTACAATACCGCCCTTACAGAGCTGGCACAGTATGCGTTCTGCGTGTTTTCCGTTTATTTCTTACTCCACGGGTACAACATCTTCGCCTCCGGGCTGTTTACTGCCATGAACAATGGTTTCATCTCGGCTGTTATTGCCTTTTCGCGGACATTTCTGTTCCAGGCCGCAGCGGTATTATTACTGCCGCTGCTGTTCGGAGCCGACGGCGTCTGGTGGAGTGCTGCGGTATCGGAAATGCTGGCGCTGGTCGTTTCAATCGTTCTCGTACTCCGTTATCGCCAGCAATACGGCTACCTGTAACCCCGCCGATTCGCTTCATTCCCCTATTTCATATTTATTTGCAGGGGCGCCCAGATGGACCAAGAAAGAAATCAGGTTATGGAGTTTTAGCTTTGACGCCATCCAAACCGCATGGTCTAACGTCTCGGCAGCTGGCGGCTCTTGCTTCAAAAGCACATCAAGGTCTTCACATAAATTAGGCAAGATACCAATACGCAAAATACTGTGGCCATCGCCCAGATAATCACACTTGTTATTGGACAAGATGCTCAAGATATACCTTGTTTCTGCGGAAAAACGCTGCAGATACACAGAAATATCCTCATCGCATTCTCCATTGGTGACTAATCCTCCGGATAAGGTCTTATCTAATGCCTGTTGTGCTGATGGCTGCAGCTTAACAGCAGGTACGGTAAGAACCGGTGGCTCTGTATCATCAGTACTGAGACCGGATGTTTGTATACAAGAACTATGCCCCATCGCTGCAAGGCAAAGGGATAAGAGGGCAAGGATTCTGTGGATGGTGGGCATGGTCAATGTGAAATTTCAACCCATTTCCTGTACTGTACCAGACTGCATCTGGCAAGGAACAAGAGTTCCGTAACACGGTAGTCATTCTCGGCTACCGAGACTGCATTTTCTTCAATCTCATTGTATAATTCGG
Source organism: Akkermansia sp. (assembly GCA_045121855.1). Lineage (GTDB taxonomy): Bacteria > Verrucomicrobiota > Verrucomicrobiia > Verrucomicrobiales > Akkermansiaceae > Akkermansia. Next base: position 17,119 of record JBGVGW010000016.1, read on the forward strand.
CCGTATAAGCAGCATATTGTTCCTCGTTGGTCAGCGGCAGCAAATTCAGCTTCGCATGTGCCAGCTCCCAATAGGAGCACAGCCCCTGTCGATAACGCTCCTGCAACAAGTTGAACAATTCTTTTTCGTTCGTGCGCACAACGTCTGACAAGATTATTTCGACATGGCTAAACCAGATAATTGCCGTTTTAAGCTCATCCACCCTGTTTTCCATGGCTTTAGCTCCCTTAAAAAGCGCCAAATACATTGCCTTCATCTCCGCAAGCGTCGGATGCACCTTTTCCGTATGCTCAGTCATGGCATATAACTCTGCGCCGGTTTCATATACGTCTCGCAAGGAAGCCAGCCCTTGCTCATACCGCGCTTTCGCAAGGAGATAAGCCCGCTCACGTAAGTCAAGAAGCTCCTTTTGAGCCTGAACGTATGCATCATCATCGGTCTCCAACGCAATCCACGATTTCAACCATATGTAATTGGCCTTGAGGCGCAGCGTTGCGAGTTCATCCTCGTCTCCGCAGGCCTTGCGCTGTTGCCGGTAAGCTTCCAGATGCCGGGCTGCTACATCTAAAGCCGGACTCTCGCCACCAAAGGCAAGCACCAGGCTCAATAGGGTTAAAAATAACTTTCTCATCATTATCTATCGCCTTTACATATGGTAATACTTCCCGACATCAAATCCGCAATTATTTTTTTCAAAAAGTGCGTTTTTTCCTCATCATGGGTACCTTCGTCAGGGATTTTGGTGGAGTATAGGTTGTTGACAAACACGGGGGGATGTGCTTTCATGGGGCGCATGAACTATCGCCAACGCCGCTGTTCCGCCCCCACACACCCGGTGTGGCTAAAGCCCTGCTGGAGGCCGGGGCTGACCCATGCGCGGTGAATAAGGAGGGAGTCACGCCTCTGCATGAGTGTACCTGTTCGGAAGTGGCAGAAATGCTCCTTGCTGCCGGGGCTCATGTGAATGCTGAGGATGAACGCGGACGCACTCCTCTGGATTGGGCTTTAGCACACCCGTACCAGCACAGGATTCAGAAACAACACATTGCCACGCTGATGCGAGCAGGCGGCAAAAAGGGCAGCGGGCAGAGGGACAACGCATAGGAAAATCCGCTGTTATGCACGTGCTTGCCGTGTACCAATGACAAAATTTGTCCCCCCCCCCGAGCTTCGTCCTCTTACTTTCCGAACACAACGTCAGCGGCGGCCCTGCGGATATCTTCCTCTGTGATGGATTCTTCATTGAGCGAGGGGAGGCCGTTGTCCGGCGTGGTATTTTCCCACCAGCCGGCCAGGCAGCCGAGGGTCAGGAGTTCCGCAAAGCCATGACAGTTTTTCAACAGTTTCAGCAGCTCCGGAGCTTCGTGAAACTGCGTCCATACATCATCATCTGCGCGGACAAGACAAGCCATCAGCCGGAGCAGCTTCTCCGGCTTGTAGGGGCGCGGTGTGGTGTATTCCACCTCCGCAGCCCAGAAGCCCACATCTTTCCGATGCCGCAAGCGATTCCATAAAGTGGGCTTGTGAGGCGTGTGTACCCTTGCAATCCGTTGGCAAAGGCCATTGGAATACAAGCTGCTGCCGGGGGCTTCCTGCAGGAAGTCGGCATCCCGTTCCGGAAGCTCATCGGGAGAGCAGATAAGGCGAGGCAGTTCATCCTCCCCCACCAGAATCAGGGGGAAAGCCAGTTGCAGTTCGCGGCAATAAGGGCCGCGAGGCGTAGTGACTTTGGGTGCGTTCCGCAGACCGAACAGAAAGTCCAACAAGGGAGTGATGATAAGATTGGGAACAGAGCCATAGTCTATCAGGAAGCCCGACAGCGCCAAAGCTCCCGCCAATTCCACGCCAAAGTCCCCCGCGACACCGACCATGTTCTTCAAAAGCGGAACGGAGTATTCGGGCAAGCCAAGGACAAGAATGCCGATGCCGCAGGAAAGAGATAACCCGCCCAGAAAGGGAGCAATACAAGTCTCTGCCTTGCTGCGAGGATTGCGCCATTTCTCCCACACCCAGATGCAGATATTGGCCCAGTTGAGCAGAGCAATCAGCAACCCCGGAATGAGGAAGAGACAGGCAAAGCAGATGATGAAAACAGTTCCCATGTCGTTAATGAATGCGTTTAGTGTCGGATAGATAATGTGATGCAGGATTCTCTTGAGTTGCCATACGCTTGCGCCACGGCAAATGGCAGCAGAAATACAAGACGGCGATAGATATCAGCACTCCGCAGCATAATGCACCCAATGCGGCAAGCAGGCATTGAATATCCCCTGCGTAGAGATACTCTGACGGTCGGGAATCGAGCAGCATATGTGCCCACCACCCACAGGCAACAAAAGGCAGCAGAGACAAACAATAGCGCTCTATCCCACGTGAAATCCCCGCTACCCGCATGCGCCGGATGATAACATACGCACACACCACCCACCATACTAAATACACGGAGCATACGACGACAATAGCTGCCATGGCGGCAAAAAGGTTGGCGCGCTCAACAGCGCCCCGAACAACAGTAGATAACGCTGCCGCATCATCCGTGAGTGCCGCATACTCCCCGTGATAGGGCCAGCCGCTGTTGAAGACGACAACAAAAAGGCAAACAGCCAACACCAGCAAGGCTCCTATACTAATCAGGGTTACAGGACGTTTTTTCATGGTAAATGCTTCATTTATCTTTAATACAAAGGTCTGCATTATTCTGTTGCAGCAGAGCGAGCCCCGACGGCGCGGAGTTTCTCCATAACTCGGTGATACAGGATACGGCGGTCGGGAGATGATACCCTCTCCATCGCTTCCCGCACAATATCCACCGGAAGCATGTTCTCAACAGATCCCATGATGAGGAGTCCGGATTCCCTTTTAATTGATTTTGTCTGTAGGTCGCCCTTCCCCCCGACAAGATTCGGATCGGCCCCGGCCGCTAACAACATATCGAAACGCGCTTCCCATTCCTCAACAGTAAGATCACCGAAATAGTTATGCCGCAGCATCTCCAGCATCTTCTGCAAAACAGTTTCCCCTCCATCAACGGCGTTGATATCGACCAACTTTTCACGCAATACCCGCTCTACCAAAGCCCGAGCTGAAGGATGGCAGATGAAGGCAGTAAAATTCGACTGATTCATGTTCATACCATGATTCAGCGCCCACTGCCAGGGGGCATCACCTTCCGGTGCGCGTGACAATAGTGGGATGTCACAACTGTACCCATGAATACTGCGCGAGACATTGATATCTGCTCCATGTTCCAAGAGTACTTCTGCCGTTGCCCGTCGCGTCTCCCAGGAAAGCTTGCGACCGTCGATAAACAGACCATTGAGCAAGGGAGATAGTGGGGTTTCGGCCTCCCGGGGCTCTGCATCAGCAACAGTCCAGAAAGCGATGGCATTGGGATCAGCACCATGTTTCACTAGTGCTTCAAGAGCCTTCAGATGAGCCGTCTGTGCTGCTATGATGGCCGGAGTCAGGCCCTGCACGTCCTGATTACTGACGGAGCGGCGGCTCGCAGCCTGCCCACTCTCTGCGGCCTCATGCAGCATATCGGAAACAGGAGCCGCATAACATCGGACGGCATACGCAATCATCAGTTGGTCACTCAGCCCCGGTATCGGCTTTTTCCACCCCACCACCGAAAAGGAATCACGAACACTTTGCTGGAGACGGAACATATCGTCAGCGTGTTGATGCCGAAGATAGCGGTCAAACTCCGTGATAGCTTCCCGCTCCTCCTGCGTCCAGCTATCGTGAAATACCGGGTCTGATTTCAGCGTCCATCCCCACAGGTAGAAAGTCCCGCCACCCAACAGCAGCACCGTGACAGACATCAACCCGATGAATGCATAGCGCAGATAACGGCAGACTTTTCGACATCTTGACATATCCTGCATCACTTTACTTATGATAATACTTCCCAATGGCAAATCCGCAACTTTTTTTTGCAGAAAATACGTTTTGCCGTTGAACGATTGGGGGATTTAATGGGTTGCATACAGCACAAGGGCTCAGTCAAACAGACTGCCGATGCAAAAACCGGTGAAACAGATGAGTTCGAAAGGGATATCCACTGCCACGAAAAGAAGCGCACTTAACACACACACCACCATACAGCATCACCCCCAAACGGAGCTTTGCCCGGACAGAGCGAGAAAAAAGGGGGCACAGATTCATCGCAGGAAACCATTGTATGAGTTACAACGAGAATTATACTCCTATACCCGCATGTGACAAGCGGAGAAGTTCACAAAAAATGGGCAGTCGGCAACAGCATTATGTCAGAATAATTCTAAAAATTGGAATAATGCTCAAGTCTGCGCTTGCGTTGGTGGGGGGAATCATGTACAATAGCCGCGTGGCGGGAAACTGACTTTCCACTACAAAACGCAATAACACAAGCCACACAGAATCAATAAGATGATTAAGGTAGCCATCGTAGGATACGGAAATATCGGCAAGTACTCAGTGGACGCACTGCGCGCCGCACCCGATATGGAATTAGTAGGCATTGTACGCCGCGCCGGCAGCGCCCCTGTCCATGGAATCAAAACGGTGACGGATATCGACGAGCTCGGGAAGGTGGATGTTGCACTGCTCTGCACCCCGACCCGCAGTGTTGAAGAGACAGCCCTGCCCCTGCTGGCCAAGGGTATCAATACCGTTGACAGCTATGACATTCACGGTGGTATTGTTGATTTACGCCGCTCGCTGGGAGCACAGGCCAAGGCTAACAATGCCGTGGCGGTCATTTCTGCCGGCTGGGACCCGGGTTCTGACTCCGTGATGCGCACAATGATGCTGGCCATGGCACCCAAGGGTATCACCTATACGAACTTCGGGCCGGGCATGAGCATGGGGCACAGCGTGGTGGCCCGCTCCAAGGCCGGAGTGAAGGATGCCCTCTCCCTCACCATCCCGACCGGTTCCGGTGTGCACCGCCGTATGGTCTATGTGCAGCTGGAGGATGGCGCGGACTTTGCCGAGGTGGAGGCCGCCATCAAGGCAGATGATTATTTCTGCCACGATGATACACATGTGCAGCAGGTGCCGGACATTGATTCTCTGCGCGACATGGGACACGGTGTCTATATGGAGCGCAAGGGTGTCTCCGGAACGACCCAGAATCAGATTTTCAAGTTTGAGATGCGCATCAACAACCCTGCGCTGACCGCTCAGGTGATGGTGGCCGCCGCACGTGCCAGTATGCGACTCTCTGCCGGTTGCTATACCCTGCCGGAGATTCCTCCCATGGACTTCTGCCCCGGCGACCGCGAAACGCTCATCGCCCAGCTGGTATAAGTTCGGTAGCAGAAACGCCTCCTACTTTCATCGGGAACAGGTCAACCTCACCTGTTCCCGATTATCTTTTTGCAAAGCCCCCTTTCCGATACAGGAGAGAGGCTTATCCTGAACACAGCATACCGGACAACCCGGCACGCGTTAATCCGCATCCGGCGGGGTATTTACGGCACCCGAGCTGCGAAATACGCATATTGACTCGGGAATAAATGCCGTTTCGGTTACTTATACTGCAATGTCACCGTTCGGGAAGCACCGGGCGCCAGCTCCAGAGATTCAAAGAGAATGAAGTCGTTGGTGAAAACGGCTTCCGGAGCATCGCAGGAAGCCACTTTATCCGCAGGCACATATTCCGGAAAGAGAATACCGATGCGCGCTTTACCGCCCTTCTCCGAGCTGATGGTAAAGGACTCCTTGTTGTTCCAGGTAATTCTGAAAGCAGGTTTGGTGTTAGACTCGTTCACCATGGCACGCCAGGTGGGATCGCCGTAGAAAGCCAATACATCCCTGTCATGAATAAGGCCAAAGCAATCCCGTATCACAGGCGCAACCTTTTCAGGAGCAATGCCTGCTTTTTCCATACTCCGAATCATGCGGTAATGGGCAGCCCCGGAAATCTGCTCATCATTGAACTCCACTTTGAGCAAATCCGGATGAATCTGCTGTGTGCGATGCAGGATGAACTGATTATTGAGGAACCATGCTTCTGCCAGCGAAGTACCCTCAGCATTACCGAGGAGGGTGCCCATGGTACCCCAACCGCCTTCACCATACCAGGAGGGCACAGTGTAACCCACAACCTGATTGCAGGAATACGAGGAAAGCGCCGTCACCGCCATACTATCGGCGGTGTTATAGGCATCACCGAAGAGACAATTACCGGCAGCCAGCCAGACGCGGGTCTCGCCATCGGGTTGGATGGGGGTAAGCTGCAGCTGCGCCGCCCATTTGCTCACCGCCTCGCCCTGCCGACCGTACGCCGCCTCAAGAGCTTTGCCGAACTGAGCAAATTGTTCCGGAGACGCCTGATAATACAAGCCGTCTGCAGGCATGATGGCACCATAGCCAAACGGCATCTCCAGATTGAACTGGGTAGCATGACTGGAGGTGATGATGAGTTGGGGCTTCTCTGTCTCCAGTTCTCGGGCAAAAAGAGTCTGCAAACCGGCAGACAGCATCTTCTTCCCCTCTTCCGTCTCCGGGCTGTAAAGCGTCTGTTGCGGCTCCGTATATCCGGACTGGGCCATGATAGGTGCACCGGTCCAATCGGTAATGCAATAGCTGTGTTCAAAACGGGATGCATCTACATTGGTGGAGGCCAGCAATCGCTTCATGACCAGAGGCTGCTCCGCCTTGGCAATGCGCAGAGCATCTTCCGCACGGCGTCCGGTGATAACCCCACAAAGGCAATCTCCCCAAGGGTCTTCATCCACACGGCGCACAGCGCGGTGAATATCGCGGAACAACACACGCGACACCTCAGTCGGACGAGCCACCACGGCGGCATAGCGCCCCTTTCCTTTCAGCTCCCGGAGCGCGGTCAACAAAGATTCCGCATCGAGAGAATTGACTTCTTTCAAAATAACCTCCCGTCCGGCAGTCTCATGCTTCTTTTGAAGCGCACAGACAACCTCTCGCCACTCAGGGCTGCTCTCCACGGTAGATTTGGTGAAGATGATAACATACGCACTCTTTGTCACCATGGGCGCAGGAACAGCAGGAGAAGTCTCTGCCGGAGCAAGGCCGGCAACCAACAGAGGAAGAAGCGTGAATATGACCTTCATGTTAAAAGAAGTACTGAGATTAACTACCAATTATTTCAAGAAATTTCAATCCATGGCAAGCGATTGGCCATGGGGGCACAATGAAGACGACAGCTTGCCAACCCGAGTTCGTCCAGAACAGCCTGCATGGCAGTGGTAGCCAAGCGGGGAGTATTGCACTCCGGGCTGAGATGGCCGAGCACCACATGCTGCAAGCCGGGATGCGCCAGCTGGCGCACCAGCTCACATGCCTGTCCATTGGAAAGATGCCCCCAATCACCGCAGATACGGTCGATGAGCGAGGGCGCACGCCCGGAGTTCTCCAGCATCTCCGGGTCGTAGTTCGACTCCACATACAGCGCATCCGCACCTTCCAGACGGCGGAGAATATCCGGAGTCACCGTCCCGGTGTCGGTCAGGTAGCCGAGTTTTTTGCCGGCATACTCAAAGACGTAACCGAAAGGCTCATAGGCATCATGGCGGACGCCGAACGCCGTCACAGCCACATCACCCACCTGCACACGGGAGCCATGCTCCAGACAGGTAAATGCAGTGGAATGAGCCATTCCGTCGCGCAAATCCGACACCAGATAGCGGCTGCAATAGAGACGCAGTTTATCTTTCTTACTCAGCACGCCGAGCCCGCATATATGGTCATGGTGCTCATGGGTCAGAAAGATACCGTCAATAGCCGGAACACTCAGGCCGCACTCCTCCAGCCCCTTGCGAATCCGCAATGCGCTGATACCGGCATCCACCATCAGCGTGGTGCCTCCGGCAGAAATGACGGAGGCATTGCCACGACTGCTGCTGGCAAGAACGGAGAGACGCATCATTGCGCGGTCGGTTTGGCGAGGTAGGGGTTTGTCTCCTCCGGCTTGAGCGCCTGAAGGGGGCGTCCGTTCAGCTTACCCGTCTGAGCCCGCAGGAACGCAGCAATGGATTCCACCTCCGCATCAGAGACAGAGCCGCCAACCTGCGAATCACACATCACGCGCACAGCCTCTTCCAGCGTCTGAACCGAGCCGGTATGGAAATAGGGTGCCGTCAGAGCCACATTGCGCAGCACCGGAACACGGAACATATCCTTATCCGCTTCGCGCTTGGTAAAATCGCGGAGGCCGAAAGCACCCTCCTGATAATCCTCGGACGCAGCAGCGGCACGCATATCACCATGCGTGTTGATATACTCAAAGCTGATACCACCGAGTGCCGGGCCGGAGTGGCAGGTAGCACAGCCGCGATTCACAAAGGATTCCAGGCCCTTCTTCTGCTTCTCCGTCAGAGCATTCTTATTGCCCTTCAGGTACGCGTCAAAGGCCGAATCCGGTGTCACCAGAGTCTTTTCAAAGGCCGCAATAGCATCCGTAATCGTATCGCCCGTGATACCATCGCCGCCGTACACCAGAGCAAAAAGCGTGCGAATCTCATCATCCTGGGCAAGTTTATCGGCAATTTCAGCCCAATCTTCCGGTTTGCTGTAGCCCATTTCCACCGGATTCAGGGGCGGGCCGCCGGCCTGCTCCTTGAGGTCGGCCGCGCGACCATCCCAGAACTGGCGGATATTACCCGCCGTATTGTAGGTGGTGGGCGCATTCACACCGCCCAACTGCGGCAAGCCATCCGCACCGGGTACACCCTCCGATTTGGAGCGATTATCCGTACCGCCCTTGGTCAAATCATGGCACGAGGCACAGGAAATCTGATTATTGGTAGAGAGCGCCCCATTATGATACAACAGTTGCCCCAGACGGATGCGGGCGCGATCCCACTCCGTCTCCGGCTCGGAGGCAGGAGAAATGGGAGCAAAGCGGCGCAGCTCCGCGCCCTGCTCCTTGTAGCGATTGCGCAGAATGCTCACATCCAACGGCGTAAGGCGGGAACCCAGATGCACCATCGTATAGGAAGCCGGGGGCATACGGCGTGTACGCAGCACGTGGTCCATCTTCAGATAATCCACGTTGGCAGAGCGGATTTCCAAATCCGGCACCATTTTGAACGCACGCTGAGCGCCATCCACATCGCGTGCCAGCTTACCGAAAGAAAGAGCATTCCAGAACTTGCTGTAAGAAGCCTCCGGGCCGTGGCAATCCGCGCATTTCTGGCGAAGGATAGCCTGTGCCACCTGCTCCGCATCAGAACCGGACAGCTCGGGACTCACCTCACCGCTCCGGGCAGCATCCACGGCCACTTTCGACACGCCCAGCATGACCGTTCCCACAGCACCCGTAGCCGCCAGCGCCAACACATATTTCCAGATAGAACACTTCATAGTATCAGAAAAATTTGTACCCACGCATTCTAACATACGCCGAACAAATCTGGCAAGCACAATAAGCGCAGAAAACGATACTGTCTCCGTTTTTGTATGGCATAGCGGCCACAAAACGGGGTAAATAGTTTGACAACAGGCTACTGAACATGATAGAGTCCCGCCGCTTACGTCTGTTCCGGCTCAACCGTGCCGCGCGGGAGTAAATATTCACACACTAAAAATAATCGTTATGTCCGTCGTCAAGTTTTACAAAGAAGAACACCAGGTACCGTTGGAAATGCACAAGGTACGCGTGGTTCAGAAGCTGTTTCTCCCGACTGTTGAAGAGCGCGTAGCCAAGCTTCGTGAAGCAGGTAACAACACCTTCCTGCTGCAGAATAAGGACGTGTTCATGGATATGCTCACCGACTCCGGCGTGAACGCCATGAGTGACAATCAGGTGGCCGCCTCCATGCAGGCTGACGACTCCTACGCCGGCTCCGAGACCTTCAACCGTCTCTCCCGCGTCATTGAACACGTCTTCGGCACCAAATACTTCCTGCCCGCCCACCAGGGCCGCGCCTGTGAAAACATTCTGGCCGAAACCTTCGTGAAGGAAGGCGACGTCGTGCCCATGAACTTCCACTTCACCACCACGAAGGCCCACATCACCCGCAAGGGCGGCCGCGTGGAGGAGCTCATCATTCAGGAAGGTCTTGACCCGAATCTGGATTTCCCCTTCAAGGGCAACTTTGATATTCCCCGCCTGCGCGCCCTCATTGAGGAAGTCGGCGCTGAGCACGTTCCCTTCGTGCGAATCGAAGCCGGCACCAACCTGATTGGCGGCCAGCCGCTCTCCATGGAGAACATGCTGGAAGTTGCCGCCGTCTGTAAGGAATACGGCGTGATGGCCGTGCTGGACGCTTCCCTGCTGCAGGACAACCTGTACTTCATCAAGACGCGAGAGGAAGCCGCCAAGAACATGAGCGTGGCGGAGATTATCCGCAAGCTGGCTGACGCCATGGACCTCATCTACTTCTCCAGCCGCAAGCTGGGCTTTGCCCGCGGCGGTGCTATCATCTCCAACAACGAGAGCCTCATCCTCAAGATGAAGGCATTCATCCCGCTGTACGAAGGCTTCCTGACCTACGGCGGCATGGAGGTGCGCGCCATGGAAGCCATGGCTATCGGTCTCATGGAGACGCTGGACGAGGAAATCATCAACCAGGGTCCCATCTTCATCGAGTATCTGGTGAAGGAACTCTCCGACTACGGCGTGCCGATGGTGAAGCCCGCAGGCGGTCTGGGCGCCCACATCAACGCCTCCGAATTCCTGCCGAACATCCCGCACGAGCAGTATCCTGCCGGCGCTCTCGCCACGGCTCTCTACATCGCCGGCGGCATCCGCGGCATGGAGCGCGGTTCCCTTTCCGAGCAGCGCAACCCCGACGGTTCCGAAAACTACGCCGAGCTGGAGCTGGTGCGTCTGGCCTGCCCCCGCCGCGTCTTCACGCTCTCCCAGATTAAGTACTGTGCCGACCGCGTGAAGTGGTTGTACGATAACCGCGAGCTCATCGGCGGCCTCAAGTGGGTGGAAGAGCCGGAGGTGCTGCGCTTCTTCTTCGGCCGTCTGCAGCCGCTCAGCGACTGGCAGGAGAAGCTGGCCGCCAAGTTCCGCGAAGACTTCGGCGAAAGCCTGTAAAGCTCTCCCATTATCAGATTTCCATCAGCGAGTCACCGGCAAAGGTGGCTCGCTTTTTTTTCATTGCAACTGACGCAAGATAGGGCTTGCGCGTGGCGGTAGGCTTTGGTAAAATACGCGCAATATGACGGACGCTACACTTTCCACACTGAAGCAGGCCGTTGCCGACGGCAAGCTGCTTGAATCGTCACTTGAAAACATCTGCATGCTCTGCGGAGCCACGCAGGACCCCATTGTCCCCGCAGCCATTGACCAGCTGATTGAAGCTCAAGCATGGGCTGAGCTCAACAACCGCTTCTATAAAACCATGGCTTTCGGCACGGGTGGTCTGCGCGGCCGCACCATCGGCACCATTGTCACCGAAGCAGAACAGGGCAAGGGCGGCATCAACGGGCGTCCCGAGTTCCCCTGCGTAGGCACAGCATCCATGAACTACTTCAACGTTGGCCGCGCCATGCGCGGGCTTATCACCTATGTCCGCCGCTTCGTGGAAGCGGAGGGCACAGGCCGCAAGCCGCTCATCGTCATCGGTCACGACACCCGCCACTTCTCCCGCGACTTCGCAGAGTACTGCGCCCGCATCGCCACCGATTTGGGCTGCGACTGCGCGCTGTTCGACGGTCCCTGCTCCACTCCGGAAGTCTCCTTTGCCATCCGCGAGCTGAATGCCGACACGGGTGTGGTGCTGACTGCCTCTCACAACCCCGCCCACGACAACGGCTTCAAGGCCTATTTCAATGACGGCGCTCAACTCATCGCCCCGCACGATAAGGCTGTGATTGCCGAAGTAAACGCCCTCACCACGGATTCCTACACGCCGCTGCCTGCCGAGCAGCAGGGCTCCCTGCGCGTGCTGGACGCAGCTTTCGATGCCATCTACATGAAGAAGCTTCAGGGCATCATCCTGCGCCCGGAGATTTTCTCTGCCGGTGCCGCCAAGGTGGTGTTCACCAACCTGCACGGCACGGGTGCCCGCTGCATCGTTCCCCTGCTGCGCGAGCTCGGCTGCAACGTCAGCACCGTAGCAGCTCAGGACGTGCTGGACGGTCGATTCCCCACCGTGAAGAGCCCGAACCCGGAAAACGCCCCGGCGCTGGATATGGCCATCGCCCAAGCAGATGCGGAAAACGCAGACCTGGTTATCGCGACCGATCCGGATGCCGACCGCATGGGCATCGCCGTGCGCGACAAGTCCACGGGCAAAATGCAGCTGCTCACCGGCAACCAGACCGGATGCCTGCTGGCATGGTATCGCTGCATGAGCATGATTGAGCTCGGCCTCATCACCCCGGAGAACATCGACCATGCCGTCATGGTCAAGACCTTCGTCACCAGTCCGCTGCAGGACGCCATCGCCGCCTCATTCGGCATCGCCACCGTGAACGTGCTGACCGGCTTCAAATACATCGCCGCCAAGCTCGGCAAGTATGAAAATGCCATCCCGGCAGAACTGCGCCAGGGCTACCGCAGGATGTCCGAGGCTCAGACCCGCGCGCTGCGACTGGAATACAGCAAGTTCTTTGTATTCGGCGGCGAGGAAAGCTACGGCTATCTGGCTCAGGATTTCGTGCGCGACAAGGATGCCAACGCCGCCGCCATCTGTCTGGCAGAGATGAACGCCTACCTCGCATCTAAGGGAATCAGCCTGCTGGAATGCCTCAACAGCATCTACACGCAGCTCGGCTACTACAAGGAACTGGGTACCAACATCGTGATGGAAGGTGCCGACGGCGCTGCCAAAATCGCCGCCCTCACCAAGAGCTACATCGAAAATCCCCCCACCACCATGGACGGCACGGATGTGGCCGGCGTGCGCGACTTCTCCTCCGGCAAGATGATTGATGCAGAGGGTGACCCCGTACCGGCGGAAAAGATGCTCTTCATCGACTTGGCAGACGGTCGCAGCTTTGCCGTGCGCCCCAGCGGCACGGAGCCCAAGATTAAGTTCTACCTCTTCGCTCACGGCAACGCCGGCGAGGAGCTTACCACCGCTCGCCCGGCCGTAGAAGCCAGCATTGCCGCCCTCTGGAAAGCAGTGGAGGCCGATGCCTACGCCCGCATGGCCTGAGAGTGAGCGAATCCGACTTTTTTTCAGAATCCGCATCCGGCTACGGGTGCGGATTCTTTCGCATTTGACAGATTTCTGATAAAAAACGTCTTACCCATGCGGCAATTCCAGCAATTTTGCTTGTCAAAGCGTCTATTAACTGCTAGAATTGCATGGCTGCATATCGCAGCACATCATCTGCGTTGTTTCAGAAACGGGACACGCTATCAACCATCACAATAATACCTCGACTCTTCGATATGAACGAACTCAAAGGTGCATGCATCATCGGTCAGTCCGGCGGTCCTACCGCTGTGATTAACGCCAGCGTACTCGGCGCTGTGCAGACAGCTCTCAACGCTCCGCAGATTACCCGCGTTCTGGGTGCCGCCAACGGTATCACCGGCGTACTTAACGGCCAGCTCTACGATATGGGTCTGGAAGACCCGGTCGAACTGGAACTGCTCAAGTTCACCCCCTCCTCTGCTCTCGGCACCTGCCGTTACAAGATGAAGGATCCCGATGTTGACCCCACCGACTACGAGAAGATTCTCGAGACCTTCAAGAAGTACGACGTGCGCTACTTCTTCTACAACGGTGGTAACGACTCCATGGACACCTGCAACAAGATTTCCAAGTTCATGCAGAAGAGCGGCTACGAGTGCCGCGTCATGGGCATTCCCAAGACCATCGACAACGACCTCTTCGGTACTGACCACTGCCCCGGCTTCGCCTCTGCCGCCAAGTACATCGCCACTTCCTGCATGGAGGTGAAGCACGATGCCTGCTGCTACGACACCGGTATGGTCACCATCATCGAGGTGATGGGCCGCCACGCCGGCTGGCTCACCGCCGCTTCCGCTCTGGCTAACTACGCCGGTGCCGGTCCCGACCTCATCTACCTCCCGGAGGTTGACTTCGACATGGAGTCCTTCCTGGCTGACGTGGAGCGCATTTACAAGGCCACCGGCAAGTGCCTCGTGGTTGTGTCTGAAGGCATCCACGACAAGGACGGCAAGTTCATCTCCGAGGCCAAGACCAACGGTAACGACGGTTTCGGTCACGCCCAGCTCGGCGGCCTCGCCAACAAGCTGGCTGACGTTGTCCGCGGTCGCATCGCCTCCGCCAAGGTTCGTGCCATCGAGCCGTCCCTGCTGCAGCGCTGCGCTACTCACCTGGCTTCCACCACGGACGCCATGGAAGCCTACCAGGCCGGTAAGGCTGCTGTGACGGCTGCTGTTGAGGGCAAGACCGACATGATGGTTGCCTTCGAGCGCAGCGAGCTGTACGGTCAGTACGTCTGCAACACCAAGCTCCTGCCCCTCGCCCAGGTGGCTAACTTCGAGCGCAAGGTGCCCCGCGAATGGATCAACGCCGCCGGTAACGGTGTGGAGATGGCCTTCATCGACTACGCTCTGCCCCTCATCCAGGGCGAGCCCGGCATGAAGACCGTGCAGGCCCTGCCCCGCTTCGCCCGTCTCCGCAAGGTTCTGGCCAAGCCGGCTGCTGAGCTGTAAAGATACTGATAAGACGCTTTTATCCACGGGAGCTGCCTGCCGCAGCTCCCGTTTTGTTTTCGGCTCGGTTCATGTGTTACAAATGGGTTACAAAGACAAAACACTATTGACTCAAGCAAGGGGCCGGATATACAATACCCGCATGCGGACCTTGATGAAAGCAGTCGGGTGGGTGCTGTTGGCTCCCGCTGCATGGATTTTCGGGACTTTATTGATAATATTTTGTCTGCCCGGTGCCTATATTCTGGAACGGCACCCCTTGACACAGGTACCGCCACATCTTTTAACGGAACAACATGTGGCGGAGCTGAATCAAGCGCTGAAGGCATCCATACAAGGTTGCATGTGGAGTCCGGCTCCTCTGGTTGAGGTCTTTCCGGAAGAGTGTGTACTGGCCGTCCCTACTGCGATGGGAGAACTGGAGCTGATTCATGTGTACCCCGCTCTTGCATGGAGAACGAACACCCCCGAAACAGACTGGAAAACGGTTGTACAGAAATGGATTACAGCGAATGAAACAAAAACCGGAGGGGAACAATGAAACTACTGAAGCGATTATATCTGGGGATAGTGGCGGCGTGGCTTCTGTTCTGTCTTCTGCGAATTATCTTACCCTATACGGGAAACTACTACAAAGCAGATTTTTCAAAATATCACTGTGAAACAACATATTTGGCTGATTGTGACCGTCCGTACAACAACGCTCTTGCCGGATATGCGGAACTGAATAAACGCCTTGCCAAAGCTCAGCCGGGTTCTCAGTTCTTTTTTGCTCCGACCCCGGGGTGGGGCTATTATAAGGGTATCATACTTACCCCCATGCTCAAGAATCCGGATAAAATGACCGAAGAGGCCAACGCTGTCCTGGAAGCCTGGCGCAGAGAGTAGATAAAGCCATAGACGGCAGCGATTAATGAGGAGCAAAAAAACTCTACCTGATGAATTTCAACATTTTTCACTTGTCATATTCAGCTAATCTGATAGCATGCATTCCATGCATCTCCCCTCTTCCATTACGCTACAGGACGGCGAAGAAATAATCTGGCAAGGCCGAGCCCAATTACCTGCTCAGCGATGGAGCGAATACATCCCGCTGCTCATCCTGATAGTCCTTCTGGTGAACAGCTTTCGGATTCTGTATCCGACAGAACCTATCATCATGCTCCACAATTTCTGTTCATACAGTTTCATCCCCGGACTGCTCATCCTCTTCACCGTAGCATTTGCTGTTGCCCCCACACTCAAACGCAAGATTCTTTCCCGGCAGGCCTACCTCTTCACCAATCACCGAGCCATCAGCTACATCACCGCCACAGGAAACCTCATCCATACCATCCCGGTAGAAGACATCCCGGATTGCATTATCAAACGGCATGGCTCAGACCTCATCAGCATCCTGAAACAAGAAAACACAGGGACAGAAACCTCAACCACCCTGCTCTTTGCCCACATCCCGGCCTCCATACTGCGCCATTACACACCGAAAGCCGAATCTTGATAAAAAGGGATATACCGCGACAAGAAAATATTCATTGACACACGAAATGTGTATGGTATGATGTGAATTTGGCTTGCTAACCGGGAGAGAGAGGACTATCATTTGCACCATGAAAGCGCTGGTTAAAACAAAGGCCGACAAGGGTCTGGAGCTGATGGACGTACCGATGCCCGAAGTAGGGCCGAACGATGTTCTGATTAAGATTTACAAGACCGCCATCTGCGGCACGGATTTGCACATCTGGAACTGGGATGCCTGGGCACAGCAGACGATTCCCGTGGGCATGCATGTTGGTCACGAATACTGCGGTATCATTGAAAAAGTAGGTTCCGCCGTCACAGAATTCCAGCCTGGAGAGATTGTTTCCGGCGAGGGGCACATCGTCTGCGGGCACTGCCGCAACTGCCGCAAAGGCCTCTTCCACCTCTGCCCGAACACGCAGGGCGTAGGCGTGAACCGCCCCGGCTGTTTTGCTGAGTATCTTTCCATCCCCCAGAGCAACGTCATCCGCGTGGGTAACAAGATGAGCATGGAAGTGGCTTCCATTCTCGACCCGCTGGGCAATGCCACCCACACCGCCCTGTCCTGGGATTTGGTGGGTGAAGACGTGCTGATTACCGGTGCCGGTCTCATCGGCTCCATGGCAGCGGCCGTGTGTAAGAAAGCCGGCGCCCGCACCGTCACCATCACGGACGTGAGCGACTACAAGCTCAATCTGGCTCGCATCATGGGTGCAGACCGCACGGTAAACGTGATTTCCGGTGACAGCATTGCCGCCGCCCGCGCTGAAATGGGAATCGATGAAGGCTACGGCGTTTGCCTTGAAATGAGCGGCGCGCCCGCCTGCCTCAAGGATATCATCGCTCACTCTGCCTACGGCGCCAACATTTCCCTGCTGGGTATTCAGCCCGGCGGTTCCGGCATCGACTGGAACACCTTCGTGTGGAAGGGGCTCAAGATGAAGGGTATCTACGGCCGTGAAATGTACAGCACCTGGCAGAAGATGGATGCCATGCTCAGCTCCGGGCTGGACGTCACCCCCATCATCACCCACCGTCTCCCCTACACCGACTTCAAGGAGGGCTTCGATGTGATGAACTCCGGCAAGTCCGGCAAGGTGGTCCTCACTTGGGCAGAGTAAAATCTCCGCCATACCTCTTTCATAACCGCGCACCGAAAAGGGTGCGCGGTTTTTTGCTGTTAGCCAACAAGTAGACGAGGCATTAGTAACAGGTGTGGATTTCCTGTGGGGATTCAGCTATAATGCGCCCCGATGAAGACCACCCTATACACCATTCTGCTGCTCGGAGCCATACTCCTGCAGACCGCATGCGTCAGCCCAAAAGAAGTCATCTACCTGCAAGGAGAGAGCCCGCAGGGAAGCACCCTGAAAGCGAGTTACCACACGCTTATTCAGAAAGATGACCTACTGAGCATCAGCGTCAGCTGCCGCCAGCCGGAGCTGACCGCCCCCTTTTCTGCCGCAGAAATGGGCAGCAGCAATGGGAATACGGACAGGAGACAAGGTTATCTGGTCAATTCTCAAGGCAACATCGTACTGCCGGTCATCGGCTCCATCCGCGCTGCCGGCAAAAGCTGCAGCCAACTGGGCAAAGACATCGCTTCTGCCCTGAAGAATGCTGACTACATTCAGGATGCTTCCGTCAACGTCCGAATACTCAATTTCAAGTTCTCCGTGCTGGGCGAAGTGAATAACCCGGGAGTTCATCGTGTGGAGGGCGAGCGAGTCACCATCCTGGAAGCCATTTCACAGGCGGGAGACCTCACCATTGACGGAAATCGGGAAGTAATGCTGGTGCGTGAAACAGACGGGAAGCGGGAAGTAGCCAAGCTCGATTTGCGCAGCAAGGAGCTATTTAGCTCCCCATA
This sequence comes from Akkermansia sp., assembly GCA_045121855.1. Lineage (GTDB taxonomy): Bacteria > Verrucomicrobiota > Verrucomicrobiia > Verrucomicrobiales > Akkermansiaceae > Akkermansia. The sequence continues at coordinate 35,082 of JBGVGW010000016.1, forward strand.
CTATTACATCCGGCAGAATGATGTGATATACGTTTCACCATCCGACAGAAAAATCAACACCAGAAGCGATGCTGCCCAATGGTACTCCTGGGGCATTTCCGGAATCAGCATCATGCTTGCCATCATCGCCCTGGCCTGCTAAAGCACCTTCCATCCTCCCCCATGAAGCCAGACCACCCAGAACACATCCAAACCGTCACCGGACAACTGACGGCAGAAATGCTGGCGGGACTGTTCCGTCGTTTCTGGTGGTTGATACTGTTGTTTGCCGTACTGGGAGGCGTTGGCAGTTATTATTATACCGCCGGGCAACCACTGGTGTACCGAAAAGTGGCCAGCGTCATGATGCGCGATGACAGTAACACCCGAGAGGAAGCATCCGAGCGTATCCTCCATGAACTGGGAGCCGACACAGGCACCGCCAATCTGGCCAATGAAAGCTACATACTCAAATCCACGGCCCTTATGCAGCATGTGGTGGAAAAGCTGCGGCTCAACATCAGCTATCAGCAACCAAGTGGTCTGCGTCTGGTGGATATTTATAATCAAAGTCCGGTGCAGGTGCATTTCGAGCGGGTCAACACACCGGCCTGCATTCGGATGCAAGTCATCCCTCTCAATGACAGAGAACTGTTACTGCGTTATACGGATGAGGGAGTCCTGCATGAAATCAGAGCTCAATACGGAGAACTACTGGAGACCCCCTTGGCAACCATGCGCATCACACCCACGGCACAGATGAGAAAAGAAAGCTTCGGCGAGCTTCTGCATGTCTGTCGGAACACCGTGCCGGACACCGCCAGAAGCCTGCTGGAAGCCCTCACCGTCACTCGCCCCGACCTCAAGGATGCCTCCATGCTGGAAATCACCATTACCAGCGGGCATCCCGACAAGGCCGAGGATATTCTCAATGAATTGATTGTTGCCTACAATCGCCACACGCAGGAAGAACGCAGCGAAGCCGCCCGCAAAACCGAGCGCTTCATCATGGCGCGGCTGCAGGAACTGGGGCACGAGCTGGGAAGCGTGGCAGAGAAAATTCGGGAGTCACGGTCAGATTACCCCGCCACCACTCACACCGAATCCAAGCTGGAGGCAAATTTTCAGCTATCACAGAGTCTGGCGCAGGAGATATTCAACAAAGAAACGCAATTGAAGCTGACACAGACCATGGCCGAGGAGTTTGAGAGCAAGGCTGCAGACGGCTCACTCCTCAATACTGCCGGGCAACTCACCGAAAGCATCGCAGACAAGGTATCGCTCTACAACGAGGCAAGCCTGGAATACGCACGTTATGCAGCCAGCGCAGGTTCCCGCAATCCCGTAGCAGCAGCTCTGCGGGAAAAGATGGATTCTGCCCTGACCGCCGCGCGACAATCACTCCAAACCTATTGTTCCGCGCTCAACATAGAGCTGGCAGAGCTACAGAACAAGCAACGTGAACTGGAAGACCGAATGGCCTCCGCAGCAGATGAACAGATGAAGCTGCAGCCACTGCTGCGGGAACAAAAAGTGAAAGAAGCCCTCTACATGCTCTTGCTGACCAAAGAACAGGAAAACGCGCTCTCCCTCGCCATCGCATCCCCCACAGCCCGAGTACTGGAAACAGCCCACGGCAGCGATGAACCCATTGCTCCGCGCCCTGCCGCACTCGTGGCTGCGGGCTCTGCCGCGGGCGCAACCCTCTGCGGAATCAGTCTGGTGGGACTGAGCTTCCTCAACACCCGTATCAGAAATAAACACGATATAGAAGAATGCTCAAGTCTGCCTCTGGTTGCGGAATTGCCCATCCTTACTCGCAAGGAGCGCAAGCGCCGTTGTTTCATTCTCCAGGATGCACAATCCACGATGACAGAATGCCTCCATATCCTGCGCAACAACATCGATAACTTTCTGCCACGACCGGAAAAAGGCGGACACATCATCCTCGTGACCTCAACCACCCCCGATGAGGGAAAAACATTCATCTCTGCCAATCTTGCTGCAACCTATGCCCGCACAGGAAAACGAGTACTGCTCATCGATGCGGACTTGAGAAAGAAATCCCTGTCGAAAGCGCTGGACGGCAACGGCAGACGTGGGCTGACCAACGTACTGCTGCGCGAAATCAAGGATGTGGAAGAAGTGCTCCATTCCGTGCCCGGTACCATGGGGCTGGCGGGGCGAGCGGATATCCTCTATTCCGGAACAACCGTGCCGGAGCCGGTCACGCTGCTCAGTCACCCCCTGTTGGGAGCCCTGTTGCACCACCTGCAAAGCCGCTATGATGCCGTTATTCTGGATGCTCCTCCCTACGGAATTCTGGCAGACACCGATTTGTTGGCCTCCCGGTCGGATATCACGCTTTACGTCGTACGAGCCGGAAGAATCAAGCAAAGCCACATGCGGCGAATCCAGTACCTCTCGCACAGCGGCAAGCTTCCCCCCACCGCAGTGGTCCTCAACGCCGTCAATTTCCGAACCGCCGCCTACAGCTACTATGGATACGGTTACGGCGTCTATCATCACAGGGCATCATGATGCAAGCCATGCTCAGACGACTCCGCAAACGATACCGCACCTGCGAGCTTCTACCGGGGGCATGTGATACGCACTGCCACCTGCTGCCGCAGGCAGATGACGGCATCCGCAGCCACGCAGATGCCCTGCGGTTGATTGCCAACATGAAATCCATGGGGCTGAGGGAATGTATCTGCACCCCCCACATCTCCCTGCGGTTTCCGCAGAATGAACCGGAGAGGCTGCGGCGGATTTTTCTGCCGTTCAGGGAGCAGGCCACCGACACGCACCCCGATTTCCGGCTGCATCTGTCTGCCGAATACATGATAGACGAGCGCTTCCCGCAACTCCTCCGCCGGGAGCAACTGCTCCCCTGGCCTGTTGCGGGCGATTCTCATCTGCATCTTCTGGTAGAAATGCCCACCGGCCAACTGCCCATGGGCTGGGCAGACACACTCTGCGATATCCTGGCCCACGGCTACATCCCGGTTCTGGCGCATCCCGAACGCTATCATCGGCATCTGTCCGCAGATGATTTCCGGCGTCTGCATCAGCTCGGCATCCGCTTTCAGGGCAACATCGGTTCTCTCGGCGGATTCTACGGTAAAATCGCACGGGATTTATGCCTGACCCTGCACCGCGAAAAGCTCTATTACCGATGGGGGTCAGATGCCCACACACCGGACGCTTTCGCCAAACTTCCCCTGAAGCCCTGACTCGTCCCCATGAGAACCCGCCAACTACCCCCGGTTTCACAACTGTACCGACAGCATCTCAAACAGCCGATAGAATGGAGCTGTGCCATCGTCGGCTTCGTCCTGCTGCTGCCGCTTCTGCTGAGCATTGCTCTGCTGCTGTGGTTGATACAGGGAGGCAATCCGATTTTCCTGCAAACAAGAATCGGCCGCTACGGCATCCCTTTTCGCCTCATCAAGTTCAGAACTATGAACGAGAAGCGCGACAGGAAAGGAAAGCTCCTGCCGGATGAACAGAGGATGACACGCATCGGCTCCCTGTTGCGGCGCAGTTCCCTGGACGAACTGCCGGAAATCATCAACGTCATCCGCGGCGACATGGCACTCATCGGCCCTCGTCCGTGGATACCGGAGCAGATGCAGCACTTTTCCCAACACACCCGAGAGCGACGCATGAAACTGCGTCCCGGTATCTCCGGGCTGGCACAGGTACTGGGCAGGAATGACATCCCCTTTCGCCAACGCATCTGCTATGACCTGATATACCAGCGCCACCTTGCCCCGCAGACCGACTTGTGGATTCTGTGGCAAACCTTCAGCAAAGTGCTGAAGCACGATGGCATTGAACAAACAACCGACGCGTTTCGGGCCCGTCGGAAGAATAGCAACACCCCATGAAACTGAGTATCATCACCGTCTGTTACAACTGCGTCCGAAACCTGAGCAACACCATCCTCAGCATCCTGCAGCAAAAACACGGCAATTTCGAATACCTCGTGATTGACGGCAACAGCCATGACGGAACACAGGAGCTGCTGCATCATTGCGAGCAGTTCTTCGGCCCGCGCCTGCGCTGGATTTCCGAACGCGATAAAGGCATATACGATGCTATGAACAAGGGATTACAAATGGCTACCGGAGATGTTATCGGCTTTCTCAACGCAGATGATGTCTACCACCATCCGGCGGTTCTGGATACCATAGACAACACACTCTCCCGACATCCGGAAGCAGATGCCGTCCACGCCAATCTCGATTTCATCAACGAGCAGGGCGATGTCACCCGTCACTGGGCGGGTCAGGACTACCGCCCGGGAGCATTTCAGCGTGGATGGATGCCGGCACATCCCACCTTTTACTGCCGCAGGAAGTGTTTTGAACAATTCGGCACCTTTGACTGCAATGCAGGAACGGCTGCGGATTTTGAGCTGATGCTCCGCTTTATCGAAAAGCATCACATACAGACCTGTTACATCCCGGAAAAGCTTATCGAAATGCGGAGGGGCGGGGTTTCCACCGCCGGCATACGAGCCATCCTCCGAAACACACGGCTGAATCAGCGAGCCTTCCGAAAAAACGGCATTCCCTATCCCTGGCATTACCCCATCACCCGCATGCTGTCAAAAATATCCTTTTTTCACTCGTGAAACGCCATGAAAATCGTTGAAATCATGCCCGTTCTGGAGCTCTGCGGAGTCACGCGCTTCGTGGTTGACCTTTGCAACCGCTTCACAGAGGCTCACGAGGTTGTGTTAATCGTTTTCTACCCCACCGGCGAGAGCAGTCGAGCGGGTCTATCAGAACAGGTGCGGATTGTGGAAGCAGGTAAAAAGCCCGGCATCGACCTCGGGCTCCCCCTTCGGCTGCAGAAGCTGCTGCAACGGGAGAAGGCAGATGTGGTGCATCTGCACACAGCCTCTGCCCTGCAATACGCCGCCCTGTCCATCCTCAGCTTCCGCAGATGCCGCTATTTCTATACCCTGCATAGTGAAGCCGGATTTGAAATTCCTTCCCGCCTCATCAGGATTCTGACAGAATACCCGCTGCTGCGGACAGGATTGTGCAGGGTGGTTTCCAACTCTGACTTCACTGCCGATTCACTGACATTCCCTACCCCCATCATTCCCCTCGGACGCGACTTGCAAGAAGACCAGCTCCGCGATGAAGAAGCCCACCGGCAGATGAGGGACATCCGCCAACGGCATGGGGGTATCATCCTGTTGAATGTATCAAACATTACCCCGGTGAAGAACCAGTACATGCTCTGCCAAGTTGTGCAGCAAATGTGCCAAAACGGCGCCAACGTGGAGCTGGTACTCATCGGCAACGCTCCGGATGAAGCATATTTTCGCCGGCTCATTCCACTGTTAAAGAATGAGAGGATTCACTATTTAGGCGCTAAAAACAATATTCCGGCCTACATGGCTGAAGCCGATTTCTTCTGTCTGAGTTCTCTGACGGAGAGCGGGCCGCTGGTTCTGATAGAAGCTTTTTTTGCCGGACTGATCCCCATCTGCACCCCGTGCGGCGATGTACCCAATAAAATACGGCACGGAGTCAACGGGCTCTGCGCAGTCGACTGCTCTCAGCAGGCTTACGAAGACGTCTTACAAGCGGCTCTGTCCATGTCCTCAGAGCAACGTCGCCGCATGGCCGCCGCAAGCGAACAATCCTACGCAGCGTATTCCATAAACACATGCGCGCAACGATATCTCCGAATTTTTCAACAAGCAACCGCATGACTATTATCCACATTGTTACCTCATTCATGCCCGGAGGGGCAGAAATGCTGGTATGCGACCTGGTTAACCGCCAGGCAGAGGCGCATCGTGTCCACCTGCTGATACTCCACGGAAAGGGAGATGAATCTCTGCTGCAACAGCTCGATTCCCGCATCTGTGTTCACCGCCTGCACAGGCCTCCCCACAGCATCTCCCCGCGTTATATGGTGCGGCTTCATCGGTTGATGCGACAGCTCCGTCCGGATGTGCTGCATTACCATCTGCACCGCAACCGGCTGCTCTTTCATTACCCCGCCCGCCACATCATCACCGTCCACGGCATGCCCGGGCCCCGCTCCGTTCTCACCCATCTGGCGCTGAAACTGGCTGACAAAGTAGTAGGTATATCCACCGCCGTCTGCCAAAGCCTGAAAAATCAATATAGGCTTCACCATACGACCATGATCCACAACGGCATCCACACAGAACAGCTCTCACCCGCCCGGCATATTCATTATCCGTTGAAACTGGTCAATGTGGCCCGACTGGACCTTGCGGACAAAGCACAGGACATCCTGATTCGCGCCATTCACCTGTTGCGGCTTCGCGAGCACCCCCTGCACTGCCAACTGGATTTGCTGGGTGACGGTGCAGGCAGGCCTGTACTGGAAAAGCTGGTGCAGCGGCTGGGGTTGCAGCAAGAGGTGCATTTCCTCGGCCAGCTCCCCCGGCAGGAAATATACCGGAGGCTCTCCGGTTACGATATCATGGTACACCCGTCTCGTTCAGAAGGATTCGGGCTGGCTGTGGCAGAAGGCATGGCCGCCGGTCTGCCGGTGCTGGTATCTGACTGCCCTGCTCTGGCAGAGGTCATCAGGCAGGGAGAACTGGGGGCACTGTTCACCACAGATTCCCCGGAATCATGTGCCGATGCCATCGAATACATGGCCCGCCACCCGAAAGAAACACGCCTCAAAGCGGCAGACGCCAGAGAATATGCGGTCGAGCACTATTCCGTGCAAGCCATGGCAGATGCCTATGAACGTCTCTATCTCAGCGTATGAAGCATCATTCCATAGCGGCAACCGCCGCCACCGCCGGTATCCTGCCGCTCATGCTGGCACCACTGGCCCGACTGGACTTTCTCTATTACGGCGTCCTGTTCTTTCTGCCGCTGCTTCGTCTCCGCAGGGCCGGAAGCGCCTCGATCCTGCTACTGCTCGGGCTCATCTGTGCCGGTATCGGCATTCTGCTCAATAACCCCTTGCCGGTATTTCGCCCATGGGAGCGGCTGGGCATGTTCGCCCTCCTGCTGGCCGGTATCGGACCGCTGTTTGGGGGGAAATACAATGAGGACCTGTCCCGTCAGCTCTTTCATAATCTCGCCGCCGGCTGCCTGATAATCGGAGGCTTGTCTGCCGCAGGCGCAGTCATCGGTCTGAGCCATGGAACCGGGCAGTTTTCCGGACTGACCCCTCACTCCATGATTCTGGGGCCGATAGCGGCCATCGGATTTCTGTACGCCATTCACCGCACCATGGAACGGTATGCGGAATCCGGCAAGGTATCGGTACTGCTTTCGATTGCAGCCGTGGCATGTCTCATATCCCTCCTGCTGGCGGCCTCTCGCTCAGCGTTGCTGGCAACAGTCGTCGGCGCGACTTATCTCATCCTGCACCTGCCTCGCGGTCGGGGCTTGATGCTCTTGATGGTCGGGCTGGGATGTCTGCTGCTGCTTCCTTTTTCCGGAGAGCTGCTGGAGGGGATTCTTCATAAAATGAATTCTGCCCGAGAAGCCGGCAGCATCTTCAGCTCCCGCGCCGAGCTTTGGGAAGACCGTTGGCAGGAATTTGCGGAGAACCCGCTCATCGGCGTTGGTTTTGCCTCCCAGCGCATCATTACCTTTGATCACAGCCTACAGAGCGGAAGCATCGAGCCGGGCTCCTCGTATCTGGGCTGCCTGTCCATGCTGGGGGTGATTGGTACACTCCCTCTTCTGGCAGTGCTTGTTCACGCGCTTCGGCGCGGGATGCAGCCCAGATACTTTCCGCCGCTTGCCGCCTGTGTTCTGATATTTTTCTGCATTCACATGTTATTTGAAGGCTACCTCATCTCTGCCGGGAGTATCCTCTGCGTACTCCTCTGGAGCTGCATCTCCGCGGCATTACCCACACACACCTGATTTTCGCCATGGCTACAATCCTCATCTACAACATCAACGAACCCTACATCCACCAGGGCGGCATGGAGCGCGTCACCGATTCGCTCATCCGCATGCTACAACAACTGGGGCATCGGGTCAGTGTTCTCTGCCGCTACCACAACCGCTTGAACGCCCCCTATCAATGCCCCTGCGACATCCACTATTTACCGACAGATGAGAGCTACTCAAGTTATTATGAACAGCTCCTCGACACCGTCCGACCGGACATCGTCATCGACCAGGAAGAAGGCGGCATCATCGGCGTGCACGGCTTTTTCCGCAGCCGAAATCAGATTCGACACAAAAAACAACGCTACATCGCCGTGCAACACAGTTCTGCCGGAGCGGCCCTGCGTCATTACAGACATTTCAAGCACAAAAACATTCCCAATGCCGTGATTTCCACACTTTACAACGGCCCGGTGCTATCGCTGATGCAACAGCTGGCCAAACTGAAAAAACGCCGCGATTATGCCCTACTGAATCGCAATTATGACAGCATCGTCACCCTGTCTCCCTCGGCGGTGTCGGATTTTCTGGAACTCTGCCCGAACGTCAATAAACTATCCGTCATTGCTAACTGTACCCACTATACCGCGCCCGCTGAGCTTCCGCAGAAACAGAAAAAAGTTCTCTATGTCGGCCGCATGGAAAATTTCTCCAAGGGAGTAGATAAGCTCATCCGCATCTGGGCCAGAACGGAAAGCGATTTCCCCGAATGGGAGCTGCACCTGCTGGGAGACGGCCCGGATTTGAAAAAAAACAAGGACATGGCAGAGGAGCTGGGGCTGGAGCGATGCCATTTTCACGGTTGCTGCGACCCGGAGCCCTATTATCGGGATGCCTCCATCATCTGTCTGACCTCCTACTATGAGGGGTTTGGCATGGTTTTGTTGGAAGGGATGCAGTACGGGTGCATTCCCGTGGCATTCGACAGCTACCCCGCTGTGCATGACCTCATTTCTCACATGAGAAACGGACTGTTAGTGCCGGCCTTTGACGAAAAAGCCTACGCTCGCAGTCTGGCATCCCTGATGAATCGAGAATCGCTGCGGAGCGTGTTGCAACAGGCGGCGAAACAACGCGCCCGACAATTTTCCCCTGAACGAACCGGGCAACTCTGGCAGCAACTCATTTCCGGACTACTCAACCGCCACGCATCATGAAAATACTGCATACCATTGATTCCATGCACCCCGCCTGCGGCGGCACCACAACCTGCACGGCGGCTCTGGTCAGCGGGCTTCGCGCCACCGGTCACTGCACGGATATCCTCACCCGAACCGAACGCCACCCCGGCTTTTCGCCCCTGCGGATTTCCGTACGCCTGCGTCGAGAGTTGCGAGGGAAGCGAGCCGATATCTATCACACTCACGGGTTGTGGATGGACGTGAACCACGCGACATGTACCCACGCACGACGGCACCGGACGCCCTGCATCATCTCCACCCACGGCATGCTGTACTCGGAGGCGCTGCAACGCCACACGATAATAAAAAAGTTCATGATGAAGCTCTTCCAGCTTCGCGATTTGGAACAGGCCGCCTGTATTCACGTCACATCTGAGCAGGAAATGCGGTATGTGCAAAAAATTCTTCCCCGACCCCGAATCGCCATCATTCCCCTGCCCGTGGACGCACCGCCGCGAGAACCGCAGGCCACCCCGCATCGGACATTCCGAGTCGGTTATCTGGGGCGGCTGCATCCCATTAAAAACCTCGAAAGTCTCATTCGCGCCTGGGGGCTGCTGCAACTGCCGGATTCCGAATTGGTGGTGATGGGAGATGGGCCGAAACCCTACCGGGAATCACTGCAGCGTCTGGCAGGTCAAATCGGCGGGAGCATCACCTTCACCGGCTTTCTGAGCGGACAGGAAAAATACGATGCTCTGGCCTCTCTGGATGTGTTCTGTGCACCGAGCCACCAAGAGAACTTCGGCATGAGCATTGCAGAAGCCTTGCGCTGCGGCACCCCCGTGCTGGCCTCCCGCCACACTCCGTGGCAATGTCTCCCGGAACAGCATTGCGGCAGCTGGCAAGGCAACTCATCCGCAGAACTGGCAGAGGGGATACTGGCATACTATCGCCTTTCTGCCGAGGAACGCAGGCAGATGGGAAAACGCGGGCAGGAGCTTATCCGACGTTGTTTCAGCCCCGCAACTATCGCCCACAGCATGCTCCGCCTCTACCAATACCTGCTGGGTGACACCGCCAAACCTGATTTCGTCTATGAATAAGTCTTCCACATACAGCAACAAGTTGTTTCGCGCGCTCTGGGAATTGGCGCGGCTGCTGCTGTTCCGACCGTTTCCCGGCCGAATTTTCATGCCGTGGCGTGCCTTTCTGCTCCGGCTATTCGGTGCAGCTCTGGCACCGGGGGCACATGTTTACGCCACAGCCCGCATCCGCGATCCCCGCAATCTGGTCATGGCAGAGGGCAGCTGCCTTGCCGACGGTGTCATCTGCTACAATGTGGCGCAAATCGTCATCGGGCGTCATGCCACCGTCTCGCAACGCTGCTTCCTCTGCACAGCCTCCCATGATATCGACAGCCCCGGGCACGAGCTCATCACAGCACCCATCCGCATAGGCGATTTTGCCTGGGTGGCGGCAGAAGCCTACATAGGCAAAGGAGTCGACATCGGCAACGGCGCCGTTGTCGGAGCCCGAGCAGCCGTATTCCGCACCGTACCGCCCAAGGCGGTCGTGGGCGGCAACCCCGCCGTATTCATCCGTAACAGAAAGAAAACATCATGAGATACCCCCAATCTACCCTGAGCGCCATTATCCTCACCTTCAATGAGGAGAAACACATACGCAGATGCCTGGTACGAGCGCTGGACTTCTGCTGCGAAGTATTCGTGGTGGACAGCTTCTCCACAGACCGAACCCCGGAAATATGCCGCCAGTTTTCCCGCGTCCGATTGGTGCAGCATGCCTGGCCGGGCAATCAGGCACAGCAATTCAACTGGGCGCTGGGACACCTGCCTCTGCGCACGGAATGGATACTGCGGTTGGATGCCGATGAATACCTGCTGCCGGGAGAAGGAGAAAAGCTTCTGCACCTGCTGCACGAACAGCCGAAAAATGTCACCGGGCTGCTTCTGCAGCGTCTGCGCTACTTTCTCGGCAGACACATCCGCTACGGCGGCACCGACAGAGTTCCCCTGCTGCGGGTTTTCCGTAAAGGCTGCGCCCTATGCGAATACCGAGACATGGATGAACACCTCGTCCTGACGAAAGGTCGCAGTTTCTCCGGCGATATAGTCTTTGCAGACAACAATCTGGAACCTCTGGAGAAGTGGTTGAACAAGCATTTGGACTATGCACACCGGGAAGCATCCACCATGCTGCGGGAGCATCATGACAGCCACGAATTGCACCGCGAACTGCATCGCACTCGCCGCAACAAGGCACGCTATGCCCGATTGCCGATGTTCTGGCGCGCAGCGGGATATTTCGTCTACCGCTATATCATCCGGCTGGGTTTTCTGGATGGCAGGGAGGGTTTTCTCTGGCATTTTCTCCAGGCGTGGTGGTACAGAACCGTTGTTGATGAGTTTCTCTGTGAAAAATCCCGTCAGGCATGAACCTGCTCTTCTCCTTCGGCAACCTCATCCGTCCCACCAGAGGAGGGACAGAGCGGGTGACATCACTCATCGCCCATGGGCTGCAGGCCCGTGGGCACAAGGTCAGTTTTCTCATCACGGAGGAAGTCAACACCTCCCCGCTCCCGGTCGGCACCTATTCCTGTGCCGGGCTGAGCCATGAAGCAAAGGCACCATGGGTGAACCGGCTCTGTGAGCGGCTTCGCATTGATGTGCTCATCAACGAAGCGGGTACCAGCGACGATATCCGATTCCTGAACCATGAGAGTTTAAAGCATCCCTGCCGCATCATCACCTGCATCCATTTCGACATCACGGGCGATCTGCAATACTTCTACCGCAGCATGGATATCCCTCTGAACAGTTGGAGCAATCTTCTGCGATGGATGAAACTGCCCTTTCTGAAGTGGATGCACACGAGAAACCGCCGCAAACGCTACCGATACCTGCTGCAACATTCCGATGCGGTTGTCGTACCGGCACCGGCGCTGATGCAGCAGTTTTTCCGCTTTACCGGCACCCACCCCAGCACACGAGTGCGCTGTATCCCCAACCCGGCGGTGTTCGCCCCGGAAACGGTAGGGAGCAAGGAGCCGATGGCCTTATTTGTCGGAAGGCTGGTACCGGGCAAGAATGTTGACCATCTTCTGGATGCCTGGGCAGCCTCCGGGGCAGAACGAAATGGCTGGGAGCTGCTCATCGTGGGAGAGGGCGGTCAGCGCCCCAATCTGGAGCGGCAGGCAAAGCGACTGCAACTCCGCTCCGTCTGCTTTACGGGCAGTCTGAATCGTCCGGATGAGCTGTACAGACGGGCCACGCTGCTGATACTGCCCTCGGATTACGAATCATTCAGCATGGTGGTACTGGAAGGGCTCTCGTTCGGCTGTTTTCCGATAGTCTACGCCTTCCCGGCCATTTCGCAGCTGCTGCTCAAGCCGGAATGGGGCATGGTGCTGCAGCAGCATCATCGCAAGGCGCTCACCGCTGCCATTCAGGAAGCCATCAGCCGCCATCTGACCAATCTTCCGCACCAGAACGACATCCACACCCACCTGAAACACTTTGCCCTGCCCACCATCCTCAATCAATGGGAACAACTCATCGCCCCTGCACCATGAAAAACCGTATCATGCAGCTCCGCACGCTGATAACTCAGCTCCTGCCCCATCACCTCAACGTGGCCGCCTGTGTGGTCTTTAACCGCACGCGTCCGATTCACGCCAACTGGGGAGACGAACTGAACTATTACTTCCTGCCCCGCCTCTTTCGCAGGGCTGTCTGTATCAGCGATTATTCCTGGTTATGCCGATTCGGGTTGCAACGCCAACACCTCATCATCGGCAGTACCATCGGGTTGAAATGCACCCGCAACACCGTCATCTGGGGAGCCGGGGTACTCTCCGACGATTCCCCTCTGCCGGAAGCACCGGCAAAAGTGCTGGCAGTACGCGGGCCTCTCACGCGCCGATTTCTGCTGAGCAAGGGGGTGGACTGCCCTGCGGTCTATGGTGATCCGGCACTGCTGCTGCCCATGGTATACCGTCCCGTCAACCACCCTCGGAAACACACGCTGGGTATCATTCCCCATTATCAGGACCTGAACAACGCCGTGCTGCGACGCTACGAGATGTTCCACCCCGGCTGCACCGTCATCGATCTGCGCCACTACAAGCGCTGGACGGATGTGATAGATGCCATCTGCTCCTGCGAGGCCATCATCTCCTCCTCGCTGCATGGCCTCATTGCCGCTGCTGCCTACGGGATTCCCCATGCATGGGCCACCATTTCACCGGGCAGCACCATCGGCGGAGAATTCAAATTCCGAGACTTTTTTGAATCCATCGGGCAAGCGCATATCGAATGCCGCCCCCTGCATCGCGCAGAATCCGCGCTTTCCGATTGGACTCCCCTGCACTGGGACGCCGCCCCCCTGCTGCAATCTGCACCCTTCCCCATCTCGCCATGTCCCGTGAACTGAAAGCCGGTATCATCCTCAACTACATCTCCATGGGTACCAACCTGGCCATGGGGCTGCTGCTCACACCGCTGATAATCTCCCGACTGGGGACAACGGAATACGGCATCTTCATGCTGACCAATTCTGTGATTGCCTGGTTGAGCATCACGGATTTCGGGTTGGGGGCCACCGTGACCCGCTATGTGGTTTCCTACCGCGCCAAGGGGCGTTTTGTGCGGCAGGCACATTTTCTAGGACAAGCCGTCATGCTGTTCAGTCTGATGGGGCTGCTGGCGCTGGCGGCAGGTATCATCTGTTACTTGTACCTGCACACTCTTTTCCCCGAGTTGAGCGAGGGCAGTCTGCACCTGCTGCGGGTGCTGTTCCTAATTACACTGGGCAACTTCGTGCTGGCGTTTCCTCTGCGTCCCCTGTCGGCCATACCGGCGGCCTGTCGGCGATTTCTGGCCCCGGGGCTGGCAGGGCTGGCTCAGGCACTGTTGAATGTAGTGCTGACGCTACTTCTGCTGCTCATGGGGGGAAAAGCAACCGCCCTCACCTGGCTGGCCTTCGCGCTTAACCTCGGGCTGATGCTCTGGCAGACACACTATGCCACCCACACTCTGGGGGCACGCGTGCTGTTCCGCAAACCGGATTGGAGCCTCTACCGAAGCATGTTTTCCTTTTCGTTCTGGGTGATGCTCAACCAGCTGATGGATCTGCTCTATTGGCAGATTGGCACCCCTATCGTAGCAAGGCTCTGCGGACCGCAGGCGGTGGTGTATTATACGCTCGGGCTCTCCTTTTCCCGATATTTCATGATGGCATCCACAGCCATTTCCGGGATTTTCTCGCCGGAAATCATGCACCGTATCGACAGCCATGCCACCCCCACCGAACAGACCTCGCTCATGATTCGCGCGGGGCGGCTCCAGCTCTGTGTCGTTGGGGTCATGCTCACGGGGTTCTGCCTCTTCGGGCAGGAATTCCTGCGGCTCTGGGTGGGCAGCAGTATCGGCGCTCACACCACGGAGGTCTGGTGGGGAGCCCTGCTGGTTCTTATCCCGCTCATTCTGCCGCTGAGCCAGAACACCGGAATAGCCATCCTGCAAGCGCGGCATCTTCACCGGGGGAGAGCCCTCATTCTGTTGGCAACGGCGCTTGTCTGCGTCATTCCGGGCTACCTGCTCACGCAGCGGTTCGGCGCTCCCGGCATGTTCTGCGGCACGGGGCTCTCCCTGCTTCTGGGCCACGGGCTGTTGCTCAATCTCTATTACTCGCACCGCGCCGGGCTGGAGATGAAGCGCTTTTACCGTGAGGTGTTCTGTCCGGCGCTGCTCCCGGTGTTTCTCTGTGCGGCGGGAGGCTGGGCCATCCCGGTGTTCATTCCCTGCACCAACTGGGGAATGCTCATTGCCCTCTGCGGAGGGTTCTCGCTGTACGCCGCCATCGTTTTCTTCCTGCTCTACCTGCGGCGGGAGGAACGCCGCGAGCTATTCCACCTTTTCCGGCCATGAAAACGCACTACGATTTCGTCTTTCTGACGAACACGCCCTCGTTCTACAAGCTGAATCTCTGCCGCGAGCTGGCGAAACACCACTCTCTGCTACTGGTATTGCTGGGATACGGAATCGAGGCCGTCAATCAGGTTCCCGAGCGAGAACCGTTTGACGTGGTTTTTCTGCATGAGGGCGACTTGCACCGCCGCAACCCGTTCCTCGTTTTCTTCCGGTTGCTGAGGCTGATGCGACGCATCCGCGCCACGCGGGTTCTCTTCTCCGGCTGGTTTGTTCCGGAATTCAACGTCTATGCGTTCCTCAGCCCCCGCAGAAAAAACGCCCTCATCTGCGAATCGTCTGTGCTGGATTGCTCCCTCTCCGGGATGAAAGGTCTCATCAAACGCAGCATCATCAGCCGCATGAGTGCCGTGCTTCCCTCCGGCATCCCGCACCGGGAGCTCTTTGAACGCGCCGGCTTCAGGGGGAGCATCCACCCCACGGGTGGTGTAGGGCTCATCCACTACACCACCCGAACATCTCGAACAATCACACACCATCCGCTGCGTTATCTGTTTATCGGGCGTCTGATTGCAGTCAAGAACGTGGTAGCTCTGGCTCAAGAATTCAAACGCAACGGCAAACCGCTCACCATCGTCGGCAGCGGGCCGCTGGAGCCGGATATCCGTTGTCTGAATGCGACCAATATCACCCTCACCGGTTTTGTCCCCAATGAGCAGCTGTCGGAGCTTTTCTACCGACACGACGTCTTCATCCTGCCCTCACTCTATGAACCCTGGGGATTGGTGGTAGAAGAAGCTCTCTACCACGGCTTGCCTGTTCTGGCCTCTCAACATGTCGGCTGCGCCCGCGATTTGATTATCACGGGTGACACCGGCGAACTATTCAACCCGAAAGAACCGGATTCCCTCACCCGAGCCATGCAACGTATCGAGCAGCATTACGAGCATTATCGGGATAAGGTACTCTCCATTCCCTGGGAGCAGCGAAAAATGCAGCAGATTCAGGCCTACTCAGAATTAGTTGCACCCCTCCCCGCAAGTCAGTCAAAAAGGACAGAATAAATTTCCCCCGGAAGCGCAACAGCCGAGCATACCACCCCACCCGGAATGTCCACCAGCACGGCAGCTATCCATGAAAGCGGGACAGTATATATCCGATGGGGATTGTGTTGCTCTTCCAGCCACAGAGGCTCGTAGCGTTGCGGATGTTTGAGCTGCGCCGATGAATACACGGAGTAGAAAGGATAAACCGATTTCGGTTCTGTGGTCGTATCTACCGCAGATGCCGGTTTTTCCGTGTATATCTTCCCCCTGTGGTAGTAGCACGTCTCGCTCGGAGCTACATCAAAATAGAAGTTTTTGTGTGGCAACTGACTGAAAGCAGCATCCTTTATCCACACATTCCGTTCCCGTACTATCGCCATGTCCGCTTTGATATACAGGTTGCCGTCGGCCTCGCAGGCCTCCCACATCGGCTTATACTCCTCTTCGAAAATGCCAGGGGGGACAATGCTCCGGACACCGGGGGCTTTTTCTACCAGCGCAGCTTTGTATTCACGGCCGATATTATCAATCACGCCGGCGGTATTAAGCCGCACACACCCTGTCAACAACAAGACCGTCGCCACAATGATTAAACCGGCCAGCAGCAACACAAAAGGCCCGGCAAGTCTTGTTCTTCTTTCAACGATACAAGATCCGTGTTTGCTTTTGATGATATCAGGGGTCATGGGGTTGCGGGCATTATAGCAGTTCTTTCCAACGTGTTCAAGCGCGATGATTTTTATCTTACCTTGACATCAACAAGCACATCAGCTATCCTACCGCACAGAGAGAACGCCCTGCACCATGCCCCGCACCCAACAGCAAATGCCCACGCCCCCGGCCTTTTCGCCCAATGTGAAAGCGCGCCCGCAGGAATGTCAGTTGACAACCGGGTACCGATGTCTGGGATGGCTCTTGGCGGTGTGGCCGGTAGCCGGTGCACTGAGCATCAGCATTCCGGCGGTTGCCCTTGTTCCCCAGTTGACCGGGTGGGACTATCTTATCTGGTTATGCCCGCTGGTGTTGACGTCCTGGCTGTCCATGCTGTGCAGCCCCATCCCGGGCTATGCGTTAGCGTGGGGGCTGTGTACGCTGGGGGATTTGGCGGAACGGCGTGGAATGCCAAAACGCTTGGTGTGGTTCGTGGTTGCAGTTCTGTGTGCCATGGCGGGAGCCGGTCAATTAAGCAGCGTGCAGGGTTGCTGGCAGGAGCTGCATGCATGGGGCGTGCGCGGCGTGTTCTTGTTGCTGAGTCTGCTCCTGCTGTGGGGACTAATGCGTATGAAACGCGCACTCATCCCCTCTGCAACCCTACTGCGCTGCCTGTACGCGTGTGTTGTGGCGCTCAACCTGTTTCTGGGCGGGGCTTACCTCCTGCACCGGCAGTCGGCTCCAGACATCCAGGGGAACGAGCCCAAGCTCCACTATGCCGACTGGGGCAATGTTTGGCGGTACAAGGGGCCGGGGTTCAATCCCCTGAACCCGACAGGCGACAACAAGCTCATCACTTACACCCGTCCGGGTCAATGCCCTGACCTCAACCGCACCCTTCTGCAAACCCTGCTGGGAACACCCCCGCCGGAAGGCACTGAAATACGCGGGCATCTGGGCTATACAAACTCAGAACTGCTCATCTTTGCCCGCACCCCACAGACAGAGGCCGAAAAATGGCTTGCGGACCGCTTTCCCGGTTGCGAATGGCAGCCCATGGACAGGCACACGTCATTCCGTATACTCGAATACGAGTACAGCCCGGCTCAATATACCCCTTGCTTCTATACACGCCTGCCCGACATCGATGGCGCGCAGCGCTATATCATCCGCCCGCAGGACGATAGTGAGTGGATTTACCTGCGTCTGACCACTCCGTAAGTTCAGGCTCTATCCGAGCCGATTTCAAAACTGCCCTTTCGCGATGAAAAATAAGATTTGATAGTTGACTAACGTCAGCACTGTGCTATACTCGCTAATGGAACGGCTATTTCACAACAAAAGCCAAAACAAGACAGTGGACGACGATATCATTTGCACGGAAAAAATTATTGCGGATAGAAAGACCTTCTACATCGACCTCAAGGCCAATGCCAGAGGGCGGGTGGTGCGCATTACGGAGAAAGTAAGCTCTAACCGGGACCGTATCATGGTTCCGGCCGAGATTCTGGATGACTTCATTGCTGCGCTGGAAGACATCCGCAAGGCCAACAACGAAGAAGCCTGACCCAACGGAGCTGCCCTCGTTCCTCCGCACGCACACTTCGGTTTGCGTGACATGTTTTGTGGAATTTTGAACGGAGTTTAGGCTGGACAAATCACTTTCGTTGAGGTTAAATAAGGCCGATACTGGGCGAAGTGCGTCCTCATTCTTATTTATATAACAAACAGAGCATTATGAGAAAAATCAAGGTACTGAAACTGGGTTGGGAGTTCCCGCCGCTCATCAACGGCGGACTCGGTGTGGCCTGCATGGGCATCTCGAGAGCTCTGGCCTCCAAGGTGGACCTTTCCGTTATTGTGCCCAAGGCTGCACCCGAGGCCGAATACGACGGTTTTTCCCTCACGGGCATCAACACGCTCAAACACGAGCAGATGGAAACGCTCGAAGAGGGATACACGTACGAGAGTTTCACCGTGGTCGGCAAAGCGCCTATCAATCTGGACCCCTACGCCTGCGTGGAGGGGACTCCCGGCAACATCACTTTCACGAAAGAAGGCAAGCTGCTCTTCTCCCGTGTGCACAAGGCCGACTTGGAGCTGTTTACCGGCAAAGAAGACCTCTACGCCGGCGATTTGGCTCGCAAGGTCATTGAATTCTCCAAAATCTGTGCGGTCATGGCCCGCAACTACGATTTTGATGTGGTGCACGCGCATGACTGGATGACCTATCTGGCAGGTGTGGAAGTGAAGAAGGCCACAGGCAAACCGCTGGTGGTGCATCTGCACGCTTCCCAGTTTGACCGCGCCGGAGCAGATGCCCGCGGCTGGATTTACGACATTGAGAAATACGGCATGGAACAGGCTGACGCCGTCATCCCCGTCTCTAAATACACCGGCACGGTGGCTGCCGGACACTACGGCATTGACCCCGCCAAGATTTTCCCCGTCCACAACGGTGCCGACCCGGTGCATGTCTTCCACAGCAAGAAGAAGTTCCCGGAAAAGCTCGTGCTCTTCCTCGGTCGTCTCACGGCACAGAAAGGGCCTGAATTCTTCCTGCAGATTGCTGCCAAGGTGCTGGAGCAAACGGATAACGTCCGCTTCGTCATGGCCGGCACGGGCGAGAAGCTCCGCCAGCTTATCGAGACGGGAGCCTTCCACGGCGTAGGTGACAAGTTCCACTTCACCGGTTTCCTCAACAAGCAGAAAGTTAATGAGCTGCTCTCTATGACGGACGTGTACTGCATGCCCTCCGTCTCCGAACCCTTCGGACTTTCCGCTCTGGAGGCAGCTCAGTTCAACATCCCCGCCGTCATCTCCAAGCAGAGTGGCGTGGCAGAGGTCATGAAGGGCGCCCTCAAGGCCGACTTCTGGGATGTCAACATGATGGCCAAACATATTGTAGACCTCATCACGGATGAGGAGCTCTACAAGAAGGTGGCGGAGCAGAGTGCCCAGGACATCAAGAACTCCAACTGGGAAACGGCAGCCGACAAGATGATTCGCGTGTACAAGCACGTCCTCGGCTGGTAACCCCTTATCCACGAAGAAAAGGATATGAACATTACCCTCACTTTTCACGCTCATCAGCCCAACCGTCTGATTCCCTACGACTTCTTCAAGATTGGCGAACACGCTTTCTATGAAGATGACCGCATGAACGGACGCGTGCTCAGCGAGGTGGCAGAGCGCTGCTACCTCCGCGCCAACAGCATGATGAAGCAGCTCATCGAGCTTTCTGACGGCAAATTCAAGTTTGCCCTCGCCCTCTCCGGCGTCATTCTGGAGCAGGCGCACTATCACCGCCCGGACCTCCTCGATTCCTTCCGCGAGCTGGCCGACACCGGCTGTGTGGAGTTTCTGGCTATGCCTTACTACGCCTCGCTGGCATCACTCTATTCCACGGAAGAGTTTGCCGAGCAGGTGGAGGAGCACATGGATCTCATCGAGAAGCTGTTCGGACAGCGTCCCACCGTCCTCTGGAACACAGGCATGCTCTATTCCAATGCCATTGCCGCTCAGGCCTATGACATGGGATTCGAGGGCGTCATGGCCGACGGCAACAGCCGCATGATGTCCAACCGCCACACAAACGACCTCCAGTGCGCCCCCCTCATTGCCAAGACTAAGACACTTATCCGCAACCGTCACCTTTCCAATGACTTGGCCAATCGCCGCACCGACCCGACCTGGAGCGAGTACCCGCTCTCGCCCTACACCTTTGCCGGGTGGCTGGCGCAGCAGCAGGGTCAGGTGGTCAACCTCTCCATGGACTACGAAACGCTCGGCGAACGCCAGGCCGACACCACGGGGGTCTTTGAGTTCTGGCGCACGATGATTTCCGCCGCTCTCTTCAACGGCGAGACATTCATGACGCCCACGGAAGCGGTGCGCGAGTTCCCCTCTGTCGGCACGATTGATTGCCCGAACCCCATCACCTGCTCCACCTACGGTACCACCACCCACTGGAACGGCAACGTGATGCAGCAGGAGGCCATCAAGAAAATCTACGATTTGGAGAAATCCGTCAAGGCCAGTGAAGACCGTGATATGATTCATGTGTGGCGCAAGCTGCAGAGTGCAGACCACTTCCACTACATGGAGAAGAGCAACGGCTTTACCCCCTACCCCTCTCCCTTTGATGCCTACATCTATTACATGAACGCTCTGGCCGACCTCCAGGTGCGCGTCAAGCGGGAGGCAGAACTCATCCACAAGGCAGACAAAGTCACAACTGCCTGATGACCGTCTCCGGTCTGCTGAATCGCCCTGTCATCCCCACCCCGATGACAGGGCGATTCCTTTTTATGCCACGATGCCCCACCATCATCCCAATCTTTCAGAAATATAACAAAAACGCTGATTTTTCAAACTATAAGCTTGACAAACCCACCTTCCCATGATATATGAACTGCGTACAAGTTCCGGTCTGCAATGAGATTGGAGCGGGTCGTTGACCCGCTCTTTTTTTGTAGACTACTCACCACCAAACACCTGCAAAAACATGGCCACCACCGATATCACAGCCCTGATTGATTATTATGTCCGCGAAAAAGACCTGACACGCGAGCGCGTCATTCAGGCTCTCGAAGCGTCTTTCCTGACTGCCTACGCCAAGATGGTACCCGGTTCCGATCGCATCCGCAACCTCCGCGCCATCATCAATACACAGAAAGGAACGGTCAAAATCAAGGCAGACATGACCGTGGTGAATGATGAGGAGATGACGGACGCCTTCAACGAGGTGAAGCTTTCCGTCGTGCAGGCTGCCGGCAA
The DNA here is from genome assembly GCA_045121855.1 of Akkermansia sp. Taxonomy (GTDB): domain Bacteria; phylum Verrucomicrobiota; class Verrucomicrobiia; order Verrucomicrobiales; family Akkermansiaceae; genus Akkermansia. The sequence goes on from JBGVGW010000016.1 coordinate 56,537, forward strand.
GAACCTCCAGCCCGGCGATACCATCTCCGTTAATATCACGCCCAAAGACTTCGGCCGCATTGCCGTGCAGACGGCCCGCCAGACCATGCAGCAGCGCATCCGCAAGGCAGAACAGGAAATGCTGGCAGAGGAATTCAGCGACCGTATCGGAGAACTGGTGACCGGCACCGTCGTTCGCTACGAAAAGGGTGACGTGGTGGTGAAAGTCGAGAAGTTTGAAGGCATTGTCCCGCCCAAGCAGCGCATCCCCGGAGAGGAATACAACAAGGATGACCGTATGCGCTTCTACATCCAGGAAGTGCGCGACGGCGTCCGCGGCAATGAGCTGATTCTCTCCCGCAGCCATCCCAATCTGGTGCGCCGCCTCTTCGAAAGCGAAGTTCAGGAAATTGCTGACCATACCGTAGAGATTCTCAACATCGTGCGCGAGCCCGGCTACCGCACGAAGATGGTGGTGCGCAGCGAAGACCCGAATGTTGACCCTGTGGGCGCCTGCGTCGGTATGCGCGGCACTCGCGTGAAGAGCGTTGTCAACGTACTGAGTCGCGAAAAGATTGACATTCTGGAATACACCGATGACAAAGCCGTCATGGTAACAGAATCCCTTGCTCCCATTGAACCGGTCAAGGTGATTGTGGACGAGGCTGCCCGTGTTGTCACCGTGCTGGTGGAAGATGACAAGGCCGCCGCCAAGGCTAAGGGTCGCAAGGGCCAGAACGTGCGTCTGACGGCACGTCTCATTTCCACGCCGGAGCAGCGTTGGGATGTGCGCGTTGAACCGTACAACGAACAGACCAAGGTTGAATCCGAAGCTCGCAAGGGTGCCGACGAACTGAGCGCACAGCTCGGCGTCACGGACTCTCTGGCCGCTGCCATGATATCTGCCGGCTTCACCTCCGTAGATGTCATCGCTTCCTACGCACAGGAAGAAGACCTGATGGAAGCCCTCCTCATTTCCGAGGAAGAGGCTCGTGACATTATCGCTAAAGCTAAAGCACTCTGCTGATATACCCCCTTTTTCACATGGCTGAACAATCGAATAAGAAACCGGAGGTGCTCGACCTCCTCGGCGGTAGCAGAAAGAAGAAAGCCGCCCCTGCTGCAAAAGCAACGGAGAAAGCCTCTGCCCCCAAGAGCGCAGAGAAGAAAAATGCCCGCAAGCCTGCGCTTGACCTCCTCTCCCCCAAGAAGGCGGAGAAGAAGCCTGCTGCAAAACCGACATCAGCAGAATCCAAGCCGGCCCCGGCCGCAGCAAAACCTGCACCTGTTGCTGCGAAACCGACCCCGGCCGCAGCGAAACCGGCTTCCGCTCCGACACCCGCTCCGGCTCCCGCCGGGGATGAGGGCAAAGTCATGAACATCAAGGCTCCCATCTCCGTGGCTGATTTGGCGGCGCACATGGGAGTCAAACCCTTCAAGCTGATTGCCGAGTTGATGCCCATGGGCGTGTTTGCCAATCCCGGCACCACTCTCGACAGCGATCAGGTGGCGGCCCTCTGCGAGAAGCACGGCTTCACCTATGAGCGAGTCAAGCGCGAAAAGGGCGCCGGCGTAAAAGCCCCCGTGGAGGAAATCAAGGAGCCCGAAGCCGTAGCCCTTGAAGAAGAGCCGGAGGACGCGCTGAAGATTCGCACCCCCATCATCACGGTGATGGGTCACGTTGACCACGGCAAAACCTCTTTGCTGGACTACATCCGCCGCACCCGCGTTGTCTCCGGTGAGGCCGGCGGCATCACACAGCACATCGGAGCCTACACAGTCAACCACAACGACCAGACGCTCACCTTCATCGACACCCCCGGCCACGCTATCTTCACGGAAATGCGTGCACGCGGCGCCGACGTGACGGATATCGTCGTGCTGGTGGTGGCGGCTAACGACGGTATCATGCCCCAGACGAAGGAAGCCATCATGCACGCTCAGGCTGCCGGCAAGACCATCATCGTGGCGGTCAACAAGTGCGACCTGCCCACGGCAGATCCGGTGCGTGTGCGTACCCAGCTCATGGAGCACAACCTCATGCCCACGGACTTCGGCGGTGAAATCGAGTGCGTGGACGTATCGGCCCACACGGGTGACGGTATTGACGACCTGCTTGATTTGCTCTGTCTGCAGGCTGAGGTGCTGGAACTCAAGGCGAACCCGAAAGCCAACTGCCGCGCCTCCATCATTGAGGCCCGCATGGAACAGGGTAAGGGCAGCTCCGCAACCGTAATCGTCCAGAGCGGCACCCTCAAGGTCGGCATGCCTTTCATCTGCGGTCCCTTCTCCGGCAAGGTGAAGACCCTCATGAACGACCAAGGCAAGTCTATCAAGAAAGTTACCCCCGGCATGCCGGCAGAAGTCTCCGGGTTCATCGAAACCCCGAACGTAGGTGATGAACTGGTGGAAATGGAGAATGAGCGCGCCGCCCGCAAGCTTTCCACCGAGCGTCAGGAAGAACTGCGCCAGCAGCGCCTGACGGCACCGAAACGCTCCCGCATGGAAGACATCCTGGCCATGATGGGCGAGGGCAGCCAGAAAGCCGTGCTCAAGCTCTACCTCAAGGGCGATGTGCAGGGTTCCGTGGAAGCCATCAAGAAGGCTATCATGGACATTGAGAGCGAGAAGGTGGAATGCGAATTCATTGGTGCGGCCGCCGGTCCCATCTCTGAAAGCGATGTTCTGCTGGCTTCCTCTTCCAACGCCGTCATTCTGGGCTTCAATGTGAAGGTGGAAACCAATGCAGTGAAGGCAGTGAAGCGCGAAGGTGTTCAGGTGAAGATATTCTCCATCGTCTACGAGCTGATTGACCAGGTGAAAGACGCCATGCTCGGTCTGCTGGAGCCGGAAACCCGCGAAACAGTGCTCGGTCACGCCGAAATCCGTCAGGTATTCAAGCTCAACAAGGGCAAGGCTGCCGGTTCCTACGTGTCGGACGGCAAGATGCTCCGTACGGCAGAGGCTCGCGTACTGCGCGACGGTCAGGTGGTATTCGACGGCAAGATGTCGACGCTCCGCCGCTTCCAGGACGAAGTGGAGGAAGTCAAGAGCGGTCTGGAATGCGGTATCCGCCTTGCCGAGTACAACGACTACGAAGAGGGCGATATCATCGAGTGCTACACGCTTGAGAAGATTAAGCAAACCCTGTAATTCACGTATCCGACCATGGCATCACGTCGACTCGATAAAGTCAATGAGCTGATGAAGCGGGAAATCGGCACCTTCGTCCAGAAGGAGTTCGATTGGCCCGGGACCATCGTCTCCATCCTCGATGTGGAAATCACCGAGGATTTGAAGGAAGGCCGCGTCTGGGTCGGCGTTGTCGGGCGCATGGCTCCCGCTCAGGTTATCGAAAAACTCTCCCGCAAGCGCGGCGATATTCAACGTGCAGTCAGCCGACGCGTTGTCATGCGCAACACGCCGAAACTGACTTTCCGGCACGATGATTCGGCACGCCGAGGGGTCAGTATGGTCAACCTTCTGGATGATATTGAACAAAATCTTCCCAAGGCGCCACCATTACCTGAAGGAGAAACAGATCCTGAGATTTAACTACTAACTAAAGTCCTTCCATGGCACGCAAAATCACCATCAGGCGAGTAGGAACCATCTTCCCGGCACTCTGTCTGGTGGTGATTGTCATGGTGTGTTTCACCATTGCGTGGCTGAGCATTGCCGGACTTCCCGGCTTTGTGCTCCGGAAGATAGAACAGGAAGCAGCCCCCTACGGACTTACCCTCCGACTGGGCAAGCTGAAGCTGGCCCCTACCTCCGGGCTGGCGTTCAAAGCAATCAATGTTCAGCTCTCTGCCCCGCTGGGAGAAGAAACGGCAAGCATTGCGCTGCGTAAGCTTCAGGTATCATTCAGTATATTTGAATTATTACAGGGTAACTACTTGCCGGATAACATCCATCTGCTCGGATTGAACGCAGTTTTACCGACAGATACACCGGATGGGAATCCAACGATGTTAAACGATGCCGACACGCATCTTAACCTCTACAACCGAGGGCAGAGACTCAGAATCACCTCTTCGGCTAAGCTGCAGGGTATAGGCATCAGATTCAGCGGGGCATTTCAGCTGCCGGAGTCGGATTGGAGCTCAAATGACGCAACGGAAGCCGAAAACGGACTCAAGACCATCCGGTTGGATGAATACCTGAAACCGGTACAACCCTGGCTCAGGCAGGCGAATGAACTCATTGCCCAACAGGGATGGCAAGGAGATAAATGTCCACGGCTCGACATCCGGGTCCGATACCGAAACAACAAGCCGACAGCCGAAGTCAAAGCAGAGATTCCGACCTTCCGGCACGATGGCATGCATTTTCAGAATGCTTCGCTGGCCACGCGATATGAGGATGATACGCTGAGCATCGATTATCTCAACTTTGCCACGAAGAAGCCGAAAACAGAGGTTTCCCTGCAAGGCTCATACAATTTACCCGCCCGTCGGCTGATCTTCGACCTGCGCAGTACTGCAGCCATTGCGCAGATAGTGGAAATGATTGACTCCACCCAGAAGGATTCCCTACTTTCCAGGCTCTGTGCCGATGCCGAAAAATCGCCCACCATCAAACTCCGCGGACAGGTAGAGTTCGCAGAAGACTATGCGCTCAATAACCTCTCCATGCGAGGCAATGTTCTGCAGCGAGACTTCTCCATCGGCAAGGCAAAAGTAGACACATTCGAACTCTCCTTTCTTCTTTCGGACGGACGATTTAACATTGATAACCTGAGCCTTACCCTGCCGGACGGCAAAATCAACGTCTCCGCGCTCTCCGGCAATGAACGGGCTGATGCGCAGGCAACGCTTTCCATTCCCATCAACACACTGCACCAACTGGCAGAAGGTATCTACGGGCAGCCCATCCCGCTGCCGGACCATATCACCCCGGAAGGCAGACTGGAGGCAGAGCTCTCCACCCTGCTCAGCGTGAAAGAGTTCACCCCCGGCATTACCAGAGTTGAGGATTTGATACCCTCTCTGAAAGAAATACAAAATCTTTCCATCCGGTTGGATTCTCTACGCTATGAGGGTATTCGATTCACCGCCCCGGAGCTGCAGCTGAAAGCATCAGTGATTGAGCATCCCTCACTCCGCAGCAATCGACTCAGCCTCGACCGGCTGACACTTTCCCTCAAACTGGGCAAAGTAGAAGCAGGCGATGACTTCTCTGCAAAGGAAATAAATGCAGCATTTCAACTGAATGGACTGAGTGCAGACTGTACACAATGGGAAAATACTCTGCACATTGCACAAGCAGAAGCTGAAGCCAACGCCGAAAAGCTTACCGCCGGGGGCTCTCACATCAGCAATATCTCTTTCTCTATCGATAACCTTCATGATTTTACCTGCAACAAACGATGGGAGGAAATACTGGTAAAATCCAATGCCAAGGCCGCTATCGGACAATTGGCATACGAAGAACAGCCCATAGCGACTGATATACTTCTTTCCGTTGACCACGAACAAATATATGAAGCCGGACTCAACCTGACCATGAACATTCAGGAGAAAGGCTTCGACACCCGATTGTTGCTGAACTACGCCGACATTGAACGCGACGGCATCCTGGAGTTTTCGCTAAGCAAAACGAATTTCCCCTTGCTGACATTTGCTCCTCTCTTGCAGCACTTTGACGCCCTGCCCTCCGCCATCGAATTACCGGAGACGCTGACACTGAGCACGAAGGGCAGCATCAATGTCAACACCGGGCAACTCGGCAACACGCAATTACAGCTTCACATACCTGCGCTGGTTCGCACGCCCCAAACACTGGTCATCAATAGAGGTGCAAGAATACCGCTGGAGATTAAACTCGACACCGGGATTCACAGCAAGGATGATGCCCTGCTCTATTCCGGCAAACTGGAGGTTCTGCATCAGACGGGCGCTTTTACGGCAGATATATCCGGTGACCTCAACCGCTATTGCAGCATAACAAATGGACACAACACCATCGCGGTCAATGTCATTGATGCCCTGATAGATGATGAGGACGCTCACAGCATCATGCGCGATTTCCGCTTTGATGCAGAATCTAAGGTAACGGTGTCCGATATTACAACCCGCGTAGAATATGACAATGGCATCGTTGTAAACTCTTTCTGCAAAGCCGATATCCGCAATACGGATTTCCTCATCGGAGCCATAGAAGATGTCAAGGACAGCAAAGGCAACATCGTCGGGGAGAAACTTCGCAAAGACATGGGCAAAAACCCGTATTCCCGCGTATTCAATGCTACCTGCGACGTCCACGTTGATGTCCGAATGGGGCAGAAGAACCCGGATGGCTCCCCCGCAGCGGAAAAGATGCAGATTGTCCTCAAAAATCCTTATCTGGACTATGACAATCGCCCGTGGCTGAAACGCCAAAACATCAGCAAAGGTACCCGCAGCAGCATCATTCGCGGGGAATCCATCGTCTTTGACCTGGATAACAACGGCATTGTCCTCAATAATCTGGTGGGAAAAGCCTATCCGGCTTATGCATTCGGCATGTATTTTGCACCGTTGCAGGAGTTCATGCAGGACATCAAGCTGCAATATCCCGTTGATGTAACCACCAAACGCTGCGAGTTCCCGATTTCCAAAAGAAGCCAGGTTCCCATCAGCGGGCTCATTCGCGCAGAATCAGCTACCGGGGCGGCTTTCAACTTCCTCGGCACAACAATTCCGTTGCAACGATTCTCCGGTTTTGTCAACCTGAGCGATGATTTCGTGTTCCTGGATAAGATGAACGCTCGCACCTGGGGCGGCGTACTGGATGGCGCCATCAAAATCGGCATCTCCGGCAAAAACACCTCATTTGACGGGCAGTTGACCGCCAACAACCTGGATTTGAGCCTTATCGGCAAGGCATACAACACCAAGCTGAGCCCGGCTCTGTGCAACGCCAGCATCCGATTCCAATCCCCCACGTCCGAAGTCAAGGACGTCAAGGCCTACGGCAGTGCCACCATACGGGATGGCAACCTCATGGAACTCGGTATTTTCCAACCGGTCGGCTCGCTTATCTCTGACCTGCCGAACCAACTGGCCAACCTACAACGGAAAGTCACCGGGCAAGCTCCGGCTCCCATCGAGCAGGACAAACCCGGCATGATTTCCCGTTTTCTCTCAGCTTTCACCAGCACAACAGATTCCGCCATACACAAGGTTGATGAATCCAGCCGCCATATCCCGTTTGCCAACCACTTCATGAGCTATAACATTCAGAAAGCATCCCTTAAGTTTGATATTCTGAATGGTTATCTCTACACTCGCGACATGCATGCTTCCGGATACAATCTGGATGTGGACATGAATCTTCGGCTGAACTTAGATACTCTCGATATCCGGGGCAATCTCTGGCCGAAGATATCAAGCGTACCGACCCTCCTCATCGCCCCCATTACATTCCTGTCCGACTTCCTGATTGATATCGTCATCTACGGCAATATCGAGGATATTCAGTGGAAGTTCACGCTGGATCGCATCATGAGAAAAGGTAAAAAGGCCCCGAAGGCAAGCGTAACGGCAGCAGAGCAAAAATCGCCACAATGATTTCCACCTGCGCTCAGGGATTTCCGATCATCGGCGAGGCATGCCTTTTCTCTGCCTCCGGCTGGCTGATGGTACTGCATCTGGCAGGTTTGGTATTTTCTCTTCATGCGCTGATGCGCAGACACTCACCGCAAGGCTCGCTGGCATGGATATTGGGGTTGAATCTCCTTCCCCTCCTCTGTATTCCCCTGTATCTGGCACTGGGCGCCGAACGAATCCGTCGACATACGGAAGAGAGGCTCCCGACAAACTCCGTATTTGCTATGCTGCGCGGCATCCGTGCCCATCTGAGCCCGGATGAGCCCGGCAGCCTCGGCCACGCCCTCACGAGAACAACCGGTATGCCCGCATGCACCGGCAACAGAGTACACCTGCTGCGCGATGGCAACGATACCTACGAAGCTCTGGCTAAAGCCATTCAGAACGCTCAAAGCTCCATCCTCATTGAGTTTTTCATCATCCGGAATGACCGGGTGGGTAACAATCTCCTCCGGTTGCTGGTTCGAAAAGCACGGGCTGGCGTGAGAGTCCACGTCATTTTCGACGAAATCGGCTCTCACAAGCTCCCCCGAGGCTATCTCCGTACCCTGACCGATGCCGGGGTCCGCGTGGCATCGTTCAACGGACGGCGTTTCTGGTGGAGCTCCTTTCTGCGCATCAACTACCGCAATCACCGCAAACTGGTCATCATCGACAGCACTCTGGCCTACCTCGGCAGTCTGAATGTGGGGTTGGAATATATCCGTCAACAAGGAAAAACGTACTGGCGAGACACTTTTGCCGAGCTTTGCGGTCCCATCGTGGCCCAATGCCTGCTGTCATTTGCCGAGGACTGGCAACGCGCCACCGGTGTGGATATCAGCGAGCTGGCACAGCAACAGAAAGAAGCGGGCGCGGTCACATGCCGCCTGATTCCTTCCGGCCCGGACGATGTCCCTATCAATGCATGGGAACTCACCCTGCTGGAAATGGCCTATCGGGCTCGGTGGCGGATCTGGCTGGCCAGTCCCTATTTTGTGCCGAACGCCCCGGTCTTGGCAGCCCTGACAGCAGCCGCGCTGCGCGGAGTTGACGTGCGTATTCTGATTCCGAGTAAAGGCGATAGCACCATGGCTCATCTGGCGCTCCTCACCTACCTGCCGGAGTTGTCGAACTGCGGCATTCAGCTTCTGGCCTACACCCCCGGCTTTCTGCATGAGAAAATAGCCTTGGCAGACGAGGCGGTCTGTTGCATCGGTACTGCCAATCTGGATGAACGCTCGCTCCGCCTGAACTTTGAATTGACCCTGCTGATGGAGGATTCCGATGCCGCACACCGCGTCTGCAAACTCCTGACGGATGACATGCAGCAAGCCCAGATTCTCACATCGCAACACTTCCACACAGTCGGCTTTTTCACCCGTATGGCAGCGCATATCTGTCGACTTCTTGCACCCATTCTTTGAATTATTCCGAAAAAGCCGACTATTAGCTTGACCTAACGGCATTATCCATGCTAGAATGCCTGCGTCTTTATCCTGCTTTTATCTTATCGTCATGAAGTACAGCATATCGGCATTAGCTCGCAAAACAGGACTTTCCATCCATACTCTGCGTTTTTACGAGAAAGAGGGACTTTTGCGCCATGTAGAGCGCACAGAATCCGGCCGTCGCATGTACGGAGAAGCCAGTCTGGGCTGCCTGCTCGGCGTTTTGTGCATGAAACAGGCGGGCATGACCCTGCCGCAGATTAAGATATTCTTTGACGAAACAGTTCGCGGCGCCATCTCCCTCTCCAGCCGAATGGAGATGATTCAAGAGGCACGCCTCCAGCTGGAGCAGAAGATGGAGGACATCAAGCGCGGCATGGAGCTCATTGACTTCTTCCTGGACGGCACAAAAAGAGCCATTCAGGCGGCCAACGAAGGAAAGAATCCTGATGATGCCTTCCCCTTCATCACTCTTTCCGGTATCGTAAACTTCCCGTTCATGAAAGACAGTCAGGGACGTCTGGAACCATCCCTCCCGGAGACTGACGCACAGGCCTAATACAGCCGCGACAAGGCTCGGAAGGTATAGGGAATAATATCGGATTCGCGCGCGAGGCGTGTTTTCTCTGCCCACTCCGCATCGGCCAGCAAAGCCCTGCCTACGGCAATTAAATCCACCTCACCGGAACGAACCATCCGCACCGATTCGGTGATATTGACGATGGTTCCGCCGCCACTGATGACCGGCTTGTTTGTCAACAGCCGAGTCCACGCCGCCAACGTGAGCGGATTGCCGACAAATGCCGGTTCCGCATGGCGATACTCCGAGCAGTCAAACACATCCACCCCGGCCGCGCAAAGGGGCTGCAATAACTCAGCAAGCTCCTGCGGGGATTCCACCAGCCGCGCGGCAAGATGCCCCTCTTTCCATTGCGAAAAGCGGAAAAGAATGGGAAATTGACTCCCTACGGCCTTTCTGACCGCATGAATCACTTCGCAGGCAAAGCGGGTACGCCCCACTATATCACCACCATAGATATCACGACGGTGATTTGTCTCTTTCCATAGAAACTGATCAATGAGGTAGCTGTGCCCGCCCTGTATCTCCACACCGTCAAAGCCCATCAGCCGGGCCAACCGGGCGGCGCGGGCAAAGGATGCGCAGATATCAGCTATACGCTGCCGACTCATAGCTTCCCCGGTTTTCTCCAGCGTCAACGGATTAATTCCCGACGGGCCGACAGGGTGCGCCTCCGGGTGCGGAATGTCCCCCGACATCGGGCGCAGCATCCCTACATGACAAAGTTGCGGAACTATTTTGCAGCGGGTCGCATGTACGGCGCGGCATATCCGCTTCCATGCACGCAGGGCAGCTCCGCCGTAAAATTGGGGCATGCAGCTGTCATCCGATGACGCTGCATCGTCTACCGTAGCAGATTCAGTGATAATCAGTCCCACATCCCTCTCTGCCCGGCGGCGATAGTACAGCGCCATCTCCGGCGCAGGAATACCATCCGGCGCCAGATTGCGATTCATCGGAGCCATGACTATGCGCGATGCCAGCGACAGTTTTCTGTCAGCAAACGGCCGAAACAGAGTCTCCACCTCTCGTATACAAAGAGCAGTTGGTGTTTTCATCATGCCCGAAATATACTCACTTCTTACTTTGTTTGCAATGAGTTAGAACAACCTGTTTTCCAAGAAAAAAGCTCCTGTTTTTGCAATTACTTGTATATAATAACTTTTTATACTGGACAATAATAATTAAAAAGGTATAATTTTTTCAGCATGAACAAAACCGCCAATATCCCCCATATCGTTCTTCTGGAACTGCTTTACACGCTGGACGACATCCGGAGAGAGAGCCTGAAGCTCACCTCCTCCTCCCACATCAAAAAACTGATGGGGCTCACCATTCGTCAGGCCTCTGCCATTGCCCGTCTGAAGATGCTCATGACGAAAGCTCCGCAGGGCGTAGCTCTCAAAACGCTTGCTCAGGAGCTGCAGATGACCGTCCCCGCCACTTCCCTGCTGGTGGAGACCATGGTAGGAAAGGGCGTGTTCGAGCGCAACCAGAACCCGGATGACCGCCGCGCTATCTGCATCCGTCTTTCAGCCAAAGGACAGGAGCTCTTTGACGTAGGCTTCTCCGCGCTGGAGCGCCAGCTGGATAACCATTCTGCGGAAATTACGAAGGATGAGCTCGAAATTTGCCGACGTGTATCGGAAAAGCTCACCCGCAGCCTCTCAAGAGGAAAGAGCTACTGATGCACCGAAAACTCACCCGTTTTTTGCGCTTTAGCTTGACTCCGCGTAATCTTGAGTGTACTATAGGAAGTGAACCAACGGGTAATGAATACCCCGTAACCTTTACCATCATTTCATATGCCGAATCAACCGAATCTTCTGGCACAGGTTCGCCAATATCTCATCACCCACGGGGAGGACTACCAGTGGGTCACCATGGGTGCAACAAGTGAGAAAATAGGCTTGGCCTACCTGCCCTCCACCTACGACGGATACCCCTGCACTTTCATGTTCACCGAGTTGAAAGAGCCGTGCAGTCTGGTATTTGATGTCAACTTTGCCGTGCGCATCCCCGAGGAAAGCCGCAAGGAGGTGGCCCTGCTTCTGCTGACCCTCAATGCCAATCTGCCCGAGGGTCAGCTTCTGCTGGATATGGAGCACGGTTTCGTATACTACCGTCTCAAGTTTGTGGTCGATGACCTCAACATCTCCGATGCCGAGGTTCTCAACCGCATCCGCCGCATGGAGGAACAGGGAGTGAGCATGGCTCACACATACGCCCACATCATCACGGAAGAATTCTGCTTCTGATTTTCCCGCCATTTTCAAACATCCAATATCTACACGTTTATGTCACTTGCTAAACCACTCGAAGGAAAAGTCGGTATCGTCACCGGCGTAGCCAACAAGCGCTCCATTGCATTCGGCATCGCCAAGGCCTGGCATGAAGCCGGCGCCAAGCTCATCTTCAACTATCAGGGCGAGCGCCTCAAGGACGGCGTCATCAAGCTGGTGAAGGAAAGCTTCGGTGAGGACACCCCCGTCTGCGCGCTGGACGTCTCCGATGATCAGTCCATCGCCGACTTCTTCGCCTTTGTTGCCCAGCACACCGACCGCGTAGACATGCTGCTGCATGCCATCGCCTTTGCGCCGAAAGCACCCGGAACCCTCGAAGGGCACTTCTCCGACATCCCACGCGATGCCTTCAACCTCTCCCTTCAGATTTCCGCTTACTCCCTTATCGCTCTGGCTCGCGGCGTAGCCCCGCTCATGACCGAAGGCGGCTCCATCACCGCTCTCACCTACTACGCCAGCCAGAAGGTTGTGCCGAACTACAACCTCATGGCTGTCTCCAAGAGCGCTCTGGAAACCTGCAGCAAGTATCTTGCCTTTGATTTGGGTCGCCGAGAGAAGCCCATCCGCGTCAACTGCATCTCTGCCGGTCCCGTGCAGACCCTTGCCGCCCGCGGCGTTTCCGGTTTCACCGGCATGTTCAAGGTATACGAGGAAAAGAGCCCTCTGCAGCGCTCCTGCACGCTGGAAGAGCTCGGCGCCACCGCCACCTATCTGGCCAGCGATGGCGCAGCCTCCGTCACCGGTCAGGTCATCTATGTGGATGGCGGCTACGAAATCGTGGGCATGTAACCCCACCCTCACCCCTCAACAAAAAAGAGTCGTCCGAACGGACGGCTCTTTTTTGTTTATTAGCGGTGATGTAAACGTATGCAGGTGTATGAATGAGCAAAGGTATCATGCTTCCATGCCGCTTTCCGAAAAAAACTTTATTTTGGGGTCAAAATGAATCGTCTGCATGGGATTCGTAAGCCGTTTTTCCTGTATCAGAACACAGTACACATCATAGGAAGACCATTTGTGAGGGTCTCTATCATCGTACAACCAGAACCCGGCGGAGCGCAGCACCCGAAAGGCTTCCTCTATTTTCAGGCATGAAATAAGCGGAGCATCTTCCGTACTCCTACGCTGCACACGGATTCTGCAATAACGATAGGATAAGGACGAAAAGCCACAGGGATGAAGCAAATACCCCACCAGCTTGCGCCCAAGGCGCCACAAGCGTTCCCCCCGGCTTTCCCGGCAATGCTGCTCCAGGAATCCCACAGGCAATGCAGCTCGATTCCCTATATGCACCCGAAAGACCAGCTCGTCACCGCAGGCACTATACCAATCCAGTACGATGTTCCGGAATCGGGCGCGAAAAGCTCTCTGTGTATGGCGCTTCTCCATTCAACGCAGCTCAAAGATACATACTCTCCAGCCAGTCCTGAATCTCCAGGCCGAAGAAAAGCCACACCGTGGCGGCAAGAATGAGGGCCGGACCGAACGGCATGGGCTTACCGAATCCTATGCGGGCAACTGCGGCCCAGAGCAATCCGATGAAGCTGCCGCCCACCAAAGAGAACACCACACCCTGCCAACCGCCGATGGCACCAATGGCCATGGCAATCCAGGCATCGCCGCTGCCCATGGCAGCGCGGCGGGAGGAATACCCCCCGGCCATGCCGGAAAGGCTTTCCACACTCTCCAACTCTATACGTTCACCATTCGGCAGAATGAGGGCATCCGGGCGGAACTCCAGGCTGCCGGGTTCACCGCTGCGGGAATTCAGCGTGGCATCTTTGAGAATAAAACGGTTGGAGGGTTCCATGAAGAGCTGGCTCCAAAGCAATTTATCCTCACCAAGCGTCAGCTCAATATCCTCACCATCAGCAGCCTGCTTCAGTGACCAAGGAGCAGTTTTTTCCAGCCGGACAGAGCGGTGACCAAAAAGAAGCAGCCCGATGAGCCCTACCATTCGGAACAGAATAAAACCACCTATTGCCCCCACAACGCTCCAGAGCAATCCGTCCGTCGGTTCCAGAGACGTGGGCTCCAGCATCCACGGAGAAAGCCCGGAAAGCAGCATACCCGCCACAGCCGCCGCCACCGTGAGCGAAGGCAGCACTACCATCTGCTCCCAGTCGATGCAGAAGCAGGCCAGCATCAGCGCCACCCACACGCAGAGCAGAATCTGGGTAAAGATATCATCCAGACAGAAATACCAGGCAATCGCGGCAAACAAAGCCGCACATACCGTCTCCACCAGCCAGTATCGCACCGGGATGCGATTCCCGCAGCAGGCACTTCTGCCGCGCAACACCAGCCAACTGATGATAGGCAGGTTCAGATACCAAGGGATTTCTTTCTTACAAGCAGGGCAGAACGAACGGGAGGGTTCATTCACACTCAACCCGCGCGGCAGACGATACACCACGACATTGAGAAACGACCCGATACAGGCACCGAACAGGGCGAACGCCAGCGGCAACAACCAAGGCGTCTCCGCCGTAATTGCCTGCGTCTGCAGATAAATCAGCTCCATCATACGCGCTGCATCTTATCACCAACTGCCATCCATGACAAGCACACATTGAGTCGGTATACCCAACAGATTGTCAGCGGCGGCGACGGCGCGCACACATCAGAGAGAGAGCCAGCAGAGAGAGAGTCCCCGTAGCGGGTTCCGGCACGACAGCAAAATAAACTGAACCGGTCTCGCCCTGCACATAGTACCCCGTCAGCGCCTGGCCATTGGCAAGAGTGGCTGTCACCTGTGCATCATCAGACAAACTTGCAACATTGCTACTGCGAGACAACGCCGCAAAGCTGATTCGGATGTAGTCATATTCGCTCACATCCCCCAGAGTTGTCAGGTTCAGTGCCAGAGAGCTTCCTGACTGCAGCGAGACCCCGTTGAGCATATCGGAAAGAACCTCCAGCCCCCGGCTATCTTTCAATATCACCAGCTTGTCATCACCGCCGTACTGTTGCAGCGTCAGTTCCTGCGTTGTGACACTATCTCCGGAAGAGTTAACAACGGAGGTCAGCGAGGTTGAAAGCTCCGCACCTTCTTCCAGAATCAACTCTGAACCTGCTTTCACCTGCAGAGAATCCACATTCACCGTGCTATACAGATGCACCTTACTGTCGGTCTCCAGCACCAGCGACTTCACTCCGTCGATGCTTCCCATCATGTGGAATGCCGCCTTATCCGACCCCAGCGCAATCGTCAGCGAACCGGGACCGGACACCGAGCCACTATAGCTCATATCCGTATCCGTGTCTGCGCTGAAAGCCACTTTCATCTTAGCCCCATCGGCCAGCTTCACATCACCCTTGTGGCCATAGTACGCCGCCACATCTGCCGTCTTTTCCGTTTTTTCACCGCCTTCGATGTATTCCTCTGCATGCTGCACCCCCTCGTGCATCACGTACGTGCCGCCGGATTCCACCGTCACCGTTCCGGTCAGGCGGGCATGGCTCTCCAGCTCAAATGTGGCCTTATCTTTCACAGTCACATTCATGGCAGCATCAGCATAGTGCCAATCGTTCGCACGCGTGGAGAAATCTGCGCTGCTGTATGCGGTGTGCGTTGTACCATAGCCATGCACCGTGAGCGTGCCGGCCAGTTTCACTGTACCTTTTTCTATGGTGAGCCCACTGTTCTCGTTGGTCAGGCAGGTGCGGATGCCGTTGAGCTCCCAGGTGCCACCCTCCACTGAGTATGTGATTCCCAGTGATGAATCTTTCGAATCGCGGAATGAGCCTACAAAACGCGTATCTCCGCTCTCCATATACGTCAACTCAGCATGCGTGGCAGCGCCGTTGGTGATGACGGCTTCTTCGGTAAGCGCATTGATAGTGAAAGCATTCGTGCGGGTTTGTCCATTGGTCGTATACCAGGCCATGGAGTTGCCGTTCATATCAAGCACACCGCCACCATTGCCGAAAGTCAAATCGCGGCAAATCTGGGAGGTATCCTTGATAACCACAGTGGAACCCGTATTCACCAGCACATTGTAGGCGGCATAACCGCCAGACTGATTGAGCAGCGTCTTGCCCGTTCCGCCCACATTCAGGAAAATCTCGTTGTTGCCATTCTTGCCGCAGATGTTGAGGGTACCCTCACCCACCTTACGCCACTCGCGCATGTATGATGAATCCCCGTTTCGCAGGCTCATATTCACCTGCACCCCTGCATCCACCACATAACCGGCAGAATCAAGCTGATAACTCTTATCAGACTCCACATTGAAGGTGACATCCTTCTTACCATTTGCCGCAAAATGCACATAACCCGCGCCCATGTCTGTATCCGCGGTTACCTTGATGGTATATACCGCATTATCCGCTGCTGCCTCGAACTCGAGATTCTGGGTCATAAACAGGCGGGAATAGGTCACACCTTCTGCGGCCACCTTGTCCTTACCCTGAACAATGACACTTTCTGTAGCATTCAGGTACTCATTTCCATATGCATACCAGGCATCCGTATCCTTCAGCCCGGAAAGTGACTTCCAGGTATGCTGGCCGTTTTCTATACCGTTAATCGATACGGCATCCCAGTTGGCATGAGTAAGTGTACCGTCATCGTGCGTCAGATACCCCTTTGCCGGCTGCACTGTATACTCCACACCGTTCACGGTATCCGTCACGCCGCCCTTATCATCGGATTTCTGCACACCGTTGATGTACAAGCTGCCCGTCACGCGGGACATATCCACTCGCACCGTATCGGATTCCATCACCTGCCGGGCCCAGTCTGTGGCCTCATAGCCAACTGTCTTCTCGGGATATCCGCTGGTGTCATATGATGCACTGTGTACCATCAGCAGCTTGAAGCTTTCTGTCGAATCATCCCACACAAAATAGGGGCTGCCGGAATCGCCCTGCTGCCCACCAAAAGGCAAAGGAGTACCTGACCCGATACCTGTGGAGCCCCATGAGGTAGTGCCGGTTATATCCGCAGTATGCACAGATGAGTCAGAGGTCTGATTCCAGCTATTAATCGAACCTATGCCACCTACCTGATAAGTCAGTTTCTCGGTTTCATCCGAGATTTTACCTTCAGCATCCCGGATTTTCTGGTAACCACCAGCCGTGCGGTACACCAGCTGCCCCTTGTAATCGGTGCCGGAGCCGCCTGCCATCTGTGCCACGGGTGCATCTGTCACCAGCTTGGTCAGGCGGGAGAGTTTGTAATCTGCAATATCATTTACAAAGTTCTTCTGCGTACCATATTCCTCCACCGCCAGATATTTGATGGACTTTGCATCTCCGATGCCATAATCATGCCCGGAAAAGGTGGGGGACATCCGGGAGGCGTTATGCGCCACTGTCACCACATAACTATACCCGACCACTGTCATGTTGCCATCATCCGCCACGCTGTCGAAGCTGATCATCCCATGCGGCAAGGTATAGGCGGTCTGCCCGCCGGTGTATTCAATCTTCACACCTCCATCCCGCTGGCGAATATAATCCAGCATGGCATTTGTCACCCCGTCCACGTAGCGCCCGGAGTTGGTTGCAAAATCCACATAGGTGTTCAGAGACACATCCGTATGCCGCACCGCAGCCTCGGCAGAACCCATGAAGCAGGCAGATAACAACGCACAACGAAGAATGACAGGCAAACGAAGTTTCATAGCTTGGTACCATTCTAGCAAACTACATCCTTCATAGCAACCATTAAAACGGTTCTAAGAAAAAATCACACGGCCAGTTTCCGACATTCCGTGGGGAAACAGGCCGTGATTTACTCCCGACAATCAGGAAGATCAGAATTTCGGCATTTCGCGCAAAGCAGGCGGAACAGTGTCCTCTGCAGCGGGGACAGCTCGGGCCGGTTTAGGCTGTGAGCCGGGCTGGATGACGGGGGGCTCCTTTTCGGCCGGTTCAATCGTTACTTTGGCTCGGTTGGTCTGCTGTGTTTTCGAGGCAGCATCCAGCGCCGTCTGCAACTGCACGCCCGGGGCGCCGATGTAGAGAATAGTAGAGCGGTTACTGATGAGAACAGCCGTGGGAATAGCACTGACACGGTAGGCAAGTCCGGCGCTGCCCTTGCTGTCATCGATGAGCGACTGCTGCATGCCGGGAACGGATTGCACGGACTGCTGCAAGGCCTCCGGTGTCTGGAACGGAGCTATCGGAAACACTTCCAAATCGGGATATTTTTCTTTCAGCTTATCCAGCTGCGCGACCAGCGCAGCACCGGATGGCTCTTCGGGGGTCCAGAACAAGAGAAGATTCAGCTTCCCCTCTGCCGGACAGGCCACATTACGGCCGTCCGTCGCCCGCAACCGGACACGCGGCGGGATGCATCCCTCAGAAAGATAACGCAGGCGGTAGGTCTGTTCCGTCGCTACATCCCCCAATGTCGAATCGCCAAAAGGAGTTGCGGGCTCCCCCATCAGCAAAGCCTGCTTGAGATAATAGATACGCTTACCTCGAATCATGGCATCACTACCCTCCACACTGGAAATCATAGGATTATTAAGCATGAGACTCATGGCCAGTGCCGCACAGGCCCGTGTGGTGGCATCCTGATTGCGGTTGTAAATTTTCTGCATGAGCTCATACTCCCGCACACCGGGATTCTGAGCCATTACCGGGCAGAGTTCGCGAATGGCGGGATTGGAGAAATGCACACGGTTAAGAGCCTTAACGAGAGCCTCAACATAGTAATTCACCATGTGTTGCTGTTCCTCATCAAAAGCGGCAGAAAGCGATTCCGGATGCTTCAGAAACCAGATAATCCCGGGCAACGCCCACGGCTGGTCAAATTCATAGGCCGGCACGGTGACAGATTCTTCCCGGCGCTTACGCCCTTTGCCTCGGGTCACAGTTTCCCGGCGATTGCCCGTCTGAGCAGAGATAGACATCCAGAGCGAGGGCGCTGCGGCAGCCACATCCGGAGCGGGAATCGCAGCCTGAGCCTCGGGAGAACCGGCCGCCTGCACCGCATTCTGCCAGTCCGACACCTTCTGCTGCCAGTCCGACAGGAGACGGTTCATCTCGGCCTCTGCCGCCATGAGCGGAGAAAATGATAATGCCAACGCAGCGCAAGCAAGCAACTTGTTCATGCCCCCCATTATAGGTGATAACCCCGCTACCCCGCAAGCGGAAACTCAGCCAGTCCGCAGAAAAAAGCGCAGCCGCCCGAAAAAGGCAGCTGCGCAGCATAAACGAGCTGAAGCTGAATCAGCAATTGTACATCTTGGTGTAGTACTCGTCAGCCATGCGGTCGGAATCGAAAGCCGGGCAGATATCATTCATGGCGGTGAACACCAAATCCATCCAAGCTTCCTTATTATCGTAGTACAGCGGAAGAATCTTCGATTCCAGAATGCTGTAGAAGTTGTCGCGGTCGGAGCGATCGCGGGCTTCGGGAGCCAGGCCGGGCTTGGCCTCGGGGATGATGAAGCAGTTCTCGCCGTCGCGCTCGAACTCGCGCACCCAGCCGTCATTGGTGGAAACGGTGATGGAACCGTTCATCGTGGCAGACATACCGGACGTACCGGAAGCCTCACGGGTCACCACGGGGTTGTTCAGCCAGATATCAGAGCCATTCTTCAGCAGGCGGCTCAGGCCCAACTCATAGCCCGTCAGCACGGCACAACGCGGGTACTTATCGCTGAGACGGTTGAGTTTGTTGAAGATATCCACGGCGGTGAAGTCGGTGGGATAGGGTTTACCGGCCCAAATCATCTGCACGGGACGATTGGTACGCTGAAGCATGCGCTCAAACATCACGGGATTCTCCGTAATAAGCGCGGGGCGCTTGTATGCGGCAAAGCGGCGGGCCCACACAATCGTGAGCGTATCCTGATCAAACAGATGCCCTGTCTGCTCGCCTACCACGCGGAAGAGGTCGCGCTTGAGGGCGCGTTTGCGGTTGCGGAAAGCCTTCTTATCGCGGGAAATGAAAGCCTCAGCCAGCTCGGCATCCTGCCAGTAGGCACTGTTCTGCGCATTGGTAACATGTGTTATCGGGCAGATATCGGAGTATCCCTCCCACATGTGGCGGGAGACCTCGCCGTGGAGTGCGGAAACACCGTTAGCCATGTGAGAGAGGCGGAGCGCTGCCAGCGTGTAATTGAACGTCTGCTCGTTGGGGTCCAGTTTCAGCATGGCGCGCACCTGCTCCAGAGAAAGGCCGTCGAAGAATGAGAAATTGTTCATCAGGTTGATGTCCATCTTCTCGTTGCCGGCTTCCTCCGGGGTGTGCGTGGTGAAAACAAAGCGCTTGCGGACTTCCTCCACATTGCCGCCGTTGCGGGCCAGCATATTGAACGCAGCACCGATAGCGTGTGCTTCGTTCATGTGGTAAATTTCCGGTTCTACGCCCAATTCTTCAAAAAGACGGGCCCCGCCCTGCCCCAGCACGATATACTGGGAAATACGGGTCATGGGGTTGGAATCGTAGAGACGCTGGGTGATGGAGCGGGAGATGTCGTCATTCTCCGGCAAATCCGTGGTCAGGAAGAACATGGGAGCCGTGCCGAACGTCTCCGGGCGCAGGTAGAGCGCCTTCACCCACACGGGGGAATTGCAGATACGAATGAGGAACTTGATGTTATGGTCCTCCAGGAAGCTGTACTCCTTGCGGCGGTACTGCACGGCCATGGAGCCGTCCTCCGCGCGAATCTGATTGTAATAGCCATAGGACCACAGAATGCCCACACCCACCAAATTCTGGCGCAAAGCCCCGGCAGAGCGCATGTGAGAGCCGGCCAGGTATCCCAAACCACCGGAATAAATCTTGAATACATTATCAATGGCGAACTCCATGCAGAAGTAGGCTACCGATTTGCCGTACTTGGGATCAATCTCGTACGGATGCGCATACTGGGCGGGCAAGAATGAACTGCTCATTATCGAAAGAAATGTAATATTGTTGTGTCTGCAGACCGCCCCGGCCACACGGCGACAAAAAGCGGTCGATGGTGTCCTTATACAGGATTTTCTGAATTGAGAAAAGAAAAAAATGGGTCAACTGACGGCATACTGACAATAATTTTTTCTTCGGATGTGAGACGTCTTCCGATTACGTTTGACGGAAGGGCAGACGGTTGCTATCATACCCTCATGCAATCCCGCCAATGGCAGCTGCGGCATCTTCGCCTGAACCTCCCCGCAAGCGGGGGAATCATGGGTATTCTCAATACCACTCCGGACTCATTCTCTGACGGCGGCCAACATGATACTCTGCCACAGGCGCTCGCCCATGCAGAAGCCATGCTGGCAGCCGGTGCCCATATCATCGACATCGGCGGTGAATCCACCCGCCCCGGGGCTATACCCACCGATATCACCACGGAAATACGGCGCACGATACCGGTCATCAAAGCCCTGCGACAGCGTCACCCGGAGGCTCTTATTTCCATTGACACCCGACACCCGGAAGTGGCCGAAGCCGCGTTGAACGCCGGAGCCGACATCATCAACGACATCACCGCGCTCAAGCATCCCGATATGGTGAGGCTGTGTGCAGAGCGCCCCTGCGGTATCATTCTGATGCACAATCTCCCCTTTGATGCACCGCTTCCCGCCCCTAAGCTCATGCCCGGGCTGATTCGACAATTTTTCGAGGAGCGACTGCACACGCTGGCGTCCGCCGGCATCTCGGTGGAACGCATCTGTCTGGATCCCGGCATAGGCTTTGGCAAACGCGCGGAACACACCGTGGAAATCATCCGCCATCTGGAGGAGACCCGCGCCGGAAATCGCCCCATTCTGATGGCGCTTTCGCGCAAACGCTTCATCGGTCAGCTGCTGTACGGCACCCCGGAGCCCGTCGCAGCCCCCTTGCCCACAGTCGTGCTCTCCCTGCTGTCAGCCGACCATGGCGCCGATCTGCACCGCGTTCACGATGTAGCGGAGCTGCGTGACGCACTCCTTCTGCGCCATGCCGTCACATCTATCTGATGCCGCAGTTCATTCGTCGGCAGGAGGTTGCACAGCTTCGGGCGCAGGCTGGTCAAAATTGAGGGCTTGCAGACATTTTGCCGCCATGGGATTCCCCTGCGCAGCGGCGCGGGAAAACCATTCCTTTGCTTCCGGGCGGTTGACAGGCATTCCAAAGCCGTGGTACAAGGCGATGGCCAAGCGCAGCTGCGCTCGCTCCTCCCCCGCCTCTGCCATAGACCGCAAGCGCGCATTGGAAGCCTCCAGAGAGGCGAGCTTCTCCGACTCCGAACGCTCAGGCTTTTTCTCTTCCTGCACCGGCACAAGCGGACGGCGACTCATATCTGCCAACACGCCGCACCCCCTCAACATCTGCGGCACCAGCATGGTGGCAGCCATAGCATAGATAGCCACCATGGTCCACACACCCATGGTACGCGGTACACGGCGCGGCAGGAACGGTCGGTAGCGCCGCGCTGTTGCATGGCGTTCCTCCCCGGCGCGGCGGGCGCGGCCATGCCGGGCAGAAACACGAACACGCCGCTGCATGGAGGCCAGTTCCGGTGCATCTGCATAGCGGCGCATGCGCTCCATGCGTTCATCATAATCGCGTCGTCGAATCTCGTTGCCCAGCGTGCGGTAAGCTTCTGCCACCAGCTTGAATCGTTCCTCCGCTACAGGGTCACCATCGTTGCAATCCGGGTGAAAGCGCCGGGCCTGACGATAATAGGCCTGCTTGATTTCAGCCGGGCGAGCCGTGGGCTCCACATCCAATATCTGGTAGTAATCAGGGCGCATTGGTTCCAATAGTATCTGCAAAATGTTCCGCAAAGCGCCGCAGGCTCATCTGCGGCTTCCAGCCCAGCTCACGCAACCGGGCACAATCTATCAAGCGGTCGGAAAGCCCCCTGCGGGATGCCGGGGTCGTTTCTTCCGATGGCAACACACCGGTTGCCTCCGTCAGTTGCCTGTACAGCTCCACATGCTGCACGGATTCACCGCACACATTCAGACAGCTGCCGGGAACCGCCTTCTGTGCTGCCAGAATCAGCGCAGAAACGGCATCATCTGTATGCACGTAACTGAGGAAGCGGTCGGCATTTCCCGGCAGGCGGGGTTCTCCCGCCAAATGCCGACGCAGCACCTCGCAACGACCTGCTCCATACAGGGCGGCCAAGCGCAGCACAATCCCTCCGCTGCGTCTGACCGCATCCTCTGTGTCCAATAATATCTGAGCCCTCTCCGACGCTCCAACGGGCTGCACCGCCTCATCTACAGCCCCGGAAACAGCGCCGTACACCGAGACAGATGAGCAGAACACCACTCGCAGGTTCAGCGCCGTCAGCTGCTGTACCACATCACCATACGCCCGGCGATAATCAGCAGGCGTACCTCCACCCGTGGCCTGACAACAAAACACAACCTGCGGTACCAGCCGTTGCAGCGACCGCTGCAACACCGCTTCATCCGCAGCATCCCCCACCACATCTGCCGGAGCAGCCACATCCAGAGTCAACACACGAGTCCCGGCGCTCCGCAGGGAGGCAGCCAGAGCCGCCCCCAACAAGCCATGCCCCACCACCCAGCAATCCGGCAGAGGCGATGTTATCCCCGGTGTTTCCATATAAGCTCGGCTAGTTCCAAATCTCCCGGCAACGTAATCTTGAGGTTAGCCCCCACCTGAACCAGACGCGTAGGAATCCCAACACTCTCTACAGCACTCACCTCATCCGTCACCACCAGCCCCTGCTCTGCCACATGAGCATAGGCGCGCTGCAACAGCGCCAGACTGAAAATCTGTGGTGTTTCCATGCCCCACAGGTGCTCACGGCTCACCGGCTCCGGCAAAGAATACCCCCGAGCATCTGCCCGTTTGAGCGTATCAACTATCGGGTGGGCACAAGCAGCCGCCCCGGTGTCTTCCGCAGCCGCCAAACAGGAGCGTATACCGGCAGGAGTCACCAGAGGACGGGCGCCGTCGTGAACCGCCACCATCTGCGTCCCTTCCGGCAACACAGCCAAACCGGCAGCAACGGAATCCTGGCGCTCAGCACCACCATCCACCCGCAACACGGGAATCGGGAAGGCAGCGGATGCCAACCCCGTCTCCTCCCAGCGGGAAAGCGGGCAAACCACCACAACAGCAGCCGCACCGGCCGCCACAAAAGCATCCACGCTGCGCCGCAGCACAGGCACGCCGTCCAGCAGAGCTGCCAGCTTGTCAAAACCGGCTCGGCGGGAACTTCCGGCAGCCACAATAACAGCACAGAACATGGCGGTACAGGGTTATATGGGTAAAATCAGTTCAAACGGGCACCGACCAGACGGGACAGCACCTTACCGGGAGCTCGTCCCTCTGTGCGAGCCTGCATTTCCTTCATCACACGGCCCATATCTTTCTTACCGGAAGCCCCCAGCTCTGCAATAACGGTCTCCAGCACCGGCAGAATCTCCTCCTCCGTCATTTCTTTCGGCAGGAAAGAGGCAAGAACCTCCATTTCCGCACGCTCCTTGGCGACCTGCTCCTCGCGACCGGCCTGTGCATAGAGGGCGATGGAATCCTCACGCTGCTTTATCTGCTTACGAACGACATTTTGAGCTTCGGCGAGAGTCAGCTCCTCGTGGACATTGCCACGTGCCACCTGTGCGTTCTGCAAAGCAGCCTTCAATCCGCGCAGTGCGCCCAGCGCTACTGTATCCTTGCTGCGCATGGCATTCTTCATTCCCTCCGTAATCTGCTCATAAATCGTACTCATAACAATCGCATTAAATCACGCCACACACACACGCGCAAGCAGGAAATGCGTCAACCGACACTTTCGGAGCATCATCTTACGCACTCCTGCCTTGACGCATTACGGCAGAGTATGCTAGAATGCCGCAATCTCATGAGTAACGACCACACACCGGTGCATCTGATGGAAAATCCGAGCACGATTCAGAAGATGTTCGGGGACTATTATCTCGAATATGCCTCGTATGTGATTCTGGAGCGAGCCGTGCCACACATTGCGGATGGGCTCAAGCCGGTGCAGCGGCGTATCCTGCACTCCATGGAGCGCATGGATGACGGTCGCTACAACAAGGTGGCCAATATTGTGGGCGACACCATGAAATACCACCCCCACGGCGATGCCTCCATCGGCAGTGCTCTGGTGACGCTGGGGCAAAAAGGGCTGCTCATTGATACCCAGGGTAACTGGGGCAACATTCTCACCGGAGACTCCGCAGCAGCTCCTCGATACATTGAAGCGCGTCTTTCTCCCTTTGCCAAAGAGGTGGTGTACAGCCCGAAGGTGACCCAGTGGAAGCTCAGCTACGACGGCCGCAACAAAGAACCCGTTTCCCTGCCTGTCAAATTCCCGCTACTGCTGGCACAGGGCGCACTCGGCATTGCTGTGGGCATGAACTGCCTCATCCTGCCCCACAACTTCAACGAAATAATCGAAGCCGCCATTCATTACCTGCGCGGCGAGGAATTCACCCTCTACCCGGATTTCCAGACCGGAGGGTTGCTGGATGTGAGCAACTATAATGACGGCACGGGCAACAGCCGACTGCGCTGCCGCGCGCGCATCGAAGTGGCCTCCAAAAAGCTGCTCCGCATCACCGAAATCCCCTACGGCACTACCACGGAATCGGTCATCCAGAGCATCGAGAATGCCATGGATAAGGGCAAGCTCAAGGTGGCAAAAATCGAGGATAACACAGCGGCTCAGGCCGACATTCTGGTGCATCTGGCAGCGGGGCAGGACGTAGAGAAACTCTGCAATGCCCTCTATGCGTTCACGGAATGCCAGGTAAGCATCTCGCCCAAGGCCGTGGTCATCGTCAACCGAAAGCCGGTGTTCATGGGGGTGAGCGAAATCCTGAAGCACAACGTCGATTTGACGAGGGAAACGCTGCGGCAGGAGCTGGAAGTGCAGCTGGCCGAACTACAGGAAAACTGGATGCAGGCCAGTCTGGAAAAAATCTTCATCGAGAACCGCATCTACAAGGTGCTGGAAGAGAGCGAGAGTTGGGAGCAATCCCTCACCGAAATCGCGGAGCGGCTGGAACCTTTCGTGCGCGATTTCTGGCGTCCCGTCACCCGAGATGACATCATCCGGCTCACCGAAATCCGAATCAAGAAGATAGCCCGCTACGAAATTCACAAGGCTGAAGAACATATCGCAGGTCTGGAATCCGATATCGAAAAGACGCGCAAACACTTGGCGCAGCTCACTCGCTACACCATCCGCTGGTTTGAAAACCTCCGCAAGAAATACGGTGAAGCATGGCCGCGCCGCACGGAGCTGGCCACTTTCGACAGCCTTTCCCGCGCAGAAGCTGCCGTGGAGAATGAAATGCTGTATCTGGATGAAGAGGGCTTTGCCGGATACGGAGTCCGCAAGGGCGAACCGGTAGAAAAATGCTCTACGCTGAGCGACATCCTCACCATTGACAATCAAGGCGTCCTCATGGTACGCCGAGTGCAGGAGAAATTCTACGTGGGCAAAAAGGTATTGGATATTCGCGTGCTGCGCCCGGGTGATGACTGGGTGTTCAACATGATATACCGCGACGGCAAAGACGGCATCACCTACGCCAAGCGCTTCCACCTCGGCGGTTTCACCCGCGACAAGGAATACCAGCTCACCCAGGGAACCAAGGGCAGTCGCATCTTCTTCCTGACGGTGCATCCCAACGAAGAGGACAGCTCGACCATGTCGGTGAATGTGTACCTGAAGAACCAGCTGCGCCGTCTGCGCCGCCCCATCCCATTCGACTTCGGTAATCTTCGCGTCAAAGGCCGCGCCGTGCTCGGTAATATCGTCACCAAAAACCAGGTGGAGAGAGTCGCTCGCATCATGCCCGCCGCTGCAGAACAGTCGGCAGAAGGAGAAGCCCCCGCAGAGCAGCAGGAATCAGCAGTCACCCCGACAGAAACGACTGTTTCCCCGGAGGTAAACGCGCCCACCCCGCCCACGCCTCCGGCAGAGACGGAGACACCGCCCATTCTGGAGCACCCGGATGCCACCCAGCTGGATTTAGGATTCTGACCGGATCATAACATGATCTCCTCTACCCGCCATTTCATCCTGTCAATCCTTTCCCTCCTGCTGCTGATGCCTGCCTGTCAGCAGCAGAAGAAAGCGGAGCCTGCCCCCGGCATTGAACCGACACCGGCAGAAGGATTCATCGGCCGTCGCCGCCAGCAGCCCATTCCACAGGAGAAGGCCGACATGGCGGTCGTCTTCGTGGGTGGTTTTACGGAACAGGTTCTGCTGCACTTCCGCAAAGCATACGAAAGCATGCCCCTGCTGCCCTGCTCCGGCAAACAGCTACGAGCATATTATGCTTGGGACAGCGGCACCGGCAACCTGCTCTTCCACAGCACCTGGAAACTGCAACGCGACCTCGCTGCGTTCTGCAAACTCAACCCCACGGCAAATATCGTTCTCATCGGCCACAGCTACGGGGGCTCTGCCATCATGGATGCCCTGCGGCATCTGAAAGAACCTCACGGTCGCATCATCGTCGCCACCATCGACCCCGTCAGCCGCAGGAAAAAGTCTCAGCCCAAACAACGACCGGCCTGTGTGGATTACTGGATTAACACCTACTGCTATCCCTATCGCAACATACGCGACGGTTTTGCCCGCTTGGGCGGTCCATGGCGGCACTGCAAACAGGCAGACCTCAACCTCAACTTCCCCGGGACACTGCGGGATATGGACGGCGACCGCTATGCCCACGTCTATCCCGAGCCCATGCTTCTGGAATCACATCCCGATACCGGAAAATCAGTCTACGAACTGCTCTGCGAACAACTTACCCCCAACCCATAACTGATTTCGGCATCCACCATCAGGAATTATTCTGCCATGAGACGGCATTTCGCTTGAATTGCAGGCAGAAGGTGTGTAGAATGAGGAATAATCCGTATGCAGAACGATTCTTCTACATCCACTGATACAGAAAAACAGAATCTTCTCCTGGGAGAGGGAGCGCGAACCCTTGTCACCGTTGCTGCCGCCATGGTCGTGATATACGGCCTGCAACTGGCCAGAGGTGTCATTCTGCCCATCATGATGGCCTGCTTCCTTGCCATAATCAGCTACACGTTCACCGGATTACTGCGCCGATTCCTGCGTTTTCCGCACTGGCTGGCAGTTACTTTCACCGTACTGGCTGATTTCGGCGTCATTTTCGGCATTATCAGCCTGTTCAATGTCCTGATCAGAGATGTCAAACAAACGCTGGAAGGCGAAGTTACCGTCCGATTGATGGAGAAATATAACGAAGTCATGAACTGTCTGGGCAATGTGGGGCTGGAGGAGCAAGCTCGTGCCGTCATCTCATCCCCCATGGATATCATCAACGTGCCGATGATGCTCTCGTGGGTACAGACGCTCTCCGGGCAGATTCTCTCGCTGCTGTCAGCCTGTACGCTGGTCTTGCTGCTTATGACCTTTCTTTTGGGCGAGGCGAAACTCTTTGCCCGAAACTTCCGCAGCCTGCCCAACAGCAGTAAAGGAAAGGACGATTTCCTGAACGCCTTGCGCGGCATCCAGCGCTACCTCTTTATCAAAACCGTCGCCAGCACATCTACCGGTTTGCTGGCATGGTGGCTCTGCGAAAGCATGGAAGTGCCCTTTGCCTTCATGTGGGGCGTGCTGGCGCTGATACTCAACTTCATCCCCACCATCGGCTCCATCGTAGCGGCGATTCCCCCTATCCTCATGGCGCTTCTCATGGGCAGCTGGGGCGATTGCTTCATCGTGGCAGCGGGATACATCGCCATCAATTTTGCCATCGGAAACGGAATCGAGCCCATCTTCCTGGGCAAACAGTTCGGCATAGCAACATCCGTGGTAATCTTTTCCGTTCTGTTCTGGGGGTGGGTATGGGGCCCCTGCGGCATGTTATTGGCCATGCCCATCACCGTGATGATTAAGCTGGCCTGCGAAAACTCGCGAGACCTCACCTGGGTGGCCACCATCATTGAGGACCGCCCTCCGATTACTCTCACAAAGAAACAATAACGATACATTATGCATTCATTCGCCTACAAGAACGGCTCCCTGTACTGTGAGGACGTCAAGCTGGCCGATATTGCCGCTGCCGCGGGGACTCCCACATTTGTTTACAGCAAAAAAACGATTACGGAAGATTTGGCAGAGTTCCGCGAGGCTCTCTCGCCGCTGGATGCCCACGTGGCCTACGCGGTAAAAGCTTGCTCTAACAAAGCTATCCTCAATCTGATGGTGCAACAGAACGTCGGCTTCGACATCGTATCCGGCGGTGAGCTGTGGCGAGTCATCAACGCAGGCGGTGATGCAACGCTCTGCACCTACGCAGGGGTGGGCAAGACCGAGCCGGAAATCCGCTATGCGCTGGAACAAAACATCTATTGCTTCAACTGCGAAAGCGAAAACGAATTGCGCGAAATCAACCGCATTGCCGGAGAAATGGGCGTAAAAGCCCCGGTAGCCGTTCGTGTGAATCCCCACGTGGATGCCCATACCCACAAATATATCACCACCGGCACCCACGAAAACAAGTTTGGAGTAGACATCACCCGCATAGAGGAACTCTACGCCACCATCGCTGCAGAGATGCCCAACCTCCGCATTCGCGGACTTCAAATGCACATCGGCTCACAGCTCACGGAAATCAAGCCCTTTGTAGAGGCCATCGAAAAGGTAGCCCCCATTGTCCGCAAGTTTAGGGAGCTCTACGGCATCGAGTTCTGGTCCATCGGCGGCGGTATCGGTATCGTCTATGACGGATGTCTGGCCTCC
The DNA here is from genome assembly GCA_045121855.1 of Akkermansia sp. Classification (GTDB taxonomy): domain Bacteria; phylum Verrucomicrobiota; class Verrucomicrobiia; order Verrucomicrobiales; family Akkermansiaceae; genus Akkermansia. The sequence goes on from JBGVGW010000016.1 coordinate 86,099, forward strand.
GGGCAACCGGAATGGTGGGACGCACACCCGGAGCACATCACCATCCGCGGCTATGCCGATGCCATCATTCCCCTGCTGAAACCGCTGGGTATCAAAATTCTGGTTGAACCGGGTCGCCGCCTCACCGGTAACGCCTGTGCCATGCTCACCACTTGCCTCTATGAGAAGAAAGGTGAAGCCAAAACCTTCAAAATGATTGATGCGGGCATGAATGACATCATCCGCCCGGCTCTCTACGAAGGCTACCACGAAATCTGGCCCGTCACCGAACACAAGGATGACACCATCGTGGCGGACATTGTGGGGCCCATCTGCGAGTCCGGTGATTTCCAGGCCCAGAACAGAGCCATTGCAGATGTGCGCCCCGGAGAGGTGCTGGCAGAGATGAGCGCCGGAGCCTATGGTTTCAGCATGGCCTCCACCTACAACTCGCGACCGCTGGCTGCGGAGGTGTTGGTTGATGGAGACAAATGGCACATTATCCGCCGCCGCCAGACGCTGGAGGAAATCGTGACGGGCGAATGTCTGCCCGGTGAGTGTTAATTACCCGCACACGCATGCAATTTTCGGCTGCCCGGTGAAACCACCGGGCAGTTTTTGTATCAACAGATGTCAAAAAATCAGCCCTATGACTGAAAAGGCCGGGGGGAACGGCGCTTTTACCTTGACGCCATGCACATCTTTCCCTAAAATGCTTGAGCAATGAACGTTCTGGGCTCTCTCTTCCGTCTTATCTGCAGTTGGTTGATTCTTCTTGTTCTGGCTGTTTACATTCAATCACCTGCGTATGTATCTCCGGCTAATTTTGTCGAATACTTCAACACGGATACTCTACTGCCGCTGGTCAGCACGCTGAACTGGGTCACCGTTACCGCCGGCATCCTACTGATTCTGGCCGTACTCCGCATTCAGGAAATCATCTGGAACGTCGCCTACGCTGCGGCATTCATCCTCTTTGTCGGCTTTGCCCTCTGCTCATTCATGGATCCGGCAACGGCTCTGCCCACCGCCATTGAGAGTAATCGCGCCGTGCTGGACTTCTGCGCGCTGCCGCAAAGCTACCCCATCCCGGCTATCATTATCACCGCCATCTTTGCCATGGGTTGGCTGTGCTCCACGGCACCGTTCCGTATCATGTTCACCTGCGCGTTGAGCGTGGCGCTGTGGTACGGCTGCACAGAGGTATTCCAATACATGGTGGGCATGTGGGCCAAATCCCCCAACCCCACCATGCCGGAATTGCTCCATGCCATCCAGTCTGCACCTTGGATTATTGCAGCCATTCCCGGCGCGTTCTTTGTCGTTTACGCTCTGCTGACATCGTTCATCGAAACATTCATCTCCCGTCGCGAAGAAAAACGCAGGAAAAAGGACGAAAAGAAAGCAGCCGAGTCTACGGTTGTTGAAGAACTGGAGGAAACCCAGGCTGAACCGACATCGGAAACCAAGCCGGCAAAACCGACTCCCTCCAAACCCATCAAAAAGCCTGCTCCGGCTGCGGTTGCACCCAAGTTGACGGTGAAGAAAGCGGAGAATAAACTTGAGGAAGCCCCCAAGGCCGAGGAAAAGCCTGTAGAAAAGGCAAAGGCAGAACCCAAGGCTGAAGAGAAGCCTGCTGAAGAGGTAAAGGCAGAACCCAAGGTTGAAGAAAAGCCTGCTGAAGAGGTAAAGGCAGAACCCAAGGTTGAAGAAAAGCCTGCCGAAGAGGCACAGGCAGAGACCAAGGCAGAGGAAAAGCCTGCCGAAGAGGCACAGGCAGAGACCAAGGCCGAGGAAAAGACTGCTGAAGAGGCAAAGGCAGAGACCAAGGCCGAGGAAAAGCCTGCTGAAGAGGCAAAGGCCGAGGAAAAGCCTGTGAATGCCGAAAAATGAGATTCCGGCTACTCTCCGCTCTCATGCTTTCAGTTCTTACGGGATGTCAGCCATCCGATGACATCGACAGAGTGTCTGTGGCAAAGCAGCATGTGCAGCCCCATCTGGGACACTTGTTTGGGAGGCCCGTCTTTCTTCGCATTGTCAAAGAAACCCGAGTGCTGGAACTTCGGGTTCAGGAAAAGGGAAAGTGGAGACTCCTGAAGGTCTATCCCATACAGGCGATGAGCGGCAAGTTGGGTCCGAAAACAGCCGAAGGTGACCGACAGGCGCCGGAGGGGTTCTATGCCACCACCCGACAGTTGCTCAATCCTCGCAGCAAATTTCACCTGGCATTCAACATAGGCTACCCCAATGCCTATGATCGGGAAAAAGGGCGCACCGGCTCATTCATCATGGTGCACGGAGGTGACCGTTCCATCGGTTGCTTCGCCATGGGAGACCCGGCCATCGAAGAAATTTATACGATGGTACACCAGGCTCTGCAAGCCGGACAAAAAGACGTTCCCATCCAGATATATCCCTTTGAAATGACACCGGAGCGCATGGCGCAGGAACGCAACAGCCCGCACTATGAATTCTGGCAAAATCTGCAACCCGGCTGGCAACACACACAGCAACACGGCGGCCCGGCCTCCCCGCAATGAATCAGTGCGACCGCCCGCGAAATCAAAAGCCGATGAATGATAGGTTCTATTCTTGATGAATGGAAAAAACTATGCTATGCTTTGGCAGAGATGGAGCAAAGGTGCATACTGATAGCCGAGGATGATTCTGCCATTCGCGAACTGTTGGCAGATTTGCTGAGAGAAGCGGGTTACGAAGTCCGAACAGCCGCCGATGGCCGGGAGGCATTGGAACGCCTGCTGAGCTATCCCCCGGATTTGTTGCTTCTGGATGTCAACATGCCGCAAATCGATGGTTTTCGGCTATTGAAAATGATGATGAAAGAATGCCCGGGAATTCCCAGCATTATCCTGACGGCCCACGGCGAGGAAAAAGAGCGTGTAAAGGGGCTGGAACTGGGTGCGGATGATTATGTGGTCAAACCGTTCAGCAGCGCCGAGCTGTTGGCACGCATTGCGGCGGTTCTGAGGCGTTCTGCCGGTAGACAGTTACCTGTTGCGCAGGAACTGAAATTCCCCGGAGGCATCATGGACGGCGCTTCTCACACCGTCACAACCGACAAAGGAACAGACATTTCCCTGACGGAAAAGGAGTTCGAACTTTTCCGCTATTTCCTGACACATCCCGGACGCATCCTGCCACAGGAAGAGCTCATGCTGCGCGTGTGGGGAAATCGCGGCGGGCTCGGGCGCTCCCGCACGGTTGCCGTAACCCTCACCCGCCTGCGCGATAAACTACCCGCCGAAGCCGCGGCACGATTTGAAAACATCCGCGGACGCGGATACCGCTGGAACGAAGTATGAAAAAGAAACCGCTGATTATTCTGGTACTCTTCAGTCTGCTGACGGTTGGTGCAGCACTCTGGCAGGGCTATGAGGCCGCCACGCTCAACTCCAGGCTGGACGAGATTGACCGCAAGGCCCAAATCAATCGACTGATGGAGCTGAGCATGCCCCGCGTTCAGGCTGAATTGGACAGACTGCTGACCGATGAGCGCAACAAAATGGCTCCGGAGCCGGATTTCTCACTGGCCATCTATCCGATGCCCAAAGGCGGGAAAGCAGATTTCAACTGCGGATATTTTCTCCTCACCCCGGGCGCCTTGCTGGTACCGCCGGGAGAAGAGGATTTCGGCCACGTACTCAGCAGCGCTACTGTGGTAATGGATACCATGCGACGCAAGGCATTCAACCCATCGGCGCCGGTATACGAAGCGAGCAAACCCTCCAACTATGATCCGCGCACACACCTGCCGGTGTTCGGGGTATACGAAGCCAATGACCAGGATTTCTCTCAACCCATGGAGGCAAAGGGTAAGCCTAGCCCATTTTTCGCCTGGAATCACAGAAAGAATTTGGTATACATGCGCAGTATTCCCACCACGCATGGGTACGCAGCAGAGGGATTTATCATCGATGCCGACAAACTGGCAAAACACCTTCTACCCAAAGTCGAACCGGGATTGAAAGACGCATGCATCGATTTTGTCAAACCCGGCGAGAATGCTAATCTGAGCCCCCTGCCCCTCATTCTTCGGCCGGGAGATACGGTGGAGCTGCCTGATTCGGAAGCGCGCAAGGAAGCCATGAGCGGCACGGTTGCCGCCACGTGGCTCATCACCCTCATCAGCATCGGCATCATCTTCGGATTACTCGCATTCTATACCCGAATGGAGCGGAGGCGCAGTGATTTTGTATCAGCCGTCACGCACGAACTGCGGACGCCGCTCACCAGCTTTGCACTCATTACTGATTTGCTGCGCCGGAAGAACACCCCCGCAGATAAAATCGAGGAATACCATGAAACACTCTATCACGAGACTCGCCGTCTTGCGCATCTGGTGGAAAACGTCCTGAGCTTCGCCCGCTTGAGCCGCGGGAAAGTGCGTGGGCGCTGCGACAGCGGTCTGTGCCGGGAGTTGCTGGATAAAGCCTTCTGCAAAATCACCAAACAACTCCGTGACGCAGGATTCAAAACGCACATCACACACGACAAGCGTTGCGACATGGTGATACTGCACACCGATTTACTCTCTCTGGAGCAGATTCTTACCAATTTGGCGGATAACGCCATCAAATACGTATCCGCCGCCGCCCCGACCATCAACATCAGCATGGTTCGCACCCACAATATGCTGGGAATTCGCTTTACGGACAATGGCCCCGGCATCCCCGAAGAACTGCAGAAAAGCCTTTTCCGTCCTTTCTCCCGATCCGCCAGGGCGGAACAAGGGCGCAAACCCGGAGTGGGTCTGGGACTTGCACTGGCGAGAGACATGGCACGCTCCATTGGCGGGGAGCTCGTATTGGAGAAGAGCTCCGATGCAGGAAGCACGTTCCTGCTCACCCTGCCGATAGGTGATAAAGTCAGTTAATCTCCTCAGCCTCGCGCGGAGCATTTACCCCGCCAATCAGGACAACCATCTCTCCCTTCGGCGGATGAGCGGTGAACTCTGCCAACAGAGAAGCAGCGCTGCCGCGATGGTAGGTCTCAAACACTTTCGTCAGCTCACGAGCAACGCACACAGGGACATCCGGAGCAATCTCTGCCAAGGCCTGAATGGTCTTGACAATGCGAAACGGAGATTCGTAGAAAATGCTCGTGTAGCTCGCCTCCACGGCTTTCTGCAGCACGGCGGCTCGCCTGCCCGACTTCACCGGCAGGAATCCGCCGAAGAAAAAGGCATCGCTGGGCAAGCCGGAGCCCACCAGAGCCGTCACGACGGCAGAGGGACCGGGCAACACCGTAAACGAAACCCCACGCTGCTTGAGCTCCTGAATCAATCTATATCCGGGGTCACTCACCCCCGGCATCCCCGCATCTGTGACAACTGCAAAACTTTCGCCGGCCAATGCACGTGAAGCTACTTCCGGCGCTCGGCGGGACTCGTTATGTTCATGCAGGCTCAGCAAAGGCTTGCGGATACCATAGTGCGAGAGCAGCATACCCGTGTTGCGGGTATCCTCGCAGCAGATGCAATCCACGGACTCCAGCACAGCCAGAGCGCGACGGGTAATGTCCTCGCGGTTGCCGATAGGTAATCCTACGAAACTGACGGGGTATTCTATCATGGCATGGTGAGATTGGTCACCAGCGCCTCAGCTGCACGAATCGCTGCTGAGTTCAAGGCATTATCAACCGCGCCCTGCACATTACCGGTGGTGCTCAGGTTGCTGCCCTGCCCACTGACATTACCTTTCATCAGCACCTTCCCCGTTTTTCTATCCACTACCTGATAGGCAACCTTCACAGTCAGCTGAACTTCGGAGCTGAGGTAGGAGTCATACGGGTTCGTTCTCAACGAGCTGCGGGTGATATCATTGATACTGCCGCGTATAAGGAAATCAGCCTTGCTAGGAGATGCCAGCGTGTAGGTACCGTCTCTCTGCAGCAAATCACACACGGCGGCTGTTGTTTGTGTGGACAACACTGGCTGAACCGTGTGGTTGGCAAAAACCTCCACAAAAGCCGTTTTCTTCCCCTTCAGAGCAGCAGGCTGATATCCCCCGGCACGATAACCGCAGGAAGTTGTCAGAACAGCGGCTGCCATCATGCAGACCGATATGGTAAAAGCACTTCGTTTTTTCATGACTGAGAGACTTTCGTTGCGGCAGCCTGAGCTGCACGGGCTTTTTCAAGCAGCTTCTGAGCCTCTGCGGCGGCTTCAGGATTCACGCTCTTCTGCCGAATCACATCTTCAAAGCAGAAAATGGCCGATGTATACTCGCGAGAACGCTCCAGATAGTAGCGACCGACCTCCAACTGCTGCTGGACAAGAAGTTTATCCATCGTAGCAGCCTGTCCCAGAGCCTTGCGGGCATCCTTGTGATTCGGGAAGCGAAGGCTGAATTCTTCATACGCCTCACGTGCACGGGCCAGGTTCACCAGATTATCGGAATCTCCGCGCAACGTACTATTCGCCCAGAGCTGCGCCACCATCAGCTGCGCCTCAGGCGCGAGGGGGCTGTCAGGATATTGTTCCACCAAGCGGGCATATTCCATGCGAGCCTCATCTTCTCGGTCCTGCTTCACCAGGAAACCGGCCAGGATGGACGATGCCGTGGCAGCCATGTCGTTATACGGAGCCTTGCCGATGATATTACGCAGCCACTCAATCACAACAGCCGACTCCATATCAGCACTCCAGAGTCCCCAGAACACCTCCACCTTCATCTCACTCTTTGCAGCAGACAGGGCCATGGCCAGCTGCTTATCCAGAGCAGCCCTGTACAGCGAGCTCTGAGGATAGCGCTCAATCAGGCGATCGTACTGCCGAAAAGCTTCGCGGTAGTCGTTCTTTGCCTCATAACACTCTGCGAGTTCAAAGCGAGCCTGAGCCGCATTGGGCGCCAACGGGTGATAATACGCTATCTCCTTGTAAGAGCTGATGGCATCCCCGATTTTTCCGGCCTTTCTATCCGCTCTGGCAGAAGCCAGCAGACTATCAGCCTTCGCGTCCTGTGCCGTTACCATACCGGCAGGATGCAACTCCACATTGAACTGCTGACACATCGGCAATGCTGCCACGGCTGCCACACTCAGAAATAACAGGGCCTTCTTGTTCATCTCCCTGACAGAATACCACGCCACCGCTCGCTCTGCAAGTTTGAAATCACGCTTTTGCGTCTTATCCTCCGCTTTTGACAAAGAAGAACCATCCTCCACCACAATCAGAAGATTCGAAAAAAGATTATTTTCCAACATATTTGAAAGGATGATATCTTATACTCCGTACTTATCTCTGAAGACGTATACGACCATGAAGAACATCATTTCCTATACTGCCATTCTCGCCCTTGCGCTGACCTCCCCGATGTCGGCCGACATTGTGGCTCCCGCTCCCACACCCAATGCCGCAGGTATGCGCGGGAATTGTGATTTACTGGCATCTAACACGGTGCGCGCCTCCTTTGTGGGGTTGCGTGATATGCCCGTGCAAACGGTCGAGCAAGACGCCCCGACCATGGTTCAGGTGGCAGTATTTGAAGTGATTGACAGTCTCGGCTACCGCAAATACGTGCGTTACGGCGATGGCCAGCTGACCGCCGGCACCCGCTTTACCGTGGCCATGAATAAGGAGCTGCCCGGTCAGCCAACTTCCGTGGTTGATACCATTTCTCAGATGCAGCCCGGCGAGGAAGCCGTGCTCAAGATTGATCACCTCTACCTGCTGGGAGGACGCGAGGGAACCCCCATCCGCGCATGCAGCCGCATGGCCCGCCGCAACGCCCAGCCTATGGTAACCACCGGGGAGCCCCAGATGCCTACCGACGGCAACACGCAGCAGACGGAACCCGCACTCCCCACCTCGGTAGCCCCGCTGGGCGGTGGAGCAACACCGCAGCAGCCTGGACAGCCCCAGTTCACTGCCCAGAGCAGCCGCGTGATGATGCAGATGGATAGTAACGGCAACATGCAGACCATCCAGATAAAACAGCAGATGGATGCCGCAGGACAGACGACCACCCGAATGTTTATCAATGGAGTGGAGGTTGATCCACAGACCCGCCAGCCGCTCAATTCCATTAATCCTCAGCCCGCAGCTCCGCAGGATGCCGCCGCCGAACAGAAAGCCGCAGCAGAAGACAGCAATGACGACACCATTGTTGACAAAGGAGCGGACATTCCCCAACCGGCTCCGGTGAACCAGGGTATGCCGCAGCAACAAGCGCCGACCGCGCCCCAGCCTGCCGGGCAACAGAACATTTCTGAGTCTGACAGCTTCTGATCAGCACACTCCATTATTCTCTTTTTTTCAAAAGCCCCGCAAATGCGGGGCTTTTTTCTGCCCATTTGCAGATGTGACGCAAAAGTAGCTTGACGCTCATCGGTAAATGGCCGACAATGGGAACGTGAAACATTTTATTCCAGTTTGTCTTGCTCTCTCCGTGGCGGCGACACCTCTGCTGACCTCTTGCTGGCCCAAACCTACTGACCCGGAACAGCTCCGCACCGTGCATGAACAGAATGCCGAAATTCGCCGTGAAATCAGCCGCATGAACGCCCTGATTAAGCATGCCGGAGAGGATGTCCCCGGGCTTGCAGAAAACATCGCTGCCCGTGAAGCAGAAATTGCTGCAGCCATCAAAGAACTGGACAAGCTCAGCAATGATGAAACCGACACCAAGCTGCGCGTTATCGAGTTACAGGACAGACTCGATGCTTTCCGCGCCGCCTTCCGCATGATGCAGAATGATATTGCCAACCGCCGTTCCTGATATGACTGAAGAAAAAGATATTTCCACCACCCCTGAGGAGGCCCCCGCGAACACGAAGCCGGATATCAAGCAGCCCGTTGCAATCGATGAGCCGCAGCCCGGCTCCGATTCCAAGGCTGAGGCAACAGCCTCCTCTCCGGAAGGACAAAAGGAAGATAAGCAAAAGCGGAAGAACGGCGGTTTCTGGGGATGCCTGCTGGATTTATTCCTCATTCTGCTGTTAACCGGCGCACTGGGCGGCGGCGGCTGGTACATCTATCAGGAGATGGAGCGCTACCGAGTCCCCAGCCAAATGGAGCTGGCCATGGAGGAAAACGTAGAACTGTGTAGGGAACGTGATGAACTGCGCGACGCTGCATTCCATGCCGATGAGCAGCTCCACATGCGGCAACGACTCGCCGGGCTCGAGGAACAACTGACAGACCTCAAGCGTCGCATTAGCGATAAGAAAGCATCCCTTGCCCAAGAACGCGAGCGTGTCATTGCCCTTCAGAATGAGATTCTCAAGGATGACAACACCCTGCGAGGCGTGGCCCGAGGCCTGCTCCCCGGAATGCCTATTGGCGATGCCACCAGCACCCGCGGCAAAGTCTACCGCAACGCAGTCATCCACCGGCTGCAGGGCAACCGCATCACGCTGCGTTACCCGGAAGGTCAGGCCAGCTTCCCGGTTCGCGAGCTCGTCAAGGACACCCTGCCCGATATCGCTCGCTACGCTTTCGGGTTGGACGATTTGGTGGACACCTCCGACTTTGAAATCGTGAAAGGTCAACCCGCCCCGAAAAAGCGTAAAGGCAAGCTCATTTCTGCTAAAAACCAAATCAAACCGCAGGCGATTAAGGACTACGAACCCGCCCCCGGCGCACCTACGGTTGACACGAATGCCGCCCCAACCAGCACCATCACGGCAGACGATGAAGCGCCTGCCCCGGCAGAGGAAGAATGGGAAATGCCGGCAGACAACGAATAAATCCGACATTCTAACGAACTACACGAGCGGGACGGCGAAAACAAGGTCGCAGTCCCGCTTCTTGTTTGGCATGCAAGGGAATTTCGCTTGCATTGACGAATGCTTTACGTTAGGATAAGCGGGTCATGACAGAATTGCCCAAGGCATACGAACCCGGTTTCGTTGAAGAGAAATGGCAGACACGCTGGTTGTCTGAGGGATGTTTTCACGCAGATCCGAATACGGATAAGCCTGCGTTCAGCATTGTCATTCCTCCTCCCAACGTGACGGGGGTGCTGCACATGGGGCACGTCCTCAATAACACCATTCAGGACATTCTCGTGCGCCGCGCGCGCCTCGAAGGCAAGGAAGTACTCTGGCTGCCCGGCACAGACCACGCCGGCATTGCCACGCAAGCCCGTGTAGAAAAAGAACTTGCCAAGGAAACACCTCCCCGCACGCGCTACGACGTGGGGCGCGAAGCTTTTGTGGATATGGTGTGGCAGTGGAAAGACAAGCACGGCGGCATTATCATTAACCAGCTCAAGCGTCTGGGCTGCTCCTGCGACTGGGAGCGCGAGCGTTTCACGATGGATGATGTGTATGCCCCGGAGGTTGCCCGTGTATTCGCAGAGCTGTTCAAGGAAGGGCTCATCTACCGCGGCCGCCGCATGGTCAACTGGGACCCCGTTCTGCGCACGGCCCTCTCTGACGAAGAGGTTATCATGACCCCCACGCACAGCAAACTCTACACTGTGCGTTACAAGCTTTCCGACGGCAGCGGTCAGCTGCTCGTCTCCACCACCCGCCCGGAAACCATCATGGCCGACGTTGCCGTGGCGGTCAATCCGAACGATCCCCGCTTTGCCCATCTCATCGGTAAAACGGTGGTACGCCCCCTTTGCGAGGCTGATATCCCCATCATCGCAGATGAACATGTGGAAATCGGGTTCGGTACAGGCGCCCTCAAGATTACTCCCGCCCACGACCGAGTTGACTTCGAGGTCGGTACAAAGCACAATCTGGAAATCATCGACATCCTCACCCCGGACGCCCGCATCAACTGCCCCGGTTGCCCGGAACTGCACGGGATGGATCGTTTTGAGGCGCGAGATAAGTCCATCGAGCTGCTTGAAGCCAAGGGATTGCTGGAGAAAGTGGAGGACTACGACAACAACGTGGGTATGAGCGAGCGCTCACACGTGCCGATTGAACCGCGTCTGAGCATGCAGTGGTTCCTGAAATACCCCTGTGTGAAAGAAGCGGCAGAGGCCGTTGCCAACGGTGACATCGTCTTCCGCCCTGCACACTGGGCCAAAACCTATGCCCACTGGCTGGAGGGCATTCAGGACTGGTGCATCTCCCGCCAGCTCTGGTGGGGGCATCGCATACCGGTCTGGTATCGCAAGGATAAGGCAGAAGAGCTGCAAAATGCCCTCAAGCTGGATGAGACCGATGCCGAAGCCGGTGATATCTATGTGGGCGTGAACCCGCCCTCCGACCCTGAAAACTGGGTGCAGGACGAGGATGCTCTGGACACATGGTTCAGCAGCTGGCTCTGGCCTTTCTCCACCATGGATGATGCCTGCCGCAAGACATTCTATCCCACCAGCGACTTGGTAACCGGTCCGGATATTATCTTCTTCTGGGTGGCGCGCATGATTATGGCCGGCTACCGTTTCACGGGGCAGAAGCCGTTTAACAACGTATTCTTCACCTCCATCGTTCGCGACCTGAAGGGCCGCAAGATGAGCAAGAGTCTGGGCAACAGCCCTGACCCGCTCGACCTCATCGCCAAGTATGGTGCAGATGGTCTGCGCTTCGGGCTCATGCGTATCGCCCCCACGGGTACGGACGTGAAGTTCGACGAAAAACAGATTGAAGAAGGCAAGAACTTCGCCAACAAGATATACAACGCCGCCCGCTTCCGTATGATGCAGGGAGAGGCCACTACTGACCCGGCACCGAAGTTCTCTGCCGTCCACATCGACATCCTCGCCAAGCTCAAAGAGCTGCACACCACGGTAGCAGACGCCCTCGGCAAATATGAGTTCAACAGCTATACGCAGGCTCTCTACTCTTTCTTCTGGAACGAGTACTGCTCCCTGTTCCTGGAAGCTGTGAAAAATGATTTGCGCGATGGCGACCCCGCTTTCCGCAACGCCACGCTCTACACCATGGATACAGTGCTGCGCCATTACCTCGCGTTGCTGGCTCCCATCATGCCGCATATCGCCGAGGAGCTGTGGCAGAGTCTGGGATTTGCCGTCCGCAACGACGGTAATCCGCTCATGAGTTCACCCTTACCCTCTGCCGACAGCCTGTTGGCAGGCATGGATGATACGGAGATTTCCAAAGCAAAGGCCTTGGCTACCGCTCTCTATGAAACAGCCAACCGCGCCCGAAACCTCAAAGCTGAGTACAATCTCGCCACCAATAAGAACGTGCGCTTCGTTCTGAAACCCACTCTGCCGGTGAATGAGGATTTGGTGACCCGTCTGGCTCTGCTCGCCGGGGCTAAGGAGGCAACAGTCACGCCGGATTATGAAGCATCCAAGGGTACCCCCACGGCTCTCACGCCATTCGGCGAACTCTTCCTTCCGCTGGAGGGGCTGGTAGACGTGGACGCTGAGCGCACCCGCATCAGCAAGGAGCTCGACAAGATTACCAAGGAGATAACCAAGAGCAACGCCAAATTAAGCAATGCTTCCTTTGTAGACCGAGCACCTGCCGCCGTAGTTGATCAGGAACGCGCACGTCTCGCTGAATGGGAATCGAAAAAAGCCCAGCTGGAAAACATGCTTCAGGCTCTTGCTTAACGACCCGTACCGAACGCTCCGTTATGGCCGAATCCTTTTTCTCAACTATTCCTCAAGACATCCGGCACCAGCTGGAACTCTGCGGTATCACGACAGATGCTCAGCTGGCGGCCGGCGCAACAACCACTATCCTGCAGGATTTGCAGGCAGTCAGGCGTTTTTTCCCGGAAGAGGATCTCAGCTTAACGGAAGAAGAGTTAGAACAGCTGATTAGTAAAGCAAAAGAAATACACAAGCTACCGGAGGAAATAAAAGCAGCACCGCTTCCTCCGGTAAAGCCTCTGGCAGAGCTTGTCGAGACCGTTTCCTTCATCGATGAGGAAACGATACCTTCTACTGCTGAGCAGAATGAAGCCGAGGAAGCAGCCGAAACGGAAGCATTCCTCGGTCGTCTCAAAACAACGGGAAGACATAAAAAAAACAGAAGGCCCATCACCTGCGGGCATCCGTTCTTATTACTGTTCGGGGCTTTTGCCACGCTACTGATTCCTTTCTTCATCCTTACCCTGTTAGGGCTTCCCTACATGCTGCTGCTGTCCGACTATCGGCCGCTCGGCGAAGAGGAAATACTGTATATCATGGTAGTTTTCTCGCTTGTCATCCCCTACCTCCTCACCGTTCGCCTGGTTCGCTGCTCCGTATGCCACATGAACATCTATACCTTTCGCAACTATCCGTTCCATAGCAAGGCACATAACATACCCCTGCTGGGCGTACCGATTTCTACGGCCTTGAGGATTATTCTTTTCCTTCGTTACACCTGCCCTGCCTGCGGAACGGAGCAGAAACTTTTCGGCAAACGCAGCCATCACCGTCATTCCCACCGTAGCTGAACAACTCATGAAGCCTCTTCTCCTCATCCCGATTGCAGCTGTCGCAGCTATTCAGGCTACGGCTCAGGAAGCACCTGCCACGCATCAGGATATGGCCGAAGCTCTGCTGGATTTCCTTTCCCGCACCGAACTCTGCCTGCGTTCCTGTACGGATGAGGCGTCTGCCAACGAGGCTCTTCCTCAGCTGCGGCAGCTGGCAAAAGAGGCGGATAAGCTGGCCGCCGCGCAGTCTGCACTGCCTGAGCCAACTGTACAGGATTTCATGTCTGTGCAAGACAAAATGGGAACGTTTGACAGCATTTGTAAAGCGATTCAATCGCACCTCGTGCGGCTTTCGGAACAGGGGTTACTCCGCGACGATTTCCGACAAATTCTCAAAATTTCCCTCTAAACACCCCTTCCCCCACCCATACAATTACAAGGGAAATAAACTTTTTTTATTTTTGCCAAACACAATATATTGTATACTCACCGTCAAAACAGGGCCATATCATTGAAGTGAGCTGAACCGTCCCGAGGGCAGGAAAAACACGCAGCAATTTTGTGCTTGCAAAATGTCAGCAAAACCGTAATATCGAGACGAACGAAACAACTTACTACGACGATGAGCAACCACGCCTCCCGACTGACAAGTGACGAAGTTCAGAATCTGGCCGACTTTGTGCTTTTTTCCCAGCGCAGCTGCATCCTCAAACTCTCTCCGGTGCTGACGAAGGGAAAAGTATCCTACCCGCAGTTTTTCCTGCTGGCTTATCTGGCAGAGGAAGAATGCCTGTCCATGAGCAACATTGCCAAAATGATGGGGCATTCCACCGCTGCCGCCACCGGCATGGTGGACAAGCTGCAGGATCTGGGTCATCTGAAGCGCTATACAGCCGCCGCTGATCGGCGCAAGATTATGGTACGCATCACCGAACAGGGCCGCGCGCTCGTGCAGGAGATGCGCAACAACATCGCCCAGAATCTGTCCAACATCATGGCCCGAGAAACGGCAGATGATCAGCTGAACCAAGCAAATCGCGTCATTTCCCGCCGCAACATCCACAAGTCTTCCCTGGCATAAGCCATTATTTACATGAACAATTATTCCCCGGAATATCTCGCCCGACTCAATGCCTACACGGATAACATCGCCCTTTTTATCGGGCGTGTACCGGGTATTGCTACAAGTACAGACCGCCAGTCCGTCATTCGCGATCTTACCCCCACACACCACGCTGCTCTGGAGGCTGTAGGCATAGAACCCAAGATGCTGCGTCGCGCACAACAGATTCACAGCAACAAAGTAGCGCTGGTAGGGGATATCGGTTGTTCTTACCCCGTTGAAGGCGTAGACGGACTCATCTGCGGAGGAAAGGCAGACTGCGTTCTGGGTATCTATGTGGCCGACTGTGCCGCCGTATGGATTTATGACCCCACCACGGGAGCCAGAGGGCTGGTACACTCCGGCAAACTCGGGACCGAGGGGAACATCGTTGGCGAAGCACTCCGTGCTATGCACAAAATATTGGGGGTAAATCCTGCTGACTGTCTGGCCGTTATTTCGCCTTGCATCCGTCCCCCGCACTACGAGGTGGACATTCCCACCAAAATCAGGGAACAGCTTGCCACCGCCGGGCTGCACTGCGAAAACATCATCGACAGCGGTCTGGACACCGCCGCCGATTTGGAGTCGTTCTATTCCTATCGCGTAGAAAAGGGCAATACCGGTCGCATGCTCGCTCTCTTCGGTCGCAATCCGTCCGTTCCGCATCTCTGATACTATCGCTCATTCCATTGCAACAACGCAAAACAGAACTGCGGCGCCGCATCATTCATCGCCTGCAACAGGCGGCGTCCGCAGACCCGATGGGGCGGCGTTCGGCCGCCCTGCGTGCTTTACTTGCCCCCCTTCTTTCAAAAGAAGACGCACTCCATATTGCCATCTATGCTCCGCTCCCGCATGAGGTGAATCTGATGCCGTTGCTGCACAATTATCCCCAGCACCGCTTTGGCTTTCCCCGCTGCGGAAAGGGGCATACCATGACGTTCCATCATGTTACACACCCGGAGCACGAGTTACAACCGGGAGCCATGGGCATTCTCGCACCGCTCCCGGAACTCCCAATCATACCCCCGCAGCAAATCGACATCATGATAGTACCGGGGGTAGGATTCACCCTTTCGGGAAAAAGACTTGGATATGGGGGCGGTTATTATGACCGATATCTCCCGATGTGTACACGAGCTCGGGTACTCGCGCTCGCCTTTTCCGAGCAAATAGAGAGCTCTCTACCCACGGAGGAGCATGATTTTCCGATTCCCTCTATCCTGACTAACGGCTTTTGAGCTGGACAGAACGCTCACTCAGCATTATAATGCTTCTAGACATGAATCCTCCCGCCATAGCCATCGACGGACCGGCAGCCTCCGGTAAATCCACAGTAGCCAAACGCATTGCACAGGAACTCGGTTATACCTTCATCGGAACCGGGGCCATGTATCGCGCCGTCACTTGGTACATTCTTCAACAGGGTATCAACCCGCAGGACACCCCCGCCGTGGTGGCAGCTCTTGCCGGCATCCCCCTTTCTTTCGGCAAGGACGGTGCATTCTCCACCGTGGTATACGAGGGAAGAGTCCTCAGCTCCGAACTGACGGAAAAGAGCACCAACGACAACGTATCGGTCGTGGCCGCCATTCCGGAGGTACGCGCCCTGCTGGTGGAAAAACAGCGCGAGTACAACACCCGCGAAGCCGTAGTCATGGAAGGGCGTGACATCGGCACGGTTGTCTTCCCCGATTCCCGTTTCAAGTACTTTGTCACCGCATCGGAAGAAGTGCGTGCCGCCCGCCGCGCCGCAGAGGGCATCACCGATTCCATTGCCGAGCGCGACAAAAAGGACTCCCAGCGAGCCTGCGCTCCGCTGGTGCAGGCAGAGGATGCCATGCTGGTCGACACCTCTGACATGACCATCGATGAAGTAGTCAATTTCATTGTTGCAGATATCCGCAGCAAGCTTTCCTGAATATCCCGCCAATCATTCGCCATGCCCATACCATTTGACGAAGCCAACCCTATTTATCACATCACTCGCACGGTGTTCCGTAGTGCATTGAATGCATTCTTCCCGCTCAAGGTTCTCCATCAGGAAAAGCTGATAGAAGAAGGCCCCTGCGTTGTGGTGGCAAATCATCAGAGCTTCCTTGATCCGCCTCTGGTCGGTACACTCTACCACAATCCTATTTATTTCCTGGCGCGCAAGACTCTTTTTGACCCGCCGTTCATGAAACAATTCATGCCGTTCTCCCACTCCATCCCCGTGGATCAGGATAATCCCAACCCCTCCAGCATCCTCCAGGTTATCCGGACGGTACGCAACGGCAACCGCCTGCTGATTTTCCCGGAGGGTACGCGCTGCTCCGATAATCAGATCCACGATGCCATGCCCGGTATTGGACTGATTCTGAGTAAACTGTCCAATATTCCGGTACAACCGATTCGCATCGAGGGCGCGTATGACTGCCTGCCCATTCACAGCAGCAAGCTGCGATTCCGTCCCATCACCCTCTCCGTGGGTGATCCCATTCAATTTACCCCGGAAGAACTGAAAGCCAAGGGCCGAGCGGCTCATCTGGCCATTGGTCGCAAGGTCATGGACGCCATCCGCGCCCTGCCCATCGAGGCCTGATAATTTTTCCATCGACAGGAGCATCCGCACATGCTCACCACCCTTCGCCTGAGCCATTTCCGCTGCTACGGGAGCCTGAAATGGGACATCCCGGCGGAGGGTGCTGTGTTATTAGGCAGCAACGCCCAAGGAAAAACAAGTCTGCTGGAAGCCATCTGCTTTGCCCTCACGCTGCATTCACCCCGCGCAGCCCGTGCGGACCGCATGGTACAGGAGGGAAACTGCGCTTTCGGCATTTCTCTGGATACGGAGCGCGGCAACCGACGGATTCTGTGGGAAAACCGCAGACTTTCTCTGCGAATCAACGGCGCAGATGCAGCAGATTACGCCAACTACCTGAGCGATACCCTGCCCGTCACTTGGCTGGGTAATGGAGATATGGTTCTGGTACAGGGTGCAGCAGAAGAACGGCGGCGATACCTGGATTTTCTGGGTACACAATGGCACCCCGGATATCGGGATGCCCTGCTGGCCTACCGCAAAGCGCTCAAATCGCGCAACGCCCTACTGCGCCACCCGAGGCGAAATCCTGCTGTACTCCGCAGCTATGCCGAGCTGCTGGCGCAGCACGGAGAAATTCTCGTGCAGCTGCGCGACATGTTGCTGGCAAGGCTCATCCCGCATGTGGCACACCACCACCGACTCATCTCCGGCGGTGAAGAAGCGGTCAGTCTGCAATACGCTCCCTCCTGCCGTGCACCTCTGGCCGCGGCCATCAATGCCGCTCTGAGCCATGATGAGCGCGCCGGCTGCACCACCATCGGCCCCCACCGCGATGATTTTTTGCTCAGTATCGGCGGTCGATGCGCCGCGGAATACGCCTCCGAAGGGCAACAACGCACGCTGGCAACGGCACTACTGCTGGCACAGTGCAGTCTCTTGCAAGAAGAAACCGGTCAGCCGCCCATTCTGTTGATAGATGATATTTTTGGGGAACTTGACCCGTTGCGACGCCGGGCGCTGCTCAGCAGCCTGCCGGAAGATTCGCAGGTATTCATCACCACTACCCATCTTGACTGGCTACGAGACAGCCCCTGCCCCCTGCCCATCTGCCGGGTGGAAAACGGCAGCACAATATGGAATCGCTAAACCTCCACCGAGCTCATGAGTGCATCAAAAAAGCTCCCCGACCACCCGGTTCCGCCGGATTTCCCGTCTGTCCCGCCAAAGAAACCGCCATTCACCAACAATGGGCGCAGCATGAGCTACGCGCTGATTATCTTGGGTATCGTGACTGCAGCGACGTTTATCACCGTCTGCTTTCGACACTTCAGATTCGATTTATCCATGCATTCTGTAATAGGCCTGTTGTCATTACTGAGTTTCTACGGAAGTCCGATTTTCTCCCCTCTGGCAATTCTGTCACTGAGTCTGTATCAGAAGCGAAATGCCCCGTTCTCGGATGCCTTGCTGCTGATTTTCCCTCTGGGCTGCGCCATCGGTTGCATGCTCATGTGCAACGCTCCCGCCGATAATCACGACGGAGAAATCATGGGCCTCGGCCTTCTAACCGTATTATGGGGGCTCATCAGCATACCTTTCTGCTGTATTTCATTTTTCACGAAAGAAAAAGGCAACTGAGCGGAGACTATCCGCACGCAACGCTGCTCCGAGCACATGCCCGGCATTCAATAATTCTGCACCGGGCTACCGGGAGCAGCCCCGACCTCCGGTACGGACGCGCAGAACGCCCGCACATCCGCTAAATAATCATTCCACTCCAAAAATGTCATGGGAGGAGTGGTCGTAATGAAGCGGCGAAAGCGCTCTATCCGCTCCACCACGGGCTCCATCACATCCTGCGGCAATTTTTCCACAGCGGCGGCCACGGCGGGCAGATACTCCACCGCATCGTGACAGACCAGCGGCAAATCACAGCCGGCCCGCAGTGCCAACGGCACCGATTCTGCCGGAGTATACCGCTTGGCAATAGCTCCCATACACAAATCATCCGTGAACACCACGCCCTCGTACCCCAGCTGGTCGCGCAGGAAGCCCTGCACCAGCGCAGGAGACAGGGAAGTAGGCAGCTCGGCATCTATCTCCGGTATCAGCAGGTGGGCAATCATCAGCGAGGGCAGCTCCGGCATCAGCGCCGTAAACGGCAGCGCCGCTTCGCGCAGGAAATCATCCCGCGTGCCATGCAGCACCGGCAAATCGTGGTGGGGGTCACATTCTGCCAACCCCATGCCGGGAAAATGCTTCCCGCAGGTCATGAACCCACGGCGGTGCAACAGACGGTTCCACACACCGGCATTGGTGATAACCTCCTGCGAATCCGCCCCCCAGCACCGACTGGGCAACGCATTGGCATAGGGCGAAGCAATATCCAGCACGGGAGCAAAATTCGTGTTGATTCCCATGGTGGTCAGGGCGCGCACATTGTAATACGCCGCCTGAGATATCAGATGAGAGTCCCCTGACCGTGCCAGCGCTGCGGCAGAGGGAAGCTGCACCCCTATTTCTGCCGTCCGCACCACGCGGCCGCCTTCCTGATCAATGGCGATGATGGGCTCATCCGGTCCGGTTGTCAGGCGGCGCAGCTCATCCGTCAGCTCGCGGGTCAGCTCATAATCCGCAATGTTGCGGGTAAAGAGAATATAGCCTGCCGGCTGCAGGCGGGTGAACAACTCGCGCTCACGCGGAGTCAGCGTCAGCCCCTCCACACCTGCAATTACCGGCAGCATAGCAAAACAAGGGCGGCTTTACTTATCGCCGAAAATGCTCTTGCGGGTGTACAGGGGGAACACCGGCACGCCTCGGCTCTCAATGGCCTCGCGACCGCCTTCCTCGCGATCCACCAGCACCAGCGCTGCCACCACCTTGCCGCCCTCGGCCTCAATGGCATCAATAGCCTTGATGGTAGAGCCGCCGGTCGTGATGACATCATCCACCACCACAATCTCCTGACCGGGTTCGAAGTTACCCTCAATGCGCTTGCCGCGGCCATGGTCCTTGGCTTCCTTACGCACGGTAAAGACCTTCAGCGGCTGCTCAGCAGAGGCAGAGGCCATACCGATAGCCAGAGAAATGGGGTCTGCACCCATGGTCATACCGCCGATGGCAGAGACGCCCGGGAACTTCGGCATGATTTCCTCCTGCACCAGCTGCCAGCCCAGCTGACCAATCAGGTTGGCACCGCGGGCATCCAGCGTGGTCACGCGGCAATCGCAGTACAAATCGCTCTCCTTACCGGAAGCCAGAATGAAATGTCCGGTTTTGATGGACTTGGCAAGCAGAATATCCAGAAGCTCTTTTTTGGCAGTACTCATAACGCGGCTATTCTACGCCGCTCTGCCAAAAAAATCAATCTTTTTGTGCCGTCTCCTCCACGGGAGCGGGTATGCGGAGCTCTTCCCGCAATCGAAGGCCCGTATAATTGTTCACCGTGATATCTCCTATTCTCCCATATATCGGGTGGCTTGAGCAGTCGAACATCAGGCAGCCGTCTTTTTCCCGCAGGGGGATACGGTGCAACGCCCGCCGCCTGTCATCCGAATCCGCCATATACAGCGCGGTCAGCCGAACTTCACCCGTTTCATCCTGTTCGCAATCCACCCCCCACACCGTGATAGCATGCGTATAACGCTGCCCGTCCGGTTTCAGGAAGCTGACCCCCACCCAGAAGGCATCGCCGCGCCCGAATCCCTCTGTAAACGCGCGCGTGAAAGTTGCCGCAGACACCTGTGGCGAACGATCGCGATACAGCATCTTCCTCCAGTCCATACCGGGATAATAGGCTCCTGTATCCTGCCGAAGCACCACAGCGTTCGACAAACCGTTCGTTGATTGTTGCGGCTTATACTCCCCGGAAAACCACCAATTCATTGCTTCATCCGGATCACTTCCCTCATTGTTGAACGATTCGCGCACTACCTGCCAGACCTTTTCGTTCTGCGGGATACCGGGGCGAATAACATCCGCACGATGCTCCTGCCACCAAGCAATCAGATTCGCCGCCGTAATCGCCCAGCACAGCTCGGAATCAGACCTGTCAGGAGATTTATTGAAATCATACCATCCCCCCTGCTCGTTCACCCCCTCAGCCCAGAGCGTCTCCCCCGAAGCACACGGTGCCATCATCTGCACGGACAACACAACGGGCAGTAATCGACGGTTCATCAAAACTCTTTTTCGACATTGGTTTGCGGGCATTTTCACGCAGGCAGTCTGGCACATTCCCCCCGTAATTTCAAGCCGAATTTCCCGCTATGTGGCGAAAACGCCACAGAACAGGTGGCGTTTTACTCACAGTCAGAAGCGTGCATCTTCTGCGAGCATGTGGTAAAAACGGAATCGTTATGAGCACTATGTATATGGTGATATTAGGAATCCTGCTGCTACTGGCCGTGTACGATCTGGTGGTAGGCATTACAAACGACGCGGCCAACTTCCTGAATTCCGCCCGCGGATGCAATGTGGCGCGCCACAGCTTCATTGTGGCAGTAGCTGCCGTGGGTGTTGTTCTGGGCGCCTCCTTTTCCGGGGGGATGATGGAAATCGCCCGCAGCGGCGTATTTGTTCCGGCGGCATTCAGTTTTCACGATTTGATGCTGCTGTTCCTGGCAGTCATGCTCACGGATGTGATTCTGCTCGACCTCTTCAACACCTTCGGGCTGCCGACCTCAACTACAGTATCGCTGGTGTTCGAGTTGCTGGGAGCAGCGCTGGCAGGCGCCATCTTCACCATGTGCCACGGTGGTCCGGAAGTTGCTCAGGAGCTGGGGGCTTATATCAACAGCTCCAAGGCGCTGACCATCATCTCCGGCATCTTCGTCTCGGTAGGCATCTCTTTCGTCTGCGGCTGCGCCATCATGTGGATAGCCCGCCTGCTCTTCACCTTCCAATATCGAAAGATGTATAAATACGTGGGTGCTGTGTGGTGCGCGCTCTCGCTGACTGCCATCACCTACTTCGCGGTGTTCAAAGGACTCAAGAGCAGCACGCTGGTGCAACCGTCCACGCTGGTCTGGCTCAATGATAATATCCTGATGGCCACTCTGGTGGCTCTGGTGGGTTGGTACATCATCTCTGCCATCCTGCAATACCTCTTCCGCATCAACACGCTGAAAATCACGGTACTCTCCGGCACCGGTGCTCTGGCCTTCGCCTTTGCGGGCAATGACCTGGTGAACTTCATCGGCGTATTTATGGCAGCGGAATCCTCCATGCACATCGCCTCGGCCCACGTGGCTGCCGGCGGCGATCTGGCTACGCTGAAAATGGGTGGTCTGGCAGCTCCGGTCAAGGCCAACCTCGTCTATCTCATCGGTGCCGGACTCATCATGGTGACGGCGCTGGTATTCTCCAAGAAAGCCCGCACGGTATCCGACACGGAAGTGAAACTCGCCCGCAGCAAGGGAGGCAGCAAGGAACGCTTCGGTTCCTGTGCTCCGGCACGTGCCATGGTGCGCTACACGCTCACGGCGCTGCGCGGCATCAAAGCCATCACCCCTGCCCCCATCGCGCGCTTAGTCAGCAACCGCTTTAAGCCGCTGGACATGCAGGAAGATGAAACGCAGGCTTTCGACCTCATCCGAGCCTCGGTGAACCTGACTATTTCTGCCCTGCTTATCTCGCTGGCCACCTCGCTCAAGCTCCCGCTCTCCACAACCTACGTCACTTTCATGGTGGCCATGGGCACCTCCCTCGCCGACCGTGCATGGGGACGAGACAGCGCGGTATACCGCATCACCGGCGTGCTGACAGTCATCGGCGGCTGGCTACTGACAGGGCTTCTGGCACTCACCGCAGCCTTCATCACCGCCATGGTCATGCTTTACCTGGGCATGTGGGGTGTGGGCATCATGCTGACCGTTGCCGCCTTCATCCTGGTGAAAGCCGCCATCTTCCACCGCAACAAGAGCAAGGACAACACCAACGTCCTTAATCTGGATGACCGCAACACCCTGCTCAATATCGGCGAGGCTTCTGCCGACCGTATGGGCCGCATCCTGGGTATCTACCGCGCCACGGTGAAAGCCCTGCTCAACGAAGATCGCGATGGCCTCAAGCGGCTGCGCCGCAAGGCCCGCGAGGTATCACGCACGCTCAAAGCCATGAAAGAGGACGAGGTGCTGCCTAGTCTGCACGGGCTCAATCCCCGACTGGCGCACCGAGGACAGCTCCTGCTGCGGCTCCACGAGAGCAGCATGGCCGTGGCTGAAAGCCTGCTCATCATCGTGAAGGCCGGATACAAGCACATCGATAATAATCACACCGGGCTCAACGAGGAACAGGCCCGCGACCTGCTCGCCATGAGTGACAAGTTGGCCGCCTTCTACCCCGGGATGTGCCGGATGCTCAAATCCTCCGATTTCAGCAACATGGAAGCCATGATGCAACAGGCCGGTGACCTCAGCAGTGACTTTGCCGACTGCATCACCCGCCACCTCATCCGCGAAAACGAGGACGAAGGCTGCTTCCGCACAGCCATCCTGTACCTGAACCTGCTGAACGAAACCCGCACCATGATGCGCAAGAGTTTCAATCTCATTCAGGAACAGCGTGAGCTCTTTGAATCTCCGTAAGGCGTGACTGCCATTGATTCCCCCCTGCCGGCTTCCCGGCAGGGGGATTTTCATTTCCACAGCAACATTGACGAAAAGAGGCCATCGTGCCGCAAACCGGAAATGTTCGACTGACCACATTTCCAAAAGCAGCGTAACTCACATGTATCCGAACAAGGGAAGAACACGGCAGAGACTTGACTTGGCGGGCAAAGGGTGATACTCTGAGTCCATGCCTGACATGGATTTAACAGAGGAGATTCTCCGTCTCAAGAAAGAACGCAATGCCATCATTCTGGCCCACAGCTACCAGCGCCCGGAAATACAGGATATCGCTGATTTTGTGGGGGATTCCCTGGCTCTGGCACGCAAGGCACAGGAAGCCACCTGTGATGTGATTGTGTTCTGCGGGGTGCATTTCATGGCAGAAACAGCCTGCATTCTGAATCCCGGGCGCACGGTGCTGCTGCCGGATTTGAACGCAGCCTGTTCGCTGGAGCAATCCTGCCCTGCTGATGAGTTGGAAGCCTTCCTGAACGAGCATGCAGACAAGAATTTCTACGTGGTGGCGTATGTGAACTGCTCCATCGGCGTGAAAGCGCTGGCAGATGTCATCGTGACAAGCGGCAACGCCCAACGCATCATCGAGACCGCGCCCGCCGACCGGCCGATTCTCTTTGTGCCTGACAGGAATCTGGGCGCCTGGACCAGCCTGCAAACGGGGCGCATCATGACTATGTGGAACGGAGCCTGCCATGTCCACGAGCGTTTCAGCCGTGACAAGGTACTGGAGATGAAGGCTCAATACCCGGACGCGGAAGTGGTATGCCACCCGGAGTGTCAGGAACCCATCCGTCTGCTGGCAGACCACATCTGCTCCACGGAAAAGATGATACCCTACTGCCGCGACAGCAAGGCCGCCCGTTTTATCATCGTGACGGAAACCGGCATCCTGCATCGTCTCCGCAAACTTGTGCCGGGCAAGGAGTTCATCGGTGCCGGCATTGAGACATGCTCCTGCAATGAATGCGAATACATGAAGCTCAACACCCTGCAGAAGCTCCGCGACTGTCTGCGCAACATGGCACCGGAGGTGCGAATCGAGGAAGACCTGCGCCGCCGCGCCGCCAAACCGTTGGAGCGGATGCTGGAGCTTTCGCTCTGAAAGAAGATTTCATGAATATCGCGCCGCACATTGTCGCCAACGGCAACTGGCTCTCCATGGAAAAATACATGGAGCTGGCCCTCTTTGATGAACAGGGGGGATACTACAACAGCAATATCGCCGATATCGGCGTGCGCGGCGATTTCTCCACCTCTGCCACCATCAGCGACTTGCTTGCCCGACGTCTGGTGAAACAGTGGAAACAGGCCTGCGATGCCTGCGGGCGCTTCCTGCCTTTTCTGGAGATTGGCGGCGGCAACGGAGATCTGGCCATGGGGATTGCCCGTTCGCTGAGCTTTTTTGACCGTCTGCGAGTTCGCTACCTGATGGTGGACAAGTCCCGCACGCTGCGCGATTTCCAAAAAATGGCCTGCGGCACATTTGTGCGGGTATATGCCACGGTAGAAGAAGCCCTCAAGTACGCGAAAGGGCGCGCTTTCATTTTCAGCAACGAACTGCCGGATGCTTTCCCGGCCCGCCAGTTTGTGTTTCAGGGCGGAGAATGGCTGGAACTGGGTCTCTCCGTGGTGGAGGGACGCATCACCCGCGCAGCTTCCCGCCAACCGCTTCCCAACTCCTCCGTTTTTGAGCGCTGGGCTCGGGAGGGGCAGATTGTGGAAGTGCACGAGAGTTATCACGCCTGGTACGCCGCCTGGCAGAAGCTCTGGCGCTGCGGCAGTCTGGTAACGATTGATTACGGCGAGCTCGTGGAAACGCTGTACCACCGCCGCCCGCACGGCAGTCTGCGCGGGTACAAAGCCCACCAGATGCTCAGTGTGGAAGAATTACCGCCGCTCACCGGGCGCTGCGATATCACCGCCGATGTAAACTTTACCGACCTCATCAGCCTGGCCCGCGAATGCCCGGGCGATGTGGTGCAATACATGAGCCAGCGCGATTTCCTGAAAGAGCTAGCGAGACCGGAGCACCCCGGCGACCAACATCTCATTGCCGTACCGGGTGCAGGCGACCATTTCAACGTGCTGATTCAGCACCGTTTCGAACTCTGACCACCCATCATGAAGCCCCTACCCACAGACATTATCATCAACGGTGAACCCGTCACCCCGGCAACGCTGAACACTTGGAGAATCGGGAAAGACGGCATCCTGCGCGATTTGGCCGATTTTCTTGCAAAATGGTATGCAGCAGAGCCGACCATGCAACTGCACACCTCCGGCTCCACGGGAACGCCCACCACACTGCAGGCAGACAAGAGAGCCATGCTGGCATCAGCGGAATTGAGCTGCCGCATCTTCGGGCTGAAAGCCGGGCAGCAGGCGCTGTTGTGTCTGCCGCTGCAATATGTGGCGGGAAAAATGATGGTGGTGCGGGCATTGGCTGCGGGGCTTCACCTGCTGGTGCGAGAGCCTTCCTCCTGCCCGTTGGAACGGGTGTTCACCCCCATTGATTTTGCTGCCATGGTTCCCTTGCAGGCCGCCAGAACTCTGGCTCAACCCGAGGGTGCAAAGGCGCTGGAACGCATCGGCACGCTCTTGCTGGGGGGAGGATTCATTGACCCGAGGTTGGAACAATCCCTCCGGTCACTTACCTGCCGCATCTATGCTTCCTACGGCATGACGGAAACGCTCTCCCACATCGCGCTGCGGCGCGTCAACGGCGAAGAGGCCTCCCCCGCCTACACGCCCCTGCCGGGAGTACAGCTGAGCAAGGACGAAGAAGGCGCGCTGCAACTGACAGTACCGCACCTGGGTATCAGCCGCTTGCAGACCAATGACATGGCAGAGCTGCTGCCGGACGGACGTTTTCTCATTCTGGGGCGGCGGGATGCCGTCATTAACTCCGGGGGTATCAAGATTCAGGCAGAGGAGCTGGAAAACAAGCTACAGGCACTCATCGGCGGCATCAGCGTTCTGGCGCTGCCTGCTCCGCATCCCGAGCTCGGTGAATGTGTGGCGCTGCTGTGGGAGGGACCGGCAGAGGCAGAACCGGAAGTGCGCCGAGCCTGTGAATACGAGTTACCCAAGCACCACCGCCCGCACCATATCCTGAGAATCCACCTTCCCCGCACCGAAAGCGGGAAACCGGCCCGTGCCGCCGCCCGCGACATGCTGCCCATTCTGCTGTCCGGCAGCAAACCCGGCCCTGCAGGCTTCCGGAAACGCCTCATTCATACCTTGGATGAATTGAAACAAAGTAAGTGGTGGGACAAGGCCTGCGACCCGAAGGTGCAGGCATCCATCTGCAACACGGCTGAATCGTGGCTGCGCAAATTCGGCAAAAAAAACAAAGTTGCCCTACGAATGAGCGAAGCGATACAGTTGCTCCGCCGCTCCCTGAAGGATAAAAAAGCGGCAACACCGCGCAACATCATCATCCTGACAGCCGTTATCCTCTACACCATCACCCCGCTGGACGGCATCCCGGACATTCTGCCCGTGGTAGGGTGGCTGGATGACTTGGGGCTGCTGGCGCTTGCTGTCAAAACTGTCATGGATGCTCTGTCCGCAAAAAAATCCGACAAGGCACCGGAGGCTTCCAAGCTTACTGATGACAGCGCTTCAGCAAATCCGCCAACTCGGCAGTGAGCAGGCCGGCGCCGGACAGGCGGGTCATCTCGGTCCTTAATTCTTGATACAATGCAGACATCTGCGTCCGGCAGCTTGCGGGCATTTCATGGTGATATCCTTCAGATTGAGTCACCTGCAACCGCTGTTCCACCCGCTGCACCGCTTCGCGAAGCCGGGGCATCTGCTGATTGACCTCTGCCGCCGTATTCAGCTTGCGGACGTGATACAACACCTCTTCAAGAGAATCAGCCACTTCCTGCCACGCCTGCACTCGGGGAGACTCTTCCTGCGACTGTACGGCACCGTATCCATCCCGCACTTTGTAGAGGTTGAACACGTTCACCAGTTTCTCCGAGCCGTAGGCATTCACCTCCATCAGTCGCTCCACAACAGGAATGTAACTCTGGAAGATATGAGTCAGCGTCCGCATGGAATCAGACAACATCCGCGCTTCCTCCGGTGTCGATACCGGCAGCGTCTCCAGCTGGACGCAGAGATTCTGCATCCGCTGCAGAAGGCCCTTCAGCTCATCCGCTGACTTATCCGCACTCTCTCGGTCGCTCACGGAGCGGAGGATGCGGTCAATCTGCTGTGACAAATCCAATAATTCGGTGCATACCGGGCAGCATTGAAGCACTGTTGACGGCGCTTCCGCATCCGCTGCCGTCACCGACAGGGGAAGCAACATGGCAGCAGCCATCATTGTGAAGCAGCCTCTCATGGGGCGGGTACTCTACTACACTTAGCCTGCATTGTCAAGCCCTCAGACCTGACAGGACACGCTTTTCATACAATTCACATTACCTCGGCCTTTCATTATGACTCTGCCATGCCTTGCCTTCCCCCCCCGGAAGGTGCTAATATGTCTTCATGTCTGATATGGAACAAATCAAGAAAGTGATGTCCTACATCGTCGGTTTCCACATGGGTGGGCAGATGCTGCCGCAGATGCTCCCCGGCGTCAAGGCCGATGACCTGATGGGCGATATGATTGCCAAGGGCATCACCGATGCTCTCAACGAAAACATGGATCCGGAAATCATGGCTGCGGATGTGCAATCCATCCAGCGCGAGTTCGGCGCCATGCTCCAGAAGCGTGCCGATGAAAAAGGCGCGAAGAATCTCGAAATCGGCCGTCAGTACATGGAGGAAAACGGAAAGAAGGACGGCGTGGTGACCACGGAGAGCGGTCTCCAGTATGAAATCCTGACCCCCGGCGGCGAGGAGAAGTACGATGCCGCCAAACACGGCAATGCCCCCACCGCAGAGGTGATGTACAAGGGCACTCTGGTGGACGGCACGGTGTTCGACCAGTCCAAGCAGCCCATCAAGTTCAACATCCGCCAGGTCATCCCCGGCTTTACAGAAGCCCTCAAGCTCATGCCCGTGGGTGCCAAATGGCGCGTCACCATTCCTGCCAATCTGGCCTACGGTGCCAATGGTCCGGGCAGCATCGGCCCGAACTCCACCCTCATCTTCGAGATGGAGCTCATCTCCCTGACCAAGTAACCCCCTTATCATCCCCCCCCCTGCCCCGATGCGCATGCCCGCCATCGGGGCAGACTTCTGTCCGCATGAAAAAAGCCTTGATCATCATCGGAATTATCCTGTTTCCGGCACTCACAGCCGGCAGCATCGCATACCTGTTGTTGCAGAAACCGGCCGACCCTGTGGAAAGCCTCATGCAAGCCGCTGCGCAGCCGGACACAGAACAGCTGCAGGAACAGCGGACAGAACCTGACGCCCCGGATATCAACACACAGGACAAACAGGGCCGCACCGCCCTCTTCCATGCCGCCCGACACGGGCTCACGAACAACCTGCGATTCCTTCTTTCCGCCGGTGCGGATGTCAACAAGGCAGATAACAACGGCATCACCCCCTTGTACGCAGCCGCATGGTTCGGCCACACCGACTGCGTAAAGGAATTGCTGAACACACCCGGCATTGCTCCCGGCGCAACCACCGAGTTCGGCGAAACGGCCTACACCGCCGCCCGACTCAATGAACACGAAGCCTGCATGCAGCTGCTCCGCCGCGCGCAAAAAGAAGCCGCGCTCGCGCAGTTACAGGAACGGGGCATCACCCACCCCAACACACAGCGTCTTATGGCAGAAAACGCCATGCTGGAAGACGATGTTGACACGCTGCAACTTCTCCTGGATGCAGAAGTCATCATCCCCAACGAACCCGACAGCGAAGGCAAAACCTCGCTCGACCGCGCCCGCCGCTACAACAGCGAACGCTGCATCGAACTCCTGCAATCCTACGAGTAACTATCTCCGTTTAATCCATCTTTTACCATAGCAAAAAAGCCGTTCCCCGATAACAGGGAACGGCTTTTGTGTAACTTGCAGCAATTTACCACTGATTGTTGAGACTTTCCGTCACTTTGTTCACCTCCATATTACGCTCCAGCTCACCGCGGATGGGGGCGGGGGAAGAGGTCATGGTATCGAGGATGGTGATGGTGTTCTTGCCCTTGTTCAGGAACTCTGCGGGGCAATAGAGGCGGAACTGCGGGCCGATGTTCCAGTAGCGGCCGAGCAGATGCCCGTTCACCCATACGTAGCCCTTGGGCCACTTCTCCATGTTCAGGAAGGTATCGGCCACCTTGTCCAGCACAATCTCTGCGCGGAAGAGACCACCTTTCAGGTTGGGCGTCCACATACGGTTGGGCATGCCGGGCTGCGGTTCGCCCGCATCCAAAGGAAGCAGCTTCATTTCCCAGCCTTTCAGCTCGGTATCCCCCAGCTTCACCGGACCGATGATTCCCTTATCATCTTTTTCGATGAAATTAGAGAAGTTCACGTGGCCGAAGGTATCCAGCACCACGGTGAGCGGCTGCGGAGCCTTGCGGGCGGGGAGGTCGATGCCGGTCGGGTTGGTGCGGCGGTCGATGACACCGACATGGTCGGCACCAAGGTAGACCTGAGCATAGTCACGCACCGTCATGTGGAGACGCGCCGCATCTCCCGCAGGCACGGTAGCGGTGTAGACAACGATACCCTGGTTCTGGCCCACGTTCTCCAGCGTGCGCGGCAACTCACTGCGCCCGGCATCCTTCTTGCGGATTTGGAAGAACGGACACACCAACTCCGGCGTGAAAGTCGGCAGGGTCATAGTTTCCGGCGTGGCGGGAGGCTCCGGGATATTGGCCTCTGCGGGGAGAGCCTTGCGGATGATGTCGCGGTACTCGAAGTACTCTTTCGTCAGGTTGCCGTGTTCGCCGATGGGGGAGCCGTAGTCATAGCTGGTGAGGTCGGGCATGAAGTTGGCGCCGGTATTGTTATCCGAGTTGGAGCCGGCGGTCAGGCCGAAGCTCGTGCCGCCGTGCAACACAAACAGGTTGAACGAGAAGCCGCTCTGCATGTACCAGCGCACGGAATTGAGGGTGCCGCGGCTGGGCAGCCAGTTACCCTCTCCCCAATGGCGCAGCCAGCCGGGATAAGTCTCGCTGGAGAACACGGGGGCGTTCTTCACCACCTTGCGGGCATGGCGAGTGTCGCTCTCGCGGTCGGCCGGGTCAAGTCCCACCGCCACATCCGGTATCACAAAACGCAGATGACCGGGGGAACTGCCCTCTGACAGATAAAAGCGTTCCGCGCCCTTGCCTTTCCAATAATCGCGTAACCATTCGATGTAGGCCACCTCATCGTGCGGGGAGCGATAGCTGCCGTATTCATTCTCCAGCTGAATCATCAGGATGGGGCCGCCGTTTTTGGCCAGACGGGGGATGGCAATCTCTGCCATTTTGTCCAGATAGCGGGTCTGCGCCTCCATGAACTGCGGATTGCGCGTGTTGCGCAGCTCTGCCGGACCGTCCTTGAGAAGATACGACGGCAGACCGCCCATATCCCACTCACCGCACACAAAGGGGCCGGGACGGAAGAGTACCCACATGCCCTCCCGGCGGCATAAATCGATGAAGGCGGCAATATCATTCATTCCGCTGAAATCCCAGCTGCCGTCTTTCTGCTCCAGCTGATTCCAGAACACATAGAAGGCAATCGTGTTGAGCCCCATGGCCTTCGCGGCACGGATGCGGTGCTGCCAGTACTGACGCGGCACGCGCTGCGGGTGTATCTCGCCGCTGCGAATCTGAAACGCTTTTCCATTCAGCATGAACTCACAGCCATTCTCCCCGCCAAAGGAAAAATCTGCGGGGACACCGGCCTGCGGTTTCTGCAGGTTCTGCATGGCTTCCGGACCGGCCACTGCAGAGCCGCCCAGAGCGATGGCTGCCATCAACATGAACGTGTTGAGTTTAGTCATGCTCCGCATGCTAGCATATTCTGAACCCCATGTACAGTTAAAAGTTACCTCCGACACCTAACTGCACCCTAACTTTCGCTCTTTTTGTTACTTTTCCTTGACATTTCACAATAGACAAACTAGAGTAGACTCTATGCAAGACCTCATCCTTCCCCACCGGATAACGAGCTATGAATGCGGAGCAGATAAGCTGATGAAGCCGGAATGCTTCCAGCACTTCTGCCAGGAAATGGCAGAGGAACATGCGGATTCCTATGGATTCGGCTACGATTGGGTGATGACCAACCGTACGGCATGGGTTCAGGTGCAAGGCGATTTCGAGATGCTGCGCCGCCCGGCATGGAAGGAGAAGGTCTATCTGCGCACCAACACCGGCAAAGCCTCTGCCCTGCAGGCCGGCCGTTTCGTGGAAATGACGGATGAGAGCGGCAATGTACTGGCTCGCGCCGATTTGCTGTGGGTCATCATCAACTTCGACACGCGCCGTCCCGTGCCGCTGAAGCGCACAGGGCTGCCGCTGGATAATCCGAATCCGTCCATCATTACTGAGGAGACGGAGTTCCCTGCGCGCCCGGAGGAGCCTGCTGCCACGGCAGAGCTGTTGACCTCCCGCAGAGACATTGATTTCAACGGCCACATCAACAACAGCGCCTACCTCATCTGGGCGCTCGACACCCTGCCCGCCGACCTGCGCCCCGCCGGCGACATGGTGCGCTACCGCATCAACTTCCGCCGGGAAAGCCATGCCGGGGAACAGATGCAGATAGCCCACTTCATCTCAGGGAACTGCAGTCACCACCTCATTACCTGCGAGGGTGAAACACGGGCAGAAATTGTCATTTTCTGGAAGTAAGCCCGGATTCATCCCCGGCGGCAGCGGGATGAGCAGGACAGGCAGTAAAAAAGCTTGAATTCCGTGCTGTATCGGGGTATGTTAAGCGCATGACGCCCGGTATTCGAGCAAGGGATATAGACGCGCTGTGCCACCGACACTGCGCGTTTGTGCTGTATCGGTTGCCGGGGGAAGAGGTGCAGTTCTGCATGGCGAAGGACGGCCGAACGCTGCCGCAACCGAGCGGGCAGGGATTCCTCATAACGACATTTGAGGGAGATACCTGCTTCATCCCGGACGAATGCAGGGCAACGCCGGCACCGGAGGCATTTCCCCTCCTTCCGGGGGACTCGGACCGCGAAACCGCCACAACCAGAGAGGAATACGGCCGACAGTTCCGGCGTTTTTCCGCTCTGCTGCGCGGGGAGAAGCCCGTGCTGCAGAAAATCGTGCTGGCGCGCACAGCAGATGTGGCGGCACCCGGGGTGTCTCCCGCCCATAGTTTCAAGCATGCCTGTGAGCTGTTTCCCAATACTTTCACCGTGTTGCTGCACACTCCGGAGCTGGGGACATGGCTATTCAGCACGCCGGAATTGCTGGTAGAGGGAAGCGATTCAAGTTGGAGCACCATGGCCCTGGCCGGTACGCGTCCCCTTTCCTCTGCCCCATGGGACAAAAAGAACACGCGCGAACAGGGCATTGTGGCAGACTTTATCCGCGAAGTGTTGCAACGCCATGCGAATGAGCCGGAGGAATCACCGACGGAATCCTTGAGCAACGGTCGCATAGAGCACCTCTGCACACGATTCCGTTTCACCATGGAGGCATCGAAGCTTCCGGCGCTGCTGCAGGAATTGCCGCCCACTCCGGCGGTCTGCGGCTTCCCGCTCGAGCAAGCACGCGCCCTGCTCCGCGATACACCGGATATTCACCGCAGCTGCTACGCCGGATACTTCGGCCCCGTGAGCCCGGGGGCTGCCAGACTTTACGTCGCGCTGCGCGGGATGCGCATCTTCCGGGATTTCTGCAGACTCTATGCGGGGGGCGGCATTATGCCGGACTCTGATGAGGAATCCGAATGGCAGGAAACGGAACAAAAAATGCAGAACGCCCGGAACACCATCTGCACGGCAAATTAACATGCGGCCCGGCACGTGGCCGTTCCCTTCTCAGTTCTTTTTTTGCAGAACCTCATCCATCTCTGCTGTACGGGAACAGCTAAAAGCATCACGCCCATCCGGGGCTTTGGCGGCAGGATTCGCCCCGGCCTGCATGAGCATGCGAGCCATGGGCAAATCATCATTGATGACAGCATGCATAATCGCTGCCACGCCATCGGCATCCGCACCGTTCGGATTGGCACCGCGTTCCAGCAGGAGCGCTGCGATATCGCGATGACTGTTAATCGCAGCTGCGCAGAGCAACGAACCGCCCGCAACCCGAGCATCGGCGCTCACCCCGCCCTCCAGCAGCAGCTGCAGAGACTTGCGGCGCCCGTTTTCCACCGCAGCCAATGCCGCTTGTTGCAAGACCTCGCTATTCTGTCCGGCCTCCGGCAGAGCCAGCAGCTCGCGCAGCAGTTGATTCTTCCCCAATCCGGCCGCCAGAACAAGCAAACAATCCTGCTCCTGCTGAGCAGAGGCAAAGGGCGACTTACCCTGCTCTTTCCATGCTGCCAGCTGGGCTTTCAGAGCAGACTTTTCCTCCTCGTATACATCTGATTCCGGCGCATGGAGCATCACCCAGGCACAGGCACTCAGGATGAGATAGGCCACACTCCAAACCACCCCCATGAGCGCCGGACGATGGGTGATGAGCCGCGCCAGGCTCAACGCGCCATTCACCAGAAAGGCAGACACACACACCGCCATCGCCCACACTCCGGCCTGAGCGCCGCTGCCATCCTCATCCAGCATACCCCAGGCAAACATACCCACCACGACCAGCAATACCAGCGGATTGAAGTAATCTCTCATGCTGCCAATGTAGCAAAGGCTAAGGGAGAAGTCAAGAGAATGCGCAGCTAACCATCAGTCATCTGCGAGCATACTGCGGATAGAGGCGAAGAAATCGTCCTGCTCATCCTGCGAAACCGGTTCCTTCATGAGTTTCTCATAATCCACATACTCGTACATGCGGGCGGGAATCTCCTTGATAAAGCCGGAGGGGAGACAGCGTTCTTCTTGGCCGTAGCGGTTGCGCTTGGCGCAGTAGGTCATGGTCAGGCGCTCGCGGGCGCGGGTGATGCCCACATAGAAAAGACGGCGCTCCTCGTCCAGACTCCCCTCATCCACCGAGCGGGAATGCGGGATAAGCCCTTCTTCCACGCCGACTATATAGACCTGCGGGAACTCCAGCCCCTTGGCGGCATGCATGGTGATGAGACACACCCCGCTCTTCTTCTCGATATCGTCGTCATCGCGCTCATTGTCCAGACAGATACCGGCCAGAAAATCCGTGAGCTTATGCCCCGGCAGCCAGAATTGGCGCAGCGCCACCTTGATATCGTCAATGGCGGCCAGACGGCGGTTCGTCTCCTCCTCCGTCTTGCAAGTGCGAGCGATATATTCCTCGTACTCAATCTCCTTGAGAAACTCCTCCAGAATTTCCACAAAGGGACGCTCACTGGCAGCAAACTCCGAGCCATAGTGTGTCACGATATCGGTGAAAGCCGTGATGCAGTTCTGGGAACGGGTGGAGCATTCCGACAGGAACGAGATATCCACCAAGGTGGCCCAAAGGCTCTTCTTATTATCGCGGCTCCAATCGATGGCGAAGGAAGCCGTGGTGGGGCTGATACCGCGCGGCGGCGTATTGAGCACCCGCAACAGATGCAAGTCGGCATCCGGGTTGTCCATCATTTGCAGGTAACTGAGCAAATCCTTGACTTCGCGTCTGTCGAAAAAGCTCTTGGTACCCACCATGCGGTAAGGGATGTGGTGCTCGCGCATGGCCATTTCCAACTGGCGGCTCTGCGCATTGGCGCGGAATAGAATGGCAAAATCCTCCCACGCCAGAGAATCACGGGCGCGGAGCGTCTCAATCTCATCGGCAATGAACTCTGCCTCTTCTTCTGAGCCGGGCATGGCCAACAGTCGCACCGGGTGTTTTCCCTCCTTGTTGGTGCGAAGCGTTTTATCACGGCGTCCGGCATTGTGGCGAATCAGCTCGTTGGCGCAATCCAGCACCTGGCGGGTGCAGCGGTAGTTTTCCTCCAGCTTGATGACGGTGGGGTTGGGGAAAAAGCTCTCGAAGTCCAGGATATTGGAAATCTGCGCGCCGCGCCAGCCGTAGATAGACTGATCATCATCACCCACCACACAGATATTGTGCTCCGGGCCGACCAGCTGACGCAACAAACTCATCTGCAGCGAGTTGGTATCCTGAAACTCATCCACGGTGATGTAATTGAATCGTTTGTTCCACTTGTCATGGACATCGGGATAAGCGCGCAACAGGCGCTCCGTCAGAATGAGCAGGTCATCGAAATCCACCGCATTCTGAGCCTTGAGCTCGCGCATGTAGGCCTTGGAAACGGCAGCAATGAGCGTATCCTCGATCTTATCAATACCCAAGCCTTGATTGCGCACACGGGAAAGCTCTGCCAGCACTTGCCCCGGCTCCAGCTTCTCGCGTCTCGCGCCGTATTCCATGATGAGGCGCTTGAGCAGCCCGGTCTGGTCGCTGCCGGTATAGATGGAAAAGTTCTCTTTGTAGCCCAGACGCCCGATATCCTGACGCAGGATGCGCACACAGAGCGAATGGAAGGTACACACCGTCATGGCACGGGCCGACTTTTTATCCACCAATCCGGCCACGCGGTCGGCCATTTCATTGGCGGCCTTGTTGGTGAAAGTCAGGGCAAGAATCCCGCGCGGATTAGCCCCCTTCTCTATCATGTTGGCGATACGGCAGGTAACGGTGCGAGTCTTCCCCGTACCGGCACCGGCCAGGATGAGCACCGGGCCGTTGAGCGTCTGCACCGCCTGTTTCTGCGCTGCGTTGAGCGAGTTGATGTCGAATTTTTCTGCCATGAGATAAAGCGCGCGCAGAGAGTAGCAGATTCCCGTGTTTTCTTCAAGATTTTTTCAACAGGTAGCAAGCCTAATCAGCCCGTTATACCCGGCTCCGCATTTCGGATATTGCTTTTTCTTATGATTAAGGATAGATAACTTGTATGAGATGAAGTTGCGGGAAGTTCTTGAAAAAAAGTTCAGTCGGTGATATAGGCGGAGCTGCTTTCCATCCTACAATTATGAGCAACATTCTGAATGATTCCTTGTTTGTTCTATTTGCAATTCTGGCAACAGGACTGGCCTTGGGTAACATAACGATAAAGGGAATATCCCTCGGAAGTTCCGGCGTTCTGTTCACCGCATTGATTGCCGGTCATTATCATTTGCAGGTACCGGCAGGGGTGACCACTATCGGCACAGCCTTGTTCGTGTACTGTGTCGGACTTGGGGTCGGTAATCGTTTCTTCGGCTCCCTGAGAAGCCAGGGCAGCAGACTTTTGTTAATGGCAGCCATCGTGGTGGGAACCGGCTGGGGCGTCACTATGCTGGCCTGCTATTTACTGAACATAGATTTTGGAATTGGTGCCGGCTTATTTGCCGGTGCCTGTACGAGCACACCCGGGCTGGCCGCCGCACTGGAAGCAGCTGAAGCCGTCGGACAGGATTCGGCACAAATAAACATCGGTTATGGTGTGGCATATCCATTTGGTGTCATTGGTGTTGTTCTTTTTGTCCAGCTGTTGCCGAAATTGTTAAAAAAGAATCTTAACACTTCGGAAAAGCATGAGAAAAATAATACTGACCCTGACCGTATTGTAACACGCGTCATCAGGATTCAGAACAACGCACTTTCCGGCACGAGCATCATGGCTGCTATCGAAAACGGAATACTGCAATGCCGTCCTACCCGCGTCATGAAGAACGAGATGCTGGTTCCCCTGACCGCTGAAGATGTTTTTGAGGTCAATCAGCAGCTTTTTGTGGTCGGAGCACTCAGCCGGGTAGAGCGAGATGCCGCCTTGCTTGGACATATAGAAAAGGATGCCCCCAAAAATCATCGCCTGAAAGATGAAATGGCAGAAGTTCTCCTTCTGGAACCCTCTCTCAGCAACAAAACACTTCGAGAACTCCATACCCTCAGCAATTATGGCATTGTGGTTTCCCGAATCACCCGGTTGGGTAATACCTTCATCCCCAATGGTGATACAGAAATCTTCCGCAATGATGTTCTGACCATCGTGGGACAGCCTGAGGATATCGCGGCATTCAAGACGATGTGTAAACACCGCAGCTCTGCCATCAATGCCACGGACATATTCTCGCTTTCCGCAGGTGTGGCCGCAGGCATTATTATCGGGAAAATCGAATTTTTCAACGGATTTTGTCTGGGAACAGCCGGAGGACCTCTGCTTGTTTCCCTTATACTGGGACATCTGGGGCATATTGGCCCGGTCGTTGGCTACATGCCACGAAACACACGAATCATGCTCATGGAGTTCGCGTTGATGTTATTCCTTGCCGGTGCCGGCGTCAATGGCGGCGCAACATTGCTCGAAACATTGAGAACCCATGGCTTCACCATGTTTGGTATTGGGATGATTATAACGATAGTTCCTCTGCTCGTCGGGTACATTCTGGCTCGGCAATTCCTGGGATTGAGTTTGACCGAATCGCTAGGGGGAATCTGCGGCGGCATGACTTCCACTCCGGCACTCGGAGCCATTACAGCCCAAACGGACAAACAGGCCCCGGTCATTGCCTATGCGACCGCCTATCCGCTTGCCCTCCTGCTGATGACGGTTCTGACAAAATTCCTGATTATGTGTGGTACGTGTCTGTAAGATAGCCATCAGTTATGACAAAAAGAGAAATCACAACATTTGATTACGTCTCCTCTATTGGGTATAATCAGGACAGGTCAATTTGATATATGAACAGCTTGACTCTACAAAAGATGCGTTATCTGGTAAGCATCGCAGAAAACGGTTCCATCACCAAGGCCGCGCGCTTGCTTTTTGTCTCTCAACCCAGTCTGACAAAAACTATCCATGAAATAGAAGATGAGCTGGGCTTCCCTATTTTCGACAGAACCCGTACCGGGATACGGCTCACACGAAACGGTGAGGAGTTCCTTGTCTACGTCAGGCAAGTCCTGGATCATGCCGATATTCTACAGGAAAAATACCTGACATCCGGGCCTCGAAAAAAACAATACTGCGTATCCACATTGCATTATTCATTTGCCGTGCAGGCGTTCATCGTGCTGGTCAGAAAGCATCAGGACGATGAGTTCGATTTTTCCATCAGAGAAACCCAGATGGGAGAAATCATCGAAGATGTCTCTACCATGAGAAGTGCGTTAGGGGTTATATATCTCAACGATTCCAATGAAAAAATCCTTGAAAAAACATTCAAGGAACGTGATTTGGTATTCACCGAAATCAGCGAAGCAAGCCCACGCATATTTATGAGCATCAATCATCCTCTGGCTCACAATGAATCACTGAGCATGGAAGACTTGCAGGATTTTCCCTACGTGTCGTTCGAACACAAGGAACATGATTCTTTCTACCTGACAGAGGAAATGCTGAATGCACTGGATAAGAGCCGACACATAAGAGTACGCGACCGCGCCACCCTCTATGACCTGCTGATGGGAGTCAATGCTTATACCCTGTCGCATAGCACACTTCATCCGGAATTAACAGGCACAAAAATCACAGCTATTCCTCTGAAGAACAGAGGGCGCGCCAGAATCGGCATTATTCATCATCGCAACAGGCTCCTTGGCAGGTTATCAACTTTCTTCATAGAGCAACTTCATCATTTTATTACGAAACAAAATCTCAATACATAACCGCAATATATGATTATCAATCGTTTTTGTATATTTGATTTTTCTATCTGACAGCATTATAATATCCATGTCACGCGAAAAAGGCTCTCTGCCTTGCATGGCAATAACAACATATCAAATATATGAAAGCACAAGATACGGCTCATCCGTCTGATTCCATAACCCTGCTGACCCACCCCATTCTCTGGTTAAGAAAAAGGAACGAAGAAGTGAACACCCGCAGGCAGGTACTTAGTTCACCTTATTCGATACACCTCCCCGTACTGCCATCATATTTGTATTTCAAGTGGCAGGAAATGTCTTTGAAAGATGAGCACGCCTGTTTGGAAAAGCAGGTATTTCGGTATCAGGATGAAAAAGGGAGAGCTTTTTCTGCATGGCTTGAAGTTGACAGATGGCAGGGCGTTTTCAACCTGAATGAATGCTCCGACATGCACTCCATACAAGCCCTGTCGGATATGGAATTCTGGGGACTTGCGCTGAGGGAACGCGGCAACCCCGAAGCGATTTTAGATAACAGCTCTGCCCAAGGTGCCGTTTTCTGGCATGAAGACACTCTCCACATCTACCCCGCCCAACTGGGCCCCGCATTTGAATCATTCCTTCGGGAATGCTTGCTGTAGCCATTCCGGGAAACGAGCCTGCATCAGAGGTAAATCTCCGGCTGTTTCGGAGCCGCTGCCACCTGCATGAGCCGCGCGGTCATGCCCTCCAACATGGGAGCGGGGAGAGCACGGGCGTCCTGCGGACAGATTTCCACACAGCGCATGCAGAGGATGCATTTCTCTGCATCCGTGGTCTGCGGGTCATCCATGGGGATAGCCTCTACCGGGCACATGGAGGCGCAGCTGCCGCAGTGTCCGCAGGCATCGTTCGTCACGGGCGTAACGGGCATCTTCGGGCGCTCCCGATACTCCGGATTGCCCGGAATCTCCGGTGAAGTCCAATTCTCCGATGACTGAGCAAGCTTGGAAAGGACGGCGCGGCCAAAATCAACCGCCACCTGCTTATCCACGGCATCCGGGCGACCGGCGGCAATGCTGCGCACGACAGAATGCTCCGCAATGAACGCAGCAGCGGCTACCACACGGAAGCCGTTTGCCGAAAGAGTATCGGAGAGTTCCAACAGAGCATCCTCATAGGCGCGGTTGCCATAGACAACCACAGCAACGGCGGGCCCTCCCTGCCCCTTCAGCATCGACAGTCTCTCCAGCGCAGGCTCCGGCACGCGCCCGCCGTACACCGGCACTACTGCCAGCAGCGGCATATCCTCCGCAACTGTCTGCGCGGCACAGGGGAAAGTCAAATCGACATCCCGCGTGCGCGTGACATCGCTCACAATGGCATCAGCAATCGCATGGCAACCGCCGGTAGGGCTGAAAACGGCTTTT
This sequence comes from Akkermansia sp., assembly GCA_045121855.1. Taxonomy (GTDB): domain Bacteria; phylum Verrucomicrobiota; class Verrucomicrobiia; order Verrucomicrobiales; family Akkermansiaceae; genus Akkermansia. The sequence continues at coordinate 126,664 of JBGVGW010000016.1, forward strand.
ATCCAAGGTTTGGTGTTCATGGAAACGTGTGTATTATAAATGAAAAAATTCCCGAGGAATCAGCCCTCTTGGCGAGGAGGCTGAGGTCCGGTATAGGGCTGCACGGCTGGGGAGGTCAAATCCAGAGTCCCGTCATAGTAGGGGGTCGTCACTCCGAAAAGGCCGAGGAGCGTGTGGAAAATATGTTCGTGAGCCACGGTCAACCGACTATTCGCCCGCAGCTGTTCCAAGGATTTGTTAAAATGAGGACGCAGCGCGGCAAACTCCGGGGAATACAGGACGAACATCCCCACCTTGCAGCCATCCGTTGCATGATACAGCGCGGGATGCTGACCAAGGAAACCGCGCCCCCAACGCCCATCGTGTCCCAGATACTCGCCGTGGTCGCTCACATAGACGTATATAAACGGACGCCCCCTCAGCAGCTCTGCCACTCGTCGGAAAAATTCATCCGTGTAATGAATCGTGTTGTCGTAGGCATTGTTCACCTCCTCGGACTGGGATGCGGGATTCTGGAAATCCGGAGTGGTGGGTGTAAAGAGCGGATCTTCCCAATCGTAATGGTTAAATGGTGTGTGACTTCCCTCGTTATTGATAAAGAAGAAAAGGTTTTTCCCGGAATTCTCCGTCAGGACGGACTTCATCTGCTCCACAGAGGTCCAGGGATAACCGGGAGCGTTGAAACGGGCTTCCGACTGGCGGGTAAGCAGCTGCACCACGCGGTCGTACTTGAGTTTCTGTGCACACCGACGTCCGAAGAAAGAATAGACCGAAAAGTCGTGCTTGGCGAAAATATCAATGACTGAGCCGACGGATGGCTGCATACCCGGCGTCTTGTCGTTGATATTGCGACGGCCGTTGGTCAGAATGGCAATCTGTGCCTGGCAGGTATCGCAGGCCGCAGAAATACAGGAGGGAAAGTTAATGAGCTGCTGACCGCAAGAAGCCAGAAAGGGAGTGGTGGGGCGATTATAACCGTTGATACTCATACGGTCCGCCCGAATACTCTCTCCGATATGAAGCAACACAACAACACCTTCTTTCCCGGAAAGAAGAGAAAGCGTGGAATGCTTATCCGCCGGCGAATCCAGATTCACTACCTGATTGATGGTGGCTTCGTTGATGGTAAACGCTTCCGTCACCGCCGTCACCAGTTCCGGCAGCTCACAGGCAGGCCAATAATAGTTCACCGTCTGCCCGGCCGGTCGCAGACAGGAGGCAAAAGCACCACAGAGCCCGCAGAACAACAGTCCGGTATTGAGCAACTCCAAGCGGGAACGACGGCGCAGGAAACGCAGCTGTAACCAGATGAAGAGAACTACCAACAGCAGCAACGGAACCATCAGCACCAGATTGAGCGGCGTCAGATAGGCCATTGCCTCGTCCATGGACGCCTCAAACGTCTCTGCCAACACCAAGGAGTTTATACGTGAACCATACTGGTGGAAGCCGATGAATTGCAGCATTTCCACCGCCATGAAAGGACACCAGAATAACAAAGCCCACCAACGCAGCAGCCCCCAGGTCAGGCAGATGCACCCCATCGTCAGCAACAGCGGGAAATGCAACTGCCAAAGGGAGGCAAAGGCCAGCAGGTGCCCCAGACTCACAAACAGAGCCGCCAGCAACAACACCCCCCACAGAGCACCGGCCGGCAGCAGGGTGCGTTTGCGCAGAAAGCACCCCACCACCATAACCAGCACCGACAGCACCAGCGCGCCGATACCGGCCATTCCCCACGGTGTCAGCTCAAAGGGCACGTCCCACTGCCGCAGCCACACCCTTGCCGCATGCACAGGGAATGCCAGCAGCACTACAAAAAAGAGCAGCCGCGACAGAATCGGCAACAGGACCGACCAATATGCCGACAAACGGGACAAGCGGGAAAAATTCGGAGTGAAAACTAATCAGTTCTTGTTCTTGCAGCGGCACTCGTGGTCGCCGTCGTGCTTGTGGCGACCGCAGCACTCGCCGTCATGCTTGTGCTTACCGCAGCATTCACCATCGCCGTGGTTTCCGCAGCACTCGTGGTCCTCGTCAGCGTGATGATGGTCGCAGGAATCATTGTCGCAGTCATCGCAATCGCCGCTGCAATGGCCGCCGCAGGAACAGGAGCTCATCTGCTGAGTCATGGCATCTGCCACCTCTTCATCCGTGGGAGTCGAGCCCTTTTCAATGGCCATCACCATGTACTGATTCACCACGGCAAGCATTTCGTCCAGCTCCTGACGAGCCTCCAGGAAGCCCTTGCAAAGCGGGTTGTTCACCACATCCTGACGCAGTTTATCGAACTCGGCAATCTCGCTCTCGCTGGGGGGCATACCCTCCATATGCTTGTTACGCAGCGTTTCGCCGTACTCGCTCACTTTGCGGAAAAGATCCGTAGCGGCGGGGTTCTGGTAGAAAAGGCCGATACGGGCCTTGGCGGAAACAACTTTCTGCGACTGAGCGAAGGCAGACGCCAGCTCCATAGCCAGCTTTGCCACTTCCGGGGAAAGAGATGTATTTGCCATATGTGGAGGCATCGTATCAGATATTGATAGTAAAAGCAACGAGTGAATGCGGCATATCAGGGAGTTTCTTCTTCCAATTCCGCTTCAAAATACTGCATAAGCTCCTGCAGGCTCTCCTCGCCGTAGAATTTATGCTCTGCCAGGCGTGACAACTCCGTGGCGATTGCTTCAAACGACTCCATAAATTCCACCGCGAGCAACTCCTCATCGACCTGCTCCAGCACTGCTGCATCCGGCTCCCACAGCAGCAGCTCCCGAATGCGGGCGGCATGCTTACCCGCCGTCTCTGCATTCTGCACCTTTCGCAACAACTCCACAAGCTCCTGTCCGCGCGCATGAATCGTGTCGCGCAACGCCTTTTCCGCCTCCGTCATTTCCTCTTCCGGCAGCGCCTCGCCTATCTCCGCCTCCGGCAGCAGCTCATCTTCCGACGGTTGAGCAGACAGAGTGTGCATTCCGGCACACAGAAGCAACATTATCAGCAATAAACACCTTATCATCGCCACACTTATACCACACGCACGCGTGCGACAGCAAGTTTTTAACACAAAAATGCCGCAAAATCGACATTTTTTTGAAACTGGGAGATTGACGGAGCGCATTGCATGGTGTAGACTACGGAAAGTGCGTAGACGTGTGCTGCGCTGTTTCGTCATATACTTTACCTCTCTCAATCCCGTGTACTCGAACGAATCTTTCCTTCTGCAACTCCTGGTGGAGGCCGGTGCCATCGATGAGGGCACTCTGGATGCTGTACGCCAGCAGCTTTCCCCTCTGGACAGCGTTATTGAACACCTCATCAACAATGGTTACCTGACAGGCGAATACATCGCACAGATTGCCGCCTCCAATTCCGGACTGGAATATGTGGAGATTTCCTCCTTTGAGGTTGACCCCGCCATTGTTGCCCGCGTCAAGCCGGAGCTGGCTCGCCGCGTGGGTTTCATGCCGCTGGGCGATGACGGATTCTCGCTGCAGGTGGCCATCACCGACCCCTTCGACATGAACACCATGGACAGCCTGCCCCAGTTCCTGGGCTGCGATGTCTCGTTCTTTGTCACCTCCGAAAAGGAGATGAAGAAGGCGCTCGAAAAGTATTATCCCGAACAGAAAAAATACGCCAAGGGCGATACCGAAGCCCCGATTATTGAGCTGATTGACAACATGTTCAATGAGGCACACGCCATGCGGGCCTCCGATATTCATATCGAGCCCATGGAAGACCGCGTACGCATGCGCTACCGAGTGGACGGCCGACTGGTGGAGGTCGCCACGCATCCCAAGAAGCTGCTCGGCCCGATTGTGGCACGTCTCAAGGTAATGAGCACCTCCATGAGCATTGCAGAGAAGCGAGTCCCGCAGGACGGCCGTATCGAGCTTGACCTGAAGGACGGCGCACACATCGACCTCCGTGTCAGCACTGTACCCACCAACCATGGTGAGTCCGTGGTCATGCGTATTCTGGACAAATCCGCTCTGGCACTGGGTCTGCCGCAGCTGGGCTTCCTCTCCGATGACGAAGCAACCTTTGACCGACTGGTAACGCTGCCCGATGGCGTGATTCTGGTGACAGGTCCCACCGGTTCCGGTAAAACGACAACACTCTACGCCTGTCTGAACCACCTGAACCGACCGGACAAAAAGATTATCACCGCGGAAGACCCCGTGGAATACGAGCTCTCCGGCATTAACCAGGTGATGATTCGCTCGGAAATCGGCATGACCTTCGCCGCCGCACTGCGCGCCATGCTGCGCCAGGCGCCGAACATCATCATGATTGGTGAAATTCGAGACGGGGAGACCGCCAGCATCGCCATCCAGGCTGCCATGACAGGTCACCTCGTCCTCTCCACCCTCCACACCAATGACGCTCCGTCCTCCGTGGCCCGTCTGGCCGATATGGGCGTTGACCGCTTCCTTATCGCCTCTGCCGTGCGCGCCATCATGGCCCAGCGTCTCTGCCGCAGTCTCTGCAGCTGCAAGATTCCCGGACACATGACCCCCAAGCAGGCCACCACGCTCGGAGTAGATATCAACCGTCAGGTCATGGTTCCCCGCCCCGGCGGCTGCGAAAAATGCCGAGGCAAGGGCATGAAGGGACGTCTTGGCATCTTTGAAATTTTCGAGATATCGGATGATGTACGCGGGCTGGTCAACTCCGACTTAACCTCTGCCCAGCTGCGCAAGCGCGCCCGCGAACTGGGCATGCGCACGCTGCGAGAAGACGGCATCCGCAAGGTCATGGCCGGTCTCACCTCTGCCGATGAAATTATCCGCGTAACCGCAGGCGATGCCAGCTGATGCAACTGAAACAGGTATCTATCACATTTATCCCCGATTTTCACTGAGTTATGAATAACGATGTAACACTGGATGTTTTCATCAATAACGGCATGCTGGACAAGGCCGTTGCCCGCGACATCAAGGACGAGATGTCCAACAGCGGCAAGGAGGTGTGGGAAACCCTCATCGATTTCGGCATCATCGGCTCCCCGGAAGATTTCTGGAATGTCATCGCCACGGAAGTGGGTGCCCAGTACATCTCGCTGGTGGATTTCTATCCCCCGCAGGAGGTGCTGGATATGATTCCCGGTCCGCAGGCTCGCATGCACGGCGCCCTGCCCATCGAGTACCGAGAGGGTGAGGGTCTCTACGTCTGCCTGGAAGATCCGCTGAATCCGCAGACCATCGATGACCTCCGCTTGGCTACCGGGCAGGACATCTACCTCTACGTAGCCGCCGACTACGAGGTACGCTCCCGCCTGCAGGAATGCTACGGCGGCGCGGATGCAGCCATGGGCGACCTGCTCAATGAGATGAGCACCATGAGCGTGGGCAGCCAGGACGGCACAGAGGAAGCCAACTCTGCCCCGGTGATTAAGTTCGTCAATCTGGTGATTGTGCAGGCCATTAAGGAAAAGGCATCCGACATTCACTTGGAGCCGTTCGAAAAAGAATTTAAGATTCGCTACCGTGTGGACGGCGCCCTGTATGAAATGGCACCGCCGCCCGTGCATCTGGCCAACCCGGTGATTTCCCGCGTCAAGGTGATGGCAGGCATGAATATCGCCGAGCGCCGTGTGCCGCAGGACGGTCGCATTGTGATGCGTTTGGGTGAACACAGCGTGGATATGCGTGTGAACTCCCTGCCCACGCAGTACGGCGAATCCGTGGTAATGCGTGTGCTTGACCGAGGCAGCGTGAGCCTCGACCTCAACAACCTCAACCTCGATCCCAAGCTGCATGAATATATCATCGACACGGTGAACAAGCCCAACGGCATCTTTGTGGTGACCGGGCCCACCGGCTCCGGTAAAACGACGACGCTCTATGCGGCTCTGCGCGAGGTGAACACCGAGGATTCCAAGCTGCTCACCGCAGAAGACCCCGTGGAATACGATATCGACGGCATCGTGCAGGTCCCCATCAACGAAGCCATCGGCGTGACATTCCCCCGCGTACTGCGCGCCTTCCTCCGTCAGGACCCCGACCGCATTCTGGTGGGCGAAATTCGAGACAAGGATACCGCACAGATTGCCATTCAGGCCGCTCTGACGGGTCACCTTGTGCTCTCCACCCTGCACACGAATGACGCCGCCGGCGCCGTGACCCGTTTCGTGGATATGGGCGTGCAGCCCTTCCTGCTGGCAGCCACGCTGCTGGGCGTACTGGGTCAACGTCTTGTGCGCACCATCTGCCCGTACTGCAAGACAGCTTACACTCCCTCCGCCACCCTGCTCAACCGTCTGGGCATCAATCCCGCGCTCATCGGCCAGCAGCAGTTCTACACCGGTGCTCGCTGTGATAAATGTGCCCACACCGGCTACAAGGGCCGAAAGGGTATCCACGAGCTGCTCAACGTGACCGACCCCATCAAGGACCTCATTACCCAGAATGTTCCGTCCATCGTTCTGAAACAAAAAGCCATTGAGCTGGGTATGTCTACCCTCCGAGAAAACGGCATTCAGAACATTTTTGAGGGGCATACCACGATTGAAGAGGTACTCAAGTACACTTAAACTTGACGCCACGCCTCACATCTGCTATTTTTTAACAAGCTGAACAACTTTTCTAACCAAACGCAATTATATGCCTAATTTCAGATACACCGCGCTGGATCAGAATGGCGCAGAGAAAACCGGCTTCATCACGGCCGACAATAAAATAGCCGCCATGGAGATGGTACGCAGCCAGGGGCTTCTGGTACGCGAATGCGTGGAAAGCACCAAGGCTGAAGCCAAGGCCGCCGAAAAGAAGAAAGCGACGAAGAAAGGAGGCAAAGGAGCCAAGAAGGAGAAGAAGTCCGGGCGCGCCGGAGCCAAGGTCAAGCAGAAGGAAATGATGGTGTTCACACGCCAGCTTGCCACGCTGATTGACGCCGGTCTTCCCCTGCTCCAGAGTCTCAACGTGCTCTCCAAACAGGAACCCAATCCTGACCTGCGCGCTACCATTGGCGCGCTCGGCGAATCCGTGCAGGGTGGCTCCACCTTCTCCGAAGCCTTGGGGGCTTATCCCAAGATGTTCAACAAGCTGTTTGTGAACATGGTAAAGGCCGGTGAGCTGGGCGGTGTGCTGGAAGTCGTGCTCAAGCGTTTGGCAGAATACCAGGAAAAGGCCAACCGCCTGCGCGGCAAGGTGGTTTCCGCCATGGTGTACCCCGTCATCATTCTGGTGATTTCCGTGGGTATTCTTGTCTTCCTCATGCTGGCCATCGTGCCCAAGTTCAAGGAGATGTTTGAAGGCCAGAACATGGAGCTGCCCGCTCTCTCCCGGTTCGTGTTTAACTTCTCCGACTACTGTATCCATGATGACATCATCCCGGTGGTACCGAATGCTTTTGTATTCATTGTGCTGCTGGTAGCTGCCGGCATTGGCGTCGGCTTCTGGAAGAAAACTCCCAAGGGTGCACGCGTCATGGATCGATTCATGCTGAAGATTCCCAAGCTGGGCCACCTCAACAAAGTGAGCGCCGTGACCCGATTCTCCCGCACCTTTGGTACGCTGGTGGCTTCCGGTGTGCCGATTCTGCAGGCACTGCTCATTACCCGCGATACTGCCGGTAATGTGATTGTGGCCGATGCCATCACGAAGATTCATGACTCCGTGCGAGAGGGCGAATCCATCGTCACGCCGATGTCTGCCTGCGATGTGTTCCCGCCCATGATGATTTCCATGGTGGACGTGGGTGAAGAGACAGGCCAGCTGCCGGACATGCTGCTGAAAGTAGCAGAGGTATATGATGAAGAGGTGGACAATGCCGTATCAGCCCTTACCGCCATGCTGGAACCGCTCATGATTGTGTTCCTCGCCGTTGTGGTGGGCGGTATCGTGCTGGCCATGTTCATGCCGATGATGGAAATCATCAAAAACGTGTAAAAATCGACATGAAACTGCATCTCAACAGACAGCGAAAGGGTTTCACACTCATTGAAATCCTCATCGTCGTGGGCGTTCTGGCTTTTCTGGCCGCCGGCATGTGGCAGGCAACAGCCTACATTCAGTCCCGCTCCATGAGAACAACGGCAGAAACGCAGGTGCAGCTGCTGGAAGCATCCGTGAATGCCTACCGCGCAGACAATGCCGGCTACCTGCCGGATGGTCGCGGTGACGAGGTGAGCTCCAACGTCATGTACGAAATGCTCAGCCGAGACGAGGACAACGACGGCGAGCCGGATGACGAAAACGGCGAGGTGCAGATGCCTTATTGCGAATCTTTCTACGTGGTCTCCTCCAAGGATACCGAACAGCAGGAAGGCATCCCCGTGGTCAAGGTTCGAATCAAAGGCTCCGGCGGCACCAAGAATGCCCGCGGCAAGGTATACGTCATCATGGATCCGTGGGGCAACACCTACCGCTATCGCCTCGGCTACGAAGGTCAGACAGAAAGCGGCAAGACCGGTAACGGCATGAACCCGGACTTCGATATCTTCTCTCTGGGGCCGGATGGCAGAGGCAACGGGCGAACCAATGATGGTGACAACGAGGACAACATCTCCAACGTTAAATCCTGGAAATAACCCCTTACCCCATCAGCCGGCGCTCCAGCCGGCTGACTTTTTACAAAATGAACTACCATTTTTACACAACGTGTGTAGCGGCAGCACTCGCACCGGCTGTTTGCCTGGTGGCGCCTTGTTCTGCCGCTCCGGTAAAAGCGAAAGCCAAATCGAAATCAAAAGCGAAAGCAAAGGTAAAAGTACCGGCGGCTGCGGCTGTCGTCAAGAGAGTTACGCCTCAATTTGCCGATTCCGTTGTATTCTCGCTGAACAAGAAAGTGAAGGAACCTACCCTTGAGGCTCAGGGAGGAAAACTGCACATAACCGCCGCCAACACAAGAGAATGCGTGCGAGCCTACGGCTACTATCTGCGGAATGTGGCACATGTGCATTTTTCGCAGAACGGAGACAATACATCCGGTGCCAAATTCATTCTTCCGAAGGAAAAGATAACAGTTCCTGCCACGCATAAGTTTAATTACGCCTACAATTACTGCACGCTCAGCTACACCGGTGCTCACTGGAACCAAAACCGCTGGGAACGAGAGCTGGACATGCTGGCGCTGAGCGGTTACTACGCCGTGCTGGTCACGCCCGGGCTGGAAAGCGTCTGGAAAGCTTTTCTGACAGACTTAGGGTATACGAAAGAACGGATAGAATCCTTCATCGCGAACCCTGCCTACAGCGCATGGTGGCACATGGGCAACCTGGAAGGAGAAGGCGGTCCGGTACACCGCGATATCATTGCGCAGGAGACAAAATTAGGCAAGTTCATTGTAAAAAGGCTTCGCGAACTGGGGATGGAACCCGTCCTGCAAGGCTACGTGGGGTTCCTGCCCAGCGGCAGTGATGCTGCAAAAATCGGCGGCAAGCTGATACCTCAGGGCAAGTGGTGTCACCAGTACGAGCGCCCCGCCATTCTGCAACCGACCGACCCGGTGTTCGGGAAAATTGCAGCCCTCTGGTACAAGAACCTCAAGAAAGTATACGGCTATCAAGGCAAATACTTCGGAGGCGACCTTTTCCACGAAGGCGGCAATCAGGGTGGCACTCCCCTGAAAGAAGCGGCCGCAGCGGTCCAAGGAGCCATGCAGAAAGCGGCACCGGGAGCCACTTGGCTCATTCAGGCGTGGGGACACAACCCCTCGGCTCAACTGCTCAGCGGCACCAATCCGAAGCAGACCATCATTCTGGCGCTCGACAAGAACATGAGCGCAAACCACAACATTTCCCGCAATTATCAGGGATGCCCGCATGTGTGGTGCGAACTTGCCAACTTCGGCGGCAACCATGGTCTCTATGGCGGCATTCCCCTGCTGGAAAACATGGCGTCGGATATTGGCGGCGCCATAGGAATCGGCCTGCTCTCCGAGGGTCTGGAGGTGAACCCGCTGTATTATGCCATGGTGACGGAGCGAATCAATACCAACGGCCCCATCGACCGCGCCAAGTTCCTCGCCGGTTATGCCAAAGGGCGTTACGGCACAGATGATGCAGACATCATCAAAGCATTGGAGCTGCTCGTCACCAGTGTGTATTCTCCGGTTCGGCTTCAGGAAGGCTGCCAGGAAAACATCATGTGCGCACGCCCGAGTCTGACGGCGAGAAAGGCGTCCACTTGGTCAAAACCCGACAATTACTATAATTTTCAGGATGTGCGCCGGGCAGCGGCTCTGATGCTGGAGGCGGGCAAGAAGCTCAAGCTCGACACCCTGCCCACATGGCGTTACGACATGGCAGACCTGTGCCGCCAGGTGCTGGCAGACACGGCTCGCGAACAGTTGCCCAAGTGCAAAGCCGCGTTTGATGCAAAAGACAAAGCAGCCTTCGAGCGAGAAAGCAAGGCTTACCTGCAGCTGATTGAGCAGACGGCGGAGGTACTGGCCACCTCAGAGTATTTCCTGCTGGGACGTTACCTGAAAGAAGCCGAGAGCAAAGCCGGCAAAAATAAGGAAGCGCAGGAGCAGATGAGCAAAGCGCTCAAACAGCTCTTCACCACATGGGTCCCCAAATCCGGCACCACGCTCAATGACTATGCCCACCGCCAGCTCGCCGAGCTGATGACACACTACTACCTGCCCCGTTGGAAAGCCTACTTCCATGCACGCGCTCAGGAATTGAGCGGCCAGGCTATCGCCGGAGAAAGCGGACGCTCAGCCGAAGAAAGCAACACCAACAATGGCGAAGCGGTTTCCACCAGCCATGAGCTCAGTGCCAGCGTGGATTCCATTGAAACCAACTTCGCCTCTTCCGATACCCCGCTTTTGACCAAACCGCAGGGTAACATCATCGAACTGGCGGAAAAAATACTCAAGCCTTAACGCATCGGGCGTTCGGGGGAAAGCTGAGGAGGCCGTCCCCACGAATGTCTGCGATGCCGCATCTGACGCATGCGGGAGCGCAGCTCCTGCATGCGTTGTTCGTCATAGCACTGCAACAGCAGGGAAATTTCAGCCTCCTGCTGGGCGCGCGCGCCCTCCTCTGTGGGGTGCATGGAGACCAGCATCACCAGCTGCTCCCGCATTTCCGGGGTAAAATCCGCTCTGCTGGTCAGCAGAGAAAGTACGCCGAGCGTTTTTTCATTGAAAATCATTGTTTCCAAATCCAAGCCCTGCTTATTGAGCATGAGAGCATACCTATCACGTATGGCAAGATACATCAGCAACAGACTGCTGTCCGACGGAGATTCTGCCAGCAGACCCTGGGCGTATTCCACGGCGCGAAACGTGGCCTCCATGAGCGATGCGGAAAGCTGCACCTTTCCGCGCCGACGTAACTGATGCTGCACAAAAGCCCGGCGATAGGCGCGGCTCTCCGGATGGCGGCGAAGCAAGTCCTCCAAAAGCGTTGCAAATTTCTCACCATGAGGCGACAAGCGGTCTTTCCATTCCCCCGGCGGCAGCTCTTCGAGCAACAGCAGCTGGAAAAGGCGCGACGGCTCATGCTCCGGCTTCTCATCCACAAGCCCGCGCACAAGCTCAACAGCCTGAGTCATGTAATCCTTGCGGCGATCCTGCATCTCCTGCCACTCCTGCGGATTCCGATTTCGGCGATAATGACGATTTCCCCGGTGCGGGTCTGCCAACAGCAGCAATGCCCTCACCTGCTCCACACGCACATCAAAATCTGTCTTCGACTTCCCGCGGCTCACCAATTTCTCTAACAAATCCCGGGCTTCTGCCCGTGTTTCCTTGTTTTCCCACAAGCAAAGGGCAAGACCATTCACGGCACGGGCATACTCCGCAGTATCCGGGAGCAGCGTTTCCAGCGCACGGCGGAAATAAAGGCGCGCCGTATCCGCATCTCCTGTCCGGTGAGCAATGGTGGCCAGAGTATAGCAAGCGGTTCCCATATCGGCTCCGCCACCTTCTGCCTGGGAGGCAATCTGCTCATAATAGGGCATGAGGTCCTGCAGCAGGCGCGCATCGGCTCGGGTTACCTGCAAGGAAGCCTCACCCTCGCTGTCCGTACTCAGCATGCTGTTAAAAATACGCTCCAAGGCAGCATCCGCAATCTGCGCATTCTGCTCTGCGCGGTGGCGCTGTTCGTTTTCATTCGCATATCCCCAAGTGATGCTCACAAACAACAGCCCCACCAATCCCACAGCCAGATGACTCCACATCGCTACGGCCGGACGGCGGCGCATCCACATCCTGTAGCGTCGCAACAGCGAAGCCGGGCGAGCCATCACCGGCATCCCTTCCAGATAACGCTGCAAATCTGCCGCCATCGCAGCCATGTCCGCATAGCGATCCGCCGGGTCGAAAGAAATACTCTTGTTAATGATGGCACCCAGTTCACCCTCACCCACCAATGGGGGGAGCGGCTCGGAGCAGATACGGTGAATGAGATTGCCGGGATCCACCTCCCGGAAAGCGGGTCTCCCGCTTACCAGTTCATACAGGGTCAGACCCAGGCTGTACTGGTCGCCGGCAAATGAGTTCTCCCCGCGGGAAAGGCGCTCCGGGGCCATATAGCGCAGGGTGCCGTCATGACTCTGCGTCACCAATGGGGCGTCCTCTCCCAGATTCAACACCGTGGCCAAGCCGAAATCGCCTACATACAGCACCCCCTCAGCATCCAGCAGAAGATTACCCGGCTTCACATCCCGATGCAGCACCCCCTGCGAATGGGCATAGGCCAACGCGCGCGCCGCCTGACTTCCCACCTTTGCTACGGCCTGATGGTATGGCATTCCGGGGAAGGCTTCGCGAACAGCAGCCGGGCTAACGCCCTTCCCCTTGACCAGACTCATGACGTAATAACGGAAGCATCCTTCATGACCGGCACCGAATACTTCCACAATGTTGGTGTGGTGCAGCGCCGCAATTACTCTCGATTCCTTTTCAAATGCCTCGCAATGACGCTCGTCAGCACTCCAGGACGGGAAAAGTATCTTGATGGCCACCTCGCGTTTAAGGGCCACATGCTCCGCGCGGAAAACCGTCCCCATACCGCCGTGTCCCAGACGCTCCAGCAGTCGGTATCCCCCCAGCTGTTCCGGATAAGAAGCCGCCACATCCCGCGCTGCCCGGGTGGCTGTCCGGCTCACGCCCTCCATTTCCACCATGGTCGGCAACAGTTCCAGCAACTCTTCACAGCATTCCGGATGAGAGGCAGCAAATTCCTCTACCGATGGGGCTTCCCCCCGACGGAACGCCTCCAGGTACTCGTCAACCAGCGTTGCCACCAGCTCTTCTTTCTCAGCTTCATCCATGGAGTTAATGCTGCATGTAGGGATAGGACTTCTCTATCAGCTCTCGGAAACGCTTCACGGCACGAACATAGCGGATGCTGGCAGCCTTCACCTCTATGCCCAGCACGGCAGCGCATTCTCCGTTGCTCAGCTCCTCAAAATGGCGCAGTTCCAGGATTTCCCTGTCGGCCGGCGACAATTGAGTCAGCAAAAGCCTTATCTGCTGCTGCCGCTCCACCCTCTCCATGTGCGAACGCGGGCTGGAGATAGAATCAGCAAACTGCGCCCAGGCATCCATCATGGAAGCATCCTCCGGCGCATACTCACGCATGGCATCACGCTTCCCGGCCGCCAGATGTCGCCGTTCCATATCTGACAGAGTCTGCAATGCCAAGCGACGAAGCTTAGCATACATAGGCACCTCCGGTTCAGCTTTCAGAAACTCCAGCCGCTTACCACAGGCCAGATACGTCTCCTGCAACAGGTCATCAATGCCTATGCGGCGCTGCAATACCACGGGCATCCGCAGCACCAGCAGACGGGCGATGCGTTCGCGATGCTCCAGCCAAAGCTCGGCAAGCCACAGGTTTTCAGGAGATTCAGCCATAATCTAAAATCTGTATACCGGATAGAACGCACCACAACCGGACGCTTCTACACAAATGATGCCGATTTGACATCGGCATCAGAAAAATCAGGCTATCACGTTCTCCTCCCGCAGCACTCGGGTCATCAGCTCATCCAGAGCCTGCCTTGCGGGCTTCCCGCTGTACAGGATATCGTACATAGCATCCGTCAGCGGCGAGCGAACTCCCAGATTGTGTGCCAGCTGGTACACGGAAAGCGTGTTGGGAATACCCTCCACCACCTGACCGATGCGCTTCTGGCACTCCTCCGTCGGCACACCGTCGGCTATCAGACGACCGGCCGTCAGATTGCGGCTGTGCTCAGAATAACAGGTCACCACCAAATCACCCATGCCGGAAAGCCCCATGAATGTTTCCATGCGACCGCCGCGAGCCATTCCCATGCGGGTCATTTCGGCCAGTGCACGGGTGGCCAATGCTGCGCGGGCATTATCACCCAGCCCTAATCCGGCACAGATACCGCCGGCAAGAGCAAACACGTTCTTCATGGCGCCACCCAGCTGCATGCCGACCACATCCGTTGTCGTATAAATACGCAGGAACGGAGTGCTCAGGTGCTGCTGCACCGCCTTGGCGATTTCAAGGTCTTCAAATCCTATCAGCGTCAGGCTCGGCAGTCCCAGGACGATATCCTCCGCATGATTCGGTCCGGAAAGCGCCCCCACGGGATAATTCAGCACAGAAGCCAAAATCTCACTCATCAGCAGGTTCGTATCCTTCTCAATACCCTTGGAGCAAGTCATCACCACGGCATCATCCGCCAGCCCGACTTCGGCGAGGGACTGCGCCACGCTGCGCATTACCACGCTGGGAACCACCACCAACACCAAATCGGCGCCGGCGACATCCTCCCACTTGCTGGTCACCTGCACATTCTCCGGCAAAAGGTTTGCCCCCATCGGCGCCACCAGGCTCTTGCGAGTCTCACGAATGGCATCGGCTTCGCGCTCCAGATAGGTCCAAAGCACAACTTCGCACCCACTCTGACCGGCAGTATATGCCAGAGCAGTTCCCCATGCACCGGCACCGATGACCGCTGTCTTCTTGAATGTTCTCTGCATACCGATAAAATTATTTTTTAGATGAAAATGCCTTGGGTTCCGTTCCCTTGCAAAGGCGAACGATATTGCTGCGATGCTTGACCACCACCAGTACGAACACCAGGAAGAGAAGGCCCAGCACCATCATGTCTGCCACGCTGCACACCCCATCCTGATACCAGAAGATATAACCGGCAGAAGCCATCATTGCTACACCTGCCACCATGCTGGAAAGCGAGACATAACGAGTCAGCACCATACAGACTAACCATCCCAGCATGGCCCACAATCCAATCATCGGAGAGAGAGCCACCAGACAGCCGGCCGTGGTGGCCACACCCTTGCCGCCCTTGAAGCGCAGGAAACAGGTAAAGGTATGCCCCAGCACCAGAGCAAACAGCATCGCAACCAACCACCCCATCTGTCCGGCATCAAACTGCGTCACCTCTACACCCAGATGATTCTTCATCAACAACAGAGGGACAAAGCCTTTCAGAAAATCCAGAATGAAAACAGGTATACCCCAGCGCTTCCCAAGCACTCGTACCGTGTTGGTCGCGCCAATATTGCAAGAGCCATGCTCGCGCAAATCTATCCCATTGATACGACCGGCTATGTATCCGAAAGGAATGGAGCCAATCAGATAGCCTGCGAGGATATATAAACAATTCTCTACCATGCGCCTTCAGTATACAACCACTATGTTCTTAATGCAACGATTTTTTTCGGTTTTCCTAAGTGTTTTTTACTGTTGAACCGTCGGGGCGTCTGCAGATACAGGTTCTGCATCATCTCCCCCCCACACCCAGAGGTAAACACACAAGGCAATATAGAGCGCGGTCAACACACAGCCCAAGGCATTCACCACTCGGCTGATAATCCGCCAGCGAGTCAACAGAGACAGTCCGAACACAGCCACGCTGATAACAACGCCGATGCCGGCGATAACCGCACTCCCCACCACATCCTGATCATTGAACACAAAGTTCATAACGGCCGGGACCATGGTCAGCATCAGCATCGCGCCCAAGGTATCCCAGCTGTTAAACTCATTCAAATCCTCTGCTTCATCGCTCATATCAGGCAGAGTATACCCTCATTGATAAACCTTTGCAATCAATTTCCGTTGCATCGACGCGAAGAAAACCATACGCCTTGCCCACATCACAAGCGCACCTCCTGAGCGACCGGTGCGATGCCGGGCGCTCGCAGTCGGGCTTCCGCCCCACGGCTACACTTCCAGCGGCGCATGCCTCGGCACCGTCAGGAGCCGAGGGCTGCTACGCCGTCTCGGATAGCTTTACTTTCTGCGGCGACGAATGGCCAAGGCAGAGAGAGCCAGCAGGCTCAGCGTCGTTGTGGTCGGCTCGGGAATGGCGGCCAAGGTAAGCGACAGCGTGCCACCATTGGCGTAATCCTCACTCACCGTATAGGAGAGCCGATAATCAGAGCTGAGTTCGTGGAAGTAGGTGGAGGCCAGGAGGCTGCTGTTCGTACCGGACAATTCCTGATATTCCGTTGCAGAGGTCGCAAGACGCAGAGTATCCACCCCGGTGAAGAGCACCTGACTCTCGCCGACAGACAGACTGCTCACACGCTTCATGGTGCTCTCATCCAGAGTCAGACCCTGTTGGAGGGTAAGCGTGCTGCCAAGGAGCACACCACCCTCTGCCACGCTCAATTCAGAGCCGGAAGCCAGAGTCAGGTTGGCGTTCAGCTTGGCACCGGAGCCGAAGCTTGCAGATGTGCGAACAATGACATCAGCCTCCTGCACTTCTGCCTGCTCCGTTCCGGTATAAGCAGCCATCGCGAGCTTATCACCCACAACCAATTCGTTGATGTCCAACCCGGTAGCCGCCTGCAACACCGTCAAATCACCACCCGTGGCATAGATATCCGTCAGGGTATTATCGGTGTTGCTCACGGTCAGCTTGCCACTACCGGCATTCTCCACGGAAGAGTTGATTAACTTGTTGGTAAGTGTCTTTTCCGCAGCAGCCGTAGAAGCCAGATGCACATTGGTCAATTCCCAGTTGGTATTGTTGGTAGAATACTCAGCATCGTTAACCGTTTTAGCGGTTTGGAAGGAGGATTCGGCTGCGCCTCTATTGGAAACCTGTACCGAATCCTCCGTATTCACCAGCAGAGCCCCCTGCTCCAGAACAATAGAGGAATCCTTACGGCCCCAGATTTGCCCGGCAACGGTAACAGATGCATCCTTAGCCACTCGCAGAGTACCGGCTGCTGAACCGCTCATTGAACCATCCAACAGATTGATTGTATTACCATCTTCCTTGGTGTAAGAAAGCTTCAGCTCTCCGCTCTGCAGCCCCAGTGTACCGCCGGAGCCTGTGAGCTTGCCCGTCACCTCCACCGTGCCGTTGGCGTTAACTTTACCCCCGGTCTGCGTCAACGAAGCCAGCGTTGCCTTGCCGTTAAAGCTGACCGTTGCTTGGCTGATAGAGGCTTCATCAAGCGTGGTACTGCCGTTGAAATTGACTGCCGCTCCGGATGCTGTTCGGAAGCCTTTCAGGTCTACCGTGCCGTTGAAGGTATGAGAACTGGAAGCCTGGCTGATGTACACACCGTTGTCACCCGTCACAGAACCGGAATAAGTGATGTGGTTACCGGAGTTTGCGTGAACAATCGACTCACCCTCCAGAATGAGGTTTGCCGCTACGGTGGCAGTCTTATCAGACTGCATATTGACACCGGAAGCCAAACGCAGCGTTTCTCCCACAACCGCACTTGTCACGGAGAAGCAACCACCCGTCACATAGGTCTCACCCTTAAAAGCAGTCCCGACATTTATTTTATTACCGTAGGTCGCAGACAGGTTGAGCTCCACCGTACCCTCGCCGGAGAGATTGGTGGCGGTATAACCACCGGCCATTGAGCTCTCACTCACCGTCAGCGTAGCACCCTTGCCAATTTCCAGAGCAGCAACACTGCTGATTTGCGTCTTGCTGAGTTCCTGCTCCGTTCCGGAGGCCAGAGTCCACTTGGAGCCGGCACCTGTGGTGATGACTGCCGAATCGGCAAACTCTATCTCACCCGTAGTGGTCAGATGCTTACCTGCCTCAATGGTCAAACCTCCGACAGATACCCCGTCTTCCACCGTCACAGAAGCATCGGAAGCAAAGACTACCGTGTCTTTTTCCAAGAAAGTGACGTTGTTATCGGCAATCGCATCCGCTGCACCCAAATCCCAGTTAGATGCATCGTAATCCCATGCCCCGCTCGCACCGCCGGACCAGTACACGGAAGACTTCTCCAAAGAAGAGAAGCTCAGCGTAGCTACTCCTGCATCGGTTACGGCAAGGGAAGCTCCGCTGTATCGGCTGACTGCCGTACCATTCACCAAAACATGGTCCCCCATGTTCTCCCAATCCAGAGAGGAGCCATCCTTGAGCGTGAAGATATCATACGTGGTATTAACCGACAGATTATTGCCAAGGTCAATCACCCCGCCGCCTGACACCGTCAAGGCAGTACCGAATTCGATACCTCCGGATGATGCGGAGAAGCCCCCGGCGCTCAAATCAAGCTCACCACCGCTCAGGTTGATTTGATTCACCCCGGTCAACAGCGCAGACGCCACATCCGCCGAGCCAAGCACCAGCTCACCGCCGGAGATATTGACCACGCCACCGCTCACCGTCGGGACGGAGGTCAGCGTCATGCTTCCGCCTTCGAGGTTAAGCTCACCTCCGGCCATGGAGAAGCTGTTGGCAATGGTGGTCGCACCGGCTACCTGTGTCAGCTTACCGGAATTAAGTTTCAACTGTCCATTGTTAAGTGTGCCGGAGCCATACAGCTTGAGCTCACCGCCGGAGATATTCAACACCGTGGCACCGCCGGTCTCAGAAAGAGACACCGCTCCGTGAACACTTGTCACACCTCCGTTCAGATTCAGGGTGTGCTGCATATGGTACGAGCCCAGATTCAGATTTCCCTTGACGTTCAGCTCGGCTATATCGATATTGGTCGAGCCCCATGTGGAGAGCGACAGATTGTTCTCCACATTGAGTTTACCGATACCGGTGATGGATTCTCCCCAGCCATACTTAATATCTACGCTGCCGGATACATTCATGGTGCCATCCACGCGATAGGTACTACCGCCGCCGATGGTAGCTCCATGCGACACGGAACCGACGTTCAGCGTAGCCCCATCTGCAACATACAGCGTACCGGAGCCCACGCCGTTCATGGAGTTGACCGTATATGTCGTCTTATCATCGGCAGCCAGGAAATTGACTGTACCGCCGGCACGAGTCAGCGTTGAGATAGAAGAGGCATCTGCGGACAGGTTCACGGTACCGCCGGAAACATTCAGAGAATCCAGCGTGGTAGCTCCGTTGAAGTTGAGTTCACCGCTCTGTACCGTCAGCGTGCCACCGGTCTTGTTGGTCGTACCGGTGATGGTGGTAACACCGCTACCGCTCAGCGTCGTGTCACCGGCGGTGTAGGTCAGCTTATTGATGTTCAGCTTACCATCCACAACAAGAGAATGCCCCACGCCTACGCTCATGGTATCCGTTACCGTGACATTCGCCCCGGACTGCACGGATATGGTGCGGTTGGTATTCCCGGTATTGCGTTCCAGAGAGATAGTACCGATTGAATACTCCGCTGCAGAGCCCCCTTCAGCCGCGCCGAAGGTGACGGAGGAATTATTCCAGATACCCAGATGACCGATAACCGCTCTTCCGGCATTGATATTCAGGGCACTTGCCTCGTTTGAACTGCCGCGCATAATCACCGTGCCGATTTCATGGGAAAGGCCTTTCAGATTCAGCCGGGCATTGGTCCAATACATGTCCAGCGTACCGTCTACTTTGGAACTCTCATGAACAGTCAGCACAGTTGCAGACTGCGCAGAGCCATTGTTACCGACAGCGGTTGTAACATTACCTTTGATGGTAAGAGTATCAACGTCCAGCGAGTACGCCCCGCCGAAGTTATAGGAAGCGCCGTCAATCGTCATGTTGCCCACCGTCACATTCTGTGTCAGCGTCACATTTTTGTTGGCGGAGCTGTTGTTGAACAGCACGTTGTCATTCTGATAGAACGTGGTGGAATCATCGGCGATATCGGGGGTAATATCCCAGTTGGATGTGGTGGTATCCCAGTTACCATTGTTGCTCCCCTGCCAAGTGAGGGCAGCCCCCTCTACCGTGTAGGAGAACGAGCCGTCCCAACCATAAGTAAGCGTCACTGAATCTGCAGAACGATACATCTCGCTCAGCCTGGTACCATTGATGGTCACACGCTCGGCAGAAAGCACATCTGAATTCCAGCCCTCCAGCTCACCGGAAACGGAGAAGATGCTGTACGTCTTACCGGCCTCCATGGAGCCGAATGCAATACCGGCCCCATCAGAGAACGAGAATTCCTTCCCTTCGCCAACGGAAATGGCAGCATTGCCCGAGCTGAAATCAATCGCACTCAAATCCAGCGTACCACCGCTGACAAGCACGTGAGAGGCAGAGGAAAGCATCCCGACGGCACTCGTTCCGAATGCCAATGTACCCTCCTGCAGCTCAATGCTGCCGTTAAATCCGGTGGAAGCACCGCTGAAAGTCTGTTTGCCTGCCCCGCTCTTCACCAGATTGAGATTGCCGAGCACCTCACCATAGAAGGTATAGTTGTGGCCGGAGGCTGTATCAATGGTGAGGGAGCGCTGAACTGTACCTACAGTACCGGGTGCGGAATTATCAGAGCCCCATTGCACAGTCGTTCCGATGGAACCGGAGAATACCTTGGCACGATTAGCCAACGACGAAGAAGACTCCAGACCGGCAATAGTAGCAGATGCCGTATTGATACCCAGACCCAATATAGCGGTACCGGAATCAGCAGTCTTCATATTAATAGAAGCTCCGGCTGCAGCCTGACTATCGCCAAGGACAAGGAAAAGAGAACGCTTAGAATCGTTGGCCTCGCCGGTCAAGCTGCTGAGAGCAATGCTGCCCATGAAATTACCTGCCGCAGAGTTCGCATCCCCGAGATTGACAACCGTAGCATACGTTGAGTCTGCCTTTTTGACGATATCAAGCGTAGACGAGGAAACACCTTCCCCCACGGACAAGGAGCCGATGTTGTAATAGCCGGAATGGTGCTGATCCTGCAGCGTGGCAGAGGCTCCCTTCAACTGAAGCGTTCCGAAAGTGGTTGCCGCCGTCACTGCTTCACGGTCATTGGTCTGCAGAACGGCACCTTTCCCCAATTCAACCAGACCGAAACTCTTATCCGCACCGGAAGCAGCCTTTGCATTCCAAATCGTTACCGTCTTACCGGCCGCAAGGGACAGAGCATCCAGACGAACCGCATCGTTAAGCGTGACGGTACCATCGGTCAACGTCAGGCTATTCTTGCCGTCAACTCCCATTCCACCGGACAATACGGCTGCGGCATAAGTGGCATTGCCGTCCTTATCCAGAGTTCCGGCGATGATACGGCCGGCGGATTCACTCAGGATTTCACCCGTCAGAGAGGTACCCGCCAATGTCAGGGAGGCATCGGCATCTACTCTGATATCCCCGGTCACAGAAGTTCCGTTCAGCGTCACATCGGCACCGTTCTCTGCCTTAATATCAGCTATCAAGGAGGTATTACCGACAGTCAAGCGCCCCTTATTCACCTGCACTCCTTCAGTAAAGGACGCATTGACATCTAACTGCAAATCACCGGATTGAGCCACCACAAGAGCAGAGCCTTGCAATGAGCCGCTACCGCTTATACCGTACAGAGAAGACACATTCACCCGGTCTGCCGCAACGGTAGTATCCACGGAAATCATCTCGCGCGTGCCGGCCGTGCTGAGGCCGGAAGCATTCAGCACCACATCGCTGTCTGCCGTATACACAACAGTTCCGCTGATGCCATCCTTTTTCCAGTTGGCATCCGTCGTATTCCATTTGCCGTTATTTTCAGCAGCAGACCAGAAGTAGCGGCTGTCGTTACCGACCGTCAGGATAACCTGTCCATTGACCGTGCTGAGGCTAAGACGGCCGGACATATCATCCGCAAGGGAGAACGTAGAAGAGAGAGAGCCGCCGCTGCCGTCAATCAACACATAACTCCCCTTCTCCAAATCCCCCAAAAGATTGGTCTTCAAGTCAATAATGGTATTGCCGGAGAAAATGGAGTTCGTTGAAAGCGTTGTATACTGAGCCGTTGAAGCATTGGAGAAATCGAAACCAAGCGTCAGCGTGGTATCACCGCCATCTGCAGACGCTCCCATGGTAACGCCGCTCAGGAAATAATCATCAGTCCCATCCAGACGAAGAGTCAGAGAATCCGTGCCGGAGAAAATCGTTTCAGCAGACAGCACGGCGGGAGACGCCAGAGTAATATCCGCCCCGGCTCCGGCTGCCACGGTACCGCTGAACTGCGGAGCAGTCGTGCGGGTCTGGGACTCAGAGCCAAGAATCACCTTGGAAGCCTCGCCGATGTTCAGCGTGCCGCTGCCCTGCACACCGCCGGCAAGGTGCAGTACACCGCCCTTGCTTGTAGCAAGGTTCAAGGAATCACCCTGCATCGTCACCTTACCTGTCAGCACGTTGGTGATATTGTGGCTCTGCAGGGTGGCATTCTCGCCCACGCTCATATCATTGGCGTAGGTATACACCACATCGGCATTATTTGCCTTGCCAGTACCGGCCAGACGCAGGATAAGGTTGTCGCCCAGCGTCACTTCACCCTTACCCAAGGCAGTCGATGTCTGGCTGACGGCCTGACCGCCATCCAGATTCAACGCAAACTTGTCGTCATTGCGATGCCCGTTGGAGCTGGCAATAATCAAATTGCGGTAGGTATTGGCAGAATCAGCCGTAATGGTCATACCTTCCTCACCGGCAAAGGTCAAGTCCTTGCCCTCGCCCAGAATCTGCCCGCGAATTGTACCGCCCAGCTTACCTTCCGGCAAGCCGTAGGTTACCTGCCCGTACATGTAACCGGCGTATTGGTTGGTCTGATTCGTTACGATATGGGAATGCGATGCAATGGTGGCATGATCTGCCAGAGTGACGGTACCATTGATGACGGAACCTAAATCAATACTAAGAGCACCGGAAGTCAACCCACCGGTTGCCAAGGTGTTGTTTTGATTACCATACGTTCTGTCATCAGCACCGGCAAAACCGGTACCGGCAATAATGAAATCCGCCTCAGACACCACAGCAGCGGCATTCACCGGGCCATAAATCCATTGGTTGGTCAAGCGCACCTGACTGCCACTCTTCACATCGATAGTAGCCTTATTGAAAACAGCAACGTTGTTGTAGCTGACTTTCTGATTCATGATACTCTCGAACAACTGGTGTCCAATGTAGAGCCGAGTCTTATCCACAAGCTCCACTGTACCGGCAAAACCGGTGTTCTGATTGGAGAAAAGAACCGTACCGCCATTATCACCGGCAGAGATACGAATCGTGCCTGTACCCGCCACCTTTTGGGGAAGCAGGGAGGAGCTGAGGCGGCCGCTTGATACGGCTTTATCCCCACCAATAGTGGCCGCGCCTCTGAAATTCAGCTCAAGCACACCATCTTTATCCACATAAATGGTAGTGTCTTCTGCACCGATACCAACCATGATATTCGACGAATCTGCATAAACCCGCCCCTTGACCGTACCTTCTGCAATAGTCAAGCCACCGGACCACGAGCGGTTGGCAGCAAGAGTCAACGCCCCCTCGCCCGTTTTAAGGAGGTGAATATCCGCGCCATCCAACACACCGTCTGCAATGGAAGTCTCTGCGCCGGAGGTCACTCTGAGCGCAAGCATGGAATTAGTTGCCCCATCGTTGCGGATGGATGAACCGGTAGCTGCTGAGAGATTTTGAACAGTGATGTTGTTCCCATCCGTGTGAAGAACAGCCCCCTTTTGGAGCTGAACGGATGCGGCGGCAGCCAAAGCATCAGCATGCCCGACATGAATACTGATATCGCCGGTACTATTCTGTTCAGCCAAGCCAAGACCGGCACCTGCCACAATGACACCGGAGAACGCATTTTCGCGGGCAATGGTAACACTGCTGCCTGTTGTTCCCTGACCGTCAATCTCCATATTCTTAGTGCCGTCCAAGGCGGTATCTACCGTCAGATTACCGGAACCGCCAAAGCGATAAGTAGAATCAACAGTCAATGCACCGGTGTAAGTGAAATCGCCATCCGCACCAAGTGAGAGTAAGGAACTCCCCATGTTCAGCGCGTCAGATGTGGCGAGCGCCAGCACACCCTGAGCCCCATCCATGGCATTCCTAACAATGGCGAGCTGAGAAGCATCATACAGAGACAGAGCATTACCATACGTGAGCGTAACACCGGCATTAGCACTCAACGCGCCTTGCTCGAATGTGAGCTTGTTACCGGAGCCCTTGATGATAATTTCACCGCTAAAGTCATTTTGAGTATTGGTCAAGTGAACAGTACCGGAGGAATAGTCATTACCGATAATAAGGTCATTTTCACCCGTCAGTCTGAAATTCACCGTTAACGTACCCGTACCGCCACCCAACAGCCACTTTTTATTGTAGGCCGTCAGAGACTCTGTCGTATTAGCCGCGCCATAACACACATCTCCCCATGCGCCGATGTAGAGGTTTGTATGTTTGGAAAGATTTAACTGCGAACTTTGATCCTTTGTCAGCGCGAAAACACCGGCAGAGTCCTTGGTGATATGAACCAGGGCATCGCTATGCTCCACCCCCTTGGCGGCAAGGAAACCTTGTTCTCCAATCGACCAGTAGTACCAATTGGTTCTATCTGCAGATTCAATCACCAAACCACCGGCGTTGATCTGAACGCCGGGCACATTGACATTCCCCGTTACCACCAAAATACCATTGCCATCTTTCACCAATTGGGTCTTGGGGGTGACATCCCAATTGTAATCGGCAGCAACTGAAACGCTACCCTCCAATTTCGTGATACCGGAAGACTGCACATTGGCCGTCATCGTGGACGTGTTGCCATGCAAGGTCACATTACCCACCAGAGACGTAATTTCGCGCCCCACCATATTCTGACGCAGGCTGCCATGGATGGACTCCGAATCGGCATTGACAGCCTGATTCATGACAAAGGACGCGCCATCCTCCACAATAACATCGCCGGTCATCAAGGCATGGTGAGAAAGCTGGAACGTGGCGCCGGATTTCACCGTGACATCCGAGCCCTCCAAAGTGGCATAGCTCCAGTCATGGGCATCGTGCATGTTGACGTGCGGGGTATTGTACCCTTCCAGCACCAGCGTGCCCTTCTCCACCGTGTAACCTCCCACATTGGAGTTGTTGCCGGTCAACTTCCATGTACCGCCATTGGCATTGTTGTACTCAACAGCCAGCTGCGCCGAGCTGCCGGCACCTTCATCCACAAAGCACCCTGCGAATGTTCCGGTTCCGGTGTAGGTGAACGTGGAAAGGCCGGGGGTTGCCTCACCCAGCGGAGTCTTGTTGCCTATACGAGCCCCCACACCGGAGCCATCCTGATTGATGACACCCCAAGTGAGGTCATGTCCATTCAGATTCAGCAGACCGCCGGCATTGCCGAAGGTAAAGGTATCACCCGCCACGCTGTTGGTCTTGAACTGACCATCCTGCATGAGCACAATAATGGCTGAGCCGGCCTCCAGACGAACGGAAGAAGCAGCATAACCACCGGTGCGGTTCAGGCGTGTTTCACCGATATTGCCAAGGGAGCAACCGATGATATTGCCATCTTCATCATAGGAAACATCGTATTTTGTTGTACCGCCGCCCACTCGCAATACAGCTTCGTTCTTACCTTCACCGGCAATGGTCATGGTACCCTCGCCGACCTTGCGCCATTCTTCGCCTGCGGTCGCCGTGAGCTTCAGCGTCAGCTCTGCACCGGAATTGACCACAAAACCGGCACTGTTAAAGGTATCGGCAGCGTTCTTTTCTGTCAGCGTCCAGCTGCCGGAATTGAACGTGAGAGAGCCGGCGCCCATATCCACGCTGCTCTGCAACTCGATGGTGCGCATAGCACCATCCTCTGCATCAAACAACAAACCGCGAGTATCCTTAATGGTGTTGCCGGAGCCCTTACCTGTGTATGTAAAAGAAAGATTTCCCTGAGTCAATGCACCCTGACCGGTCGTAGCAGACTGAGCACCCCAGACTATGGTGCTGTCAGCCGAAAAACCGGACACCGCATCCGTGTAGGAATCGATGAAATTCAGGACAGCTGCGGGGTTGCTGTGAGCCCAAAGGAAAGCTCCATAGCTGGCTACAGGATTACCCTGAGAGATAAAGCCAAGGAAAAGGAATTGCTGAGATTCGTCATCCCACACATAGTTGGGGCTACCGCTATCACCGGCAGTTACACCAATTTCCAACGGAGGACGAATATCACCACTCACATCGTTCTGGCGGGGGGTGCAGACGATACGCCACGTTTTACCGTCGCTCAGAAGTTGCGTGTAATCAACATTCACCATGCCGCCTATGGCATTTTGGTTGACGGACAGCTTGTAACCATCAGTGCTGAATACACCGCCATTACCCAGACGATATATCCAATCATTCTTACTAAGATTCTGCAATACAGAATAATCAGCAAGAGGATTGTATGTCACCTCCGTCACAATTTTATTCAAACGCTGGGCGTTCCAGTCGTAAGTAAGACTTCCGGATGACGTATAACCCGAAGATGTATAACAAACACTCGTGTCTGCATTCTCAGACAGGAAATATACATTCAACTCACCGCAGTGATGAGCACTCGCCACATACTGAGGATTCACCAGACCTACGCCACCACCCGGAGCAAATGTACCATCTTGCAAAACAGAACCGGACCAGGCATAACCATCCAGATTCGGCATGATGGGAATGGTGGGATTTTGCACGCTGCTCCCGTCCTTGAAATACACGTCTATATTGGTAGCACCGGCTGCAAAAATACCCTTATTGCGGCAGAAATCAAGGTAATATTGCAAATCGTATCGGGAGTCAGCCACACCTGCCCAAGCAGAGGATGCAAGCGTAGTCGCCACGGCCATCGCAGCCAACAGCGCACGGCGAAGAGAGAAATTGAGATGCAGTTTCATGGAATCTGAGAAAAGCTTACGTTACAGCAGAGATAGGGGCACAGTCCACCCCTGCACGTTTATTTTATTCTAGAATATTTCAAACGGGATGTCGAGCAGATAGTTTGTCTGAGAAGACAAAAAAATCGGCACAGCGGCAATGTGTTTTTGAGGGCAATGGATGAGAGCCGCGTCATCACCGTATGATATGGCGAGCACTGCTTCAGATACCGATGGGAATATGGAAACGGCTGAAAGGCAATCAGGCTGACATCACCCCGCAGAGCGAAGTGCATTTACCGGCGTTTATGGGGCGTTGGTATGAACAGGCACGGCTGGACAATGCGTTCGAACACGGGATGGATGAAGTGTATACCGATTACGAATCTGCGGGTGGCGGGAAATTCCGCGTCTGCAACAGCGGTACGGATACAAAGGGGAGAATCCATCAGGCGCGCGGCATGGGGAGCATGAAAGATGCCAGTTCCCCGGGAGTGCTGCGGGTCTCCTTTGTGCCGCCGTACGGATGGTTTGCCGCACCGTTTCTGGTTTTATACACGGATGCGGATTACCGGGAAGCGCTCATCGCCGGAAGCGGCGGGCACTATCTGTGGCTGCTGACTCGCGAGCAGCATCCGGATAGCTCCCGCATCCACAGGCTTCTGGCCGAGGCTCGAAGACGCGGATTCAACACACGCGAACTGCGCCGCACACGGCAGGGGCATCAGAACCGGCAATCCACGCCCACGGAGACATAAAGCCCCGGGTGGTAATGGTGCGCTTCTGTCGTATGCTTGCCACTATCCATTCGGTTGAGTTCTGCCGTCGTGGTCAAAATCGAACCGATGGTGGCCTTGATAATGCGCTTGCGCTGGCCGGGGGCAGAGAAATCATACTCTCCGGTCACGCCCGCCACCAGAGAACGCACCGTGAAGAGCTGATTGCCGCGCTCCGTCTGAACCGCCCAGGAATTACCCGCCCCCATCAATACCGGACCGGCGGAGAAGCGCGGAGTGAAGGCATGCATGGCCTCCAAACGGTATCCTTTCAGCTTCACCGTCCAGTCATGCGTGGGTTTCCACTCAACGGAGAAAAAGGGAGCTACGCCGTAATACAGGCGTTGGGGCATGACTATCACCCCTACGGAGTACGTCAGGGTATCGCTCGTATACAGCTGATAATCCGCAGCACCCGCTAACGCTACCCCGTTCCATCCGGATGAGAAATCCGTCGAGACGCTCGGCATGAGCGTCAGCGCCAGGCGGCGTCCGTTCTCCAGCTTCCGAATCAGCGTCAGCGGCAGATTGAAGTTATACAGCTCATCCTTCCGCAGTTGCAGGGCTCCGGATGCATGAAGCGCGGTAATCTCCATATCCAGCGCGGCATTGAACGCCCAAGGGCCGAATTGCGTGCGGCGGGGATCGCTCAGCGGGATAGAAAGGTCATACTGCTGCATGCCGAAAGATGAGCTCTTCCCATGACGCTCACTCATATCGCTCCACATCGTCACAGAGGCAGCACCGGGCATCAATCCGGTCTCCGGCAGATGATAAGTCCAATCCGCAGAGGCGCTTCCGGCAGCACCCACCAACATGCAAAAACTCAGAATGTGCTTCATTTTCATCCTGCGGCGAAACGTATCACAATCAATAACTATTGTCAAGCATAAACAAATAAAAGAACAATACACACTGAACCGGCAACACGCAGCTCAGATATCCTCATCCTCCCAATCGGCACGCGGATGAGATTGGAGATAAACCTCTTTCATGCGCGTTTTGGTCACATGGGTATAAATCTGGGTGGTGGAGAGAGAGGAGTGCCCCAGCAGCTCCTGCACGGCGCGGAGGTCGGCCCCGGCATCCAGCAGATGGGTGGCAAAGGTGTGCCGCAGTTTGTGTGGGGAGATATGGAAGGGGATATCAGAGAGTTGCAGGTATTTATCCAGCATCTGCTGCACGCTGCGCCCGGACATACGACGCCCGAGACGACTGATGAACAGAGGGCCATCCAGGGGGAGTCCGGCCATCTCGCGGTATTTTTCCACCGCCTCGCGGGCGTAATCCCCCACCGGCACCAGCCGCACCTTGCGCCCCTTGCCCAGCACGCGCACGCAGTCATCGCCGCTGTGCAAGGCATCCGCATTCAGCCCCACCAGTTCGCTGAGTCGAATACCACAGGCGTAGAAAAGCTCCAGAATGGCGGCATCTCGGTACGGAATCCAGGCCGGATGCTTCTTATCCACCGGCACCTGCAACGGCAGCGCCAGCAATGCCTCCATCTGACGCAGGCTCAGGTGCACGGGGAGGCTCTGCGAGGAGCGCGGCAGGCTCACATCTGCCAAAGGATTGACCGCCAATCCCTCACGCCGCATCTGCCAGGTGTAGAACGAGCGAAGGGCAGCAAACCGCAGCCGGATAGTGGCGGTTTTGAGCTGCTGGTTCAAGGCCTCGTACAGCCATGCGCGAAAATCCTCCGTACCACAGGCATCCCATGCGGAAAATCGCTCACCCATCCACTCGCGGAACTGTCCCAGCGAGCGGCGATAGGACTCCACCGTGCGGGGAGAAGCATTGCGCTCCGCTTCCAGATACTCCAGAAAGCGGTAAACGAGCCAATCCGGCTCGGCAGGGGCTGCATCATCGGCGGGGGGCATGTTCGCGTCTCTTATAACACAATCGGAGCGCACAGGCAAGCTCTCAACGCGTTGCCGCAGCAGCAAAGAGTCTTGCCAAAGGAAACATTTAATGCTAGACTGCGGGGCATGAAGTTTCTGATAACCGCCGGACCCACCCGGGAAGCGCTGGATCCCGTCCGCTACCTCACCAACCGCTCCTCCGGGCGCATGGGCTATGCCCTGGCCGGAGCCGCCCGGCACGAGGGGCACGAGGTGCTGCTTATTTCCGGACCCACCACGCTGGATGTGCCCGTCGGGGTGGACTTTGTGCAGGTGGAAAGCGCGCAGCAGATGTATGAGGCGGTGCGTGACCTCATCGGCGGGGTGGACGTGGCGATTCTGTGTGCCGCCGTGGCAGATTACCGTCCCGTGGCCATGGCAGAGCAGAAAATCAAGAAAAACGCCGACCGCATGACCATTGAGCTGGAACGCACACCGGATATTCTGGGCAGCATGCGCAGCACCTTCGGATTCACCGGCAAACTCATCGGATTCGCCGCCGAGACGCAGGATGTGGAAGCCTACGCCCGCGAGAAACTGCACCGCAAGCAATGCGATATGATTGTGGCTAACGATGTTTCTCGCAGCGACATCGGCTTCGACTCCCGAGAGAACGAGGTGATGCTGGTGATGGCGGAGCATACCATCCCGCTGGCCAAAGACACCAAGGAACAGGTCGCCATGCGCATCATCGAACACGCCACCATCATCCGGCCATGAAAGTAACCATGGAAATGCTCGGCTGGGGCGAAGATTTCGCCGCTGCCTTTGCCGCTCTGGAGCACCCGGAGTGGTACCCTGCCCGCATCATCCGCGAGACAAAAATCAACTTCACCGTCATCGCCAAAGGCAAGGGAGACCACGAGGTGGTGCTGGCCGGGAAGGTGTGGCACGATGCCGTTTCAGATGCAGACCTGCCCACGGTGGGCGATTGGGTGGCCGTCGACCCCGGCAGCGGCAAGGATTTGCCCGTCATCCGCGCCCTGCTCCCCCGCCGCAACCGCTTTTCCCGCAAGGCTCCCGGCCGCAGCTGCGCGGAACAGGTCATTGGCACCAACGTGGATATGGTCGTGGTCATCACCGATGCAGAGAGCGACTACAACATCCGGCGCATCGAGCGCTACCTGACCCTCATCCGCAAATGCGGCGCTACCCCCGTGGTGCTGGTGAACAAGTGCGATTCCACCCCGGAGGAACGCATGAAGGCCGTCTGTGCGGAGATTGCCGCCCTCGGCCCGGAGGTCTACCCCATTGCCGCCTGTTGGAAAAAGGGATATCCGCCCTACCTCCGGCGCGTGCCCAAGGGAAAGACCATCACCATCGTCGGCTCCTCCGGCGTGGGCAAGAGCACCTTCGTGAACTCTTTGCTGGGCGATGAATGGCTGGAAACCGGTGGGGTCAACACCGTGACCGGCAAGGGGCGCCACACCACGGTGGCCCGAGAGCTGGTGGTGCTGCCCGGCGGCGGCGTGCTGATTGATAACCCCGGCATGCGCGAAATCCACATGTGGACAGATACGGCCACCCTCCGCGCCGAGTTTGCCGACCTCACAGAGCTGGAATCCCAATGCCGCTATGCGGATTGCTCCCACCGCAAGGATGCAGGCTGCGCCATCCGCGCCGCGCTGGAATCCGGCGCACTCTCACAGGAGCGCTATGAGCACTTCCTCAATCTGGATGCCGAAATTGCTGAATTGGAACGTCGCAACCAGAAGCGACAAATGACCCTGGAGCGCGTTCACCGCCGCGAAAAACGCACCATGCTCCGCAATCGGCAGGACCGCGAAGACCACCTGCGCGACCTCCACCCCAACAGAAGACACTGAGGGGAATTACGAATTACGAATTACGAATGTGACGTTCGCTCCGGAGTGCGGAGCGAAATTGCTGCTGTTGGCAGCAGTGATAGAGTTCCGCAGCCCTGCGGGCTGCCAAATTCTTTCACTACCGCCGGCACGGCGGTAATTTCGCTATCCTCGCAGAGGATAATTTCGCTCGAGCAGCAGGCGAGAATTTCGCTGCCCGTCAGGGCAATTTCGCGTGCGGGCTTGCCCGCACTTCTCCTCAATCAACTCCCATTTGAAGTTTGTTTAGGGTTAACGTATGACGAATTCAACAAGCGCGTGATTCCGGAATGGAATCACGCGCTTGCTGTAAAAGGCTGGACGCCCGGCGGGAGCTTTACTCCCACTCGATGGATGCCGGGGGCTTGGTACTCACGTCGAAGAGGACACGGTTGATGCCCTTCACCTCGTTGAGGATGCGGTTGGAAGCCTCGCGCAGCAGGTCGTAGGGCAGCTGCACCCAGTCGGCAGTCATGGCGTCTTCAGACACGATGGCGCGCAGGTTGGTGGCGAACTCGTAGGAACGCTCATCACCCTTCACACCCACAGTCTTCACGGGAATAAGACCGGCGTATGCCTGCCAGCACTTGTCGTACCAATCCCACTTACGCAGCGTGCCGATGAAGATGGCATCGCACTCGCGGATGATGTCCAGGCGCTCTTTGGTCACCTCGCCCGGGCAGCGCACGGCCAGACCGGGGCCGGGGAAAGGATGGCGCCAGAGGATATCATGAGAAATGCCCATGGAGGCACCGAGTTCGCGCACTTCGTCCTTGAAGAGGAAAGCGAGCGGCTCAATCACCTTGCCCTCTTCCTGCATCTTGAGCACACGCTCCACACGGTTGTGGTGGGTCTTGATGACGGAAGCCTTGCTCTTGGCATTGGAGGCACTCTCAATCACGTCCGGGTACAGCGTTCCCTGGGCCAGCATCTCTGCATCACCCACGGCATCCCAGAACACATCAATGAAGAGGTTGCCGATGATACGGCGTTTCTTCTCCGGAGCGGTTTCGCCGGCCAGAGCTTCCAGGAAACGGGCAGAGGCATCAACGGTCTCAATCTTCACACCCATGCGCTCAAAGTTGGCCTGCACTTCCTTGGCCTCGTCCTTACGCAGGAGTCCGTTGTCCACAAAGATGCAGCGGACGTTCACCCCAGCTTCGTGCAGGAGCACGGCCAGCACGGTGCTGTCCACACCACCGGAGACGCCGCAAACCACCTGCTTATCACCGACCTTGGCGCGGATGTCCTCAATGAGTTCACGCTTGAAGTCACCAATGTCGAACGGAGCCAGCTCCTTGGCATAGGAAAGGAAATTGCGCAGGATGGTGCGGCCCTCGTGGGAGTGGGTCACCTCCGGGTGGAACTGGATGCCGAACATGGTATCACCCCACTGCAACGAAACGGGCACGCCGTCGCTGTTGCGGGCAATCACCTTGCAGTCATCTGCCAGATGGTCCACGGTGTCGGAGTGGCTCATCCACACCTGAGAGGAGGGAGACATGTCTGCATAGAGGCCCTCCAGCTTATCCGGGATGAGGGCGGCGGGACCGTACTCACGCTTGTTGCTCGGGCGAACCGTGCCGCCGGTCTTGATATTGAGCAGCTGCATGCCGTAGCACACGCCCAGAATGGGCACGTTGAAGGACTTGAGCCATTCAAAGTCGATATCAGGAGCATCCGGCTCTGAGGTGCTGCGCGGGCCGCCGGAAAGAATGATGGCGCCCGGCTCGCAGATTTCATGCAAATCCTCCAGAGCATAGAGTTTGGCAAGGTAGCCCAGCTCACGCACGCGGCGGACAATCAGCTGCGTGTACTGTGAGCCATAGTCGATAACGGCAACAATATGTTTGGGTGTCATAACGCTGGGCATATATTACCACAGTATCTTTATTTGGCAAGCTTTTGTTTGGGTGAAAGAATGCGCGCCCTGCGCGCGTATATAATGGCATGACTGCAACACATGCCATTCTGATGACTCTGGCTCTGAGCCTGGCTGTTGGTTCCCCCCTTGCGGCACAACAACAGGAAAGCACGGCTCCTGCCACCGCGGTTGCTGCGGAATCAAATCCTTTCTTCCAATGGGACACCTACCCTCGCTGGTCTCGGATGACGGCGGAACAGGCTGTCATCGATATTCGCCGGGGCATGCAGCTGGCGCAGGAACGCATTGATGCCATCTGCCGCGTCACCCCTGCAGAATCCTGCTTCGAGAACACCTTCGGTGTCTTTGAAACGGCCATGGAAGAGATGGACCGCGCCGGCACCCTGCTCTACCACCTGTCCTCCACCATGGACAGCCCGGAAATACGCGAGGCGCAGGAGAAGCTGATGCCGGAGATGAGCGTTTTCTCCTCCTCCATCATTGCCAATGAAAAGCTCTGGGCTGTCATCAGCGATGCCTCTCAGCAGCCTTGGGTGCGCGATCTTTCCCCTGCCCGCCAGCGCCTTGTCCAGCAGGTGGTGGATTCCTTCCGCGACAGCGGTGCAGCCCTCTCGCCGGAGCAGAAGGCTCGCAAGGCCGAGATTGAGCTGGAGCTCAGCAAGCTGACCCTGCAATTCAGCAAGAATGTGCTGGATTCCACCAATGCTTGGCAGCTGGTGATTACCGATAAGGCCAAGTTGGCCGGTTGCGGCGCCGACTGGATGGAGCGCGCCGCCGAAGCAGCCCGCGAAAAGGGCTTCGGCACGAAAGAAAACCCGCAGTGGCTCATCACGCTGCAATACCCCTCCTATTCGGAGGTGATGAAGAATTGCGACGTAGAGGAAACGCGCCGTCTCTGCTGGGAGGGGCGCACCACGGTAGGCAAAGGCGGCGAGTACGACAACGCCGCGATTGTGGCGCGCGTGATGGAACTGCGCCGCGAGCTGGCTACCCTGCTGGGATTCGGCACCTTTGCCGACATGAAAGCCGCCCGTCGCATGGTCGGCAGCGGCGCCAATGCCATCAACTTTGTGGACAGCATGATGCGCAAGGTCAAGCCGACCTTTGACCGCGAGGTGGCAGAGATGCTGGCCTACGCCGGCCAGAAGACCGGCAAGCAGCTCACCGCCATGAATCCCTGGGACATCTCCTACTACTCTACCCAGATGTCCAATGAACGCTTCAACCTCGACCCGGAAGCCGTGCGTCCGTACTACAAGTACGAGAATGTGTACAAGGGGATGTTCAGCATCTTCGAACACCTGCTGGGTATCACCATCACAGAGCAGCCGGTCGCCTGCATCAAACCCGGCGAAACGCTGCCGGAAGGCACCGCTGAGGTCTGGCACCCGGAGGTGCAGATGTTCAAGGTGACGGACAACAAATCCGGCGCTCACCTCGGTTCTTTCTATTTGGACCCCTACCCCCGCGACACCAAGCGAGCCGGCGCATGGGTGCTGCCGATGCGTTACGGCACGCCGGCGGCTGACGGCAAACCACACGCCCCGCATCTGGCAACCATCTGCGGCAACTTCAACGCCCCCGTGGGTGATAAACCCGCCCTGCTTTCCCAGCTGGATGTCACCACCCTCTTCCACGAGTTCGGCCACATGATGCACTGCATGATGGGCGACACGGAGCTGACCTCCCACTGCGGCACAAGCGTTTCCTGGGACTTCGTGGAGCAGCCCAGCCAGATGTTCGAAAACTGGGCATGGGAGCCGGAGGGCCTGGCCAAGTTTGCCTTCCATTATGAAACGGGTGAGCTGATGCCTGCCGACATGCAGCAAAAACTCATCGCCGGGCGCTTCTTCATGCCCGCCTCCGACAACATGAACCAGCTCTGCATCGCCAAGCTGGACCTGGACATGCACGTGAACTACGATGAGAAGTACAAGGGTCGCAACATGGACGAAGCCGCCGCCGCGCTGCTTGAGCCGTGGCGAATGCCCACAACGGTGCAAGGCAACTCCATCATGCGCCACCTCACCCACTGCATCAACGGCGGCTATGCCGCAGGCTACTACTCCTACAAATGGGCAGAGGTACTGGCTGCGGACGGATTCTCCCGATTCAAGGCTGAAGGCGTCATGAATGCCGCCACGGGTGCCGCCTATCGCGAGGCCATTCTCTCGAAAGGTGACAGCGCTGATCCCAACGAGCTCTTCCGCAACTTCGTAGGCCGTGAGCCCAATCCGGATGCCCTGCTCCAGCAGATGGGGTTGAAGTAAATCACACCCTCAACCATCTTTTCACCCGCGTATTCCGAGGAATACGCGGGTTTTTCTGTATTTCCCCGACAGCTTGTTATCATTACCGCGCGGGAAGATATTTATTCCGAACTTTATTCCGAACTCCCGGTTGGAGAAAGGAGGATTTTCCATCTGCCGTTTTTACGGGCGCCTTCTCGGCAGATAATCCCTTTCTTCTTCATCTCTGCGAGGTATTTTTCCAGTTGTCGGGGACTGATGCCGCCGCGTTCAGACATCTCTTCGCACCTCTTGCGTCTCAACAATAGATTGTCTTTTCTATACTATTTCGAATATGGAAAAAGGAAAACTCCGGCAGGCTGCCTTGCAATTATTTGTTAAGTTGGTATGTCTACATAAAAAAGCATTTTTTGAAAAACCAGCTTGCACGAGCCGGAACCGGTATAGGAGCAAACATTCATGAAGCAAATTGTGCAGAAAGCCCTACAGACTTTATTCACAAACTAAAAACACCCCTAAAAGAATGTCACGTGACAGAATATTGGCTTCATGTACGTTCTGCTACATGCCCGGAATTATCAGCGCAGGCAAAAGATTTACGAAAAGAAGCGGAATCAATTCGCCGCATGCTTATCTGTTCTATTCGGACGCGTCAGAATAATTTAGAAAAGTAGGTTAATAGAACTGTCCGCAGAGAAAAGAGTGAAATTACCGCCGTCCGGCGGTAGTGAGAATAAAGCATATATATCTTCATGTCTTCCACTCGGCCAGGCGGGTCGGGAAAAGGCATTCATTGCAGATGTTGACGGAGCAGAAATCTGCCTCTATCTGCAGCAGGGCCTGGTGCGCGTAGTGTTTCGACAACACCTTTTTCAAATCTTTCCGCTCCCCGAAGAGGGAGAGAGCCACCCGCTGCACAACGGAAGACGGTTTACCGGCGGGGAGTGAGAGATAGGTCTGCCAGGCGGGTTCGCTCTCATCCTGCACGTAGACATGGTTCACCAGGAAATCGTCCACACGCTGATGGCCGACCAGGGCAACAGGCTGTTTCATGGCTGCGGATGCCAGGGTGCAATGGGTATCCCAGAATGGATGGGAAAGGTGGGTGAGCAGCTCGCGCAACTGTGCGGCACCGGCGGCATGGAGCAGCGGCTCGATGCTGCGCCAGCGGCGGGCGGAAAGTGCCAGCGCCGCCACGCGGCGATGCGGATGGTTCATGGGGCGAACGGGAGCCAGCACCCAGGGGATGCGGTGCGTGTGACACAGCTCATACTGTTCACGCACGGCCCACCACTTGTCCCAGACGGTGCGATGATAAGTACGGGATTCGGCAGAGCTGCGCTCCGGCAGCACCGGCACCATGAATCCTGCCGTCCCCAGCAGAATGGCCTCTGCATCTGCTCCCAGGGATTTGAGCGGGGCGCGGCGCACCAGCATCTGCATGGCCTGTTTGTTGGCGGAGTAGCCCAGCGTCTCTGCCCATGCCTCGAACCACGCCTGCCGCTGCCCCATCACGGCGGCTTTCCGGCGGAAATGGGAGCGTTTCTTCTCCATGCGGTAGGCGGCCGCCATTTTCAACAAGGCATCAATGGATTCCGACGGCAAGGCTTCCATGGGGCGGCGGCAGAGCGGGACTCCTGCGCGCGGGCGAGCGGTGTCCTGCCCCAGCGCTGGCTGCCACAGCTCCGGCGGGAGATACAGCACGGGTATTTCCTCATGCACGGCATTGCGGGTGAACCACCCGGCAGGCGGCGGGCTCAGCACCACGTGCAGAATGACCTGATTAAAGGCCGGGTTAGAGCCATGGCCGTGGTGTTCCCAATCGGCGGGATGCGGGTCTATCTCGATATCGCCGCGACGGCGAACTCCGTTGATTTCCACCTCTGCCCGCAGGAAATCCGGCCCGGCGCTGCGGTTCCACAGGCCGACATCGAGGATGCGAACAGGGCCGTGGTGGCAGGTTTCCCCCTCGTTACCAAGCAATCCGGCGGCCCAGCAGGCCTGCACGGCCATTTCATCCGGCAGCGCGGGCGGGGCACACTCCTCTGCCGAAAGCGGGTAGACCTCCGCGAGAAGCTGCCCGTACGCAGCCGCCATGGAACAACGCTTCTGCGGCATCTCAAAACAATGGCATCAGTCAGCCTGCTCGGTCTGACGCATCAAATCCTCCTCCAGCGTTTCACAGACGTAACCGAACGTCTCGCTGTT
This sequence comes from Akkermansia sp., assembly GCA_045121855.1. Classification (GTDB taxonomy): domain Bacteria; phylum Verrucomicrobiota; class Verrucomicrobiia; order Verrucomicrobiales; family Akkermansiaceae; genus Akkermansia. The sequence goes on from JBGVGW010000016.1 coordinate 164,477, forward strand.
TTTATGGCTCATGGAGCGAAGGGTGTTGTGTGCCTCCAAGACGTGGCGTGTGCGCTCCAGCTCCGACAAATTGCTCATTCCCTCACTGTCGTCTGCCGACTTCCCGGAAAGGGCGGCACGGCGTTCAGCCAAATCCGGCACCCAGAATGCACCGGGAGGATCGATGTCTATCAGCATATCCAACCCCAAACTCTCCATGGCTACACGCGTCCGCGGCGTGGCCGATGCCACCTGCACGGAGCCGCCGATGGCCATACACTTGCGTGCGAGGCCGGCCAAGGTCCCCATAAACGTGGAATCCACCCCGGGGCATATTTCCAAATCCACCACGATGGTATCGCCGCCCGCTGCAAGGTATTTATCGGCAACGGACTTGAGGATGGGGCTGTTCACAAAGCATCCGCGGCTCTCGCAACGAATCCAGAGACAGTCATTGAACTGCTGGTGGGTCAGGGAAATATCAGACATAACGGCTTAATGTCATACTAGCCTTTTTCCCGATTCAAATCAAGAAAAAAGACAAATCTCCCCCGTGGACAAAGAAAAAAATCAGCTCTCGTCCTCCTCATTCTTACGGAAAAAGCCCCAATCCGCCACACTGGGGAATGAGGGCAGCTCCACCGTCCCCATCTTGGCGCGCAGCATGAACCAGAGTTTGCGGAAATTATTCACGCTGTACCGGCGTTCGAACACGCGGTACTCATCGTCCTGCATCTTCTCCAGAATGGTGTGGTAGATTAGCTTCATGGCCTGTGCCGGGATGAGCGCGTTGCGATCCTCCACAGAAAGAGCCATGTACAATTCCTCCGATTCACAGAAGAACTTCTCCGCCAACGCAGCCTCGTACGCCAGCAGCTGGCGCATGCGGTAGGAATAGCGCTGCTGGCGGATATCCTCGTGAGTCACCCCGAAAAGGGCCATGTCATCAGCCGGCAGGTAGAAGCGATTGTATTTGCGGCAGTCCTCCGCTATATCACGCAGGATATTGACCAGCTGGAGGGCATATCCGAGCGCCACGGCATAATCGCGAGCAGCCGGAGAAGCCCCCATGACCGTGGCACTGGTAATGCCGACGCAGGATGCTACCTTGTAAGCATAGGCCAGCAGCTCCTCACGCGTGCGAGGCTGTACCGGGGCAATATCGCCGCGGCATCCGGCTATCAGCTCCAGCATGGGCTCGGTGTCCAACTGCAGCACCTGCACCATGCTGTGCACCTCATGCTCAATCCCGGGCAAGGGCTCTGCGCGGTTGGTCACAATATCTGCCCAGCGGTCTAATGCTGCATGTCGCTCCTCCGGGGTCATACCGGGCTCATCCACAATATCATCGACAATGCGACAAAATGCGTAGAATTGCGCCATGTGGATGCGGGTCTGCTCCGGCAGGTCCATGAGCGTGAACGCCAGATTGGACTTGGCGTTGCGGGTGATAGTATCAGATTCAGCCATGCGATAAGGAGAGAGATTTCAAGTGATTATTCGATAAGCCCCCAGTGCTCCGTAAACGGCCAGAGCGTAAATGAAGCGGGGCCCACGAGGTTGAACTGGCGCACAGGGCCCCAGTAGCGGGAATCCAGCGAGTTGGTGGTATTATCACCCAAAGCGGCGTATTCTCGCAGGATGGGAGAGGATGCAGGATTGCGCAGCGACATGGGGGATAAATCGGTAAGCCAAGCCCCCGCCTGCAGCGTGGAGGAAAGCTGCTGATAGCCCTCGCGGTTAAACGGAGGCTGCCCCGCCGCCACGCGGGCAATCGTTGCCTCTCGGGCCGGCTCACCATTGACCAACAGTTCCGGAGACTGCACAAACAGAGTGTCGCCGGGAAGGCCGCACAGACGCTTGATGTAATGCGTTGCGTCTGACTGGTCAGCCAATCGGGCCGCACCTGCACTGGTCATAGAGGTATTGATTCCACGGGTATCAAACACGAATGTTTCGCCACGCACCGGTTTGCGGAAATGGTAAGCCACGCGGTTCACCACCACCATATCACCGGCATCCGCACGAGCGCGGATAATGAGCTCGCCCGGCTGATAGGTTCCCATGTGGATACCCATGATACTCTCCACAATCTTCCCCTGCTCCCGCAGATACTGAACCACGGCACCACGAGCAGAAGGGACTGTCACTGTGGAGCCGTCATCAAAGGTCAGCACCGTCTCCGTGAACAGTATCCATTTACTGCGTTCAGTGATGGATATGATGCGTTTGGGGATATCCGCCACGGCCTCCACATAAGAGGCACCACGGGTAATTTTCTCCCACATACGCTGAGGGAGCGGTGGTATCTCGTCCACATGCTTCACGATGATACCGTTGAGACTGGGCTGCATGGAACCGGTCGGAATGCGGAATGGCTGGGCATAGTAGGTACGAATACCCAAAAAGACCACCATGATGATGAAAAACGATTCCACCATCTCCACAACAGCACCGCGACTGAACCCGGGCATGGAGGAGCATTGCAAATCGGAGCGTTTGGTAATCCGCACCGTCTCCTCCTTGTCCCACGCCAGCAAAGCTGCCTTCAACTCCGTGCAACGGGATTCACAAACCTCCAACTCATCAGGAGACATACAATGCCGCCGCATATTCACATAGCGACGGATTGCCTGAGCCATTTCATACCCCTGACGACGCCATCCGGGCGTGAACCAGGAAAACCAGGAATCGAGAAAATAATACAGAAGCTTCTTGAAAAAAGTCATCATGTGCTGTGGCCTATTCTACACGTTTGACGCGTGAAGAAAAGCACAAAGTGTGACCGAAGCCTCCGTCAGCGCGTTTTCTGCACTTCTGCTGACTCCTGAGCCGGAGCTTTTGTCTGCGGTTCTTCGCTGCTGACCTCCAAGCCGCAGAGGATGAAGCCCAGCATAACAAAACCGGCAGCAATGCGATACCAACCGAAGATGGAAAGACTGTGTTTGTTGAGATAGCCCACCATCCAACGAACTGCCACGATAGAACTGGCCCATGCCATGACGGAGCCGGCAATAATAGCCCCCCAACCTATCGTATCAACCATATCGCCGCCGAATTTCCAGGCGTCATGCACCGTAGCAGCCCCAAGCGTGATGAGCCCCAACAAGAAACTGAACTCTACCGCCGCCGCCACGCTCAAACCGACGGTAAGCCCGCCGAGCATGGTCATCAGACTGCGACTGGTACCGGGAATCATGGCAATACACTGCATAAAACCGATGCCAAGCGCACCCTTCCATGTCAACTCCGAAAGCTCCTTCCCCTCAAATCCCTTCCCCTTTTTCTTCTGATGCCGGACATAGAGCAGAATGGCCAAACCGCCGACAACCCACATCACCATCACCGTAGTAGCGTTGAACAGGTATCCCTTGATATACTTCGAGCACAGAAGGCCGATAATCATGGCGGGCAGGAACCCGGCAATTATGTTAATCATCATGCGAATCCCCGCCGGATTCTTCCCCAGCAAACCGTACCACATCTCCCTTACACGGCGGAAATACAGCCCCATCACCGCCAGAATTGCGCCCCCCTGCACACAGATTTCAAACGCATGCATGGCATCGGACTCCGGCAGCCCCAGCAGGTACTGGGTAATAATCAGATGCCCCGTGGAACTCACCGGCAAATACTCAGTGAGACCTTCCACCAATCCGAGAATAAGGGAGTCAAGTATCGTCATTGCGCAAGAGAAGTACCCTATTTCCCGCGAAAGGTCAACCATAAACAACAAAAATGTATGCCAGTCGCCATGAAAGCTGAAAAAAAGATTGAAGCGAGGCTCAAAAAATGCTATGTATAGCGTCGGTATTCTGCACATACCGTTTCTGCGTGTTTATGAAAAGAAATTTTGTTCAGCGGTGTAAGGGATTCACTCTGGTGGAGCTTCTCGTTGTGATTGCCATCATGGGTATTCTGATGACAATGGGCGCAAGTGTTCTCCGCGATGGCGGCAAGGGCCGAGGTATCGATTCCGGCATCGACATGCTCGAAAACCTCGTACGCGAAGCCCGCGCCACGGCACAGGGCAACGACACTTACACCCGAGTCATCATCGCCAACGACCCCCGCAACACCTCATCCGATTCCCGACACCTGCGCTACATGACCGTGCAGATGCTCAGCAAGGAAGACACCCAATATGACGGCTCTGATGTCCGCAAGGAGGGTCGTTGGGTTTCCACTTCTTCCGGCATGATGCTGCCCCCGGGCGTTTTCTTCAGCCCGCATTACAGCACTCCTCTGGAATGGGCTGAAGGCGCAGCCGGAACCATGATTGGTCAGAGCAATGCCCGACTCTCCGGACGTGGTACTTCCCGAGTATACTACGTGGAGTTTGACGAAAAAGGACGCTTTGTTTCCCCGTCTGCCGATCCTCTGACTCCCACCCGCCCGCAGCGACTCGTTCTCATCTCCGGGCGCATGGGTCGCGGCCGCAATGCACATGACGGCATCATCCCCGGTGAGCTTGACTCCCAGCGGCGGCCGGTCGGCGCGAAGGGCATTGTACTCTGGCCCAACGGCGATACCAGTCTGTTGCGCACCATCGATCAGACCATCAGCAGATAACCATTTTGCATTTTTTCATTTATGAAACTGCTTAGCACGACAGGCCGCAAAGGCGGCTTCACCCTCATGGAAACCCTGTTGGCCATTGGTCTGGTGGGTGTACTTCTCTCCATGTTCCTGACCGTATTCGTACCGGCGCGCGGCATGGTACAACAAGCGCTCAATCGTCAGGAGGCCGAGCGCATTGCCGGCATTCTGCGGGCAGAAATGTCCATCCTCCGCCCGGATGAGCAGGCAAGCGAAGGAGCCACCGCTGCTTCAGACGGTCAATTTCTGAGTCCTTTTGATAAAGGCTTTTTCTGGCTGCAGCACTCCCGTACACCTGCCAATGCTATCGTGGTATACTCCTACCGAGCTGACACTACCAAGAATCAGCGCGCAGACGGCACCTACCCCACCGTACCCGCTTCCCGCAATGTGCCCGGACAGGGCAATCAGCTAGTATCCATCGCCTGCCCGCTCAATGACCCGCTGCACAAAGACCAAATTAAGGATGCCGTCGGGCCGGTGTTTCTGGTGAAAATGACCCAGATTGTGGATGCCGGCGGCGGCAAGTTTGAGCTGGCGGGCAACCCGGGCTCCATCAACGGCGCCAATTCTCCGGATAAATACGTATCTTCCCCGGACGACAAGAATCCGTGGGGCGGCGTGGTCATTTATCGCGCCGACTTCTACCACATGTCACCTCCCAATCCGGCTCGTTATAAGGGCAAATCATGGAAGCGACTGGGGCGTCCCATGTTCTCCGTCAACCTTTCTTTCCGCCGCTGATTATCCAACCCTTCCTATCCAGATATTAATATGAACATCTGCAAAAAGCATCTTCGCGGCGGTTTCACGCTCATCGAGCTTATCGTTGCCATGGCTATTACGGCCATCCTCGTACTGATTATCGGCCAGCTCACCCGTCAGGGTGTCGAGCTGTGGAAAACCGTGCGTCAGGATATCAGCACCAGCTCCCACTCGCGCTCCGCTTTGCAAGTCATTGCGCATGATTTCGAAGCCTTCCAGATGCGCAGCAACAATAAATACCAATGGATGTTCGCAAGAGCAGACAAAACACCGGATAATGCACCCAAGAGTCTCAAGATTCCTCGCTCCGTCAAGTGCGCTTTCTTCGCCTGCGCGCCCGATCGCAATCCGGCGGTAAGTTCTTCCTCGTCGCTTCGCGGTAACTATCGTCAGGCTCGTTCCCACAACCAAGAGACGCAGGGCGATGTGAATGCCGTAGGCTACCGTCTCCTGTTCCGTGACCAGATTCTGAATCTGCCGGCCAGTAATGACAAAGGCGACACCAGCAGCTATCCTCTCTTCTCCCTCTACCGCCAGGTCATTGCCCCCCGTGAGACGTTTGAGAATCTGCTGGGCAAGGAAAACATGGAGGGCGCTTACGCAGCCTACGAATCCCAGGAGGAGAAGCATTTCCTCTGCGAAAACATCGTGGAGATGAACCTCATCCTCAACATCCAGTACACCGACAACAGCGCAGATGCGCAGAAAGGCCGCGTTGCGTATGATAGCATCACCGTCCCGGTGATTGCTTCCTACAGCAAGGGTAGTGCCGTTTCCGTGTATGGAGACCGCATTGAGGTAGATGGTACCAGCTACAAAAACGCCCGAATCGTGTCGGCCAACATCAGCCTGACCGTTCTCACGGAGGAAGGCATGGCGCTGATTAATCAGATCCGTATCGGACGCCGCAAAGCGCCCAAGTCGGCTGATTTCTTCGCTAAGTACACTCGTTCATACTCCCGCATGGTGGCATTGCCCCAGCCCATCTGATTCTGCACCATGTTCACGCAGGAAGTTCAGGATGCCACCCGGCATCTGCCGAAGAAGGTATATCTGTGGGTTGACCCCCTGCCCCGGCGCGGCTACGCGAACATGGCGGCAGATGAGCTACTGACCCGCCGCCCGGAATGCTGGCTGCGCATCTACGGCTGGGCGACACCGGCCGTCAGTTTCGGTTATTTCGACACCGCTACGGAAGCTTCGGCCATTTTCCCGGGCGCGCAGGAATATATACGCCGCTGGACAGGCGGCGGCATTGTGGATCACCGAAAGGGTTACACCTATACCGTTACCCTGCCTGCCATTGAGGGGGTCATGTATCCCACGGCTGAGCACCTCTACATCTGGATTCACAGCGCACTCGCGCAGGCGCTGGCAGGCAGCGGTGTGGAATGCACCCTGCTGACAGAAGATGCGCCGGACGGAGGACGTGCCTGCTGGGCAAGTCCGGTCAAGAGCGACATCGTGGATGCCGCCGGGCACAAGCTGGCGGGCGCGGGGCAACGTCGTTTCAAAGGTGCCGTCCTGCATCAGGGACTGGTGCAGGAATGCGAACCTGCGGAGGGCTGGCAACAGCTGCTGGCACAGGCTCTTGCTCCGGAAGTGGTCGTAGTGAACGGAAACGAACCCTACCCCGGATTCACCGACGAGCTCGAAGAGCTCTGCCGCACGAAGTATGAAACGGCAGAGTGGAATGATGAAACACGCGGTCGCCGCAAACCTTCTCAACACTAATCAGCAGAAAGGGCATCCTGAACAGGATGCCCTTTCTGTTCTGACAGCTTGTCATTGTATTACAGCCGCGCCACAGCCGAAAGGATAGCAGCGGGATAAAGAATATGCTCCTGCACCTGAATGCGGGCATGCAGCGATTGCGCCGTATCATCCGGCATCACCGGGACATGGGCCTGCATGATGATTTCTCCCGTGTCCATACCGGCATCCACATAGTGAACCGTGCATCCGGTGGTTTTAGCTCCGGCTTCCAGAGCCTGTTTCCATGCCTCCACCCCCGGGAACGCCGGCAGCAGGGCGGGATGAATGTTCAGAATACGATTCGGGAAAGCCTTGAGCAGCGGTTCCTTCACCAGTCGCATAAAACCGGCCAGGCATACCATATCCACCTTCAATTCCTGCAACAGAGCGGCAACCGCCTCCTGACATTCCAGAGGAAACTTATTCTTGAAACCGCCGCAATCCATCACCTCGGCACGCACACCACGCAGGCGGGCGCGCTCCAGAATGTAGGCATCTGCGTGGTCAGAAAGCACGATGACCACCTCGGCATCCAGCCGGCCGTCATCAATGGCATTGAAAATAGACTGGCAATTACTGCCGGACCCCGAACCGAGTACTGCAAGACGAAGACTCATAACAGCCACAATCTACCGCATACAGTAGTAATTGTCAAACGATTTATTGATTGCCGCACTCTTCCTTAGTCGGAGTCTCCGGCTTCTCTCCGTCCGCAACATCTCCGGAAGGCGTAGCGTCTTCCGGCGCGGGCTTTTCCTTTTTCTTCTTTTCCTTGCGGATGTTAAAGCGGTTGGCAGCCATATCGAACCCCTCTTTCAGGGCCACATAGGCTGCCTCCGCAGATTTATCCAGAGCATCCTCCAGCAGAGGGCGTTCATCCGGAGCAAACTTCCCCAGCACGTGTCCCACCATATTTTTCAGACCGGGCGCGCTGATACCCACCCGCAGGCGCGGAAACTTCTCCGTGCCGAGGTGGACTATGAGGGATTTCATGCCGTTGTGACCGCCGGCGGAACCACCGGCACGCAGCCGCATGGTTCCCACGGGAAAGGAGATATCATCATAGATGACCAGTACCTGCTCGGGGTGAAACTTGAAATAGCGCATGAGCGGGCCCACACACTCGCCGGAGTTGTTCATGAAAGTCTGCGGCTTAACCAGCAATACCCCCGGTCCTGCGGCCAGCTCGCCTTTGCGCGCCCTGTCGTTTTTCCACTCGACATTGAAGCGGCGCGCAAGGCGATCCAGCACCATGAAACCCACGTTGTGGCGGGTTTCGGCATAGTCGCGTCCGGGATTTCCCAGACCCACGATGATGCGAATGGGCTCCATCAGCAGTTGGTTCCCAGCAGGCTGAGCGTGATGTTGCGGTTCACGGCGCTGAGGTAGGCGCGGGCAGAGGCCTCAATCACGTCCGTGGCTGCGCCCTTACCGGAAACCGGCTTGCAGGCACAATCACCGAACTGCACCTTCACGGAAACTTCACCCAGCGCATCCTGACCGGCGGACGTGGCTCGCACATTGTAATCCACCAGCGTACCCTTGCTCTTCGTGATACGGTCAATGGCCTTGAAGCAGGCGTTCACCGGACCGTTACCAATGGCACAGTCGGTTATCTGCTTGCCGTCCTTTTCCAACGTCACCGTTGCCGTAGGCATGGCAGAAGCACCCGCCACAAACTGGAGGTTAATCATTCTCCAGGCGCCGTGCTCGGTGTCCAGAGAATCATCCACCAGAGAGGCAAGATCATCATCATACACGAACTTCTTGCTGTCGCCCACTTTCTTGAAACGCTCAAACACGGAGACTACCTCTCCCTCGGAGAGGTTGAAGCCGAGCTTCTCCAGACGAGCCTTTACCGCCGCGCGACCGGAATGCTTGGTAAGCGGCAGTTCCGTCTCGCCCCAGCCCACCACGGCGGGGTCAATCACCTCGTAAGTCTCGCGCTTGGCAAGGATGCCGTGCTGGTGAATACCGGAGCTGTGGGCAAAGGCGTTCTCACCCACAATGGCCTTGGAGCGCTGCACAGGCATGCTGCTCATGCGGGAAACCACGCGGCTGGTCTTCACAATTTCGCGGGTATTGATGTTGTGCGGTGTGGAACCGGGCTCGAAACCGAACGCCTCCGGGCGGGTGGAGAGAGCCATGATAACCTCCTCCAACGCGGCGTTACCGGCACGCTCACCGATACCGTTGATAGCACCCTCTACCTGACGGGCACCGTGGGCCACGGCGGTCAGCGAGTTCGCCACGGCCAGACCGATGTCGTTGTGGCAGTGGACGGATATGACAGCTTTGTTGATGTTGGGCACGTTGGCACAGATGTATTCCACCATGCGGGCATACTCCACGGGTGTGGTAAAGCCCACCGTATCGGGCAGGTTCACCGTTGTGGCACCGGCCTCAATGACCGCCTCCACCACCTGCGCCAGATAATCCAGCTCCGTGCGGCTGGCGTCCTCTGCGGAGAACTCCACATCATCCACCAGGCTCTTGGCAAGCTTCACACCGGCCACCGCCATCTCGATGATTTCTTCCTTGCTCTTCTTCAGCTTGAACTCGCGGTGCAGCGGACTGGTGGCCAGGAAGGTATGAATACGACCACGGTCACCGGCGGGAGCAACGGCAGCCGCACACCGGCGGATGTCATTCTCCACGCAACGAGCCAGACCGGCTATGCGGCAGTTCTTCACCGTGCGGGCAATCGTGGAAACAGCCTCAAAATCGCCATCAGAAATGCAGGGAAAGCCTGCCTCAATGATGTCAACCCCTAGTTTTTCGAGCTGACGTGCTACCTCCAGCTTCTGCCGGAGATTCATCGAAGCTCCCGGGCACTGCTCACCATCGCGAAGCGTGGTATCGAAGAATAATACTTTGTCGCTCATGTTTGTTGTTTTGGTTTGGGGTTAAGTGTGGGTAATTTTACACTGATTCTAAGCAAAAGCAAGTCCAACGCGCCGATTCCGGCAGCTTTCGCACAGGAATCTCTGTCATTCTGTCACTCGAAGCTCGAAAATGACTTCATTAGCCGGTTTTTTACCCTTTTCCCAAGGGCGGGCATATATCATCCGCAGCGTATGCGTCCCGGGGCGTATTCCCTTGAAGCAAACCATCATCTGCGAGGGGGCTCCCACCAGCTTTGCACCTTCAGGCGCCTTTCCATTGCGGATAATAAGCTTGTAGGGTGCATCCTTCGGGAATTTCTTTTCAGGATACCAACAATAGCCGGTGGAGGGATTCCCCGCCAGCATCACACAGGTGGTCTCGCCCACCGGCACCTCCACGGGAATCGTCTCCGGCTCCGCAGCCTGCACCATGGCAGGCACCGACAATGCACATAAGGCTGTAAGTAATATGGATTTCATGGTTATTTTGTTTCAATGATTGGAGAAAAAAAGAGAACTTACGGCGGAATCAGCCTCTGCCCCCCAGAAAACAGGGGTGTACGACACATCCGCATGATACAACACGCCCCTTTCTGCCGAAACGGTGTAGTCGTGATTTTCGGGCACGTACAAATATGCGTTCCGGCCGCCATGATTAACGGAATATCGACAGGCACGCCCGGTATTCAGACACTCATTCACTACGCTATACGGCGTTGTTTCTGCCACCATCCTCACTGTCACCCGCATACCGGGCTTCACCGTTCCGCGCCAACGGCGGATCACGGTCCCGGTGTATTCAATATCCGCTTTTCTGCCGTGTCCGGGAGACGTCAGGATATGTGTTTCTTCGAGCCTGATTTCAGCCACAACGGCAGCATTCTTCAGCGGCTCAAACCCGCACCCGTATGTTACCCCCCAGAATGGGTAGGACGTCCGATTATCTGTCACCGTCTCCCGCACTTCCTGCGGATGGCACGCCACCAACAGCGAGCAGCAGGCAATAAACAGGAGAGAGACTTTATTCATGCCACCCATCATACCATCCCCTGCCCTCAAGTCAAGATTTTACGCAGGCAAAGCAAGACACCCCACCGCGCATGCCTGCACCCCTCACTCCTTTTCTCTAGACATTGACTTATTATATGTTACAATTCTTGCATGCAAACAACACCCATCATTCCCCTACAGGATGGAGAAGTCATTTTCTGGCAGGGAAAAGCGCAATATCCGCGTCCCGGAATAGCGGAATACATACCGGCTTTGATTGTGGCCTTTCTATTGTCCAACGCCTGCTGTGTGCTGCACGAGGCAGAACCGTTCATCCTGCTGAATCAGTTCTGTTCTCAGCCTTTTGTCGGCGGCATCTTGGTACTTTTTCTTGTAGCATTTACAGTATTTCCCACGGTAAAACGCAAAATAGTAGCAAAACAAACATACATTTTCACCAATAAGCGCGCCGTCATTCTCAACGACTCCTCCGGCTGCATTTTACGAACGGTACCTATCCTCAAGCTCAGCGACTTTGTTATCAAGCCCCACCGCGGCAATCTCATCAGCATTATTGAGCACGCCTCAACAGGTACAGAATCGACCGTCACCCTTTTATTTGCTTACATCCCGGCAGATGTGCTGGGACATTACAAGTAATCCCCCGAAGAGAGCGACGAACAGCGACTCCGATTACGGAAAAATCATGCCGCGATTGAATCTTGACGGTAGCGCGGGTTTCCTTACAATGGGTTCATTATTTTTCCCTACAACACTATGCAGACACACCAATTTCAGACGGAAGTCCGGCAGTTGCTTGATATCGTGATTCACGCGTTCTACAGCGACCGCGAGGTTTTTGTGCGTGAGCTTGTTTCCAATGCGTCCGATGCTCTGGAGAAACTGCGTCTCCGCCAGCTGACGGAATCCGCCATCTACCAGCCCGAACGCGAGCTGCGCATCAACATCACCACGGATGAGGAAGCCCGCACCCTCACCATTGCTGATGCCGGTATCGGCATGACCTCCGATGAAGTCGTCGAATTCCTGGGCACCATCGCCCACTCCGGCACCAAGAAGTTCCTGGAGATGATGAAGGAAAATCAGGGTGGCCCGCAGGACCTCATCGGTCAGTTCGGCGTGGGCTTCTACAGCGTGTTCATGGCAGCGGATAAGGTGGAGGTGACCACGCGCTCCTGGCAGCCGGCTGCCGCCCCCGTACACTGGGTGAGCGATGGTCGCGAGGGCTATGAGCTGGGCGAAGCCGCAGCCGACACCCCGCGCGGCACCAGCATCCTCATCCATTTGAAAGAAGATGCCGCCAACTTCTCCAAGGCAGACCATGTGCGCTACATCCTGAAGAAATACAGCAACTTCGTGGGCTTCCCCATCGATTTCAACGGCGAGCACCTCAACACGGTGCAGGCCATCTGGATGAAGAACAAGAAAGATGTGACCGCAGAGGAGTACGAGGGTTTCTATCAGTTCATTCACCACACGGACAGCAAGCCGCTGAGCTACATGCACTTCAGCGCAGATGCCCCGATTGTGCTCAACTCCGTCCTCTTTATCCCGGAGGAAAACCCGGAGGCCATGGGCTTCGGTCGCTGCGAGCCGGCGGTGTCTCTGTACTGCCACAAGGTACTCATCGACAGCAAGCCGGAGAAGCTGCTGCCGGAGTGGCTGCGTTTCCTCGCCGGTGTGGTGGACAGCGAAGACCTGCCCCTGAACATCTCCCGTGAGATGCTGCAGGACAACTCTCTGCTGCGCAAGATTTCCGGCATCATCACCAAGCGCTTTATCAAGCATCTGGAAGGGGTTGCCAAGAATGATGCAGAGACGTATGAAAAATTCTGGGCTCAGTTCGGGCGCTATATGAAGGAAGGTGTGGTCACCAGCTGGGAGCACAAGGATGCGCTTGGCAAACTGCTGCGCTTCCAGTCCACCTTCACGGAGGACGGCAAGCTCACCTCTCTGGATGACTATGTGAGCCGCATGAAGGAAAACCAGAAAGACATCTACGTTCTCTACGGCGCCTCCCGCGCACAGCTGGAGAACTCCCCGTATCTGGATGCGCTCAAGGCTCGCGGTTTTGAGGTACTTTTCCTCACGGAGGGCGGTGACCAGTTCGTGATGGACAGCCTGATGAAGTTTGCAGAAAAGGACATCAAGGCCATTGACCGCGCCAATCTGGACCTGCCGGAGATAGAAGACGCCTCCCCCGATCGCCCCGGATTGGACGAGGCCGCCGCCTCTGCCCTCACCGGGTGGGTAAGTGAAACCTTCAAAGACCGCTTCAGCAAGGTGACCACCGGCAATCGCGTCACCAGTGCCCCCGCCATTGCGTTGCAGGGAGAGAACGACCTCTCTCCGGAGGTGAAAGCCTACTTCAAAGCCATGGGTCAGGAAGTACCGGAAAACCACCCGGAGATTGAGCTGAACCCGCACAATCCCATCGTGATGAAACTGGCAGAGCTGCGCGAAAGCGATGCCACGCTGGCAGAGCTGCTGGCCGGACAAATCATCAATACAGCCCTGCTCCGCGCCGGCATGCTGGAGGACCCCGCCACTCTGGCAGACAACTCGCAGGCTCTGCTGGAGAAGTTGTTGCAGAAGTAAAACCATCTTTATCAACCATATACGCCTCCATCTCTCTAACGGGATGGAGGCGTTTGCTTTCCCATGGCATCGCTTTTGTCCCGGAACTTCCGAATTGACAGAGGCGGTCAGATATGTTATAAGCGTAGGCAATCGGCATTTTGGACAACAAGCCGACTCGCAGCATGATGAAAATTCCTTCCTGCCACCCATTCATTCTGGGAACAGCCCTCTTCCTGACCGGGGCTCCGCTTTTTGCCGCCGTGGATTTCCCCGGTGCCAAACCCGGAAAAGCTGAAGCCGCCGATGACGGCAGCGGCAAGCTGACACTGAGCAACAAAGTGCTGAGTGCGGAGTTTGAAAAAAGCGATAAGGGAATCATCTTTTCTTCGCTCAAGGATGCGGAGGGAAAAACGCTGGTGACGGGCACACCCCATTCCGGTCTGTTTACCGTTCATCTGCACAACGGTAAAACGTACACATCCGGCGATTTCAGCTGCGATGGAATCTCATCGGCTCCCTTGGAAAAAAACAAGAAAAGTGTCAATCTGGCAGAACGTCTAGGCGGTCAGAGCATCAGCGCCAATTTCACCGCACCGGATAAGAGCTTCAGCATTCGGTGGCAGGCCGTACTGCGCAACGGTTCGCACTATCTGCGCCAGGAATTTCGCATTCAAGCAGCCGGAGATGTAGAGTTCGATTCCATCATTCCCCTCAGCATCAATATCAAGGACGGCGGGGATGCCTCCGTATCCGGCAACACCACGCACGGCAACCTCGTCGTCAATGAACGCATCTTCACCGGATTGGAGACACCCATGTCTATCATGAGCGTCTCCGGTCAGGAGGGGAGCGGTATCTCCATGGCAGATGCCACGGCATGGACACCGGATTCCTTCGGCGAGGCTTTCCATCTTGAGGGAGGTATGGCCACCAAATACGGCAAGCATTTCACCGAAAAAGACGGGCCAACCATTAAAAACCTCGGACTGAGTGAAAACAGCATCAAATTCACCCAGAGCGGCAAATGTGAACTGACCTTTCAGCAGGATTCCGGCGAAGGAGGATTACATCTACTTGGTGTTCAGCTGTTAAGCGAAGACGGAAAACTCATCACCGAAGATATCCATCAGGGAACCACGGGCATCTCCCCCAAAAAGAATACCTATTCCATCCAAGTCCCCTCTGCCGGCACCTATACGCTGCGCTACTGGGTCAACACACGCCAAGGAGCCGTTGCCTGCAGCGGTCAGGTGAATATCTCCCTTCCTATCGCCGAAAGTGAAACCGAAACAGGTGCAGCAGGAGAGAATCAGGTGCAAGGCTCATGGCACCGCCGCACTACGCTGCGCAAGGGTGAGGAATGGGAAGTATCCTCCGTCATCGGCCTCTTCGCCCCGCAGCAGCAGCGCCGTTCCTTCCTGGCCTACCACGAACGCGAGCGCGTGCAGCCCTGGAAATTGCTGGTGCATTACAACGACTGGTACGAAATCGGCATCGTCGTGCATGACCATCAGGACCCCGCCAAACGCACCAACGAAAACATGTGGATGAAGATTCTGGATATCTGGCAGAAAAATCTCGTTCAGAAGCACAAAGTGTCTATCGACTGCTTCGTCATTGATGACGGATGGGATGAGTTCAACAGCCTGTGGGATTTCCACTGTGGCTTCCCCAGAGGTTTCTCTGCCATGGATAAAAATGCTTCCCGCATGAAAGCCGGGCTGGGCACCTGGCTCGGCCCCGTGGGTGGCTACGGAGCATCTAAAAACATGCGTATTTCCAACTGGAACAAAACGCACCCCAACAACCAAATCAGTAATTTCCAACTCTCCAACAAAGAGTATTTCAACGCCTTTGCCGGTCGCTGCAAGGATATGGTGAAGAAATACAACATGCGCTACTTCAAGTTTGATGGCATCTCTACCAAGTTCCACGCTAAGGGACCCGCCGGCTTAGAAGACGCAGAGGGCATCATCAGCGTTATTCAAGCCCTGCGAGAGCAGAAGCCCGACCTCTTCATCAACACATCCGTGGGCACGTGGGCCAGTCCATTCTGGTTCCATGTGGCAGACTCTATCTGGCGTCAGGAAAATGATTTCGGGCAAGCCGGCAGCATGGGCGATGACCGCGACCGCTGGATTAACTACCGAGACAATCTCGTCTACGAGGTATTTGTGGAAGGGGCACCATTCTGTCCCATCAACTCCATCATGACCCACGGTACCATCATCACAAAAAATGGGCCACCCAAAGTGATGAGCAAAGACCCCGCCAACTGTATCAAGGAAATGCGCGCCGCCTTCGGTTGCGGCTCTGCCCTGCAGGAGCTGTATGTTGACAGCGACCTCATGATGCAGGACAATGGGCGACTCTGGAAAGAACTGGCAGACTGCATCCGCTGGATTCGCCGCAATCAGGATGTCCTGCCGGATATCCATTGGGTCGGCGGTAAACCTTGGGACGGAGCTGATGGCAGCGTTTACGGATGGGCTGCATGGAACAGCAAAAAATGCACCCTCACCCTCCGCAACTCCGCAGACAGCAAGAAAGCCCTCACCGGCACGCTGCGCGAGATTCTGGACGTCCCTCCGGGCTACAAGGGAACCGTCACGCTCACAAGCTCCTTTGCAGACCAGCGCAAGCTGAACATCCTCGGCAAAGCCATCAACGTGGACAAAAATCTGGAAATCGAACTGGAACCATTTGAGGTCATCGTCATGGAAGGCATCAATGAGATGAGCTCCGCAGATTCTGATACCGAGCAGGAAAAGAGCTCTTCTGCCGACAAAAAAGAAAAGAAGAAAAAAGGCGACAAAAAGAAAAAGAAGAAAAAAGCAAAAAAATAATTCTGCCACCATTTCCGGCTGCGGACATTCATCCGCAGCCATTTTTATGTCAGGACGCGGACTTGCTGCCAAGAAGCATCTGCTATACAATGGGGACAATCACTATGGCAACGCTTCTTTCCTACCTCGAAACCGCATGGCTCATCATTCTGGTCGTGCTCTTCTTCAACGTCATGATTTTCGTGCACGAGCTGGGGCATTTCCTGGCAGGCAAGTGGCGCGGCGCCTACATTGACCGATTCCAGATATGGTTCGGCAAGCCCATCTGGCAGAAGAAAATCGGCGGTGTGCAGTGGGGGCTGGGATGGATACCGGCGGGTGGTTTTGTTTCCCTGCCCCAGCTGGCAGACATGCAGAGCATTGAGGGCGAGGCCGAAATTCCCACCGACCTGAAACCGCTCAAGCCGCTGGACAAAGTAATTATCGCGGCCGCCGGTCCGTTTTTCTCCCTACTGCTGGCATACGTTTTCGCCGTTATCGTCTGGGGTGTCGGCAAGCCCGTCAGCGAGCTGCCCACCACCACCATCGGCTACATTCCCGCCAACAGTCCGGCCGCAGAAGCCGGACTTCTTCCCGGTGATACCATCCAGGCCATTGATGGTCAGAAGGTCGATAAATGGATGGGCAACATGGAAGGCGTGCGCGAGCTGGTGGCCCTCAGCGAGCATGAAAAAATCAGCTTCACCGTAGAGCGCAAGAAAGCCGACGGCACGGTGGAAACGCTCACCATCCCCTGCGGCTACAAGCTGCCGGAAACAAAATGGTGGCAGCGCGGCGGCATGCGTCAGGTTGGCATCATCCCCGCAGCACCCGCCATCGTAGGTAAGGTGACACCCGGATCCCCGGCCGAGAAAGCGGGACTCACCCCCGGTCAGCATATCATTGCTCTGAACGGGCAACCGGTGTACTCTCCCTCTGCCATTTCCGTGGCATCCTCAGAGGGGAAGCCCATGCAGCTCACGCTGACAACCCCCGGGACGGAAGGCAGCACCACCGTGAGCATCACCCCCGCCATTCCCACCAACTGGCAGGGTAAAGAGGATGCCTACCCCCTGTTGGGCATCAATTGGGCCAATTCCATGGATGCCGATTTGGGGCTGACGCATCCGTCCCCGCAATCGCAGGTCAGCCAGAGTCTCAAGTGGATGGGTGACACCATTGCCAAGGTAGCCGCCCCCGGCAGCAGCGTGAGCATGGAGCACCTCTCCGGCCCGGTTGGCATCGGCAATTACCTCTTCCAGATGCTTCAGTCCGAAAACGGCTGGCGTCTCATCCTCTGGTTCGCCGTGGTTCTGAATGTGAATCTGGCCGTACTTAACATCCTGCCCCTGCCCATTGTGGACGGCGGTCACGTTGTACTCGGCACGGCAGAAATCATCCTGCGCCGTCCCGTCAGCGGCAAGATTCTGGAAGTTGTCCAGACCGGTTTCTTCTTCATCATTCTCGCTTTCTTCCTCTTTGTCACCTTCAAGGACGTGGGCGATATGGTCGGCAGCGACAGCGAAACAGACAAACTGCCCGCTCCCCAATTTTCCGGCAAGTAAATTAACGGGGGCTTCTCTGTTTTTTCGTACGCTTCCTTCCTATCGAGAAGGAAGCGTTTCTTTTTTGCAAAAAAAATTGCGGATTTGGCTCGTCGCGGGATTATCATTGGTGTAGACTCTATACTAGTGATGAAACAAGCTTTCCCCCTACTTCTGTTCTGCAGCACGGCGGTATTGGTTCAGGCCGCGCCGTACACCCTGCTCAACTTTGAAGAACCCGTGGTGCACGAAAGTCAAATCGGTACCGACACACCGGGCAAATACACGCTGAGCGTCGATGATACGCACCGTCCGCAATGCCGCTGGGTAGACCAAGACAGGCTGGCAATTAAATTTGCTCCCGGCACCTCTGTGTTCACGGAATTCAAGTTGGAATTCAAAGAGGGACAGGATAAATACCTAAGCGGGGAATCCATGGAACAAGCAGAATTCCGTTTTTTCTGCCCACGCAGCGAGCTGACGGCTAACCGCCGCCACGGATACCCCACGGCCACGTTCTGCGTTTACCCGGAGAGTACGCAGACCAAAGAAGCACGGGAATTTTCCGTATCCACTCCTGTACGCTATGAATTCCGAGAGATTGCGGACATAATTGGAGGTAAGATTATCTACGGACGCACCGTGGAGGCAGAGCTTCACCCCGCCAAACTGGGGGAGGTCAACAGCCCGGAGACCGCCCTCGCCCTATTGGCGGAGACATCCCCCGACTGGAGCAAAGTTCATCCCGACACGCTCATTCCCGGGATGATCATGGTGCGTGCAACTGAACCGCTGTTGGGCTCCGCAAAATGGGAACTGCACATCACCCCGACAGAGGAAAGCGGTCTGGACACGGAAGAAAGACGCATCGGTTTTTCCCCGGAGGCTGAGCTGGGAACAGGCGTGAGCCAGTTCATCCGGCGTCCGGCTCAGAAATCCGGCAAAAAAGATTCCATGCAGGTGGAAATTTCCTTTTCCTCGCCGATAAATGTGAACGAGCGGGAGCAAATTTTCCGCGCCATCAGCATCCGTGCCAAGGGGCAGGAAGCGAAAACAAACGGCAACACAAAAACTCTCACCATCGATGGAAAAGAAGCCACTTTCAGACTCCTGCCACACGAAAAAATAGATGTAGGGGCATGGGAATACACCATCCGAGAGGAAAGCCCGAAGGAAACCATTCTGTACGAAGACCATGAAACGGAATTATCTTTCCTGATAGAAGTGAATCTTCCGGCAGCTACGGAGCTGGAAGTAATCATCCCCAAAGGAACCCGCGCTGCCAATGGGCTCAGTACTGTGTGCAATCACCTGCACCGCCTCAGCTTCAATCCCGCCGTCCCCATGCTGAGCGGCACTCATACCGACCTTCTGCCGCTCAAAGGCAAGCTTGACCTGCGGCTCAACACGCTCAATGCAGAATCTCTGGAGGTAAAGGTGCATCGACTGAATGCAGAAAACTATCTCCGATGGAAAGATGAGCTTTCTGAGATAAGCTCAGATGATTTGATTCTGCGGGATATGATCAATGCTCACTTTCAACTGGCGGCTGCACGAATCCGACAAAGGGACAAAGCAGATTCGGAAGCAGCGGAACAGCTGCGTCTGATGGCTAATATGCTGCGGCAGGAAACACAGGAGAACGCTCAGGTATCGGCACATATTCAGAGTATCCTCAGCCAGCTGCCCTCTTTTGAGACGAAAACAATCCACCTCCCCACGGACGGAGAAAATCCGCTGATTCACTCACAGGAAATCTGCATGAATCTCAACGAGCTCACCGGCGGCACTCCCCTGCCCGGGTTCTATGTCCTGAGCATCAAACCTACCCTCAGCCCCGCCGTCCGTGAGCTGGCCCAATCTCTGCACATTGACCCGAAAGAGCTGGAAACGCAATGCCTTTACCATTTACAGGTAACGGATTTGAGGGTGAATCAGGAGAACGGGCAACTGATTGTCACCCGACTGAGTGACGGCTCGCTCGCCAAAAACGCAGAAGTGCTGCGGGCAGACGGATTCCGCAAGGCCCTGCCGGAAGGATATGCCACGGACTTTCCCCGGCCGAACAATACGAGCGTGGTGCGCGTCGGTGAGGATTTCTTCCCGCTGTATGGTGAGGAGGAAGCCGATAGCGAGGAACAGGAAGAAGCAGGCATCCGCATGTACATCCTGCACGACCGCCCGCTGTACCGCCCCGGAGAAACTGTACACCTGCGCGGCATCATCCGCCGCATGACAGAAAACGGAGAGTGTGAGACGGACGCTTCCCTCTCCCGTGCTCAGTTGACCGTCTACCGTGCCAATGAGGAGATTCTGCTGCAACAGGAAATAACGGCAGATGAGCTCGGCACATGGCAATACAGTTTTACTCTCCCGAACGGAGAGGAAGACATTACCGGCAACTATCGTGTTGTCGTTAATCTGACAGGCACCGAGTACTCTGCAGAGCAAAAAATCCCCTGCGAGTTCTTCCGGCGAAACGCTTTCCAGACCAAGTGGCAACTCCGTGCGCCGTTGATAGCCCCCGGTGAGTTCACGGCAGAGCTGCATGCCGCAGACCTCAACGGAACCCCGCTGAGCCGTGCAGAAGTGGAGGTGCATGTTAATTCCGGAGGACCCGGCATCAGTCTGCAGCCCAACGGAAAACCGGAAAAGACAATCCGAACCACCCTCCATACGGATGAGCGGGGCATCGCTGTGCTGCACGGCTATTTTATCGGAGACTTCCCGCCGTCGGCACTTGGAGTGTCGCGGTTGAGCATCAGCGGCAGTATAGCCAATGACCGGCAGGAATATAGAGAAACAGAGGGTATCTCCACATATATCTATGCCGCCGATTTCCGGGCAGATTTGAATGACGATACCCTTCGATTGTATGCCGTCAGCGATGATACTGCCATCCATGAGCGCACGCTCCGGCGGGAGCAAAAGCTCAGAATCCGTATTTTGGGCCACGTTTACGAAACTCAGCAGCTCTCGGATTTCATCAGCAAAGTCACCATCAGAGAACAATGTCTGGACGACCGGGAATGGACTGTGCCGGCCAATTGTGAAAACGGCGTGGTGCTGCCACTGAAAGAACTCTGCAAAAAGGCGGTGGATTCCTTTCCCCTGCGTATTCTCATCTCCGGAACGGATTCTTCCGGCAGAATCTATAACGATGAGTTGCGAGACGATTTTATTGAGGAAGAAGAAGAGGAAAACGAGGATGAGGACGATGAAAGCTGTCTGAGCTGCACGCACCGGGAGGGGGCTCTGGAAGTGGAGCTGAACGCTCCCCGCGCCGGAGAAGCGCTCCTGCTGATAAACTCCCGTAGTGGTACTCGTATCATCCCCCTGACGGTCAAGGGGGGAGAGGAAAGCTTCACGATTCCGCTGCATACAAGCGAAACGGGTTCGTTAGTCTGTCACCTGCTTCAAACAACCCGCGATAGCATGGGATGGTTCAGCAGACTTCAATCCGACTTGGATGCTCTGTTCGTTCCCCGCCCGGAAATGCAGCTCAACCTTACCCTGTGCACCCCGACTGAAGATTTACGCCCGGGCAGCGAAACGGAGCTGTGCGGACAGGTCACTCTGCCGGATGGCACTCCGGCAGATGCGGTTGTCACGCTTGTAGCCGTGGATAAAGGCATGCTGATGCGGTATGAATATCTGACCCGGTATGAATATATACCGGATATCGCAGACTTCTTCGGTTCTACATCCATTTCCCGCGAGTCCTTCAGCCACAGCGGATTTAGATGGAACGATACAACACCGGTAAAGTTTACCTGTGGCTATGCTCTGCTGCATCAGCTTTGGCCCGGTGCCATTGTCGGCTCCGGTCGCGATATTGAAGCAGATGACCATGACGATTTTTTCGCGGAGGATGAGGAGATTGAATACGCCCCCCTCAGCTGGGGTAGCGATTCCGACGAGGATGAAGAGGAGGCGGAGGAGGAAGAAGAGGAGGAAAGATTTGATGATGAGGAAGATTGTTTCGAAACTTCCACAGACAATGACGAGGAGGAAGATGATGAAGATACCCCGCGCATACGCCGGGACTTCTCTCCCGTGGCGGTCTGGCAGGCTGCACTGAAAACAGATGCGGAGGGAAAATTCTCCACCCGATTCAAGCTCCCGGACACGCTGACAAGCTACTGCGTCTTTGCCGTGGCTGCAAGCCGCTGCGGCAAGCGTTTCGGGCAGGCAGAGGGGGATTTCCGGGTCAACCAGCCGGTCATGATAACACCCGGTACTCCGCTTTTCATGAGCCTGGGTGATTGTCTCCGGCTGCCGCTCACCATCACCAATAATACAGGAAAGGACGGCACGTGGAACGTCTCCCTTGCCGGAGCATCGGCCCCGCAAAACATCACGTTGAAGGCCGGTTCCACCGGCACGCTGTTCTTTGACTTCACCGCTGCTGCAGAGGGGGAAACAACCCTGTGCTGGACCGCAACAGCTGCGGAAGGCGGCGATGCCGTGGAAGGCACATTCCCCGTGCGCTTCCCTGCCCCGGTGCTCAAGGAAACCCACGATCTGGTTCAGGCCGCCGGAGCGGAACCGCTGAAGCTTGCCGCCCTGCCCGCAGCAGAGTTGGCGGAATCCGAGCGCAGCTCTGCACAGCTGGAGCTTTCTGCCAACCCGCTGCTGCATCTGGCCTCTGCCATGGATTTTGTGCTGAGCTATCCCTACGGCTGTACTGAGCAAACCGCTTCCGGGCTGCTGCCCTGGATTTTCCACAGCCGCCTGGCACCCTTCTCTCCCTCCATGCAAAGCGTGAGCCCGCAGGAGGCGGACAAGGTCATCCGTCAGACCATTGAAAAACTCTTCAAACGTCAGCAGAAAGACGGCGGTCTGGGCTATTGGACGGATTCCAAGGAATCCTGTCTGTGGGCCTCGGCACACGCGGCTCTGGTGTTCACACTGGCAGAGGAAAACGGCATCTCTCTGCCGGCAGAAAACATGAAGAAGCTGCGCCGTTATCTCTCTAACCGCAGCAAGCGGGAAATGATGGAGATTTCCCTGTTCTCCCGGTACGCCATCGGGCGCGCCTGCGGTAATCAAAAGATCATCCGCTCTGCGCTGGCTGCCATGAAGCCGTCGAAAAACACGCCTAAACAGCAGAACTGGGCCTACTCTGCATTGACGGATATCAACTTCATTGCCGAGCTGCGACAGAATCCGGCAGGTCGCCACACCGCCTTCCTCAATTGGATTCGCAGCCGAGGACACGATTACCGCCACGCCACCACCTGGAAAAACGGCTGGATGCTCGTGGCGCTGGGTGAATACCTGCGGCTCGAACCCGCACAAACGGCTTCTGCCACCGTGCAGCTGCAGGATGGCACACAGATGACACTCGGCAACGGCATCACCCGCTACACGCCTCCAGCAGCGGCAAAACTCCGCGAGCTGCCCACCGTCATCACCACCACGCAGGGCACGGCCTACCTCAACGTGACATTCCGCGCCCTGCCCAACAGGACGGAATACCCCGGCGTGACGGAAAAGGGCTTACAGGTCACCCGCGTGTACGAAATCAAGGACGCAGAAGGCAACTGGAAACCTGCCACGGAGTTCCGCGTGGGCGATGTGGTGCGCGTAACGCTTACCTGTGCCAAAGCGGCTCCGGAGCTGGAGTATTTTGTGCTGGAGGACTACCTGCCAGCCTGCATGGAAGCCATCAACCCGAATGTACCGGGTCAGGCCTCCGGCTTGGAGCAGACAGAGCACCCCTGGAGCCATTGGTTTGACCACAGGGAATACCTGCCCGACCGTGTACGCGGCTTCTGCACCCGCTGGGGCGGGCGTGACCTGCTCAACATGAGCTACTACGCCCGCGTCAAACGCGCCGGCACCTCCACCGCCCCGCCCGCCGAAGCCCAACTCATGTACGAACCGCAGATCTACGGACTCTCCCCCAACGCTACCATCATCAGCCGCTAGTATAGCGTTCGATAAATAGCTAAACAGTAGGAATTGACACATCGGTAGATCAATGGGAAGTTGTCGGGGGAAGATGTGCGGGCAAGCCCGCACGCGAAATTGCCCTGACGGGCAGCGAAATTCATGGCTGGAGCCATGAGCGAAATTATCCACTGAGTGGATAGCGAAATTACCGCCGGAACGGCGGTAGTGAAAAAGAATGGCAGCCCTGAGGGGCTGCGGAACTCTATCACTGCTGCCGGAGGCAGCAATTTCGCTGACAGCGTAAGCTGTTAATTTCGCTCCGCGCAGTGGAATTTCGCTCGAGCCGCAGGCGAGAATTTCACTTCGCTCTT
Organism: Akkermansia sp.; assembly: GCA_045121855.1. Taxonomy (GTDB): domain Bacteria; phylum Verrucomicrobiota; class Verrucomicrobiia; order Verrucomicrobiales; family Akkermansiaceae; genus Akkermansia. The sequence continues at coordinate 188,689 of JBGVGW010000016.1, forward strand.
CAGAGCGAACATCTCCCCTACAACTTCCCATTTATCCTTTGCAAACTTGTGGAATCATTTACCGAACGATATACTAGTATCTTCCTCAACCGCAACAGAGAGCTTTCACGGGGACAACGAACCCTTTCGCATGAAGCCCCGCGAAACTTACACGCGCCGGCTTTCACCAATCTTTGGGCCACGCGTGAGATAAATCACAAAATTCGCAGTTTTAGCTCGCTTCCGAAAGCATACTGGTATAAACTACACAATAGAGTGATGAAACCTTACCTGACACCCCTTTTTCTCGGAGCAGCTTCCGTTGCTGCCGCTTCCGGCGTGGAATGCCACGGGAATCGGCTGAGCATCCGTTTTGACGAGCCTGTCGTGCTGCAAAGTGAGCTGAACGGCGGCGGGCTCGATAAATTTGACCTGACGGGCGATGCCGACCACCAACCGAGCTGCCGCTGGGTGGACCAGAATAGACTGGCCATAGAATTTGCCGATGGGACCTCCGTCTTCACGAAGTTCCGACTGGCATTCAAACCGGGACAGGCAACATACCTGAGCAATGCTCCCATGGAACAGACGGAATGGACATTCTCCTGCCCGCGCCCGTCATTGGATGCTTGCCCCATCGACGGCACACCTACAGCAGCATTCTGTATCACCCCCGACTCATTTCTCACCAGAGAAGCGCGGCAGTTCTCCGTCAGCACGCCGGTGCGCTATGAGTTCCTCTCCTGCACCACGGATGCCCAAGGGAAAACCATCACCAGCGGAGAACCCATCCCCGCTGAAACGGAAGCTGCCACACTGGGCTTGATTCCTGATGTCTGCCTCCCTCTGGCGCTGGAGATTCTGGCTGAGAATAAGGCGGATTGGCACAAGGTGAACAAGGATACCCCGGTTCCCGGATTTATCATCGCCAGGGCCCCGCAGAAGCAGTCAGTAGACTCAACCTGGGCCTTCCGCATCGTCCCGACAGACGAAAGCGGCTTCCTCATTCAGAATCAGAGCGACATCTTCTACGGCGCCGAACAGGAACTGGGAACCGGGGTCTTTCAATACATCTCCCGCCCCGCCGAAAAGGAAAAACAGGCGGGGTCCCCACGCCGCATGCGAATCAAAATCAGCTTCTCCTCCCCCGTGAGGAAAAGCCACATCTCGGATATCTTCCGGAATCTCATCATCCGCGCCAACGGGCAACAGGCAACCACTGCACCGGATGGGAATACCAAAACGCTCAGTGTCAACGGGAGCAACATCACCTTCACCCTCCTCTCCCCCGCAGATGAGCCCGAATGGCATCCACTCATTCCCCGTGGGCGCGGCAACGAGGATATCAGCTACGCCCCGAATGATACCGTAGACTCGCTGCATCTGGAAGTAAATCATGCCGAACCGATAGATGCAGATATCATCATCCCCTCCGGAACGGCAGCCGCCAACGGGCTCGCCACCGAGTGCGAGCACCTGCACCGGCTGAGCCTCAACCCGGCCGCGCCGGAGGTAGGGGTGGACACCGCGTTAATTCCGCTCAAGGGCGACCACTGCTTCCTCCTCCCTGCGCTCAACGTCGAAACGCTGGAACTGACGGCCTACCACATGAGCGCAGATCAGGCGCTGCGCGGGATGGACAAATTGGAGCAACTGGAAGAGTACAGCCGATTCGTCCGCACGCTGGAACGCCTCAAGTACCGGCTGGCTGCAGAAGAACTCACCCAAAAGCTGCACCCGAAACAAGACGGAGAAAAGAGCTTGAAGTTGCTCCGCCAGCTCATCCGCCAAACGGAGCTGAAGCTGATTGCCAAGGGGCTCTCGGCTCAGCCGTTCCCGGGAGGCCTGCGTTCCTCTGAGCCGAAAACCATCGAAGTGGACAACGGCGGCTCCTCCGACCTGCTGCATTCCCACAGCATCAGCATCAACCTAGATTCCCTCACCGGCGGCGATACCAAACCCGGTATCTACCTCATCAGAGTCAGGCAGAAAGTCACTCCGGGCATCCGGCATATGCTCGAAACACTGGGGCTGCGCGCGGATTTATTTGAAAAGGAACGCTACTTCCCGCTCTATGTGACCGACCTGCGAGCTTCTGCTGACGAGGGGCTGCTCTTCCTCACCCGCCTGAGTGACGGTTCTTTCGTGGAAGATGGCGAACTGACGGACAAAGACGGCCGGAAGCTCCCCATCCAACAGGGTGTCTGCCACACCGGCGATTGGGACAAGAGCGGATGCCTGGTATGCGCCGGGGAGGATTATACCTTTGTCTCCACGGATTCTGCCACATCGGGCTCGGAGAACGCCCTGCGCATGCAGATGCTGGCAGATAGGCCCTTGTACCGCCCCGGGGATACGGTGAACCTGCGCGGAGTATTGCGCAGCATCTCCCCGAATGCGGACTGCGCCCTCCCCACCGGGGTAAACATGCTGACGCTGACAGTACGCAGGCCCAACGGTGAGCGCCTGCTGCAACAGGACCTCACACCGGATGAATTCGGAGCCTGGGCTCACAGCTTCTCGCTTCCCACGGGTGAGGAAGATATCACCGGCGATTACAGAATCAGCGTCTCTGCTCCGGGGCAGAAAAATATCAACGGGGGACAACTTTCCGTATCCTGCCAGATTTTCCGCAGAGATGCCTTTGAAGCAGAGTCCGAGCTGAAGGTGGCGAGCATCCTGCCGGAGCAATACACCGTCAACATCAAGGCCACAGATTTGAACGGAACGCCGCTTAGCCGAGCCGCCGTTCAACTGACGGTTGTCTGCTCTGAACCGATGCTGCTTCCGGACGGAGGAGGCTCCCCCCGCAGCCAACAAAGCATCCGCCTGACCACAGATGCGCAGGGGATGGCCTCTTACACGGGCAAAATCAAGACACCGTTTGCCGCTGATTCGCTGGGGAAAGCATGGTTAACCGTTCACAGCAGCATCGCCAACGACCGTGAGGAGCAGCTGGTGCTGCCAAGGATTCACCAACAATTTTTTGCTGCCGACTTTACTCCGCAAATAGAGGGCGAACGGCTCCTGCTGACGGAAAGCGCCGCCAACCCAAAGCCCCTCGCCCGCGAGCAATCCGTTCATATCCGTGCATTGGCCAAGGTGCAGAAGAGGGAACAACTTCCCGGCGGCATCGTCTTCACACGGCAGGAAGAGCAATGTGTCCTGGAGCAGGATGTCACCGTTCCCGCCAACTGTGCGGACGGCGTCCCCCTGCCGCTGACCGATATCCTCAAGCGCCCGGAACTCGCCGGCGTTCGTCATCTGGACATCCGGATTTCCGGCACCGATTCTGCCGGGCGCAAGCTGGAGGTTCGCCGCAACTGGTACGCCTGGGTAGCCTCCCTGGACAATGAGAGTGAGGAGGAGCGAAAGACCGGGCTTTCTGTCAATGCTGACAACGGAGCGCTCCGGCTGAAGCTGCAAACCCATTGTCCGGGAGACGTGCTTCTGGTGGTGCATTCCCGCAAAGGGGCTCGTCCTGTCATCCTTCAGGCCAAAGGCGGCGAAGAAACGATTTCCCTCCCCCTGCAGGAGGGAGAAAACGGCTCGATTCGCTGCCAGCTTCTCCGGCCTCTCCCCGGGGAGGAGGGGCTGTACACCGACTGGATAAGCCGCGAAGACGATTGCACCATCCCCCGTGCTGACATGCAGCTGAAGGTGGCTCTCTCTCTGCCGGAAAAGGCTGTTCGACCCGGGGATGAGGTGGAATTGAAAGGGCGCATCACCCTGCCGGATGACAGCGCAGGACAAGCCGCTGTCACGCTCTTTGCCGTAGATACCGGCATGCTGTCCGTGGCTCCCTATAAGCTGCCGGATTGGGGTCTCGCTCTCACCGCCGCGCGGCTGCCGAGGCTGAGTTTCCGCCGCTTCACCCTGCCTGTTCCCTCAGAGTCCCGACTTTCCCCGGCTCTGCTTTACCCCGTCTGGGACGGCAGCATTATCGGCGCAGGCCGAGGAGTCCCGGCTATCAATGTCACCCGGCGTTCCGCGAAAAACGGTGCCTACTACAAATACGCAGCAGTAGTCGGCGACACCGGCTACGACGATGAGGGAGAGGAATATGAAGCAGAAAGAGCCCTCGGAGACGCGCCGGCTCCCTTGGCCATGGAAGCGGCCAAACAGGAAGCCGATACCGAGAAAGGGCAGGCTCCGCGACTGCGGACAAACTTTGCCCCCGTAGCGGTGTGGAAAGCAGCCCTGCGCACCGATGAGAACGGGTACTTCTCCACCACTGCCAAACTGCCGGATACCCTCACCACCTACCGCGTCTTTGCCGTGGCCGTGGGGAGCTGCGGTAAGCGCTTCGGGCAGGCTGAGGGCGAATTCACCGTCAATCAGCCGGTCATGGTGACTCCCGGTACGCCGCTCTTCATGAGTCTGGGGGACTGCCTGCGCCTCCCGCTCACCATCACCAATAATACCGACAAGGATGACACCTGGCAAGTCTCCCTCGAGGGAGCAGATGCACCGCAGAGCATCACCCTGAAAGCCGGCACCACCGGCACGCTCTTCTTTGATTTCACCGCCGCCACGGAGGGAGAAAACACCCTGCGCTGGACAGCCACCGCAGCCGCCGGCGGTGATGCCGTGGAGGGCAGCTTCCCCGTGCGCTTCCCTGCTCCGGTGCTCAAGGAAACTCACCACCTGATTCAGACTGCCGGGACAGAGCCTCTGCAGCTTGCCGCCCTGCCCGCTGCCGAGCTGGCGGATTCCGGGCGCAGCTCCGTTCAGCTGGAGATGTCGGCCAACCCGCTGCTGCATCCGGCCTCTGCCTTGGATTTTGTGCTGAGCTATCCCTACGGCTGCACGGAACAGACCTCCTCCGGGCTGCTGCCCTGGATTTTCCACAGCCGCCTCGTGCCCTTCTCACCCACCATGCAGGACATCAGCCCGCAGGAGGTCAGCAAGGTCATCACCGATGCCGTGGAAAAGCTCTTCCGGCGTCAGCAGGAGGACGGCGGGCTGGGCTACTGGTCAGACTCGCGCGAATCCTGCCTGTGGGCGAGCGCCCATGCGGCTCTGGTATTCACGCTGGCAGAGGAAAACGGCATTCCCCTGCCGGAAGAGAAGATGAAGGCACTGCGGCACTACCTCACCTCCCGCACTGAGGAGGAGTGGGAAAAACTCTCCGTGTACTCCCGCTATGCCATCGGCCGCGCCTGCAACAAGGAGGAAATCATCACGGCTGCGCTCCGAGATGCCCTCGCGAACACTCCGCAGCACCACGTGGGATGGTGGCAACACCGCGCCGAAACGGATATCCGCTTCATCGCCGCCCTGCGCCGGAATCCGACAGAACGCCACACGGCCTTCCTGAACTGGATGCGTAGCCGCGGTCATGATTACCGCCACATGACCACCTGGCAGAGCGGCTGGATGCTCGTGGCGCTGGGTGAATACCTGCGGCTGGAGCCAGCACAGGCGGCTTCCGCCACCGTGCAGCTGCAGGATGGCACACAGATGACACTCGGCAACGGCATCACCCGCTACACGCCACCCGCAGCGACAACACTCCGCGAGCTGCCCACCGTCCTCACCACCACGCAGGGCACGGCCTACCTCAACGTGAAATTCCGCGCCCTGCCCAACAAGACGGAATACCCCGGCGTAACGGAAAAGGGACTGCAAGTTACCCGCGTGTACGAAATCAAGGATGCCGCAGGCAACTGGAAACCCGCCACGGAGTTCCGCGTGGGCGATGTGGTGCGCGTGACGCTTACCTGCGCCAAAGCCGCGCCGGAGCTGGAGTATTTTGTGCTGGAGGACTACCTGCCCGCCTGCATGGAAGCCATCAACCCGAATGTGCCGAGCCAGGCCGCCGGGTTGGAACTAACATGGCGGGCATGGAGCCCATGGTTTGACCACAAGGAATACCTGCCCGACCGTGTACGCGGCTTCTGCACCCGCTGGGGCGGGCGTGACCTGCTCAACATGAGCTACTACGCCCGCGTGAAACGCGCCGGCACCTCCACCGCGCCGCCCGCCGAAGCCCAACTCATGTACGAACCGCAGACCTACGGACTCTCCCCCAACACAACCATCATCAGCCACTGAGCAATCCATAGCGCGGGACTTCTGTCCCGCAGCCCCTCCATTCCTGCCAACGGCAGGAATTCTTCACCACGCGCGTACAGCGCGTTCTTCACCCAAATGCCGCAGGCATTTTTCTTCACCACCGGGCGCATGCCCGGTTTTTCACCGCGAGCGTGAGCGAGCTTCCTAAACCTCACGCATGCCACATACGCTTGCTGCTCGCTGCG
>JBGVGW010000017.1:0-245846 GCA_045121855.1 Akkermansia sp.
TTCGCCGTTGCGGACAAAGACGGTCGGCTCTGTGCAGGGTTCCATGCCCACGCGGATGGGCTCTCCCTCTGTGGGGATGTTGAGCTTGGGCATGGGGGTTGTCTCGAAGCGGTGAATCCAGTTGTCGCAGATGGTCTCCAGCTCACCGCTTTCTTTCAGCTCTTTCAGGAACACGTTGAACTGGCGGTGCAGTTCTGTTTGCTCCTTGTTGAAGACCACGGCCATGTGGTTCTCGGGCACCGGGCTGTTCTTCAGGATGGTGACGTTGTCGAATTTACGAGCCAAGGCATAGCAGATGATGTCATCCATGATGGCGGCATCGCAGCGCTCATTCTGCAGAGCCTGCATCATATCTGCCTCCAGATTATAACGCTGGAGTTCTAGGTTCGGGTAGTGCTTCTGGATGTAGATATCCTGAACGGTGGAACTGGGTACGGCAAGCTTTTTACCCTCCAAATCATCAATGGAGCTGATTCCTTTGCCCTCTGCCGCTGTGCTGAAGACTCCTGTCAGCAGCGTCAGAAATACTATCAGAATTGTAACAATGTGAACGCACTTTTTCATCATCTTTCACACCTGGGGTGGACACGCCCCGCGCGCGCATTGTACCATCTAATTTTCAGTATGCAAGCATAAACGTACCCTGCGCTCTATTTTTCTAACGAAACGGGATGAATCGACGCAAAAAAACGCACGCCTCTGCGAGACGTGCGCTGGAACGAAAAGTTGTTGCTCCGGTGAGCTCAGCTGCGGGGGATTTCTCCGTCCGGATAGATGAGTTCCTTGGGGGCAGGGGTGATGGATTTCACTGTCATCATCACCTGGTCGCCTCCGATTTCCAGCGGCAGACGCAGTGTGGCACCCACCTTGTGACCCAGCAGCTTGGCACCAAGCTTGGAGCTGTAAGCAATCACGCGCTCCTCCGGGATGGAGTCCCAAGCACCCAGAATGGTGTAGACGACTTCCTGTCCCTTGTCGGTGGTAAAGGTGACCTGAGTACCCATGGCGGTCTCCTCGCAGGATACACCGCTGAAGTTGGTGGGCTCAGCCTTGGCCAGCAGTCGGGAAAGCTCCTCGGAGCGGCGCATGAGCACTTGGCGCGTGGCCTTGGCATCCTGATAACCGCCGTTTTCTCGGAGGTCGCCTTCGGCACGGGTGACTTCGAGGTCGTGCTTGTTCTTGGGAATGCGCACGTTGATGATATCCTCGTACTCGGCCTTACGGGCCGCATAGGAGCGCAGGGAAACGAACATGGTCTGTTTCTCCTTGGCGGTAGAGCGGGTAAGGGCAATCTCCTGCAGGGTAGGATGAATCTTCATCATGTTGGCCAGCAACAGGTTGCGGTCAAGATCGGGCAGGACGGAAGAATCGTACAGCGCTTTGGCGAAGGGACGAGCCTCCTGGTCGGAAATGCCGGAAACAAGGTCGGGTGCCAGCTCTTTGTCCTCCAGAAGCAGGTTGCGCAGACGCAGGGCTCGGTTGGGACCACCTTCTGCGCTGTCTCGCTCAATGGCGCTGATGATGGCAGAGCCCAGAGCCATGCGGGCTTTGTCCACCACTTCCTTGGCTACGCTGTTGCGCTCGCGGCAAATCCAGATGAGAACCTCGGGGCTGAGGCTCTGGCGGGAGATACCATTGACGAGGTCGTTGAAGAGCTGCTCCTTGCCGCCGCGGGAAATGATGAAGTCAGCTGCGGCGGCTGTTACCTTGGCTCCGCCGAACAGGAAAATGTTGGTGGCGTAGGGCAGCCAGCTGTCGCCAATGGCTTCGGGCAGCGCATCGTATACCTTCTGCTGGCGGCCGGCAGACAACTCGCCGATGTAGCCCACAATCTCTTCGGAGGTGATGTTGTTGAGCTTCTGTGCGAGCGTTGTTACGGTGTCAACACCTTCTGCGGTGAGGGCTGCGTCCATCTGAGCGCGGCTTGCCTCATCTGTGACCACGGCCTCCATGATGTCATCACGGATGATGATGAGCTCCAGTACGTGCTGAGGTTCCGTATGATCGTGGTGGATGTCTTCCTCCATGGCCTTGATGAGCTTGGCAGCAATGGCGTACTCACCCTTAAGAACCTCAAGGCGTGCCTGGTCGAGAATGCGAACGCAGGCTTCCAGCGTGGTGGCCTCGGTGTAGTCATCCAACAGGGCTTCGGCGGCAGAGGTGGCCGTGCGCAGGGCAATGGCCTCGCCGCGCTTGGTCGGCAGGCGGAAAGTGGGATTATCGCGCATGGCTGCGCGTGCTTTCTCCCACCATGTCTTCCACGATTCCTCGGGGATGATGCGTCCGCTGAGGAATTTTTCCAAATCCTCCGGTTGCATGGGAAGCACTTCGTCGATTCCTTCGCGCAGGGAGATGTTGGTGGTGAGAATCATGCGGATGAAGTCCAACATGGTGTCCTTGTCTTCTGCCTGCTTACGGCAGTTTTCCGGATCATCAAAGCAGGTGATGAGGAAATGACCCTCAGGGATGGGCGTAATCTGGTTGAAGGCAAGCTTCAGCCCCAGTACAAGGCCTTTGTTCTTTTCAAAGTCAATCTTAATCTTGTTTTTTGCAAGAGACCAGACTGCAACCTTGCCGACGCCCCAATCCTGATGTAACACATACTGCCCGGGTGCAAATTTGTCCAGACGGGCGGCAAAATCAGCCGGAATCTTTCCGGCGTTTACGAGTTTCTCAAGGTCGGCATGCATACGTAAGACCATAATAGCATACCTTTTGTCAAGGTCAACCCCCGAATAGCATTTTTTCCAATTTTTTTTGTTATAAACGCGTGATTGGCTGATTTACGGGATAATGAGGCGCAGGAGTTCCTGCATGTCATTTTCGTCATAACGCTGGTCAATCGGCAGGGGCAGCAGCGTTCTGGCGAGGGTGTTTTCGATGCTGTGGGCAGGTGTTGCACTGATGACTTCTTCCCAGAACAAGGGCAGGGCTATCCCCGCATCAATCAAATCGTCCCGCATGCCGGGAATACCGCAGACAAAGGGGTAGTACATGGGGGCAGAGATCGGGTGCTCCGGCAGCTCTAACCTATTGAGCGGAGCTAGGGAACGGTGCAGGGTTTGGTAGTTGTCCAGTCGTTTTCGGGATATGGCCGGAAAATCAATACTGCTCAGCAGTCTGCGGGTGAGGGGACTCATAGCGAGCCTTGTACCGCACAGCGCGTTTTCAGCCCGTTGCGCGGCGGCAGCGGCAGAGAGAACACCGCTTTCGATGCGTTGCAACAGGTGAAGGGAAGCGGCGGATGATGGAGTCGTGGCCGTTGGCCTTCGTATCAGCGGAAAGGGGGCACTGGCAACGCCTCCATCCGGCACGCCGACAAATTTGCGGGGACTGTAAAAGGTCGGGAATCGTTCCTCGTATTTTCCGAAGAGTGCCGTGGTGGCATCCACAATGACTTGCCCCGGGAATTGAGCTGCGGCATCAAGAACATGCTGTGCTGTCAGTCCGAAATAATCCACCAGAATGATAATATCTTCCTTTCGGGCATCATCGGGCAGGATGGGGGAGAGGTCTTCCCGGCATCCGTAGATTTCCGTTTTGAAATCGGCAAGAGGTTCTTCCAGCGTGTGACAGATGTAGCGGGGGAGGTACAAGCGGCGGGGGGACGGCATGTTATCGAGGATGCACGCCAGCGCCGAACGCCCGCTATTGGTAAAAGCGCAGAATTCTGATTCAGTATAGGGAAAGTTATTGTATTTCGGGAGTTCCAGCCCGAAGAATCCGCCCATCATATCCTGCATGAGCGGAGTGTAGCTGTTTGCAGGCGAATCGTCAAGCCCGGATTGACAAGGTGCAGGCTATGGGTTATACTTCCGCGTCATGAGAGGGGTGTTCATTACTTGTCTGGCATCGGCGCTGCTGTGCGGCAGCTGTCGGCAGGTGGTGCATACCATCAACATGAAGCAGATATCCCCGGATGTGCAAGCGGCCGCGGCTCAGCCCGGGTGCTGGTATGCCTACCTACCGGAGCGGTCTCCCGGCTTCTGCCTGATAACGCGCCACGCGATTGTCTGGAGGGATTCAGAGATGAATGTGGGGCGCTGGCGTGCGCGCCATCCGGAGGCTCCGCATCGCGTACTGATGGAAGCCCGCGGTGATACCTTCATCCTCCACCGCCGCTATATTTGGGACGGCATGACTTGGGGCTGTACCCGCCCTCAGGATTTACTGCCGACTCTTCTGCATGATGCCTTGTATCATGCTTTGCAGAATGATGCTCCTGTAAGCCGCCGCGAGATTGACCGCTTGTTTCTGCGGCTTCGGCGGCAGAACGGCAAACGCTTTGCCTACGCGGAGTATCTGGGGATAAGAATCGCCGGCGGGTTATATAACGCCGCCGGCGAAAAAGGTTCGTTGCTCATAGAGAACCAGGTGGACGCTCCTGCCGTTCTGGAGGCTGACCGCCCTGAACCCATGGTGGGAGAACAGGGCTGAGGCCCTTACTGTTTGCTTGCATCAAAGTCTTCCGGCACGGTGAAGAAGCGGTTGAGCTTCTCATCGCTGCCGAAAATCTCTCGTGCCAGCGCACGTATCTCTTCTGCGGTCATGCTTTGCAAATCCTGCATCAAATCGCGCAGCTCTGCCAGTCTTTCCGGCTCTGTCTGGATACGGCCAATGGCTCCCTGCCAGTATTCGGGAGTCTGGAGGGATTTTTCCGTGGCGGAAATAATCGGGCGAATGGCGCGCACGAAATCATCATCGCTGATGCCGTTTTCAAGAGCAAGGTTTCGCAGAATCAGCTCCATGGCGGTGTTGACCTTGATGCGGTTGCCCTTCACGCCGGCGCTGGCCATGCTGATGGTGGCAGCGTTGTCGTAGGCTGAATTGAATTTGGTGCGGACGCTGGGGGAGTATGTCTCACCCAGTTCGGCGCGGATGCCGTCGAACAACTTTTCACGGACAATGGCATTGAGCACCTGAAGCCGGCGGTTGCGGCGGATATCGCGCCCATTCCCGGCGTGGCGGACGTGGGTGACAATCGTTTTGTCCAGCTCCGTGGAGTAACGCAGAAACTCGTTGCGACCCCAGTCGTTGAATTGGACGCGGCGCTGCTCCTCCGTGACAGGGGAGAACTCGCGATTGCGTTCCGGCATGGCTCCGAATGTTCGTTCCAGTACCGGGATGATGTCCTCTGTCTTGAAATCGCCCACCACCGTTACTTCCATAGCTCCCTGTTGCAGGGCCGGAGTGATAACCTCTTTCACCTGTTCCGTGGTCAGGCTTTCCAGCTGCTCCTGAGTGGGCATGGTGAAGCGGGGATCATCCCCGTGAAGAACTCGGGCGCTCTGGTAGGAGAAAGCACCCTCCGGGGTGGTGCGAAGACGGTTGTACACCTGTGGCAGGCTGCGGCTCAGCATCACCTCGCCGGTTTCTCTGAACCCGGGATGCAGAATCCCGGCCACCAGCAGTTGGCACTGGAGCTCAAAGTCCTCCGGGGTGCAGCCTCCGCTGAAGACGTGACGATCCATTTCCGAGGAGAAATTGAGCCCCACGTGGCGCCCGGCCAGAATGCGCACCAAATCATCGTTGCTGTGAGCTTCCAGACCGCCCTGGCTCATGACGGATTCGGTCAGGATGTTCAACCCCGGGGTATGAACCATGGTGCGGGAACCGCCGTCGATGCGCGCCGTTACGGAGATAGCATCCTTTCGGGAAGAAATGGGTTTAATGTTGACGCGGATGCCGTTGCTGAGGGTGAGCGTGGTCACATCGATATCTTCCAACAGGGCGGATTCGACCACCTTGCCGGGTGTGCCGGGATTATCATAGGCAAAGGCTTCCGTCTTTTCCTCTGCCGGGGGAGTCACCTGCACGGCGTGAGCTGCGTCATATACGGCACGAAGCGTCTCCTCCGTTACCCCTTCCGGCACATTTCCTGCGAGGGAGAGGCGTGTGCGCGCTGCATCGTATGCTTCCTTGAGGGCTCGGCGGCAGATGTCCGGATTCGCAGCGATGTGTTCCAGCGCCATCTTGAGCGAGCGGGTGTCTTCCTCCGGCGCGGTGAAAGCGGCTTTCTCTCCAATGGCCTCAATGAGAGCATCGGCCATGGCATTACAGGTGGTAGTCGCCCAGCGTTTTTCATTGACCAGTGCAGTCGACAGACTGGAGCGTACAATTTCGGAAAGCTCCTGTTCGCTGAAGTCGAACTCACAGGCGCGCCGCAGTTCCTGTTCTACCGCAGCGAGTGCCTTTTCCCAGTTTTGTGGCTGGGCTGTAAGGGATGCGGCAAAGAGATTCGCTGATTCAAAAAGACTGCTTTCGCCGACCTCTGCAGCCATGAATGGGCAGTCTCCCTGCCGAGTCATGCGGGCCAGCCGCTGGTTGAGCATGGCACAGGCAACGGTGAGCGGCATGTCGGCGATGCGCTGCTCAATGGTGTCAGCCTTGAACTGCCAGGGATTCACGATGCTGAGGCTTATATTCACATGTGCCTGTTCTGTGTGGCGAACAATCATCTCATCCGCTCCCACATTGGCGGGAGTGCCGATTTCCGGGCGGGGGGGAGGAGTGCCGGCATCTGCCATACCGGAGAAGTGCTTTTTCACCTCTTCCTCCATGTCTGCTGACTTGAAATCGCCCGTCACAACCACGGTCATTCTGCGTGACAGATAATTGTCGCGATAGAACTGCCGCACCTGTTCGCAGGGAATATCGCGGATAACTTCCTCCAGCCCGATGGGCATGAACTCCGGTACTCGAGTGCCGTTGCACAGGAAGCGCAGCGTGGCGATGAGGGTTCGGTAGCTCTGGGAATCTCGGGCTTTCAGTTCGCTGATGACAATGCCGCGCTCGTGGTTGATGGCTTCATCCGTCAGCGTGGCACCATCGGCAAAGTCGCGCATGATGGTCAGAGCTGTGTGCACGGTTTCCTCATCCAGTTGCGGCAAATCAAGCTTGTAAACCGTTTGTAACAGCCCCGTGTAAGCATTCACGTCTCCGCCGAAGCCCAACCCCAGTTTCTGCATGACCGGGATGAGCTCGCCGCGCTTGTAGGTGCGGCTGCCGTTGAATACAAGGTGCTCAATGAGGTGGGAAAGCCCGGAAGTTGCCTTGCTCTCATTCAGAGAACCATTGTCCACGTAGAGCCGCACACTGGCGCGTCCTTCCGGTTCTGCGGTAGGGCGGATGAGGTAGCGAATGCCGTTGGGCAGTTCTCCTGTCACCAGCTGAGAATCCTGTTGCAACGGAGCGAGACTTTGGGCGGTTTCTCCGGTCGTTGCTGTGGGGGGGGCTGCGGGGGCATCCTGAGTGCCGGCCAGTACCGGCATGCTCAGCGCCAGAGCAATGAGGATATGTCGCGTGGTCATGGTGCTGTAATTAGGTTAGAATGATTATAGGGAATAGTAAAAACCAGATGCACTCATTTGTCAAGCTTTCCTCGTGTTCATCGGTCTCAAACGCATGAGAGCAGGAGGAAAGTATGCAGAATTTTAACGACTGCGGTTCAGACAGTATACGCCGGTGCAGGTAAGAGCGAGCGATATCAGTGCAAAGAGAGAAGGGAGGATGTAGTTGCGCGGCGGAATGCCTTTGCTGAGAACGGATTTTTCCGGGGCTACCGGGTTGAGATAAACTGGGATGCTGCCGCTTTCCATGGCTTGTTCATACATGCCGTCCGTGAACCGGAAGCCGGCTTCGGTCACAGTGTAAACTTCTCCCCGGTAGGTAATTTCCACGCGGGCTTCGTAGAGTCGTTGTTGTCTTGAGGGCTTCCTTTCCAGCCGGAGGACATGGCCAATCAGCCTTGGCGTGTCCTGTGCGGCGTTGATGTGGTAGATACGCAGAAAACTGCTGCGAACCGGAATCAGCAGCAGAAGCAGAGCCAATATCCAGCAAACCCACGCGGCCATGCGGAACTCCCGTTTGCGCGCGCTTTCCAGATATTGGTTGTTGTCCAGCCAGTTGAGTTTGCTCATAAGATAGTAAAACCCGCTCCGCTGCGTGGAGCAACGGAGCGGGGAAAAGGTGCGGTGGCTTAGTGGGCGCAACCGGGGCAAGCCCAGCCGGCGCGGATGTCGGCAAAGAAGTCATTGCCCTTGTCATCCACCAGAATGTAAGCGGGGAAGTCCTTCACGGTAATCTTCCAGATGGCTTCCATACCCAGCTCGGGGTACTCGATGCATTCAATGGAGGTGATGCAGTTCTTGGCCAGGTCTGCTGCCACACCGCCGATGGAACCCAGATAGAAGCCGCCGTATTTCTGGCAGGCATCCGTCACGCACTGGGCGCGGTTGCCCTTGGCAATCATAATCATGCTGCCGCCGTGGCTCTGGAAGAGGTCCACATAGGAGTCCATGCGTCCGGCCGTGGTGGGACCGAAGGAACCGGAGGGATAGCCCTCGGGCGTCTTGGCGGGACCGGCGTAGTAAATGGGGTGGTCTTTGATATACTGGGGCAGGTCCTTGCCGGCATCCAGCAGCTCCTTGAGCTTGGCGTGGGCGATATCGCGCCCCACAATGATGGTGCCGGTCAGGGAAAGACGCGTCTTGACGGGGTACTTGGTCAGCTCGGCCAGCACGTCCTTCATCGGGCGATCCAGATCAATCGGCACGCCTTCGCTCTTGGTTTCGCGGTACTCGGCGGGGATGTACTTGCCCGGGTCGTACTCCAGCTCCTCGATAAAGATACCCTCCGGGGTAATCTTGGCTTTGGCGTTGCGGTCTGCCGAGCAGGATACGCCCAGAGCCACCGGGCAGGAAGCACCGTGACGCGGCAGACGCACCACGCGCACATCCAGCGCAAACCACTTGCCGCCGAACTGGGCACCCAGCCCCAGCTTTTCAGCTTCCTTCTTCAGCTCGTTTTCCAGCTCCACGTCACGGAAAGCGCGACCGTGTTCATTGCCGGAGGTGGGCAGGCTGTCATAGTACTTGGTGGAGGCCAGCTTCACCGTCTTGAGGCAGAGCTCGGCGCTGGTGCCGCCCACAACGAAAGCGACGTGATAGGGCGGGCAGGCAGCCGTGCCGAGGGTGCTCATCTTTTCCACCATGAACTTCTTGAGAGAGGTGGGGTTGAGCAGGGCCTTGGTCTCCTGATAGAGATAAGTCTTGTTGGCAGAACCGCCGCCCTTAGCGATGAAGAGGAAAGAGTAATCCATGCCGTGGTCGGTGGCAAAGAGGTCAATCTGGGCGGGCAGGTTGGTGCCGGTGTTAATCTCCTTATACATATCCAGCGCCACATTCTGGGAATAGCGCAGGTTGTTCTTCGTGTAGCAATCGTAAGCGCCGCGGGAGATGTATTCGGCGTCATCGAAACCGGTCCAGACCTGCTGCCCCTTCTTGCCCACGCAGATGGCCGTGCCGGTGTCCTGGCAGAGCGGCAGCACGCCCAGCGCTGCCACCTCGGCATTGCGCAGCATGGTCAGTGCCACGCTCTTATCATTCTCAGAGGCTTCGGGGTCGCTCAGGATGCCCTGAACCATCTTCAGGTGCTCCGGGCGCAGGTAGAAAGCCACATCGTGCCAGGCGGTTTCTGCAAGCAGACGCAGACCCTCCGGCTCCACCTTGAGGATGGGCTTGCCTTCAAACTCACTCACGCTCACATAGTCCTTGGTGAGCAGACGATACTTCGTCGTATCTTCCCCCATGGGGAACATTTCCTGGTATACAAAAGGAGGTGTTGCCATAACGGAGTTATTTGTACCACTTATTTCCTGCTTTTTCCAGCAAAATCAGCCCGTCCCGCCGAAAATGACAGCTTGCGGCCGTGCCGTCAGACGTGCTTTGTGCGCGGAAATTCGTAAAAAGTGTTGCTGCTTGTTATTTTTCTGCGGCCTGATAGCGGGTGAAACTGGCCAGATCTGCGGGCATGAGGGCATCCAGTCCGTCCAGGAATGCGGTAGCAAAACTGCCGGGATGCGTGTTTTTGTTGGCGGCTCGTTCGCCTGCCAAGCCCATGATGGCGGCGGTGGAGATAGCGGCATCCAGCGCGCTGTCTGAAGCAGCAAGACAGGCCCCGGCCAGTGCTCCCATGGAGCATCCCATGCCTGTGACTCGCTCCATGATGGGGTCACCGTTGGTCAGCATCCAAGTGCTGGTGCCGTCGGTGGCATAGTCCTTGGCGCCGGTCACCAGCACCGCAGCCCCGGTGCTCTGCGCCAGAGAAATGGCGGCCTTCACTGCCTGAGAGCTGGAATTAGCGCTCTCTACACCGCGTCCGGCTGCTTTTTCCCCGGCCAGTGCCATGATTTCGGATGCATTGCCGCGAATCATGGCGGGAGGCGCTTCATCAATAAGCTTGTGACAGAATTCCGTGCGGAATCGGAGTACCCCGGCAGCCACGGGATCCAGCACCCATGGCACCCCGGCGGCACGGGCAGCGCGGGCTGCGGTCAGCATGACTGCTGCCTGCTGTTCCGTCAGCGTGCCGGTGTTGATAAGAAGCGCCTGGGCGCAGGTGTTGAGGAGTTCCTCGCATTCCCCGGCGTGTTGCAGCATCACCGGGGCAGCGCCAACGGAAAGCAGGACATTGGCTGTGAAATTCTGCACCACGTTGTTGGTGAGGCAGAGGACGAGCGGACGCGAATCTCGCAATTTCTGCAGCACAATGGCTGCTGTTTCGGAAGGTGTGTAAAGCATAATATGTAATTGGGTTGTGAAAAAACAGAAAATGGTTTATAGAAGCTCTCGGGCGGCCTGCTGCGGGTCGGCGGCGGCACAGATGGCGGAAACAACTGCCACCCCGGCAGCGACTCCCGTGGCTCGAATCGCGCGGGCTCGCTCCGTGTCAATCCCGCCGATGGCCACCACGGGCAGGGGAGAGGATGCCGCTACCGCAGCCCAGCTCTGCAAACCCATATCCGCAGCGGCATCAAGTTTTGTTGCCGTGGGGTAGACCGGACCACAGCCCACATAATCCACCAAATCCACAGGTACTGCGTCCATCTCCTCCTGATTGGAGACGGAGAAGCCCAGTATCATGTCCGGTCCTATGAGGGCGCGCGCTTCTGACGGCGGCATATCACTCTGGCCGATGTGGATGCCGTCTGCGCCGATTTCCACGGCCAGCTCCACATCGTTGTTGATGATGAGCGGCACATGCACGCTGCGTAGGTAATCGCGCAGCGGCAGCACCTCTGCCAGCACGGCGGCTTTGTCCGTCTGAGCGCTGCGGTACTGAACCATCGTTACACCGCCTGCAACCGCTTCCTGAACCGTGGGCAACAGCCCATGGCGACAGCGGTTTGCCTCATCGGTCACCAGGTAAAGATACAGCGTTTTCGGGTCAAGCATACTCATGCAGCGTATTTTACACCTTTGCCTCCCGATTACGCACTATCTTTTCGTGACAGCCTGCGGCATAATAATCTGTTTGACTTTGGAAATAAGTGCCGTATAATCTCCCCTGTATGCTACCAATGATGAAAAATGTCCGTTTGTTGCTTCTTTCTTTCTGTGGGTGGTGTCTCGTTTCCTGCGGGGTAAACAGGGATGCTCTGCTGCAGCAGGCTGTTACGTTTGCATTTGGTGATTGGTGCTCGGCGGATGTGCGCCGCTTGCTGGATGAAGGTGCGGAGGTGAATACGCGTGACGAGAAGGGGTATACGCCTTTGTTGAATGCTTATGGCATCGGTTGTGGTATGTTTGAGGATGACCCACATCATGAGGAGGCTGTCGCCTCCCTCAAACAGCTGTTAGCCCATGGGGCAGATGTGCATTGCCGGACGCCGGAAGGACATCATGCTTTGGATTTGGCGCTTCGCCATTTTAATAACGAGCCGGTGGTAGCGGTACTCCGGGAGCAGGGACTCACTGCTAGCCGTCCGGAGTATGAACTGGTGTGGCATGCCATGCATAATCACGCTGATGAAGTTCGCCGTTTACTGGCGGTAGGCGTGTCACCGAATGCTTGCAGTGTAGATGGCCTCACCGCTCTCTGGGCTACGATGCCGATGCTGAATCTCAAAGAGCATTCCGCTGAGAGCATGGATTTACTCCTTGCGGCCGGGGCAGATGTATCTGTCATGAGCGATGGCCATTCCTTGCTGGACCGAGCCATGTTATTTGCCGGTGAGGAAATGGAGCCTCGTTACCTCGATATCCTGCGCCGGTATGGTGCTGTTTCCGTTAATCCGCCGGATTGGGTTCATGAATGATGCTGACCGTCTCACTCCCAAGGCGAGCATCGGGGAGCTTCATCGAGAACTTTTTGCAGCGGGATGGTGATGGGGGAGCCGGTGGTCGGATTGACGAGCTGCGGGGCCGGAATGGTTCTGCGATAGTCCACATGCATCAGAGGGCAGAAGACATGGGCGTGATAGGGCTCGTGGATGGTGAGGTCTGCGTAGAGTGCGTAGGTGAACTTTTTATTCCATAAAAGCGACATAACGGTGCGCTCCAGATACAGTCGGTTAAGGGTTACTTTTGTGCCGATGGGGATGTTGCCCTTGTCTTTGTATCCGCGGAGGTGGGTCCGCAGAACAGGAAAAGTACCTTTTTCTCCTGCCGGTTTCATGACCGGTTTTTCCGAAATTTTGGAAATAGCCGTATCCCCGTTGTAGTTAAGAGGATGTAGTTCATTGGGAGGCAAGGATAATGAGGCACTTCGGGCGGTAGCATAAATCCCGTTGTCCGACGGATCCAGGATGTACGGAGTCACATCTGCCCGGAAGCGCTGTTCGCAGGAGATGAACCCGATGGAACACAGGAAAAAAACGATGCCGACAATCAGGAAGCCGGGGATGAAGAGAAAGCGTTTTTTATTCATGTATTTCGGAAAGCTTTTTTCTGCGACGCCGGGCAGCCAGGAGGCTCAGAGCCAGTAGGCTCAGCGTGGTAGTGTTCGGCTCCGGTATGGATAAGCTGATATGACCTGCGGAGGTATAGCTGATGCTGATACCCTGTAGGGGGATTTCATTGCTGTAGACGTTGAGATATTCTGTTACATCCGAGCCGGGCGTCAACTCGATTTCCTGCCCGTTCGCATTGATAATCAGAAGTTTGCTAACATTGGAGAAAAAGGGTGTATCATAGCTTGCACTATCGTAATTGAGTGTAATGGGAGTGTTTGCTAATAAGTAGAGCCGATGCCCATTCATATTGACTGACCCATCCAGTATAATGGATGATGCGCCGGTCAGGTCGAGATCTGCGTTGATGCTGCTGGCCGGAGTGATAGTGTTTCGTGCGTTGATTGTTGCGGCTGTGGGTTGTAATCCGGCATGGAAGACACCCCTCACGGTGATAACCTGGTCGGAGGATAGTTCTGCTCCGGATTCCAGCGTCAGCTCACTCAGATTCAGAGCTACCTGGCTGTGCAGTGAAGCCATGCTGCGTACTGTGAGCCGGGCTCCGGATTTCAGCTCTGCTTGTACACCTGCTTTGAATTCGTACCCTGCTGCAGCCACTTCGATGCTTTCTGCTGCAACTGTGCCGGTAATGGTGATGCTTCTCTTGTCTGTGGCCGCGTGATTATCGAAGCGTACGCTCCTGCCATCCGTAGAATAGGTGTGGTAGTAACCCTTGTGCTCTTCATCGATGTTGTCGCCGTTCACATGAACATCCCATCCGGTGGATTCGGTAGGCAGCTTTTCCGTGGAGAATTCCTGAGACACCCATTCGGTAGCGCCTCCGTTCCAGACCTGTGCTTCGTTTGCTGTGTCGCTGTATTCTGCCAGCATGTTTTGCAATACTTCCGGGGTGTTGATTTGGGTAATCCCTGCCACATAGTAGGAATATCCGCTGATAAATGGATTGTTGCAGGACTCATCGGTATATAGCATCAGTTTGCCTGTACTGTCAGTTTGAAGATAGAGCTGTGTCAGCTTGGGCGTATATGTCCCGGCAGTGCCGGTGCTGCCGGGGTCCCCTTCATAGCTTGGAAGACGGCAATCATCTGAATCTGCAATGATGACGGATTTGATGCTGCCGTCAGCGTTTGTTGTAAGACCATAGCAGGTCAGGGTATGGGGGTTGGTCCCATCTGTTACGTTGAGGTGGGCGATAAGCCCGGCTTCTGTTTGGGTGTAGCTTCCATTCGCTTCCGTGATACCCAGCGCCGGCAGCAGCGCTGTTTTCAGCCCGGAAAGCGAATTGATGCCGGTAATGGTGGCAGTTTGTCCGCTGGTATTGGATTGACCACTATGAACGCTGCCGAAATAATCGCTGTAGTACCCGCCTTGGGAATCTACCCAGGTGAAGAACCAGTTAGTGCCGCTGGCTACCTCGTTCCCGGAATTGGAGAAACCGCTATCCTTGAGCGCTTTCATGACATTCAACCTCATGGGGTCTGTTATCACAGGGCTGTTGGACGGATTCATCACATTATAGAGTTCCCGTTTGTAATCGGACCCATAGGGAAGCGCTGACTTACCCTTATAGAATACACCGTAATAACTCTGCCAGTACTGTATCATATTACTGGCGGTGTGAGCCCAACACATATAACTGTCTCCGTAGCTGTAGCCTGCAACCCAGCCTTTCTGGCTGTCATAGAATCGGGTAGATGCTTGCAGTTCCGTTTTTCCGAACGTCATCACTCCGTTTGTAAATGATGCTGCTACCCCGTCTGCCACAAAACCGGCAGTGAGATTCAGCGTGTCTCCCACTTCTGCCGGAAGTAAGGGTGCCGAACAGAGCAGGGCAATGGTCAGATACAGGTTTCTTTTCATGATTTATTGTCAGCAGGGGGGGAGGACGGAGAAAAGGGAGGCCTAAGTCGGAATGTTTCTACCTTTATAACTGTTTTGTGTGGCATCTTCAAGTAAAAAGTGCCCCCCTGTTGCAAATGAGTGGATGATATTGAGGTGTTGTCGCCAACAAGAAAAAGCGCCCTCCGGGGAGAGGACGCTCTGATGATATGTCGAAATAGAAAGTGAACTATTACGAGTATGCCGCTTCCACGCGGGCGGCAACATCCTTGTAGCCGTAATCCACTTCGTAGATAGCCTTGAGGTTTTCGAGGGATTTTTCCTTGTTGCCCTGTTCATCGTAGAGCAGGCCAATCATGTAGAGAATTTCCTTCTTGGTATCGTCCATAACCATGAGCTCCTTGTCCGCGTCTTCGAGCTGGCGGATAGCCATATCCACCATGCCTTTGGCGTGGTAGCACTTGCCGAGCATGAGCATAGCTTTGATACGCAGGTTGGGGTTGGTGCGGGCGCGCTGGAGGGCGGGGATGGCCTCGGACTGCATGCCGGCATCGAAGAGAGCCTGACCGTACTTGAACTGGAGCTGGGCATCGGTGGGGTTGGCTTCCACGCGGACGCGTGCATCTTCCACCACAGCCATGGCGATTTCCTGCTTGCGAGCGGCGAGTGTGGCGCGAGCCTCTTCGTTGTTCGGATCCGCGGCAAGCACCTGCTCGTAGTAGGCGAGCTCTGCCTCCATGGCCTTTTCGTGCATGGCCATGGCCTTATCGTTGATGGATACGTCTGCCTCTCCGCCCAGCTGGAAAGCATAGGCATAGAAAGAGTAGGCGTTGGCGTAGTCCTCCATCTGCTCATAGCAGGAAGCAATGTCCTTGACCACCTGGAGATTGCTGTTGTCCACAGCGTACTGTTCGGAAAGCTGGGCCAGACGGGCTTCCAACTCTGCACCGGTGAGGCCCATCTTGTCGCCGCTTTCCAAATCGGCGGTAGCGTTGGCATTCTTCATCTTGGTGCGGAAGTCACCCTTGCCTTCCCAGTTGCCCTGCTTCATGGAAGCGCGGGCGGCGTAGTCCTTTTCGGCGCGCATGGCGGTGGCGTCCGTGGGATCCACCTGAAGGATGCGGCGGTAGGTTTCCGCGGCTTCAGCGAACATCTCGTGGTCGCTGTAGTGCTTGGCCAGCACGTTGAGCTGCTTCTTGTCACCGGGTGTTCCCTGGCAGATAGTCTCCAGAGCAAAGGTCGCAATTTCGGTCAGTCCCAGCTCCATGGCTGCGGCATAGAGAGTGCCGTTAGCTGCGGGGGAGTAGGGGTCTTTCTCCAGCGTGTCTTCCACCGTGGAGAGGGCTTCCTCCGGTTTTTTCACAGAAGTGGAGACGCGGAAACCTCCGAAAAGGGAGGATCGGCGGGCGGCTCCGGCCTCCGGGGCAAGCTTCACTTCGCATGCACGCAGCACCTTGCGAGCCTCCAGGAAACCGGGAGCGCGCTTGACGAGAGTCTTGAGGATGCTGACTGCGTATTTGTAGTTCTTGGTCTGAACGGCTTGCTGAGCCTTTATCCAGAGCCCCTGCTGATCGGGAGCGAGCTGGCGGTCTGTGATGAGCGTAATCATAACGGTAAAATGTGAAAAACATCGCCGTGGGTATGGCAGTACCCACGCTACAATCTACTTCTATCACAAAATCAGTGTCATTTCAACCTTGTTTTTTCAAAAAAACGTGGCACAATGGGCGGCGACATGAGAACGGATGCCCTTTTGAGCCGATACGGATATTGCAGCCGCCGCGAGGCCGCCTCCTGGGTGAAGCGGGGGCGTGTGAGTTTTCGGGGGAAGCCGGTGAAGTCTCCATCCGACAAGGTAGAGCCGGAGGAGGTGCTGGTGGATGGCGAGTCTGTTCCTTTTGTCAACGGCCTTTACGTGGCTTTTCATAAGCCGCTGGGCTGCACGTGCAGCCATCGTGAAGAGGGCGAGCTTGTTTATGATTTGCTGCCGGAGATGTGGATGACCCGCAATCCGGGAGTAAACACGGTGGGCCGTTTGGATAAAGAGACAAGCGGTCTGTTGTTGCTGACCGATGACGGGCAATTTGAACATGCTATGACCAGTCCGCGCCGGCATGTTCCCAAGGTGTATGAGTTCACCACCTCCGCGCCGATTCCTGCAGAAGCTGTGGGCATCTTTGCCGGAGGCGAGCTGTTGTTGCAGGGAGAGAAGACGCCCTGCCTGCCTGCGGAGCTGGTGATAACGGGTGAGTGTACCGGACGCCTCACGCTGCACGAGGGCCGTTACCACCAGGTGCGCCGCATGCTGGCGGCCGTCGGAGCCCCCGTTGAGACGCTCTGCCGTGTGCAGATTGGCTCCATGAAGCTGGCCGAGCTCGGTCTTGCTCCCGGGGAGTGGGTGGAATTTGACCCGAAGATGTTTGAAAGCTGATGGAGTACGATATGCCCATAGCGGTGGAGCCGGATTTTCGGGTGCTTTACGAGGATGACGGCGTGCTGGTGGTAGATAAGGCTGCTCCGCTGCTGACGCATCCCACCGGGGATAAAAATGAGCCGACACTCTGGCACGGTGTGCGGGAGTTGCTGGCGTATGAGCTGGCTACCGGCGGCCAGGTATCGTTCATCAATCGTCTTGATCGCGAGACCAGCGGTATCACCCTCATTGCCAAGACCTCAGAGGCTGCTTCCTCATTGGGTAAAGCCATGCAGGAGCGCATGCTGCACAAGGAATATTACGCTGTGGTTCAGGGGATGCCTCTTTGGCTGCGAGCCGTGAATGAAGAACCCATCCTGCGGATGGAGGACGTGGCCGCAACGCGCATCCATGTGCGCCAATGCTGTCACCCGAACGGAAAACCCTGCCTCACGGAATTCGTGCGTCTGGAGCAGGGGAATAACGATTGCTGCCTTGTGCGCTGCATTCCGCATACCGGGCGTATGCACCAGATACGTGTTCATTTGGCCTATCTGGGGCATCCCATCGTGGGGGATAAAATCTACGGCGGGGACGAGAGCTGTTATCTGGATTTTATGGAGCAGGGGTGGACGCCGACGCTGGCCGCACGCCTGCGGCTGCCGCGTCACGCGCTTCATGCCTGTAAACTGACATTTCCGTGGCGGGGGGACACCATTACGGTTGAGGCTCCTCTGCCTTCGGACATGCGGGAACTGTTGCAGGATGCGGATGCTTTCTGAATTTTCTGATTGTAGGGTGCGTTGGTGGGCGAATACCGCATAAAATGGCGAAAAAAGCCGTAAAAATGGACTTTCTCGTAACTCTGAACTTGCCAGAGTGGGGACGAAGGAGTAGTATAGGCTCAATACATGCGCCGTTATATCATCAGACGCCTGCTGCTGATGCCATTCACGTTGATTGGCATCACTCTGTTGGTGTTTTCTCTTTCCCGATTGGTTCCCGGCGGCCCGGTGGAGCGCATGTTGCAAGAGCAAACCATGGCGGCGTTGAGTGGGGATAAAACCGGCAGCGTCGAGACGGTGAGTGAGGATGATTTGGAGCGTTTGGAGGTGATGTTCAGTCTGCATGAGCCCATCTGGAAGGCCTATCTGCAATGGTTGGGCATCCTCCCCCGCGAGATTCAGGTGGAACGTGCCGAATTTAATGATGAAGGGGTAGCATACCTAACATTGACCAATTCAGCGGGAAAATCAGCTGTGCTCGAGGTGCAGCGGAACGGTACAAAACCGGCCTTTCTGGCAGTGCCGTGGATGGAGAAGGAAAGCTGGGAAGTCCGGCTGGAATCTCCCCGGCGTCGCGCAGAACAGTGGGCTCGCCGTCATGGTATCACAGATGAGGCTCAGATTCGCAAGCTGGCAGAGTCCCCGGCCTGCCGCCGTTGGCGGGCGGTTGCCTGTCGCCGCGTGCGTGACGGTTTATTGCAGGGCAGCCTCGGCGTTTCATACAAGTACCATGAGCCGGTGGGTGCCATGATTCGCGACCGTTTGCCTGTTTCTCTATATTTCGGTCTGTTGGGTGCGCTGATAACCTATCTGGTGAGTGTGCCTCTGGGTGTGGTGAAAGCGCTGCATCATCGTGGCTGGTTCGACAGCCTGAGCAGCGTGGCCATTTTCACCGGATACGCTGTTCCGGGCTTTGCTCTGGGGGCGGTTCTGCTGGTGTATTTGGGGGCTAGATTGGAGTGGCTCCCAATGTATGGTATCACCAGCCCGGGCTTTGCCTCCATGTCCTTGGGCGAACAGATAAAGGATTTGGCGTTGCACACCGTGCTGCCTCTGCTTTGTTACGTGGTATCCACCTTTGCCATGACAACCATGATGATGAAGAACAGTCTCATGGAAAACATCTCTGCTGATTATGTCCGTACCGCCGTTGCCAAAGGTGTCAGCTTCCGCCGCGCTGTCTGGGGACATGCTTTCCGCAATGCTTTCATTCCTCTGGCTTCCTCATTGGGCGGGGTTTTCTGTACGATAGTGAGCGGGTCGATACTGATTGAGCGCGTGTTTGATATTCAGGGGTTTGGAATGCTGAGCTTTCAGGCGCTCATGGACAAGGATTATTCTCTGGTGATGGGGACTCTGCTGCTGACCTCCGTGCTGATTATTCTGGGCAATCTGTTGTCGGATATGCTGGTGGCGTTGATTGACCCGCGAATCAAGTTTGACCATGCTTAAAAACACCGTAGCCATCTTTCTGATTCTCTGCGTAGTTGCCGGCGTGGCCGGTGAACTGAACGGATGGCTGCTGCCTACCATCTCCTGGCCCTTTACCGTGAGCCGCGAGATGAGCTTTCTGCATATCAGCGGGCATTATGTGCCGGATTTGGAGGTGGACGGCTCGTTCCACTGGTTCGGCTGGTTGAGCATGTTGGTGCTGTTCATCGTCGGTCTGTACCTGCTGCTGCGCCCCGCTGCCGGCATGCGTATGGCTCCGGATCTGGCTAAGCGCTGGCAGCGATTCCGCAGCATGAAGCGCGGATGGTGGTCGTTCCTGATGCTTCTGTTCCTGTTGTTGCTGGCGGCATTGGATCAATGCGTGGTGGGCAAGCGTGCTCTGGCCGTCAAGTATGATGGACAATGGTATTTTCCCGCCTTTACCCGAGCCATCATTCCCGGCGATACCTTCGGTTTGGTGGGGGATGACGCCCTCTCAGAGGCAGATTATCGCGAATTGGCATCATCGGTAGGTCTGCCGGATGCACCGGAGGTGGTGGTGATGCCTCCTATCCCCTATGACCCCGTATCTGATGCGGCTCCGTTTCCCACGGAAGCGCTGGAGCTGAGAAAAGACGGGCGCTATTACCGGAAGGAAAGTAACACGCCCTTCAATGGCATTGCCTGCCGACTCTACGAGGACGGCATGCCGCACATGCGTACTCGCTGTCGCAAAGGCTTGCCGGACGGATACGTGCAGGGCTGGTCCCGCGACCGCAAGGAGGTGTATGCCGCTCGTTATGCAGCCGGAGAGATGACCGAGCACCACTTCAACGGCATGGGCACGGTGGAGGAATTTGAAAAGCTGACTGATCCGAAAAATGCCTGTGTGGTGTATTATCATCCTGCTCCTCCGCTTTCCGGTGGGCATCTGCTGGGTACGGACAGCCGCGGCGCGGATATTGCTGCCGTGCTTTATGGCGGTCTGCAGGTGTGCATTGTTGCCTCTCTCTTCTACCTGCCGATTATCTACGGCATCGGGTTGGCGCTGGGGATGCTCATGGGGTATTACGGTGGGAAGTGTGATTTGCTGGTACAGCGGGTAATAGAGATACTCTCCCAGTTGCCGTTCCTGTTTGTTGTCATGATATTGGCAGATGCTCTGCCGCTGGAAATGCGCGGGATGTTCCTTATCCTCAGCCTTCTGGCGCTGTTTGGCTGGATGCGGATGACTTATCTGGTGCGCACGGCGACCATGAAAGAAAAGGCTCGTGAATACGTGGCTGCTGCGCGGGTGATGGGGGCCGGTCCTGTCCGCGTGTTGATGAAGCATATCCTGCCGAATATTACGGGCATCGTGGTGACTTTGCTGCCGTTCAGCGTGGCAGCGGTTGTTTTTTCGCTCACCTCGCTGGACTATCTCGGCTTTGGCCTGCCGGAAAGTTATGCCAGCTGGGGCCGTTTGCTCAATGACGGATTATCCCGCTTATCATCCCCCTGGGTGGTGTCCTCGGCATTCATGGCGCTGGTCATCACGCTCCTGTTAGTAACTTTTGTCGGAGAAGGCGTGCGCGAGGCATGCGATCCGCGCCGCCGCACTTATTACGAATGAAGCGCTCCCATTCCATTTCTGTTCTGATTCTGCTGTGCGGGTTTCTGATGCTGAGCCTGTGCAGCGCGGTGTTGTGCGGCTGCGACGGTCGCCACCACGTGGAAGGTGTCTCCTGGCAGGCCCCGGATGACAATGTTATGCCGCTTGCGTTCGGAGACGATGAAGACGTTCCGGCCTATGTCAAGCGCTGGCGCATGCCGGAGGGCTTTCACGGTTTTCCGGGCCGTTGGAATGAGAAAGTGAAGGCGTATCTGGAGAGGAGCATTGAGAGCACGACAGAGAAGTTGAATCGTTCCATGTCTCAACATCTCAGCGCCGTTCCCGGCTCGGCCGAGCACCGGCGTGCCGGTGTGCGGGCTCAGTCGGACAGACTCAGCCTTTCAAACCTCATGGAGCGGAGCAAGATGGGGGATTATCTCGTGTTCCGTCGCCCGAAGGATTTACCTGATAATCTGGTGTGGCAGGACGGGGCAGATGAGCCGGAACTGGGCAGCCCGGAGGCTCGCAAAGGCGGTGCGCTGCGTCTGCCTCTTCAGCGCTCATTCCCGAACACGCTGCGTCCATTCGGGGCAAACAGCAACAATTCGACTCGCCGCTACATATACGACGATATCGACCTCCCGCTCGTGCGCATTCACCCCGGAACCGGACGTCTCATTCCCGGAACGGCAGACCGCTGGGCGGTTTCTGCGGATAATCGCACCGTTTACTTCCACATTGACCCGAAGGCTTGCTTTTCCAATGGTCGCCGGCTGACTTCCCGCGATTATATCTGCTCCCTTTTCGTCAGAACCTCCCCCTTCGCTGAAGAACCCTTTTACGGCAGCTATTACATGGGGAACTTTGCCCGTATCACCGTGTATGGTGATGAGTATCTGGCCGTCACACTCAATGTGCCGCGTCCCTATGCTCCTGTCTATGCTTCTATTCCGGCCTGCTGCACCTCGTTCTATGCCGAATTCGGCCCGGATTACACCACCCGTTACCTGTGGCGCGTCGCCCCCACAACCGGGGCATATACGATTCTGCCGGATGGCGTGAACATGGGCCGCAGCATGGAGCTCAGCCGTGTGAAGGATTGGTGGGCTGCAGACCGCAAGTTCACCCGCTACTCCTGCAATGTGGACAATATCGTGTACCTTTTCGTCTCGGAGACCTCCAAGGTAAGGGAATTGTTCCGCATCGGAGAGTTGGATGTGTTCTCTGCCCGCGATGCGGATGTGTGGTACGAGGGCATGGAGATAGATCCGGTGTACCGCGGGCTGATTCAGCGGGTGAAGTTCAGCAACATCTGGCCTCGCAACTGTTTTGGCTGGCATCTGAATATCTCGAAACCACCCTTCAACAATCGGGATGTTCGGCTCGGATTCCACCATGCGCTCAATGTGCAGAGTGTCATTAACACCGTATTCCGAGGGGACTATTCCCGCATGGGATCATATTTTTCCGGATTCGGCAAATATACGGATACCGGCATTCGAGCGTTGCCGTTTTCTCCGGAGAAGGCACGGCGTTATTTTGCCCGTGCCGGATACACAGAGGAGGACGATGATGGTATTCTCTGCAAGCCGGACGGAACTCGGCTGCAGGTGGTTGTCAGCTCTCGCATCGATTCTCTGTACGCCAACTGCATGAATATGCTGCGTGAGGATGCCGCCAAGTGTGGCTTGGATTTGCGGCTGGAGCAGATGGATGACACCGTGTTTTACCTGAAAGTCAAAGAGAAGAAACACAGCGCTGCCATTTTCTCTTGGGGGTTCTCCCCCCCCTTGCCGGATGCTTCCTCTTTCTTCCTCTCGGAATATGCCGTGAAAGAAGACGGCTCTCCCTTGCCCGGTACCAACAACATCACCGCAACGGCTTCTCCTGAGCTTGATGCTGCCATTCTGGATTGTCGCATGGCTTCCACGGAGCAGGAAATGGTGGAGGCTCAATACCGCGTGCAGCGGCTCATTGCAGATACAGCGGCTTGGGTGCCCGGCTGGACCACTTCTTACTGGCGTTTTGCCCAGTGGCGCTGGCTTCGCTGGCCTGATACCCCGGAATGCCGATTCTGCCCGCCGCGTTACTACGACCCGCTGGACAGTCACCTCTACTGGATTGACGAAGATATTAAACGAGAGACTCTGGAGATTCGCTCCGATGGCGGCTCTTTCCCGGAGGCTCAGATAGATATACCCCTGCCTGAATCTCAGGAAGCCCACCCGGAATCGCGCTCATGAATCCTCATCCTCTGCTGGAAGTTCGTAATCTCTCCGTTGCGTTTGAATCCGACGACGGCTTGCTGTTGCGTGCTGTCGACGATGTGAGCTTCAGCATTGCACGCGGAGAGTGTGTGGGCATCGTGGGCGAAAGCGGCTGTGGTAAAAGTGTGACGGCCATGAGTTTGGTGCGGCTGCTGCCGAAACCTGCGAGCCACATTCTCTCCGGCGAGGTGTTGTTTGATGGGGAAGAGGTTTTATCGATGCCCACCCATCGCTTGCACGAATTGCGCGGCGGCCGAGTAGGCGTTATTTTTCAGGAGCCCATGCAGGCCCTTAACCCCGTGCATACCGTGGGCAACCAGATAGCGGAATCTCTTATGCTGCACCGCGGCCTGACAGCCGATGCCGCCTGGGTTGAAGCCGTTAACCTCCTGCGTCTGGTGCACATCCCCAACCCGGATTTGAGGGCAATGGATTATCCGCATTCGCTTTCCGGCGGCATGCGCCAGCGAGTGGTCATCGCCATTGCTCTGGCTTGTCGCCCGCAGCTCATCATCGCAGATGAACCGACCACGGCGCTGGATGTGACCGTGCAGCAGCAGATTCTCAACCTCCTGCGCGAGTTAAGGCAGGACTTGACGGCTTCCTCGCTCCTCATCACTCATGATTTGGGGGTCATTGCACAGAATTGTGACCGTGTGCTGGTGATGTATGCCGGTCGCATTGTGGAGAGCGCTCCCGTGACGGAGCTTTTTGTGAATCCACGGCATGCCTATACCAAGGCATTGCTGGCCTCTATGCCGCGCCGTAACTATGAGCGCAAATCCCTGCTGCCCACCATTCCCGGCAACGTGGCACCCATTCGGGAATATGTCCAGGGCTGCCGTTTCTGCCAGCGTATGGGTGTTCCGTCGGCAAAATTGACTGTGAGGCCGCCTCTGGTAGAAATTTCACCCGGCCATTGGGTGGAGAATTGCCCGCGCTGTGCAGAGGAGGAATGAGTGTACAACGATTAGATGATTTGTTGTACTAACATCTTTACTTTCAATTTTCTCGGGTGTAGGATGCGGTTTCATTCATTACCCGACTATGAAGAGAAACACAGCGATGATATGGTGCGCCCTGGTCGGCTTGTCCGGCCATGTGGCAGCGGATATGGTATGCTTGCCGGAGGTTTTCAATCCGAAAAAGCCTCACAATATGCACTTGGACTTGGGCTACGCCACGAAGTATGTGGAGCGCGGCCTGGCGCTGCGCGATGCAGAAACGGACAGCGTGTTTAATGGTGAACTGAGCGGTGCCTACACGCTGGGGCGGGATAGTGCCATCATTGGCGGTATTAAGGTGGACTTGTTTACCCGAAAAGGTTTCGACCACTATGATGAGAGCTCTCCCCTGTGCGATGAGGGGACGGTGCTGCTGCAATATGCCGCCCGCGCAACTAAAAATACAGTCTGGGCATTCGGGTACCAGTTTGTTCACGGTGGATTGCCCGGTTATCTGCATTCGGAGAGGCATCACGGCGGGCGCTATATTTTCAACAGCCAACGCCCGGAGGAACACAGCGTTGTGTTGGATATACACCATGATTTTTCCGGTCTGAAGGGGCTGTTCTGGGAATCCCGCACGCAGTACAGCTTCCGTTGGGAGGATGGCTGGTATTTCTCCAACACGCTCGGCTATGAATATGAGCTGAGCAAGAGGCTGTCAGCTGTTCTTGCCGTTACCTGGACCGCGACCTGCGATTATTTTGAGCATCATCACCTCAACAGTAATGGTACACAGGGCTGGGTATTTTCTCTCTCTCTGCCTGCGGAAGTGACGGAGAAGACTGTTCTGACGCCGTATGTCAGCTGCGTGTTGGCCGGTAATGGAGCAGAGTCTGCCGGTGATTTTTATCGCGATAGCACCGTTGTGTTCGGTGTTAATGCTTCCTATGCGTTCTGATTGATTGTGATAAAGTAAGGCTCTGTCCTACCAAATAGGAGTAAGATAGACAAAACTAATCAACAGAAAAAGTCATTCCCAATCTGAGAATGACTTTTTTGAATTTTAGTTTCTAACCGATAATCACTGTAACAGAGTATAATCTGGCATTGGTAAGTCAATAGGAATACAGAATTTGTATTTCTGAGGATTCCTATCTATCACCTTCTGAGTAAGTTTGGAAAATTGAGTATTAGACGGAACTCTACCACTTTGTGAGTTAAACATGATAATAGAGAATTGCCAATTAGTGTATTCAGGGAATTGCTTATTAGGCTTTCTCATAAAATCGTTAATGAATTCACCCAATTTTTTAGTTATGGGAATAGGTTTATATCCATCTCTATGATAAATAGCCTTGGGTTCTTTGAATGAAACCCTAAGGCTCTGCTTCGCCTCTATTCTGTTCGGCTTGTCAAATAATTTGAAATAAGGTTCACCAACTCTGTCGCTTTCGCTATCTACGATGACATTGTATTTGAATCGTCTGCTCTTGTCTCGTATTTGTCCAACAACAGCCATTTCAAGAAGAAATTCATCTTCCTCTTGTTTCTCTATAATCTCATTGATTACCTTTTTTGTATTGTAATTCATACTTATATTATAACAATGTTCTTTTTTATGCAGCCATGTCCAATACAGGAATCATCGGTCGGTCACTTACCTTAGTCCGCTTGGTGAAGCAACGGACGGAGCAAATGTGGTTGGTCAAGATACGCACCTTTTCAGAGTAAGTCTCCTTAGCTTGATTGGCAAAGTTGTTATAGACCAAGTAGCCATTGAGATGTTTAGTAGAAACTCCATTGAAACGGTCAATAAAGCCCTTCAAACGGCTGTGATAGGAGTTCATGCGCTGGATGTTGTAAAGCCCAAACTGATTGACTTCTACACGCTCTAAACCTTTATTAGCAGCCAGCGTATCATAGGCAGTTGCACCATCAGCACAGAGAATAGAACCCTTGGAGATGTGAGAAGAAATCACGGAGTCAATTCCAGTGTAAGAAGCCTTACCAAGCCCACTAATCTTGGAAACGGACAGACCTGAACGGTTGATAGCGCACGGAACACAGACTTGCTCACGAGACAGACCACGCTTTCTATTCTTATGAAGAATGGATGTTCCACGCTTACGCTTCTTTCTATCTACGCTACCATTTTTGAATGCCTTACGATTGCCCTTATAACTCAAACGGAAGTAAGTCTCGTCAGCCTCCACAATACCGCTCATAGACACATTATCCATAATGCCAACAAGACTATCACAGACCTTATGTCTCCACAGGAATGCGGTGTTCTTGTTTATTCCACAGATTTCAGCGGACTTGCGGACAGAGAAACCATGCAGGAAGCAGGAGATAAACTCTTTCCACACAGAAAAGTCCTTCTTGGAGTAGTAGAGAACTCCATTAGTCGTGACTGAGAACCTTTTGTTGCAATGGGAGCAATAGAAACGAGGACGACCATTTTTCTGATATCCACTTTTCCGCACACCCTTACCCTTAGCAGAGCAATAAGGGCAGACAATACCATCAGCAAGTTTCATATCAATAATAAACTTGAAGTCAGACGGGGAAGAATTAGCAGAAACAAAGTCAATAAACTTCTCTCTTTCTGAGATGTTATGTTTTCGAACTCTTTGATTAACTTTGCTATGGCTTCGTTCTGCATATTCTCTTTATCGGACGGGAGAATTATAGCGCAAATGAAATATATTGTCAATAGAATTCTAATAGTTTGTGATGAATTTTTAGAAAAATTCCAGGCTTTCATAGCGGTTTGACAGTAAGTAAGAACAGTGGTATAATATGAAGAGTAAGAGGAATAAACAAGAATAGTTATGCAAAACATTGATAATAAACAGATTGGGGGGGGGTAACAGGCTTTCCCGAAACCGAGTTGATATAATCGCTTCGGTTGGACGCACTCAATTACAGAGTAACATTGAGAATGATGAGTGGAGTTATAATGAACTCCTGAAAAAGAAGAAGATTGACAGAAAATTGGTGACTGTCAATGGAACGGTTCATAAGAACCTAGATTTGAGATTTGTGGATGACCGAGTATCTGTTCTCATTGAAACAAAACAGAATTATGATACTTGCCTAGAAGCAGCAAAGAAGCAGTTGCAGTGTTATGTTGAATTTGAAAAGGTTTTAGCCAGACATAACAGAATAATTGCCATTCTTGCTAATACTAATGATAACCGCATTATGGTATGGCGAGGAGATGTTTGTGAGGAGAATTTCTTAAAAGAGGAAACAGAACTGCGCTCATTTAGTGGTTATAGAGAAGTCTTCTTTGGTAAGGAAAATAACAAAGATAAGGTAATTCGCAGCACATATGAATTGAATGAATTACTACATGGTTTAGGAATTGAAGAGGCATTACGAAGCCAGTTTGTTGGAACTTGTCTACTCGCATTAAAACGACTCAAACCAGAGGAGTTTGATTATAATCGCTTAACAACAAAGGCAATTATTGCTTCAATGGAAGAATGTTTGGAAGGACTACTTGAACATAATCTCCATAAAGGTGAAAAGTTAGCACGATTGAAGAATAACATCCTTGAAGCACAGTCAGTAAAGAGATTATCAAGCGAGAATTTTATTGAAATTTTAGATAAAATTAGGAAAGAAATTTTGCCATTTATCAATGACAAAACCAGCAGGGGGCAGGATATCCTTAACCTTTTCTTTACAACCTTCAATAAGTATGTGGGCAAGAAGGATAAGAATCAGGCGTTCACTCCCGACCATATCGTCCATTTCTTGTGCAAAGTAGCTAATGTCAATAGAAATTCACGAGTTCTTGACCCATGTTGCGGTAGTGGCGCGTTTTTGGTAAGAGCATTGACAGAAGCGATAGATGATTGCAATGGAAACATTGCCGATGAACAAAAGGTAAAGAAAGAGCAAATTTATGGCATTGAAGATGAAGAATATGCTTTTGGATTATCTACAACGAATATGTTAATTCATGGAGATGGTAATTCAAATGTCATAAAAGATAACTGTTTTAAAAGGGAGGATTGGATACGAGATGCTAAGATTGATACCGTTCTAATGAATCCCCCATATAATGCCCAACGCATTAAATGTCATCCAGCCTATGCAAAAGAATGGAGTAAGGGGAAGAAGAAAGACGAAGACCCAACGAAAGGATTCCACTTTGTTGAATACATTGCTAATACAGTTGGTAAGGGTAAATTAGTTGCTTTGCTACCAATGGCTTGTGCTATCGGTAACGATAAGGAAATTCGTGCAATTAAGGAACGGATGTTACAAAAACATCATTTAGATGCGGTATTCTCTTTGCCTAATGATGTATTCCACCCTGGCGCTACCGTGTGTGCTTGTTGTATGGTATTTGATTTGGGTGTTCGTCATGAATCTGCTCCCATCAAAGAGACTTTCTTTGGTTACTTTAAGGATGATGGATTTGTGAAAAGAAAGAATTACGGGCGCGTAGAAAAGGAAGAAGGATTATGGGATAGGATAGAAGAACATTGGCTTGACTTATATAGGAAGAAACACAGCGTGGAAGGCATGTCCGCAGTAAGAAAAGTAACGGCTGATGACGAGTGGTTATGTGAAGCATATATGGAAACAGACTACTCTCAACTGCAACAATCTGACTTTGAAAAAGTGTTGAGAGATTATATTGCATTTCAAATTCAAACAAGTGACATGATATGAAAATTGATATTTCTATGTGGCGGGAATTCCGTATAGGTGACTTGTTTTCGCTAAAAATTGGTAAAGCCAATAACACAATTCTTGAAGACGGAAGTGAAGCATTGTACATTGGGGCCAAGAAAAAAGCCAATGGTGTAATGCGCCGTTGTAAGCGTGATTTGTCCATCGCAATGCGAGGAAACTGTATATTGTTTATTTGTAATGGACAAGGTTCAGTTGGATTCACGAACTACATAGATAAAGACTTTATAGCAACAACTGATATAGTTGCTGGTTATAATCCCCACTTGAATCCGTATGTAGGCTTGTTTCTAGTCACTGTATTTGATTTAGAACGACCGAAGTATTCTTACGGAAGAAAATGGAAAACTCATCTCGCAGACACAAAGGTGTTACTTCCTGCACTGGAATCAAGCGGAGAACCTGATTGGCAATACATGGAGGATTATATAAAAAATCTTCCGTGCTATTCCGAGATAATGTGTAGATTATCATGTGGATACGATTTATCTGGGATTAGAGAATCAGTAGAAGCACGAGAATTGGATGCGAAAAGCAACTCTAGGATTTCACCATTTTCTATAGGTGAATTGTTTGATGTTGAATTAACGAAAGGTGATTTGAAAGAGGATTCATGCGTAGAAACAAAGGATAGAGTGGGTGATGAATTGCCTCTTATTTCCGCAGGAGATACTGAAAATGGTTTTATTGGGTATGTGGATAAGTATGGAGATGGTAAAGCGTCTCCGTTCCCTTCAAATATCATAACGGTGGATATGTTTTGTAAAGCATATTATCAACCAAAACCATTTTATGCGGTTGGTCATGGACGAATAAACATGTTGCTCCCTAAGTTTGAGATGAATGTTTATCGTGCCATGTACATTTGTGCGGTAATTAACAATGAGCGATACCGTTTTAGTTATGGAAGAGCCGTTTACAGTGGTGTTTTGAAAGACCTACAAATTTCTCTACCAGTAGATGCAAACGGTAATCCAGATTGGCAATACATGGAAGATTACATTAAGTCTCTTCCTGCTGGCGATAAGTTGGCAAACTTGTGAAACGATAAAAATTCCTACAAAAACTCCCCACTGTCTTTGCCGATGGTGGGGAGATTTGTTATTTATGGGGATGGGCTACACCTATTTGGTAGGACAGAGCCTAAAGTAAAAGAAGAGGGGGAAGCGACGTTATGCGCTTCCCCCTCTTTGAAATTCAGTCTGCTGATGTCATTGCGGTTTGACGGCGCAGGATTGGATGGCATCCTTGCTGACCCAGCCGCGAGTGCCGGAGGAGAAGAGCTCCACGTAGCACCGGGAGCCGCGGGTAAGCAGCAGATGCACGGGCGTAGAGGGTGTCAGCGTCACAATGGCAGAGCCGGAAGCATCGGCAGAGGTGCGCAGGGGGGTGGCCTCCAGCACGCAGGCCAAATCTGCCGGGGGCAGGGCGGTGATATCGGGCGTTTCACGGGTGGTGTAATACACCCAATCTGCCGCACAGATGAGGCTGAGCAGAGCTGATACGGCTGTGACGGTGTGTACCCAGGGCTTGCGATGCCCACGCAGGGCGATTAGCAGGGCAATTCCCAGAGCCAGCGCCGCCGTACAAACGATGGTGGCCACGCTCAATTGCGGCACGCTCAGCAGGGTGAAGGCGTCATCCGTCATACTGCCGCCGGGAAGCATAGCACCTTCCTTGCGCTGAATGAAGGCCAGATTGGCGCGGGCTTCCTTGAACCCGGGTGCTTCCAGCAGAGCGCAGTAGTAGGCGTGGGCTGCGGCCCCCGGTTTGCCGAGACGGTACAGGCAGTTGCCGGTGTTGTAGTATTTCAGCGCTGCTGTATCGTGGCTGCTGCGGATGGATTCCAGCGCTGCGCTGTATTGGCCTGCTTTGTAAGAATCTGCGGGGGTATCCGCAGCATGCAGGGTGGGCAGCAGCGCCAGCAGAAGCAAGGAGACGGTGGCAGAAGCTGCAGCCAGGGCCTTGCGGATGCGTTTCAGCATGGTTTCGCGCTCCAGCGGGGAAAGCGTTGTTTTCGCATCCGGTCGGAATGCCTCAGAATCTCGACGCTCCAGAATGGCATGCATCTCCGGCGTCATCTGTTGCGGGCTGATATGGCTTTCGATGAAGCCCCCGATGTTGCGCAGGAAAGTCAGACCGTCCGGTTCTGCCGCCAGCCGTCTCAGCTCGCGTTCTGTGGCACGCCCTGCTGCACCGGCGGCAATGCGGCGGCGCAGCGCGGCAATCAATACTCCCAACAGTATTCCTACCGCCGGCAGATACAGGAGACTCCATACCCAAAGTGGCCAGGGGTGGCTGAGTCCTGCTTCATCCTGAGTCAAAATGCCGTAGATATCCGTCATTTCTTCTACCGGCACGTCACCGGCAGGCGGCGGCTCTGCGGCCTCGGCTGATGCCACGAACCCGGTGCCGGAAGCATTCGTTTTTTGCCAGGGGAGGGCGATGGGTTTGGATGCGGCCTGACGGTAAGTCTGGGATTCCGGGTCAAAGTATCCGAATGCAAAGGAGGGAATGGCGCTCACCTCGGCCGTAGGGCGCATCAGTCGGCTGAATACCATCCCCTCCACCTCTCCGTTGGGCCCGAGGATGGGCTTACGGGTGGCGGGAACGGGTTTCCAATCGGCAGCATTCTGCGGTTCCGGGCATTCCAACAGCTCCGGATTACCGTTGCCGCGCACGGTGATTTCCACTTCAACCGGCTCATTCATAGCCAGATAGGTGGCCTTGGTAGATGCCGTGACACTGTATTGCCCCACGGTGTTGGCAAAGTTTTTCGGCGCTCCGGGGGGGAGGGGCAAGGCACCGATGCTGAGGATGGGCAAGTCTGCTTCTGCCTGACCTACGCTGAAGAATCCCTGCTGCTGGGTGATGATGGCTTTGCCCGCGATATCGGAATTTCCTTCGCGGAACGGCGTCAGCTTGCCGACGTAGTTGACAGTACGCCAGTTTTCTCCGCGTGCAAAGGCTGTGGTCGTATTACCCAGTACGGAGCTTTGAACAACGGCGACAATTCCTTGAATGGACGGTTGGAAATTGCCAACCTTGACCCCGACGGCCTGCATCTGCGGGGGCATGGGGATATCGCAACTGCGGGGCAGGAAAAACTTCACATAGGTCCGCACCGTCTGGTCCACATAGCCGTCCTGCAATTCCGTGTGCCACAGTGTGCCGAAGGGGATAGGCTCATTGTTCCACTTGATTTTTGCCGTGGAAACAACCGGAAGAGCAGGAATTTTTATCGTTTGTTTCTTGCCTGATTTGCGGTAGGTAACCTCCACGTCACTGATGCGGATTTCTCCCTCGCGGTCGGGTACAACCGTCATGGGGAATACTTCCACCATGCCCCTGTTGGGATCTTGCGGATTGGCGCCGGCCTGGGGTTGCAATACCTCCAGCCTCGCCTGCTGCACCGTGGGGCGCTTGTCCATCATGAAAACATCGTCGCCCACTTCTGTATCAACGAGATAGAGAGCAACTTTTTCCCCGGGAACCGCCACCCCGGTGGACCAGATGGGAACCACCTCTGCCCATGCTGCAGGCAGGAAGGCGGCGGCGATGTAGGTAAGGCTTGCTATGCGGTTCATGTTGCTGAACATAGTGCTTTTCGGGTGGGTTTAATAATCTTTTGCGGGGGGACGCACATTGTCATTTGCATGGGGAATGGGTGAGCCATGTTCCTCGTCCATGTGCATTTTCAGGATAGAGGCCGCTCGCTGGCGTGCTTTTTCTTCATCGCTCAGCTCTTGCTGTGATTCCTCTGCAGGCTGTGGTTGTTGCTGCCGGTCTTGCTTGTCCTGTTGGTCTTGCTTATCCTGTTGGTCCTGCTTGTCCTGCTTGTCCTGCTTGTCCTGCTTGTCCTGCTTGTCCTGCTTGTCCTGTTGGTCTTGCTTGTCCTGTTGGTCTTGCTTGTCCTGTTGGTCTTGCTTGTCCTGTTGGTCTTGCTTATCCTGTTGGTCTTGCTTATCCTGTTGGTCTTGCTTATCCTGTTGGTCTTGCTTATCCTGCTGGTCCTGCTTGTCCTGCTGGTCCTGCTTGTCCTGTTGGTCTTGATTGTCCTGTTGGTCTTGATTGTCCTGCTGGTCCTGCTGGTCCTGCTGGTTTTGCTGGTTTTGCTGGTTTTGCTGTTGTTTCAATCGTTCTATTTCTTCTTCCAGCTTTTTGATAAACTCTTCCGTGCGGGAGAGGTTTGTTTGAGCAGGTTTCAGACCGGGCTGAATCGTGAGCGCATCGCGGTAGGAGGTGATGTCACTCTTCAGGGAATCCACAATTTTTTGTAATTCTTCGGGCCCGGGTTGAGCGCTCCCTTGTGCAGCCTCTGTTGGCGACTCGTAGAGTGTGCGCAATTCATCCAGCGTTGCCTGTGTGTTGATATTGCCGATTTCGTAGAGAGATGCAGCCTGCAGCGCTGTGTCCTCATCCAACAGAGCTCGGGAGAAGGCTTCTCTTGCCTTATCCGGTTCTTTGTTTAACAAATCCAGACCGATTTGATAGTGTCCGATGTTTTCCAGAGCGGGTGCTGCGAGAGATTCCGACGGATACACGCAACCCGCCAACAGAATGACCGAGACGAGTTTGGGTGCTTTCCATGCCGTGCGTGTCAAAATGGCGATGATGACCAGCAGGAGTGCAGCTCCTGCAAAATAGCGGAAGAGATCATTGGGTGTTTTGGTGATGGAGTGTGCCTCCTCGTGCCTGTCAAGCTTTTGCACGGCGCTGCGGGCAAACTCTGCCAGATTGGCATTGGCCGTCATGGCGAAGAAGCTGCCGCCTGTGGCTTTGGCAAAGTCCTGCAACGCTTTGGGATTCAGCTTACTGATGACATGCTTCCCGTTAGCGTCCTGCCAGAGCCCGTTTTCGCCCTGTGCATCAGGAATGGCACCACCGGCCTCTGTTCCGATGCCGACAGTAATGACAAGCAAGCCGCTCTTCTTTGCTTCCTCTGCTATATCGAGGGAGGAATCTACCGTGTCCTCACCATCGCTGAGGATGACCAGAGCATTGGTCCCTTCCGGTGCGCTCCGTTTGAAATCCTGCATGGCCTTGCGCAGCACGAGCCCGAAATTGGTGCCGCCGGCACCTGCCCAACCGCGGTTCACTTGCTCCAGCGCATCGCGAAGCGCGGTGTGGTCATAGGTGAGCGGTACCACCAAATCCGCTTCGCCGGAAAAGACGATGAGCCCGATTTTATCCGTAGGCAAGGCATTGATGAGCTCGTAGGCGGCGGCGCGGGCCTCTTCCAGTCGAGAAGGTTTCACGTCCTCGGTTTCCATGGAGCGGGAAATATCCAGCGCGATAAGCAGGTTGCGCCCGGAATCCGTGGCGCTGGTCTCGCGATAGCCGTTGATGGGGCGAGCAAGCGCCAGAATGATGCAGCCCATGGCCAGAAGCGCCAGCACGGCGGGGAGTACCCGATTCCAAAGCGGGCGGCGTACCACCAGGACATCCAGATGCGCAGCCGACACCAGCTTGCGCCACGCCTGACCTCGATTACGGCGCAGCACCAGAGCTGCGACACTCAACAGCGCCGGCAGCAGAAGAAGCCACAGTACATTCGGATACAGAAAGCTCATGATTGGAGAAGGAAAGGATTAGGGGGCAGGTTTAGGAAGAACGCAGTGAATCAGTACCCCGAGGGTTAGGAACAGCAGGGAAATGCCCAGAGGCCAGGGGAACAGTTCATCATAGCTGATGAGGGTGCGCCGCTTGGCGTCTGTTTTTTCCAGTTTGTCGATATTGGCAAAGGCTTTTTGCAGGCTCGCGCCGCTGCTGGCTCGGTAGAAGCGACCACCGGTGATGTCGGCGATGCGTTTCAGCGTTTTTTCATCGAAGGTATCAACATTCGAGGTGTAGTTGGAAAGGCGTTTATCCATGCCGATGGCAATGGTGAAAATCTTGATGCCGAGTTCCTTTGCCTGTTCAGCGGCCTCCGTTGGGGTGATGGAGCCGCGATTGCTCATGCCGTCCGTCACCAGGATGATTACTTTGGATTTGGTCTCCTTGCGCTCGTTGAGACGTGTGGCGGCGGAGGCAATGGCGGTGCCGATGGCGGTGCCGTCCTCAGAGATATAGCCGGGGCGCTCTCCGCGGAAAGGATCTGCTGTACCCAGATAGAATTCCCGAATGATGTAGGAAACAATGGCGTGATCCAGTGTGAGCGGGCTGCACAGCTTGGCCTTACCGGCAAAGGCGACGAGTCCGATTCGGTCATTGGGACGTCCTTCGATGAATTCGTTGATGACGTGTTTGGCGGCGGTAAGACGGTCAACGGCTACGCGACGTTTGCGTCCGGACTCATCCTCGGTGATGAAAAGCATGTCCTGATTGGCCATGGAGCCGGAGAGGTCGCAGGCAATCATGATGTCGATGCCGCTGACGGTCTGTTCCGTATGCTCATTTTTCCACTGCGGGCGCGCCAGCGCGATGATGAGCGCCGCAGCGGACAGTGTCATCAGAACCGGGCCGATTCGTCCCGCCAGCGTGGAGGGCTTTTTTACCCTGTCTGCGGCAAAGCGGATGGCCGGATGGATGACAGCAGCAACGGCGCCTTTGCGGCGGCGCAGTATCACTAGCAGCAGAAGAGGAATCAGCCCCCAGAGCCACAGCGGTTCCGCGAAGGTGAATTCACGGGTGCTTTCCGGTGCTGCGTTGGCAAGGATGGGAAGAACGTTCATCATGACCGTTTTTTTGCAGCGGCGGCTTCTGCCGCCTGGGTTTCATGGATGCGGTGCAGCAGATCACGGGCCTGTGTGACCATGGCATTCACCTGCAAGGGGTCTTGTTTTTCTCCTCCGGCGTACTTGTATTCAGCCAGAGATTCCAGCAGCTCTCGGGTTTGCTCACGGCACGCCGCAGGAACGGCGGCAAGGCTGTCCATGCGGCGGCTGAACTCCTCGTGGGTTTCGAAGAGGGCGGGGTCGTGCGTTTGCCCTGCCAAATAGGTGCGCAGAATCATGGAGACGCGCAGGCTGCATTCCCGCAACGGCGGAGTACTCTGCTCCAGCGCCTGAAGTGCTGCCAAAGCGTTGTCCAACAAGCCGGGAGGCGTCGGAAGTTTCTTCTTGCGCCGCCGTAATATCAGCCAGACAACGACACCGAGGATGACGGCCGTCACAATGCCGGTAATCAGCAGTATCTGCCCGAGCGATTGTACCGCAAATGCCTCAACGGGAATGTCTTTTTCCAGTTCGGGGATGGCTTCCAAAATATTCGGAGCTGAGGGGTGCATGGCGTTTATCTGGTGATTTTGCGGCTGCGGCGGTGGAAGAGGTTGCGCAGGGCGGGGATGAAATCGTCGGTCGTTTTCAGTTCCGGTGCATCGATGCCGAGTTGGTTGAAAATTTGTCTCCACTCGGCACCATGGGCGTTGATGGCGCGGGCGTAGGCTTCTCTCAATTCATCGTCCGAGAGGTCGGCTTCGTACAAATCCCCGCTTTCGGGGTCACGGAAGCGCACCACGCCGGCTTCCGGCAGTTGCAGCTCGGCGGGGTCCCGCAGGCAGATAGGCACCAGCTCATGCCGGAAGTTCAGCTTGCCGATGGCTTTCTTGTCCGGGGCGGTCAGGAAGTCGCTTATCATGAACACCAGCGCTCGTTTGCGCTGCGTGCAGAGTATCTCCGTGGCGACGGCATCAATCGAATCATCCTGACCTGCGGCCGGTGCGGAAAGGATTTCGCGCACGATGCGGCGGCATTGTTTCATCCCCTTGGCTGGGGGCAGGTGAAAGTGCGGTTTTCGGCCGTAGAGCAGCAAGCCGACCTTGTCGCCGTTGAGTGCGGCGCTGTAAGCGAGCACCGCTGCCAGCAGGGCGGCGTACTCGAGCTTCGTGTCATTCACTCCGGCACTGGCGTAGTTCATGGAGCCGCTGGCATCTACCGCCAGAAGTAGCACCTGCTCACGCTCTTCATGGAAGGTGCGCACATAGGGAGTCCCGGTGCGAGCCGTTACTTTCCAGTCGATGAAGCGGGGCTCGTCTCCGGCGATATATTCGCGGAAGTCATCAAAATCCAGTCCCTGACCACGAAAGCCGGAGCGGTATTGCCCGGCAAAGGTGGCCGTGGTGAGCTTGCGTGCCATCAGCTCGATGCGTCGCACGCGCTGCATGATTTCCTGCGTCTTATCCATGACAGCCGGTGGGATGGATGCTTGGTTTACGGAACGGGAACCTTGGAGAGAATGCTGTCGATGACGTTGTCGCTGGTCTTGTTGGCGGCTTCTGCCTCGTAGGACAGCAGAATGCGGTGGCGCAGGATATCGTGTGCCAAATCCTTGACGTCCTGCGGGGTCACATAGCTGCGCTGACGCGTGAAGGCCAGAGCCTTGGCTGCCAACGCAAAGTTGATGGAGGCACGGGGGGAGGCGCCGGCGCGAACCATGCCTTCCAAGTGGCGGTCCACTTTCTCCGGCGTGCGGGTGGCACGCACCAAATCCACGATGTAGCGCTGCACGGCGGGGTCGATGAAGATGGCGTTCATGAGACGGCGGGATTCATCAATTTCTTCCACCGTGACCACCGGAGTGGTGGAGGGCAGCGCATCCGTGCGGCTCATCATCTCCAGCACCAGTAATTCTTCATCGCGGGTGGGATAATCTACCATCACCTTGAACAGGAAACGGTCGAGCTGAGCTTCCGGCAGCTGGTATGTCCCTTCCTGCTCGATGGGGTTCTGGGTGGCAAGTACCAGGAAAGGGTTGGGCAGGGGATAGGTGGTTTCTCCCAGCGTGACCTGACGCTCCTGCATGGCTTCCAGCAGAGCGCTCTGTACCTTTGCGGGGGCGCGGTTGATTTCGTCTGCCAGAATCAGGTTGGCGAACACAGGACCTTTCTTAGCGCTGAAACGGCGCTCCTCCGGGTTGTAAATCATGGTGCCCAGCAAGTCGGCGGGCAGCAAATCCGGCGTGAACTGGATGCGGGAGAACGCTGCCTGCATCGTGCCGGCAAGCGCCTTGACAGAGAGAGTCTTTGCCAGCCCCGGTACGCCTTCCAGCAGCACATGCCCCTTGCAGAGCAGGCTGAGTATCAGGCGGTTTACCAGCGCTTGCTGGCCTACCACCACCTTAGACATTTCGCGTTTTATTGCGCTCACCCAAGTGGATTTCTGCGCAATCTGCTCGTTGAATTCCTGTGTTGTCATGATGTAAGTTTGCCCCTGAGTTTAACATCGGACTGCTATTTTTCAAGCTAGTTCCCTGTCTGTTGACACAGTTTGCCCGCGCTCTGTTCAATTCGTGACAGAACGCGGGCAATATCAATTTTCAAATGCATCAGGACATCATCGCCATCGGCCATGCGTGAGGCCGGTGAAAATCCGGCTCGCCGCTCGTGTCCTCCGCCGTTGTCAGGAAGATATAA
Organism: Akkermansia sp.; assembly: GCA_045121855.1. Classification (GTDB taxonomy): domain Bacteria; phylum Verrucomicrobiota; class Verrucomicrobiia; order Verrucomicrobiales; family Akkermansiaceae; genus Akkermansia. Next base: position 38,090 of record JBGVGW010000017.1, read on the forward strand.
TCAGGGCTGTTCAGGATGGCGGTGGCTGCCAGTCGGCAGTTCTCCGGCCGTATGCCCAGATTGGCCAGAATGGACAGCGGAATGCTGATGCTGCACTGCCATCCGTTCTCGGTTATCATCCCGGAGGCCGCTACTCCCGTCCAATCCGTCGCCGGATTCAGCGGCACTCGCGGTGCGCTGAACGCACAGGCCCACCATGCCCCGTTCGGCGAGATGTTCACCTCCACGTAAGGGCTGCCGCTTTCTGCTGCAATGAAAAATTCGGCCGTATCATATTTCCACAGCTCTTCGCGAAACTCTCCGCTTTTTCCCTCCGGATGGGCATGAACGGCTGCCGCTTGGGATGCGCGGAAGGTGAGGTTCTCACCATCCGTTGAAAAACTATACTCAATGGCGGGCGTGACCGGATTGCCGAACCATTCGCAATCCAGTTGTTGCGTCAGGGAGGCAGGGGCTGTGCAGATAATGCTTTGCATATCCCGCATACTAACATTTTTTGTGGGTTTTTCAAGATTATTTCGTCTCAGGTATCGCTCGGGAATAAACTTTTTCCTGAAAGTAGAATCTATATGAAGGTTTTGACTTGATGAGTCTCTGTTATCATAGTAGCATAAGAATATGAAGAAGCTGTTGGTGACCTTGCCTTTGGGTTTGCTGATGATTCCCCTCTACGTTTCTGCACAGACGGAGACTCCGTCCGCACAGAATACGCAGCAGTCTCCGGAAACGGCATTTTTGGCGGCTTTGTCTCAGGTGCTCCAATCTCAATCCGAAGATTTGTATGCGGTAGCTGCTGCCGTGTTGCAGTTCGGTGGCACGGAGTCAGATTTCTTCCGCTTCATGAATCAGGCATGTGAGGCCGGCCACCCTGTTGCACAGCAATGGAAAGCGCAGCAGTTGTTTCAGACCGTGGTCGCTTCTCAGGCAGATTTGGTGACGTCGCCCGGTGCGGTGCGTGCCGGGGGACTGATGAAGGCTGCTGCAAATGCCGGGTACGTGCCGGCTCTGGTAGAAATGGCCCGATACGCCGGGAGCGGCGTGGGGATGGGCGCCTCTGAGGCGGAGGGGCTCCGGTACCTGATGCAGGCATGTCGGAGCGGCAGCAGCCGGGCACGCGCGGCCTATCTCCTGCTGAGCGGGCGTCTGAACGCCGGAAAATTTGATGCACCGGAGATAGCCTCCGAGCTCAACAAAAATAATTACCATTTGGAGGAAGTCATTGCATCTCTGTACGGTGACAGTCCGGAGGCGCTTGATTGGCTGGAGAAAGCATCTGCACATGGCAGTCCCACGGCAGCATTCATGCTGGGGCAGAGCAAGCTGCCATCGGATGAACCCGCCGCGCTTGCCTTGCTGAAACTTGCCGCAGAGCGCCATCTGCCGGAGGCTTTGGCGACGCATGGCGTCATTCAAATGTCGCAACAGTTCGGAAATGAGGGCCTACGAAACCTGCAGCTTGCTTTCATGTTGGGCTATACGCCTGCGGCGTCAACATTGGCTGCACAGTTCATCAGGCAGCCGGAGGTATATAGCCCGGAGCGGGTATTCGAGTTGTACAGGCTCGGCGATACCTTGCAGGATGCTCGCTCATCGGTGGCTTATGCCTACTGCCTGGTGACAGGTCGCGGTTGTGCTGCCGCTCCGGAAAAGGGCGTGGAAATGCTGCGCCGATTGGCCGATGCCGGAAGCCCTTATGCCAACGTGGCGCTGGCTGATTTGTATTTCAACGGTTGCGGAGTGGAGCCGAATATGATGAAGGCCGTCAACTATCTGGGTGAAGCCGATGCTGCCGGGGTGCCGAATGCGTATGTGCTGATGGCGGCGCTGACGCAACTGGGAAATGCTGCAGCTCCTCCCGACAGCCGCAGAGCCGAACTTTATCTCAAAATGGCAGTCGAACGCGGAGAGCAGGGCGTCCAACAGCTTTTCGATGCCATGATACAGGAAAAAGAATGGCATTTTCTGCCCCTTGTGGGGAAAAAGCCGTAATCCACACTTGCACGAATCTTGAGTGCGGTGTAGAATAACCCCGGATAAGTTATGAGCCAGCTTAAAGACCAGTTGTTTGATGAAATCCTGCAGGCGCGGCAGCGAGTTTATGCCGTGGGTGATCCCACCCCGCTGCAGGAAATACGACTTGACGGCGTGGATGCCGTGGTGTTTGCCAAGCGTGAGGACTTGGGCCCGATTAAGGCGTATAAATGGCGCGGCGCGTATAACTGCATGGCTCGTCTGACCCCGGAACAGCGTTCCGGCGGTGTGGTGGCCGCCAGTGCCGGCAATCATGGGCAGGGCGTGGCGCTCGCAGCTGCTCGCCTGGGTTGCATGGCTCATATCTTTATGCCTCGCTCCACTCCCTTGGTGAAGCAGAACGCCGTACGCATGCACGGCGGTCAGAATGTGGAAATTGTTCTGACGGGTGATTCCTATGATGCGGCCTCTGCCGCGGCTCATGAGTTTGCCGATGCCAATGGCCTGACCTTTGTCCATCCGTATGATGATTTGAACACCATGGGCGGGCAGGGGACGCTGGCTGATGAAGTGGTCATGAGCGGCAAGGGCCCCTTTGATCGCGTCTACCTCCAGATTGGCGGCGGCGGGTTGGCTGCGGGCTGTGCCTGCTGGTTCAAGCGCTTCTGGCCGGACTGCAAGTGCATCGGCGTAGAAGGCGTGAACCAAGCTTCCATGAAACTGGCCGTGGAGAGCGGGGAGCGCAAAGCTCTTTCCTATGTGGACGTGTTCTGCGACGGTACCGCCGTGCGCATTGCCGGCGAGAACACCTATGAACTCTGCCGTGAGCTGCTGGACGGTTTCGTGACTGTATCCAACGATGAAGTCTGCCGAGCCATCCGTGCACTCTGGAACGGCTTGCGGGTGATTCCCGAGCCTTCCGGTGCCATGGGGCTGGCTGCGCTGTTACAGGACTGGAAAAACGGTAATATCAAACCCGGTGAGCGCTGCCTCGTGGTGCTTTCCGGCGCTAATATGGACTTTGCTCAGATGGGCGTGGTCGCCTCCCGTGCCGGTGTTCAGGAATCCAACCGCCATGAGCGTTTCCTCCAGATCCCCATGGAGACCAAGCGGGGCCAGATTCTGAAGTATTTGGAGAGTATTCCCGCCGGGGTTCTGCTCACGGATGTCCAGTTCGGGCGTGTCGCCGGGGATATCCAGTATCCTGTATTCGGTGTGTTGGGAACGGATGAACATTTTGCCGAAATTGACAGACGCTTGGCCGAAAAGGGCCTCAAGGCTCATGATGTGACCCAGGATGATGATGTCATTTTCCGCATGATTTCCTATGACCGCGAGCGCTTGAGTCATCCGGTGTTCTTTGTGATTGAATTCCCTGAGCGCCCCGGTGCATTCTCTGAATTCATGCGTGGCATGGGTGAATACGCCAACCTCTGCTATTTCAACTACCAGTATTCCGGTGAACAGGTAGGCCGCGCCCTGGTGGGGCTGGAGTTTGAATCCAGAGCAGACCGTGACGCCTGTCGTGCACGGGCGGAGGAGATGAAGGGAACCACCATTCAGAGTATTCACGAACTGCGGGATGATGTGCGCCATCGCGTGCTTGACCGCATGTCGCCCTCGCTGTGATGCTGATATTGGCTTCTCAGTCGCCGCGCCGCCGTGACCTCCTGCTGCGGGAGGGAGTGGACTTTGTTGTCGAAGTGCAACCCGCAGAAGAACTGCACGATGCCACAATGAAACCGACGGCGCTCTGTGCTCACAATGCCGCCGCCAAGGCTGCTGCTGTGGCGGCGCAGCATCCGCAGGATATCGTCATCGGCGCTGATACGCTTGTTTTCATCGATGACATGCCCCTCGGTAAGCCTGCCGATGAGGCCGACGCCATCGCCATGCTGCAACGCCTGCAGGGCCGCACGCATTGTGTCTGTACTGCGGTGGCCGTGTTCATGCCCGGCGGTGAGCGCCGCGATTTTGCCGAGCTGAGCTACGTAACATTCAAAGCGCTGGATGAGGCAACCATCCGCCGGTACATGTCGCAAGTGCATGTGTATGATAAGGCCGGCGCCTACGCCATTCAGGAACACGGGGATATGATTATCGAGCGCTTTGAGGGTGATTTGGACAATGTTATCGGGCTTCCGGTGACGCGCCTGCTGGAGGTGTTGAAAGCCTGATGGGTGCCGTTCGGGTTCTATAAGCCGGATTCTGTCCGCCCTTGCGGGCTGTGTGACCATTTTTCTCGCGGTCGTATGACCGTGCCCCGCGTTTATAGCGGGGTGCAACTAATACCCGGGGATTCTGAGCGGGCAGGCGACCCTTCCCCTGTTTGTCTTGCATCGCGCGGGGTTTTCCATGCCTCCATCGTTACCTCCGGAGCGGTGGGCTCTTACCCCACCTTTTCACCCTTACCCTTGCGGGCGGTTTGTTTTCTGTGGCACTCTCCGGCCACCCGGCATTGACTCCGGGTGTCTCCTGCTTTCACAGGACACGCTGCCTTATGATGTCCGGACTTTCCTCTATGCGGCAGATTGCTCCCCGCACAGCGGCCACCCGAACCCGAACGGCGGCGAAAGGATACACCACTCCGCGCCCGCTGGCAAGTACAAAGCGATGCAATACACGTTTTTTACTTGAGATATGCGCTGCAATTTGTTACCGTTCAAGTATGTTCAATCGTACCCTTATCCCCATGCTGCTCTGCGGCCTGTGCTGTGCGGCCGAGAGTTTTGAAAATCTTCCGGTAGGAGGTATCAGCTCCCTGCGACTGGATGCCGGGACTCTGTCCGCAGACCCCGGTAATGCTGCCATTATCGCGCAGTATGCCCGCAGCGGCAAGCAGACGCTGCACCTTCTGGGCGGGCAGAAGAAAGCTGTCCGTATCAGCTTCAATTCTCCTCTCACCAATGATACGCAGGTAGCTTTCTGGTTGCAGCGCTGGACAAAGCGCGCTCCCTTTGACTTCCGTCTGGTGGCCGTGACTCCAAAGGGAGAAGTTGAATTGAAGAAGATTGAACGCATGGATGTGGGCGGTTATCGAGACCATGTTCAGGCATTGATTCCGGCAGGGGCTACGGCGCTGCTGATGACTTGCACCAGCCATGACCAAGGAGGTGCGCTTGTGGATGATTTGGAGTTGTTCAGCGGTCCCATGAAGTTGCAGTCTGCCGGCATGGTGAATCCCGGTGCTTTCCCCATGCTGAAGCGTGCCCCCATCAATCCGGTAATGGGTTATAAGGTAGAGACCTCCGGAGCCATAGCGCCTCAGAAGGTGCAGGCGGTGAAGCTTCGCGTTACGCCTTCCACCTCTGTATCGGAAGTGACTCTGCGTACCGGTAGTCCGGATGGTACGGGCTTTGCCGGGAGCGTGGTTTTTGGTAAGGGAAAACCGGCAGCAGACGGTTCGGTAACGATTGAATGCTCCGGTGAGCTTAAGCCCGGCACCAACTGGCTGTGGGTGGATGCAGCGCCCTCTGCTTCTTCGTCTGTGGGCAGTACCGTTACCTTTGAGAACATGGGCATGGTGATAAACGGCAAGGAACAGGCGACGGAGGGAACCCCCGTGACCCAGAGCATCGGTTATCTCGTTTCTGTGCCGGATGAGGCTGTTGGCAATCAGCCCAATGGTGCTGCACCCCGTAAGTGTGTCTCTTTCCGCATCCCGGGGCTGATTCGTACCGCTTCCGGTGCTTTGGTTGGTTGTTTTGATGCTCGGTATCTTCATTCTGCCGACCTTTGTGCCGATATTGACGTGGCGGTTGTTCGTTCGGAGGACGGAGGGCAGACCTGGACCGCCCCTGAGGTCGGTATGGATGCCGGCCCCGGCGTTTCCAACGGCTGCGGTGATCCCTGCATCCTGCAGGATGGCAAGACCGGCCGTATTTGGATGCAGGCTCTTGCCTGCCACTTCTCCGGGGGTGCCTCGCTCTGGACCTCCAAGACCGGCTTTGATCCGGCCTCGACCGGTCAGTGGGAGATGGTGTATAGTGACGATGACGGCAAGACCTGGAGCAAGGAGCATGTGAATCCTACCCGCCAGATTAAGAAACAGGAATGGACCACCATCCTGGCCGGCCCCGGAAACGGCATCTATACCCGCGACGGCGTTATCGTTTTCCCGGCTCAGATATGGGACAGAGCTGCCAATCCTCGCTGCATGTCCACTATTTGCTATTCTACGGATAACGGTAAGACCTGGAAATACGGCAACGGCGTGCCCCACTCCACCTCCGAATGTCAGGTTGTGGAGTTGCAGGACGGTGCTATCATGATAAATTGTCGTAACGAGGCTCGGCAGGGCAATCGTATCGTGTATGTCACCCGTGATTTCGGCAAAACGTGGGAACCGCATCCGACCAACAATAACACGCTTCGCGAGCCCACCTGTCAGGCATCCATCATTTCGGTTGATTCTCCGAAGTACGGCAAGCTTCTTCTGTTCTCCAACCCCAAATCCGGAGGTCGCAATCACATGACCATCCGCGTCTCCACCGATGACGGTAAGACCTGGAGCAAGGGCTATGAGTATGATATCCGTGGTTGCTGGGGCTATTCCAGCATTGCCATGGCAGATGACGATACGGTCGGTATCTTCTACGAGACGGCTCATGTGACCGAGACCTCCAACCTGCACGGTATCGGCTTCGTTCGCATCTCGTTGGAGGTCATTATGCAAGCCGAATAATTCGGCGTATCATAGCAACATCTTTTCGCCGCCCATACGTATGAGTATGGGCGGCGTTTTAATTATATCCTCCGCCGAAGATACGTCTTGCGTTCGGTTCTCCGGCGTGCTAGGATGCGTGCATGAGCTTGCGGATGGTAGGGAATGTATTGAAATGGTGTAGTGTGCCGTTTTTGGTGATAGGGCTATTGTGGCTGGTGGGATTGTTTGCTTACCAGCCGATATCACTGTTGCTCCTGTTGCCGCTGTCAGCGCTTTGTTATACCCAGCGGAAAAGGTGCTCACTTATCGTCATGCTTTGGTTGGGAGTGATGGCCGGTATTCTGTTCTACCTCTGTCTGCCCGGACCGCGACCGGATGCCTGGCAGACCCCGTGGGCAGAAGCGCCGCAGTGCAGTCTGGACGGAGATGTGCTGAGGATTCGGAAAGTGCGTGATTTCCATTATCGCAGCGAAACGGATTACGATGTTGTCTATCGTGACGAAACTTATCATCTGAACGATTTGGTGGGAGTCGATTTCGCCGAATGCCATTGGGACGGTATGACGGCTGTTTGCCACACCATGCTGAGTTTCAGCTTTGCCGATGGCCGACATCTGGCGGTTTCGGCAGAAACTCGCCTGCCGGTTGGAGAGGAGCAGAATGCCATAGGCGGTATCTACAAGCGCTACGGTATTCTGTATGTGTTCGGGACGGAGGAGGATTTATTCCGGCTTCGCACCAATCACCGGCATGAGGATTTGAGTGTTTATCCCTTGCGTATCAATCCACAGGGTGCACGTAAATTGTTGCTGCACTACGTCCGGCTGGCAGAGACGGCGGAAGCCGAACGCAGCCCGTACAATACGGTGACGGATAACTGCTCCACCGGGCTGGTGAGTGCTTTTCGCGAGCTGGTGCCGGATATGCCGCGGCGCTATGATTTATTGCCGCTGCATAATGGGAGTTTTACCCATCTGCTGTATCGTGCCGGTGGTTTTCAGACTCTCCCCGGCGAGAGTGAGGAGGCGCTTCGCAAACGCTGTTATCTGGGGTATGATATAGCCCCGGACAATCGGGAGAACTACTCTGCTGCCGTTCGCGCAAAAATCAACCGCTGAGACACGAACGAATAAAACACGAAAAGAGCCTCTGCCATGGTAAAGCAGAGGCTCTTTTGTTGAAATGATAGCGGCTTCCGTTACATGGAAATCGAGAATGCCAACTTTGCGGCAATGGCGCGGGAGAGGGTGATGACCTGCTGTTCGGAGACCTGAATGTTGGTCTTGACGAAGGCCAGGGAATCACCGCTGATGGGGTCGCGCGGCGCCACGATGTTCTCAATGTTGATGCCGGCAGTTGAAAGAATCTGACCGATGGTGGCGATGACGCCCGGGCGGTCCGTATATCGCAGTACCAGCGTGTTACCGCCCAGAGAGGCATACATGTGGTCAAAGGCATCGATACGGGAAACAACCGGGGAACCGTCTACCACCATGCCGCGCACGCTGGTTATCTTCTGCTCGCCGTTTTCTTCCTCCATGAAGATGTCCAGCGTGATGGCATCATCATAGAGCTTGTCGTCCATAGGCTCGCGAGCCTTGAAGACGATGCCGTGCTCTCGCAGGGAGGTTTCGGCTGCGGCCGGCATGAGCCCGCGCTCCGCACTCGGTACCGCACCCTGAAGAATCCACGGAGTGAACCATTTGCGATATGTGCGCAGGTTGTTGTAGAAAGTGCATTCAATCTTGCGGATCGGTTTGCAGCCGCCGACATTGTAGCAGAGCTTGCCGAGCATTTCTGCCAGTTGCAGGTGAGCGGAATTGAGGTCGGTCGGACGCTCGGCGTTGATGACGCAGGAGGTATCGCCGTTGGTAAAGTAGTTTACCATCTGTGAGGCTGACTGCATGGCGGCTTTCTTGTTGGCCTCTTTTGTGCTGGCCCCCAGATGCGGCAGCATCACGTCCGCGATGTCCGCACTCGGCTGCATGGCTGCCGTGTCCTTGGGATGCACGTCTGTGCAGTAGATGAATTTCTGACCGTTTTTCCGAGCCTCGCGCAGGGCATCTTCATCCACCACCCCATAGCGGGCGCAGTTGACCAACATGGCTCCGTCTTTCATGCGACGGATGAGGTCGGCGTTAATCAGATTTCTGGTGGCGGGACCGCCCGGCACATGGATGGAGATGATGTCAGCTGTTGTGAAAATTTCCTCCAGTTCTGCAGGGGTTGCGCCGATGTTGAGGGCGCGCTGACGGGAAAGGAAGTGATCATAGCCCAGCACGGTGCATTCGAACCCCTGAAGCCGTTTAACCAGAAGACGGCCTATGTTGCCAAGCCCCAGAATACCCACGGTCTTGCGCGTCAGTTCGCGTCCCATGTATTTTTTCTTGTTCCATTCTCCGGCGCGAGTGGTCACATCGCCCGGGATGACAAAGCGGTAGGCTGCCAGAATCATGGCAATCACTTCTTCTGCCACGGCGTTGGAGTTGGCACCGGGGGTATTCATGACGTCGATGTCCTTGCTGCGGGCGTAGACATAATCGATGTTGTCATAGCCGGCACCGGCTCGGATGACCACCTTGAGCGAGGGCAGGGCATCAATGATGGCGGCGGTCACTTTTTCGGAGCGGACGATGAGGCCCGTGGCATCCGGGTGGGCTGCCACCAGTTCTTCGATGGGGGCGGAATCGTCCTGTACAACGGTGAAACCGCCAGCTACCAGAGAGGCTGCTGCGGCTTTATCCAGCTTGGTCGGGATGAGGATTTTCATATGAAAGAGAGTGTGGAGTTATAATCAGCGTTCAATTTCGTGCGCAAAGAGACCGGAGCGCAGTTTCGGTTCAAACCAGGTGGATTTGGGCGGCATGATTTCTCCGCTGTCCGCGACATGGAAGAGGTCTTCCATGGTGACGGGATAGAGGGAGAATGCCACGCCCTCTCCGGCTCGGCGTTCCAATTCTTCCAGTCCGCGGATGCCGCCGACGAAGTCGATGCGGTTATCCGTGCGGGGATCGTTGATGCTCAGAATCGGAGCCAGCAGGTTGTTCTGAAGAATGGCACAGTCCAGACTGTCAATCGGGTGATTGGCATCAAAGCTGCCCTCCTTGGCGGTGATACTATACCAAGTTTTATTCAGGTACATACCAAACTCATGCTTTGCTTTCGGTGCGTACGGGGCTCCCGGCTTTGCGGGGGTAACGGTGAATTTTTCGCCGATGGCCTGGATGAATTGTTCAGCGGTCATGCCATTGAGGTCGAACACCACGCGGTTGTAGTCCATGATGAAGAGGTCTTCATCGCTGAAGGTAACGGCCATGAGGTAATTGTATTCCTCTTCTCCGGTAAAATCCGGGTGTTGCTGCCGGCGCTTGGCAGAGACTGCGGCGCTGGAAGCTGTGCGGTGATGACCGTCGGCAATGTAGAGGGTGGGGACTTCCTCAAATCCCTTGCTGATGGCGGCAATCACGGCTTCGTCCGTGACCGGCCAGAGCAGGTGAGTAACGCCGTCATCGCTGGTGAAATCGTATTCCGGCTTGTGGAACTTAATCCATTCACGAATGGCGGTGGCTATTCCTTCATGCTTGCGGTAGGCAAGAAACACCGGCTCTGTCTGGGTGGAGCAGGTATCAAAGTGGTTGATGCGGTCCAGTTCCTTTTCCTTGCGTGTAAGCTCGTGCTTCTTGATTGTTCCGTCAAGGTATTCATCCACGCTCGCGCAGCCGACAATGCCGGTCTGCACCCGTCCCCACATCATCTGGCGATAGATGTAGTATGCCGGAGCATTTTCGCGGACAAGGAATCCCTTGCGAATGAAGGCTTCCAGGTTTTCGCGACTCTTCTGATAAGTTTCCTCATCATGAATGGCAGCTTCGCTCGTGTCGATGTCTGCACGGCAGATATGCAGGAAAGAAGAGGCGTTTCCTGCGGCCATGGCGCAGGCTTCGGAATGGTTCATCACATCGTAGGGGAGGCAGGAAACCTGCTCTACATACTGTTTGGGCGGGCGCAGAGCCGCAAAGGGGCGAATAGTAGCCATAAAGGAATTTGTGCTATGAGTTGATGAAAATTATTGATTGAGGATGGCAAGACGCACCAAGGCCACCGGCAGATTTTGTGAGCCGTAGTACTCGGCAGATGCCAGTCGTTCTCCCTGAACTTTGATGGACATGTTAATCTTGCGGATGATGGGGAGGTAGCGGTCTTCGCAGACAAGCTGTTCGTTTTCGTTCATGGGAGGAAGGGAGGTAAAGCCCTGAGCCCACAGGTTCAGCTCGCTGCTCAGGCGCATCAGCGGTGCGACTGCCTTTTCGGCAGATTCGTTGTCGCGAATACCGGACAGAATGTTGTACAGATTTCCCAGCATGACGATGCCCGCCTGTAACCGCTGCTCTCCCGGAGAGAGTTCTGCTTGTGATACATCTGGTGAGGGGGCTGCTTCATTTGTGTGCTCCTCAATAATCTCTGATTTTTGTTCAGACTTTTGTTGAGGCGTAGCAGGCGTCTCGGCTACAACATCCACGGGGATGTCCTGAGCCATGCACATGCGTGATAACGTGAACAGACTGATAGAGAGGATAGTGCAAGCTTTCATTTGTCAAGCATCATACACATTATTCTGTAAAGTCGGGTAAACTCAGCGGAGCCGTAACATTTTTCTCGCTGAAGTCGAAACATCTCGGAATACACCTTTCCCCATTGTTCCTGCATCTTCTGCTCGTATCGATTCCGAACGAGCTCGTTTTGCCGGGGTGTCAGTGAGGAAACTTTCCTGAGCGATTCTCTGATGCCATAGAGCTTTTCCAGCTCTGCCTGAAGCTTAGGGGCAGCTGCCGTTGCGCTGGCTTTATCGTTTGCACTTTGAAGTACTGGGACCAGAGTGTCCGGTAATTTGACATAGGAATCGAACAGGTTGGTAATGTGAGAGGGCAATGCCTCATGCGCTACAACCGGTGCTGCGAAAAACAGCACCGAACTCACGAATATGCGTCCGAATGAACTCATGATGTCGCAGCGTCCTTATTTGGAGGCAGGTGCGGCCTGTTGCTGCTGCTTCTGCTGCTCAGCTGCTTTCTTGGCGGCCTCCTCTTTTTTCTTTTCTTCTTCCTCGTTTACGATTTCGATGGATTGGTCTTCCGTCTGCATCGCTTTTTCTCGTTCAATGGAATCCAGAGCGTTGTTAATCTGGGCTTCGGCGCTGGAAACGGAGCGATTCAGCTGATTGGTGCTTCTCTCCAGAGAGTGCTGCAGTGAGCGGAGCTCGCGAGTGCGCTTGCGAATTTCATTCATGATGGCCCGTTGTTCATCCAACATGGGCTTGCGATATTCCTGCGGCATGGTGTTGGCGCGGAGGGAGGAAATGGTTTGCAGGCTTTCGTCGTCTCGCAGCAGCTTTTCCGCTGCCTCCAGATTGCCGCAAACAAGCTGATTGCGGGCTTCATCCATGGTGGACCAGTAACGATTCAGCAGCTCCGGAACGCATCCTGCTTCCTCGGAAAGCTTGGTATATTCATTGCGGCGGAGGTTGTCGTTCACCTTGTTGATGCAATTGGTGAGCATCTTCATATTGCGGGCGTTGGGGGTATACCAGACCTTGGCCACCTCTTCTCCATTGCGCTTGAAGTAAGCCTCCATCTTTTCGAATTCTTCGTTGTCGGAGGCGTTCATGGCTTCTGCTCTTTGGTCCGGCAGTTTGCTGCGCTTCTTTTTCTCCGCAGCCTGCATACGCGACCAACGCTTTTGTAAATCTTTCAGAGTCTGGAGATACCAGGCGTGTGCCTGCTTGTACTCCGGTGCGCCCTGGTAGCGCTCAAAGAGAATTTCAAACTTATCAAGTCCACCTACCTTGCGCCGGCTCTTCTTTTCTTTCATGTCGATGAGCATGGCATTGTAGGCCGCTGTTGCGTCTTTCAGGAATTGGTCTCGGTTTTCCGGGAGCACGGAGAACTGGTAATCAGCCACTCCGGCAGCGTTAAACTTCACCTGAAGCTCGGCCACCTGCAGGGAAAGCTTATCCATTTCCTCCAGCTGCTGATTGACGCGGGCCTTGGTGTTGGTGCAGATGGAAACCAGCGTGCGCGAGGGTTTCTGAATGCCGGCAAGTTCCTTGTCGATAGTCTGGATTTTCTCACGGAGACGAAGGGTGGCGTCTTTTGCCTTATCTTCACCGGCAACTTGTTTCAGATTGGCATCCTCGAACTCAGGTGCGGGCGGAGCCGGGGGCGTTGCCGTTTCTCCTGCTGCCTCACCTTCTGCTTGCTTGTCAGCATCGGCGGCAGGCTGTTCTCCTTCCTTTTTCTCCGGCTCTGTCGGCTGGGCGGCATCAGCCTGCGGCTGTTCTGCCGGCTTGTCTGCCGCCGGTGCGGGCTGTTCTGCTGCCGGTGTTTTGACCTCTATCTCACGCATGGCGAGAATGGAAGATGAAGGGATTTCCTTCGTTACCATTTTGCCTTCGCGATTCTTACCGCGGAATTTCGTGGAGGTGTCGCTCCTGTAGATAACGGTACATTCCGTAAAACGCTCGGAATTAGAAAGATGGATGGTGTACATCGGTGCGGCTTGCAATACCGTGGCAGAAAGAGCAAGCAGGGCAAAAATGGAAAGAGGACGTTTCATGGAAAGAATTATCTGTTATACTCCAACATACTATCACATTATTGTGCCGTACGTAAATATCAAAAACGCTGCTGTGTGCAAAATGACAGATAAAAGCCCTTTTCCCGAGAGAGAAAAGGGCGTTTTTATGGGGAATATCAGGCTTTGCCTGCGTAATAATCCCGTATGCTTCGGGCTGCCGCCTGCACCAGAGGCGGCCCATTGTAGATGAAACCGGAATACAGCTGCACCAGAGAAGCCCCGGCCTTGATTTTTTCTACTGCATCCCCCGGGGTAGTGATGCCGCCAACGCCGATGATGGGGATGCTGCCCTTGAGCTCTGCGGCAAAGGCTGCCAGTGTTTCATTGGCACGGTTGTAAAGCGGCTTACCGGACATGCCACCGCTCTCGCAGGCTGCGGGGGACTTCTCCACACCCTCGCGGGATGTGGTTGTGTTGGTGCAGATGAGTCCGTCCAGCTGGCAATCCTGGAAAACGTGCGAAAGCTCGCGGATGCGTGCTTCGCTCATATCCGGGGATACCTTGAGGACCAACGGTACGTAGCGTCCGGTGTCGCTGGTCAGGTTGGACTGCTCGCTCTTCAGGATGGAGAGCAGGTCTGCTGCCGAGTCTGCCTTGGACAATTCCTGGAGATTCGGCACATTGGGGCAGGAAAAATTGATGGCTACATAGTCAGCCACATCCCATACGGCCCGCAGACAGGCCAGATAGTCCTGATGCGCTTCCTTGTTGGGGGTGACTTTGTTCTTACTGATGTTGACTCCGAGGATACCCTTGAAGTTTCCTATGCGTCGGATATTGTCCACGCCTTTATCCACACCGGGATTGTTGATGCCCATGTGGTTGATGATGGCTTGCTCCGGTATGCAGCGGAAGAGTCGGGGTTTGGGGTTGCCGGGCTGCGGACGCGGTGTCAGCGTGCCGACTTCCACGAAGCCGAAGCCGAGGTGGCCGAACGCAGCGACGGTGTTGGCCTCCTTGTCCATGCCGGCAGCCAGACCGACACGGTTCGGGAATTTGAGCCCCATGACGGTGACCGGGTCATCGACGGGCGTCGGGAACATGTGTTGAAGGAGGTGCAGACGCTCGGCCATTCTCAGCCCCTTGAGGGTGACGTGGTGGGCCGTCTCCGGATCCAGACAGAAGAGAAATTTCTTGGCAAGTTGATATAGTTGACTATTCACGGTTGCAGATAATGTGCTTGAGAGCTACTCTATACGAATACGGGATAAAATCAATCCTTTTTTATTCCTCTTCGACGGTTTGGGTAACGCTTCCGATGGCCGGACAGGAAAATTCCACGATGTCGCCGGGCTTCAGATAGCGGGGAGGCGTCATTCCCATGCCGACCCCGCCGGGGGTGCCCGTAGAGACGACGTCGCCGGGGTTGAGAGTCATGAATTGAGAGACGTAGGCTACCAGTTGAGCAACGGGCATGATGAGTTGAGAGGTGTCAGCCTGCTGGCGAAGCTCTCCGTTGACTCTCATTTCCAGCGTCAGATTATCCGGGTTGGGGATTTCATCTTTTGTTACCAACACCGGCCCGAAGGGAGCGAAAGTGTCGTAGCTCTTGCCCATGGTCCATTGCCCGGCGTGTTCCAGCTGCCAAGCGCGCTCCGAATAGTCGCACATAAGGGTGTATCCGACGATGGCGCGGCGGGCTTCCGCTTCCGTTGCGCGGTGCAGGGTGTCGCCGATAATCACGGCCAGTTCTACCTCGTAGTCCAGTTTAGCGGCTCCGGTCGGGTTGAGAACATAGGATAAGTCAGAGCTGATGGCCGAGGTGGCTTTCATGAAAATAGATGGCTCCGTGGGGGTATCGCCGCTGAATTCTTTCGCATGGTCGGCATAGGTTTTGCCCAGACAGACCAGAGAGCAGGGCTGCACATGCAGGGCAGAGGAAATGACAAGCCCTTTCATGTCCACAGGAACGCCGTCCTCGGCCCCCTTGGCTATCCAGGTTTCTATTTCCTTGCGTAATTTCTTGCCTCCGGGCAACATAGCGGCCCAGAGCTGCTCGTCCTGTGCCGTTACATCGATGAAGCACCCCCTTTTGGGGACCCAGAGGCCGATGGTGCTTTCTCCCTCTTCGTCAACGTAATATTGAAGTCTCATGGTAGTGAGGTCGGTAAAATGGGGATTAGTTCCAGCCGTCCAGCGTGTCCGGCACGTCCAGCAGCTTGTCCGGGATATCGCTTCTGACCGGTTCCTGTTGGGGCTGCGGCTCCGGTTCAGGAATCGGGGCGATTTGCGGTTCCTGTTCCGGACGGGCAGGGGTGATAAACGGTGAATGGCCTACATCGGAAATGACAGAGGTCGAGTTGAAGTCCGGCAGAGATTCTTCCGGCGTAATGTCGGTTTCTGCGGCGGCGGTTTCTTCCTCCTCCTGCGGCAGCTCTTCTTCTTCGTTCCCGGCTGTAATGCTGCGGTACAGGAAGACGCGGTCACCCTTGATGACCGTGCCGGCGCGGATGTCGGCTACGATGATGTTGCCCCTGCGGTGCTGCCCACCGGAGACTATCAGATTGCCCACGCGGTCAATGGCACCGTCAGCCGGATGAGAAATCAGCACGGTGCCCTCTTTCGGCATGGGGCCGATGATGCGCAGCAGCGCAAAATTGCGCTCCGGGATAACCTGATGAACGGCGCCCAGATGGAGGGGCGGCGGTATTTTGGCCTTTTCCTCATCTTTCTCTTCTTCTGCCGCATGTTTCTGTTGTCGGAATACGCTGCATGAGGGTTGCGCGCATGCCAGAGCCAGCACCAGAGCAAGAGAGAGCCACTTCGTCATACCCCGCAGCCTACACTAAAACAAGCAGTGCGTCAAGCCGCTTTTATGCTGTCATTGCGGCATCAGCAGAAGTCTTCGTGGTGGTGCATGAAGAAGTCATGCAACAACCGCACGTTTTCCAACTTATACCACGGGCGCTCCTGCACCGGAGAGGTGCTCAGGTCATATACTCTGGCTCCGGGCAGGCTCAGCAGCAGCGGCGAATGCGTGGCAATGATGAATTGGGTGCGCAGTTCCAGGCTGGCACTCAAAAACTCGGCCAGTTGGAGTTGCAGGGCAGGTGCGAGGCTGTTTTCCGGCTCATCCAGCAGGTAAAGGCCCGTCTCCCCGATGGTGTCCGTGAAGTAGAGAAATGCGTTTTCACCGTTCGAGTACTCGCGCACACGCTCGCTCACGCCTCTGCTACGGGCATAGCTGGCCGGATTGTGGCGCAGGGCGTTTCTGTGCGCAAGAAATTGCTCATACCCACCCTGTTCCCATGTGTTGAGCCGCACTTTTTTGATATCATGCCGCCAGTTGCGGGATTCCTCATTGAGCCGCAAATCGCGTTCTTCGTTGTCGCGTCTGATTTTCAGAATGCGGGAGAATACATCATCGCTGGCAATATAGCGACTTTCTGCCGGTATGGGGATGCGAAATCGCTCATTGTCGCCCGCCAGTTTGGCGGAGCAGAGCCTCTTGAAGGTATCAAAATACTTTGTCTTGTTGTAAGGACCGCTGCGGCTGAGCTCCAGATATTGGGCAATGAGGTTCAGAATCGTTGTCTTGCCGGAGCCGTTACCGCCGTAGAGGATGGTAACGGGAGCGAAATGCAGCGTGGGGACATCCTCCAAGAACAGCTTGAAAGGATACACGTTGGATTCCACATGCGACATGTTGTTCAACGTGTACTCCTGCACCGCAACGGAGGGCAGGGTGAAAGATTCGAGATAAAGCATCAGTTGTTCACAGGGTAGTTGGGGGTAGTGGAGCGAATCAGGCGAATGCCGCCGCAAGTCTGTCCACCACAGAGCGCAGTTCGCTGTCCTCCTTCATCTTCTGCTCAATCGTCTTGGCTGCGTGCAACACGGTGCCGTGGTCACGTCCGCCAAAGGCCGCACCGATGTCCTGGAGAGAGGTGTCTGTATGTTTACGGGCCAAGTACATGGCAACCTGTCGCGGATGAGCGATGGCTGCCGTGCGGCGGCGTCCGTTGATATCGGCCAGACGGATATTGAACTCATCAGCCACGCGCTGTTGGATTTCGCTGACGGAAACCTTGCTGCCGCGCTGCTGGCGCAGGAGGTCCTTGAGCTGAATGCGGGCATCTGCCACGGTGATGGTGCGGCGGGCAAAGGAGGCGTAGCTGGTCATGCGCACCAAGGCGCCTTCCAGAGCGCGGATGGAGTGAGTCACGTTTTTGGCGAGGAACTCCAGCACTTCGTTGCTCAACAGGTCAGACTTCCACTGGCGGCGCAGCTTCTGACGCAGGATAGCCATGCGGGTCTCATAATCAGGTGCCTGCAGGCTGACGGTCAATCCCTGTTCGAATCGGGTGGTCAGGCGGGCTTCCAGATTGGTGATATTGGAGGCGGGGCAGTCTGCGGAGAGAATAATCTGCTTGCCGCTTTCGAAAAGAGCGTTGAAGGTGTGGAAGAACTCCTCCTGTGTCTTACCGGCGCGTGCCATGAACTGCACGTCATCAATCAGCAGAACATCTGCCTTGCGATATTTGCGGCGGAAGGCGTTGAGGGTGTCCCCTTTCTTGGAGATGGCCTCGATATAAGCGTTCGTGAAGTCTTCGCTGGTGACGTAGAGTACCTGTGTCCCTTCATTCTTCGCCTGAATGGCGTTGCCGATGGCCTGCAGCAAGTGTGTTTTGCCGAGCCCGGAATCGCCGTGTACGAAAAGCGGGTTGTATTTGCTGTCGCAGTTGTTCACGATGGCCTGTGCTGCGGCGTAGGCGAACTCGTTGTTAGAGCCCACAACGTAGCCGTCGAATGTGTAATCCGCATTCAGCCCGCTGTTGATGGGGCTGCTGCTGCGGCGGGTGCGTCGCTTGGTAGCGCCGCCTTTCTTCTCTCCATCCTCAGCAGGGCAGGGGATGACGGTGGCGATGGTTTGCTCGTGCTTTTCTGTCGAACCGGCGGTACCGGCTGCTACGTATTCGATTGTTCTGGCGGCGTTGAGTACGCGTGCCGCTGCGTTCACTATCTGGTCATGGTAGTTAATCTCGAACCAGTCGAACACGATGTCCTGCGGGTATTCCAGAATAAGCTTGGTTCCTGTGTCCCGCACTAGTTTCAGTTTGGAGATATAGGACTCGAACCCATACGCCCCCACGCTGCCAACGCTGCGCAGATCTTCCGCGATCTGTGCCCAGATGGCCTGTTCCTTTTCCTGTTGGTTCATTGCCTGAAATCTCTAAGTTTCCCTTGGTGATTGTTTCCCTTTCCCGTTTTGTCGTTCCCGGGGCAGGGAGGTGATGCGGGGGGAAATATGCCACGTCTCTCCCTCACAAGAAAGAAATTTTTCTCAGAATAATTTTTCTGCCCTGCGTAAAGCGCTGTTCCATGGGAGTTCCACAGGTTCAAAAAAAGTTGGCATACAAATTTTGATTAGTTAATGTTTCTTGATGTTTATTCTGAGTTCGAATATACGGCAGGAAATCTCTGTGGAACAAAAATTGACCACATTGTAATATGTTGATAATACGATAGTTGAATTAAATTGAAATAAAAGTTAGACGGTAAAATTCAGGTGTGTGGAACACCTGCGGAAAGGTGGTTAAATGAGTGATTTAGGCAGAAAAGTGCTGCCAGCCGCGACCAAGATTTTCGCGGTTGCGGGGAACAATTTTCCCGATGGAAGAGATGGAAACCGGCAAGTCTATGAGAGTGAGTCTTTGAGCGGTTTCCCGGGAGAATGTCATGAGAAGCTCGTAATCTTCGCCGTCCGTGAGGGCGTTTTCAATCGAGCATCCGGGGTGACAGGGGATGGCCTCCGGCGTCAGTTCATAGCCGCAGCCGGAGGCTTCTGCCAGTCGCGGTAAATCCGTGGCGAGACCATCAGACAAATCCATCATGGCAGAGGGAATCAGGTCGTTTTCCATGAGGAAACGAGCCAGTTTTACGCGTGGTTCAAAGGTGAGATGGCGATCAGAGGGGAAAGAGCCGCCCAGGAGCCCCGATACGCACAGGATATCCCCATCGCGGGCACCGGAGCGCAGAACTGCCTTCCCTCGCTCTATTCGGCCCGTCAGAGCCACGTTGATGACCAGCCCGTCAATAGGGAGGGACGATGTCTCCCCTCCGGCGAGAGAAATCTCGTAGGATTCGGCAAGCCGGTGTAGTCCGGAATAAAGTTGTTCCAGTAGTTCAACCGGGCGGGAGGGGTGTACCAGCAGGGTGACCAGAGCGTGCTCCGGAATCCCTCCCATGGCAGCGATGTCGGAGACGGCTCGGGCAAGCGCTTTTCTGCCGATGAGTTCGGGCGGCGTATCCGGTGTGAAATGGACGGATTCCACCACGACGTCTGTTTTGAGCAGCGTGTCCCAATCCTCATTGCGTGATACCACGGCACAATCATCCCCCGGGCCGACGATGAGCTTCTCATTCGTCGGCAGTCGCCGGAGCAGACGCTGCAGCACAGCGTTTTCACCCATGGATGAAAGCGGGGTGGACATCAGACAGGAAGGATAAGGATCATGGTGAGCATGAGGCCGTTGTAGACGGCATGCAGGACCATGGGAAGCCAGAGCGAACGCGCTTTGTCGTACAGAATGCATTGCACAACACCGAATATCAGGAGCGGCAGCGTCTGGGCAAGGGAGCCGTGAATGACGCTGAAGAGCAGAGCCGAAAGGAGAATGGCCACTATGCGGCAGCTGTACTGCTTGAGGATGTTATAGACAAACCCGCGGTACACAACTTCCTCGCAAACCGGGGCAACGATGACGGCTGCTGCGGCAATGACCATGCGCAGCTCGGTATTACCATCCCGGAACATGACGACGATATCCTGCAATTCCGGGCATCCCGTCAGCTCTGTGAGCCAGCGGAAGAAGCCCAGCTGCTCCAGAATGCAGAAAGGGACGATGATGCTCACAAGCGCCAGCAAGAGATGAATGGCCGTTGCTCCGACGCTGAATTTCGCACGAACCGGTGAGGACAGCATGCCGAAACGGATGACAAAGGGCAGGTAGACGCAAACCTGCAGGAGCAGGTTTGTCAGCATGGCTCCTGTGGTGATTTCGCCGGCTTGCGGATTCAGAACGGCCACCACAGTGCCGAAAATGGTTATTGTGATGAAAAATCCGGTATACAGCCAGTCAAAAATATTGGGGAAGGTCGCTCCGGGAAACAGAGGTACGGGGGGGAGGGCGTTCACACAGAATTGCCTCCGCAGCAGTCCCCCGCCTATGGTGAAGAGAATCAGGATAGGGGTCACGACCAACAGTAGTGACATCATCAGCGCGTGAAAGGAAATATCCGAAGCGAACATGGTGGGGCGGGTATTCTAACGATTAAATCGGATTTGACAAGTCTGAAAGCGCGGATTGTTGCCGATAGGCAATCGCGCCGCAGTAGCCCGGCATGGGGGAAATCAGGCGGACTTCCGGAGCGTGCTCGAACAGCGGAACGATGCAACCCTCTTTGTAGAGAAAAGGATAGGATGCTGCATTCCAGATGGTGTCTCCTGCCTGTTTGACCAAGGCTTCTGCCGTGCACCAACAGGCATAGAATTCGTCCTCCGGACAACCTCTCTCCCGAAACGCCGTCAGCTGTTCCTCTGCCATGAATCGGGCGGCCAGTCTGTCCGTGGGCCTCGGGCGGATTCTTTCCACATCGATGCCGATGGGCGTATGATGAAAGGCCATGCAGAGACAATCCTCGGAATGAGAAATGTTGAATTCGCACCGGGGGACGGACGGTTTACCATGGGCCCCATAGGATAAATGAATTTCCGTGGCCGGGATGCCGCATCGGCGGGCCAATTCGCACTTCAGCAGAGAACGAATCCTCCGGAACTTTTCTCCCCGATGCCGTGCTTCCTCTTCCTCACGGGAATCCAGAACGGAAGGAATTGTTCCGTTCATTATTTCGCTCATGCTGTAGACGAGGTAATCCATTATGTATATATACTATATAGGGAAGTGGAAGAATTGGCCGGAATCCGTATCGTAGACACCGATGCCGGGGACGGACTGCCGCCCGTATACCTCGCCGGGATTGGCCAACAGAGTAGCCCCGGATATCCGGATGTCTGCACAATGCGTATGCCCGTAGAAGACGGCATCAAATTGTCCTGTATCGACCGCCTGCCGAGCAAGTGACGGAAGGTGACAGAAGAATATGCGGCGGGAACCTATGGTTACTGTCCCATAATCGCCGTGCAGGGTCACATGCGGTGCCGCAGTAGCAATGTCATGGAAAGCCTCTATTTCATACTCATTGTTGCCGATTACCAAATCAAGCGGCTTTTTCCACTCTTCCGTCAGGAGGGTGAAGGTGGAGCTGTGTACCATGTCACCCAGAAAAATCATGTGTTCACACCCTGCCTCATCTGCTGTCACAAGGGCTTGCAGCAGGTGGTTGATATGGTCATGAATATCTGAGACGATGGCTATTTTCATGGTGTCGACGTGGCAGAATCGCTTTTTTCTTCTGGTTGTAACAGGAAGTGCCAGTTCAACCTGTCCTTGTCGCAGCTCAGCTGCCGGAGAATCAGTTGCAGCCCTATATCGCCGGAGGCATGTTGTTCGGCTTCACGATAGGTTGCCAGAAGCTTCCCACTGACAAAGCGCAGAATGCTGTCCATGATGCGTTGCCTATTTTCCGGTTGGCGGAGGAGCCGGAGGACTCGGCGCCTTTCTTCCTTGCCTGCGGCGCTGCGGGAACTGGCGGATTCGTAGGTCAGAAGCACATCCGCTGCCTCGGGAGCTACCCTCTGCATCAATTCGCTGAAGGTTTTATTGTTGAATAGAGTGCAGTATCGGGCGGCGGCGCTGTCCCATTCCTCATCTGTCATCCCGTCCTTATTCATGATGCTCAGCGTCGTGTAGATCATAGCCAGACTGAAAACGGGATCGGAATCGCTCACTTCTCCGGCGCAGCCGGTGTTGACTGTCTTGTGGAAAGTATCGCGGAGTTTTTGGGGGATATCAACCGTGGGCGTCAATTTGCAGGTGAAAGTTTGGAAATGCTTGTTGGAAGCAGATACATCCGAACCATTCCATTTTACAGCCGCCGGGTTGGCTGCGGATATTTCCGGCTCACAGACAGCGTTGCCGCTCTTGACCAGAATCGGCAGACGGAAAGAGAACCGCTGAGGCGTGGCTTGGTCTCCCGTTTCAACCCAAGGGAAGTGATTTCCTTTGTCCAGTTTCAGACTGGCAGCCATGTGGATGGTTGAGGGAGGGATGATTTCCAGATGCTCCGGCAAAATGGTGAAGTCCAGCGAATCTGCCGGTGGGATAGTCGGCGTATGGATACCGGAAAGCGGGATGGCGAGCTTGGGTATCAGCAATACTTGCCCCGTTTCCGTGGGAAGGCTGACGGCAACCGGTGTGCCTTTGCTGCTGATGCTTACCAAGCGGTTATTGCGCACGCAGATGTCTATATCGGCCGCTTTAGCTGCTTTGCTGAAGCGCAGATGGTAGAAATTTTTTGCTGCACTCCTGACGATGCGGCATTCCGTTCTGCCTGCTCTCAGGGTAATGTGTTCCGTCCTATCCTTATCCGACGTCCAGGGCATGCGGGCAATGATGAGCTCGCCGCTGTCCAGCGTGGCGGGTGCTTGTTTCAGGATATTGCTGAGCTGGGCGGGCAGTTCTTCTCCGCTGACCACCGGACAGAATCGATTCTGACAGCCGGATTCCGTTTTCTCTGCGGCTGGACGAGTACCACCCCGTACCGGCTGGCTTTCCATGACCTCGTTGAAATAGACCAGGAGTTCCGGGGTGTTTAGCCCGGTTCGTAATTCGGGTTCTTCCTCAATGAGGGTTTCCCACTCCTGTATTTCTTCTCGGGAGAAGGAGCGAGCCCATTCGGCAGCCGGGCG
The DNA here is from genome assembly GCA_045121855.1 of Akkermansia sp. GTDB lineage: Bacteria > Verrucomicrobiota > Verrucomicrobiia > Verrucomicrobiales > Akkermansiaceae > Akkermansia. Next base: position 61,171 of record JBGVGW010000017.1, read on the forward strand.
ATAGTGCGTGGCTTCCCGCATGTAGAGGAGGCACAGCCGGTCCTTGTCCAGCTTCCATTGCCGGGAAAGCTCACAGAGCAGGCGCAGGTTGCTGGCATGTTTTTCGGATTCGGATGCCTGCTGCAATATATCAATGATTCTGACAACGGCACGATTCCTGTCACTTTTCGAGTGGCGGGAAGCTTTGGCGAGCGCCCCCGTGTTTTCCAGCAGCTGCGCAGCCTGTCGCGCATCATAGGGGCGGGACAGCAGCGCGCAGAGGGAATTGTAGGCAGCATGCTCCCCGATGCCGCCCGGGCTGTATCGGACGGCATAGTATGCTCCGAAGCTGCCGCCCCCGATACCCAGCAGCAGAAGAATCGCTGCAACCGCCATATTACGCCGGCGTTTTTTTCGCCGTATGCCGGATAAATCGTAGAGTTCCTCATCCGGTTCTTCGGAGAACTGGTAGGGCGGCACCATGCGTGCAGCCTGACGGGCTGCCAGATGCTCACGGAATTCATGCTGCTCCTCGCCCTGAATGATACCGGGCGGATAGACGACAGAGGTGGCCGGCTGCGAATCATCCGATGCCTCTCCCAGTTCGAGATCCATCCCTATGGGGAGAACGGGATGTCCGGTCCGCATTGCCTTGCGGATGAGCGGCGAGTTTTCCGTGCAAGCCCAGCGTTGGGTCATACGAAAATTATCGGCTTCGTCCGCATGCGTGATGAAGGTTTTGCCCCAACCGAAGTGAGGCGACAGCCAGTCGCTTTCATGCCACAGTTGCAGGACATCTTTCACCGGGGTTGCTTCCGGGACGGTCATGAGGCAATCTCTCTCGAACGGCGGTGTGCAGAAAGCCCGGGCGTTGCTCTTGTGCCCGGTGAGCCGCTTCCATGTGGCCTGCATGTCTGCTTCGGGGATGTCCTGTGGGTTCAAGTGCGGTTCTCCGTTCAGGAAACGCGGAGGCCCTTCCCATCGGTTGCGCCAGAATCCGGAATGCGCCAGTGCCAGAATAACGCCCGCAGGCGTGGGGCGATACTTGTTCCTCAGTAGGGCGCCCACCTCTTCCGGCAGCAGGACGAGATGATGCGACAGATGGCACATGCGGCCGCTGTAATCTGCTCCTGCCGGTTGGGAGACGGTCAAAACATGATATTCCGAATTCGCGTAGGTCAGGGTGGTGTAGGCACACTGCGGGCCGGAGATGCCCCGGCTTACACTTGTCCGATAGCGGCTCAGCTCGATGAGCTTACGGCGCATTTCCCTAGGCATCACCTCCGACCGTGCCACAACGCCGTAACCCGACTGTGATGAGTCGAGAAGCTGTGCGGCGCTGGTGTAGATGAGCTGGAGTGCCATGCAGGGGGAGGAATTGTAATGTTATGTGGCCGTGGTGCCGGGTATGAGCGAGGGTTCGACCTCATGCAGTGCCCACATGACGGGGTCTGTGACGCGGAAGGGATGCACCTCGCCCGATGCCGGACCTATCAGCATGGAACCGCTGGCCTCATCCGTGAATTCTACCGGGGAGGCGCCCAGCGCAGAGGCGGCAAAGTAACGCACGTTGGAGGAAATAGCCTCGGCATTGGCGCAGATGTGGGGGGCTATATTGAAGAGGAATTGTCGCAGTCGTGCGGAGTTCAGGTTGACATGCTCGGTCATGAACATCCCATTGCGGATGGTTGGCAGGAGAGGCTCCGGCCCCAGCAGATGCGACCATGTGTCACACTTGCCGATGATGACGGCAAGCGGCACTTTCAGCTTTTCTGCCGGTGGAAGATTGAGCTTCGTTCGCAGACGCATTTCGGACTCTGCCAGCAGGATGGCCTGCCGCCCGGGGCGATACAGGTTGTGCCGCAGCTGCGGATCGTTGCCGTCGCGGAGCAGGGTGCGGAATCCGGGATTCGCCGTCGGATCAAAAAGGAACAGAATGGCATCTGCCACGGCCATATGCAGGCTGCCGGGGGTGTACTCCGAATCGCTTCCCGGCTGGAAATCCTCACCCGCATTGTCGTACAGGACAAGAGAATGTGTTTCGTTCCCCTTATTCAGATTATAGATGAAGGGGCGGGGCATGTTGGCAAACACACCGCGTCGCCACACCTGCTGGTAGAGGTTGCCGCGCACGTGGGTTTTGCCCAGATAGGCATCCTGCGGGGTGCGTGCGTTGAACAGGCGCATGCGCAACTCGTTCAGAGGCTCATTCATGAGCGGATCCGCATCGCGAAACGGCATGCCGAACTCCTTGGGGAATTCCTTTTCCAGTTCCGGTACAAGAGCGGTCAGATAGTGGGTTTTCCCCGCCGCCGGAACACCCACCAGCGAGAAAATATGCTGGATGGTGGTGTAAAAGAAAGGCGGCAGCTTCAGTAGGCAATGAGGGCAGGCATATTCCGTGCAGGTACTGCCGCAGGCATCCAGCGGGAATCCGCTGGTTTCATCCCATGCAGTGGGACGGAAGCGGAGCATGTCATCCTCCCCCAGAATGGGGTCACCCAGTAAATCCGGGTGTGCAGCGATAGAAAGTGTTTCTTCCGGTTTGAAGGTCAACCAGCAGGACGGGCATCGCAATTCGCGTTCCTCCTGTTGTGCCACTTGCTCCGGCGGGGGATTCTCCTCTATGTATTGCTCTGCATAGGCTGCCACATCCAGAATGTCGCGCAGGTAAAAGGCATCTCTCCCCAAGCCTCGGAAGGTGACGAGGGTTTCCCCCGGAAACTCTCGCGTCACGTGGGCCAGGCTGGTCAGCTCATAGGGACCATACCATTGCTCCGCTCCCGGGGCGAGGATGAACCATTCGGTCGGATTGTATGCTGAAAAGTCCGGCTGCTGGCCATACCAACAGACAAAGCACCCGCCGTCGAGTATCATCAGATACAGAGTATCGGGCAGAATGACCACATCGGCATCGGTCGGTTCACCGTTCACAATGTATTGTCCCACCTTGCCGTGCGGGAAAAAGCGACAGGTCTCATTTCTCTGGGCAAACGAACCTCCGTTCTCCGTGCGCATGTGAACACGGAACGTGTTGCGTTCTCCCGAGCCGATGGTCATGAAATTACCATCGGAATTCAGCATGACAGCTCCGTGGCAGTCATAGATATAGAGCTGCTTATTCATATATAATCACTCCACCGGTTTCGCAGAATATAGCAAATTCAGCAGGAATGGTCAAGAAAAGACGTATACTGTCATGATGCTTTTGCTTGCGCTTGAATCACCCACCGTATTGTGATAGAATGCCGCCCATGCAGACGGCATATTCCAAGGAAGAATTGCGTAACATGCTCGCACCGCTTCGCGGCGGGCGATTGGTTCTGGTTCCCACCATGGGTGCTTTGCACGAGGGGCATGCCTCTCTGCTGCGACAGGCACGAGCTTTGGCGGGAGATTCCGGCAGTGTGGTGGCCAGCGTGTTCCTGAATCCCGTGCAGTTTGACAATGCCGGGGATTTGTCCTCCTACCCGCAGACCCCGGAAGCCGATTTGGAGCTCTGCCGCAGCTGTGGGGTAGACGTGGTATTCATGCCCACGCCGGCGGTGATGTATTGCTCCGATCGCTCCATTACCATGGAGGAAACGCACCTCTCCACCGTTTTGTGCGGTGCGAAGCGTCCCGGGCATTTTGCCGGTGTCTGTCTGGTGGTCAGCAAGCTGTTCAATCTGGTCCAGCCCACGGATGCCATCTTCGGCAAGAAAGATTACCAGCAGCTCGCCATCCTGCGCCGTATGGTGCGTGATTTGGATTTCCCCATCACCCTGCACGGAGCGGAGATTGTCCGCGAGGCAGATGGTCTCGCCCTCTCCAGCCGCAATGTCCGCCTTACCCCGGAACATCGCGCCGCTGCACCTTCCATTCGTAAGGCTCTTCTGGAAGCTGCCGCTGCCTATGCTGACGGAGCGCCCGCTTCGGATGTCTGTGCTGCCGTGCAGAACGCTCTGGAGGCGATTCCCGGTGTGCGGGTGGACTATGTGACACTTTGCGATGCAGAGACGCTGCATGAACTCACGGCAGAGAACCGCCTCGCTCTTCTGGCCGTTGCCGCCTATTTCGGTGACGTCCGCCTCATTGATAACATCGAACTGACCCGCCGGGCATGATTACAGCAGACAATTTACATCGTTCCTACAGCATCGGTAAAAAGCAGGTAGAGGTGCTTCACGGTCTCAGCCTGCATATCAAACGCGGGGAGAAGGTATTCCTCTGCGGCCCCAGCGGTGCCGGCAAGACCACGCTCATGTATACCCTGGCCGGTCTGGAACCGCCCCAGCAGGGCAAGGTGATAGTGGATGGGCAGGATATTTACAGTCTTTCGCTGCGTCAGCGCGCCCTCTTTCGCAATAAGAACATGGGCTTCATCTTCCAGAACTACATGCTCATGCCGGAGCTGACGGCGCTGGAAAATGCCTCTCTGGCTACCGCCATTGCCGGCACGGAGGCGACGGAGCGAATCAAGGCGCTGCTGGAAAAGGTCGGGCTGGCTGACCGCATGGACCACCTGCCGAACGAGCTTTCCGGCGGTGAGCAGCAGCGTGTGGCCATTGCCCGTGCCTTGGCTCACGACCCCGCCATCATCTTTGCGGATGAACCCACGGGTAATCTGGACTCCCGCAACGGTAATCAGATTCTCGACCTCCTCTTCTCTCTGGCAGATGAGGGCGGCAAGACGCTCGTGACGGTCACCCACGACTCCCGTGTCGCCGCCCGCGGCGACCGCACCCTCATCATCCGCGACGGTGTTGTGGCAGCTGAGTAAATCCGCTGATATCTTACAGCAAAAAAGCGCACCTCATCTTGGCGGGGTGCGCTTTTTTGTACTCAGTTTTCCAGCTCTGCGCGGATAAAGGGGGCGGTGATACTGTCTTTGTTGCGGGAGACCTGACGGACGGTGCCCTGGGCAACGATGGTTCCGCCTTCCTCACCTGCGCCGGGACCGAGGTCGATGACGTAGTCGGCCTCGCAGATGAGTTCGGTGTTATGCTCAATGACCACGACGGTGTTGCCCATTTCCACCAGACGACGGAGCACTTGCACCAGCAGCCGGACGTCATGCGGATGCAGCCCGATGGTGGGTTCTTCAATCAGATAGAGGTCCTGGGGCAGCGCGCGACCCTTGCGGATGGCGGTGAGCGCCGCGCGGCGGCCTTTGATGAGTTCGGAGACGAGCTTGATGCGTTGTGCTTCGCCGCCGGAGAGGGTGTTGCTGGCCTGTCCGAGGGTCAGGTAGCCCAGCCCCGTCTCGCAGAGCAGCTTCAGCGGATCTGCCAGACGCGCCTGCCCGGCAAAGAACTCGGCGGCTTCCTCCATGTTCATATTGAGCACCTCTGCGATATTTTTGCCCTTGTAGCGTACCTGAAGCGTGCGGGAATTGTAGCGCGCGCCGCGGCAGGTTTCGCAGGGCACGGAGCAGGGGGGCAGGAAGTCCATTTCCTGCTTGCGGAAGCCGGTTCCCTTGCAGGATTCGCAGTTGCCTGCGGCGGTGTTGAAGGAGAAGCGCCCGGCATCGAATCCGAGCCGCCGCGCATCCGCGCTCTGGGCAAAGAGCTTGCGGATTTCATCGAAGATGCCGATGTAGGTGGCGGGGGTGGAGCGTGGTGTTTTCCCCAGCGGGGATTGGTCAACCTGGTAGAGCGCCCGGACGGAATCCAGTCCCTTATCCGTTTTCCATGCGGCGCGCTCCTCCCGGCTGATGCTGCCGCCCAGCGCATGACGCACTGCCGGCGCCAGGGTTTCGGAGATGAGTGAGGTCTTGCCCGCACCGGAGGAACCGGTCACCACGGTGAAACGCGCCCGAGGAATACGCAGCGTCACATCCTTGAGGTTGTGCAGATTGCAGCCTGTCAGCTCCAGCCATTCGGCCTCCTTGATGGGTAGCCATTTGCCGCAGAAAGGGTGTTTTTCCTTGTGCCGCAGAGCTTTGCCGGTGACTGAATGCGGATTGCTCTCCACCTCGGCAAAGCTGCCCTGCGCCACAATTTCTCCGCCATGCACGCCGGCGCCGGGGCCCAAATCGATGATATGGTCGGCGCGGTGCATGGTTTCCTCATCATGCTCCACCACGAGGAGGGTGTTACCGCGTTGTTTCAGCGTTTCGAGGGTGGAAAGCAGGCGCTCATTATCGCGGGGATGCAGCCCGATGGTGGGTTCATCCAGCACGTAGAGAACGCCCCGAAGCTCTGACCCCAGCTGGGCGGCCAGGCGAATGCGCTGCGTTTCACCGCCGGAGAGGGTGGTGGCGGCGCGGTCGAGGGAGAGGTAGCCCAGCCCGACCTGTTGCAGGAAGCGGAGTCGGGGGACTATCTCTGCCATGACGTTGCGGGCGATTTCTGCCTCACGCCCCTCAAACTGCCAGGTTTCGAGCAGTTGAAGCGCCTGCGAGGCACTCAACTCGCCGATGGAAGCGATATTCCTGTCGAACAGCGTGACGGCCAGCGCAAAAGGATTGAGCCGGTGCCCGTTGCAATGCGGGCAGGGGGTACTGCTGTCCTCTTTTGCTGCGGCTTTCTCCACCTCGCGGTCGTAGCGCAGCTCATGCTCCAGCCGGCTTTCCTTATCTTCGTCTTTGAGGCGAATGTTGCTGATGCGACCGTGTCCCTGGCAGTGGGTGCACCAACCGTGCGGGCTGTTGAAGGAGAAGGTGGAAGGCTCCGGCGCGGCATAGCTCTTGCCGCAGTCAGGGCAGGTGAGGTGCGTGCCCAGCAGTCGGGTGGAGCCGTCTCCGCGAATGAGCCGGATGAATCCGTCCCCCATTTCCAGGGCGCGGCTGACGGTTTCTGCCAGCGTGGCAAAGTCGCAGTCATCACCGTTCATGCTGATGCGGTTGCCCTGCACCCGCAGCTCTGCCAGCACCACATCAATATCGTGGTTGGAATAGCGATCCAGCGGCGTGAAAGCCTCCGGTGCCACCAGTTGCCCGTCTGCCCGCAGCCATGGGTATTTCTTTTTAGCTGCCCAGCGGGCGAGGTCGGCATAATGCCCCTTGCGGTTGCGGACCACCGGGGCGGCAATCATGAGGCATTCCGGCTTCTGCTCCAGCTCCTGTGCCACCAATGCCTGAATCTCTCCGGGTGAACGCCGCCCCACGGGAACGCGGCAGTCCGGGCAATGCGGCTGCCCCACCTTGGCATAGAGGAGTCGGAGGAATTGCCAGATTTCGGTGATGGTGCCTACGGTGGATTTGCAGCCGCCGCGGGTGCGGTTCTGTTCAATCGCCACGGTGGGGGGAAGCCCGGTCAGGCGGTCGATATCCGGTGTTTCCATCTGTTCCGTGAACTGGCGGGCGTAGGGGCTCATGACGTCCATGAAGCGCTTCTGTCCCTCCGCAAAGATGATATCAAAGGCGAGGGTGCTCTTGCCGCTGCCGGAAAGGCCTGTCACCACGGTCATGGCGGTGCGTGGGATGTCGGCATCAATGTTCTTGAGCTGGTGGTGGCGCGCACCACGCAGGGCAATGACGCCCTCCGGCACGGCATCCGTCACCGTTTCCGCGACTGGGGTGACGGGGGCGGGTTCATTTCGCAGCGCGGCAGCCAGGAATCCGGCGGTGTAGCCCTTTCCTGCGGCTGCTACTTCTTCCGGCGTGCCCTGAGCCACGATGTTGCCGCCGCCGGTGCCGCCCTCGGGGCCTAGGTCAATCACATAGTCGGCGCATTTGATTAACTCCAGATTATGCTCAATGACCAACAGGCTGTTGCCGCGCTCTACGAGCCGGTCAAACACCTGCAACAGCACCTCTAAATCACGGAAGTGGAGCCCGGTGCCGGGTTCATCCAGTATCAGCAGCTTGCCTTTGCCACCGGGGGCGTCTCCCACCGAGTCCACCAGAATGCGGGCGAGTTTGAGACGCTGGTTCTCCCCGCCCGAGAGCGTGTTGAGCGGCTGTCCCAGCCCCAGATGCCCCAGCCCGACCTCGACCAGAAGTCCCAGACGCTCGGCAATGCGGCGGGCGCGGGCGTTTTTCTCGCGGGCAAACAATTTCTGCGCAGAGGCGATGTCCATGGCCAGCATTTCTGCCATATTATACCCCAGCAGGGTGAGCGTGAGAGCCTGCGGGGTATAACGCGTGCCATGACAGAGGGCGCAGGGCACAAAGATGTCCGAGAGGAACTGCATTTCCACCTTTTCCTGCCCGAGCCCGGCGCAGCGGGGGCATCTGCCGTCTCCGCTGTTGAAGGAGAAGTAGCCGGGCTTCAGGCCGCGTGCCTGGGCGGCAGGTTCTGCCACAAAGAGGGCGCGTATATCCTCGAATACGCCAATGTAGACAGCCGGAGTGGAGCGGGGGGTGCGCACGATGGGGCTCTGGTCCACCAGCACGACATCTTCCGGCGAATCAATGCCGCTGATGCTCTGCACGCGGACCTCATCTTCATCGTCCAGCTCATCGCGGTGCAGGCTGCCGTAGAGTACCTGACAGGCCAGGGAGCTCTTGCCGCTGCCGGACACCCCCGTCAGACAGGTGTAGACCCCCAGCGGAATATCCACATTCAGTTGGTGCAGATTGTGACACTCTGCACCGCGGATGCGGATGTGCCCGCGCGGTTTCCTGCGGCGGGCGGGCAGGGGAACGCTGCGTTTTCCGCTCAGGTACTGCCCCGTGAGGGATTCGGGGGCGTCGGCGATGTTACCCGGAGTGCCGGCATACACCAGTTCTCCGCCGGAAGCTCCGCTGCCCGGCCCCATGTCCACCAGATAATCGGCAGCGCGCATGACGGCTTCCTCGTGCTCCACGACCACCAGCGTGTTACCGCGGTCAGCCAGCCGCCGCATGGCGGAAATCAGTCTGGCGGTATCACGGGAGTGCAGCCCCACGGTCGGTTCATCCAGCACAAAGAGGGTTTCGGTAAGCGCCGCACCCAGACAGGCGGTGAGGCTCACGCGCTCAATTTCGCCGCCGGAGAGCGAGCGCGTCAAGCGGTTGGCGGCAATGTAGCCCAGTCCCACTTCGCAGAGGTAGGCCACGCGGCTGCGCAGCTCGCGCACGGCCTGTTGCAGGGAGCGGTCATCCAGCGCGGCGGGTAACACATGCTCATCCAGCCAGGGCAAAAGCTCGTCCATAGGCAGAGCCTGTACCTGCGGCACGGTCAGCCCGCCGATGGTAAAGGCCAGGGCTTCCGGTCGCAGCCGCCCGCCCTGACAGGCGGGGCACACGCTGTAGACGCGGTAGTAGGCCAGAAACACACGCACCGACATCTTGTGGGCGTGCTTCTCCATGTCATCGAAAATGCCTTTGTAGCCATACCACAGCCCCATGTCGGAGGCGGTCCAGGGGTCGATATCGCCGCAGTTGCCGTAGAATACCCAGTCCTGTTCCTTGCGGGTGAGGTCTTGCCACGGCACGTCCATACGCACGGCTTTTGAACGCCTGTTGGCTTTCACAAAATCTTTGTAGCAAAGCGAGAGTGTGGCGGAGGTGAGCATTTTCAGGGCTCCGTCGCGGATGCTTTTTTCCGGCAGAATGCCTTTGTGGTAGTCATAGGTGATGGCTCGGCCATACCCCTTGCATTCGGGGCATGCTCCCAGCGGAGAATTGCCGCTGAACAGCCCCGGCACGGGCTCTGCCAGGGGATACCAGTCGCTCCGATATTCACGGAGCGTTCCCCATCCGTCATCGCCGCGCAGGGAAACGAGCGCGACATCCTGCCCCAGATGCAGGGCTGTTTCCAGCGCTTCCATCAGGCGTGTCCCGGAATCCGGTTTCAGCCGTATGCGATCCTGCACGACTATCCAGCGTTCCATGCCGACCTGTTCCTCCGTGGCGTTGCTCAGTCTCACAACCTCACCACCGGCCAGCAGGCGCAGGTACCCCTGTCCTTGCAATGCCTGCACCATTTCCTCGAAACTGCCCACCGGCACCACGGCGAAGCAGACTAGTGCCTCTCCCTCGGGATGCTCTCGCAGCAGCTCCTCGGCGACCCCCTGCGGCGTGGCGGGCCGAATGATGCGGCCCTCGGCATCGCGACCGACTGCCAGTCGGGAATAGATGAGTTTCAGGTACTCGTTCATCCCGGTCATGGTGCCGACGGTGGAGCGGGAGTTCTTCACGGAATTGCGCTGCCCCAGTGCAATGGCCGGGGGCACGTTTTCCACCGCATCCACATCCGGCCTGTCCATGCGGTCCATGAACTGGCGCACGTAGGGAGAAAAGGTTTCGACATAGCGCCGCTGCCCCTCGGCGTACAAGGTGTTGACGGCCAATGAGGTCTTGCCGCTCCCGCTCGGCCCGGTCACGACTGTGATGCCGCCCAGCGGAATATCCGCATCCACCCCGCGCAGGTTGTGTTCCCGTGCTCCCCGTATGCGAATGCTTTTCTGACTCTCATTTTGCATGGAATCATTCTAATTTATTTTTCCGTTGAAGTGAAGTGTAATCTGCGTCTGCGCTATAAGAAAGCGTTTCTCGGCCGTCCGAAACATTATAAAACGCTGTTTTCTTTATTTCCGCAGACGCAAACGAAGAAAAGAACTCAGGTAGGCTCTGGACAAACGGGCAACATTGTGCCAGAGTTGCATCTGTTATGCAACATCAACAAACCCGAATGAATAAAATCATGACTAAATATCAGCATAAAACTACCCGTTCGTCCCGTCGTTCCCTCAACTTCAGCGTGCAGCAGGCTGCCACAGGCCGCGCGGCTTCGGGACTTCCGGCGGCGACGTTTACCTACAACCAAGGTATTCCGTCTTATCCCTCGGATTGTCTGCGCGATTCTATCCGTATCGTTTATGCGGAAGCCGGTGCTTCGGCGCTCGTGGCTTCCGGCACGGTGGATGATCAGGTGACGATTGCGGTGGTCGGCGGTGGTTCCTATACCAGTCCGTCCGGTGCAGGAGTAACGATTGACGGCTCTATTCCCATTCCGGGTGAGGGCTATTATCTCGTCTCTGCCGAGCATACCAATATCGATTACCCGCCCAACGGCAATGTCTCTTATATCAACTGCTCCGTTTCTCCTGTGACGGATATCATCGGTATTGTGCCGGATGAGAATGAGCCGCCGAGCGAATGCACCTGCGAGTGTACCTGTGCCTCCGGCTCCGGTAATGATGGAGGTCCGTCTCAGCAGGATAATGACAATTCAGAGAATCTGTCGCCCTCGGCATTCAGCGCGCGTTCATCCTCCGGCTCGTCTTCCTCTGCCGGCAGCGGTGTGCGGCGTTCTTCCTCGCCGCAGGAAATGAGCTGGAGCTGCAATGTGGCCTCTTTCCGAGGCATGCCCGGCGTGCCCTCTGCCCGGCTGGAGCTGCGCGCCCGCGCTTTTGATGCCGCTGCGCTTGCGTCTCCTGAGTCTCTCTGTCTGCGACACCCGCTGGCCACGGTGCTGCATGTGCCGCAGGGCGGCGTGATGCCCAATCAGCTCGTCTGTCTGGATGAGGGGGATTCCTACCTCAACTTCATGTGCAGCGGGGCTGGCAATTTCTTCTTCCCCGTGGGGGCATCCTCTTCCACCCGCACCACGCTCTGCGCGGTGGCGGAGATGTCGCTCGATGCTCCTGCCTGCTCCCTCAGCGGTGCGGCGTATATCCGTTCCACCCGTCAGGACGGCTCGGCGCTCTTCTTCCTGCCTTCCGATGGCTCTTTTGCCGGGATGCTCACGCCCGCGGGGGCGCTGCTCTCTGCGGAGAATGCCGCTGATTATCTGGTGGTGCTGCGAGACGAGGAATCCGATGCCATCCGGCAGATTTGGAACCCATGGGACGGGCTCTCGGAGGTGTTGCCGCGCGAGGATGCACCCGGCTACACGATTTCGTTCTATCTTCCCGCGCAGGTCACTCCCCCGGCAGAGGGGGCGGAGTCTCCGCTCTATGTTGCTGAGGGGGCGCCGTTCCGCACGGTGTCAGTTTCCGTGGATGCCGAAACGGCTTCCGTCACGGTATCGGAGCATGATGCGGAGCAGCCGGAGAGCATGGAAGATGTCACGACCCGCTGGTCGTTTGCCGATGGGGTATGGTCTCGCTCTTCCGGTTCAGGGGATGCCCTGGTGACGGAATCCCGCACCCGCACGGATGATGCGGCAGCAGGGACGTACTCCGTCGTAACGACTCTTTCCTGCAATGCTTCTGTGGCTTCCTGCACGCAGGAGGTCTACGATTCCTCCGGTGATTTGGGCGATGTCCTGCTGAGCCGTACAGAGGGATTCGGTACGCCGCTTGCTCGCACCACGTCCTTTGAATACAACCGCATGGGGCAGCTTATCACCCGCACCGCCCCCGATGGCGGGGTGACGACCTATGCCTACGATACCGCCGGGCGTGTGGTAAAGGAATCTTCCCCCTGGGGTGCCAACGGGGAACGGGTGGTGGAAACGACTTACCGCACGGACGGTTCTTCCCGCAGCTCGGAGCCCGCCCTCATCGTCACCAAGCACGCCACGGCTTCTTCCATTGCCACGGTTCGCACGGAGGAATACACCTACTCCACTTCTGACGGCGTGGAACGCGTGGAATGCCGCACCACGGCCGGAACTCCCGCCACCACGCAGCTCACGGTCACGGAGACATACACCGCCGCGTATGCTCACCCCCATGCGGCCGGACGCCCCCGCATGTCGCAGGCCGCCAACGGGGTGCAGACCTGGTATCAATACACCGCCACTTCGCTGCACGGGGCGCTCTATTCGGTGACAACGGAAACACGTGTGGCGGGTGCTCCCGTGGCGGGCCAATCCACCCGCTCGGTGGAGTATATCTCCGAGGAGGGCAATGTGCTCCGTTCGGAGTCCTACCTGCTGCTTTCCTCCGGGGTGTGGGCGCTCACCTCCGGGGAATCGCACCAATATGATGCGCAGAACCGCCGCATCGCCACGCTGCACGACAACGGTCGCTCCCGCTCCTGCGGCTATATCTGCACGGGCGAACTCCTCTGGGAGGTGGACGAGGACGGCGTGCGCACGGATTACGGCTACGATGCCTCCCGCCGCCTGATGGAGACGATTCGCTCCGAGGTGCGCGACGGCGAGACGGTCATCACGCCGGAGACAATTACGACCTACACCCGCGATGCCGCCGGGCGTGTGCTGACCACCCGCCGCGATGTCGGCCCGATGACCACCACGGAATCAATGGCCTACGATATCCTGGGGCGGGTCACGTCCCGCACGGATACTCTCGGCCGCGTCACGACCACCGCTTACAGCGAGGATGGGTTGACGACCACGCTGACCACGCCCGCCGGGGCAACGCTCATCACTACCCGCAACCGCGATGGCAGCGTGGCGCATCTCGCCGGCACGGGGCAGCGGGAGTTGTTCTATGTCTATGACCTCAACGGCAACAACGCCCGTGAGACGGTGAAGCTGGCTGATAACACCACGATTCTCTCGCAGACGATTACGACCGACTTCGGTCAGGTGGTGGCACAAGCTCAACCGAATGCGAACGGCGGCTTCATCTACTCCCGCAGCGAGTACAATGCCCTCGGTCAGCTCACGAAGCAGTATCAGGATACGGGCTGGAATACTGCGAAAACCGCCGCCACGCTCTACGAATATGATACGTTCGGCAATGTGGTGAAGCAGACACTCGCGCTGGCAAGCTCGCCTACGCCGCAGAACTCACCCGTCACGGAGATGGCCTACGGTGCGGAATCTCTGACGGATGGCATCTATCGCACCGTCACCCGCACGCGTTACAATGCGGAGGGTAATCCGCTGGTAAGTGTACAGAAGTCACTCGTTTCCAAGCTGTCAGATGCCCTGGAGAGCAAAAATCTAACAATTGACGAAAGAAACTTGACTTCCACGCAATGGGTAGAGTATCATAACGGAACGAAACGCAAGAGCTACAACACCCTGCCGACCAGCAACATCACTGCTGAAGCCGTGACGGTGGATGGCTTTACGCTCTCGCAGACGGATAATGCAGACGTAACGACTACCTCCGGACGCAGCTACACGGCCAACGGGATGATTCAAACCCGAACGGATGGTCGCGGCAACACGACCACCACGGTGACGGATATCGCCGGGCGCACGCTGACGGTCACAGATGCCGCCGGCAACGTGACTACCACAGCCTACGACCCCGCGCATGATTTACCCGCCACGGTAACGGATGCACAGGGTAACACCTCCTGCTACCGCTACGATGTCCGTGGCCGCAAGGTCGCGGAGTGGGGCACGGGGATGCAGCCGGTTCTGTTCGGCTACGATGATGCCGACCGCATGGTCACGCTCACCACTTTCCGCGCCGGAACGGAAACGGTCTCAACCGACCCGAGCAACCGCACGGACGGTGATGTCACCACCTGGACCTATCACAATGCCTCCGGACAGGAAACTGCTAAGACCTACGCGGACGGCTCATCTGTGACGAAAACTTACGATGCCTATAACCGCGTGCTGACGGAAACAGATGCCCGAGGCAACATCAAGACACATTCCTACGAGCCCGCCCGAAGCCTTCTGCTGGGGACTACCTACAGCGATAGTACGACACCCCGAGCCTACACCTACAACCACCTCGGGCAACTCACGCAGGTGTCGGATGCCGCAGGGGTACGCACGCTCGGCTACAACGCTTACGGCGAGCAGGAAAGCGATTCGCTCGCCGCCGACAGCGTGACCCACCTCATCACGGAAACCCGCGATGAAAAAGGGCGCTCCACTGGCTACACTTACGCGAAGAATGGCACGGTGCAGCAGACGGTCGCCACCGGCTACGGCTCAGATGGCCGCATCGCTACCGCCGGCTTCCTCCACGGCGGCGCGGAAAAGCAATTCAGCTATGAGTACCTCTCCAGCACTCACCTGCTGGAGAAGCTCACCATGCCGAACAACATGTCCTTGACGCAGAGCTACGAAATACAGCGTGATTTGCTCACCGTCATGGCCTACCATCGCAGCACCACCCTGGTAGCCAATCGTCAGTACAGCTACGACTCACTCGGTCGTCCAACCGTCCGCAACACCTCCCGCCAGGGCACGGTGAAGAACGACACCTTCGGCTACAACAACCGCAGCGAACTGACGTCCGCCACAGTCAACGGCAATAATTATGCCTATGATTACGACAACATCGGAAATAGAGAAACAGCGACAGAAAGCGAAATCACCACAAGCTATACCGCCAATGAGCTGAATCAGTACACCGCCGTGGGTGATTTCACCCCCACCTTCGATGCCGATGGTAATCAAACGCTGGTGAAAAGCTCCACCGGAACATGGGAAGTCACCTACGATGTCGAAAACCGCCCTGTGAGCTTCACCAATGCAGAGACGAACACGGTCATCGAATGCGCCTATGACCACATGGGCCGCCGCGCGACCAAAAAGGTAACAGTAGACGGAGCCATCACGCTCCATCAGCGCTACCTCTATCGAGGCTATCTGCAAATCGCCTGCTGTGACCTCACTCGCAGCAACCACCCGGCACTCTGGCTCATCACCTGGGATCCCACCCAACCGATAGCCACCCGACCCTTGGCCATTCAAAAGGACGGCACATGGTACACCTACGGCTGGGATTTAACCAAAAACATCTGCGAGCTCTACGGCACCAACGGTTACATCCGCACCGCCTACACCTACACCCCCTATGGTGAAGTAACGGAAAGCGCCAACAGTGTCTACCAACCCATCCAGTGGAGCAGCGAGTACAACGATGCCGAACTCGGCTTGGTGTACTACAACTACCGCCACTATAATCCATTAGATGGCAGATGGTTGGGGAGGGATAGAAAGTTGTATAACAATTTGTACCAATATATAAATAACTCTGCTATTTTATTAGTTGATATCTTGGGCCTGAAATATATTCTAAATAGCACTCCAGAAATATTAGAAGTTCCCAAATGGGCTTTAGATTCTTTGGGGAAATTCGTTATTCTAAGAGGAAACAAAGACATTCCAGGAGTGGATTTTAAAACGTATCCATGCTCCAGTAAAGTAGTGGTTCCTGATATTGATATAACGGGAATAGTCAAATTAGTTAGTGACGATGAAGAATATATTACAACGCTATTTCATTTGATTGAAAATGAGCAAAATATTTATTTGTCTATTGAAGATGCCAAAGAATACGTAAGAAAGCATGAAATGAACCATTTTAGACACTATCGTTCACGAATGTCTCCTTATGTTTCATTTGCCAATTCTTTAGATGGTAAGATGGTTTGCAGAACAAATAAATTAAAAAAATATTTAGATGCATATCTATTTTATGCGTTGGCGCAACATTATGCAGATGGAGCGGAATTAGACGTAAAAGATTATTACGGTTTAGCAAAAATAAACGCATTGAAAATAAGGGCTAAAAGATATGCAGATTTATATCAAAAATACCTAACATACATGGAAGCATATGAAGAATATTACAATTAAATGCATTATGCTCATATTCTTAATTATAGCAATCTTCGCACTTCTTTCATATCATTCTATTCTTACAATAGAGCCAATATATTACGAATTGAAAAATAGTTACAAGGAAACAAGGGAAGATATTTCATTAAACACAAAAAGAGGAATATACACAGTTCGAATTGAAGTTAAACATAACTTATCACATATAAATTTAACAGTAACGGCATACCTGTTAGGTGTAAAGTTATCCTCAATCACAGGAATTATGGTTTTCTCGCATCCCCCTGAGGAATGTATATTCGTATAAAACCACAATTTTCTATTGCGTTCCAACGCAGTATATAGAATATGCTGCGTTGGAATTATTGTAGTTCATTATAATTTCACAACACTGCCGGTGGTCCTTTGTAGCCTCCACACTTAATACGGGTCGTAGGCTTTATCTATAACCGCAGCGAGTACAATGCCCTCGGCCAGCTCACGAAGCAGTATCAGGATACGGGCTGGAATACTGCGAAAACCGCCGCCACGCTCTACGAATATGAAACGTTCGGCAATGTGGTGAAGCAGACGCTCGCGCTGGCAAGCTCGCCCACGCCGCAGAATTCACCCGTCACGGAGATGGCCTACGGTGCGGAAGCTCTGACGGATGGCATCTATCGCACCGTCACCCGAACCCGTTACAATGCAGCGGGCAATCCGCTGGTGAGTATGCAGAAGTCACTTGTTTCCAATCTGTCAGATGCCCTGGAGGGCAAAAATCTAACAACTGACGAAAGGAACTTGACTTCTACGCAATGGATAGAGTATCATAACGGAACGAAACGTAAGAGCTACAACACCCTGCCTACCAGCAACATCACCGCAGAAGCCGTGACGGTGGATGGCTTTACGCTCTCGCAAACGGATAACGCCGGGGTAACGACTACCGCCGGACGCAGCTACACGGCCAACGGGATGATTCAAACCCGAACGGATGGTCGCGGTAATACCTCCACCACGGTGACGGACACCGCCGGACGCACGCTCACGGTCACAGATGCCGCCGGAAATGTGACCACCACAGCCTACGACCCCGCGCATGATTTACCCGCTACGGTAACGGATGCACAGGGTAACACCTCCTGCTACCGCTACGATGTCCGTGGCCGCAAGGTCGCGGAGTGGGGCACGGGCATTCAGCCGGTCATGTTCGGCTACGATGATGCCGACCGCATGGTCACGCTCACCACTTTCCGCGCCGGAACAGAAACGGTCTCAACCGACCCGAGCAACCGTACAGACGGAGATGTCACCACCTGGACCTATCACGATGCCTCCGGACAGGAAACTGCTAAGACCTACGCGGACAACTCATCCGTGGTGAAAACCTACGATGCCTACAACCGCGTGCTGACGGAAACAGATGCACGAGGCAACATCAAGACGCATTCCTACGAGCCCGCCCGAGGCCTTCTGCTGGGGACAAGCTATAACGACAGCACCACCCCACGCTCCTACACATACAACCATCTCGGGCAACTCACGCAGGTGTCGGATGCCGCAGGGGTACGCACGCTCAGCTACAACGCATACGGCGAGCAGGAAAGCGATTCTCTCGTAGCCGACGGCGTGACCCACCTCATCACGGAAACTCGCGATGATAAAGGCCGCTCCACTGGCTACACCTACTCCAAGAACGGTACGGTGCAGCAGACGGTCACCACCGGCTACGGCTCAGACGGACGCATCGCTACCGCAGGCTTCCTCCACGGCGGCGCGGAAAAGCAATTCAGCTATGAGTACCTTTCCGGCACTCACCTGCTGGAAAAGCTCACCATGCCGAACAACATGTCCTTGACGCAGAGCTACGAAATACAGCGCGATTTGCTCACCGGCATGGCGTACAAGCGCAGCTCCACGCTGGTAGCCAATCGCCAGTACAGCTACGACTCACTCGGTCGTCCAACCGTCCGCAACACCTCCCGCCAGGGCACGGTGAAGAACGACACCTTCGGCTACAACAACCGCAGCGAGCTCACCTCCGCCACCGTCAACGGCAATAACTACGCCTACGACTACGATAACATCGGAAATAGAGAAACAGCGACAGAATGCGAAATCACTACAAGCTATAGCGCCAATGAGCTGAATCAGTATACCGCTGTGGGCGATTTTACTCCCACCTTCGATGCCGATGGTAATCAAACGCTGGTGAAAAGCTCCACAGGTATCTGGAGTATTACCTACGATGCCGCAAACCGCCCCGTGAGCTTCACCAATGCGGAAAGCAACACCGTGGTAGAATGCGCCTACGACCACATGGGCCGCCGCGCCACCAAAAAGGTAACGGTCAACGGAGCCATCACGCTCCACCAGCGATACCTCTACCGAGGCTATCTGCAAATCGCCTGCTGTGACCTCACCCGTAGCAGCCACCCGGCACTCTGGCTCATCACCTGGGATTCCACCCAACCGATAGCCACCCGACCCTTGGCCATCCAAAAGGACGGCACCTGGTACACATACGGCTGGGATTTAACCAAAAACATCTGTGAGCTCTACGGCTCAAACGGTTACATCCGCACCGCCTACACCTACACCCCCTATGGTGAAGTAACGGAAAGCACCAACAGCATCTACCAACCCATCCAGTGGAGCAGCGAGTACAACGATACCGAACTCGGTATGGTGTACTACAACTACCGCCACTATAATCCGATGGATGGGAGATGGTTGGGAAGAGATATCATAGGAATAAAAGGAGGCCTTAATTTATTCTGCTATGTGACAAACAAACCAATTCAGGGCTTTGATATAAAGGGAGGAGCATCCTGGATTCAATCAGCATGTTGCGCGGTAGCTGCTGGTTTAATATTATGGGATTTATACGATACAATTACTTCAAATATTTGCCTTGGCAAAAAAGGGAAAGATTGGTATTTATGTATGATAGAAAACGTAATATTAACGTCAAATATAGAAAATATGCTTTGCTGCATATATAAAAACATAAAAAACAATGATATACCAGCAGCCATAGAATGTATTACATCCGAGTATATTGCCAAACTAAGAGAAATTACAAAATATACAGCAATTTCTTGTTGCTTAGGGCCACATGCGTCAACCTTAATTCAATCAATTAGGATATTAAACATATTTTATAGACTAAGGCCACGTGCAGCTTCAATATGCTCGAAATAGCCTAAATTAACATAAAAAACAGCTAAACAACTTTATTTACTTCCGTATCCAAATCTATGATTATGGGTACGGAAGTGTAATGATCTTTATCTTAAATATGAAATTATCATCAGTAAACAAAAAATACATTTCAATCAAAAAAAGTAATTTTGAATACATTATTATTCCCCAAAAATCCATTTTATCTTTTTCAACCAAAAAGGACTTTTGCATATTTTCTCTGAAACACCAAACTTCCTTCCATTGTAGATTATTGAAAACAGAAATCGAAAAAATTAACAATAGCATTTTATACCAGGATGAAAATTTTGTAGACTTATATAAAAACATACATTCAGAAATCATTAATGGAAATAAAACCATATTTTTCCAAAAAGAAATGCTATTTATTTTTATCGTTTCACTTATAATATCTTTTTTAATACCCATCACCGTCGAAAACCTGACTGACAATATAAGATTCAATAGGAATCTATCTTTCTTTTTTGTTTATGTACTGACAAGCGTCATGTCCTGGAGCCTCATCGAATCAAAATTCATCAAAGATAAATCAAAAATACAAATAAAACATTTCTATTCAAATAGCCATTGGATGCATATGTTATTAAACGACAGCATATACTATTCTGTAAAAAAGAATTTTATTAAAAATATTTATCGTTTTAAGTGGGGCAAATACATTCTTTTGAAAGACAACACATGCATTCCTTGTTCAGACGATTTTATTTCTAAAGAATTATCTTCGATTAAAGAAAAAAATGAGAGTGTAACACTAAAAATCATCCTGCACATTTTTGGCTTTATATTTTCGTTAATTTGGGCTTGTTTATCTCTTCTTGTATTCGGATTTTGATTTCTCTTATCTCACCCAAGTTAACAAATACTCCCGCCGGGGCGACACTCATCACCACCCGCAACCGCGATGGCAGCGTGGCGCATCTTTTCGGCACGGGGCAGCGGGAACTCTACTATGTCTATGATACCAACGGCAACAATGCCCGCGAGACGGTGAAGCCGGCTGATAATGCCACGATTCTCTCGCAGACGATTACGACCGACTTCGGTCAGGTGGTGGCACAAGCTCAGCCGAATGCGAGCGGCGGCTTCATCTACTCCCGTAGCGAGTACAATGCCCTCCGCATCACCGTCCTCCACATAGCTCTCCCAGAGGCTTCATCTACTCCCGCAGCGAGTATAACGCCAAGGGGCAGCTCACGAAGCAGTATCAGGATACGGGCTGGAATACTGCGAAAACCGCTGCCACGCTCTACGAATATGATGCGTTCGGCAATGTGGTGAAGCAAACGCTCGCGCTGGCAAGCTCGCCTACGCCGCTGAACTCACCCGTCACGGAGATGGCCTACGGGGCTGAGGCGATGACGGACGGCATCTATCGCACCGTCATCCGCACGCGTTACAATGCGGAGGGTAATCCGCTGGTGAGTGTGCAGAAGTCACTCGTTTCCAATCTGTCAGATGTCCTGGAGAGCAAAATCTAACAATTGACGAAAGAAACTTGACTTCCGCGCAATGGGTAGAGTATCATGGTGGAACGAAACGCAAGAGCTACAACGCCCTGCCTACCAGCAACATCACTGCTGAAGCCGTGACGGTGGATGGCTTTACGCTCTCGCAGACGAATAACGCCGGGGTAACGACTACCAACACCCGCAGCTACACGGCCAACGGGATGATTCAAACCCGAACGGATGGTCGAGGTAATACCTCCACCACGGTAACGGATGCACAGGGTAACACCTCCTGCTACCGCTACGATGTCCGTGGCTACCTGCAAATTGATTCAGACGCACCCCTTTGCGCCTTCACCCTTTCAGGGCAAACACTGCGTGTTTGTCCAACCGGCCTTACAGCCGTCGTCCGTTTTGCCTGTTGTGATCTCACCCGCAGCAACCACCCGGCGCTCTGGTTCATCACTTGGGATCCCACCCAACCGATAACCACCCGCCCGCTTGCCATCCAAAAGGACGGCACCTGGTACTCCGCTCCCGCTCGTCTTGCTTCGCAAGATTCCCGCTCACAAGTGTGTTCGCGGCTCGGGGTCTGGTTGCTTAAGTCGCACCCAGCCTACGGCTGGGATTTGACCAAAAACATCTGCGAGCTCTAATCCAGTAGATGCCAGATGGCTAGGAAGGGATATATATCCCACCGCTAATAGATATGCATACATCAATAATAACGCTAATGTAAATATCGATTTTTAGGAAAAAATTTATTAGAAATAGCGATAACAACTTTGGGTGGCGCCATTGCTAGCATTTATATTTATGAATTTTATAAGTATAAACAAAATATAAATAAAGGCGAAATTCATATATATGCTAGAAACTTGATTTCTTATGGTGATTCTTCGGGTTCATTGGAGGAAATTAATGCTGGAAGAAATTATTATGACAAAACTGTTTCTTCATTAAATGAACTCAAAGATGCCATGCAGGAAATGGAAGAAAAAACACCCTGTAAATGCGTAAAAAAATTAAAGCTCTGCGTTCACGGCTCGTATCATGATTTTTATGATCTATCTTATAAGACATGATCCACTATAATATAAATCTCTTTAAATCCTTGAGCAAAAATAATTTTTTTAAAATCACGCCTAAACGTTAAGTACATTATTTCGTTCATTTGTTTTGAATTTTTGTTACATTTTTTATTGATAGTAGAAAGATTGCTTTTTTTAATTCTTGATTTACTGTCAGCAAAATCCAACATCTGCTCAAAAAAAGGACGAGACATATGATGATTTCCTTTTGATTTTATGCAGAAGAGACACAACCCATCATCAAACGATATTAAAAGCAACTCTTTTCTATAAAAAAATAAATTTATTGTTTGATATATATATGCTATTTTTGGCTCATTATTAACAAATACAACAGAGATGTCATCATTGCTTTCGCATATCTTAAAATCTTTATTTTTTGCAATATTCAAAATTTTTTTCTTGTTTTTATAAAAATAATTAATGTTTACAATAGTATTTATGTTCTCAGCCAAAGAGATCAGCGCAGGGGCTCCATAATTGAGAAGAAGAAAAGAAAAAAACACACTTAGAGAAAAAAACAACGTCCTATTAATCATAAAAATTATTACCTATTCAATAACACATAATAAATAAACCGTCAAGATTTTTCATAGAAAAAAAGGGTTTATAGGAATTATCTTCGATTAACGAGCCAGCAAAGAGGAATGATCAGACTTCATCTACAACACCGTCACCCGAACCCGTTATAATGCAGCGGGCAATCCGCTGGTGAGTGTACAGAAGTCACTCGTTTCCAAGCTGTCAGATGCCCTGGAGAGCAAAAATCTAACAATTGATGAAAGAAACTTGACTTCCGCGCAATGGGTAGAGTATCATGTTGGAACGAAACGCAAGAGCTACAACGCCCTGCCGACCAGCACCCTCACCGCAGAAGCGGTGAGGGTGGACGGCTTTACGCTCTCGCAGACGGATAATGCAGGCGTAACGACTACCTCCGGACGCAGCTATACGGCCAACGGGATGATTCACACCCGAACGGATGGTCGAGGCAACTCGACCACCACGGTGACGGATATCGCAGGGCGCACGCTGACGGTCACGGATGCCGCCGGAAATGTGACCACCACAGCCTACGACCCCGCGCATGATTTACCCGCCACGGTAACGGATGCACAGGGTAACACCTCCTGCTACCGCTATGATGTCCGTGGCTACCTGCAAATCACCTGCTGCGACCTCAACCGCAGCAACCATCCGGCACTCTGGCTCATCACATGGGAGCCCACCCAACCGATAGCCACCCGCCCGCTGACCATCCAAAAGGACGGCACATGGTACTCCGCTCCCGCTCGTCTTGCTTCGCAAGATTCCCGCTCACAAGTGTGTTCGCGTCTCGGGGTCTGGTTGCTTAAGTCGCACCCAGCCTACGGCTGGGATTTAACCAAAAATATCTGCGAGCTCTACGGCTCGAACGGTTACATCCGCACCGCCTACACCTACACCCCATACGGTGAAGTAACGAACAGGTGCACCAACTATAAATGATGTAAAAAGCAGAAAATGTGACATTATTATGTTAATCGGTTATGGGAGACGCATTGATGACAAAAAATACATCACGATTAAAGATGGAGAAATATGTATTAATAACTTAAACAAAAAAGAAGTAAAATGTTACGGATTCGGATGCTACGTCGGAGATGATAATTGTGTAATACCTCAATGTTACGCTTTAATTTCAATGACAAATAAGTTAAAAGAACTATTTGATTCTGATTCATGTCCATGTGCAAGCGTATGTGTATTTTCCGGGCCTGTTAATCTGTAATATCATCCAACAGGGAAGATGATTGTCTTCCCTGTTTATACTAAATACAAGAAATCGATAAACAATAAATGAAACTCTTTTTTTATTTTTACATAACCCTTTTTTTTCATAACGCCTTTGCAAACCCTTATCCCATAGATGTAGAAATAAACCCGTTATGGATTGATGTAAAAAAAGCCATTCGGGAAAGAATGGCTGAAGGAGATTTTCAATTTTGCCTGAAGAGCAGCGATTTGAGTTTCGATCTTTCATCAAATGGGTATGAACATTATTTAAAGGTCATCACGCCTAAACAAAAAAACAAACAGGAACGTAATGACACTTACAATAAAGAAGTATGGATAAAAGAAAGTAATAAAAAAATTCTATATATAACACTACCTACCACATCAACGAAGCTGCAATCGGAGAGTATGTGCGAAATCGACGGTTGTATTTTTTGTTTAAAATTTGATAGTCTTGAATCTTCAAAAGACGTTTTAGAACAAATAATTAATTCCGCAAACATGATAAAACCTATTCCTGTATTGGGTGTTATCATATTTGATGAAATTGAGGAGGATTATTTTGAAGATATAAAAGCTGATTCCTCTTTGTTTGAATAAAATGTTAATGTGCAAAATAAATCACGAGATACTCATCTAAATAATGCTTTGGAACTCAAAACTCTAACAATTGACAATTGGATTATCGTGGAAGAAAAATACAAAAAATCTGGTTATATAAATTATAATTTTGGTGCTAACGTTGATATATCCACAATATGGTCAACTATAGGTTCTATTGTAAACATATGCACGGTTGCTATATTATCGGTAGGAAAAGTATATAAAACACATACTTTTGAACGATTAGAAGAGATTGTATATAAAAAATCAACACCATGTGAAGATTTAGCCTTAATTAAGGAATTGGATAACGAAATTAATGAGTTCAAATTTTATAATTTCTTTTTTTCGAAATTTCCAACATTGGACAAGTTGGTGCTATAATATAGACGTCAACTCAAGCGAAAAATGTTGCAATCCTGATGGTACTTTATTTGAAGAATAGATATATTATGACTTATAAATCACTAATTTCTTTGCTAATTCTCGGATATAGTTACACTATGTTAAGTGTAGCAAAAGCTGCTAATATAGAAACAAATAAATACATAGACATTATATTGACTTTCATTATTCCACTTTTATGCCTATCATATATAATAGTCGAAGTGTTAAAAAAGAAACGAAAATATATTTTATTTTGTGTTTTTTGTTTTATTGTTTTGCCTGTAATTATTTTAATGCTCGCATACTATTATACTTATATTAAAATATTATACCTATAATAAAAAATCACATCCCACATATAATGCGTGTGGGATGTAATTTTCTTAAACACTTCAACTTTCTTGCTATTCGTTACGATTAGTTAGTCAGCAAGCACCTAAGTTAAAGATTTATAGAGTGATACTTCGATATTGCCTATTCTCTATAAGCATGATGCGTTTGGAAATGAGGTGAAGCAGACGCTAGCGCTGGTAAGTTCGCCCACGCCGCAGAACTCACCCGTCACGGAGATGGCCTACGGCGCAGATGCGATGACGGACGGTATCTACCGCACCGACACCCGCACCCGCTACAATGCAGAGGGTAATCCGCTGGTGAGTGTGCAGAAGTCGCTCGTTTCCAAACTCTCAGATACGCAGGAGAGCAAAAATGTAACAATTGATGAAAGAAACTTGACTTCCGCGCAATGGGTAGAGTATCATAACGGAACGAAACGCGCGGGAGAAAAAATCTTATTTTCGATATCAACTGAAGAAGATTTCATTTATCAGTCAACAAAGCATTAGAAAACGGAATATCAAAAGGTAAAATGTAATGTTCACTTTTGGCGATTAATACATTAAACATAGGTGCTTCCATATCGCTTTCAGAATAAGAAATAGTCCTTCAGAATTTACACACAGGATGGAGAATGAGAAAAGAAGAAGCGGCAATGGTAACTGGCTTTTAGCAAGGTTGCTGTTAAAAGACAGATGGACACGTCCGTTTGTGGACAACGCAGGAAAGGTGCTTGAATGTGATACGCACGGGAACCTTTTGCTGAATATACTGGCCGAGAGAAAAAGCAAAAAAATGAGGAGACTGTGTCCGCTTCTTTTGCAAAAAGGATTTCGAGTAGATGAAAGTGAACAGGACTGTCTGATAATACCGCTTCTGGAAGCTTGCGATTGCGGACGATGGGATACCGTGTTGCATATGCTTCGGCAGGTGTCTATCAAACCATCGGTTATCAAAGAAGCGTTATACACTTCACTGGCGGCGTTTGAGGACTGCATGGATTGTCACAGCGTAATCAGGTTGCTGATTCACCGCATGGGTACAGTTACTCCGCTTACGGCGCCGGAGTTCCTGAAACACGCCATGATTGGGCGTGCCTGGGTGTATTGTCTGGTGGCAGTTGCGGCGGGGTTCAACACGTCGATGTCAGATGCAGAGCGTTTGCATGAGGTCCTTTATGATACTGAAGCGTCAGAGGACGTTTTTCACTATATGCAGGACATGGTAAAACGCCATGGAATAGCATTATTCAATAGCGTTGACACCAACAACGGGATAACAGCAGATTGTTTCAATGGGCGGAAGTTAACGGGCGGTAAAAGAAAAAAGTATAGAAGACGCTCATCTTTTTCGCAGGTAAGATATTTTGTGCGAATACTTGACAGACGTTCGTCGAAACGCGGAATCCGATGAGGAAGGGTGCCGGTTTATGGGTCGTTGATATGGGCGGCGAAACCTTTTGCCGGGCGGAAAGTGAGGCGGGAGTGGGCGGGGATGGTGATGGGTTCACCGCTGATGGGGTGAGCACCGGTGCGGGCAGGGCGGTGGACTGTTTCAAAGGTGCCGAAGTGGGCAATATGAATTTTCTCTTCCGCTACTTGAGAAAGAATGGATGAAAGGACCGCATCCACGGCGGCGGATGCGGCTTTTTGTGTGGCGCCCGGGCCCATGTATCGCTGAACCCGGGCAATAAGTTGCTTCTTATTCACTTTTTAAGAGCATCGCGAATCTCACGCAGCAGCAGGATGTCCTCCGGGGTGGGCGGCGGCTCCGGTGCAGGGGCGGGGGCAGGTGTCTCGGATGCCTTTTTCATCTTGGCTCGCAGCTTGCAAATAATCCGAATGACCCAGAAAATGCACAGCGCAATGATGATGAAATCCAGCACGGTCTGACAGAACACGCCGTATTTCACGACGGGAGCGCCTTTTTCATCGCTGAGCTTGAACACCAGTTCCGTCATGCCCTTGGTGCCGCCGGTTGCCATGGCGAACAGGGGCATGATGATATCATTCACCAATGAGGTGACGATTTTGCCGAATGCACCGCCGATGATGACACCGATGGCCATGTCTACGACGTTGCCTTTCAGTGCAAATGCCTTGAATTCATCTACCCAGGCGGGTTTGAGTTTCTTAATCATGGTTTGGTTGTTTCTGTTGGTTATCAATTGGTTTCTTATACCAATTTGAAGGCCTTAACGCCCCATTCCTGACAGGTCCAGGTGGAGCCGTCCTCGCTGGTGAAGATACAGACGCCGCCGGTGGCTACCTTAATGTCGTTTTCCGCGCAGAATCCGGCATAATCGCCGGTAATGACGGGAGCAAAGCGAATTGTGCCGTTGGAAGAGACGCAGAGCAGGGTTTCGCCGTCCTTCACTTCGGAGGCGAGACTCTGCCAGTTGCGGCAAATTTGCTCCACATCCACTTTCCAGCTGTCCGGCACAATGGCTTCGGCATTCCAGCGGTCAATGATGGCGGCACCGCGGGCATCAAGCTCCTCTGCGGTCATGGCGGCGGGATCCAGGCCCTCCGCGCGGGCATCTACTGCGCCGAGACGGGCTTTTACCTCCTCCTCCGTCTTGTTTTCATCGGGGCCGTAGTCTACCTCGATAAAGCGGTGATCGGGCTCCACGGGGCAGGTGCAGCCGGCGGCTTCTGCTGCGAGGGCGGCTGTACCCATGGTGCGTTTCAGCGGAGCTGCCAGAATGCGGGAGGGGAGCAATCCCAGCTTTTTCAGGTACAGGCCGATGCCTCGGCCGCGTTCTTCTTCTACCAGTTCCAGGTCGGTACGGGAGCCGACACGAGTGGGCGTTTCTCCCTTGCGGAAGGTGTTGCCATGGCGTGCAATGATGAGTGTTTTCATGGTTGTTGTAAGTAAAAATCAGGCTAAATCTTCCTCGATGCGGAGGTTGTCAACGATATACTGTCTTCTGTCATCCGTATTGTCGCCCATGTAGAAACGGAGGATTTCCTTGAGGTTGTGGGCGTTTTCCAGCGTAACTTCTTCCAGCCGGATGTCTTCACCGATGAAGTTTTTGAACTCTGCGGGGGAGATTTCACCCAAGCCTTTGAAGCGTGTAATTTCCGGGGATTTACCGAGCTGCTTTACGGCGGCATCGCGTTCTGCTTCCGAATAACAATAGATGGTTTTCTGCTTGTTACGGACGCGGAAGAGCGGGGTTTGGAGGATGAAGAGGTGGCCTTCCTGAATCAGCTCCGGGAAATACTGGATAAAGAAGGTGAGCAGCAGGAGTCGGATGTGCATGCCGTCCACATCCGCATCCGTGGCGATGATGACCTTGTTGTAGCGCAAATCCTCAATGCTGCGGTCGATGTTGAGCGCCAGATGCAGGAAGTCCAGCTCCTCGTTGCGCTTTTCTTCAAAGAGGGCGGCGCGCTTCATGCCGAAGCTGTTAGCCGGCTTGCCGCGCAGGGAGAAGACAGCCTGCGTCTCAGCATCTCGCGCCGTGGTGATGGAGCCGGAGGCAGAGTCTCCCTCCGTGATGAAAAGCATCGTCTCCTTGGCGCGCTTGCTCTTGCTGTCGAAATGCACGCGACAGTCGCGCAGCTTGCGGGTGTGGATTTTGGCTTTCTTCGCGCGTTCCTTGGCCACTTTGCCCGTCACGCCGGCCACTTCCTTGCGGGTTTTCTCGCTTTCTTTGACCTTTTCTTCCAGCGCTTCTGCCACTTCCGGGTGGCGGTGCAGGTAATTATCCAGCTCACGAGAGAGGAAATTGAGCACGAAGGTGCGGATTGTTTCCTTGCCGGGGGCGATGGTGTTGCTGCCGAGCTTGGTTTTGGTCTGAGACTCGAACACAGGCTCCACCACCTTGATGCTGATGGCCGCCTGGATGCCGGTACGGATATCCGACGGTTCGTAGGTCTTCTTGAAAAAGCTCTGAAGTGTCTTGGCGATAGCCTCACGGAAAGCCGCTTGGTGGGTACCGCCCATGGTAGTGTGCTGGCCGTTGACGAAGGAGTAGTACTCCTCGCCGTACTGGTCACCATGGGTGATGGCTACCTCGATATCCTCCCCGGAGAGGTGGATGGGCTCATAGAGCGGTGCATCTTTCATTTCCTCCCGCAGCAAATCCAGCAGGCCGTGGCGGGAAATGATGTTGCGGCCGTTCAGATTGATGGTCAGCCCGGTGTTGAGATAGCAGTAGTAGCGGCACATGCGCTCCACGAACTGGAGGTTGAAGGCGGCGTCCTCTGCAAAGAGGGTTCGGTCCACCTTAAACGCCACGCAGGTGCCATCCGGCTCGTCCGTAGCTTCCGTGATATCGCTCCCGGGGACCTCTATTCCCTGTTCGAAACGTATGCGGCGGGTCTGACCCTCGCGGTAGGCTTGAATTTCAAATACTTCTGAAAGAGCATTGACGGCTTTGATGCCCACGCCGTTAAGACCTACGGATTTTTTGAAAGCCTCACCCTCATATTTGCCGCCCGTGTTGATTTTTGCGGCGCAATCGTAGAGCTTACCCAGCGGGATACCGCGTCCGTAGTCGCGGATTTCGCACAGCCCCTCGCGATTGATGGAAACGAGAATCTTTTTCCCCACGCCCATGACGAACTCGTCAATCGAGTTATCAATAACTTCTTTGAGCAGGACATACAAGCCGTCATCCGGCATGGAACCATCCCCTAACTTACCAATATACATGCCGGGACGCAGGCGAATGTGTTCCCTCCAGTCCAGACTTTGAATATCTTCCTCCGTGTATTCTGCTTCCATGAGTGAGCGCTATTCTACCCTATTTATTTGATTTCTGCAAGAAAAGAGTAAGTCAAACGTGCACATATCCCTTAAATATGTGCACGCGCGTATCATGACGCTCCCTCTGGAGCCCGTTCGTGGCCTCGTTACTCTTGTTCGGCTTGTTTTGCCTTTTGTTTTTCTATCTGCTGTTTCACTTTTCGCATAAACAGCTTTGCCTTTATGTAGCGCTTGATTCTGGAGAAAAGTCTCTTGTCTTTGTAGCCCCGATCCCTGACTGCCAGAATGGGATGTTTTGTTTTGTCTATGTCATCCGTGGGCATTGTTTCGGTAGCAGGGAGCGCAGTTCCTCCGGAGAGTTTGTACAAGACGGAGAAGATGCTTTGATCATGGCGTCCTTCTATAAACTCCGGAAAATTCGGTGATTGAGAATAACTGTCGTCAACCAATGACATGTCATCGTCCCAGACTTTCTGCCAGCGAGCAAGAAATGACAATGAAGCAGAACACTTTTTGAACAGAATGTGTGTTGCCGCCAGCTGTAATGTATCTGTGATGGCCTTGTTATGTCTGCAATTGAAATAATCAAGCAAATCTCCCTTTGTCCATCGTTTCTCAACAACGTCTAACAGAGGGTAGGATGTGTTGAAGGCTTTAACACCTAAATCCGTTTTGTTTAACTCATCAATATAAAATCGAAGTCTATCAATTCCTTTCGGATTTAAGTGGCATCCGGCATCGCAGTACAACAGGACACTATCCTCGGGTAAGGTGCTTAATATTTTATGAATGACATACGGCTTCCATATCCAATAGCCGTAGCCTCTAACGCCGGGATTCAGTAGGTGAGCCCATTTTTCTCTGAAAGAATCATCTAAATCATGCTCATTCCATACATAAATCTCATCGAATACTCCCATTGCTTCAGCCTGCTTGCGGATTCGCTCAATCGCTGCAGCCATGCGGGAATCCGCAAAACTGACAAAAACAAGGTTTCTTGTATTCATTCCAATATTCGGTGATAGATTTTTTTCAGATTGGCAATCATGGTCTCTTCACAGAGAGCTTCGCGACAAAAATCGTGCTGATAGGCTCCCATTTGAGCCGCGATTTCGCGTGATTTCGTCACTTGAAGAACTGCATCTATGAGAGCTTGCTCATCATGGGAAGGTATGATAAACCCGGATTTACCATGTTGAACGTATTGTTTGGCCCCGCATTCGCTGGTGACAACGGCAGCAACACCGGCTACTCGTGCTTCTTTGAGAATGGTTGGACCGGTATCTGCAAGGCTCGGATGAACCAAACACCACGTTTCACTTAATAAGTCTGCCATCCGCGCACGGTCGACAGGACCCAGGGGGATGATATTGCTCGGGAGATCCGGGTAATCTTCTTTCCTGATACCGGCCATGTACAGTTTGATGTGCTGCAATTCCGGCTTGGAAAAAGCGGATACTGCCAAAGGAACATTTTTTACCTTGGAATGGGTACACGCCAGCAGACAACAGGGGGAGGGCTGAAGATTCCTGGTAATGGAATAAAAAGAGCGCTCGACCGCGTAATCCCAGAGCGTAATGTCGGCATGAGGCGCGATTTTCAACGCACAATCACGAGCCCAGGGAGACTCTGTCGTGATGTAGTCAACAGACTTCAACACTCCGGGTTCGTACAGGCTTTGCAGCTTGAAAAAACGCGGAAAATCTGCGCGTTGAATATAAGCGGTTAATAGTCCCTGAACAGACAAAAGAGTTTTCCCTTTTTTATAGTCTTTTGCCGCTAAACCATAAAAACGCTCGGTTCCCCAAGCGTGGAAGATATCCGGGTTGAGCTCTTTGAGACACGAGTACACGGCGTACCTGTCATGCAGGTACGCCGTGACCAGTCCTGTAATTTGTTTGCTACCCGGTATTATATGAAATGTCTGATTGCCCGAGACGAGAACTTCTTTGGTCTTGATGGACTTGTTAATGACAATCCAATGGACATCAAATTCGTCCTCTGTCGCGAGGGCTTCATACAGACAAAAGAGCCATGAAGGATAGAAGTGGGCACGATAATTGAACTTCTTGAATACATTCCCAATGGGGAAGTCTCCAAGGATTGCTATCTTCACTTTTTCCTTCATGACCGGGAAACTGAAGTTATAACTCAGTTTTTGTTCACGCGGGCGAACTGCTTGAGTCGCAGACCGTTGAGGTGGATAAAGCCGCTGGCGTCATCCTGATTGTAATCCTCATCGGTATAGTCAGCCTCCATTGTAGCCATAGCGTAGCTGTACAGGCTGTTGGGGCTGCGGCGTCCTGCGTACATCACATTGCCCTTGTAGAGCTTGAGCCGAACCTCACCGTTGACTGTTTCCTGAGTCTTGGAGACGAGTGCCTGAATGGCTTCGCGTTCCGGAGCGAACCAGAAACCATTGTAGACCATGGAAGCATAGTCGGGGATGAGAGAGTCACGAACCTTCTGAGCTTCACGGTCCATTGTGATGGTTTCAATATCGCGATGAGCAGCCAGCAGAATGGTGCCGCCGGGAGTTTCATAGATACCGCGGCTCTTCATGCCGACGAAGCGGTTTTCGATAATATCTACGCGGCCGATACCGTGTTTGCCGCCGAGGGCATTGAGCACCAGCATGACACCCAGCGGATCCAGCAGCGTGTAGCCGTCTTTTTCGCCCTGTGCAGTAGCTCCGACCTGTGCAATGATTTCTGCAAGGCCTTCCGTCTGCAAACCGATGATATTACCCTTTTCGAAGAGGCACTGCAGGTACTGCGGGGTGTCCGGGGCATCCTCCGGAGCTGTCGAAAGGACATACATACCACGGTCCTCCTCCTTGGTTGCATCGTACCAAGTATCTTCAAGAATACCGGCTTCGTAGGAAATGTGAAGCAGGTTGCGGTCCATGGAGTAGGGCTTCTTCATGCTCTGGCGAATCGGAATGCCGTGTTCCTCTGCGTACTTAATCATCTCTGCACGGCCGGGGAACTGGTCGCGCCATTCTTTCATGCGCCAGGGGGCAATCACCTGAAGCTGAGGTGCGAGTGCGTTGATGGAAAGCTCGAAGCGGACCTGGTCGTTACCCTTGCCGGTAGCACCATGCGCGATGGCATCCGCACCCTCTGCGAGAGCGACATCCACCATTGCTTTGGAAATGCAGGGGCGGGCGATAGAGGTTCCCAGCAGGTAGCGGCCTTCATAAACGGCGTTTGCCTGGAACATCGGGAAAATGTAATTGGCTGCGAAATCCGCCTTCAAATCGCCGATGATGCATTTGGATGCACCGGTAGCAAGGGCTTTTTCAATCACGCCGTCCAGTTCTTCTGCCTGGCCTACGTCTGCACAATATGCTATAATTTCAGCATTATACTTCTCCTTGAGCCACACCAGAAGAACAGATGTGTCAAGACCACCGGAGTATGCAAGTACAATCTTCATATCGATAATCCATACGGGGTCAGCCCGCGTACGGCTTAATTATACTCCTTATTCCTCAGAGTTGAAAGCAAAATCGCATGGCGTGACATAAAAACTGATAGTCATATCTCTATCCCCCCCCCAAAAAAAAGGCGGCACTCCAAACGGTCGGAGTGCCGCGCGTTATCAGAAAAGAGAATATGCTTTATTCTGCAGCGGGTGCGGGAGCCTCATCCATCGGCTCGGGAGCGCCGTTCTGAAGGCCCTGCTGCTGGAGCTGCTGCAGCATCTCCGGAGTCAGCTGGAAGGGCATGCCACCCTGCGCGGGCTCATTTTTCTTGATATCCTTCAGGCTGATGGTAAAGACGAGGGTAGAGTTGCTGCCGATAGGACCGGGAGCCTGTTCCCCGTATGCGAGAGCGGCAGGGATGCACACTTCGTAGGTGGAGCCGATGGGCATAAGCTTGAGCGCCTCTGCAAAACCGGGGACAACCTGGTTGACGGGCATCTCAATGGGGGTAGCTGTGGCATCAAAGACCTTGCCGTCAATCTTCTTACCCTCGTAGGTCACCATGCAGATGGCATCCTTGCCGTCCTTTGCTTCGTCATACTTGCGACCTTCGGCCGGGGTGACAACGCGGTAGAGTAGGCCGGACTCTGTTTTGGTCACGCCCTCTTTCTTGGCATATTCCGCTTCGAAAGCCTTGCCTTTTTCCAGATTGAGCTTAGCCTGCTCGGCTTCGCGGGCACGCAGGGTTTCCACGAATGTGCTCATGCCGGCTTCAATCTCAGCCTGGCTCATGGAGGGCTGCTCGCCTTTGAGCGCCTGATCAAGGCCTTGGAAGAAGACAGTCTGGTCAAAGTCGGAGGAGGTCAGCGTCGTAGCGCCTGCGGCCACTTCCTGACCGAAACGATAACCCATGAAATAGGAGAAAGCTTTCTTTGCCTGCTCAGGGGTAGCGGTGGGAGCTGCTGCAGTAGCTTCGGGAGCAGGTGCGGGGGCGTTCTGGGAGAAACAGAGCGGCGTTACAGCAGCCACGGTTACAGCCAGACCGGCCAGAATCATGATGTATGTTTTTTTCATAACTCGAATATGGAGGTTTCGCGCCCACCGGGGATAAACCGCTTGCAGACGCTGGTTACGCTCCACATGCTACCCTCTCAGTGGGCAATAGTCAAGTTCTATCATTGTGTGCATTGTGACATGCACGCGCATAACTTTCCACCTGTTCGGGAATCCAGCCTTCAGGCAGAGGAGTGTTATTTTGCAAGGCTTTTCTGATGTGAGTGGAGGATGCCGGATGGTGTCCGCTGATGAAGTGACTCCGTACGCCCGAACGGGGCTCCGGTTTCGTCCCTCTGTGATAGACGATGAAGGTGAGGTGTTCGGTCAGGTAATCGTAGCGAGCCCAGCGATGCAGCTGTTCCCATTGGTCTGTACCCAGAAGCCAAAACAACTCTGCCTGCGGGTGCAGGGTAGAAAAATGCTCAACCAATCGCCAGCTCCAGCTGGGAGGCGGCAAGATTAAATCCAAATCGGACACGCATGCCCATGAGAGCCCTGACAGCGCCAGCCTGAGAAGTTCCATCCGCTCATTATCACTGAACATTGTGCGATTTTCCTGCTTGAACGGGGAGCAGGCAGCCGGCAGGAAGATGACCTCATCCAGTTGACAACAGACTTGGGCAGCCGCGGCAATATGCAGATGCCCGTTGTGTACGGGGTCAAAAGAACCGCCAAAAAGGCAGATTTTTCGTTTACAGTCCATCCGTTCCTTTGTAGGGCAGGAATCCGCCGATGGGGAGTTTGACTTTCTTATCCTCCGGAGCCAGACGGCGATAGTGGTTGATAAAGTTGCTCAGATGCCCGTAGTTGGCTGCATTTTTGGGAATGCCCTGCTGACCGCAGTTAACCAGCACGTTGAAGTGAAGTTCCGCATGCAGGTGTGCCGGGAACATGCCGCGATTGGTGCCGATGGTCCCCACTTGGTCGCCTCTCTTCACCAGCTGCCCCAGCTGAACATCAATCCGGTCCAGATGGCTGTACAGAGTCTGGCAGCAGAGCACCTTCTTCGTCTTTGGCTCGCGGAAAGCATGGCGCACGATGACCACTTTGCCCCAACGTCCGCGGGCATCAGATGCATAGGTTACCAGCCCGTGTCCAACGGTGTATACAGGATCACCCAAATCTGAGTTGCCGCCGCCGATGCCATTCCAGTCCTCGCCCAGATGTCGCGGGGTGGCCAGACGCAGACCACGGGATTTATAGTAGCCTTTGCCGTCCGGTTTACCCACCGGAAAATCAAAACCATCTGCCAGAGGCACGAACGCCCACTTACCATCCGGCGTCTTTTGCGCAAAATCCGCCGCCGTGGCTTGCGAGCCCGCGATACCGAGCAGTATCGTGACCAAAAGAACGAGATGGCAGTATAGATAACGCATGTATTCATTCTACCATACCATGGCTCGGTCTATCAAGCTTCAATCTTGCCATGGAGAGAGCAGAGCGCCCCGTTATATTCTGCTAAGCCGTTACTCTATCAGATTTGCGAGTCTTAACGAGATTCCGTAAACATGCAGAAAAAGCGTTTGCATGTATTACGGATTTTCAGATTGTTCAAATAAATGAACTAAGGCACAACCTGCACTTGACAAACGGGGTAGGTATCCTGTATGCTGCTGTGCGATGAAGAAGTTGATGCAACTGCTTATGGCGGTCGGGCTCTGCGCATGCAGCCCTCTGTCTCACGGTCTGGAAGTCATATTGGCCGGGGGGGTGGCCTTGCGGTCATGGGAAAATTACCGGGGACCGTCCGCTCATGACAACTGGTGGGCAAACTTCATTCGTGCATCGACGGTGCAGATAGGTATCACCCGAGCCAAGAATCCCCAAGAGCGCATAGTATGGATAGTATTCCGACCCTCATACATCACCCGCAGTCGGGAAAATAAGATAGACTATATCCCCAAGATTCGCGAGACGGCCGGGAAGCTGGGCGTGCAGCTGGTGTATGTGGACTCTGCGGATGCGGCCTATGCTGCTATAAACAAGGCCCCGCGACGTGGGGAAAAAATCAATTCTTTCTACTACTTTGGCCATTCCAACCCGCACGCGTTCATGTTGGATTACAGCAACGACATCATCGGAGCCTCCACCCAGTGGATGCACGAGAATGACCTTGCCACTAAGATCCGCCGGGATATTTTTGCCCCAGATGCGGAATGCTGGAGCTATGGCTGCTACACGGGACAGAGTATGAGCGCCAAGTGGAAAGCAGCTTTCGGTGTGCCGATGTGGGGGAATCTGGAATCCACCCGCTACCAGCCTGTGGGCGAGGGCCGTTTGCCGGCCGGTGCAGGGCGGTGGGTTCGTTGACGCCTCTTGTCCCCCTACGAAAAAACGCCGCTTCTCATAGAGAAAGCGGCGTTTTTCATTACTTGTCGTCCTTCTTCTTACGCGGAGCTCGTGGCTTTGCTGTGGCTTTAGCCTTGGCTGCGGGTGCTTTTCGTTTCGGGGAAGCCTGCTTTTTCTCCTGCGTCGGTGTTTCGTCGGCAAACTCAATTTTGTCCGTTCCTTCCGGTTTGCGAGCTCGCGAAGAATTGCCGGCAGTAAGGTCTCCCCGCAGAATAGCTTCCGCGATGGGGTCTTCCAACAGGCGTTCAATGGCGCGGCGCATGGGACGCGCACCGTACTGCGGGTCATAGCCCTTGTCCACCAGCATGCTGATGACTTCCGATGAGAGCGTGAGATTGATTTTCTTTTCTGCCAGACGCTTGATGAGCTTGTTGGCCTCCAGCTCCACGATTTTTTCGAGGTCGGGGCGTTCCAGCATACGGAAGACCACCAATTCATCGAAGCGGTTGATGAATTCCGGACGGAAATGTTGTTTGGCAGCCTCGGTAATCTTCTCCTTCATCGTATCATAGTCCGCTTCCTGAGAGGTCATGGCTCCGAAGCCCATGGTTCCCTGACGGCTGGCCAGACTGGCTCCCACATTGGAAGTGAGAATGATGATGGTATTGGAGAAATTAACCTTGCGGCCGAGAGAGTCGGTCACCGTACCTTCCTCCAGAATCTGGAGCAGGAGGTTCATCACATCCGGGTGTGCCTTTTCCACCTCGTCAAAGAGAATGACGGCATAGGGGCGGCGGCGAACCAGCTCCGTGAGCTGTCCTCCGTCATCGTGCCCTACATATCCGGGAGGCGCACCGATGAGGCGGCTCGTACTGAACTTCTCCATGTATTCGCTCATATCCACCTGAATGAGTGCCTCTGCCGTGCCGAACATGATTTCTGCGAGATTGCGGGCCAGATAGGTTTTACCCACACCGGTCGGTCCCATGAAGAGGAAAGAGCCTATGGGGCGGCGGGGGTCCTTGATATCTGCCCGGCTGCGGCGCAAGGCGCGGGAGATGGCAGAGCAGGCGATATCCTGGCCGATTACCTTGCTCTTAAGCTCCTCCTCCATGTGCAGGAGCTTTTCAGCCTCTTGTTCCTCCATGCGGGAGAGGGGGATACCTGTCCATTTGGATACCACGGTCATGATATCCTCTTCCGTCACATCCGGCACGGAGGTGTTCATATCCTTTTTCCAACCATCGAGCGAGCCGGAAAGTTTCTTGCGGAGCTCCTGACAACGGTCGCGCAGCGTGGCTGCCTGCTCGAAGTCCTGATTATCCACAGCTGCTTTCTTGTCGGCCTCAAGTTGGGCGCACTGCTGCTCAATTTCCTTGATGGCGGCAGGGCGGGTCATGCGGGCTACGCGAAGCCGAGAGCCGGCCTCATCCATGAGGTCGATGGCCTTGTCCGGCAGGAAACGCCCGGTAAGGTAGCGCTTGGATAGATTGGCCGCGGCTTCCAGAGCAGCGGGGGTATAGCGGACGTGGTGATGCTCCTCATAGCGGGGGGCGATTCCCTTGAGAATGAGGATGGTGTCATCTACCGAGGGTTCCCCGACCTGTACCTGCTGGAAGCGGCGTTCAAAAGCGGCATCTTTTTCCACGTGCTTGCGGAACTCGTTGAGCGTGGTAGCGCCGATGGCCTGCATCTCGCCGCGGGAAAGCGCCGGCTTGATGATGTTGGAGGCATCCATGGTACCTTCGGCAGAGCCTGCCCCCATGAGTGTGTGCATCTCATCAATGAAGAGAATGATGTTCTTTTCGCGGAGGATTTCATCCATCACGGCCTTGAGTCGTTCTTCAAACTGACCGCGGTATTTTGTACCCGCCACCATGAGAGCCAAATCCAGAGAGATGATTTTCTTGCCCAGTAGGAATTCCGGCACGTCTCCGGCCACAATCATCTGCGCCAGTCCTTCCACGATGGCTGTTTTGCCGACACCTGCTTCACCCAGCAGAACCGGGTTGTTTTTGGTGCGACGGCAGAGAATCTGAATCACTCGCTCAATTTCGGCGCGCCGGCCGATAACCGGATCCAGTTCTCCTTTGGCGGCGCGTTCCGTCAAGTCGCGGCCGAAAGCTTTGAGAGCCGGCGTTTTGCCTCGGTCGTAGCCGCCGCGTCCTGCGGATTGGCGATTGAGAAACATCTCATCGTCATCATCATCGTGCGGCGGGCGGTTGGGCGGGAAATCATCGCCTCGCTCGGTCCCGGCGGTGTCGTCATCTTCGGCGCTGAATCGGGGGCTGATTTCCTGCTGCACGCCTTTCAGCGCGGTATCATAGGTGAGCCCGGCAGAGGTCAGCGCGTGCCATGCCAGCCCGTCGGAATCACGCAGAATGGCCAGGAGAATATGCTCGGTGCCGATATAGGTGTGACGCAGGCTCTTGGCCTCTTCGCCTGCCATGGAGAGGAGCTTGCGAACCCGTGGGGTATAGGGGAGGCTGCCCTCCGTGCCGGAGGCATTACCCGGCATCAGGGATTTCTCTATTTTTTCGGCCAGAGTGGCGATATTGAGCCCGCTGTTTTCCATGACGCTGACGGCAACTCCCTGTCCGAGCTTCAAAAGCCCGAGCAGAACATGCTCTGCGCCGATGTAATTGTGTCGGAATCGGTCCGCCTCCCGGCGAGCCAGATTCATGACCTGCTGTGCGCGTGGTGTGAAATTATTCATGGGGGAAAGTTTGTCTGATTGATTTATGAAAATTGGGCTGAAAGTCCGGCTCTGTTGGACTCCAGAAAATCACGAGCCGCACGGGCTCGGCGGATGGGTTGAGCCGCTTCCTCCTCCGGCTTTCGCATGGCTGTATTTAAAGCAAGCATCATGTCAAGTTGCCGCAGTTGCCATATAGTAGCCGTAGTGGAGACGTTTCCATTCCAGTTCAGCATGCCCAGCAGATATCCGAGTCGCAGCACGGAAATGGCATTGCGCGATTCCTGAAGGGAGATTCTACGGGCATGACTGAGCGTGGCATAGGCACGTGCCACTTTGTCTGCCAGCACAAGACCCGGTTCTTCCGTTAGCTTGGCTCTGACCTGCAATTCTCTGTTGATGAGTTGTTTCAGAACGTTGCGGTAGTGCGTCATCAACTCCTCCGTGCTGCCCTTAGGCCCGGGAATCGAATAGATGATGAAGAGATTGCCCGTATCATCCTCACCGTCGGAATAGTAGGGGGAAATGTTGATGTGCAGCTTTTCCATGGCCTTGGTGACCTGCGGCATCATGTTGCTGATGGCCAGACCGGGCAGGTGCAGCACGGTGTATATCTGAATCCCATCGCCGGATTCGCCCGGCATGCTGGTCAGGTAGCCATTGCGGGAGTCTTGCGCAAAGTTCACCTTGTTTTCTAACGCGGAGGCGAGCTTGCGAAGCTCGTTAATGGTTTCACGGATGCTGTTGCCTGCTCGGCAGGCGTGGAGAACGAGGTGTTCTTCCTCATTCACCATGCAGATGATGTCACGTTTTTCCGGGATAAGCAGGTGACAGCCGTCCTGTCGCGCCGCCATGCAGGGGGTGAGCTGCTTGCGTACCATCAGGGCGCGGCGCTGCTCATAGCTCAACTCCGTCATCTCGCAGCAGTACGCATTTTTGAAGCCCCGCAGCCCTCTGAGCGCCGGCAGGAGGATGTTGCTGACAGCGCGGCGGTCTTCGGCTGTGCTCCATCCGGGGAAACGGTAGTCCGGCAGATTTCGCACCAGACGTCCTATCGTACCGATGACAATATCCTGATCATCTTCGCATTCGACAATCCAGTCTGCAAGGGGAGAGTTAATCAGTTCGTCCGTTGTCATGATTTATCTGCTGAATTGAGGTTACGGATACGGTCGCGCAGCTGAGCGGCGGTTTCATAGTCCTCCCTTTCGATGGCTTCCCGGAGCTCTGCTTCCAGTCTGGACTTTTCATCAACTTCTTCCTCCAGTTCGGAATCATCAGAAGCGGATTCCAGAGAAAGTTCCCGCGCAAAAACAGTATAGCAGGTGGGGCATCCCAATCTTCCGGTCTTGCGGAACACGGGAAGCTCAAAGCCACAGGCAGGGCAGCGCACCAAAACGTCATCCCCACCGATGCTTTCTCCATCCGTGACGTGTTCCGTTAATTCGCGGACAAGTTTGTCCACACGAGCCTTGAACTCTTCCGGAAAGAATTTTTCGGCGAAGGTGAGTGTGCCGGGGTCAAACAGCCCGTTCTTTTTGGCACAATCCTCGCAGAGGGCAAGCTCGGAGACTTGTCCGTTGATAATTTGCGTGAGTGAGATGGACGCACGCTTCCCGCATATGTGGCACTTTTTCACTTGGAACACAAGCATACACCCGCGCGAGAGGATTTTCCAGACATCTGCGTGTCTTTTTGTGTCAGCAGAGAGGAATGCGGGGAGGCGTAACTAAACGGAAATCACAATGCAGAGTTGACGCGGTGGTTGCACCGTGATAAAGTCATGCAGCGCGTTCCATGGAGCAGGAAGATCAGAACATTCAGTTGATGAGCGATACGCTGGCCAGCCAGGTGGCAGCCGGCGAGGTCGTGGAGCGCCCTGCTTCCGTGGTCAAAGAATTAGTGGAGAACAGCATCGATGCCGGAGCTACGGCCATTCGCGTGGAAATCAGGCGCGGCGGCGTTTCTCTTATCAAAGTGACGGATGACGGCTGCGGTATGAGCAAGGCTGATGCTCAGATGTGTCTGCTGCGCCACGCCACCAGCAAGCTCCGCAGGGTCGAGGATTTGTTCGACATACGGCAGCTGGGCTTTCGTGGTGAAGCACTTCCCAGTATAGCCTCCGTTTCTCAATTGACGCTGACCACGCGTCGCGCTCAGGACGTAGAGGGGTGGCGCGTGTCCTGCGAGGGGGGCGAATTGGCACCGCTGATGAATGCCGGTTGTGCCCCCGGCACGGAGATAGCTATATCCAACCTCTTTTTCAATACACCTGTCAGGCGAAAATTCCTCAAGAGCGATGAAACAGAATCCGGGCATGTGGAGCATCAGGTGAGGCTGCATGCGCTGGCATTCCCGAATATACGCTTTACCTTTGTGCGGGACGGTGCGATGGTGTTCGATGTGGCGGGAACTCATGACCTCCGCCTGCGTATTGCCGATTTTATCGGGCGAGATACAGCCGAGCAGCTCATGCAGGTGCAGCCGACAGAGGCCCCCGGTATCACCATCAGCGGGTACCTGATGCCCCTGTCTTCGGCACGTCGCAACCGCCGTATGCAGTATGTGTTCCTCAATGGCCGCCCCATTGAGGACACAATCATCAACCGCGCCGTTCGAGACGGTTATGGCGGCTTTCCCACGGGCCTCCATCCCGGACTGTTCCTCTATCTGCAGGTGGAACCGGCTCTGGTGGATGTCAACGTTCACCCCGCCAAGCGGGAGGTGCGTTTTCGCCGCCCCTCGGAGCTGACGCTCGCTATCATCGAGGCCGTGGCTTCCACCCTGGCTCATCATGCCCGCGGCGGGGCTGAATCGTTCCCGCCCTCTCCGCCGCAGGATGTCGTTTCGAAGCCGGTTTCTCCTCCGTCTTCTGTTCGAAATGCGCCGCAACCTCTTGTTGTTAAACCCCGGCCGAGTCGGGAATCGCAGAGCCCTGAGCCCCCGCCTCTGGTCTTGCAGCCTATTGTGACACCGCGGCAGCAGGAACTTTCCCTCCCTGCTGCATCTCCTGTGCACCATCCGGAAAGCTCCCCGGTGACTCAGACTGGGGCCATCGCCCGTGCTTCCCGGGAAACCGACCCGGAGTTGCCGAACTTCCGCCACATCGGCACCCTGCAGGAGAAGTATGCCATCTTTGAGAATTCGGAAGGCATGGTTTTGCTGTCACCTCGGGCGGCGCGGGAGCGAATTATCTTTGAGCGACTGCAGGAGACAGAGCGCCGCCCCATGACCTCGCAGCGACTTCTCGTGCCGGAACTGTTGGAGCTGGATGCCCGCGATATCGGCTCGGCGGTTGAAGCGTCGCAGCAGTTGGAACAAGCCGGATTCGGCATCAGCCGATTCGGACGCAACACCCTGCGTATCGAGGCCATACCAGCGTTGCTGCCCATGAAGCAGGTTGCCCCGTTCATTCACGAACTGTTGCAGGTGTTTACCCGCGGAGAGGTGCGCTTAAATCGTGCCCGCAATCCCTTTGAGCCCTTTGCCCGCCAGCTGGCTCGCCGCTACGCCATGCAGGAAGATGTCGGACCTTTGCTGGAGCGCCCCATGCCCTTGCTGGCTGAGCTGCTTCGCTGCGAAATTCCTTACTGCACCCCCGGCGGTAAACCCACCATGCTGCCATTCCCCATCAGCGAAATAAACCGCCGCTTCCAGGCACAGTGAGCGCGGAAAGAATTTGACAGGCCGGTTCAGCTGTAGTAAGTTATGAGCATGCAGCGCATTGGTATTTTTGCCGGGAGTTTTGACCCGCCCACGAATGGACACTTGTGGATGATTCAGCGTGGTGCGGAGATGTTCGATGAACTGGT
Organism: Akkermansia sp.; assembly: GCA_045121855.1. GTDB lineage: Bacteria > Verrucomicrobiota > Verrucomicrobiia > Verrucomicrobiales > Akkermansiaceae > Akkermansia. The sequence continues at coordinate 104,297 of JBGVGW010000017.1, forward strand.
GGTGGTGCTGGCGGTCAATCCGGATAAACGGGGGCTTTTCTCTCTGGAGAAGAGGCAGGAGCTTATGGCGTCTCTGCTGGCGGTGCTTCCGTCCCATGTGCGGCTTGCAACGGTGGAGCGAGGCTTCCTGGTGGACTTTGCCCGAGAGGTGGGCGCCGGATTCCTGCTGCGTGGAATCCGCAATACACAGGACTTTGAATATGAAAAATCCATGGCTCGCATGAATGCCCGCATGGAGTCAGATATACGCACGGTTTTTCTGATGCCACCCGGTGAGCTGGAGGAGATTTCCTCCTCCATGGTGAAGGGATTTATTGGGGTGCCCGGTTGGCAGCACTGGGTGCGGAGCTGTGTGCCGCCCTGTGTGTTTGACGCGATAGAGCAACAATTTAAATCATGATATACTGGGACAATAATGCCACAACACAGCCGGCGCCGGAAGTGGTGCAGGCCATGATGCCCTACCTGACGGAACGATTCTTCAACCCCTCGGCTGCATACGCCCCGGCCAAGGCGGTGAAGCGGGCCATTGAGACGGCTCGTGAGCAGGTGGCTGCGCTCATTGGTGCAGATGCGGATGAGATTGTGTTCACCTCCGGCGGGACGGAAGCGACCAATGCGGCGCTGTCGCAGTTCAACAATGTGCTGACCACGGCAACGGAACATCCTGCCACCCTGCGAACAGCTAAGGGTGATGCCGCGCCGGTCATGGCCAACGGTCAGGTGGACTTGTCCACGTGGAAAGAGTTGTTGCCCGGTCACGACGGAGTCAGTTTTGCCTGGGCGAACCACGAGACGGGCGTAATTCAGCCTGTGCGTTCACTTGCTCGTGCGGCACGAGAGGCCGGGGCGCGCGTTCATGTGGATTTGGTGCAGGCTGCCGGGAAAATTCCGGTTCGGCTTCACGATGTTGAGGTAGATTACGCTTCTCTTGCTGCACACAAGCTGCATGGCCCGAAAGGGGTAGGGGCTCTTTTCATTCGCCGCGGTTCAGAGTGGCATCCGCTGCATTCGGGCGGTGCGCAGGAAGATTATCGTCGTGCCGGGACAGAGAATGTACCGGGTATCATCGGCTTCGGAAAAGCGGCAGAGATGGCGCTTGCTGCTTCGGAGCAGTATGCTGCGCTGGCATCTCTGCGCATTCGCTTTCTTGCCGGTCTGCGGAATACCGGGCTGGATGTGGTGGAGGCCGGGGCTGCCGCACCGCGCTTGCCGCATGTGTTCAATATACGCATCCCGGGCATATCGGCAGAATCGCTGACGCTGTTGCTGGAACCCATGGGGCTCATCTGTTCCTCCGGCTCGGCCTGCACCAGTGCAGAACCTCATCCCAGCCACGTACTGCAGGCGATGGGTATGTCGGATAAACATATTCGCGAGTCTTTGCGTTTTTCGTTGAACCGCTATACTACGGCAGAAGATGTGGATGAAGCAGTTGCTGTGTTCCTCAAGGCTGTGGAGAAGATCCGCTCCGTCCAGTCCTCTGTTACCGGCCCGGTAATGGTTTACCGCTGACGTCTCCCTCTTGCTTCATGCATGGCAAGCTGCGTCGTCTGTTGTTGAGAGCTCCCCTGTTGCTGCCCCTTGCGGCTGTGACCGGGGTTATTCTCGGTTCGTGGTGTCTGACTCTGAGCGCGTTTGCCTTTCTTGTTGCTTCCTTGCTGAGGCTGTGGAAGATAGCGTTTGCTGTCATCTTATGTGGGATGTTGGCTTGGCTGCATGGTTTTGCGTTGCAGCAGAGTCGTGCCCGCATCAACGAAAGAATGGAGCAGAGCGACCTTGTCGTGTTGCGAGGCACGGTGGAAAAGACGCTTCGGAAGGGATTTGTGCTGGATAATGGATTTTGCGAGGCTTCCATCCTTGTTCGGGGCGAAAATGATTTATCCATAGGTGATAAAGTGCAGCTGCTGGCTGAGCCGACGCATGCGCAGGTCGCATCTATTCCCGGACTGTTCAATGCGGAAAACTGGAAAAGAGGTCTCGGGATTGCAGCAGAGTTTCATCTGGTGAGGATAGAGCAACGTACACGCCCGTTTTCCCTCCATACGCTGAGAGCGTGGGGGGTGGCTGTGCGGGATTCCCTTGCCAATCGACTCATGCCTGTGGAAACGGAGACTGAGGCCGGGCGTCAGATTCTCTGTGCTTTGGTGCTGGGTGCAAGGGAACGGGCAGAAGAGGAAGTGCTGGATGATTTTCGCCGTGGGGGCTGTTTGCATGCCTTTGCTGTCAGCGGTTTGCATGTGGGTTTGTTTTCTGCCATTCTGTTGGGATTGTTGCGTTTCTGTCGGACTGGACCGGGGGTAGCCCGTTGGCTGGTATTGGTGGGGGTAGGCGCGTATGTCTTGATGACGGGTGCATCTGTCCCTGCGTTGCGTGCCTATCTGCTGTTGGTGGTGATGCTGGGCGCGTTGATATTGAGACGGCGTTTTCAGCCGCTCAATACATGGTGCTTTGCGGCGTTGCTGGTGCTGCTGATTGCTCCGCATCAGTTGTTTAACGCTGGTTTTCAACTTTCCTTTGCCGTCTATGGGGCTCTGTGCATCGGCTTGCATATTTGCATGAAAGAAGCTCCGTGGTTTTCGCCGGATTCCTATATTCCGCTGCGACTGCTGACCCGTTGGGAGCGAGCCTATCGGAATCTGGATTTTTGGTTGCGCGGTATCGTGATCGTATCGCTGAGCGCGTGGATTGCGGCGACGCCCATCACCATTCTCTGCTTTCATACCTTCAACACTTGGAGCGTTCTGACCAACATCGCCATTACACCGATTTTGCCGGTGGTTATGTGTTGCGGGTTAATGCACCTGGCGTTGGGCTGGATTCCGGGGCTGGGCCTGCTGACGGATTGGCTGGCCGTCAAATCCGCAGGCGTGTTGTTGGGGGTAGTTGCGTTCTTTGGCTCGTGGCCGGCCGCATGGTTGCCTGCCACTACTCCGGCAGAAAAACAGGATATCCTCGTGGTTGGGTGCGGCTTTGGACAGTCTTTTACTGTGCTGGGCAATCCCGGGGTGATTATCAATCCCGGTAATGCTGCCAATGTTCAATTCCGCACATATCCCACTTTGTTTCATTCCGGTTTTTCGCCCGCTGCCATCTTACAGACGCGGCCGGGTGAAACATATACACAGGGCGCTGCCTCGCTGCATCATCATTTTCCTGATACAAGAATCATCCGTGTGCATGAGCTGCCGGCAGCGGGCATGAGATTCCATACACCTGCGGGTGAGTATACACTTTTTCCTCCTCCTGCGGATTATTCCCGGAGTACTGCGGATAATCGCCAGCCGATTATCCGCTGGCAGTGTGGGGATGGTATGCGGGTGCTATATGTGGGAAATGCTCCGGCAGCAATCCTGCATCGCATGCCGACGGAGGCCCGCCGAGCCGATGTGTTGATTCTGGGAAAAAATGCCGTCTATCCGCTCTCTGAAGAAGATGTAGCGTCTTGCGGCGCCCGATGCGTTATTGTTCTGCCCGGCGCGTTCTGCAAAAAACCGCCGGAAGCAGACGCTCCGGCGGTGTGGATTGAAATGAAGGGCCAAGCTTGGGTGCGAATCAGCCCGGAAGGGATTGAGGTTAACGGCTCGAAATGGTCAGCCCCTTGAGCAACAGCTCCGCGTTGTTCTGCGTCTTGACAATGTTGCGCAGAAGAGTCTGCAAGCCCTCCCAGCCGGGCAGAGATGCCAGCTGGCGGCGCACCTGGAGCACACGAATCATTTCCTGCGGGTGGTACAGGCGGTCATCATTGCGGGTTCCGCTCTGCGGGATGGAGATGGCCGGATAGATGCGGCGCTCGGAAAGCTCGCGGTCTAGGCGTATTTCCATGTTGCCGGTGCCCTTGAACTCCTCGAAGATGATTTCATCCATGCGGGATTCCGTCTCCACCAGACAGGTGGCAATGATGGTCAGGCTGCCGCCTTCTTCCACATTGCGGGCAGCTCCGAAGAATTTGCGCGGCTTTTCCAGCGCATTGGAGCCGAGACCGCCGGACATCGTGCGGCCACCGACCTGGTTGGCGTTGTAGCCTCGGGCCAGTCGGGTAAGGGAATCCAGCATGATGATGACATCATGCCCCTGTTCCACCAGACGACGGGCGCGCTCGAGCACCAGGTCACTCAGCTGCGCGTGACGGGTGGAGGGCTCATCAAAGGTGGAGGCATACACCGGCACATCGACAGTTTCCTCGAAGTCTGTTACTTCCTCCGGGCGTTCATCCAGCAACAGCACCAGAAGATCCGCTTTCGGATAGTTGGCTCGCAGCGATTTGGCCATCGTCTTGAGCAGCACCGTCTTGCCACCACGGGGCGGGGCAACCACGAGCGCGCGCTGTCCCATGCCCAGCGGCGTAATCAAATCCAGTACACGCATGGACGGCGCCTTGATATCCGGGTTTTCCAGAATGAGGCGTTCGCGGGGGAAAAGCGGGGTCAGACGGTCAAAATCCTTGGGCTGTACATAGTCGGCCGCAGGTACTCCCTCAATCTCCAGCACTTCTCCGGCGTTGATGTGCTTCTCCAGCTTGCCCTTGGAGGGGCGCAGCTTCACCTTGACCAGATTGCCCGGGCGGAGTTGGTATTGTCTGACCAGCTCCGGCGCGAGACGCACGTCATCCGCTCCCGGACGGAAGCTGCGGGACGGGTCGCGGAGCAGGGGCTGGTTGTCCTTGCCGATTTCCAGCACGCCGGTAAGATAGACGTTGCTACCTTCCTGCAGGTAGGCGCGCACCAGCTCTGCTACCAGCTCCGGTCGCGGCAGAGAGTCCGTGCCGCGCTTGGCCGTTGTGGTGGCCAGTACCTGAAGCTCATTGAGAGGCTTGGAGCGAAGCTCATTGAGGTCAATCACCACTGAGCGTGCCCGAATGGCCTTTGCTTCCGATGCCAGATGCGTGTCGTAGAACATCTGAATCTGCTGCCGCAGCAGCTCGGGAGAGCCCTCGTTCCAGAAAACTGTATCGGCCCTGTCAATCTTCTGCTGAGTTGGCATCTGGGAGGCAATCATCGCCTCTGCCACCGGACGGGTGAAGCCGTCGCGGCTTGCCATGCGGGTAATCTGTGTTTCTTCGGATACCGCCACCACGCACACATGGTCTGCACCGAACTCGACGGGGCTTTCAAAATACAGGGGAATGTCCAGCAGGAACGTATGCACATCCCCGCGCTTGCGTGCCGCACTCTGAGCCTCCAGGCTCATCTGGGCAATCTTGGGATGCACGATTTCGTTGAGCTTACGGCGTCCCTCCGCATCATGCTGCACAATCTCGCGCAGGTAGTCCTTGTTGACAATGCCGGAGGCATCCAGTGCGTCCGCCCCGAAAGCAGACACGAGGTCGCGGGACAGTCGCCCCGTCTTCTGCAGGGTTTCCACAGCTGCATCGCAGTCAAAAAGCTCTACTCCTTTTCCTCCGATTTCCTGAAGTATACCAACCGCCGTAGACTTGCCGGATGCAATCCCGCCTGTAACAACAATAACTTTCACGCGCGTATTCTATCACGTTCTGCTCCTTGCTTCAAGTCGAAAGACTGTTCTATTGTACCTGCGGTCGGCTTTTTGCAGGGGGCTCGGCGGCTCAGGGTATGCGTTGCCCACAGAGATAAAGAATGCCCGCTGGGATAAACATCACGGCACCACAGGTGGCTCCCATGGTGATTTCTGCGCCTTTGAGCACGATGTTACCCGCCGCATCCATTATCCACAGCGGACCATAGGCGAGGCGGTTCGTCAGGCTACGAGTGCCGGGGACGATGGGTAATATCCCCACGGGGTAGGGCTCAGAGTTCGGAATCCAGACCCGATAAGCCTTGTTCCAGCCGGTGCTGACCGGGCGCATGATATTGTCGTAATCGTTCATGTTGGTCAGCCTGTGGCGCTTGGCTTGTTTGTAGGGGAAAGCCTCGTGGGCGATGTAGTCCGGAGCCGTCGATGGTGAGGGCTGAGTCGTGCGGGGCAGAGAGGCAATTTTTCCGCTGATTTCATTCCTTGTCAGCCGGAACAGGTAAACCTTGGCTGTATCCTTGTCCGGGATGTAGCGGGGGTAACTGCAATACGCCATACCCGCATTCGACAGCCCGGAGCTAATCCACGGCATATCTTCCTTGGCCATGGCAATGGTGATAGGGATATAGAATGCTCCGCGGTATTCGTAAACAAATGGAGTTTCCTTCGGCGGAATCGCTATGGGCACCCGCCTGTCCTCCGGGGCCAACTGCTCCACCAGATTCAAGTTGCTGCATGAACCCAACAACAGGCTCACAGCGGAGAGTAGAAGTATATAGGGTGTTTTCATGGCGTTGCGGGCTCATTATATATTCCAATCTGTATGGAAGTCAATAAAAATCCCCCTGTAGGCGGGTGCTTACAGGGGGATGAAAGTTGCTGAGAAAAGCGTTTTTACTTCATCGGCTCGATGGTGACCGGGACAGTGATTTCCGGCAGGCCATCGGCTTTCACCGTGACGGTGGCTGTGCCGCTTTCGCCGCGCTTGCCGCGCACCACAGCCAAGAGTCGGCCATTGAAGAAGCGCTGGTTCTTGTCCTGCATGCAGGTCCAGTCGGTCGGGTCGCCGTTGCAGAATCCGGCCAGCTCTGCCGGGCCTTCAATGCTGAAGCTTACCTTGCGGCTGTCTGTGGGTACCACGTTGCCGGCGGCATCTGTCAGGACCAGCGAGATGAACGAGAGGTCGCGGCCGTCGCCGGTGATGGCAGCGCGGTCTGCCGCAGCCGTGACTGCAGCGGCATTGCCGGTGGTCACTCGCTTGCTGGTGACCCAGTGCTTGCCGTCTTTCTTGACCACTACTTCCACGGTGCCGGGTTCGTAGACGACATCTTCCCATGTGAAACGGTACTGGTTCTTGCTCACCACGAGGGATTTATCCTTCTGCGTAAATGTGGGGCTCTGCCCACGCTTGCGGACGCCCTGGCTCTTGCCGTTGATGAAGAGTTCGGCTTCATCGCCGGAGGTGAACACCATGACGGGAGTTTTCTGACCCTCGCGCCCCGGCCAGTTCCAGTGGGGCAGGATGTGAGCCTGTGCTTTCTCCGGATTCCACTGGCTCTGGTAGAGGTAGTAGATATCCTTCGGGAAGCCTGCCAAGTCGATAATGCCGAAGTAGGAGCTGCGGGCAATGGCCTTGCTGCCCATGGCTTCGTATTCGCGCATGATGGCATCGCGCTCTGCCTGGGGTAGATGCTTGAGGTTGTTTTCAATCGTTGCATCCTGGTTGTAGGGCGTCGGCTCGCCGATGTAGTCGAACCCGGTCCAGACGTATTCACCGGCAAAATCCGGGGCTTTGGTATGAGCGTGCATCTCAATATCCGGACAGGAACCCCAGTGCGTACTGGCAAGACCGTAGGCGCTTACCTGATGAGGTACGGCACCGGGCTGGAAATATCCGCCGCCTACCTTCCAGTTCAGCGGGAAGTTGTAGGTGTCGCGGGTGCCGACGCAGGAGCATGTCTCCGAACCGTAATAGGGCATCTCCGGGTGTTTGAGTCGGAATTTGGCGTAGAGATGCGGCTTGTAATTGAAGCCGTACACATCTACTGAGCCTTCAAACCCGTTGGTATAGGCATTTGCGTCATTGCAGCCAACGGTGTACGGGCGGGTTACGTCGTACTTGCGGATTTCATCGCGCAGGGCGAACGCCACATCCAAGTTAAGTTTGTTGACGCTTTCCGCATAACGAACCGCTTCGTCGAGCTTCTCCTGTGTCTTGTATTGACCATTCTTGTTGGCTCGAATCTCGTCTACGTTCCACATGGTCTGTTCCGATACTTCATTACCGCCGCTCCAGGCGATGATGGAGGGGTGGTTGCGGTCACGCATCATGAAGTTGTGTACGTCCTTCTTCCACCATTCATCCCAGTACAGGTGATAACCGTTCACCTTGTCGTACTTCTGGCGCTTCCAGATATCGAACAACTCATCAATGACAAGAATGCCGTGCTTGTCGCATAAATCCAGCACCTCCGGAGCAGGGGGATTGTGGGTCATGCGGATAGAGTTGCAGCCCATTTCCTTGAGAATCTCAATCTTGCGCTCGTAGGCTCTCTCGTGGAAAGCAGAACCAAGCGCACCGAGGTCATGGTGCTCACACACGCCTTTAAGCTTTACACGCTCACCGTTGAGGAAGAATCCTTCCTTCTTCCATTCCACCGTGCGCACGCCGAAGGTGGTTTCCTTGGTGTCCACAACGGCATTGTTCTGCAGAACCTTGGTCTCAAGCTTGTAGAGGTTGGGAGATTCGCAGCTCCACAAACGGGGAGTGGGCAGGCGCAGTTCCTGTTCCACACTGGCTTCCGTGCCGGGGGCAATCGTAACTGTGGAGGCTTCGGCCGTGGCGCCTTCCACCATTTGCTGAACAGTAATTTCTGCCGGCTCGGAGCCGGTATTGGTCACTGTGGTCTGAACGCGAACCGTTGCATAATCCTTTGTCACCTCCGGAGTAGTCACATAGGTGGGCCACTTTGTCAGATGCACAGGTCCTGTCTTTTCCAGCCATACATGGCGGTAGATGCCCGCGCCGGGATACCAGCGGGTGGAGAGTGCCAGATTGCTGGCCATAACCGCCACCAGATTCTTTTCACCCGGTTTCAGGTAGGGTGTGATGTCTACACGGAAAGAGTTATAGCCGTAAGCCCATTCGCCTGCTTTCTGCCCATTTACATAGACCTGCGGGTTTGCCATCACGCCGTCGAAGTCCAGATACCATCGGTTCTTCGTGGCGTCAAAGTCTGCCGGTACATCAAAATTCTTGCGATACCAACCCCAACCGCGCCAAGGAAGCTTGCCGGTTTCATTCGGTTCTTCTTCTAGGAACGGACTTTCAATAGCCCAGTCATGCGGTAATTGTACCGGCTTAAAGTCGCTTTCGTCGATATCAACCTGTCCATGGGTGAGAGCTCCCGGACCGTGCTGTACCTTGATGGGTTTATCCTGGTCGCTCGTAAAGAGAACTTCTCGGATACTGGCCCACTGGCTGATGCCCGTGCCGTCATTCACGGTAATCATGACGTAGCGGATGGTTGCCGGCTCCGGCATCACTACAAAACTGGCCGCCTGTCCACCGTTCCAGAAGGAAAACTTGCAGTTCTTGCTCGCATCTTCACAGACAACCTCGATGTCAATCTTGAAATTATTGGGCTTTTCCCAGTAAACCATGAACAATTTGACCTTTTCCTTGACCCCGGGGGCAATGGCCAGCTTGTGACCGTGCTTCTGGTCACGGGCACACCAACGGGTCTCAAGGTCGCCGTCCACAGCGTTGGAGGCGGGATGTCCACCTTGGTGTCCGTTGGTCCAGGTCGGTGAACCGGCTTCTGCCGGATCGTGCGGGCCGAAGTATTTGAATTTCCAACCGAAATCGAAGGTCTCTCGCTCGCCGGCCTGCGCCGCAGCTATGCCGAGCGCTATCAGCGGCAATATGTGTTTCGCATTCATGATGATGATAGAATCACCCGCACTATGCGGGTGAATTTGTGCTAAAATATCAAAATTAAACGGCTATGGCAAGCGGAAAAGTGAGGGCGAAATCAAGAGTTAACATAATGTTTTGAAGATAAAAGAAGAAGTAGTCTCCTTTTTTTGTGATTTTATGAGCCCTTGTTTCTTTTTTTGAGTAACCATATATAGAAAGAGAATCAAGGTGCGGGAAATAAAGCGTGGCTGACCGTATGGGCGTTGATGAGGGGGGCTTTTCGCAAAAGTTGTCGGCAGGCATTCTATCATGTCTTGCATTTCCGGAGGGAGAGACGTATAATGAGGGCATGAAGAGAGGTTTCAGAATATGGGGCGTGCTGTCTGCGGCGTTGGTGCTGGCGGCGTGTGAGAAAGAGAGTATACAAGAGCCGCAGACCCCGCAGGCGATGTACGAGCATGCTAAAGCTCTTCTGAAACCGAATGTGGAGGGTGATGCCTCTGATTTTGAAGGAGCGCTGCAGTGGACTCGCAAGGCTGCGGAGGGGAATTGGCTACCGGCTGTCATGGATATGGGCGCGCTCTACATGTATGGCGGCAAGGGCGTGAAACAGGACGCAGAAGCTGCACGTAAATGGTACAACAAAGCTGTTGAATTGGGCAGCAAAGAGGCACATTGGTTTCTTGGTACGCTGGATTATGAGTCCGCGCATGATATCGAATCTGCGATGAAGCACTGGCGCATTGCCGCAGAATCCGGCATGGCCGATGCTCAATATCGACTGGGGCGCATCCTGTCACAGAAGGCTGAAACACTCAGCGAGGGGATGCAGTGGCTGGAGAAAGCTGCCCGTATAGGACAGAAAGGAGGTGTGCCGCAGGCCTGCACAGCTCTGGCCAACCTGTACATGACCGGCAGTAACGGTGCACCGATGGATACTGAAAAGGCTATACAGTTGTATAAGCTTGCCTCCTCCGGTGGTGACCCGCTGGCGCAGCTCGTGTTTGCAGAGCTTCTTCTGTCCGGGGCAGAAGGTGTGCCGCAGGACACAGAGAAAGGCATGAGTATGTTGCGGCTTGCCGCCGGTCAGGATTATCCCCGCGCTATTGCCCGCCTTATCAATATCCTGCGCAACAGTCCGGATGCAGAGCAACACGAAAAAGAGGCTGCGGCATGGTCTGAAAGGCTCAACAGACTACAGTCTCGGCAAAAGAAATGATAGGGAAGGTTGAGAAAGGCATTTTCGGTATCATTGCCGCTGCTCTGCTGTTGTGGTTAGTATGGCTGCATGCAGAACTCATGACGGCGAATGTGCAGGAATCCTGCTGCGCAGAAGCTTTGTTGCAGTTCAGGGGCTCTTGGCCTTTTTATTTTTGTGCAGGGGCGTTTTTCTTTTGCGTAGCCTTATTGCAGTCCCGCTTTGTCAAAATCTCGCTGCTGATTTCCTGGCTGCTTCTTATGGGCTCAGGTGCGTATCTGCTGTTTAGCATGTGCGGGCATGAATCCTTTACTCACATTCCTTTTATTGCGCTGGGAGTTTCTCTGCTGTGGGGTATTTTGTGTCTAGTCCTGATGTTTCGGAAATGGGAATGAAGCTCTTATTCTTCCTGTCAAGTCTGTTTCTGTTGTTGCCGACCTGCGATTCTCGCGAGCCGTCCGTGATGGTATACACATGGCCTGGCGGCAGGGGGGAAGATACCGTGGCGCTGCCGAAGGATAAAGTCCGGGAGTATATCAACAGCTGCGATATCATCCTCCGTGTTACCTGTGAGGATGAATACGATTTTTCCCCGGATATTGAAACAGAACTCACTCGCCGCTACCGCGTTCAATCTGTGGTCAAGGGAGAGTTTGCTCCCGGCGACATTCTACGGGAAAACTATTATCTGGGATACACTCCGCAGATGATTAAAGCGGACTTTGGCATAGAACCTCAGCAGCTTCCCTGTAGCAAGATAAAGCAATATCCGGAGTTGGCATGGCTGTGCCTACGACGCTCGTTTGTACATTGCCATGCTCCCCGTGAGTGGGAAATAGACCGTAGCGATGAGGCTTATAACTACCCCTATTTGCTATATGGCAAGGAAATGGACGGGCTCATGGAGTCGCTGTAGGGTTACCACAACCCGGCCAGCATGGCAGAGCCCGCTATGGGAAGCAAAATAATGAGCACAAAGAGCATCTTTTTGAAAAAATCGTGGATTTCCCATACGATGATGAGTTCTCGCTTCTCTTGTTCATCCAGTGACCGCGTACATTTTTCCTGCAGAAAGGCAATGACGGCCTCATCGTATTCCTTATTTTTCCTCTGCTGTTCTTCCGGGGTAAAAAGGTCTGCAGTCTCGTTATTATAGAAGATATTGGGATTGAAGCAGATGATTTCATCATTGAAACACAGGCGGATGCGTTTGTTGTTCTGATAATGGGCTGCAGGAAGCCGGTAAGGATGCCTGTCATCTTGCCCGATACCCAGAAAGGCTGTCTCCGGCAGGGGGAACTCCTGTATGCCGAGAATGGTTTTTCTGATCACACGGTCGGATTGCAGGATAATCTCGTATGCGGCGTGGATTCGGTAAAGCAGGTAAAGCAGCAGTATGTGCCCCACCAACGCCATGCAGAAATAGGCACTCTTCTGCATAAAGAAAACGTCTGAGCTTCCCAACACGAGAGCCAGAATCAGTAAGTCCCGGCGGATGTTTTTTGCATTGGCACTCGTGCGGGAACTGATTCCTCTGCTGAAGTCCGGGGCGTTCACTACAAAGCAATGAGAGTAGGCTGTTCGGAAAGTGCGCGCATGGTTTCTGAGATGAGTCTCTGCGCCTGTTTCACATCCTGCGTGTGGGAGCTGCCTTTGCTGCGTTCTACAGAGAAGATTTCCAGCAGCTGCCTATCCATTTCGGCAATGATTTCTGCCGCTTTGGGGGATGCCCCTGCGCGTGAACGCAGTAGGTTGATTTTCTCGAATGCTTCGATACCGTCCCGAAGCCGCTCGAAGCGAACGGAGGAGCGATTGCCGGGATAAACGAGGAAGCAGTCCCCGCTGGGCCAGTGAACAAAATCCGTTGTTTCAAAGGGATTGCGGTTCCAGGAGTTATACGCCCAGCGCAGGAATCCGTCCAGATGGTTTGCTGCGGCAAAGAGCCCGAGCCATTCTGCCTCTGCCGGCACAGAGTGGGTAAAGGTGTTGGGTTTTTGCGGGTGGAGACAGACGTAGAAAGTAGTGACCTTTCCGGCGGCCTTGCGCTCGCGGAGCAGCTCACCCAGCGCCGTGCCGGCATGGGTGATGACGGGGGAAATGTTATAGACCTCACGGGTGAGCGCGGAGGGTTTGTCCACGGCAGAGGCTACACGGAATGAGGGGGCGTTTTCGTCAATGAGTTTCATGGCGGCGCGGACATAGGCGTCCGGTCGCTCATCAATGGCAATACAGGTCTTTTCTGCCCAGCCTTTTTGCTGCATGTGGGCGTGGAAGTCGCGCAGGAAGGGGGCCCAGAGTTCATCGTATTCCCGAGTGCCGGGAACGGCTTTGACGGAAGCATATTTGCCTGTTGCTTCATCAAAGAACCTGACGCTGAGGTGCCAGGGAATCATGGTGTAGCAGCTGATTTGCTCTCGGATGCCCACTTCATCGTGCATGAAGTGAATCCAGGCATCCAGAGATGTGTAGTCATAGCGCATCTGCCCATCTTTGCCGCGCACCCAACGCACCATGGAGGGGAACCAGTCATAGGTCTGAGCATTCCAAGCCTCATCCAACAGGGTGCAGGTGATGCATTTCTGCCCGGCATCCGCCAGCCGCTTCATCAGGGGGCGGAGCAGGGCAAAATGCTCGGCAGACCAGGGCTCCACATCATGCCAGCGGGCAAGTGCCTGCGGGTGCTGCCAGAGGTCCAGGTGGATTTTCCAGTCTTTCGGCTTCGGAAGATTGGCAGCCTCTACCTCCAGCGTGATTTCCTGCTGCACGGCCTCGCAGCCTTCTGCGCTGATAGAAAGTAACCCCGTGTAGAGCCCCGGCGCCGCATTCTGGGGCACATCTATCTGCAGCCAGACGCCGCGCATCACGCCGTTGGGATTATTGCAGGAAGTTTCCCGTGAGATGATGTCTGCGGTGGGCATTCCATGCGCTTTGGTATAGAGGAGCAGGGATGCAGAGACCGGGATGCTGCTGTTGCCGTTGCTCAGCGGGGGGCAGTTCACTGTAAGTTGATTGGCCTTCCCGTCGGCGCGGATGGCAAGTTGCGCAGAGCAACGCTCCCCGCGCCAAGCCGTGAGCAGCAGCGGGGCAGCCTGCGGCATTTCAGATGTTGCTGTGATACGAATATCCGTAGCCGGGGCAATGCTCAGCTCCGTGGCTGTCGATTGTTGCGTGAGGTCATGAGGAGTGTGCGCATCAAAGAACGGGTGACGCTCATGAGCCGCCGCGTTGAACAGCAAAAGCAGGGAACTGAAAATAGCAAGTGAAGATTTCATACGAATGGAAGAATGATTATAGGGAAGCATCCGGTGCGGTGTCCGGCCAGTCGTGGCGAGGATAGCGCCCGGCGAGGTCTTTTTTCATTTGTGGGTAACCGGTTCGCCAGAAAGAGGAGAGGTCAGAGGTTATCTGATAAGGCCGTTGATTGGGGGCGAGGATTTCAATGAGACAGCGTACCCGCCCGTCTGCTATCACCGGGGTCTGCGGAACACCGAAGAGTAGCTGACATTTCAGCGCAAAGCTAGGGGTGCCGTCCTCTCGGTACAAGAGCTTCACCTCTCGGCCGTTGGGCAATTTAATGGCCTTGGGTGCATAGCGGTTGAGACATTCTTTCTGCCAGGGGGAAAGCCACTCGCCCAGAATGGGCAGCACGGGGCGATTCTGAATATCTTTGTAACAGATAGCCCCCTCGCAAAGCATGGTGATGGCCACCAATCTGTCCTCTTCTCCGAAATCGGGTAACTCCAGCTCCGGCATGGCATTGCGTAGGCAGGTCAGACGGTTAATCCATTGCAGCACATGGCCATCCCACCCTTCCAACCGCAGATTACCGCGTACTACCTGATCTGCCAGAAGCGGGGCGGCCGCATCGGGGGCGGCGTCTCCGGTCTCCTTTTCTTCCAGCACCAAATCACGGTAAAGCAGCCTGTGCATATTGAGCACCCTGCGGCGATTGGAATCATACATCGCTACGTCACCCTCCGTTGTGGGTAAATCTGTTACTCTCAGCACGGTGCAGCGGGAAAGCCGGGTTTCCACCCCCTTGCCTCCGATTTCGGCAACCTCTGCCGCCAGGAAAATATCAGCTTTGCGAGCCACAGAGTCCGCCGCCACTTTGCCCCCCCTGCGGGCAGTGAGTCGAGCTGTTTCCGAGGCGGTGCGGTTACGGGCAGCCACATGCAGAGGGAAAGAACCGAGCAGCCCTTGAACAATCCCCTGCCGATGCCCGGCAAAATCCGGTTCCTGCGGGTGTTTGAGCATCTGACGATAGGCTGCTCTGACCTCTCGGGCGGCGCGCCCCTGAATCCCGAGTCGGTTGCAGGCATCCGGGGCGTAGCGCAGCTGCTCGGCAGCTTGCACGGCTCGCCATTCTGCCTGAAAATCCGTAAAATCGTCTTCATGCCGCAGGGTGTCGCTCAGGCCGGAGGCAAGAGCCACTTGTTCACTCTGCAGAAGCGCGGCAATGGCAGCCATTTCCGCTTCGCAGCCACCATCTGTTCCCGCCACGAGCATGCGCGCCATCACCGGCGGCAGCGGATAGACCAGCATGCGACGACCGATATCCGAAAGCCCGGTAGAATCGACAGCTTCCAGATTATTCAACAGTTGCCAGGCGCGTTGAGTCTCCGCTTCTGACGGTGCATCCGGCCAGGGAAAGACGCGAATGTCGTGCAGCGAGCGGCAGCCCCAGGCCAGCAGATTGAGAAATGCAGCCGAGATATCGGCTCTGTGTACCTCCGGTGAAGGGAACGGCGCTCTGCGGCGATGCTCCGCTTCACTCCAAAGACGGATGCAGCGGCCGGGACCGAGTCGGCCGGCTCGCCCTGTGCGTTGTTCTGCCTGCGCTTGAGAAATAGGCTCCACATGGAGGGTGGACATGCCGCGATTCGGGTCCCATCTGGCTTCGCGAGCCGTCCCACTGTCCACAACGGAACGTACACCCTCTATGGTGAGGGATGTTTCTGCAATGTTGGTGGAAACGATGATTCTCGGGCGTTCGCCGCATTCTACGGCTTGGGCTTGCGCTTCCGGCGGCATTTGGCCGTGCAGGGGGAAGATATCGCGCCCGCGGAGGGCAGGGCGCTGCTCCAGCAGTTCCACCGTGCGGCGTATCTCATACGCACCCGGTAGAAAGACCAGAATGTCCCCGCTGTCCGGCTGCTCTGCCAAATGACAAACGGCATCCGCACATTGCTCCCAGACCGGTGGCGGCACCACATAGCCGAAACGGTTGCGTACTGCTACGGGTGGACGATAGCTCACCTCGACGGGGTAAAGCCGTCCTTCTGCGCGCAGTACTTTTGCCTGCGGCAGGTAATCCTGCAGCTTATCCAGCTCCAGTGTGGCAGACATCACGAACACGCCGATATCCGGTCGTGCGCTCTGTTGCAGTTGCAGCACCCGCGCCAGACATAAATCCCCCGACAGTCGGCGCTCATGCACCTCATCGAAAATAACGGCAGATACGCCTCGCAGTTCAGGGTCATCGGTCAATCTGCGCTCCAGAATGCCGTCCGTCACAAAGAGAATGCGAGTGGAATCGCTCTTGCGAGAGTCAAAACGCACCGTATAGCCGACTTCCCGACCGAGTTGACAGGGAAATTGCCGTGCCACATAACCGGCCAGCAGCCGGGCGGCCAGACGGCGGGGCTGTACCACGATGATGGTGCCGCGCTCACCGCATCCTGCTTCCAGCAGCATCCCCGGAACTCGGGTGGATTTACCGGAGCCCGTTGGGGCGCTAAGCAGTACGCAGAACCCGGGCTCTCGCACGGCTTCCTGCACCTCTCGGCGTATCTGGTCAATCGGCAGCATGGATTACAGCGTCAGCGCCAGCAGGAAGAGTACCATGTGCAGAGAGGAAAGCCCCAACAGGAGGTTCATTTTTATGTTGGCCGGCATGGTACGCAGCTTCAGCAGGATATAGCCTCCTAACAGAATGGCGGCAATCCAGCAGATGTTCCAGTTGAAGCCCGGCAGGAAGAAAGCCGTTTGCTTGAGGGTGACATACGGGGCAACGATGAACGCCATGGCAAGGCCGCGTGCCTTTCCGTCCCCCAGACGCACGGCCAGCGTGCGTTTGCCGGTGCCGGCGTCTTCCTTGCGGTCGCGGATGTTGTTCACCTCGATGAGCACACAGGAGAGCAACCCGCATTGGATGCCGATGATGAAGGCGGTGGCGTAGATGTGTTCAAAACCGGGTTGCCAGCCCACCTGCACAAAAACGGTGCCGGCCACGGCCACCAAGCCAAAGAATAACAGCACGAATAATTCCCCCAGACCATGATAAGCCAGCGGCCACGGCCCCCCCGTATAGCCGTAGGCAAAGAACATGGAAGGAATGCCGATGGCGAGAATGGGCCACCCCTGGGCCTCTATCAGCGGAATGGAAAGCAGGGCGGCGGCGGAGAGAAAGGCACAGCCCCAGAGTTTGACGGTCAGAGGGCTCATATCCCCGCTGGCCGTGATGCGGCGCGGCCCTTGCCGTTTCTCCGTGTCGGCGTTTTTGGTGGCATCAATGGAATCATTGAAGAAGTTGCAGGCAATCTGGATGCACATGCAGCTCAGCACGGTGAAGAGTGCCAGCGTCCAATTTAATTGAATACCGGTTTCCGGCATGTGTGTTTGGAATTTGTGTACAATCACACAGCCTGCCCAGACGGCCACAATGCCGGCCGGCAGGGTTTTGGGGCGTGCTGCCAGAAAGATGGAACGGAGATAATGAATCATGATTTTCGGGGGTATTTGCGTCTGCCGCCGTTAGCGGCACGGAAAGGGTCAAAGAGTTTATCCAACCCGCTGTTTTTGATGAGAAGAGTCTGCTCCATGAGCCGACCCAACTTGCCTTTCGGCCAGCCTCGCTGCCAGAACCAGTCCAGATATTCAGTGGGCAAATCCATGAGCGGGCATCCATCCGGAGGATAGGTGTTCGGGCCGTATTTGCCGTACGGCATGTGCATGCCGGCAATTTCTGCCAACAGAGCCCGCAGCTCATCAGCAGAAGGAATGGGGGCGTCCTGCATGGGTTCAGGCTTTAATGCTCCAGGGAAGAACCTGTCCGGCGTACATGGGCACAACCTCCTGACCATAGCTGCGGTAGCGGGCAGGTACCTGCATGGGTGTGTCGCAGAGCGTGACCTGTTTAGTGACAGGGTTCAAACCATACAAACGGCATGCGTTGCCGGAGACGAAATCCTGCAACTTGTCCGCAGCACCGTGGGCGGTGAAGAGTTCTGCCAGTTTCGGCAGCGCAACGGGAGAGGTAAAGACACCGGCAGCGCAGCCGCAGGCTTCTTTTTTGCAGCGGGGGTGGGGGGCGGAATCGCTGCCGAACATGAGACGCGGATGTCCGTTGAGCGCGGCCTGCAGCAGTGCTTCGCGGTCGGATGGACGCTTGGCTATGGGCTTGCAGAAGAGGTGAGGTTGCAGCATGCCTCCCGCCACATCATCCAGCGTAATGAGCAGGTGTTGCAGCGTCACGGTGGCACAGAGGTTGGGGAACTCATCCAGTAATTCCACGGCGGCGGCGGTGGTGATGTGCTCCATGCTGATACGAAGCTTCGGGTAGGCGGTCGCCAGATGGCGATAGACGGAGAGGAACTCCTGCTCGCGGTCCATCACAAATCCGTGGCTCTCTCCATGCACCAGCAGGGGAATTCCCATTTCCTCCATCAGTTTCAGAGTATGTTCAGCCTCTGCCAGATTAGAGACGCCACCCTCGCTGTTGGTGGTGATGCCTGCCGGGTAGAGCTTGAATCCGAAGAACCCGGGCGTGGCTGCGGCTGCTGCCAGCTCCGTTTCCCCCATAGCAGTGAAGAAGAGCGTCATGTAGGGGGTGAACTCTGCGCCGTCCATGGCTGCGCGAATTCGCTCCGCGTATGCCTGCATCATATCCGGCGTAGTTACCGGCGGCACAAGATTCGGCATGATGACCGCTCCCGCAAAATCAGATGAGAGCGGAGCCGTCAGTTTCAACATATCCCCATCCCGCAGATGCAGGTGCATGTCCAGCGGAGAGTCAAGCGTGAGTTCCATGGCCACAGCCTACCATATTTTCGCTGTTTCAGCAAGACGAAAGAAAGGCAGCCTGGCGACTGCCTTTCTGTGTGGTGAGCGGGTTATTTTTCCGATTCGGCCGGAGGTTCGGGGACGCCCTTATCAATCGTGTAGGCTTCCCAGTTCGGGATAATGCCGGCTGGATGACTCTGCGCCATGACGCGGCCATAGCGATCAACCACGATGCAGAACGGGATACCGGAAGGATTGGTGAACCCGGGAACCTTGGGGGCATCCTTGTCGCTGGCCATCACCGCATAAAACTTCATGTTGAACTGTTTGATAAAAGCCTTGACATCTGCCGGCGAATCATCCTTGCCCATGAGAATGATATCCACACGCCCGTCTTTTTTCATTTTCTTGTGATGTTCTACAATCTCGGGCATTTCCTTGCAGCAGGGGCCACACCAGCTGGCAGAGAAGAGGTAGATGTAGTAATCGGCCTTGGCATTGAGGCGGCCTTTGACCTTTTTCATCTTCTTGACGGCCTTCACAACCGGGCTGTCAGGCTGTTTTTTCTTGTCAGCCTTTTTTGAAGAAATAGGAGCATCAACAGGGGCTTCGTCCTGCGCCAATGATACCGGGGAGAATAACACCCCGAACGCGAGGCTAAGCAGGGAGAATATGGCAGCTCGTTTCATAGGCTTATTTTGCGTTTTCTACAATGTTTTTCCAGTTGGCAATGGCACTACCGTGGCCGGAATGAATAACATTACCATTCTTATCCACGAAGATGCAGAAGGGGATGCCGTTGGGGGAGGTATAGCCGGGAAGCTGTGACACCGCCGGATCTTTGCCGTGTACGGCGAAGAATTTGGCCTTGTAATGGTCACGGTATGAGCCGACCCCCTCAGGCGTGCTGTCCAGACCAACCAGGATGATTTCTACGCTGGGCTTTTTCGTCTTTCGCATTTCGGTATAATGAGTTCCTGCAATGTCCGGCATGATGGCTTTGCAGGGGCCGCACCAGCTGGCGGAGAAGAGATAGACGAAATAATCGGCTTTCGTGTCGAATGTGCCGAAAGTTGGAGTTGAAATGGCTTTCAGGGCTGCCGCCACGGGGAATCTCTTCTCATCGACTTTAAGAGTAGCCCAGTTTTTCTGAGCTTCCTTTTCCTCGAAAGCTTCCTGCCAGGAACCGGCAAGGGAGGCATCGCCGGAGAATACAACCTCACCGGCCATATCTACACAGGTGACGGTGTCGGAGGTGTCCGGCAGGTATTCGGAAACATCTTCCACCTTGTCCGGCAGAGAGGACGTGAATACCGCGGGCACTTTCAGCTTAGCGGCTTTCATCATCTTGGCGGCTTTCTTGCCTGACTCATCTTCGCAGAGAATCAGAAGTGCCACTTTCTTGCTTTTCAGCTTAGAGGTTTCATCGGCAAGAGTATCCAACATTTCAGCAGCATCGGAATCTTCTGCGGAAAGTTTGCAAATCATCAGGTAGTCAGCAGACTTGGGAAGCTTGGCAAACTTGGGCTTGAGCTTCTTTACCTTGCTGAGTACGTTGTTCTTCTTATTCTTCTTATCAGTGCTGACCTTTTCTGTAGTGTCAGCATCAATATCCTGAGCATAGGTGGCGGGAGCCATCATGAAGCCCAGCAGGCAAAGGACAGAAAAAATGTTCTTCGTCATCGTTTTATAACCGGTTACGGGTGCATCGTACAGGTTTGATATCCATTTGTCAACGAAAAAGCCATCGGTTAAGATGGCTTTTTTGAGTAGGCTGTTTAATTGTTTTGCTGAATCTTTGCCTTTTCGATGGTATCTTTCCATTCAAAAATAGCCTTTCCTCCCAAACCACTATATATTTGGTTGCCATCTTTGTCAACAAATACGCAGAAGGGAATGCCGCTGACCGAATAAAATCCCGGAAGCTTCTGCACCTCTCTGTCTCTGGCAAAAACTGTGTAAAAAGGTAACTTTTCCTCTTTACGATAGGTTGCTACCCCTTCTGCCGTTTTGTCAACGCCCATGAGGATAATTTCCACTTTCGGTTGACTGGTGTTTTTCATCTCCCGGTAGGTCTCTATGACTTGGGGCATAATTCTCGCACACAACCCACACCAGCTGGCAGAGTAGAGGTAGATATAGTAATCAGCCTTAGTGTCAAAGGTCCCGTGAGTAGGGGATGTGGTAATGCCCTTGAGCCCGGCAGCCACAGGGTATTTATCGGCATCCACTTCCTGTGCAGCCCATTCCTTTAATGCCGCCTGATTCTTTGCTTCCTCTTGCGCCTCCATTTGCCGGCGCTCTTTTTCTTTTTCGACGAGGCTTAATTCATTCAGGAGATTGTCTGCGAGGGAAGAGCCTCCGGAACGAAGCGTTTGTCCCTCCATGTCTAAAATGGCGACCGCTGAATTGGTTTCCGGAAGGTAAAGGGAAATATCCTTAATTTTTTTCGGAAGTTCAGAGGTGAAAACAGTGGGAAGTTTCGCTTTTTTCTTTTTCATCATGGCCGCGGCCGCTTTAGAGGATTTGTCCTCACAGAGCAGAAGCAGGGCTACCCCCTTTTTCCGGAGCTTATCCTTTTGCTCGGCAATGTCTTCCAGTATATTTTCAGAAGAAGCGTTATCGGCTGAAATTTTACAGACAACGAGATAATCTGCTGATTTGGGCAATTTGCCGAACTTGGGTTTCAGCTTGCGAACCTTGCTCAGAATCGTTTCTTCTCCGGAGACAACGGCTTCTGCAGCGGTCTCTTGTGCTCTCTCTGTTTTCTGAGCAGAGAGAGGTGCTGCTGCGAGTATACTCAGCAGGGAAATCAGCAAGAAAGATTTTTTCATCTTCATTGCTTGAATGTGAGACGTTCTGTGTCGTTAATGGCTGAGCTTTTGCACGACAGGAATGAGCCCGGCCGCATGCCCCGAACTGAGTTTCTTGCCGTTTTTGTCCACGATAATGTAGTGGGGAATACCTCTCACCTGGTATGCACCCGGAAGTTGATTTTCTATTCCCGGAGTTGTCCCCATAATCGTGTAAAAATCAACATTGTAGTGCGCGATATATGCCTTCGCGGCATCCGCTGTCCGATCCAAATCCAACAGAATGATTTCCACGCGCTTGTCCTTACTGAGAACATCTTTATAGTAATTGACAATCTGCGGCATTACCCGGCGGCAGGGACCGCACCAGCTCGCAGAGAACAGATAGATGAAATACTCCGCATCTTTATTGAAAGAAGGCGCTCCCACGGAAGCCAGTTTAGAGAGGGAGTCCGCCACGGTGCTGAGTGCCGGAGTTTCCGCTGCCGACTCAGCTCGTACATCCTGCGCGATGCTTAAGGATGAACCCAGAAACAAGCCGGCCAATATTGTGTATAACGAAAAGCGTTTCATCGTTTCGGAGACTAGCGTTTAATACGCTTTTTGTCAAGAAAAAAGCCTCACATGAAGCTGTAGGCGTCTATATCCAGCGTAGCGATAATATCCTCACCGAACTGCATGGCGGCAATTTCGGCAGAGACGATATCCGCAATTATCCGGGCACTCGGGGCCTTGAAAGTGCACTGGTAGCGGAATTGCCCGTATGCTCGCGCGATGGGCGCGGGCAGGGGATCACTCACCTGTACCTGCGGGGGAAGTTTTGCCATCAGTCGTTTATGAAGGGTTTCCAGAGAGAATCGTGCCATTTCCTCCTGCGGAGAGCGCACCGTCAGCACCGCCATGTGACAGAATGGCGGGAAATCGAACTGTTGGCGTAACCCCAGTTCATTTTCAGAAAATCCATCCGTATCATGCCGTCTGGCAAACTGAATCGCGCAGGATTGGGGGGAATAGGTCTGCACAATCACCTCTCCGTCCAATTCCCCTCGTCCGGCTCGTCCTGCTACTTGGGTCAGCAGCTGGAATGTGCGTTCGGCAGCACGGGGATCGGGAATATTCAGTCCCAAATCCGCATTCAGCACCCCCACGAGCGTGACGCGGGGAAAGTCCAGACCTTTGGCTATCATCTGGGTGCCCAGCAGGATATCCGTTCTGCCGGCGCGGAAGTCATTCAGGATGTCGCGCAGGGCATTTTTGCGAGTCGTGACATCGGCATCCACTCGCTGAAGTCTGGCTTGAGGGAAACACCGGCGCAAAACAGCCTCAACTTTCTGTGTGCCATACCCTTCCAACAGGATGTTGTCGGAGTTGCACTCGGGGCAGCGGCGGGGTACAACGGCACGGAATCCGCAGAGGTGGCACACCAGCCTGTTTTCCGTTGCGTGGTAGGTCATGGGCAGTGCGCAATGTTCGCAGTGTGCCACATGCCCGCAATCCGGGCATTGCAGGGCGCGGGCAAACCCGCGGCGATTCAGCAGCAGGATGACCTGTTGCTGTTTGCGGAGTCTGTCCTCTATTGCCATACGAAGTCGCTCTGACAGAATGCCCAGATTCCTCTTATCCTTTGCCTCCGTGCGCATGTCCAGCACGCGTGTAAGCGGCAGGTGTTGGCCGTCGGCGCGTTTATCCATGCGCAGCAGGGTATATTTCCCAATTCGGGCATTCTGCAGAGATTCCAGAGAGGGTGTGGCAGAGCCCAGCAGGATGGCAGCGTTTTCCATTTTAGCCCGCAGCACCGCCAGGTCGCGGCCGTGATAACGGGGACTGTTTTCCTGCTTGTAGGAGCCGTCATGCTCTTCATCCACAATGATGAGCCCCAGATTTTGCACCGGCGCGAACAGGGCAGAGCGCGGCCCGATGGCAATACGCGCCGTGCCCCGCCGGATGGAATGCCATTCATCAAATCGTTCACCATCGCTCATGGCGCTGTGCAGAATGGCTACGGAGCCCTGATGCGCAGCAAAGCGGCTCTTGAAACGGGCCATTGTCTGGGGGGTTAGCGAGATTTCCGGCACGAGGATGAGCACGCCTTTCCCCTGTTCCATGGCATGCTGAGCAGCTTGAAGATATACTTCAGTCTTGCCGGAGCCGGTGACCCCCTGCAGCAGCATGGGTTTGGAATCGCCCGCATCCGTGGCAGCCAGTACGGCTTTCAGGACTGCATCCTGCTCATCGTTTAATTGCAAAGGCTCGCTCTGGGCAAAGTTTTCCTCACCGGCAGGGTCGCGGTGGACATTTTCTTCTTCTATTCTGACGAATCCTTGTTTTTCCAGAGCTCGGCACGGATTCAAGGCCGCCGTGCCGCCCAAATCTGCCAGCGGTGCGCGTTTTTCGGTGGTCTGATGCAGGTAGCGCAGGATATGTGCCTGTCGTGGGGCGCGCGAGTTGATTTTGTTGAGCTTATCATCATCCGGCCAGTTGGTCAGAACAGCAACTTTACGTGTTTTTTCTTCATGCCGTTCCTGTCGCACAGGCTCCGGCACAATGCAGCGTATCATCTGCTCGACGGGTACGGCGTAGTATCGCGCTGCCCATTCTGCCAAGTCCATGAGTACCGGGGAAACGACAGGCTCTTCGTTCACCAGCCTGCGGAGGGGGCGTAGCGCACCGCTCCATTGTGCATCCGGTGGCACCAGACATAGTACCGTCCCGGTTGCACCGCGGCCGCGCAGGGGAACTTCCACGCGGCTGCCGCGTGTCACGCCGTCCATTCCGGGAGGAATGGCATAGTCCAGAACCATGTCATTGAGGCCATCCACCAGCACGCGGGCTGCGCGACCGGATAAGGATTCGTCTGCAAAGAGCCCCTGCATGAACGGTCCGGAATAATTCAGACCTCCACTTCCTCGTGGGAAATGATGTGAACAACGACTTTGATGCCCCGTTTCTCTCCGGCCGCCTTAGCCAGAGAGCGGATGGCTGAGGCTGTCATGCCGTTGCGCCCGATTACTCTCGCCACATCCGGTTGCTCCAGCACCAGTCGGAAACGTGCGACGTCGACCTCCGGTGACGCAGCTACTCGCAGCTCTGCCTTTTCCGGGTGCCGGATAAGGGGAGAAATAACGGCGAGAAGATACTTGCCTATGGATTCTGTGAGTTCTTGCATAATAGGGAGAGTTTTTGTTACAGCCCGAGCTTGTTGCGGAAATACGCAATCGTGAGGTCGAGCCCCTTGTCCAGGTTGATGGTGGGTGCCCAGCCCAGTTCTTTGCCGGCCAGCGTGATATCCGGTCGGCGCTGGGTCGGGTCATCACCGGGCAGGGGACGGTAGACGAGTTTGGAAGAGGTTTGAATTTTGCTCAGCACCTGTTCGGCCAGCTGCAGAATGGTGAACTCTCCGGGATTGCCGATGTTGACAGGGCCGATAAAGCCGTGTTCATTTTCCATCATGCGTACCATGCCTTCGATGAGGTCATCAATGTACTGGAATGAGCGGGTCTGCTGCCCCTCGCCGTAGATAGTGATATCCTGCCCGCGAAGAGCCTGACAGATAAAATTGGATACCACGCGCCCGTCATCAGGGTTCATGTACGGGCCGTATGTGTTGAAGATACGAATGACACGAATATCCACTCCCTCATGGCGGTGGTAGTCGAACATGAGGCTTTCCGCACAGCGTTTGCCTTCATCGTAGCAGGCGCGGATGCCGTGCGGGTTGACATTGCCGCGATAGCTTTCCGGCTGCGGATGCACCAGCGGCTCTCCGTATACCTCTGAGGTCGAGGTTTGCAAGATGCGGGCACCGTCGCGCTTGGCCAGTTCCAGCATATTGATGATACCGAATACGCAGGTTTTTGTAGTGAAGATTGAGCGATTGCCCTGATAAAAAGGAGGGGAGGCCGGACAGGCCAGATTATAGATGTAATCCAGCTTTTCCGGGCAGTCATAGGGCTCGATAACATCGTGCTCCACAAAGGAGAACTGCGGGTTCTCCATCAGCTCCTGCACATTGTCCAATGAGCCGGTGTAGTTGTTGTCCAGACAAATGACCCGATGTCCGTCTGCTATAAGTCGACGGCACAGATTGGCCCCGATAAATCCTGTTCCTCCTGTGACTAGTATTGTTTTCATGCCGGATATACCGCTCCTATTCTAACGCAGGCATCGGAGTCTTGTCAAGCATGAGCCTCCAGAATGACAAATCCTGCGCTTGCATCTGCGGGTGGGCTGTGATAGAACACCTGCATGCTTGCTGATATTGTTACTGCTTGGGAAAGTATCGAAAATATGCCGGCCTTTCTGACGGCCTGCGGTATGGTTATCTTTAACTTGATTCTCATAGAAGGCTTGCTCTCCGTGGATAATGCGTTGGGGATTGCCGCTATGGCGTCTCATTTGCCTAAGCATCAGCAGAAAGCAGCCTTGCGTTGGGGCTTGGTCGGCGCCTATGTGTTCCGTGGTGTCGTGCTGGCTCTGGTGGCGTGGCTTATGCACAATGCCTGGGTCAAGTGGTTCGGTGCAATCTACCTCATTTACCTGGCATGTGAGCACGTGCAGCTGCATCCTAAGTCAAAATCGGACTCATCAGCAGGTGGCGAAGCCGCCAAGACAGCAGGCAAGACATTCCTGATGACCATTCTGAGCATTGAGCTGATGGATTTGTCGCTGTCTCTCGATAACGTGGTGGCTGCCGTCGGTATGGTCAACGGCGTGAAGGAAATCCCGGAAGAAATGCATCTTTGGGTAGTATGTCTGGGTGTGTTCATTGGCATTGCCGCCTTGCGAATCGTGGCCGGCTGGTGCATTGGTGTCATAGAAAAGCACCCGATTCTCGGTTACACGGCATTCCTGTTGGTAGGCTTTGTGGGTGTGGCACTTACCACGGAGATGGCTCTTGCCGCCTGCGATATTCACTGGCATATGGGCATTGTTCTCAAGTTCACCACCATTTGTTGCATTGTGGCTGCCAGTCTGTTCTATGAGCACTTCACGGGCTTCCGCCGCCGTGTTCATCCGCTGGTGACTGCTTTCCGTGCTTGCTGCTCCGCTTTTGTCTGGGTGGTGGAATCCATCATCATGCCCTGGAAGCGCTTTAAGAAGGCTTAATTTTCAATCTGTTTATATACCATGAGTGAAATCAATCTGACTCCTGAGCTGATCCGCGCCGCTCTGACCACGGTGAAATACCCCGGGTTCTCGCGTGATATCGTATCGTTCGGTCTGGTGCGCAACATCGAGGTGAGCCCGGAGGGCGCGGTCACTATCGGTCTTGTGGTGGAGAGTAAGAACTCTGACGTCCCCCGCTACATCTACGAGAATGTGATGGGCGTTGTGAAGGAGCTCCCCGGTGTGAAGAAGCTTGATGTGAATATCGAGCACCATGCCCCCGCCAAGGTGAAAGCCAAAACACCGAATGATGATCCGGCCGATTGGAAATCCTCCGTACCCGGCGTGAAGCACGTGATTGCCGTTGCTTCCGGTAAGGGTGGTGTGGGTAAATCCACCGTATCCGCGAATCTTGCGGTGGCTCTCTCCCGTCTCGGTTATCGCACAGGGTTGCTTGATTTGGATATCTATGGCCCTTCCATGGCGCTGATGTTCGGCACGAAAGAACGCCCCGGCTGCTCCGAAAAAGAGCAGTTCCTTCCCGTGGAAGCACACGGCATCAAGCTCCTTTCCATGGGCCTGATGGTGGATGAGGCTTCCCCCGTGGCGGTGCGTGGCCCGCTGGCTACCCGCTACGTTCAGCAGTTCCTGCGCGATGTCGATTGGGGGGGACTGGATTTCCTTATCCTCGATATGCCTCCGGGCACCGGTGATATTCAGCTCACCATCGTGCAGACGGTGGACCTTGCAGGTGCTGTTATCGTAACCACGCCTCAAGAGGTGGCGCTTATCGATGCCCGCAAGGCTGTGGGGCTCTTCCAGCGAGTCGAAACCCCGATTCTGGGCATCATTGAGAATATGAGCTACTTCATTTGCCCGAGCGATGGCCTGGTCTACCACATCTTCGGCGAGGGTGGCGGCGACCGCGAGGCCATGAAGCTCAATGTGCCTCTTCTGGGCAAGATTCCGTTGGACATCAGTACCCGAGAGGGTGGTGACCAAGGAGCACCCGTGGCTCTTCAGGACCCCGGGCAGAGCCGCGTGGCGGCGGCCTTCCATGGAGTGGCACAGATGCTTGCCAGCCAGCTGGGCGAGTAAAGACCCCTTTTCTTAGCCATTTTCTAACACTTCGGGTGGCATGGTGCTGCCCGAAGTGTTATTATTCAAGCATATGGCTTAATTTCAGATTGCAGGCGGGCTAGGGGGCTGTTATAATGCCGATGCGACGATGAGAAAGCACCGTTTCAGGCATCTGCTTATCCTGCTGTTCCTGCTTCTTGCGGGGGCAGCTGTCGTGCGTGTCTGGTTTTATATTGAGGGGCAGGTGCAGCCCATCCTCGTGCCCATGAATCAGGCATACACGGGATATTCCAATCTGCCGAAAAAAGTGCTGGGTCTTCACATAGAACCCTTTACGTTTAAAGGTTGGGACGGTGGAGACATGCAGGCCGTTCTGGTATCCAAGGAGGGCGAAGAATCTTCTCGGCAGCTCACCGTCATGAGCGATTTATCCGTCAATCCGGTGGAAAAACTGGGAGTAATTGACTATGTGCTCCTTTGTGTGGACTGGGATCATGGCATTCGCTCTGCGCTTCCGCTGGCAGAAACGCTTACTGCTGCCGGATTGCGTTGCGTTCTCTGGGACCCCAGAGGCATGGATAACAGACGCCCTTATTGCACCCACGGACTCCGGGAAAGTCAGGATGTGCCCCTGCTCATTGATGCGCTGGTGGCAGATAGCGAGCGCCCCAATCCGGTCATTGTTGCCGTGGGACAGGGATATGGAGCCGGACTGTTGTTGCGGGCTGCCGCTCACGATAAGCGCATTCAGGGACTTGCTGTCATCGATGCCTACGCCTCTCTTCGTCAGTCAGTAAAACGCATGCTGCCGGATTCTCTGCTTACCCCGGTGGTTCTGGAGTTGATGAACCTGCGGATGGATCGCACCGTAGGCATGGAGTGTTTTGATGTGGCTCCCGTAGAACAGGCTTCGTTCATCGACCGGGATGTGCCCGTACTGGTCATTCATTTGACTCGAGACAATCCCGTCTGTACCTTGGCCGATTCTCTTACCATTTATCATCGTTTGTGCAGTGATAAGCGCGAAGTGTGGGCGCTCCTCGGCGGTGATGGGGCTCTTCCGTCGCTCTCTCCCAGACAGCGGGATGTCCTGCCGGATGTGAAGAGGCTGTTTGATGAGGAAACAGCCATGACCTCTCTCGTTCACTGGCTGGATGGCCCGGTGGCTGATGCTATTCTCTCGCCGCGCATCGCTGATCCGGCGCGTCCCGTCCCCACATCGGATTTACACTTATAAGTTGCGTTTTCTCATGTCATTATCCTTTTCTAAATCCCGCAGAGTTGGTAATCGTCGCCGAGAGGGCTACGAACTGACCAAGCAGCGAGATATGCTGCCCATAGCCCTGGGAGCGGCTTGTGCTGCGGCCGTATTGCATATCATCGTGTTCCTGTGGGGGCCCGCCGTCATTCAATTCAACTTCCGCAATCTTTTCGAAGCCCCACAGCGGGTACAGGATGAGGAAATCCGCGTTGTTGTCAAGCAACAACCGGAAGAAGAGCTGGAAGAAGCCAAGACCGAAGAGCCTCCTCCTCCCCCGGAAGAAATTGAAGAAATGACCTACGAGCCTCAGGAAATTGATATCCTGGATGCCGAGATGGAGGAGCTGGTCATGGCTCCCGGTAAGACGGAAATTGCTTTGCCCGAGCCGGTCTATACGCAGGAGGCTGCTCCCTCTATCAGCGATATTCCCCCGGCACAGCTGGATGTAGGGGCGCTGCAGATGGAAGCCGTGCCTCGCGAGGCTCTGGATATCCCCGAGCCCGCCCCGGTCAACAGTAATGAAGTTGTCGCCGCCGTAGAGGCTCAGCCTGAGACGGTGGATGAAGCTTCATCTCTCATGGAAAAGGACCTGCGCGAATCTGCGACTAAGCTCGGGCATGGAGACTTGCCCGCTGATACCCGTAGCCTTGCAGACTTGCTGGGCGAGGGTAATCTGAGCGCCAAGTCCGGCGTGGCGCGCCTGGGTGCCGACGTGCTGTTCGGCTTTAATGAAAGTCAGCTCAAGAACTCGGCTCGCATCACCATGCTGCAACTGGCCGCGCTCATTCAGAAGAACCCGGAGACGGTGTTCCTGATAGAAGGTCACACCGACAGCGTGGGCGGCGATGATTATAACGCCTTGCTGGGTATGCAGCGCGCCGCTGCCGTGCGCGAATGGCTTTCCGGTAATAATGTGCCGGTGAACAATGTCTACATCCGCTCCTGCGGTTGCAGCGCGCCCTTGGTCGATACCAAGCTCCCCAAAGAGCAGCAAAACCTCAACCGACGTGTGGAAATCCACATGCGCAAAAAGGGTGATAAAATCCCTGAAGGCTCCATGCCCAGCTCTTTTAAGGTGGATATGAAGACGGCCGTGCGGGCTCAGCTCACCAAGGGGGTAAAAATCCCTCTCAGCAAGTCCATCACCCCGGGGCTCAAACCCAAGCCGGAGAAAGCACCCGTTAAAAAGTAAAGCCCCATGGACAGTTTTCTCCCGATGGGGCAGACTCTGCCTCAGCATGAGCCTTGCCGTTGGCTCATTTCTCTGGATTTTGACGGCACTCTCTGGCGCGGAGACGTCACTCCGCCCATCCCGATGGAGTTTTTTGAGCTGATGCAGCAATGGCGTGCCCGTGGTGTTCGATGGGGAATCAATACGGGCCGAACCATGGCCTATCTTTTCGATGATTTGGCACCCATTGCTCCCTTTTTGCCGGATTTTATTTGCACCTGTGAGCGCTTTGTGTATCTTGCTGATGCCGCAGGAACACTTCGTCCGTTGCAATCGCATAATGAAGCGGCCAACCGTGCTGCTGCTCTCCTGCAGCAACGCATGCAGACCCCGCTGCATGCGGAGTTGGATAAAATTCGCCATACAAGTCCGAAATTGGAATGGATAATAGCGCCGTCCGACCCCCTTTCCGTGGAAGCGGCTGATGGCGCTACGATGGATGCACTTGCTGAGCTTTTGCAGCCGCTCATGGCACAATATGCGGATGTTTCCATGCAGCGGGCAGGGCGCTACATGCGCCTGGCAGACTCCCGCTTTCACAAAGGCTCTGCGCTGGCTCACGTGGCAGAGGCATGGCAACTGGCGGAGGACCGCCTTCTTATCATCGGCGACGGTCATAACGATATGGATGCCTTTTCCCGCTTCCCGGGGGCATTTAACGCCGCGCCGTCCGATGCACACCCGGAGGTTCTTGCATGGCTTCGGGAACACGGCGGCTACATCTCTCCCGAATCCGGCGTGATGCAAATTCTCCGGCATTGGGGCGCGCTCTCGCTGAGCTGACAGGATTCAAACCTGCTCAATGGTACGGATGATGCGGGCGGGGTTGCCTGCGACTACGCAGTTGTCCGGCACGTCTCGAGTCACAACGGAACCGGCACCGATGACAACACCGTTGCCAATGGTAACACCCGGACAGATGATGGCGCGGCCGCCAATCCAGACATCGTTACCGATGGTCACAGGTTTGGCGTATTCCCTGCCGGTGGCTCGCAGTTCTTTCTGCAACGGGTGGCAGGGGGTGTAGATGTGGACTCCCGGCCCCAGCATGACACGGTCGCCGATGGTGATAGGAGCGGAATCCAGGAATAGACAGTCAAAGTTGCAATAGAAATTCTCACCGACACGGATGTTGCACCCGTAGTCGCAGCGAAAGGGGGGCTCGATATACAGGTTGCGACCGTGACCGCCCAGGAATTCGCTCATCAGGGCGGTTCTGGTGTCCTGCTCAGCCGGAGACGTGGCATTGTATCGCGCCAGTATGTCTCGGCTGCGATTGCGGAGACGCTCGATTTCTGAATCCATGGGGTCATACAATTCACCCGATACCATCAGTTCCCGTTGTGTCTTCATCACCGGCATTATAGCACGGTGATCCGGGGTGTCAACAGGGGAACGAAAACAGATTGGCATTGAAGAACAGGGGACGCTGTGGTAGAATGCCGACCGCATGCGCCATTATCTGCTTAAAGGTCACATCTGCGCGCTTGGGGCAGTCCTCCTGTTCGGGCTGATGAGCCCCATGTGTAAGCTTGCCATGCAGAACGGAGCTATCGATGGGGTTCTGCTGGCCTTTTTCCGAGTCAGCGGCGCGGCGCTGCTGTTCTGGCTTATCTCTCCGCTGACGCCGCGCGAGAAAATAGCCC
This sequence comes from Akkermansia sp., assembly GCA_045121855.1. Classification (GTDB taxonomy): domain Bacteria; phylum Verrucomicrobiota; class Verrucomicrobiia; order Verrucomicrobiales; family Akkermansiaceae; genus Akkermansia. The sequence goes on from JBGVGW010000017.1 coordinate 136,048, forward strand.
GCAATGACTGGTTGCCGCTGCTGGGGATGTCGCTCTGCGGTATGGTCATCAATCAGTTCCTCTATGTTCTGGGGATTCAGTACACATCACCCACGAATGCCTGCGTTGTCGGTACGTCCACCCCGGTGATGACCTTTATACTCGCCGCGCTGTTTCTGCACCATCGGGTGACACTGCTGCGCGTATGCGGGTTCCTGCTGGCATCCGTCGGGGCGTTGGTGTTGATACTCGGGTCAGGCGGCGGTCTCAGCGGGCATCCGCTGGGCGATACGCTGTGCCTCATATCCCAGTTTTCTGCGGCCTGTTATTTTGTCTTTTTCGGCGGGGTGCTGCGTCGGTATCATCCCGTGACCATCATGAAGTGGCTCTTCCTGTTTGCCGCTGTGCTGATGCTGCTGCCGATGAGCAGCCGCCTTGCTGCTCTGCCAAGCGTTACTTTCAGCCTTCAGGAACTTTTCGCCATTGCTTATGTCGTCATCGGGGGATCCTTTTTCAGCTATCTGCTGTTGATTGTGGGGCAGCGGCGGCTGGATCCTCCCACGGTGGCGGCTTATAACTATGTGCAGCCTATTATCGCTGCCGTTGTAGGAATTGCGTTGGGCTTGGACATCCTCACATGGCAGAAGTGTCTCTCCCTCCTCCTGATAGCCGCAGGGGTATTGCTCATTACGAAAAACGCTGAGTGACGTCACTCCTCATCTGAGACTTCCAAAAGGACTTTCTCACACTCTGCATGCAGGTTTTCCACAGACTTGAGGATGAGATGTATAACGAGACCGGCATCTGCCTCTGCATGCTGCATCAGAATTCGGACAGCCTCCGCCGAGCGCGAACAGACGGCCGTTTCCAGCAAGGCATTAAGCAGAGTGGACTCAAGAGGGGATTTGAGCAGCCAAGGCAGCCATTGTGCGCCGTTTCTTTTGCAACAGGCATAATGAAGAGCGGTCATCCCCTTAGCGTCTCTGGCAAGAAGTTCCGTCCGATTATCCTGAGACAGTAGGCGGACACATTCGTGGTGCCCGCGTTCGGCGGCTGCAGTTAAAGGTGTGCGCCCGCTTGCATCGGGTTGATTGATATCAATGCCCGGAGTCGATAACAGTAATTGTACACAGGCATCATTCCCTTTTTGTGCTGCTCGCAGCAAAGGTGTTTTCCCCTCAGAATCGCACACATTCACCATGATTTCCGGAGAGATTAACAGAAGACGCAGGCATTTTCCATCTGCCTGATCTGCGGCGAGGTGTAAGGCTGTGTTGCCATCGTTATTGTTATCGTTGAGGTTGACCCCGGACTTGGATAAAATGGCTTGCAGACATTCTGCGGATTCTGTCTTTACTGCCAGATGGAGGGCAGAGTCTCCTGTGCCGGTTTTCCTGTTTACATCTACCCCGGGTGTTGATAGGAGAATGGTGACACAGCGGATATAGTTCTGATGACATTCCTGCTCGCTTCCGTGGATAAAGCTGAGCGCAAAATGCAGCGGAGTCCGGTCATTCGCATCTGTCATATTCACATCATTCCCAGCCTGTAACAGAGCATGCAGCTGAGAGGGATTCTGCTCCATAATGGCACAGTGCAGGGGAGTCAGCAAACTCCGCCGGATTTCTGCGTTACGAACATCCCTGGCATGCTCAATCAATCTGTGACACTCCGGTTCATAGTAATGAAACCCATCAAGGCTGCTCACATCTGCTCCCGCATCCAGAAGTAGTTTGACGGCTTTTGCATTCCCATCCGTTACCGCATAATGCAGAAGCGTTTTTTCATCTTCATCGCGAGAATCCAGACAGAAGGAGGGATGTGCCAGAATGGCCTTCATAATGGGCTCCGGGTTTTCGCTGTTCAGCATTTGTCCAAGCAGAGCGAGGGGAATGTCGGCAGGTTTGAGAATACTCAGTAAAACGATGTTGACTTCATCATCTCCCAGCCAGAGCGGGCCGTACATTTCCCAATCGTCTTCGGTTAGCCGTAGACTGTCCGAGAATGGTCGAAACAACGCCAGAGTATCCGCATAGCGGGAAGCGACGATAAAAGCAGACTCGCCCATATGGTTACGGGTGTTGATATCAATACCCGGAGTTGAGAGTAACAACCGGGCGCATTCCTTCTGACCGCTCCGGCATGCTTTGAATAAGGGTGTTTCTCCATCCCGGTCTTTGCGGTTAAGCTCAATGCCCGGAGCGGACAGAAGAAGTCGCACGCATTCCGTGTGTCCCCGCAGGGCTGCGTAGGAGAGCGCGGAGTAATCGAAAGCATCTGTCCTGTTTGCGTCGGCCCCTGCGGCCAACAGGATGCGGAGACAATCCGTCTGCCCGTAGTAGGCGGCTTCCATCAGCGCTGTGTAATCGGCAAAACCGGTCTGATTGACATCTTCACCGGCATTCAGCAGTTGCCGTACTGCGGTAATGTCTCCGTTGCCGGCGGACACGAGCAGGGGCGTTTTGTCCTCCCCCGCATGTAGGGGAACGGCTGCAAGAAGTATCAGAAGAAGCAAGCCATAGTTACAAAGAGCAGTCATCGCAGATAAAATGCCACAGAGTACAGACGCCAACAAGACAAAAGTGCATTGTAACACATTTGTTACAATGCAGCGACTTACGCACAGCGCGTGCTATCGAAAGGAAAATGGGAGACAGACGGAATATAGACTTGAGTTAGATGTTATTTCGGTGTAAAATCACGCCCGCTCATGACCAGACAGACGTTGCAGATAGGGCTTGCAGGCCTCGGCACAGTAGGTACAGGTGTGTATGAAACACTGTGCCGGAATCATGATTTGCTTGAGGCTCGTGTTCAGATGGCGTACAATGTCAGAAAGATAGCCGTGCGAGACATAGCCCGCCCCCGAGAGGTGGAAGTTGCTCCGGAGCTTCTGACGGATGACTGGCGTGAGCTGGTGGATGATCCGGAAATCGACATCATTATCGAGCTGATTGGTGGCACCAAAGTAGCCTATGAGCTGGTGAAAGCCGCGCTTCAGGCCGGAAAACCGGTGGTGACAGGTAATAAGGCTCTGCTTGCAGAATACGGCAGCGAGCTTTTCCGTATTTCTCAGGAAAAAGGCGTGCCCCTGTATTTTGAGGCCTCCTGCGGTGGTGGTATTCCCATCATTCAAAGTTTGCAGAATTCTCTCATCTGCAACAATGTGGAAAGTATTACCGGTATCATCAACGGAACGAGCAACTACATTCTTTCCTCCATGGAAAAGGATGGCGTCTCTTATGAGTCTGCGCTGGCCGCTGCTCAGGAAAAGGGCTATGCAGAGTCTGACCCGACACTGGATATCAATGGCTGGGATGCCGCTCACAAGGCTCTTATTCTGGCTATGCTGGCATATGGCACCCCGCTGGCTCCGGATAAGATTTCCGTGTACGGTATTGAACGTGTTACCAGTACGGATTTTGCTTTTGCTGAGCGGCTGGGCTACACCATCAAACTTCTGGTGGTCATCAAACACCACAAGAAAGGTGACCGACTGGAGCTGCGCGTGCAGCCCAGCTTTGTGCCGCAGAGTCATCTGCTGTCCAAGGTGGATGGCGTATTCAATGCTATTGCCGTGCGGGGCGATATCGTGGGTGAAACTGTTTTCTACGGTCGCGGTGCAGGGAAGAATCCGACTGCCAGCGCTGTCATAGGGGATGTGGTATTGGCTATGCGTGAATGCCGCCATCCGGAGTACCATACGGGATTCCATCCCTACACCAAGAAGATGGCTGTTATGCCCCAGGAGGAGACAGAGACTCCGTACTACGTGCGTTTCCTGGTGCAGGACCGTCCCGGGGTGATTGCTGCGATTGCCAGTGAACTCGCAAAACTGGATATCGGTATCTCTGCCACATCTTCCACTCCCCATGACATGGTGGACGGTATGCCGCGCAATAACCTGGTGTTTATTTTGCATTCCTGTCCATGGGGACGACTTCGCAAGGCTCTCAAAGCGCTTCGTAAACACGATTACATCGAACGCCACCCGGCTGTATTCCGCATCGAAACCTTTACCAATAATTGACGACCATGGCCCTGATAGTACAGAAATACGGCGGTTCTTCCGTCGGCACCATCGACCGCATCCGCAATGTCGCCCGCAGACTGATTGAAACAAAAAACGCCGGTAATCAGGTGATGGCTGTCATCTCTGCCATGAGCGGCGTGACGGACAAACTCATCGGTCTGGCAAAGCAGGTGATGGATAATCCTCCGGAGCGCGAGCTGGACATGCTGCTGGCCACCGGGGAACAGCAGTCAATCGCCCTGTTATGCATGGCTATTACAGACATGGGCTACAAGGCAAAGAGTTTTACCGCGCATCAGGCCGGTGTTCACGCCTATGGCTCGCACACTCGCGGCCGCATTGCCAATATCGACCCCAAGAGCGTCATTCAGGCGTTGGAAGATGATTACATCGTTGTTTGCGCCGGTTTCCAGGGGGTGAACAAGGATGACGGCACCATCTTCACCCTCGGTCGCGGTGGCTCCGACCTGTCGGCCATTGCTATGGCAGCTGCGGTAAAGGCTGACCTTTGCCAGATATACACGGATGTGGACGGCGTTTACACCTGTGATCCGCGAGTGGTGAAAGAAGCCCGCAAAATCTCCGTACTCTCTTATGAGGAAATGCTGGAAATGGCTTCCAGCGGCTCCAAAGTGATGCAGGCACGCTCTGTCGAGTTCGCTAAGAAATTCGGCGTCGTGTTCGAAGTGCGCAATTCAATGAACAATAACCCCGGTACCATCGTGCAAGAAGAAAATTCTGCTATGGAGTCCATCGCCGTGCGCGGCGTCTCCATCGAACGCAATCAGGCCCGCGTCACTGTCTCGGGCATCACCGCTCCTGTAGCGTATACCTCCATCATCCTGACGGCTCTGGCTGAAGCAGAGGTGAATATCGATATGATTGTGGCCAATACCGCCAATGACGGCGTGGCTCGTCAATCCTTCACCATGAACATGAACGACCTCGGCTCGGCTCAGGCTGCGCTCAAAAAAGTACTGCCGCAGCTGGGCGCTAAAGCTCGTCTGGAGACAGAAGCCGGGCTTGCCAAGCTGACCGTGGTAGGCGTTGGTATGCGTTCCAACGCCGGAGTGGCAGCAACGATGTTCCGTTCTCTGGCTGATGCCGGTATTGCCACGGGTATGATTGCTACATCGGAAATCCGCATTTCCACCACCGTAGAGGCCGGCGATATCGAGCAGGCTGCATGCGTGGTTCACACCGCATTCAATCTGGACCAGGTAAACGCCTGAAGCTTATTTAGATGAGCGACGAGCAAAAAGCTGTCCAACCGCCTCCTGCTGACATTGCGGAAGAGGTGGAGGAGTTGGAGTACCGTCCTTTTGTCAAATATGCGGGGCTCGGGCTGGCTGCGCTGCTGGTCTTGGGCTCCGGCTATGCCACATACGCTCTGGGGTATCGCCAGGGGTACGAGTCCGGTATTTCGTCCGGCAAGGTAGAGGCGGCCATCAATGCTGCAGCTGTGCAGGGAATTTCTCATTTACTGCAAACAGCATCTGCCGACGATTCTCAGCTGCTGAAGCTGGCAGAAAACACGGAGCAGGCTTTTGCCTGGATAAACGATGCCAATATCCGAAAAGAGGCAGAATGGATGGTAGGATGTGTTCTGTTGCAACGCAAACATGCGGAGAAAGCTATCCCCTTGCTGAACAAGCTCTTCGAAGCTGCGCCGGTGGAACCGCTTTGGTGCCGCAGGGCAGGAACTGTTGCAGAGAGCCTTTTTAACATCGGTTTCCCCGGAGAATCCAAGCAATGGTATCGCAAAACTGCGGACATGGCAAAACAATGTGCGCTGGTCAATGAGTGTGCGCAGGCACTCGAAGGCATGGCCTCCGTCTGTCTGAGCGCCGGTGCTGCCGGGGAAAAAGTGAACGGAGAACTGAACACTCTTTTGAAAGAAGCAGAGGCTTTGGGGGAAGTTGCTTTGTCCGTTCGGGCGATGATTCTGGTGCATGAAGGGGAGCGTCTTCGTCACCTTGGCCGCAATGAAGATGCAGACAAGTGCTTTGCCTCGCTCCTGAAACTTCTTCCGGAGGACACGGGAAGTGTGTCGCCGCCTGCCTTAATCTGCTTTGGAGTCGCCTCTCTCGAGACCGGTAATCCCGAACAGGCAGAGCAATTATTTCAACGGGGTGAATCCCGTCTGGGACTTTCCCTGCAGGATACTCTCTGCCGTTTACTGGCTCTTCGTTATCAGTCAACAATGGCACAGGACGGGGGCGATTACGCAACAGCGATGTCTCTGTTAAATAGGGCAGAAGGCGTTGCTACCGGACGGGTGGCCGCAGATGAGCCTTTCTGGAACTGCCTCTTTGTACAAAAAGGTTGGCTCGCGTTCCTTCTGGATGATAAAAAGACTGCGTTGGAATGCTTTTCCCTTGCGCTGGGCAATGCACCTCTGCCGGCTACGGCTGCGCTTGCCATGGAGGGTGCCGGGCGCTGTCATCTGGATGAACAGAGGGGAGAAGACGCCTCTCGCTACTTTTCTGATTGTTTGCAATTGCGGTTGAAACATTTTGCCGCCGACACCTCATCGTTGGGTCGGTTGTCTCTGTTGCACGCCCATGCTCGGGATATGGTAAATATGCCTGAACAGGCTGCAGAACTGTTTGCCAAGGCTGCCGAATGGTTGCAGGGGGATGCTCCCGATATCGCAGAAAATCGCCGCATGGCATTACTTGGCCTCGCCCATGCTCTGTTCCGGGCAGAGAAGTGGGAAGCGGCCCTTGCAGCATGGGAAAGAGTTTTGCCGTTATTGGCTGACCAACCGGATTTGCAGAAAGAGGCATCTGAGCGCATGCTGGATTGCCGAAGCCGGCTCAATATGCCCGACCCGGATTTTACTTCTGATATTTCTTCTTAATCACCTTTTACGACGTATCACTTCATGCAACGACGCTATCGCAAAAACCGCAAACAGGGTAATCACACCCTGCCGGCCGTTGCCATCGGTATCACGGTGGCAGCTCTTGCCATCGGCGGCCTCTTTTACAAGGGAGAGGACATTCTCCGTTATTTTAAAGGTCAAACCATTACCGTTCACAGCAACAAGGAAGCCAATGATAATCTGAATCGCCTGTTGGGTGATTTGTCCGGCGACAAGGCACGTCTGCTCGAACTTGCAGAAAATTCGACGACCCGTCTGGGTTGGATTGAAAACGTGGATACTCGGCGGCAGTTCCGCTGGTTTCTGATGTCCCGGTTGGTGGATAAGGGATTGTGGGAAGAAGCGGTGCGAATCCTGCCGGAAGTAGAGTCTCTGGCCCCCGTGGAAGGCCTTGACCGACTGGCTCAGGCCGCCCTTGAGCATGAGGATTATGAGCTGCAGCTGCGGTTGGACAGTCAGTTGCAGAATAAACTCATGAATGCCCCGGAGCAAACCGTGCTGTTGCTGCGCTCAATACGCCGCTATGCCGAAACCTGCATCCGCATGAAGCGCAATGATGATGCCGTCCATGCCATCACACGACTGGATGCTCCGGCTATCATGGTGCGTTTGTCCGACCCGACACTTGCCACAGATGCGGCAGACCTTCAGATGAAGCGGGCGAATATCTGCGGAGTCCCTGAGCCGGTGTTGCAGAATGTTCGCAACATCCTGGAACAGGCCAAGTGGCCGCTTTGCCCCGCCACATCGCAACTGATGCTCAAGGAAGTGCACAACGTCCTGCGGGATAACCCCAATATCCCGGGGAATGCGCTCAAAGAAATAGAGGAGAAGTTGTTGCACTGCCGCGATGCCATGCTGGAATACCCTGACAAGGAACATCGCCTTCCGACATGTTATACATTGTTGGGTGAAATCCGCTATCGTTTGCAGAATTATGCCGGTTGTGCACAGGCACTTTCGCTGGCGGCTGCTTTTGCTGAAGGTTACGGAGAAATGACTCCGGAGTTGCAGGTGAAGCTGCGCCGTTTGGCCTCTCGAGCCAATGAAGCACGGGGGGCTGTGACTGAAGCCATGCAGGATTGCCGTTATCTGTTGGAACACGAAAAAGACAACACGGAAATCCTGCGTTGCATCACCTTCATGGCGAAGCATGCAGAGGGAGAGGAGAAAATGGAGCTGCTCATGCGGTGCTGGAATATGATGCAGGAAAATGCTTCTCTGTCTGATAATGCGAGAAAGACTGAAATCATTAACGAGCTTTCGGCTTGGTATCTTCAGAAGGAGGACTACTCCAATGCTGCCAAGTGGATTGAGCAATCCACTCGCATGATAGAAGCTGCACATCCCGTTCTGTCTGATGGTAAGGCGCTGCAGGCCCGCTTGGAGTTGGCCTTGGTGCAGCGTAAGGCCATGCTGGATACGACGGCTATTCGCAAGCTGAGAGACCTCAAGCGAGAAGTGGATCAGATGTCTGAAGACGACCGAGCAAAGCTTGATGCTGCCGCGCCGCAACTCTATAAGAGTATCGTGCGAGAGTTTGCTCGCAGCTGCTTGCTTGTGGGCGATAAAACCACGGCCAAGGCTCTGGCTCGCTCCATTAAGGAGAGCATCCCTGAAAAGAAACGCTGATTCCCCATTGAGCTTATGTCATCCATGCAGAAGAAGAGCATGATAGCCACGGCGGCTATCTTCTGCTGTCGCTTCACCGGATTGTTGCGTGAGGTGGTTTACACCTCTCTCTTCGGCGCTACGGGAGCTCTGGATGCCTTTCTGACGGCTTTCCGCGTGCCGAACATGCTGCGTGACATGTTTGCCGAGGGGGCTCTTTCTCAGAGCTTTACCAGCGTGATGAGCAAGGTGGAGAAACAGGCAGGAGCCGCCGCTGCCTGGCAGTTGGCAAACCGAGTCAGCTCGCAGTTAGTAACGTTAATGCTCATTATCGTGTCTGTCGGAATTCTTTTGGCCGGCTCGTTTATGCAGACGCTTTATCCGGAATGCGCTCGTGTTGTTGTAGAGCAGGGAAATGTGGAGACGACTACGTTTCGTGAACTCCGCTCCAACGCTGACGGTTTGAAAGAAGCCGTTTTTGTTGCCCGCGAAATACCGTCATGGCTGAGCACGCAGAGCTGCATCCGTCTGAAAACAGCAGAACAACTCGTGCCCGGCGAGGCAAAAGAGTTGAAAGACGCTGCAGACTGTACGGCTTCTGACAATGCTGCAACTCTGGCGGTTTCGCCTCGCGGCTACATGGCTCTCGCAACAGACCTTTGCCGCATCATCTGGCCATTTATCCTGTTGGCTTCCGTTTCCGCTCTTTGCATGGGGGCTCTTAATGTGTTTGGCGTGTTCGGCCTGCCGAATTTGGCCAGCGCTGCGTTTAACCTCACGACTGTTGGCGCGGGTGTCGTTATCGGATGGTTGATTGACCCCGCATTCGGCCCGAATGCCCTGTACGGATTCGCCGTGGCGGTTGTTCTGGGCGGCGCGGCTCAGGTGCTTGTGCAGCTGCCGAAGCTGAAGCAGAAAGGCTTCCGTCCTCGTTGGGATATCGGCTTGCATTGGTGCAATGGGCGACTGCGTTTTACCGATGCCCAAGCCCGCAAAGTGTGGATGCTGATGCTGCCGGGGGTGATTGCCGCCGGTATTACACAAACCAATATATTTATTAATACCTCATTTGCGCTCTACCTTCAACCCGGTTCTGTGACCGCTCTTTCCGGGGCTTTCCATCTTTGGCAGCTCCCGGTGGCTCTCTTTGGGGTCGCGATGGGGATGGTGGTGCTGCCGTCGGTTTCCCGAATGACGCTGACGGAGGGAGATAGTGGTCGGGAGATTGCGGAGCATCTAGCCAAGGCTCTTCGTTTTGTAGCGCTTTTTGCTGTTCCTTCTGCCATTTTTCTCAGCCTCTGGGGAGAAGAAATTGTGAGCGTCTTCTTCCAGCGCGGTCGTTTTGATGCAGAGGCATCGGCTCTTACCGGTTCCGTGCTGGCGGCTTATTCGTTGGGCTTGTTGAGTTATGCCGGGATGAAGGTCCTGCAGCCGGTATTTCTGGCTTTGGAAAAACCCTGGGCCCCGGCTTGGTTGGCCTTGTTTGCCGCATCAATTTCGGTGACGCTCAACTATCTTTTCGTCATGGTGTTCAGTATGCCTGTGCAATATCTGGCTCTGACCACTTCCGTTGTCACAACACTCAATTTCCTGTTCTATTTCCTGTATTTGCGCCACCTGCTGGGCACTATGGCATGTCGGCATGTGCTGCTGCCGGGGCTTCTGCGTATCCTCTGCGCGGGTATTGTTCTTGGTGCCGGGTGTTATGCAGCCCGATATTTCCTGTTCCAAGGGTTTACTTCTTGGACATTCCTCGAACGCCTGGGAACCATGGCGATAGGTGGTATTGCCGGAGCAGGGGTATATGGTGCAGGGTGCCTGTTATTCCGAGTGCCGGAAATCAGCGCCATTGCCAAACGCTTCCTGAAGCGCAGAAGCGCCTGATTTTGTATGATGCATCAACGAGGGGTGAAAGGAAGGAATTTCACCCCTCCTCCGTATTTTTACTTCAGCCAGGCGAGGAACTCTTTGTTGCCCTCCATGCCCTTGATGGGCGAATCTGCTACACCGCACCATTCGCGGTGCAACTCGTTGACCACAAAGTCGTGTATTTTATCCACGGCTCGCTGATGCAAAACCGGGTCACGCACAATGCCTCCCGGACCGATATCTTCCGGCTGCAATTCGAACTGTGGTTTGATGAGTACAAGCATCTCGCCCCCTTCTGCCAGACATGCGTAAGCTGCCGGCAGGATTTTGGTGAGAGAAATAAACGATACGTCGCTTACTATCAGCTGCACCTTTTCTCCCAAATCTTCCGGGGTCATATAGCGAGCGTTGAACTGCTCTTTGACGATGACCCGGGGGTCCGTTCGCAGTTTCCACACCAACTGATTGGTTCCTACATCCACCGCGTGGACTCGCTGCGCTCCATTCTGAAGCAGGCAGTCCGTAAATCCACCGGTGGATGAGCCAATATCCAGACACACCTTGCCCTCTGCTGATACGGGGAACGCTTTTAACGCGCCCTCGAGCTTCAGCCCGCCGCGGCTGACGTACTTCGGCTTGTTCCGAACAGTAATGGGAAGAGAGTCATCCACTTTGGTACCGGGCTTAGTGACTGGCTGACCTTTCACAAAGACTTCTCCCGCCAATATCAGTCGCTGTGCTTGCTCGCGGGACTCACAGAGTCCCAACGAGCTCACCAGTACGTCTAAGCGCTGCTTGGGCATGATGGAAAGAGTATATCAGTTTGAGGGACGTGTGGAGCGCAATCCGCGACGCTGACCGGGCATCACGGGGAACGCGCGACCTCCGAAAGTGCGGAGGTTAGAGGCCCCGGGAGACGAGACGGACGGCTGCCGCTGCTCCACCGTTGTCGGTTTCGGCGCCGGGGCGGGAGCCTTCACTGCCGGTTTCGGTGTCGGGGCCTCTGCAATCAGACGCTCGGGTACAGGGGGGAGAGTAGATGTTGCCGCCGGGGCTGCTACAACAGGCTGCTGCTGTGTAACCTTCGGTGCGGGTGCAGGCTTCGGCGCAGGGGCAGGTGTTGCTACAACAGGCTGTTTCTGGGTCACAACCGGTGCGGGCGCGGGTTTAGGCGCAGGCGCGGGCGTTGCTACAACGGGCTGTTTCTGGGCCACAACCGGTGCGGGTGCGGGTTTAGGCGCAGGCGCGGGCGTTGCTACAGCGGGCTGTTTCTGGGCCACTGGAGAAATGGTCGGCTTGGCAGGCTGAGTCGGAGCGACAATCTGTGGCTCGGTCGCCGGAGTGGGCTTCACGATAGGAGCGACAGGTGCTGCAATTTCCTCAGGAACCGGGGGCAGGGGAGCAGGGGGCATTGTTGCCGGCGGCGGTGTGGGGCGTTGCTGCTGGCGCAGAAGCGGTTTCGGGGCAGGTTTAGGCGCGGGAGTTGCAGCCGGTTGGAAACGCGTAATAACTCTGGCGTGTCCGTCTATCTGATCTGGACGAATTTCTGATGCCATCTGTTCAGTTTGAGAACAGGATACAAAAGCAACCGCTGTCAGACCGAGGAGGATTTCTTTTTTCATAATTTGTTTGTAGTAAGTATTATTTGCCGATAACTAAGGCATAGAACGAGGCGCAGCAAAAGAAACAATACGCAGCTGTGAGAATAGACATCATCACATAGACGGAATCTTTTTTGCCCTTCGGCTTTTCCCAAGCCCCGGCCTTCATGGAACGAATGCCGACAAAGGCTGCAGCAATCCAGAGTAAGGTGTAAATATATTGGTAAGCTGTTGTATTGAATGTGTTTACAGCTTCTGGGCCGGCGTTGATGAGACCGTAAACTGCCATCTGCGGGACAATGGTAAGGATGGCAAATTCCGGGCGAAGGCTCTTGGTGCAGTACAGGCGAAGCCACACCAACACCCATACGGCCAGCGCCAACGCACCGGCGACCACCAGCGACCAAGAACCGTGAAAGAATCCCGGCAGATTATTGAGCAGGAATACAGCCGGGAGAATGCTGCAGATGTATGTGAAGCGGTTTCTCATGAGCGGGACTTGAGCGTACGTCCTGTCAGCCAACCCAATTCCAGGTAATCGGTACTTCAATGTCCGGATGCAGACTTCGCATGGCCGGACTGCCCAGCACGCAGTCTTCAAGCGCTTTGGCATGAGGTGTATCTGCAGGAAGCGGTATTGTGATTTCCGTCTCGATGCGGGCTATGCGACGAGGATTGGCGCTCATCACTTTTCCGACGGTTAATTTAGCCCCGGATAAATCAAGTCCGTTGTCTTCTGCATAAATACCCATAATCGTGGCCATGCAGGCGGCCATGGCAGAACACATCAAATCTGTCGGCGAAAATGATTCACCCTTGCCGCGATTATCCACGGGGGCATCGCTGCACACCGTTGCTCCGGACGGCTCATGCTGCAACTCACAATGCAGCCCACCTTGATATGTTACATGACACTTTACCATGTGAGCATCCTATCGCGACCGCGCTCATGCGTCAAGAAAGAATCCCGCCACAATCCCGAATTCCCATCATTTCTACGCAGGGAATCCCAATTTCGTCGTCATTCGGCACTTTTTTACAACTACGCATAATATACGTAATGCCGAATTAGGGATTGGGATTTGTGGAATGAATGGCACTCGATTTCCTGCATCTCATCAGTACACGCCTTAATTTTCCGATTCAATCATCATCAGTGCTTTTCTGCGAGTATGCTCGTCGGTACAGGTCTTTCAGCCACTGCTCGCGGAGCGCATGCAGACGCAGCTCCTGCGTATCGCTATCAAACTGAGGGATATCAGAAAGGCAAACCAACAAGATTAGACCAGTAGCGCCGATACCAATTCCACGCGGAATCCTCCTCGAACTGTTTGAGAGAAATCTATTTTTCTTTTAAAATGTTCAATACCTCTGATTTAAGAAAAACATCCGAATACCCCAGGAGAATACTCTGAAAATCCCTGAAAGCAGCATCGGATACTGCCGTATCCGAATAAATAGAATAAGAAGGCGCAACAGCTGCTACACCTTGTGTGGGTTTCTCAACTGCAGGACATGCAGACGGAACAAGTAGATGAGAAAGCAGAAACGGAAACACAAACCGGTCATTTCTCCTACCAACAGATTTGAATCTGCCCCCATTCTCGTCAGTCTGTCAATTTCAACTTGAAATCGACGGAGAAGCTGGTAGAATGATTGGCGCTTATGAGTATGGTACGCGCGGAGCATTTGCACAAGGTCTTTGGTCGGTTTACGGCTGTGAAGGACGCGACGTTTACGGTTGAAAAAGGCGAAATTGTGGGTTTTTTGGGACCAAACGGCGCCGGTAAGACCACAACGATGAAGATGCTGACGGGCTATCTGCCGCCGACAGCCGGCACCGGCAGCATAGCCGGTTACGACATCATCGACAATCCGCTGGAAGCCCGCCGCCATCTGGGCTACATGCCGGAGAATGTTCCTCTGTATGAAGACATGCGCGTGTATGAGTATCTGGAGTACCGTGCCAGACTCAAAGGCCTGTATGGTTCCTCCGTCCGTCAGCAGATTGGTTGGGCCATTGACCGCTGCGGGCTTGAACCGAAGCGAAAAAATCTTATCCGCACTTTATCAAAGGGCTATCGCCAGCGAACGGGCTTGGCAGACGCTCTGCTGGGCAATCCGGATCTGCTGATACTGGATGAACCGACGAATGGTCTTGACCCGAACCAGATTCGCCAGATACGCGAATTGATTCGCTCTCTGGCAGAGGAACATACGGTCATCCTTTCTACCCATATCCTGAGCGAGGTGGAAATGATATGCAACAAGGTCATCATCATTGACCAAGGCGTTATCAAGGCTGATGATACTCCGGCAAACCTGACGAGAGGGCTGCGGGCTGCGGGGCGCGTGTCTATTGAATACAAGGGCGAGCTGGCACCTGTTGTACAGGCGCTGGAAGCGTTCGCTCCGGTGAAGAAAGTTATCGTGGAAGAACCCCTGCCCGGCGGCTGGAATCGACTCATCGTGCGAGCTGAACCCGGTACGGACACCCGAGAGAAAGCGGCAGCTATCATTGCCGCGCATGGTTATCCTATGCGCCATATATACCGTCACATTCCCAGTCTGGAGGATGTGTTTGTCGAAATGACACGCCGCGACTGATAATTTTAACCATTTAAAACCTAACATGGCAACTGATTCAGAGACAATTAAACGCCGCAAGAGCTGGTTTTACACGCTGTACACCATTTTCAGTCATGAGCTGCGGGCGTTCCTTGGCACTCCTTTCGGCTGGGTTCTGCTGGCCTGCACCATGGGGCTGCAAGGATTCTGGCTGCAAACAGTCCTGCAGACAATGAGTAAAGCCAGTGGCGAGGGCGTGATGTACTACATGCTTAACAACGTGAACTTCTGGTTCTACTTTATCTTCATCTTCCCGCTCATTACCATGCGCTCCATGGCAGAAGAAGAACGTCTGGGAACGCTGGAAGGTCTGCTTACTGCACCTGTTACTACAACACAAATTGTTCTTGGCAAGTATTTTGCTATACTTCTCTTCTACATTGTACTGTGGCTGCCGATGATGCTGTACCCATGGATGAGTGATTTGGGTAACGTGTACACCAGCCTGCGTTATGATATTGATCCCGTCGGCAATATCGATTATCGCCTTGCTGACTGGATTGGGCCATATCTGATTTTGTGGCTTTCCGGTATGTTCTTCATTGCGCTGGGAATTCTCTGTTCCGCGCTGACTCGCAGCCAGATTATCGCCGGCATTCTCTGCACCTGTCTCATGATTATGTATTACTTCATGGGGCGCGTGACAGAGCTTTGGGGGGAGTTCCCCGCGGCTCCCATTTTCCACTATATATCCAGCACGGAGCAAATCAGCGCGTTCTCCCGCGGGCTGATTGATTCCCGGCCGGCAGTGCTTTACGTCACTCTGACCATCCTCACGCTCGGCCTCACGAAACGCATCGTTGATTACCGCCGTTGGCATCGCTGATTTCTCCATCATATCAACTCAACCTCTTTTCTTTCTGCTATGAGTAAACAAGGATATA
This sequence comes from Akkermansia sp., assembly GCA_045121855.1. Classification (GTDB taxonomy): domain Bacteria; phylum Verrucomicrobiota; class Verrucomicrobiia; order Verrucomicrobiales; family Akkermansiaceae; genus Akkermansia. Next base: position 151,540 of record JBGVGW010000017.1, read on the forward strand.
CCGGGCATCCGGATGCCCGCAAGGCCAAGAATAACCCCCTGGCCTGGATTAATCTGGTGCTGCTCTCCATCATCGTTATCGGAGCCAACTACATCGGCTGCCACGAATATGCGCGTTATGATTTGACGGAGGAACAGCGCTATACCATCTCGGAGCGTACCATCAATGTGCTTTCCAGTGAGCGTGTTCAGCAACGAGAAACGCCGGTTCATATTATTTTTGCATTCAAGCGCAATACCACCAACTACGCGCGCATGCGTTCCCTGTTGGAAGAATATGAGCGCTACGGCAAAGGTAAAATAACGGTAGAGTATTTCGACCCCATTCGCCAACCGAACCGCGCACGTGAAATTGCGCAGATATACGGCGTAGAGTTCAACCAGAACCTTTGCGTGATTGATGCCCGTAAGGACAAAACGCAACCGCTCAAAACCTTTGAAACGGACCAGAGCGATCGCAAGCACGTGCGAATCCGACCGGGTACTTCATTCATCAAATATGAAACTCTGCCGGATGAGAGTCGCCGCGCCGTGGCTCTGATGATGGATGAGGTAGTATGCTCTGCTATCACGGAAGCCGTAGAGGGTGAAATGAGAAAAATGTATGTAGCCGAGGGTAAGGGCGGCGTTTCGCGAGATAATCAGGATTTGCTCGAATCCATCGGCCGCATGGCCACGGCTCTCAACATCCAGTTGTCATGGGTCAATCTGGCAGATGTTGAAAAGCTTCCGGATGATGCAGAGGGCCTCTTCGTAATTTCTCCCAATACGGACTTTACAGAGGCAGAAATGAATGTCGTTCGCGAGTTCTGGGAGCGTGATGGGCGCAATGCCTTCATGGTGGCGTTGAATCCGGATTCTCCCAAGCTCCCCCGATTCTACCGCTTCCTGCGTGAGCAGGGGATCCGCCCCAACTCAGACCGAGTCCTGCTCCGTGACCGCAATCGGGCATACTACGACATTTCTGCCGTATTCCCCAAGAGTTTGGATTGTACCCGCAGCTTCTGGAATGGCTCTACCCATGTGGACGGGCAGTGCATGTCGCTCTCTTTGGAGCATGCAGACGAAAATGCGGCTTCGCTTCGCAGACTTTCCCTGTATCCCCTGCTCCTCTCTTCCGCTGAATATTACGGTGAAACCCGTCAGGATCTCAAGCCGCAGTTCACGCCGAGTGAGGACAAGGAAGGGCCTCTCTGCCTGATTGCCGCCGTGACTCGCGGAAATGTGAAGGACCCGAATAACCTGTCCACCATGGTGGTGATGGGTAATGTGACGATGCTTTCCCGTGAGAACGCAAGAACAGAGCAGCGTGATTACATGCTCACCCTATGGTCATGGATGTGCAATCGTTCTGAATACTCCGGAAAGAGTGCCAATCAGGATTTGACGATGAAGATAGACCTGCACCGTCACTCCCGACATGCGCTGGAGTATCTGACTCTGGTATTCATGCCGTTGAGCGCGCTACTCATCGCGCTGTTTATCTGGAACACGAGACGCCACTGAGATACAGGTTTCATTCCATGAGAATTATTTACACCATAGTGCTGGCTCTGCTGGCCTTAACCGTCACGGTGCTGGCCGTATTTCAGGCCGTAGACGGCAATTTATCCCGCATTACCGGCATCTATCGATTCCGGGCCGGGATGCCGCTTTTCTCCGGAGAAAGCACGAAAAAACTTCATGATGTCTGCTGGATGCGCATCTCTGATTTGCACGACAAGATTGAGTGTGAGCGTGATTCGATGGGCGTGTGGTGGATACGGCAGCCCTTTGTTGACCGCATGGCACCTTCTGCCGTTCAGGCCATTCTTAATTTTACGGCGAATGCCAAGGTTGTGAGCAGTCTCGAGCGCAATGAGGAGACAAAAAAATACATGCGGGAATACGGGGTGGAGACATCTCCCATCAATGTGACGCTTAAAGTGCCTCAAGGGGAAAAGGACGACTACACCACGGTAGCTCGCTATACCATGGGTAACACTTCCCCTTGGCTGGCAGAAGTGGAGGATAGTGAAGCGTTGATTCCCACCACTTATCTGCGCACCAATTTTTACGGCCGCGATAAACGAGTGCATGTGGTCAGCGGGAATATTCTCAACCATTTCAAAAATGGCTTAATGTCATTGAGAGACCCTCGCCCCTTGCTCTTTGAGCAGGAGCAACTCCATGAAATAGCAATTACCAGCGGTGACCAGACGCTTCGTCTGAAACGCATGGGAACGGAGAATTGGAGTATTCTTTCACCTGTCATAACCGCCGCAGATACAGAAAAAATCAATCAGTTGGTGCAGGGATTGAAAAACCTGACGGCTGTACGAGTGGAAGACCCTGAATCTGTCAATTTGCCGAATACCCCGCAGCTGCGTATCAGCTTATCGGTGCATGGGTATGATAAGCCCATGGAGCTGAGCCTCTATCCCGCATTCCGCAAGGAAGCCGGCGATCAGCTGCTCTGTTATGCAACGGTCAATGACCGACATGCCGTATTTACCCTCCAGGCTGATCGTCGTGTATTACGAAAAGGCAGTTATTCCAACCTGGTAAATGCTATTTGTGATTTACCCGTCCTTCCGGATAAGGCGTTGGCACAGGTCCGCCTGCAGAACAGCACTACTTATACCAACGAATTGCCTGTCGCTCTTGAGCAACTGCGTTCCCTGAAGTTTGCTGATGTGGATGCAACGGATGTGTCCCGCGTAGTGCTGCGTACGTCCAATGCAGCGAATGGAGCCATTCGCCTGATGCTGGTGCCGGGTGATAAGGATAGTCAAGTGGACGACATGTGGTTGTACGCAGCTTCTAACGAGCCGTTCAGGAAAGCAGACAACGCGGCAGTACTGCGCTTTTTACACGGTCTGAGCGAAATCCCGGTGCAGGAAGTTGTGGCAGATGCAGCACCGGGCGAAGACATGGGACCGCTCAAGCACCTGTATGGTTTGAACGACCCCCGCTACATCATCTATGTGTTGCCCAGACCTTGTGTCGTACGGGCGACCCTCTTCGGGCATGACTTACCGCTGGTAAAAGACCGCTCACCCCGCATATTCCTCATTCGCCGTCACCCTGACCCCGAAACCGGACGCATGGCATGGTTTGGCATGGAGGAGGGCTCCAACTCCATCTGCCGACTCAGCACCAAGTTTACCCGACTGCTGGCTCTTCGCCCGGAGAAATGGAAGGAAAAGCAGGTTCTTTCCTTCCCGATTTCAGCCGTTCGCAAACTGACGCTTGGATTCCAACAGGCACCATTGGAACTGGATTTCGATTATATTGATGAGTCTTGGAAAGGAAGTATTAACGGTGAAGATGTGACTCCGCGCATTAATCCGCACCGCGCTACGCATTACATCAGAAACCTGCTGAAGCTCAAAGTAAATCAATGGCTGGAATATAATGACGTTGACGCATTGGCAGCACTGCAGCGTCCCGTATTCTCCGTTAAGCTGGAACTGGAGATCACGGATTATTCCGATGCGGAATCGAGTATTGTCGAGCAACAGAATGAAACCGCCGCCGGCACGCCGGAAGATATGCTGACGGAAACGGATGCGTTTGACCAACAGCTGCGCGAACTTGCACTAACAGAAAGAACAACCCACAGGGAAACTAAAACACTGGAAATCTCGCCCGCCCAGGGTGACAGCGATAAACCGTTCTTCTATGGTCGCATTGCGGAAACCGGGGAACTCTTCGTTCTGAGTTTTGACGATGCCCAAGGGCTCGCCGGCGATATTATCGACATGTAATCATCTACTTTTTATCTATGTGGCAATGGCATAAAACAGCATCAGCTGAACACGAGGAGCTCTGGCAGCAGCGCCTGAGCGATTATCCGGGAACCGTCATTTCTGCCGGATTTCAGGCAGACCGCATCGCCATCGATGTGTACACCGAGACGGCAGAGGAAGCGCTGGTTCTTCAGGCTTGCTATGGAGGCAATGCCTGTGCTCTCCCCGATACGGATTGGGTTGCGGCAACGGCTCCGGAAAACACGCCGCCCCTCATTATTCGGGATAAGATTGTCATTTCGGCTTCTGCTGACCCGAAGATACTTGCAGATTTAAAAGACCGCTACAAGGGGAGAATCATCCTTACCTTCCCGGCGGAACAGGCTTTTGGCACCGGGAATCATGCTACCACTTCTACCTGCCTCCGCATGCTTTGCGATCATGTGCGTCTGCTTAAAGCTCCCTGGACACTCACCGATATCGGCTGCGGTACAGGGGTGTTGGCGCTTGCCGGTATCAAGCTCGGAGCGTCAGGCGCCATCAGCTTTGACTTTGACCCAAATGCTGTTGAAGTAGCGCAGCGGAACATCAAACGCAATGGCGGCGCAGATAATCTCAGCCTTTTTCAGGCAGATGTGTTTGAATGGAGTCCGGCAGAGGGTGAGCAGGCCGATGTCGTGTTGGCCAATCTATTCTCCACCGTGCTGCAGAAAGCATTTCCCCGTCTCAGGGCAGCCATGAAGCCGAACGGTATTCTCATCATCTCCGGAATCCTCAATACGCAGGCTGATGAAACCATACAAGCCGCAGAGGCCGAAGGCTTGCAGTTGCTGAAAAAGGTTTCCCGTGGTAAATGGACGACGGCAAAGTTGAAAATAGCATGAATATCCTCGCTATAGAGACTTCGCTTCCCCGTGCATCCCTTTGCCTGTACAGGGATGGTAATATCGCATTCCAAACCGAATGGAAAACCGAGCGCAATCACGATGAATGGCTGTTCCCTGCCTTGCAGAAAGTGATGGATATCCTGAACAATTCCGCCTTGGATATCATACTTGTGGGAGCCGGGCCGGGCAGCTACGGAGGCGTGCGTGTAGCCCTTGCCGCAGCCGTGGGGATTGCACAGGTTTCCGGTGCGTCTATTGCGGCGCTGTGTTCCTGGGCTCAACTGGCAGAGGCCGGCGCAGTAGTTGTGTCTGATGCTCGCCGAGGCGGCTGGACTCTGCGACGCGAAAACGGAAATATCGACGTCGTATCAACCGAAGAATTGAAACAGCTGCAGGAAGAGGGGGTGCGAATCCTGACAATAGAAGCCCCGGAGGTGATGCAGACAAAGGGAATTGTTCCCGCCGCTGGGCACTTGCAGCCAACGGCCTCAGGCTTGGTGCAGACATGGCTGAACATGTCACTCGATGAACAGACTGCGGTTTTGAAGGCTCCGGCAGAGCCCATATACGTCCGTCCGCCCCATATTACCAAAGCTGTCCATAAACCGTGGGAGATACGTCGCTGATATGTCAACATCATCCTCTATTGTACACGCTTGCCAGCGTTGTGGTGCCTGCTGTCGCTGGGAGGGAGACGTCTGCCTTACAGATGCGGATATTACTGCCATTGCCGAGTTCCTCGGCATGACAGAGGAAGACTTCATCAATTCTCTCTGTCATTTGCAACGCAATCGACGAGGTCTCTCTCTCATTGATGCGGAGGACGGTGCCTGTATCATGCTCCAACCCGACAACTCCTGCAAAATTCAGCCCGTCAAACCTCAGCAGTGCAAAGACTTCCCCCATCGCTGGAATTTCCCGGGATGGGAGCAACGCTGCCCCGGTGCCGGGCAAGAGCAATCACCATCATGATTTTCAGGGAATTCAGAGCTAAAACGGTTGTAGCGTGGCTGCATCTATGGCGACGCAAGTTGCTGCGCTGGCGCAGCAATCTGGCCGGTGCGCTCTTTCGTATTTCGCCCCGGAATCTGATTCTCCGCGGCGAATCCCGCCGCGCTCATGCCGGCACCATCGTCGACCTTTTTGCCTCTATCATGGTGCAGGTAGAAGGCCTGAATGAGGATAAGATGGAGAGTGCGCTTGACATCCTGCGCCATGATTTTCCCAATGTGGAGCATATCTGGCTCGCGGAGCGCTTTCAGGTGGCCTACGAAGCCAAATACCCTCTGGAAGTCACACTTAGCATGGCTTCTGCCAATCGCTCGGAGGCAGAGCGTATAGCCCTGGCATTGGAGATTTATACGCTGTTGCACCGCCTCGGTAGCGACGTGATGAACTCAAATCTGTTCCGGGACATTACCGTTGGCTTATATCTTCCCGGGATGAGCCGAGTGATTGAAACTCTGATGGCCACTCCGGGCATGGAGGCACAGCGCCCCATGGAAAGCCTTACGTTCTCATCTGCGCTGAAAGAGAATTGCGTTATGCTGCCGACGGAGGACAAAGGACGGCAGTTTCGAGTCATTCGCTGCGTTCACCTCCTGCTGGTTGTAAATGACGGAGACCTACCGATTACTGTGCGAGGGCAGGAACTGCACAAAGGGGAAGTCTTGCCTCTGACCTCATCACAGGTGGTGGAGCTCAGTCAGCATTACTTCTCGTATAGCAGCATCCTGTTGTTGCTTCAAGGTCGATATACCGGGGCCAAAATTGTTAACTACATCCATTTGGAAGGCGACCGTCTTGCCGTCACTCGGCAACGTCCGATTAACAGTATTGCTCGCATCAAGTTCGGCATCCACGTTGAAATCGACATTTTGCGACAGAACGCCATGTTCTGTCTGGATGGAAAGTTGATGCTCAATGGCGATTCCGTCACAACGTCCTATTACACGCCGTTCACCATTCAGGGGCTGGGCCCATATACTTTTGCCGATATTGCAGATACAGAAACAACCGGTCATAGCTTCCAGCTGGATCCGGGCATTCGTCGCATCACCGTCACCAACCTGCCATACATGAACAGGCCCGGGGTACTGATGCTTACCCCTTGGCTTGCTCCCGGCGTTGTGTTCGAAGTGCAGTTCGACAAATCCACCCATGCAGGAACTCTCCGTGTGCTGGAAGGTAACGGCAGCTCTCTCAAAGTCAATGATATACAGATAAAAGGTGAAGCCGAGCTTCGGGACGGCGACCTCATTGGCTTGAGCGCATCCCAGTATCTTCGCTGCAGGTTCTCTGCCGGGGTTCTGGAAGAAGAGTCATCGGTTATCACATCTCTGAATGTTCGAGGCCTTACTCGCGATTTTGTGCGCTCCGGCCGTGTAGTGGACAATATCGTATTCTCGCTCAAGCGCGGAGAAATGGCTTGCATTCTGGGCCCCAGCGGCTCCGGCAAAAGTACCTTACTCTCTATGCTGGCCGGGCATCTGGAGCCGTCATTCGGCACCATCCGCTACAATGGGGAACGCCTTACGCCCGGTTCCGATAATTTACGCCGCCATATTGCCTACATCCCGCGGGAAGATATCCTCGATGAAGCCATGACCGTGGGTGAACATGTTTATCAGGCATCCATCGCGCGAAGGCCTCGCCTTTCCCACACCGAAAGAAAGCGTCGGGTTCTATCCGTGCTCGGCTTCATCGGCATCGGGCATCTTTCCAATCGAACAGTCGGCAGAGCCGGAGAACGGACTATTTCAGACGGTGAACGCACCAGACTGAATCTGGGCCTTGACCTTACCGGAACCGCTGAAGTATTCCTGATAGATGAACCCATCAGCGGTCTGTCATCGCGCGACTCCGAACGAGTGATTGATACCCTGGAAGAAATATCACACGGTCGCATTGTTCTCTGCACCCTCCACCGTCCGGCGCAAACTCTTCTCAATCGTTTCGATAAAGTCATGGTTCTGGACGGTCACGGGAAAATGGCCTTCTGGGGCACACCTCAGGAAATGATGACTTATTTCCAGGAAGCGGCCAAAGAGTTGAAGCTCAAAGTGCCGGCAGAGGCCATCTCTGCGGGCGGCGCAGACTATGTGTTTGAAGTGCTGGAAGCACCTTTCCGCCGCATTGGCTCTGCCCGAGCCTCTGATTCAGGGCTTTGGCAGTCCAGATTTGAAAAATCCCCGGCATACGCCGCAGAGGCAGAAAATAATAAGCAACGCTCCGGAGAAAACAGGAGCATCCCTCGCTTACCCCAGCGATCACCACTCGAACTGTGGCGTCTTTTCAGACTCTGGATATTGCGAACCTTCCTTTCCCGTGTACGCAGTCGCATGGGCTTGTATGCAGTTCTGTTGGAAGGCCCCGTTCTGGCATTGCTTATTGCCGGCACGTTGAGAGCCGCCAGTGATGTGCCTTATACCTTTTATAAAGCGCTGCACATCAATGAGTACTTATTCCTTTCTCTGGTGTTGGCTATGTTTTTTGGCCTGACCGATTCGGCATGCGAAATTCTGCGAGACCGCCCCATTCTACGCCGAGAAAGCAATTACAGGCTCTTCATTCCGGGCTACCTGTTATCCAAAGTTCTGGTACTGACCGGAATCGCGGGACTCCAGTGTGCCCTCTATCTCATTGTCGGGAACCTCATTCTCGGCATATACGGCATGTTCTGGAATCATTTCCTGGTCATGCTTCTAACGGCTTTCGTTGGTATTGCTCTTTCGCTCATGGTTTCCGCCATCGTCCGTTCCGAACGAACAGCACTCAATATCGTTCCCCTGCTCCTCGTTCCGCAGATTTTGCTGGCCGGTGCTATGGTGAGGTTTGAGGAAATGAACGAATTCAGCCCTAAAATTCCGGATGGCGTCCTCCCGGAAGTGGTGGATGTTCGCCTTTCCAATCTGCGCCATCGCGTTGCCTATCAGGATGAAGTTACTCACGAAATCACCAGTAAATCGGTGCCGCTCATTGCCGAGTTTTGCCCGCTTCGCTATGCGTTTGAGATGATGTTCGTTATCCAGACATCTGAGAACCTCTGGGATAAGGCGAACGAAGAAGTCAACAGAAAACGCGAACTTTACAAAGAGTCCGGCAGTACAGAACAGCTTCGCTATATCCAACGAACTGCTCTGGCATTCAACGGCAGCGCATCTACTGTGCGTGAAGCCCGCGAATTGCTGAGACGCGTAAGAAAAGCCGCTAGGATTGAAGATGAATATTATCTTGAATCCATCTTCACGACCTTGGATAACCGTGCCATTCACGATAATGATCAACCTGCTGAATTCTACTTCTCCAATCGCAAGCTTGTATCAATACGTGAGGGCGTAAATACTGCTCGTAAAGATGTGCGACAGTCCGAGCAGCGAGGCTTCTTCCTAGCACCCCGCCAGGCTCCGCCGTTCTCCACGCTCAACCAAGAAACGGATGAAAATTCGGTTTCTACAGTAAAGAGAAATGCCATCTATCTCTTCATCATGGGCGTCGTCCCCATTCTGTTGGCAGGATGGCGACTCCGCCGCATCTGTCGAGGGAAGTAGGTATTTCTCACCCGTTGACTTTAGCGGTTACATTCCCAACCTTTGCTTCCAATCTCTCATCAGGATGGCAAAAGGCTCGCGGGATTCTGCGTTATTCTTGTGCGGATTGGTATCAAAGGCGCGCACATAATCCCCCCTTAATAACCAGCAAAGAGAATAAAGCTCATCATCCAGATAAGGTTTGGAGAGTTTTTTTGCAAGGTCCTTGATTTGCTCAGGCGTTGCTTCCGGCCGGAATTGTTCGGGATAGTGCCTTTGCAGCATGCTAAAAGCCTCTGCTGCAATCCGGCAATACTCCTGCTGCACTCCATGCTCGGCAAGTTCCAGCGGTGTAAAGCGTGTCGTATCCATCCGGCGCAGCAAATCCAGAGCAGTTGCGGGATTACCGGAGGTCATGAGAGAACGTACATGTTTCCTGCTTTCCTGCACCATGACTCTAGGCAGGTTCTGACGCTGATTCCGAGCGGCTTCAGCCAGCATATTCGTCACCGGCGAGGCCTCCAATGCTGCTACTGCTGCATCCAGACAAGAAGTTGCTTCCGTAGCTTTCCCCAAGCTGATATAACACCGGGCTGCAGTTATGAGTATGGCAGAGCGCAAGGGCGACGTCATCTCTGCGGGAACGCATTCCGGCATCACCTGCCGTGCTTCAAACTTGGCCGGCAATTCTACACATAAGTTCGCTAATCGGCGGGCATGACCTCCCCCGGCAGACGCTTCTTCAATGAGGCTTCGGAAAACGGATAGTTCCTCCGCAGAAAGCACAGCCTTTTCCTCACTCGCCAGAAGAGACATCAGAAAAGAAGCCAACCTTACAGCAGGCTCTTTCCCCTGCTCGTACAACTGATGAAAAAGCTGCTCGGCACTTTTCGCATCGCCGTCCGAAAGTTGTTCACACGCCCGTTGGAGTGTTTCTTTCTCTGCCCAGGAAACTCGGGATTTTACAGAGACGGTCTCATATACAGGCGGAGGGGATGACAGGAATGCCATCCCCGCAGCAGCTCCCAATCCAGCCAGTATTACCCCCATGGATGCCATCGCTGTCAGTCGTCGGTTCCTGCGGTGTTTTTTGAGCTCATCAGATGCCTTGCCAATGCCTGATTGTACTTCGACTATCTCATCCAGCAACTCCTCATAATCAGCGGGACGCTTGTCAGGCTCAAATGCCGTCATGTGATCAATGAGGTCACATAAGGAGTCGTCAAGATGGGGATACAGCTCTCCCATGGGCTTCATCTCCCGCTTCAACCTCAGTAGAGCTTCTAAATCTTCCAATGTTTCGGAATAATTGATAACGCCGGTTATCATGCTTCTCAGCGTCATGCCAAGAGCATAAATATCGGTTCGTGCATCCTCCGGCTTCCCTTCCAGCGTCTCCGGCGGCACATAGAAAGGGGTCGCCCAGATGATTTCCTCTCGCACAGCATCGGGACGGTCATCAAGAGAAAGTCCGAAATCCAGCACTTTTGCCCGGCCTTCCGGAGTAATAATGATATTACCCGGCTTCATGTCGCGATGCAATACCCCGGCATTCTTCGCCGCTTGCAGACCGGCAGCGATTTGGCGGATGACATCGAGAGCTTCATCCTGCATCAGGCATTTGTGCTCCGACAGCAATAGCTCAAGATTCTTGCCCTCCACCTTTTCCATGGCAATATAAAATTGCCCGCGCGACCATCCTGCCGTATAGACAGATACGACATTTTCATGACGGACGCGAGCCATCATGGAGCACTCGCTCTCAAAGCGAGAAATGCGATCAGGATTATCCCGATAACTATCATTCAGCACCTTAACAGCCAGCTCTCGTCCCAGCACCAAATCTCTGGCACTGAACACAATGCTCATCCCCCCGATGCCGAGAATGTTCTCGATTCGAAAATTGGCCAGAGTACAATGCACCCGACTCTTTTCTCCGCAGGTCGGGCACTGCACTTCGGCATAGAACCCAAGCGACGACACGTTCAGAGACGTGCCGCACTTCGGACAGGAATGAATGTCGCTTGGGTGCTCTGTCATAGGGGTATGAAGTAAAAACCGGGGGAAGTCCCCCTCCCCCGGCATGAATAAATCAGCGTTCAGACAGCATCAGCCCAGCTTGGGCAGAGATGCTGCGGCGACAGCCTGACCATGGCGCTTGGTCTTTTCGTCCGGCACGCAGAGAGTGATGGAAAGTTCCGGGAACTCGCCCTTGAGCACCTCGTTAGCCTTGTCGATGATGATCTGACCACCCTCGCCCGTAGCCACGCGGCCGAGGAACAGCAGGTTACGGATGGCGTAGAACTTGGAGAAGTAGGCAATCGTGTAGCCGAACTCCACACCGATGGTCTCGTAAATCTTACGAGCGCGGTCATCGCCTTCCAGCATAGCGGCCTGCACCTTCTTGAGCTGCTCCGGATAGGGCATGCTGCCGAACTCGAACCCGGCGCGGGGAGCCAGACGAGCAACGGCCTGCTGGGAGAAGTACATGGCGCCCACACCCTTGTCCTTGGACCATTCGTCCACACCGCCGTCTTCCTGGTAGTCCACCGGCACGAAGGCCAGCTCGTTGAGCCAGGGCATGATGTGACCCTCGGGGTCAACATAACCGGCAGCCAGAGAAGTACCCATGGCTATACCCAGCACGGCATCGTCATTCATGCCCATAGCACCGGCCAGAGCAGTTACTTCACCGTCATTCACCACCTCGAAGGGAACTTCCTTGCCCATGCGCTCGCTCCAGCGGTCCTTGAGCGTGCCGAACATGCCGCGGATGACATTCTGGAAATCCTCCGGAGAGATACCGCGGAAAAGGGAACCCACGCGGGGCTCGCTGTTCACATACACACCGGCAGCGGAACCACCGATGGCATCCACCTGCGGCAGGTGAGCAGCAGCGCGAAGCAGGGAGTCATCCACACCCTCAAGCTGATAGTTGGGGTCGGTCTGGTGGTAGGGATCCCACACCACCTCTTCGGAGTACACCACCTCGCCGTTCACCACGGCGGCGCACTTGCGGTCGGAACCACCCAGGTCAAAGCCGATGCGGTAGCCGTCCAGATTGCGACCAAGAGCCACGGAAGTGGAATTCTCCGCGGGAAGCTCAGCGGCGGAAGCCACCTTCTTCACCTCGATGGGCAGGTCATAAATCTTCTTACCGATGAAATCCCAGTCAAACTCACGGGCACCACCGGCGCTGTAGGTAGCGGCCAGCATATCAGCAATCTGATCGTCACCGGCCACCATGATGGTGCAGCCGCCCTTCATCCAGAGCAGGAACTTGACGATACGCTCAATGTAGAGGTTATTCAGGGCAATATTCTCGCCCTCCTGAGGAAGAATCTTGCCACTCCAGCGGAAGCAGGTGCCGTCAAGACGGGTAAGAGCCAGATCCACGGTATGGGAACCGGGAGTAGCAGCTACCTTTTCCTCAAAAGCCTTGTTCCAAAGCACCGGAGCAATGAAGCCCGGGTCGAGCACGGGGGTGAATTTCGGTTGAATGTTCATAACGTACGCGCAACTTATACCATGATAACCGGGTGTTGACAAGTTAAAAATCCGTTAGTAATCCCCTACGCGCGAAAAACCGAGATAAAAGGTTTCGGTTGACGCGCAAAGCGCTTGTCAGGAAACCGGAATTGGTGTTTGATATGGGGTAATGGAGTATCAGTATATCAGAAAAAAGCGTATCAGCGCCATCATGCTGTGCGTGCTGCTTTCTCTGCTGCTGCACCTGATACTGGCTCTTCTTTTGGCTCTCTCCTTTTCGAAGACGAAGAGCAAAGCCTCTCCGGCGGCAACATCTGCTGACAAACAACGATTCGTTCGTGTTCTGCGTCCGAAAAATGCACAGCATAACCAACAGGAAGAACAACAACGAAAACCCTTTGCCAAAACATCGGCGGATGCGCCCCAATCACTGCCGGAAAGACCGGACTATGAGGGCCGCCGTAACACACGCGCTGCAAGTGCTGCGGATGCAGAGCACCTCCGCAGCGAGAAAGAAGCCCCCGCTCAGCGTGGGGAGGATAAAGATGAAATAGTCACCTTTGAACAGGAACGGCAGGATGGCCCCCTCGAGCATGAAGGTCAGAAGCCGCAACAGGTTCTTCCTCCTCCCCAGCCCCCGGCTGTTGCCCATGAGTCGCTCCCGCATCCGGAACAACCCCAGCCCCCGGCACAGGGGCAGGAAGACGCCTCCGGCACAACACCCATTCCCCATGCATCCGATAAGGAGACCTTGACCGCGCCAACTGTGCAATCTCTGAAAAAACAGGAATCGGATGATGCCGGTAAACTTCTCCTCAGCGCGGAAGAACGCACGGAAGAAACCATTAACTCCGATGTTCCGGCCACGGCGGCCGTCAGCGGCAGTGCTGACGGCATAGCTTCCGCACCGGCGCCTCGGCAGGCTGCACGTAAACGCCGTCCCGTCTTTTACGACCCCAGCTTGGCATCCGCGCAACCGAACGCCATAGGATTCCGCACCACAGAGCGGCGCTCCCGCAGTTCCGGGCGCTTTGTGGTAGGCAGAGGCGCCTCGCTCAATGTCAGTGCAACGCCGCTCGGCCGTTACGAAAGTGAAATCTACCGCCGTATCGCCTATTTCTGGTATCGCGCCTGCGATGACCACAGAGGCGACATCATCCCCGGAAGTATCACCATCAGCCTGCGTATCAACAAACGCGGGCATTTGGAGAATATGGATCTCGTTCGGCGCCATGGTGCCGGAGTCATCCAGCAATCCTTTACCTTCCGTGCTATTCGCCAGGCCTCATTGCCTCCCATGCCGTCAACCGTTCGGCAGGAGATTGTCGGCGACTTACAGGAACTCATCTTCACCTTCAATTTCGATTAACCATTAACCCACAACACACCATGCCGGAAACAATCCAACAATTCCTCAATGCCTGCCATCCCTTCGGTTACCCATTGCTGGCCTGCTCCATCTTGCTGATAGCCGTCATTCTCTACCACCTTATCTTTGTCGGCCGCAGCTGGCAGCACACGCTATCGCAGATAGATTTCGCCCAGAAACATCCCGCCGATGCAGAAAAAGCATTGCGCGAATATAGTCTGCAACACCATGATGCCCTCACAGAGGTCATCATGTGTATTCTGGATGCGGCTCCGGATGCATCCATGGAAAAAGTAACGGAAGCACGGTTGATTCATGCCATCGATTCCGGTCGCAGCGGCCTCGCCCTCATCAGCATCATCACCAACATCGCCCCCATGCTGGGCATCCTCGGTACCGCGTGGGGATTGGTGGATATTTTCGGCGTATTCGGTGCACCGGAGGCGCAGTCCGGCATCGCCATGGGTATTTCCAAGGCTCTGTACACCACCATCTTCGGCTTGGCTATCGCCGTTCCCGGAGTCATCGCCGGCACCTGCTTTGAGCGCCGCCTGGAGAACCGTGCCGCCCGTATCAACGAAAGTTTCACCACCCTGCTCAACAGCAGACGCGCCTGACACCATGAACATCTACGTCCGCAAAACCCCGGCCATGGGCATCACCATCGTTCCCATGCTGGATATTCTCACCATCCTGCTCATCTTTTTCATCGTCCATACCGAATTCAAACGGCAGGTCAGCGTTCTTAATCTGGACCTGCCGCAGACCCACAATCTGGTAGGCGAGAAAGGAGATAACGACAGCGTTCTGCTGGAAGTGGGTGCAGACGGCGCCATCGCCTTCGGCGGAAAAGTCATCACCGAGCAACAGCTCCCTGCCCTCGTGCAGGAACAACTGGAAAAGAACCCCGACTGCACCATCCAAGTAGCTGCCGCTGACAACTCATCCCTGGGCCGCTTCCTGCAAGTCCTCGACCAACTCTCCGCCGCCGGTCTGAAGGTGGAAGAAGTACCCGTCAGAATAGATTATCAACCTTGACCACAGAGCTACGGCTGCAACGTAGTACACAAGCCGTCATCAGTAAATAATAATTGAGGGTGGAACGCTAAGCGTTCCACCCTCTTAAATAGTCAGGCGACTAAAGCTATTGCAGAATCTTAGGCGATGGAATCACCAAGCTTCTTCATAGCCTCAGCGGCGCGGTTGGAGTAACCCCATTCGTTGTCGTACCAGCCGCAAACCTTCACCATGTTGCCGCCCACCACATAGGTGAAGCCGGCGTCGAAGATGCAGGAGTGGGGGTTGGACACGATGTCCTGGAGCACGAGAGCCTCCTCAGAGTACTCGAGGATACCCTTAAGCGGACCCTCAGCAGCCTCCTTCATGGCGGCGTTCACTTCCTCCACGGTCACGTCGGACTTCAGGACGGCCACGAAGTCGGTCAGAGAACCGGTGGGGGTGGGCACGCGGAAGGAAGCACCGTTCAGGAGACCCTTCAGCTGGGGAATCACCTCACCGATAGCCTTGGCAGCACCGGTGGTGGTGGGGATGATGTTGATAGCGGCAGCGCGCATACGGCGGGGATCGCTGTGCGGCAGGTCAAGGATGCGCTGATCGTTCGTGTAAGAGTGGATCGTGCTCATCATGCCCTTCTCGATGCCCCACTTCTCGTTGAGCACCTTCACCATCGGGGAAAGGCAGTTCGTGGTGCAGGAAGCGTTGGAAACGATGTTGTGCTTGGCAGCATCGTACTCGTCATCGTTGATGCCGATGCAGAAAGTCAGATCGGGGTTCTTGGCGGGAGCGGAGATAAGAACCTTCTTGGCGCCGGCCTTGATGTGACCCTCAGCCTTCTCACGAGCGGTGAAGAGACCGGTGGACTCAAGGACAACGTCAACACCCAGCTCAGCCCAGGGAAGCTGATCCGGACCCAGCATGCCGCCCACAATCTTGATGGGGTGACCGTTCACAACCAGGTTGTCACCGTCGATCTCAACCGTGCCCGGGAACTTGCCCTGGGTGGAGTCGTACTTCAGAAGGTGAGCCGTAGTGGCGATGGGGGTAAGGTCGTGGATGGCAACAACCTTCTCGAGCTCGGCCTGGGACATGGCGCGGAGCACGTTACGGCCGATGCGGCCGAAACCGTTAATAGCGTATTTAGCCATAATAGTAGGATAAATGGATTATAAGTTGAATCCCGCCAAGCCACCCGGCCCGGCAAGGCACAGTTAGTTTAACGCCCAGTCTTGAAATAGTCAACAAAAATTTGGTTTCTACCCCTGAAAAATCGCGACAACAGCGCATATTTCCACACTTTCCTGCGCTCATTTCATGTTGCTACGATAATTGTGCGACATACCGCACATCTTATCTTGACAATTCTACCCTGTCTATGGCAGAATGCGCACCGTTGCGAGACCGCGGTATTCCCGCGCCTCACAAAGAAAGTGGCCCTGTCGTTCAATGGATAGGACGAAGGTTTCCGGTACCTTAGATGTGGGTTCGATTCCCGCCGGGGCTACTACAATAACCATGCCTATTAGGCTGGATTATTTGATTTTACTTGATTTACGACTTTACAACAGGCTTAATAAGCCTATCGCGCAGCGCGAAAGCAGCGCGAAACACCAGCGCGAATGCTGCGCGAAAATTAATACAGAGTTATGAAGTCACAATCAAGCAATATCATCGTTTTTCAGGATGCCAAATCACCGTACTGGTTCTGCCAATTCACGGGTCCCGATGGAGTGAGGCGCAAAAAGAGCACCAAGGTGCCCATTGTTGGGGGAATGTTCCAAGGGGAAAAGCTTACACGCAATCAGGCTAAAAGCCGCGCCCTTATCATCGCACACCAGCTGGCAGAGGCGCAAAGTATCGAATACGCGGAGAAAGACAACCGTAGCACCAGGGAAATCTTTGAACTGATGATGAACGGAAAACTAGGACGAGTGTCCACCGCCACTTACAATAACGCGCAAACATCATACAAACATTTCCTGAAATGGTTAGGTAAGCGAGCCGATGCTCCCATGCGGCTCATCACCAAAGCCGACATTAAAGAGTGGGTAATACACAGACGGAACGAGGTGCGCGCTGCCACATGCCGCAAAGACCTCTCTGCCATTCGTGCGGCATTCACATGGGCCGAGGATGCGGAAATCATCACACGCAACCCCTGCAACACCGTCAGAGTAACCGCAGACAGCCGCGATGAAAAGATCGTACACGAAGCGTTCACTCTTGAAGAAGTACACCTCCTCATCAACAAGTTACCTGATGAATGGGCCTCTGCCGTCCGCTGCTGCATAGGTACATTCGGACAGCGACTTGGAGACATACGTCACCTCAAGTGGGAACAATTCGACTTC
Organism: Akkermansia sp.; assembly: GCA_045121855.1. Classification (GTDB taxonomy): domain Bacteria; phylum Verrucomicrobiota; class Verrucomicrobiia; order Verrucomicrobiales; family Akkermansiaceae; genus Akkermansia. The sequence goes on from JBGVGW010000017.1 coordinate 168,912, forward strand.
ATCGCCCGCACCGTCACTATCATTACAGGCAAAACAGCCCGTCCCCTCTGCCAGCCCATGCAGGAATGGTTCTACGCTTGGGCGCAGGAGAAACATCGTCAGGCTCAGGAAGCTGGCGGGGAAACTGCTGTCTGGGTGCTGCCTCGCCTTCACCGACATACCAACCCGAGCCCTGAATTCACATCTCTCGTTCGAGCGTTCGGTATCGGGCTCAGCGGAGAAAATGCCGGTGGCCGCCGCCGAGTCTGGCACAGCAAAACCTTCCACAGCCTCCGCGCCACCGTAGCCACCCTTCTCCAATCCGCAGGAGTCTCCCAGGGCATGGCCATGCAGCTTGTTGGCCATGACTCCGCAGACATCCACACCGTCTACATTCGCCCCAGCGCAGAACAACTCCGCGCTGCGGCAAACCTCCTCCCCTCCCCGCAGCAGCCAACCACGGCTAATCATCGGCTAATTTAGCCGATTTTCTTTACACGACCCCCTGCCTCATGTAAAAAAATCCCCCTTTTCTTTACATGAGCAAAAAATCTACAACTTCGCATAATATTTTCATTGACATCCTCCTCTTACTGCGCTATATTGCACACGTAACCGGTTCCCACCATCCACGCCGGTTACGAAATGAAGCCCGCCACCCCCAAGCCCCGGCGGGCTTCTTCATTTTCTTACGGGTCTTCTAATTCCAGTATTGATTGGCAAATATAAAGCCGTATAGCCACTTTCCGCTATACGGCCTTATATTTTTCTATAGGCACCCCTTACTCATCGTAATACTCCTCCATATTCCTCCAGATTCGAGCCCCAAAATCAACCGGATTCATCAGAACCGCTCCAACCGTACTCCAGTAACCCACAGCATTACCCATCCACCCAGTACCAATCGCCAAAGTACGAGAAACAGTACTCATAGCACGCGTATACTCAGCCAAGCCATGTTCCTTATCATCCGTTGCAAACTCCCATATCTTCTCAACTGCTCGCAAACTACCTTGAAAATCAATCATCGCACGCCCTATGCTCGCGCTTGTTCGAGCCTTTTTCAGATCCTCAACGTCTAAAGCATGCCCGGCAACATTCAGAATCCCCGTACCGACAGCCTCCACCAACTCACCAACCCCAGGAACACTCGCCAGCGGACCATATAACGCAGAAAGCGCATACTCCCACCAACGTCCCTTTTCCCATTTATCCGGATCCCCTTGTAAATAATCCAGCAAAGCAGAAATAGCCGCATTTGCAGCACCGTAAACCAGCCACGCACGCATCGCCGCTTTCTTTTTGCCCCCTCGCCAAAGCGCGCGTGACATAGCAAACTTAGCCATATTTTCGCTCAGCATATAGAAGAACGTCCTGACCAACGGATTCCGCAACTGAGCAATCTTACTCTTATTCAACCACCCAATCGGCTGACTGGACAGATTAGCCACCTCCGCAGTCTGCTCCCATGCCATCCTCTCAGCCTCCTGAACACTTGCATTCTTCTCAATAGCCCTCTGGTAATACACATTCCACACCGGCACCAGACTCACAGCCGTACAACAAGCATCCGTCCACTCCATCGGCATCATACTGGCCAACAACAACTCCTCAGCCATACTACTCCGCATATCACCGGAGCGCATCGCCTGCCCTTTCAACTCACCGGCTCTACCCTGCATACGGTTCTCCAGCAGCGTAGAACCCAACATCTTGCGGAACGTCATCGGGGCCGTCCTGTTTTTCATCCTGCTCAGCGTAGCAAACCACTCAGCCGTAGAAATATCATGCGCACCCAGCAACCCATTAAAAACCGCCGGCACCTGCTTCAGCAGAGTCTGAACACGGAAACCCAGAATCGCCACCGCACCACTACCGTAAATACCATTAATCACATCCTGACTCGCCCCCATATTCAGACAATCCTGCACTCCACCCATCTCAAGAATCCGAATCCAATCAATCAGATTATCATAGCCATCCTTGCCAAGCAGCACCGTCAGAGCCTTGACAAAATCCTTATCTCTCGTCCACGCCTTGAAATCCTCCACAATATCCTGCGTAGCCATCCACGTATCCGTCAGAGAAGTAGCCTGGAGAAACACCTGCAGCGCATCCTTGGTCATATCCAGCTCCAAATCATGATTCACACGCTGCTTCTGCCAGCCCTTCCCTGCGCCGGGCGTACCACTCATCCCCGCCAGCAACTGCTCCGCCGGAGACACCTTAACCTCCGTCACATCCCATCTGGCAGCAAAATAATTCTCCTCCCGCGGGAACGGAACCCCATACACCCGCTCATACACCGCCGCAACCCTGTCACCCTGCTTGGCAAACAACTCACGCAAACCATAACCAAACTCCAGCATCCCCTCACCCACAAACCTACGCAGCCCCTCAATCACCTCCGGCGTATACCCTTGCGCCTCCATCCGCTCCGTATATGTCGGCTGCTCATACATCAGAATAGCATACAGAGCCTCCCCGCGACTCAGCTCCAGATTCTCCTCATGCTGCATCTCCTTCAGATACCGCACCTCAATCGTAGCGGGCACCTTCCTGCGCTTAGACTCTGCATCAGACACCTCCGCCTCCAGCTGCACCAGCTTCTCAGCAAGAGCCTCAACATCCCTTTCCGTCAGCACAGTCTCAGCTTCCTTTCCTCCGGCTTCTCGCCGTTTCCGCATCTCCGTCTTACGTTCCTCCGGCGTCATCTCCAGCAACACTCGCAAACCATCCGTGCGGTAACTCACCGTGCGATACTTCGGCCTATCGAAAGCCACCCCCGTAGGCTTCACCTCGTGCATGTCGTCCATACACAGCCTCCAGCTCTTCCCCATCGTCTCCCGACTCAGAGCCTCCAGCGCCACCCATCGTTCAGACTCCCACGCCTTGAGCTGCTCACCCGCTCTGTTCGCACGCAACGTCAAATCCTGCGCCAGCTCACGCAGAGGCAAATAACCATGCAGACCGCGCAACACAGCCGGAAGCCCGGCCAGAATATCCCCCAAATGCCTGAGCCGCTTAACGGGCTTCACCCTGCGCTTCTTAGCATTGTACTCATTCTCAGACACACTGCCCACGCCATCCACCACACGCCGCACAACCGCCCGCCGCATCGCCCTGCGTTCCGCCATCACATTCTCCCACTCAAACCGGTGAAACCACACCCGCTGCCGCAACGCCTCATAAGCCTCCACAGCACCCTCCGCAGACATCCCCTTCAAATCTCCGAACTGATCATAGAGCATCAACTCACCCTCCACCTGCATCCGCTCATCCTCACTAATCCCGGGCTTATTCATCTTCTCATTCAGCACCGCCAGCTTACCCACCAATTCCTCCGCAGACATATTCATCGCCTCATACACAGCCTCCAGATCCCGATACGCATCCGCACTCATCTTGCCACCCTTCAGCTTACCTGTCTTCTTATCCTTCTTCGGGCGCAGCCTCTCCACCAGCTCCTCGATTTTCTGCACAGCCTTATCCTTGGCATGCTTCCTCAACTGCTCCGCCACACGGTGCATAATCCTCTCCATAGCATCCGTCAGCTTCGCCTCACCATACTCCTTCAGCAGCTCCTCCACAGACATATCAGTCTCCAGCTCACCCTGCCCCTTCATCTCCACCACATCATGCAGCCCCTGCTGCACACGCACAAACTCCTTTATCGGACGCGTAGCAAAATCATTCAGCTCCGCCGTCAGCTCCAAATTCCCCGTAGTCGCCAGCTCCGCCAGCACCTCCAGCTTCTTCAGATACGGATGCACACTGAAACGATACCCCTTCGGCAAATACGCCACCGCCGCCTTCACCACATGCACCATCGTCCCCATCGCCGCAATCGCATCCTCACGCTCCGTGCGAGACTTACTGCCCAACCGCTTCATCCGCTGCAAACTATCCCGCATCTCCTTCACAATCTGATTGCTGAACGCCAGATTCGCTCGGAACCCCTGCCCCGCAGCCACCACCTCACCGGCCAGAGCCTCCACATCCGGGTTTATCATAGAAAAACTCATCCCGTGTTGCTCTTTGTACTTGACTAAATCCGCAGGCTTTAGTATCTTTCTCCCGGAAGCACGCTTCGGATATGGCGCCGTGGACGATTGGAGTCCTCCGCCCCCAGTCCAGATGCGTGCTTTTGCTTTATCCCAATACAGGCAGGGATGATTAAGCAAGTTTGTAATATGCTCCTTGCCGTACAGGCTTACAATGCGGTTCACCTTCAGCACGCGGCTGCCCTCACGCAAGGCATTAAGCTGAACCGCTACCAGGATATTATCAGCACCTTCCTTCAGCTCCGTTACCACCTCAACACACCCCGGAGTATCAGATACCATGATACATACAGGTTCAGCCAAAGAAGCAGGCAATTGCCCCATCGTTCTCAAAGTTATAGCGTGCCTGCGCTTCTCTTTTGGATACAATTGCTTAAGCGTCTTTCCTACACCGCTTACAATATTCTCATCCAGACACTTCACCAACACATCCGGAGAAAGCACAATATCATAAGCTCTTGCACCCACCATCTGCATCACCGCAGGAGTCGGGCATACATACATATCCGAACGATATTCCACACTGCCGGCAGCCGGTGGATTCTGCACAAACTTATCCAGAGCATTCTTCCAATCTGCCGTCACAGATTGCACGCTGAACGTCACCAACGCCTCACCGGGGTACTCCAGAGTCTCGTTAAACGGAATAGCCGCACGTTTATCGGCAGACCAATTCATCCGATGCTGCACATTCCGAGCTTCAATCTCTCCGGCCAAGCGCAGGTAAAGCTCCATGTCGGAATGCTCACGGAGAGCCAGGGCATCCGCATCCCCCATAGCCGCGCGCTTATCCACCAGCCTGCGGGCAGAGGACGGATTACCTCCCTTGGCAAAGCCTTCTATATTCTGAATATGGTGCTGTATTTCATGTAGCAGAATAGAGTGAATCTCCCTCCACTCACCCTCCAGATTGCGGTTTATCAAAATCTCCCGCTCACCATCACCATATATAGCGCGCCCTCTTGCGGTATCCATCGTGGCGTAGTGCACTGTTATGTCTGCCAGCTCGGGGTAGGCTTCGTAAAGCTCGGGGTATTCGAGCACATCTGCCAGCTTCATGCCGCCATTCCACAGCGGGCGCAAATCCAGCATATCCTCCACCTTGCTTTCCACATATGGTCCCCACAGAGACATAGCAAGCTCATCCAGCTCACCACTCTTCATATTCAGAACCGCACCGGCACTCCCGCCATGCTCCACAAACAGCTTATTGAGCAGACTCCGCATCTCCTCACGCTTCGGCTTGATAGCATCACGCATCTTCTGAACCTTGTTGTATTGTTCAAGGAACTCACTTTCCGGCACACTATCCAGCCTCTCACTTTCCTCCTGCCAATCATAGACCTCCTCAGCATACGCTTCCACAGCCTTGCGGACCTCCTCCGGCAGCTCATCCCAACCTGCCACAATCCGGCGGTACGCCGCCACATTCTTACCGCGCAAATCCTCCCACTTCAGCTTCGCCTGGCTCGCATCAATCTCCGCGCGCCACATACCATCATCGCGCCCCGCAAAAGCCCGGTCCACATACTTGCTCCACGTTGCAGCCTTCGGCCCAATCACAGAGAAACTCACCACCGGATTATCCACCAGCCCCGCCAACGCAGCGCGCCGCCCCTCCTCCGTGCCATCATGCCAGACAGGCTTAATACCATTTCTCTCCAGCATCTCATCCAGACCCGGAGTCCCCTTCATAGGCTCCGGCATCACGGCATACTCCCACTCATTGAACATCACCGCCCGCTGAGGCACACTCTCCAGATAATCCTCCAGCTCATTCTGCAAACCTGCCACAGCCTTCATGAACGAATCCACCAGCGGCTTCTTGATATCCTTTACCCGCACCCCCAGTTCATTGAGAATACGCTTTGCCGTATCACGGCTTGTTTTCATCTCAGACGGTGCTCCATGATTCATGGGGGAAGAACGCCAGCAAACCCTGGACAAAACCATAGCCACAGCATCTTCATTCAGCCCCTTTTTACTGAGCTTCACCACGTTTTCTATCAGCTCTTCCAGAGCCTCATCAGTCTCCGCTTTCTGCGCATTAGACGTATCAGTATCTGACAGCTTTTCACGGTGAGCCTTCACTGCATCCATCGTTCCTATAGCTACCGCACTCTGCCCTCTGAAACTACTTCCATCCTCCTGCCCCTTCTTCTTTATCGTGCGTGCCACAAACTCCTCCAGCGTAGGCTCAAAATACTCACCCTTTCGGTAATCGTATGCACCGCCATCTTCCAGCAGGAAAGGTCCCTTGCCCGTCCAGGCATCACGGTCGTACACCAAATTCCCCTTTTGCGGGTCAGCCAACTCCGGCTTGCCAATCAGATATACACGCTCAGAATACCCCCAGGAATAAGGCTTATCCAAGCGAGTGATAGCTATAGAAGGCTTAGGTAATCCACCCAGTTTTTTCTCTACATCCAGCATCGTATCCACAGGAATACTATGCACCGCCGCCAGATTCTTCCCGCCGGTAACGCTGTACGTAATATCCGGATTGCTCCCATCAAACGTCCCGCGATTATCCGTGGCTGATTTAATCTGGGTAGATTCATGAACTACTATCTCGCTCAGATTCTTCAAATCATCCCAGGCTCTGTCATCGTACTTATCCACATAAACCATCACCCCTTCCGCATCTTCAAACTTCCACCTCTCCATGTTCACAGCTTGGCGAGATTGCACTTGCATCGGCTCACGGATATTCAGGAAACAAGCATATACCTTAGAATCGTCTCCCTCAGCATTCCAGTACCCCTCCTTACCATACGTTGCAGCATAGCCTCTGTTCGGGGTAAAATAGAAACCTCTGCCAAAATCCCCCTTGTCACGCTCACCCCGGCGAGCCTTATCAAACACGGTAAACCCATAGTGCGGACTGCCATGGTACACCACCAGCGGCTCCCCATTTTCGTCCACCACCTTGGAAATATCTTCAAAATAAGTCTTGTTCAACTCTTTAAGTCGTGCTACAATATCCCTGCTCGCAGCGGGGGGAAGTAAAAGATTATGTTCTTCGAGGTCCCCTACTTTACCTGCGAGCCTATTTATTTCCAGCAACTCCAGATTGTACAACCGTCCGCTATCCTTTTGATTCACGGTTTCCTTGGCAGTCATCCAGGCAATTGCAGACTCACCATCGATAACAATAGGGCACGCAAACCGATGAATCCTCACATTCGGATCCCCATGCTTCAAATCAGGATAAACACCACAACGCACAGCGTAGCGGAACAACTTATTGATACGCATCACAACGGCAAAATGCCCATTCACAGAAAAACCATTTCCCTGCGAAATACGCGCCTTGCTCTGGTGAGTCAGTTCCTTTCGTTGTTCAGAATTCACATACGCCACAATTCCGCTGTCCTCATTCACCAAAGCTTGTCCCGCTAATCCCTTGGCAAACTCCTTAGCCGCCGCAAAATTTCCATCTGCGCTTGCAATCGTCAGCTCTGCGGCTCGTTCCCAGTCACCGAACCACCCCTTAAACGCCCCGGTACGCACCTGCAACCACTGGTGTTCGGTGAGCTTGGTAGGCTTGCCGTTGGGTGCTTTCATAAACGAGCCATCCTTCACCGCGGCAGCCTTGATATCCTCCAACTCATCCTGATTAAAAACACTTGAACTGAAATCCCCTTCCAGCGCAGCCTCCGCCGCCTCAGCATCAGCATCCGCCTCAGCCTGCAGCTTCGCCTTCTCTGCTACCTCATTGCCCACCTCATCCCCCTTTTGAGCCATAGCTCTGTCCAGCACAGGCGTCTCCGCACGCTTGCTCCGCTTCACCTTCCTGTCAGCCTTGGCCTCCGCTTGAGCAGCGTACACACGCTGCATCGCCTCCAGCCCCTCCTTCAGCTGCAAGCTCTGCAGCCACTCCACATCCTGCGCCACCAGCCTGTCCACATCGCTCAAAAACTCCGGCGCCAGCTTCTCCATTGTTTCCTTGTCAGACAGCGCCTTGTTCAGCATAGCCCCCAGCTTCATCAGAGCCTTCGCCTGCAACACCCAACTGCGAATCAAATCCAGGAACGCATTGAGTGCCGCGCTCAGCCCATTCCCCTTACGCGCCGTATCCGCCAGCACCTTACTCTGCACCAGCTTACCCATCGCCTCCACCACCGCAAGACGGTCATATTCAGACTCACCATCTTTCAACTCGCGCAGAAACGCCCCCGGCTTCCCCATCGCAGCCTCAAGCTCCCTGATATTGTTCACATAGAAATCCAACGACCTCCCATTCACCTCCATATCTCGCACCAGATTATCCTCCGTCACATCCTCCAGCACCTCCATCGTGCCGAAACCACCCCGCGCCACACGCAACACCGTACGCAGCCGACCATCTGCCCCACGTACACCCGTTCGATTCACGCGCGACACCATCCTCCGCGCCACCTTCTCCCACTGAGCATCAGAAACCGCACCGTTCTTCTGCTCATACTCATGCCGCGCCACCTTCATACGCTGCTCCCATGCCTCACCATGCCCAACCAACTGCCCAAGCGGAACGAACGGATGCACATTCGGGTCAACCTCATCAGCCCTCGCCCCCTCACTCAACCTCACCCCGGCAGCACGAGCCAACCGCTCGAAATACTCATGATTCATCTCCGCATCCTCCACAGACACAGCCCAGCGCTTCCCATCCTTGCTTACCGCTCCCACCATCGCATTAGCCAGCACCATCTCCGCCATCTCCGCCTGCTCCTGCCCATTCAGCTCCTCCAGCCGCGCCTCCACCAGCAGACGCGCAGCCTCCTCACTCATCACAGACTCCTGCACATTACCCTCAGCATCCCTCTCCTGCACCTTCACCATCCCGGACTCCTCCGCAGGCAACACCTTAGGCAACATCCCCTTATCAAAATAATTCTCCACAGTAGCCATCTCCTGCAACTGCGGGTACAGCTCCGCCACATAACCCAGCACCCCCGCAGCATCCACCTTCAAACGCTCATCAATCAACCCCTGCACCGCCTGCATCCGCTCCACCGCATTCTCCATCCGCGCCACCTGCGCCGCGCGCCCCTCATCCACCCCCACATCAAGCAAACGCCGCCGCACCTTCCGGTAACTCTCCGCTGCATCCATCTGCGCCCCCACACTCACCCCACCCAGAAGCAAGCCATACAGCGCCGTAGCCAACAGCTGATCCGGCTTCAGCATCTCCTCCATCTCCTTACTGTACTCCTCAAGCGGAGAATCCAGCTGCATCTCCGTCCCCGCCACCGCATTGTACACCCCACCCAGAATCAGCCCCGCAGCAGGCTCCAAAAACGTCTCCTCAGCACCACCCAGCGCAACCCCCATTCCAACACGCCCGGCAGTCGAACCATACAAGCCACCCAACGCACGCGCCATCACCGGTCGACTCATCAGCCAATCCATCCCCGGCACCATCTTCCCCGGATTCAGAGATCCAAACGCAATCTTCTCCACCGCCGCCTGAATCGCCGCATTCACCGCCCCGGAAGAACTCGCCATCGCCCAGCTCTTACCCTCAGCCAACTCATTAGCCATGTATTGCGTACGCATACTCCCAAAAGAAGCCGGCGCACCACCCGGCACAACATACAGCAAAGAACCCGGCAACATCTTACCAAACCTCGCCGCAACACCGGGAACATCATACACCCCATTGACCGCATTGAAAAGCCGGCCTCGGAACTCATTCAACACCTGCGTACTCACACGCTCCTCCTCAGACATCCGGCGCAAACTCCCATCCTCATTCAACTGCCCACTCTCACGCGCCGCCTTATGCACCGCCTCCAACCGCTTATTCCCCAGCGGCAGCACCCTCTCAAACCAGCTATCCCCATCAGCCAACAGAGCCACATTTGGACGCTCCACCCCCGTAGACTCACGCAGCTTTTCGCGCTCCGCATTATAGGCCTCCACCTCCTCATCACTCACAAAAGCGCGGAAATGCCCCCCCATCAGCCCCGCAACCAACAACTTATCCGCAGCCTCAAACGCACGGGCAAACCGCACAAAAAAACTTCGTTCCTGCTCACTCGTCCGCATATCCTGCACCCGCGCCTGCAAAGCAGAGAAAAACAACCCCTGCGCCAACTCATCCCCGCGCAGCCTCTCCATAATCAACTGCCCCGTACTCCCCTGAGTCAGCACATTCGCCCCCGCATCCGTACCATCACCCAGCACCCCCTCCATCATCCCCCACGCATCCGCAGCCCTGCGCACAGCCACCTCATCCTCCTTGCGGAAAACACCACGCGCCAACCCATCATAAAAACGGCCCCATGCATCACCGCTTTTCTTTACACCACTCCCCTCCAGCACCAACTCTCGGAACACCCCGGTAAAAGCGTTCTCTCTCTCCGCCTGTGCCGCATCCGCAGCCTCCTTCCTCCCCTGCACCATCTTCTGGAAACGCCCCCACACCAGCCGCATACCCTCCGCCCGCGTATTCCACACAGGCATCTGCTCATACTCATAATCCGCACTCGCATTCATCGCATCCCACACCGCGCCCGGGTCACCCGTCCCATACACACGCGCCAACCCATCCCCCAACACCTCATCGCGGTGCTCACGGTCATGCAACGCCACATCAAGCTGCGTCCATCCCCAGTGCTCATGATACAGACTCAACCGCCGCCGCGCCTCCTCATCCCCCGCATCCGCCAGAGCCACCGCCTCAATACCCTCCAGCTCCTTTTGCTTCCTCTTCCGTTCCTCCGCACGCCAACGCGACTCCGCCTGCATTGTGATAGCATCACTAAACGCCGTCTCCGCATTCTTACCGTGCCATCGGTCGTCCCCACCCAGACTCATCTCCACCAACACTCCCTTATTCACGGAATCCACTTCCCCTAAATCAGTTAAAACAACATTATCCATAATTCTAAAACTTTTCTTAAAACTATTCTAAAACTTACTTCTTCTTTTCAATCTTGAAAACCACCTCACCATCCCCCTCAGCATCAAAATCCGCACGCCCACGCTTCCCCCTCTTCGTCACCACCTCCTGCGCACGGGCATTGAGAGCCACCCCCAAATCCTCACCCTCATAATCCCCCATAACCGGGAACATAAGCGCCGCCCTGTCACGCACCTTCAGCACAACATACAGCCCGTCACCCTCTTCCCAGCCCAACTGCTTGCGCACCTCTGCCAGCCTGCTCTCAGAAATCCGCACCCCCTCCGGCTCATCCCAGTTATCCTGGTCATCATACCCCCAGCCCGTCACCACCTTATCAGTACCCACCTTCCGGCGGTGCTCCAGAGCCTTAGCCTCCTTCACCTGCTCCGCCGCAGCCACCTTTTCTTTCTGCTTACGCTCAGCCTCCTGCACCTTGGCCAGAGCCGCTGCCTCCCTCTTCGCCACCGCCCCCGCACGCATCCCCGCAATCTCCTGCCGCGCTTCAGCCGCACGCCCCCGGAAATCCTCCATCCGCCCACGCAGCCCCGCCATCCTACGCTCCTCCACGCGCGCCACATCCTCCTCCGTCAGCACACTTGGCCAATGCCACGCATCATCGTAGGGACTCCCCTTATCCCCGCCGTCCCGACTCTCCAGCACCGCCAACACCACCGCACGTTGCTGAGCATACGAAAGCTTCTCCCCGCGCGCCCTGGCATCCCCCAACCGCCGCAAAACCTCAGACCGCGCCGCCAGCCTGTAACGCATACGGTAATTCTCAGACTCCTGCTTTGCATACTTACCATACCACACCGCAAAATCCCCCGCCTTATCGCGGAACACCTCATTCCACCCCGCCTCATCCTTCGGACGCTCCTCACCCTCCTGCGTCTCATCCCACCACTGCTCACGCCACTTCTTTGCCTCCACAGCCTTACCATTCAGCCAGCTGCGCCCCATGAAGCGGTTATACAAATCCACATCCTTCTCAGCACCTTTCACAGACACACGCCCATTCACCAGCACATACCGCTTAGCCAACCGCGCATCACTCGAAAAACGGCTCAAATCCCGCTTCCAGCCCGCCGCATCAATAGACTGCACAATATCATCCATCAGCAGAGCATCTGCATCGCCGGAAGCCTTCGCAAAAGCATGCGTGCGCTGCATCCCCTCCAGCAAACGATCCTTAACCAGGCCTCGCCCCTGCTCCTTCGTCACATCAGGCCCAAACATCTCCTCCGCACCATCAAACCACACCTCATTGAGAGCCATCTCAACCAGGGAATCATTATTGAACCCATCCGCATCCGCGCTCCATGCCAGCCCCACCGCATCCACCGCCGCCAGATACTTATTCCTGTCCGGCGGCTGCCCCTCATTCACCGCCCCCGCAAACGCCACCACCTCCGGCACAGCATTCGGATTAAAATCCAGCCCTCGGCTCCCATCCGCGCGCTGCACAAACCCCATCTGCCCCGCCAGCACGCTCTGATTCATCGCCACAGCCTCCTGCTGCGGCTGCGTCATCGCCTCCACCGCCGCACCACACGTCAGTGCATCATTAAAATCAAACTCATTCATAACAATCAATTGAACTTAACACCTGAAAACCTCCTCTTACCACGTCCACCACCCCTCTTCATATTCAGCTGCGGCATACGCCTCTGCACACTCGCCTGCACCGCACCCACAGCCAGCACACGCGCGTGCATCTTACGGCTTTTCAGCGCATCCCAGGCACCCACCTGCCCCGCTCGCACAGCAATCTCCGCAGCCCTCTTATAGTCCCCCGTTTTCACAGCGGAATCATAATTGTTTTCAAACGAAAAACTCAGCCGTGCCCGCGCCTCCTTCTCCGCCGTAGCGTGCAAATCCTCCAGCAGCCGGGCAGAACTCTGCTGCTTAGCACGCTCCATAGCGCTGATACCCTCCTCCGTCATCAGCCCGGAGCCAACCTCCTCATACTCACGCTCCAGCTCACGCTCAAACTTATCCACCTCACTCATGCGCAGCCGTCCATCCTTCTCAAAAAGACTCCCCTCATCCCCATCCGGCACATGCAGCTTATTCTCCAGCCGCTTAGCCCCAGCCACCTGAATAGCGCGCAACTTCGCCTCACCTTCCATCAGCTTGCGCTCATCATCCAGCTTAATAGCCGCTGTAGAAAACCTGTCAAGCCCCGCAGCCACACGCTGCCAGCCCGCCACACGCTCCTGCGCCCCCACATCCTGCGGCAATACCACCTGCCCGCCCGCCTGCGCCCCCATCGGCACCGCACCATCATAAAACTGTACTTTCATCATAGCCTTACTTCTTCTGCATCAAACTCAAAAAATCCTTCTCCCACCCCTCAGACTGATACCTACTCATCTGCGGATCCAGACTCCACGCAAAACTACTCCCGGCCCGGCCAAACTGCAACCCGGACAACAGCGGATTCATCGACTCCTTCTTCCCGGCAGCAATATCAGCTGCATTTTTCTCGTTGTAATCTTTAGCAGCCAAAGCTCCGGCAACAGCACCCGCAACACCGGTAACACCACCCACAAACGCCCCCACACGCTGCCGCTTCGCCATACTCGCCAGCATATCAGCCTCCGCATCCGCCGCAAACTGCGCATTATCGCCACCCAACCGCAGCGCCACAGCCTCATTATACGCATTCAGACTCCCCACACTCGCATCCTGCTGCAAATCACTCGCCATAGAATCGTAGAGAGCATCCAGCGCACGCTCATTCCCGCCATCTCGGCTCTGCACCGCCACCCCACGCAACGCCTCATTAGCCTGCAAAGCAGACCTCTCCTCCGCCTGCGCCTTCCGCAACCGGCTCAGATTCTCCCCCGCCACCTCCAGACGCGCAGCAGCCCCCCGCTCCACCTTCCCCGCCTTAGAATACGCCGCATTCCGAGCCGCCAAACCCTCAGCACGCCGCATCCGCGCCGCATGCCCCTTCTCACCGGCCTCATTATAGCCGCCAACAACACCTCCTACAAAGCCCATAACCTTAAAATCCGTAATTCGTAACTCATCCTTACCTGCCAACCTTCATCACCTTGCGCACCCGGCGCACCTGCGCCGCATCCGCAAAAATCTCCTGCTGAAACGCCCGCTCAGCCGCCTCCTCAAACCCCTGCCGCAACCCCGCATAACTCACATCCACCACCCCACACACCATACTCGCCAGCAGACACACCACCCCCTTGCAGAAAAACGCCCTCTCCTGCGGCAAACACCCCTCAAACACACTCAAATCCGACTGGTAGAACACACACACACGCTCCCCCGCCGCACGCGGCAACAGCATCCGCCGCCCCACCATCATCTCCACCTCCAACTCCTCCAGCCTCCCCGGCGCACACACCCTCACCACCCGGATACAATCATCCGGCAACACAAACTCACGGAACCGCGCCCCCTCCTCACACAACCTACCCACCAGCACCACCTCACGCCGCGTAAAACTCCAGCCATAGCGCGCACAGCCCTGCCGCACCGCATCCGCCCACCACAAATCACACGCCCTCCCCTCCGCAGTCCCCTGCTTATACTCAGAATTGCAGAACAACTGCAACGCCTTGCGGCACACATTCGTCTTATCCATACCCACACACTACCCCACCACACCGCCAAAAACAACGCCCACCATGTCACAACCGCAAAAAAATACTGTGCGGCCACCCGCACACACAGGCAACCGCACAGCAGACAAACATATGGACACGAAAAACGCAATCAGGAAGCCAGAGAATCCGCAGGTCTCTCACCCAGCCCCTCATCACAGAGCACCGTCAGGAACGTCTCCTCCGTCAGACGCGCCGCCCCCATCCCGAACGTCACACCATACAGCAACTCATCCAGATTATCACCCACCGGCGGGCGCACATGGAACTTAGCATCCTCCCAGATACCGAACACCAGATCCTCCTTGCGCCACACCGGGCACGCACGCACCCACTTAGGCGCAGATTCCGTACCGATATTCACAATCGGCACCGCCGGAGTCACCACAAAATGAATACCCAGCAACTCCTGCACCCAACCCGTACGCAGACTCTGGAACCCATACAGACTATTCTGCAACTTATCCTCCATCTGCAACTCCATCACCTGCTGCGGCGTAATCGCCATAATCACCCCACCCTCACTATAGCGCGCCATATAACAAGCCCCAACAGCCACCAACTTCTCAATAGTCATCCCCGTAGGCTCAAGCGTACCACCCAGCTTATAATTCACAGGAATCACATTCGTACGCGCCTTATCCAGCCAGGAAGCCTTCGCAAACTGCGTCCACTCCTCAATCGGAGCCGTACCGGAATTAAGCATCGGCTGAATCGGCAGCGGAATCGCAATCTCACCGCGCTTCCCACCATAATTATCGCCGAAAATACCACCCGTGCTCCCCCCCTTGTACGGAGAACCATTCACCGCCGCAGCATCAATAGTATTCACACCACGCACAATAGAGAACCCCCTCGTGGCAGACCCCGCACGCGTATCCTTAATCGTGCCGAAAAGCTCATAATCCTTCACACGCACCGCAGCCTTCGTCAGAGACTGAATAATAGCCTTCGCATTAATCGGAATATTATCCAGAAACTTTTCATCATCCGTAGACATCTTGCGGAAACGCTCATAGAGAGACTTACTCATCCATCTCTGCGTCACCACCGGCTCATCCGCCACAATCTTCTGGTAACGCTGCTGGCGCACATTCATCTCCGCCGTATCAAAAGTGAACGGCAAACGGTACATCTCACCATTACACTTACCCACAGGCGTAGCATAAGGCTCAATATGAGACTTCTGCTGCTGCAACTGATGACGCATCATCTTCGTATACGTCCCCTCATAAGTATCAACAATACTCTGTTCTAACACCGGCATAATATATATACTCCTTTCGGTTAACAACACCCTCATACCACACCCACAGCCCCAAAAACAACGCCCGCAATGTCACAACCCCCGCCAACCATGCAACACCACCATCAATCCCCCCGATTGATATTCCGAGCGCTCCGCAGACCACACACCTGCGGAGCATTCTTCATCCCTCCACAGAGACATCAGAAAATCGTCATCCCCATCAGCTTATTATACCTGGCCGCCGCCTCCTCGTGCCCCTTATCCATAGGGTTCAGCAGCGCACTATGCAGAGGATTCTCCGGATTATTCAGCATATCATCCGCCATCTGCTGCGGACTCAGCACCGGAGCCGCACTCCCCACCACACTCTTCCCCTCACCCAGCCGGTCGGACAGCCGGTGCACCAGCTTGAACACATCCGCAGACGTCAGCGCCGCCATACGCTCCGCGCTCAGCTCCTGCCCCGCAAAAACCTCACGCAGCACCCCTCGCACCTGCTTCATATTCTTATCAAAATCCCCCTTCCAGGCATCCTTCAGCACCTCCAAATCCGCAGAACGCTTAGCCGCCTGCTGCTCCACCAGATACTCCGTAATCCCCTGCAACGCCTGCGAAAAACCCTTCGCATCCAGCCCCGACTCCTTCGCAATCGCCGTAATACGCGCCGTAGTCTCCTCACACCCCGTATAGTGCTCCCCGAACTCCAGCACATACTCCTCCGCCTCAGCCCCCGCATCAGAAACCGGCGCAGCATCATCCACCACCGGCTCATCCGCCATAAAATCCCAGGGACTCACCTCCGCAGCCGCAGCATCAGCCACAGCCTCCACCTCAGCCGGAGCAGCATCAGCCACAGCACCCTCCACCCGCACAGCAGGCAGACCCATCACATCATCATTATTATTCGTATCCATAATCGTAAAAAAAAGAAATTAAAAATTCGTAAATCGTAAATCCTACTTCCCCTTCACGCTTCCCGCCGCGCCGCATTCCGCTCCATCACCAACCAGTGATAAACAGACAGCTTACCATCCCGCCGCGCCGCATCCAACTGCAACATCTCCGGGCGAACATCCGTCCGCAGCCGCCCCTCCATATCGTGAGTCCGGAACACAGGCAACCCCACCTCACAATACTCCCCAATCGCCGCCAGAGCCTCATCACTCAACCCCGTCAGCAACACCCGGCGGCGCACACGCGCCCTGCGCGCAGCCTCCGCCAGCAACTCATCATTACCCTTATTAGCATGCATAACGAAAAAAACACCATCAGCCCTTATCCTGCACCGCCGCAGCCGCATCCTTAGCCGCCGCAGCCCTCATCTGCTCCACCTCCGCAGCCCGCAGCGCATCCGCCTGCCCCTCGCGCTTCTCCTGCATCTCCTCCAGCCTCTTGAGCTCCCACGTACACTCATCAGGCACATTCAGCTCACGGGCAAAATACTTCATCGCATGCGCCGGGCGAATCGCCTCCACAAACCCCGCATTACCCGTAGCCTGCGCCATCTGCGCCCCAAACTCCATCAGCGTCTGCAACCCGCGCACCTTATTACTCTCCAGCGCCTTCGCCATACGCCCGATATACGCCGCACCCGGCGCATTAATCCGGTAGAGCCTCCCCTCACTCGCCTCCGTCGGACTCAGCAACCCACGCGGCACATAATTCTTCGGGAACAACCCCGCGCGGTAACAAATCGCAAAAATACGCTCCATCGGCCTCCGCAAATCCGCCACATACTGCGTAAACGTCGGCGCAAACGTCATCACCTTCTCATTAGCACGCAACTGCGCCTCCGTAGCCGTCATCGGCCGCTCCACATTACTCACCACCTGAATATCCGGAATAAACAGAGCCTTATCCACACTCTGCAACTTCTCCTCCATCAGCGCCTGCCCCACCGGATAATTCACCACACTCGCCCACTCCTTCGGCATCCCACTATTCACCGCCTGCGGACTCACCACCGTAATCCCCCCCGCCTCCAGACACACATTCTCCACCAAATCCGGCGTCACCAGCACACGCGGCTGCGCACTCGCCATCGCTCCATCCGTAAAAGCACCCTGCAACTCAATCACCTTGCGCAGCGTATCCTCCAGCCCATACAGCGCACTCACCCCATACGGATTCCCCGCCAGCTTCAGATAGCGAGAACACAAATACGGGAACTCATAAAACCCGGACTCCTGCAGCACATGCCCACTCACAGCCTCCATATACACACTCCGCCACCGCATCTGCAACGGATTAAGCTTCACCACCCCGCCTTTCACATCCTGCTGCGCATTCCCCAAATCCGCCACATCACGCGGCTCCACCAAATGCCACACCTCATATTCCTCCGTATACCGGGCATCCTCCCGCAGATAATCCTTACGCATCTGCTCACTGAGAGCCCCCAGCCCAAACTTCTGCACCGCCTGGTGCGGCGTAAACTTAAACACACGCACCACCGTATCTACCTCATGCTGCGCATTCTCCGCAATCGCATACGTCCCCGCAGGCACATGCACAAAAGACACAAACCGCTCCTCATCCGCCTCAATCAGCATCAACCCCGTCCCCGCCACAATCCTGTCCACCACAGCACTGTGCTGCTCCGTATAGAAATTACTCTGCTCCAGCACCTTCTGCACCACCTTCGTAGCCTTGCTGAACCAATCCAGAGAATCCGCATCATCCTCCAGCCCGAACGGCGGCTCATAACTGAACCAATTCACCCCACGCTCCGTCACCATAGAACTGCACACACCCGCCAGCTTCAGCACATCCTGCGCCGCCCTGTCCACCACCACATCAGCCAACCCATCATCAGCCAACCCCTCATTCTCACTTGCAGGAATCAGCAGCGGCATAACATGCCGCGCCAGAGGACGCCAATCATACTGCACCCACCGTCTGTTCAACAGCGTTCGCGCCACACCATAACACCTCTTCTCCTCAGACTTCTTCATCACAAAAAACTACTAACCCAACGTCTTCTTACCACCACTCGTCAGCCCGCCCAGCACACTCAGACCGGAAACCGTAGCCTGACTCGCACGCACACGTCGCCGCCGCTCACTCAGAGAATTCAACTCACTCACCTGTGCCGCATCCTCCTGCTTGGCCACAGCCGCCTGCTTAGCCTCCACCGTCACATTCCGCTTAGCCGCCTCCTGCGCAGCAGCCGCCATCCGCTTCTGCTCCTTCTTCTGCTCCTTAGCCTGGTACATACTGTTACCAACCGCCAGAGCACCGCCAACAATCGCCGCCGTAGTAAAACCCATAACCTTAACCGTTAGAACACGCCTTCAACCGCGCAAGCGACCCATACACCTGCACCCATTGATAATGCGGAAAATCCTTGAAACTGAACCACTTCCCGCCCCACTCACAGCCCACTGGCACCCCTGCCAGCTTGCCAAACTTCTCATAAACCTTACCATCCGTCACATAACCACCGGATGCCGTAAACAGCCCGATATCGAAAGCCACACCATAATTGTGCCAACTACTCCCAGCCTTCGCATTCGTCACCCTCGGCCCCGGAGCCGTCCGGCCCTTAGCATACAACTCCTCCTGCTCCTTCCAGCTTCGCGTCCCGCAAATCACCTTCACCACATACCCCAACTCCTTCGCCGCAGAGTACGCCTGCTCCAGCAACCAATCGCGCACCACCACCTGCACCTCCGGCAACAGCGTGCGGATATTTTTAGCAGAGCGCTCATCAACAGCCCCCAGCTCCGGCAGCGCAGCACGCCAGCGCTCATACGCAGCCTGCGTCTTAGGCCCAACAACACCGTCCACCTTCCCGGCCTTAAACCCCGCCAGATTCAGCAACCGCTGATCCGTCTTTACATCTCCCGTAATCTTCATTTCTTTCGTTCCTCCCTATGAAAAGCCTTTAAATCGGCAAGCTGGCTATTGATGACCAACATCTGAGCCGTCACCCCAGACAAAGCTTCCGCAGTCTTGAGTTGCATCTCTTCATTCCGGTGCATCTGCGCCTGCATGTCTTGGTACAGATACACCATCCCACCCATACAGCATAGCGCGATAAACGGAGTCGGCCTCTCCACCAACTGCCTGAACCAGTACGCCATCAGCGGCTCATTCTCCCGTCGTACACACATAACACCCACTCGAAGCAGCGGACTTCAGTCCGCATTCTTAACCGTAGCTATCTTCACCGCATGAACCGCCACAGCACGCCAAGCATCCGCCTGCTTCTGCTTAGACGGGTCATTCATAAACTCCTTACCACAGGGCAGAGGCCTCCCATCGTACGCCTTGCCACCCACAGCAGCGCAATACACATCGTAAAGCTCAATCGCCAACTCTGTAACACTCATTTCTCACCCCCTTCCACCGGCAACACAATCACCCATCGGGCATCCACAGAGCCATCCGCGCGCTGCGAATAACTCCCCGTGCAACCCGCCGCCAGCCATGCAGCAGCCCCAGCCGCCAGCACGCCGACAGCAATCGCCACCCACTTCTTCCAGCCAGTCAGTAAACGCGCCTTTGTAAAAGCACCCACAGCCACCTTGTCAGCAGCCGCCTGCAACTTATCTTTCTTCTCCTGTTCCATAGTGTTATTCGGTTA
This sequence comes from Akkermansia sp., assembly GCA_045121855.1. Classification (GTDB taxonomy): domain Bacteria; phylum Verrucomicrobiota; class Verrucomicrobiia; order Verrucomicrobiales; family Akkermansiaceae; genus Akkermansia. The sequence continues at coordinate 189,310 of JBGVGW010000017.1, forward strand.
AATGTTCATCCTGCGTGATACCAAAATGCTCATACGCCTCAGCCGTGTTGGCAAACCAAGTGTAGCCGGATTGCTCGGCAGCATCAGCTTCCCTTTCCGTGTCGGCCAGCACCTCCAGCTCATTCTCGCCAGCGCGGCGTGCATACACCCCGGAGGGCGCAACCCGCCACGGGTCTCGCAGCGACATCGGCGCGACCGTCTCCCCCGTCCGCTTGATGCGGTAGCCGAAAGTCCCCGTCCCGGAGTTATAGAAACGTAGCTTGCTCACTCGGTCATACATGCAGGGCGTTCCTTCGGCATCCAGTACGGGAATTAAATCAAGGGCTGTATTCCCTGCGCCGTCCTGCATACGGAAAGAATAAAAGCATACAATGCCCTTGCCGCCACCATTCGTGGCGAATAAATAGTAAGTTTTATTATTGGGATTTGAAGTGTCAATTAGTCTAGTATTAAGTGCATTAAGTCTAAAACTTTTACCATCAACAATAATGGTTGTTTGACCTTCGGTGGCGATATAATCATGCACCTGGGAAGAGTCTAATTGTGGCTCTTGAATTACCCCTCCCCAATTATAACGAAAAGCAATGAGCCAATACGTAGACCCTTTGAACCTCTCTGCCATAGAAGAACTATTATCATATCGCCATCCGTAGCTGTGATTAGAACTTCCTTGGTTTTTTCCTCGGAGCGTTGTAAATATGGTGTACGTCCCATCAGTCACGATGCCTGTGTTGATATACTGTGTCCCGCTGGACTCCAGATATTCCAGCTCCGTAAAGCCACGGGGCAGCAAGCCCCCCGCCACACCCTGCAACAGAGTGAGCCGCAGGCGGGGGGCTAACTTAAAAAGCTCCACAAACTTTGCCGAATCGTCAGATACGGTGTACGAATTCGAGCAGGCCGTGAAAAACACCTGCCCGCTGCCATCGCCCTGGGCAACAACCGCCCCGGTCTCCGTATTCGTAACAACCACCTCACCCACGCATTCAACCGCGTAAGTCCTCCCCGGTCGCGTTTCAACCTCTTTCATACCCACATCCTAACCCACACCCCACCATAAAAACAACGCCCACAATGTCACAACTCGCAAAAAAATCACCTGCGCCAGCTCGCCCCGCGCGCCACCCGGCGCATCCCCAACACCCCCGAACGCGGCGTATCCAACACCCTCACCCCATACATCGTCACCAACCCCGCCTCATAAGCCTCCACAAAATAGCGGAACGCATCCGCAGGATGGCTCTCATCACTATGCAGCGGCTCCTGCCTCTGCTCACCATTCGCCCCCATCGGCGCCCAGCGATAATTCTCCAGCGCATTCAACCCACTCATAAACTCCTCACCCTCCACCAGCAGCGGCACACCACAGCGCTCATGAAACACACAATGCCGCAAAAACCGCCGCACCTGCTGAATACTCCCGAACACACTCCCCGTCCGCTTCAGACACACCACCGGCAACCCCTGCTGCCGGAAATGAAACTCCGCCGTCCCCAGCCCCAGCGCACTCTTATCCGCCCGCCCGTCATGCGGCAGGAAATGACACTTAATCGGCTGCCCGAACTGCGCCTCCCACCGCCGCACCACCCCCACATAAAACTCCAACCGCTGCCGATTAGCACTCTTACAATCCAGCACAGAGAATTTTCCATCCCGCCGCGGCTGGAAAAGCCACAAACTCGTCCAGTCCGCCACCCCTAAATCCCAACTAACGTACAGCGGCAAATCGTCATCCGCCTCAAACACCCTGTCCAGCCGCCCATCCATACGCGCAGCATCAATCTCCCGCCCATAAATAGCCCCCTCAATCTGAGAATCCAGAGCCTCCGCAGGCGTACTCGGATACTCCTGCCGCACCGCCATACCATTACTGCGCCATTGCCCCACATACCACCGCTTCTGCTCCTCATCCAGCAAAATCCCCTCCTCCGCCAGCTTCGCAAAATACTCCAGCTCGTGAGCCTCATACAACTTCTCCCCCACCACCGGCAAGCGGTAACTCGGCTCCTTCCACCACGGGAAAAAGAAAAACCTCTCCTCCAGCTTATCCAACCGCTTCCCTACATTCCGCATCGCCAGCGCCACCCGGCGGTAATTCTCCCCCGCCTTACCCCCTTCATGAGTTGACTCCATCACCACAATACTGTCTGCCGACACCGTATTCACCCCACCCGTAATCACCTCACGCGCCTCCTGCGGCCGGTGCGCCGCCTTCCAACCGAACTCAGACACATGCAGAAACTTCAGCGTACCACCGCGCATACTCGTCCCTACCTGCACATCACTCCCATTCAGAAAACGCGCAGACTTCTCACGGAACGGCCCCTTCTTATCATCACACGCCTCATCCCCACCCATCAACCGGGCAATCTTTCCCGCAAAATCCGCAATCATCCCCCTATCCTCCGCATCCTCCACCCAGTCCACCCCATTCCCCGGCGGCTCCACCATCGCCCGGAACGCAAAACGCATCTTCCCCAGCTTATTCACCGCATCATCCAACCGCTTATCAATAATCCCCGCATGAAAATTCCCCTCAAACAACATCGCATCCAGAATATACAGACTCGTCAGCGTAGAAATGCCCAACTGACGCGCCTTCAACACCTGATTGCGAGTCCACAAATTGTCGAACAGCTCCTCCTGCGCCCAATTCATCCGGAAACGCTGCGGCGGCCCACTCTTCACCTCAATCCAATACAGATGATTCAACCGCCACTTCCGGTCACGCCAGCACCCCTCATACCAATCAGCTCCCATATCCTACCCTCAATCATCCCTGAATCGCCAAAACCTCACAAGCGCGCTCACCGCGCACCTCCAACTCCACCCAATGCTCAAAATCAGCCCGCTGAGCCCCCGGCAACAAAAACCACCCCGGCGGCAACACCTCCTCAAAACGCGCCAACTCCTGCCAACCATCCAACTCATTATAGCGGTACCGCAGCCCCTCCACAGACCACACCCCACCAAACCGCACCACAGCCCCCGCCTGAGCCTCACGCCCCGCGCGCCGCTCAATCTTCACCAACAAATCATTAGTCCTCACTGCTGACACATAATCACGCCCCCCCGCATCCACATACGGAGACTCAGCGTCCACCACCTCCACATTCACCTCAGAGCCCAGCACAGCACCATTAGCAGCCCTCTTCTCACGCTCCACCACCAGCCAGAGCCTGTCAGCCGCAGCCCCACCCGCAGGCATCCCACACACAGACAACACCTTCCCATCTGTCACCCATCTGTGCCACCCCATCACCTGGTGAAACTGATTATACACACACAGCGCCACCTGCCCATCTGCCAGAGCAAAAATAAGCACACGTTCCGGCTTTTCCATCGCCGTCACACCCACCACACCGCCGTGGTCACGCAGCACATGCGGTGCAAACACACTCAAATCCTCACTCCTGTACCCATTCATCTCCAACCAGAACCGGAACACCCGTACCCGGCAATTCCCCCTCTCCACATACACCACCTCATTCTCCAGCATCCAGGCAGGCCCCAGCAGACTCCCCACATGCCCATGCCGCGCACAATACGCATTCTTAGCCGTCACAGCCCCGGCATCAGAGCTACCATTCTGCAGCACATACTCCCCGCCCGTAGTCCCAATCATCAGTTTGCTATCATGCTCCTGAATCCAGCAAATCGGGTCCATAGTCGCCGTAGTCAGCTCCACAGCAAACCCACCCGCATCACCGGCAGAACTCGCAAAATTGTTCAAATCGTCCACCCGGCTCAGCCACACCTTCTGTGGATCAGTTTCCGTAGCAGCAAACACCAGCCGCCCCTGAAAACACCCCACCAGCATAGGCCAGCCGTGCTTATACCCAAACGCCGCCCAACTCCAGTCACGCGTCCGCCGCTCACCGGTCCAGCTCAACCTCACCTTATCCGGCGAACTCCAGCGCACATACCCTGCATCATCCGGCTGAGCCACCAGCGTCATATCATGCCGGTACCCCTCCACCACCAGCCTATTACCGCAAGAGTCAGCAGGGAACCCAGGCAACAAATCACCATCAGCCAGCCTCCTGCTGCGCGTCAGAAACAGCCGCACATAGCACACCTCATCCGCCTCCGTCCCACTCAGCACCGTATTACTCGCCTCATCCACCCGCGAAAACGAACTCCCCCGCGGCTCCCACTCCGTATTCAGCTCATCAGTTTCATAATTGCGTCTCACCTCATAGCTCCCATACCACAACCCACTGCACAAGAACTTCCATTCACCGCGGCACGGTATCGCCCTACCCACTGCAACCCCGCGCACAAAATAATCCGGGTAATCGCGGAACAACATGCTTGCGCCATCCTCCAGCACAAACCGCTTCACACACGTCCAATACTCCCAGTACCCCGTACGAATAGCCAGCTTAGCCCCCTTCGCAATCTTGCCGCCCACAAAAAAATCCTTCACAGAATACGCACGGGCCACATCATTAAACCCCTCCATGCTGTCAGCCCGCTCAAAATTATCCGGGTAACAGCCGGGGTCATCCAACCCATCCACATACACATCCTCCGGCAACTCCTGCTTACACACCCAATAACTCGCCACCTCACCGGCAGACGGCACCGCAAACTCAGCTCCCACCTCAGCCACAGCAGGAACCATCCCATCTGCGCGCACAGACCCGCCGCTCAGCATACCCGCAAGCACACCATCTGCCGTACACACCACCTCCTGCTCCTCCGTCCAAAAACTCACGCGAAAACGCTCATTCCCACTCAGACCTCTATCCGAATCCTCCTCGCCGTCGGCAAACTCTACCTCAAAATCCCCACCGGATTTTCTCACCACCACCTCAGAATCGCGCAGTTCCTCCACCTTCCAGGGTACTCGCTCAAACTCCCATTTTCGCAGCTCCCATTCCAGACCATCCGCCAACTCCAGCACCAGCGGAGCCTGCCCCAAACACGTCAAGAATAGCCAACCTCTCACCTGCTCAAATCGCACAGCCCCGGGATCCAAACGAAACACCGGCGCCCCTTCCTGCCCACTGCGGAACATTGCAGCCTGCGTACCATTCTCATTCAGCACACGCACATACCCGGCGCCAACCTCCACCACATAGCGCAGCCCCTTACCCTCCGCGTATGAGTACACATACGGCACAAGCTTGCTACCGGCTCCCACAGCAGCACACACTTTACGCATCCCCCGCCGCCGCCGAATACCGCCCATCTGACTCAGCTCCCAGTTCTCCAGCTTTGCTACCCCCTTGTAATACTGCTCCATATCAGAGCGCATTGCCATCTCGGGAGAGAACTCCCCACCATTGAAACATACTCTTGTCTGCATACCCTTACAAAGCTATCTCGTTAATACTCTCAACCACAAGCTCCCACGTCTTGCTGAACTGCGGATGCACCACACACATGCCTGACTTCTTCTGATTCCCCGTGGCATACGTCCACATCTCCACAGTAAAGCCAGTATCAGGTGCATGGTACACGTTGCCGTTATTCACCCAAACATGGTACGTGTTGTCATAGCTCGCGTCCTTGAGCGAATTGCTCACATCTCGCTCACCACGCCCGCCAATCTCTACAGCCTTGCGCTCGCAGTACACATCGCCGCTGCTCACACCCGACACCCGGAACATAAACCGCACATTCTGCTCGCGCTGCATCTTGCTTGTTACCGCTGCAAAGCGCGTATTAGGCAATATCGGCAGCGTGCCACGCCACGAACTGAAAATAATACGCTCCTGCACATCGAACCAATCAGGCGCATCAGTCACCACCTTGTCGTACTTCTGCTGGTCTCCATAGTCCCATTGATTGTACTGACATCCCTCCGGCATACGCTCATCCCACTCCGTCCACCTCTTGCCACCGCAACGCTGCGGAATAAACCCACGCACAGACACAGTAGCACCCACCCCCTCAGTCGGAAAATCGCCATCGTCAGAAAAATACAGAGCATTACCCTCCACCTGCAACGGCACACTACCATCGGGAGAATCAATCAGATAATACCTCTTCCCGCCAATCTCCACATACAGATAGCAATCCTCAGCAGCACCCAGCGTCCGCAGCGCATCCACCGCATGCACCCAATACGCCCACGCCTCAGTACCCTTTTCAGGCAACTTCACCCGCAGCGCATTACTCCGGGCAGAATCATCAGGCCAAATCTTCCGCTTATTTTTATCATACCATGCAGTTACATCGCGGAGGCCACCCTTATTATCGCAAACCTGAATACTCAGGATTCGCCTCATCTTGCCCTTGTAGTAAACCTTTAACATATCAGTTCTCCAAAGTCATGAACATGCGCTTTCCGGTAATATCTACCTTCGCAAACTCCTCTGCAGTGCCTCCCCATAACTCAACCGTACCATCAAACGCACCAACCATCTTGAGATACCCATCCGTCTTGCCCTCCAGAGCCGCAATCTTGTCGTTGAGAGTCTTTACCGAATTATCACAAGCCGTCTTATTACTCCTCACCGTAGCCGTAAGACTAGCAACATCATTTTCACATGCCTGCTTATTTGCAGCCACCTCCGCAGTAGTCTCGTCCAAATCCTCTCGAATCTGGTCAACAATGCCCGTGATATTGTTCTTCCATCCACTGTAAACCTCATATTTAACAAACCTATTTAAAGTCCACTCCTGCGTTGCATAGCTCGCCAGCATACCACTCACCACATCAGGCACAATCGCCCGAATTCGAGCATCGGTCTCAGTCTGCGTGTAAGTCTCCGCTTTCGAGTAATACTGCTCCTGCAAATAATTCAGAACAGCCTCACCAGTCGGCACATTAGATGCGCTTGCCAGCGTCTCCTGAATCTTCACGCCTCCAATCAGCTTATCCGTAGCAGGCATCAGCTCCAGCCCTCCCGCCGTTGACTGCTTAAAGCTCTTGCTAGTGTGAACACCGAGGTAATAACCATCGGTCAATCCGCTGAAATCGAAACCGTGCCCATTCATCCAGCTAGACCACTCCCCTTTTGTCCCATGCTTCACAGCACCACCCACCATCAAATTGTTGGCCAGCTTGTACTTGTCGTTGGGTCTATTAGGGTCATCAATCGCACCAACAGAGAGAATGTAAGGACGATTTGCCACCTGCCAGATATAAGACCCGAGCCGCACAGCACCGCCCTGATTCAGAGTTGCCCACACCACATCCGTCTTACCATCAGCACGAACACCAACACAGTTTGGACCATCATCTATACGAGACCCATAACTGTGCATCATCGCCCCATACGACTTAGGCGTAGCCTTATCCACCAGCATCGTGCCTCTCGACCCCATGTGCGTACCGCCGCCAGCATCCGGGTCATCTTTCAGCGGGTCAATCTGCGTAGTAGGACGAACAGCACCCGGCAAACTCAAATCAGCCACAGGCACAGTAGCCTGCCCATTGGCATTTTGCCCAACAGGAGCACCATCGCTCACAATCTTGTCCGTCCCGTACTTCATCAGCCCATACACCTCAGCCGTAGCAAGGTCATTAGCCAGACCAACATTCACCCAGCTTCCCACACCCTCATTCTCCAGCCAGGCAAACACATCATACCCTCGCCCCGACTCAAAATCCTCATACGACATGAGCCCCAATGCGTCTGCAACGTATGATTCAAACTGCAAATCCTCACCGCTCAGAGAAACCAGCTCAATAGTCTGGTCATCAACCACGAGTGCGTTCACCAAAGAATAAGAGCTGTTTATATCACTGCAAGTTGCGTCTGCATTATCTCTCAAATTGAAAGCGGAACTTTCTCCATTAGTAGCCGTCATCCTCACACCGCCACCTATCGAATCCCAGCTCTTAACAAAAACTAAAACTCGCTTAGCTGTCACCTCCTGCTTCCAGCCTCGAACATAGTAATAGAAACCACCGTTGCAGGTATCACCGCTCTGCGGAATATCCTCGTAGGTATCAACCAGAATACGGCGAACAGTCGCTCCATCAATGCCATCTCGGCCTCCGGCCAAATCCCCCGTCACCTGACTACCGCTTACCGGGTCAATGTACACCCAGTACCCAGCAGCGTTTATATACGGAGAAAAACCATTATTGCCCTCAGCACGCGTACCGCTATCAACCCAGCTACCGCTGTCCCAAGCCTCGCCATCCCATTCCCACGTCTCCCAATACCCATCGGGCGTCACTCGCGGACTCTTGCCATTAGCACCCCTGTATGGCATCGTTGTATCCTTGCCGCCCACATACCACGTCCCCGTGGTACTATTCGGCACAATCACACTACTGGCATCACGCCAAAAAGCCTCAATAAACTCATCCGTTTCCTCAAACTTTTCAACCACCAAATCCTTGCTCTCTCTCGCATCACTCGCACTCAGCTCCGCATCCGCAGCAGCATCCTCAGCTCGCTCAGCCGCCTCCTCCGCTCTCTGCGTCACCAGCCCCACAGCATTATCCAATGCCCCCTGCATGCCGCTTGCTATGCCCGCTGCTCGCTCTGCACTTGCCGCTGCTGCATCCGCGCTTCCTGACGCCGCTGCCGCGCTTGCCTCGGCAATCACCGCATGCCCCCGCGCCACCTCACACAGCGCCAGCACATAATCACCACTCAGCCAGTGAGCCTCAACCTTACCCCCGGCCTCCTCCGGCAGCAACACCTCCAGCATCCGCCACCCCTTCACACCAACCACCTCACCATCCGCCACAATATCACTCGCTACAGCAGCCCCAATCACCCCATAAAACACACGCGACACCTCACCATCACTCCCGCGTGCCGTCAACTCATAGCGCCAAAGTCCCGCCTCCAGCACAGGAAACCGCCAGAACAAATCACCCTCACCCGCACCATCAGGCGCAGGTAACAACTCACCAAACCGCGTAGCCACAGCCTCCGCACCGTCCTTCCAAATCCCCAACCGCCACGTAGCACGCCCCACCACAGCAGGCGCCCCATCAGCACGCTTCACACGCACCCCCACATCAGCCCGCACCCCACACGGCACCGTAAAATCCTTCTGAATCCCGACAAAATTCGTAACCATACCCACACACTACCCCACCACACCGCCAAAAACAACGCCCACCATGTCACAACCCGCAAAAAAACGTCAACCTTCCTTCACCCTCGACTGCGCACACGCCGCCAACACCATCGCCCGCAAATCAACACACCCCACCACCTTCTGCTCCACCTGCACCGGCGCATACGCCCCATCCATCTTATTGAGCACATCCACCGCCCTGATCGCCGTCGCCACATCACCATTCTGCACGCACAACTCAGCCCACTCCTGGAGCTTCTCCATCCTCACCTCCTTACTCCACACCAACCCAGAGATAGCAACCTCAGCCCGCTTATCAACCTTCCTCAACGTCAGCCGTTCAATCTCCTCCCGTATTTCAACCTTTTGCAGCAACCTGCTCGCCAGCGTAGACGCGCTATTAGCCTTGCAACCAAAGACCTGCGCATACGCAGCCCCCTGTTTGACTCCATCAACCGCAACTAACCGGCAAAAAACCTTCTGCTCCTCAGTCAACATCCCGGCTCCCCCTCCTCCCCGAAGCCCGTAGCGCCTCCACCTTGCGCAACACATCCGCATGCCACTGCTCCACCGCCAGCCTCCCACACACCGTCAACCGGTAAACCACCCACGGCCCACGCCCCCTGCGCTCCCCCTCCACATACCCCACCGCACGCAACCGGCTCAACTGAGCCCGCAGCGTATTATCCGCACACGGCACCAGAGAATACAACTCCGAACTGGACAACTCCCCATGCAGCCACAGCGCACGCAACAGCCCCTTCATCGTAGGCTGAAGCGGCGGAGTCGCACCACAGCTCACCAAATCATCCGCCAGACAAAACAACGCCGCATCCGTCATAACCACATACTACCACAAAACCAACCCCAACACAAGCTACAACTTCGCATAACATCACCAGCCGCAACCACCCACACCCAAACGCGCCAGCACCCGCTCCGTGCGCTCCAACCGCCACCGCTGCGACCTCAGCCCACGCTGCCACAGCAGCCACCGCCACGGCAGCACCAGCTTCCCGGAACCCACCAACTCACCCAACCGCTCCAACCGCCCACACGCCAGATGCACATAAAACACCTCCTCCAGCGGAGCCCGACCATGCACCGCATACCGCAGCGTACTGCAACCGGGTATCACCGGCCCAGGATAACACCCAGGCCACCCAATCAGCACCACATCATCCCGCAGCACCAGCCTCCCCCGATAATCCGCAGCCGTCAAATCACGCACCCACCGCTCCTGCCAGAGCTCCCCGCACTGGACCTTGTAATACCCCATCGCCCGTTCAATCGCATTCATCCCATCAACCCTCCTTCTCACCCTGCACCTCCTCCCCACGCAGAAACCCCATAAACTCCTCCTTCTCCTCCTCCGTAGCAGGCTTTCCATCCACCTTGCGGATAGAAATCACCCGCTCACGCTCCTGAGCACGCACCCGCCGCGCCGCCTTAGCATCAGCCTCAGCACACCACTTAAGCGCATAGCCCAGCACATCCGGCAACCCCTCAAAAAACCACTCAAGCCCATTCGGCCTGTACGTCCGCACCTGCTCATCCGGCGCCGCATAATACCGCCGCAGAGCCTCCACCTCCGCATCAGAGAGCCCCGGAAGCGCAGCCCATGCCGCCACCGCCGCATCCTCCACCTTCCCCGGCAGCGGCACATCCGGATTCAGCCTCCCCAGCATCGGCAGCGCAGAGCCCAGCCTCACCAGCCAGGCGCGGAAGCGCCCCCACTCCTCCGTCGACAAATCAGCGCGCGTGCGCCCTGAAACCACCGTATTACTACCCCTCCCCTTATATTGAATTCTATTCTCTTCTATTCTGGTAACACCACCACCGTGACATTCACCGTGACCCTCGTCACGCTCCGACCGTGACACATCGCGTGACACCACACGTGACACCTCCTTATCCCGCGCCCGCTTATTCGCCTGCCTCCTGTTATTGAGCGCCCGCTCCTTCGCAGACTCCCCACAGTGCTTCCCAAACTCCAGAGCATACACCAGCCCATCCTCACCCAGAGCTGCCCAGCCGATGCCGATCAACGCCTCCGCGCCACCGCGAAAACCTATCTCATCGTCCAACTCATCAGGCGACAGACCCGTCTGCCCATCAACCGTTTGTTCATCCACCCAGCAGAGCCAATGCACCGCCAACCCCAGCGCAGCATGCTTCTTACAGCGCAGCAGCCTCATCAGCCCCCGCACCTTCGCACTGCGCACCAGCGCATGATTCAGTTTTAACCAATCGGCCATAATTTTATTCAGATGTTTCGATTTCTATGCTTATCAGATGTTTTGCATCGCAAACCCAAGATTGCCCGAAAGGATTATACAATCTGACTAAAGAACTTCTCGTTTTCTCCCATTGAGTTCTGTCCACGCTCAGCGGCTGTAAAATTCCGCTAACTTCTGCTGTTCCGTTTTTGGAAGCGCGCGCGGTCATACGGAATCCATACTGCAAATATTTTGAGACAATCCAACGCATCAATTCTGCTTTTTCTAATTCGCAAAAACAACCGCAAATTGTCAATTTTAACCAATCAGCCATTGTAAAATCCTTTCCATCGTAGCCGCAGACTTCAGTCCGCCATAAACCTGATCAGCACCGTACCATCCTGCACCCGGTCCTTAACCCGGTGAATCCCCGCACAATCCAGCACACGGTCATTCACCCCCAGAGCATCACAGCACCCATCCAGATACGCCTTACAACTTGCCAGCGCATTATCCGCATCAGGCCCAGTTCCTCCCCAGAAAAACCACGTCACATCATACCGCTCAGGCTTCCACCCCTCCGGAAGCAGACACAAAGCCTCAGCATCGCGCCTCGCTTTCAGCATCAGCAACCGCGCCCTGGTGCGAGCCTCACGCACCACCCGCTGCTTCGCCGCCCAATGCGAGCGGCTATTCGGGCTCAGCACCCGCCCAGGCCGCGCCAGCGCCACCGTCAACACAAAACCCTCACTTCTCATACTCGTCCTCCTTTCATAAAAACGTCATTCATCCTTTTGAAGTCGTAATTCCAGCAACTCCTCCAGAGCCGCCGCCTGGGCGCGGAGCCGCTGCGCACAGACAAACATCAGCGGATACTGCCCCTCACGCAGAGCCATCATCAGCTCCAACATCAAGCCCCGGCAACGATCCACCATCTCCACATACAGCACCTCCACCGGCGGCGCCCCCCTCTTCACAGAAACCATCTTCATAACCATCAAAACGGAATATCATCAGTATCCTCATTCGGCATCGGTGCTGGTGCAGCGGCGCGCGGGGCTGTAGCCCCAACACCCGCATCCGCCCGGAACACCGCATCGCCGAACAAATACCCATTCCAGTACCCCTTGTCAGAGTAGCTGCCGCTCAACCTCCCCAGCACCAGGACACGTTCCTCCCGGCGGCAAGACAACACCAGAGGAATCAAGTCCTCGTCATAGAAATCGAACTGCGCCACAGAGCCCACCTTACGGGCATCCCCGCCCGTAGCCACACACAGCCGCGCCAGCCGCCTGCCACCGCCGGAGAACCGCTCCTCCGCCATCGTCACCCGCCCGCACACATTCACCCGCATGTACTCATGCATCGACAACCTCCTTTCTTAACAGCAGAGAAATATTGTGATTGGGGCATACAGAGTGTGAAACAACGTCCCATCCGCGTTTTTGCCAATACAAGACTTCTGCTTCCATGTGAGCGTGATTTGTTATAATCTCTTTGTATTCAAACATTATTCTACCCCTTCCTGATTAGTACATAAGTTGTTCATTGATTGCGCGGAGCACGGTAGACCTCTCCTCCTCCTGCCACGCCTCCAGCGCCGCGCGAATAGCCCTTTTTCGCTCGCGGCGCAGGATTCTTACCTCCTGCGCCGCGAGCGCATAAGCGTGTGAATTGGCGCGTAACGTTCTAAAAGAGGCAGCGTAGGCTCGCAACCTGTTATCGACAAATCCGGCCTTCATGAAAAGCCGCTGCGCTTTAGTAAGTTTCATTTCCCCTCCTTTCTATATTCTGTTTTTTTGAAATCTGCTATAATTTGCACAATTGCAGAGAAGAACAAGCTTGCCGCGAGTTTTATCCAACAGCCATAACCGCAGAAGTTTAGAGATTACAGACAAGAAAGCGCGACAGCGCCCCAAATAAAACAAATAAAACATTTCATACCTCCTCCTTTCTCTCCTGCGTATAGTTAAGCGAGGCGAGGCGAGTATCTTCCATCATTGCCTTGTACTTGTCAGCATCGGAATAATTGCCCGTTGTATCTCGGAAAATGCGCGCTAGCCATTCACGCTTTTCTGATATAGACAAAAAACGGGTGACAAATGGGGGGATTTTTTCTTCTGTGTTCATTCCTGCTCCTTTCCATACTCAGCGTTCAGGCGAGACACCTCCGCTACCACCTTATCCTCCGCGCAAGGATACCTCCCCACATAGAAAGACGCGCACAACACATCCCGGAACATCAAATCCCAGCAATCACGCGCCTGATTGTAGACAGCGTGATACCGCCCCCGCCCCGCATCCTTTCCATCCTCGGAGACCGTGACTTTAGTCACGTGCCCCCAGCGAGCCTCTTCATTAAAAAGTGCCACCACCCTTTTACGCGCCCAAGACATAGAATCAGGAATACCCTGAACCGTAGCCTCCTCCACCGCGTCACGAATAGCAGCTTCAAGCCACACCGTCAGCTTAGCCGCCATCAGCGTAACCTTATCACCCAATTTAACGTTGTACTTCACTCCTCCTCCTCCTCACTTCGCACTTTCAACCATCTCCTCCTCCAGCTTCGCCGCCTCATACCGTGGCGGTGCATACACCATCTCCGGCAGAATCAGCGCACCCCAATCACCCGTCGCCAGGCACTGGGAATACTCCCGCAGCAACCGCTCATACCTCGCGCGGTACCCATCCAGCAGCAGCCATGGCATCCTTACCACACGGCTCTGATACGGAGCCGCGCTCTCCACAAACAGGAACGCGAATGCCCGCTCCTCCCCCGTGCATGCCGCGAACAGGTCCGCATACAGCGCAGCCTGGATGCCGTACCCGTAATCGCACATCGCAAAATTCAGCCCCGCTTCATCCACCCCGCGACTCGTCGTCTTCAAATCCCAGAGCAACTTACCCTCCAGCGGCATCAAATCCAGCATACCGCAAACCACCAGCGGCACCGGCAGCTGCTCGCCCCCCACCTCATCCAGCCGCAGAAACATCGCCACCTGCGTCAGCGTGTTCTCGCCCACCTTCATCCCCAGCTCCGCCAGATGCGCCTCCACATTCCCCGCCATCTCGCGCACCTGCGCCAGCTCCTTCTCCGCCAGCATCACCTGTCCCTGCGCAGCTCTCTCCGCCCACGCAGCCTTCTGCTCCGGGTCCTGCATACCATTCGCCGCCGGGTGCCCACTCTTAGTAATCGCCACCTTCTTCGGCTCAAACCAATATTTGCGGGCAAACACCTCCGGCGTCAGCACCGCCGCATCCACCGCACTCCCCAGCTTGAACCCCGCATGCTCCACCTTCCTGCTCTCCACCTCATTCAAGTGGAACCGCAGCGGATTCTGCCCGAAATCGTGCAGCATGCTTTTACTCACACAGCCCGGAATCTGCCCCTTCCAGCCCTGGTACTCCTCCGGATCCACCAGACCAATGGCGAACCCATCGCGCTCCAGCCCGGCCAGCACATCCTCCAGCCCCAGCACCTTAAAATCCACCTTCTTCATAATCATCGGTAGTAAATAGTCAATAATCAGAACTTAACCATCAGCTCGCGCTCCGCATCAGCCACCAGCGGCTCCTGCTGCATAAACCAATCGCAGAACCTCTCCAGCCCCTCCTTGTCAGCAGAATCCGGCACAGATACCCCGCGCCCCTTCAGCCACACCGCCATCATCTCCCACTTCACCTTACCTCGCTGCAACCCCGCGCGAACCCTCTCCGCAGGCGTAGAAACCACCGCAGCAGACACCTCCGACTCCTCGGAGCTTCGGAGAGGAGTCGTCTCGGCGTAGCCGGATGCGGTTCGCGTATCCGGCGTAGACGGACCCGCCTTCGGCTTCATCCGGCGGCGCGCACCATCAGACGGCGCCTCCTCCACCACACGCCCCTTAGCCTCCCGCAACTGCGGCTCGGCATCCTCCATATCTTCCACCGTCGGCACACCCATCAGCACCTCCGGGCAGCAGCTATTCACGAACCATGATGCAGCGCGGTAGCGGTACATCTGCTCCGGCATCTCCTGCCACTTACTCCCCGACTTATCCATCCAGCCGCTGCGCTTCACCAGCTCCGGCGTAATCTCCGGCCCCACATCCTGCGTACCATCCCAGCGGTGACCAACCACCTTCATACCACCCTGCCAGTCCGTACCATTCAGATACACAAACTCAATCCGGCGGTACAGCGAACTCCGCTTCAGCATAGCAATCGCAAACTTGCCACTAAGCGCCGGATTCCCCTGAACCACATAAACATTCTGCATCACCATCAGCGGCGCGCAACCCAACCGCTGCGCCATATCCAGCGCAATCAGCACATTACCCTCCTGCCGCTGATACGCCTTCGGCACGATAGACGAATTCGCCAACGCCGCTGCCACATTCAACATCTCCGGCAGATTGCGGAAAGCCGTCAGCATCCCCCCCTGCCCCTGCACAGCCGGAGCAGCCAACATCGTATTATTCTCAGAATTCATAGTATTGATTTCTATGGTAAAAATGATTACCGGGCAGTTTTTACAACACGAGCAGCCCGGAGCTCGGACACATCATCTAAACAAACAAACCCTTAATTGACCATCAGCGCAACGCGTACAGACTTAAACTCACGCCCAACATAAACCTCCACCCCCGGCAACTGCTCCCGCAGATACCCCGCCACATCCGCCACAGCATTGTCCACCGGCACATCAGGGCGCACCAGGCGATACTGGAGCGACAACTTATGACTCTCCTTATCCACCCGGCAGCGCAGCTTCGCCACCACCTCATACGTCGTCATTGCCTCCGCACCCTTCACCACCGGCAAATGCAGCTTAAACTCAGCAGGCAGCGCAAAATCCTTCCCAACACAGGAATTCTTCTCCGTGTAAGAAACACACTCCTGTCCGTCAGCCCCGCGGTAACTCGCGCCGAACTCCACCCGCTGCAGCATGCGGAAATCCGCCACCAACTGCAACAAATCAGCCCCACACGGCTCCACAATCACCCCCGCATTATCCTCCAGGAAATCGCAGAACTCCGCCTGCGACAACCATCGCTCATGCCGCACCGTCCAGTTCGCCCACTCCACCGTGTGCCCCACATCGAAATCCGCCACATCATCCCCCCAGCCCGCAGCATTGAACACAGCACGCGCAAAATCGCGGCACACAAACACCCGCGTATCCGGCGTCAACCGCGCCTTTACATACGCCACAAAATCGCAGAGCGTACCCAGCCCCACCCCACCCGCGCGGCGGAACGGCACCTCCGCAAACTGAAACGTAGGAACAACCCGGCAATCCTCATGCACCACCACCGCACGCCCCGGCACCACCTCACGCGACAGCCCTGGCGTCAGCACATTCTCAGCCACAGCACCCTCCACCCGCACAGCAGGCAGACCCATCACATCATTATTATTCGTATCCATAATCGTAAAAAATAGAAATAAAAAGCTCGTAACTCGTCAATTCCCCTTCACCTTACGCGGCGCAGCATATCCCACCTCCACCACATCATCCGGCGGCAACAACTGCACCACCTTCCGCGGCCCATCCTCCAGCGGCAGCAAACCCTGGTCAGGGTCGTTGAGCACCAGCTCACCCTCGTCCGAGGCAAACATCATCCGGTCGCGGACAGAAATCTTCGGCACCGTAGCAGAAACACTCGGAGCAACCAGCATCATGCGCTCGCCGCCCTTCTCCACCTTGGAGATTTTGAGCTTAATCGTCACCGTCGCCGAATCGCCTCGCTCCAGCACCAGCCGAACCGCATTCTGCAACTCATCATCCGCCGCCTTCAGAAACTCCCCACCGCGGTCCACCCGCTCCAGAGCCTCAAAAAGCACACGCCCATGCTTCATATCGTCCTTATCCATAACAAACACCTAATTCGTCCTTCCTACTTACTCTTCTCCTTCCTGATCAGCATAACCCAACGCCGCAGCAAGCTTCCCCAACAGCCCCTTATTCCCTTCCTCCGCATAGTGGCGCTCAGCCCACTCAGCAACCACCCCCACAGCCTTGGGATTCCCGCGCAGCACCTCACCGGCCAAATGCGACAACCCGGAATGCAGCCACTGCAGCTTGCTCTTCCGGCGGTCATTCTTCTCTATCGCATCCACATTCACCACCGCTAGCGTCTGGTCCAAATCCACCGCCAGCACCAGCCCCGGCACATCGAACTCCACCTGCCCGGCATCCATCCATTCACGAAGCTCGCTGAGCTTCACCATCATCTTCTTATTTTCAGTATTATTATCCATAATCGTGTATTGATTGGTATTGTTACCCCTTTCGGGAAGCCGCGACCGGGACTCGAACCCGGCGGCTTGTCCGCTTCGCGGAACGCCTGCACCATGCTCGCAGCACATATCGGGAACCTTTCGCATGGGCGGCGGCTCCCAAACCGCATCTGATTACCCGTATACCATCGCAGCACCACCGGCAGCGCCATACCATCTGCCGCGGGTGCAAGAAAACCTAACACAGCACCACCGCGAACCACACCCCCACATTCAGCACAGACAGCCCACCCGCCAGCCACGCCAGGCGCGTCAAATCCCGGCGCATCAGCCTGCGAGCCACATCACCGCATCCACCGCCTTATTGCACTCATCGCGCAGCGCGCGGCACTCATCACGCACAGCCCGCGCCTCACGGCACAAATCCGTCAGCGTCCTCTTCGCCGCCTTACCCCCTTTATCCTTCACCCGCGTGTCCCCCAGCCAGGGAGTCACACCCATCCGTTGCATATCATCATTCTTCATAGCTAAAAACCTCGTAACTCGCAAATCCTACTCATTTTCCACCCCGGCAGCATCCAGCACCTTACGCGCCCGGCCACACACCCACAGCGCCATCCAGTGCAGCAGCACACAGACCGCCCCCACATAAACCGCCCACATGCCCCAGCGCAGAATCACATCCACCGCAGCCACATACCCATTCGCATGCGCCCAGCACACCCCAATAAAAGCAATCGACTCCCAAATGCACAGCAAATCCAACACCCCTCTGGCCACCAGCCCCACACGAGCCACCACCAGCCAAAACCGCAACCTAAATAAAGACACCTTCATAACAAACTAAAAATTCGTAATAAGTAACTAGGTACTTAACCTTCTCCTTAAAAACCGCATTACTCCACACACGGCGGCAAACTATTCGCCAGCATCTCCGACTCCCCGGAGTTTCGGAGGGGAGTCGCCTCGGCGTAGCCGGAACGGGACTCCGTTCCGACGAAGCCGGGCACCAACTCCCGCTCATAGGCCGCCACTGCCTCCTCAGCATCAGGGTACCCTCCTTGCCACGCATACGGGTCATACTCCTCCGGCACATCACAGCGAGCCAGCAACACCAGCCCCGCCACACACGCAGCGCAGAGCCACACAACAGGCCGTTCAAAAAAAGACTCACCCATAAAATTCCTCCTTCGTACTTCGCTTGTCCCGCCATAGCGGCAAAGCCGCGTCGGCGGATAAATCGCAAATCACCTGAGCTCCTTCGCCCAGCCGGAGCGCATCGGCACACAATCCAACAGCGCGCGGTAAAAATCCGCCACATTCACCAGATTAAGCCTTTCACTCACCTGCAGAACCCGAATCTCATGCGCCTGCCCCAACCGGAGCAACAAATCGCGCACCACATCAGCAGAAACATCCAGCCACTTAGCAATCGTCCCCACCTTAGCGAACTCATAGCCCTTCACATCCACCACCCGCACCGCAGGCAGCCCCAACTTCTTATAATCAGACTTCTCCATAAAATTAACCTTTCCTAAGCACCCCACCCTGCGGCAGAATCTTCACAAACACCTCATACTTACCGCGTCCCCGCACCTCATACGAAATAACCTTGCCACCGCGCACCTTGAAAGATACAGTATAAGCATGACCACCTACACCATCCCCCCCAGCCACGGGGCAGAAATCAAAATCAACGAAGAAGGAAACATCGTAATCTACCAGGGAGAAAACGACACCGTCATCCTCACCCCCGGAGAAACCGAGCAAGTCATTGCCATCCTGCAAAAACTTCTCCTCGAACTTCGCAACCAGAGCTGAGCTAAACCAGCCAGCCTCCCGCTTATCCCCCGCCGTGCGCTTGCTGCAACAAGCCACGGCATTTTTATTTACTGCATTCTCCATAAAACTAACCTTACTTGTAAAAACTTGGCGTCACCTGCATTGCGCTTTGAGCCTCACGGGCGGGAAAATGGACAAACAACCGCCCGCATCGGCACCGGTGACATAATAGAAACTTGAACCCAGCTACTGACCCTGCTACCTTTCTACCCTATGGACAAACAACAACAACAACACACAGAACTCATCAGCGCATTGAACAACATCTGCTCCGTCCTCAACGAAATAAAGAACCAACTCCACGCAGGCATCCGCGTAACCAACCCATCACTCCGTGAAAGCGCAGAGAAACTCGGCCACCTCGTAAAAGCCGTAGAGCAGCAGAAGAAGTAACACACAGCAACCGCTGCTCGTGTTCCCCCACCACCCACAAATCCGTCCCCTCCACCGGGTACGGCCCAAGGGCGTATTGAAACGACCCATCCGGCAGATAAACCCTCCCATAGCGCATCAGCGCCACAGCCTCCTGCTCAGAAATAATCTTCTTCTCCATAAAACTACTCCTTTCGTCCTTCGTAATTCGTAACTCGTAATTCGTCCTTAACCTTCTCCTTTCATAACCCTAATCCTCTCATCCTCACCTGTCCCGGACAAGAAGGTTAAAAAAGACTGTAAGTTTCGAGAGCAAACGGCACATCGATTGACTTTGTCTAACAGATCGCGCGAACCTTGCTGCGCGTAAAGTTGCGCGAAGTATTGCGAACATTCCTGCAGGCACGCCCTCGTAGATTCCAAGTCAGTATCGACCCAAAAGCTATATGATACAGCGTTATGTTCACCTTTCTCTCTCACCAGATCCATAAAACTACTCCTTTCTCGTCGATAATCATAAAACTATTCTCCTTTCTTCTCAGAAAATCGACTCAACAGCTCCCCTAACGCGGTAGCAATCCGCTCCAGAGCATGAACCTCTCTCTCCTTCAGCTCGCGCTCCTTCCGCTCTTTCTCCACTTCATGCTTAGCGCATGCAAGCACACTATGACTAGAACTCAACATAAAAGTCGATTAACTAAGCAAATAAAATCCCTTAGTATTCCACCCGGCACTTCACCGGGTGATAAGCCGGCAGCGTTGCCAGATTGCGGAGCAACTCCGCGCTGGGCTTGCGCTCCCCCTTCAATACCATGTACAGGTGGTTAGCACTCACCCCCACCGCCATAGCCGCGCGGCAGACAGAATACCCGCGGTCGGCCAGGAATTTAGCCGTCACGCGCACTTCCTTCTTGTTCTTCGCTTTCATTTCTGTTAATTTAACCGTTAAGCAACCGCTTTCACCGTGTCACCGTTGAGCGGTTACGGCTTTATTTAACCATCCCGCTAAAACTTATGCAAGAAAAAAATCAGCCTTTCGGTAAAATTTCTGAAAATATTCGGGCGGCTCTTTCAACCAAAGGGTTAAACCAAAATCAATTAGCAGAACTCGCAAACATCTCATACGTAACGATTTCCCGATATATGAGCGGCACACGAACACCGGGAACAGAAGAACTCTACCGCATGGCTCAAACCCTGGATGTCTCCATGGAATTTCTTTTAACCGGTCGGAAAGACGCTGATTCCACTTGGAAACTCCGAGCACTTGCTGCCGAACAAAAACTCTCCGACCTGCGAGGAATACTCCCCCTCTACGCTGAAATAAACGGAAAATTTACCGAGCTCAACACACGACTCACCAAACTCGCAACCGAATAAACAGAGACACAGCCATGGACGAACTTCTACAACACACAAAAATCTTCCGCTTCTACAAATTCATGGAAACGCGTTGGGTGAAAGAATTCTTACTAAATGACACAATCAAAGCTACGGCGCTATCGAAAGCAAACGATCCATTGGAATGGCTTCCAAGTTTTGAAAACAGAGATGAGGAAGAAAATTGGCATAAAAAAGTAAAAAGTCAATCGCATGTACTATGTCTGAGCAGCAAAATCAGCGAATCATCCATGTGGGGGCACTATGCCGCTGCGCATAAAGGTGCATGTGTAGCGTTTGACCTGCCACTATGCTTCAGTAGTGATAAGTTCGCAAAACAAAACGACCTGCCAATAACAATCCGTTCATATAGTATTGGAGAGTTAAAGACTACCAGTCCTTTATTATTCAAAGTACATTATTTACAAACAAGACCATTATTTAATCATAGGAGCACCCTATCAACTACATACCTTCTTATATCCAGCAAAGGACAAGGTTGGTCAAGCGAAAGCGAGTATCGAATAATTGCAGACAATTCACTATATAAGGAATCGGAGGAAATATCCGTATTCAAAGGCTTTAGAAAATACCTCAGCGGCATCATACTCGGCCTCAACACCCCGCCGGAAACAGAGCAGGAAATCCGCGACCTCGTAGCGCAAACCAAGCTCGACCTCCCCATCATCCGCGCCAGCCGCCACCTCACCGACTACAGCATCATCGCCCCGCCCTTCCAGGACACCGACATCGAAGAGCTGGACAACTGGACAATCTTAAACTATCAAGCTGAGCAAAACAAACAATAACCACAGAGCTAAACCACAGAGCTAAACCACAGAGCTCCCCCTCCCCCAGCCGCTCCGCATCATGCGGAGCTTTTTTGTGCATGAGCATACCGCCACAACCACCTATTAAACAAACAAATACAAGATATAGTACAATTAAGAAAACAGCCATACAAAATTTTGATTTTGTCCATGTCTTTCTATTGACAGCATAACTCATTTATGCTAAATTCCCGCCGTTACGGATTGTGAAGGGCTCACAGTAAATTACCCGGCAACCACAAGAGCAAACGCCTTACCAACGTTGTGCCTCTTTTAAATGAAACAAGAAAGCAAATCTATGGTCTATTTTATAATCATAATGGCTTTACTTCCTGAATGCCTGCGTCAAACCACAAAAATGATACAGGCAATCAAGAAGAAGTAAGGTCACCCACGATGCCTGCTCGTCCCCCTACGGGCAGGCATCCTTGCCTCTTATAGCATCGCTTGCCTGACAAATCAACAAAAAAAACACAAAAAAGCTTTACATTTTCGCAAAAAGTATTGACATTATCGCAAAAAATGTGCTACCTTTCCCTTGCGATTATAAATAGACCATCAACCGCAACCCCGCAAACCGCCTGCTGGTAACAGAACGTTTGCAACACCTCAAATCTTAAGCCAACCAAACGCTAAAAAGATTTAGAACGCTCCGCAGCACTCCCTGCGGGGCGTTCCTTTTTTACCCCGCGTTGACCACAACTCCTCCACAACTCCTCCACGGAGCTGCCGCGCATCCAAACTCACAGGACGGAACGAAATACCGCGTCATACACGCCAGCGCGAAAACAGCGCGAACGCCTTATAACCTATTCATATTGCAATTTTACAATTCCCGCCGGGGCTATGTCGCAAATGAATCTCAACCCGACCGCTTACTACGGTCGGGTTGTTCTTTTTCGCCTTGCAGGTGGGGTGTAATTATGATAAAATCAGGGCATGGAGACACCTGTTATGTTTTCTGCGATATGTATGCTTGCCATGGCATCTGTGGTTGGTGGGGCTTGCCCGGAGCATTTTTCTGATGAGGCCAAGGCTCGTCTGGCAGACAGCGTGGAGCTGGAAAAGCCGGCAAACAAGCTCAATGTGGTCTATTTTACAGGCAACGATAATGAACCCATTGCGGATTATCAGCGCCGTCTCAGTGAGTTGCTGCTCTATCTGCAGCAGTTCTATGCAAAGGAAATGGATCGCAACGGTTTCGGTAAGCGAGCATTCGGTCTGAATATGTTGACCAACGGTGAGGTGGATATTATCCTCATCCGCGGTAAGAAGGGGCACAAGGAGTACAGCTACGGCACAGGACATAATGCCTGCCTGGAAGAAGTGAATGCCTATTTTGCTGCACATCCCGACAAAAAGTTCAGCCAACATACCTTCGTTATCATGCCCACGCACTACGACGAGGAGTATGGTAACAGCAATCCCGGCGGTGTGCCGTTCTATGGCTTGGGTCGCAACTGTTTTGCGCTGGATTACCCGGATTTCGATATCAAATATTTGGGAATGAATACGCCGAAGGGCAAGTTACTCACCAAATGGTATGGCGGTTTTGCGCATGAGCTGGGACACGGTCTCAACCTCCCGCACAATGACGGACCCACCGGCATGAATGACGCGTTGGGGACGCCCCTGATGGGTAGCGGCAACTACACGTTCGGTTTGAAACCGACCTATCTGACGCCCTCTTCATGCAGCATACTGAACAGCTCGGAGACTTTCGCCGTGGCCGGCAAAGCCCCTCAGTTCTATCCGGAGAATGCCGTTGAACCTACGGTTGAAGGACTCAGCATCGTGTATGACGGCGAGGCTCTGAACCTGACGCTGAGCTGCGAAGATGATTTCTGCGTGAACGCCTACATTCAGGACCCGGAATACACCGTGAATCGCGACTACGATGCCATTGCTTTCCTGATGGCGCGTGAACGTGATTGCAAGGGCAGACAGACATGCAGCGTCCGCATTCCCCTCAATGAGTTACAGCGTTTGAAGAATGTTCGCAACGGCGAACAGGCCATCGATTTGCTCTTCGGCAGGCCCGATGGCTCCCGCTTCCGCTCGCGCGTTATCTTCAACTGGGACTCGCTCAAGCCCGGTGACTCCATCCCTACCGACAAACTGAAGTTCTGGCAGGGATACTAACCTCATCTCTTACACGATACAACAAAGCGGGCTCATGCGTTCGGATGTGCATGAGCCCGCTCTCTGTGTAAATCTTGCGGAAAAATATCAATTCAGCTCGGCGGCTGCTTTTTCGTGGCTGAGGTCAGCAGCCTTACGCAGCCAAGTCTCGGCCTCCTGTGCAGAAGCTTCCACGCCCAGCCCCTGCTTGTAGCACATACCCAGCGTATACATCGCATCGGCGCTGCCTGCTTCTGCACCCTTACGGCACCAGTTGATGAATTGGGCTACATCCGGCTCTACTCCGAAGCCGTTCACATAGCAACGAGCCAGGTTAAAACAGGCGGCAGCATTCCCCTGCTCTGCGGATTTGCGATACATCTCAACTGCGGCTGCGGCATTGGTGGCAATCCCCTCACCGGACTCCAGACAGAGCCCCAGATTGCATTGCGCCACGGCATCACCGCCTTCTGCGGCAAACTGAAGAGCCTTCACCTCCTCGGATACTTCCACCACAGCGGGTTCAGCCGGAGGCTGTTCTGCTGGCGTCGGTGTCGGCGTCTCTGCTGCGGGCGCTTCCGGCGCGGGAGTCCCCTCTTTCTCCGGGGACAGCCATACCATCAAATCTTCCTTGTTATAGTGCGCGGCAATACCCAGCGCAAGCAGAACACAAAAGACGAACACTAATTTTTTCATATCCGAAGAAAGCTATGGAGGAGCCTCGTCATTTTACCTGTTGTGACAGGAATTGTCAATGCAACCATGCATAATAATCAAGAAAAGTTGATTTTTTTATTGCGGGAATCAGTTCACAATCCCCAGAGGCGGGGTGTTTCGCCAATCTCCGCGCGTAAAATCAGGAAAATGTTGCGGAGCTCCTCCTTGCGAGACCGATTTTTCCGAAAGCGGACCGACGGCCGACCAGAAAGCGCCTTCGTACACGTTTTGATCGAGCGGTTCACCGCGATGCAGACACTCAATCACACGACTGAGCATGATGAAATCCATTCCACCGTTGCGAGCCATTTCATCGCCCAGGCGGGCATAAAGCGGGTGCTCATAGCGGGCAAAGAGGTCAGCTTCTGCCTCTGCACCCATGTACCACTGGCAGCAATCCTCGCCGCTGAACCCGCCGCAGGAATCATCGGCGGGGGCGGGAGGTGGGCTGAGGTGCTCTCCGGCCACACGGGTGGGGAATCCTGCCAGAACCCCCTGTGTGCCGGCAATCATATTCTTGCGATTATACGGACGCGGAGTCGTTTCGTCCCATTGCACCAGAATGGTGCGCCCGGCACGGGTGCGGATGATGCTGGTATTGACATCGCCGCAGCGGAAATCGAGATTCTGCCATGGATGGTCCTCCGGCAATTCCCTCTGCACAAAGGCGGCACGCCCTCGAGAAAGGCTACTCATGGACACAATGCTGTCAAAGTTATCTTCCGTGCGGGCAAGACTCATATATTGAGCCACAGGCCCCAGACCATGGGTGGGATAAAGGTTGCCGTTTCGGGCAGCGAAATGGCTGGTGCGCCAGATATTGCCGGCGGCGGCGTCGCTGAGCATGCGGCTGCGTAAATCGTGTATATAAGCCGCTTCTGCATGAACCGGCTCACCCACCAACCCTTGTCGGACCATATTCAGGAACATGAGCTCTACGCGGCCGTAGTTCACATTTTCGAGCATCATGCAGTGGCGATGAGTGCGCTCGGAGGCATCGACAATTTGCCAGAGCCCCTCAATCGTGGTTGCCAGCGGCACCTCCACAAAAGCGTGAGCGCCATGCTCCATGCATGCCACCGCCATGGGGGCATGTGTTTCCCAGGACGTGTTAATGAATACGGCATCGGGCTTCAGCTCATCGAGCATCTGCAGATAATCCTCGAACACAGCCGGGCGCAACCCACAGCGTTTTTCCAGCTCAGCTGCTGCCTCGTGAGCAGCTTCCGTCTGTAAATCGCACAAGCCGACCACAGCGCAATGCGGGATGGAAGAAAATTGCAGCGTCTGGGGAATACCACGCTCACTCAGCCCGATAATGGCTACACGCACCAACTCGATGGGCTCTGCTGCATAGTTCCCCATGTAAATAGAACCATCCGGGCGCAAGGCAACAGATTCGCCCTCCGCGTGCGGATTCGTATTTTTCTCGTGAATGAACTGTGCCACCTCGGTCGTGGCCTGCTGTTGTTCCACCATCATGGTTTGAGCGGGTTCGTTCATAGATACGCCGCGTTCGTGCGGCATTCTATCACTCTTTTCTGTCCGCGTGAAGCAGATTTTTCAGATATATCGTCACCATTCGCTTTTTTTTGCCTTTTTTTGTTGCGGATTCAGCGTTGATGTGGATTATATATGGTAGAGGGTTATGAGAGCAGCTTTTTTCATACTGGCGTATATCATCGGGTGGTGTTACAGTCTTGTGCCGGCCGGAACAGAGCGCGAGACGCGGATAAAGATGCTGATGGAGAGCCATCACCACAGCGTGTTCCTGCCCATGCCGGAGGCCATAGTTACAGAGGATAAAATCGCTCATAAGGCCGAAGGGTTGCTTATTAGCGGAAATGAAGGCCAGGAGCCCACGATTTATTGGGTGCAGCAGGATATGCCAATGTGCGAACCCGGGATACGCGGGCTCAGCAACAGCTCAACCATGATCAGCCAATGAAACACGTCATTTCGCTATTCCTGCTTCTGCACCTGCTGCCGGGATGCAGCGCTCAGCCGATTCCCTCCCTTCCTCAACATCGCCACAACCACATGCAAACCAGCATCAATTATCAGAAAAAGCTCCAACAGTCGGCGAGTGATTGCTACGACATGCGGCTCATTCTCCGCCGTTTCGGAAGAGAGCCCGTTATCATCCCTCTGAGTCAGGAAAACAAGGAGGGTATCCGAACTCTTATCTCCCGCATGCAGCCTACTGAAAATGATATGAGAATGAGGCCTCGCTCCTCATACTCCGTGAATCTTCAATTCCTTGATGCAGCAGGAAAGCCCGTCTTTGAGTACGATACCGCCGCAGTCAACAACGGCAAAGGACGTGCATACGGCTATCTTGCCCTGCCCGATGAAGAATTAACACTCTGGTATCAATATGTCAGACGGGATGATATGATCGAACTGATACGCAAGCCATGAATGTCGATGCCGTCTCACGTCTTTGCCGGATATTTCTGGTTCTAAACTTCCTCGTTTTCCTGCCGCTGGAATCGTTAGTCGGCGCAGTTGCTGCGTGGGGGATTACCGGAGTACCGGCTGCCTTGCACTGCTATCTCCGCCGCTTCAGCCAAAGCGCACAGTCGGAAGCAGGACGAAAAACGTTAGTAAGGTGCAGCGGTTCCTATTCGTTATCCTGATGGTAAATACCCTGGCCGTTATCATGCAACTGATACAACCGGATGCATTCATCCTCATCGCCATTGCCGTGCTGGGCGGCAGTACCGGATTACTACACGTCGTCATCACGGCATTGCTGATGGCGGCAGCAAAAGAATATCGGTAGCATTTCTGCGTTATTGAATCGTCCTGATTTCATCGCGTTAACACACTATCGCCTTGACTAAACATGGAGCCATCGGTATGATGAGCCTATGGAAAATTATACCCTACCCAACAGCAACACTCTTGACTCGCAAGCCGCCAATGCGCTGGCTCGCGCTTATCTCAACAAAGTTTACGCATGGATGGCCGTTACCATGCTGGTAACAGCCGGCACGGCGATTTATACACTGCAATCTGCGGAAATGCTCACGTGGGTGATGAATAACCTCTGGCTGCTCATTCTCGGCAGCATCGGCATCATTATCATCATGTGCTTTGCTGCTCGCAAGCTCACCGCCGGGGCTCTCGGGATTCTGCTCATGGCCTTTGCCGTGGCCGAGGGGTTGCTCTTCGGTCCCATTCTCTGCCACTACACCCAAGAATCCCTTGGCCTCACCTTCGGCTGTACCGCCGGCATGTTCGGTGCCATGTCTCTGTTCGGCGCCATGACGAAAATCAACATGAGCGGTTGGGGCCGAGGCCTGCTCATGGGGCTAATCGGCCTCATCATTGCAGGCATTGCCAACGCCTTCTGGGGTAACGGTATGATAGAGCTCATCATCTCCGCCGCCGGTGTTATCTTATTCAGCATCCTCACCGCATACGACACTCAGAAGCTTCTGCAGGAAGGTCTGTACGGCACGGAAGAGGAACGCAGCAAGGGTGCTATTCTCGGCGCTCTTTCCCTGTATCTGGACTTCATCAACCTCTTCCTTTATCTCCTGCGATTTCTGGGCAGGGACGAGTAACTCATGCTGCATAGCACCTATATGTCTGACACGGAACGACTGACTCAACTGGCCACGGATGCCGCCACGAACATACTCCGTCCGTTGGGATTTCGCTTTACCTTTGAAACGGAATCTTACGAAGACGGTATACTACTCATGATATCCAGCCCCGATGCTCGTTTCCTCATCGGCGAGGACGGCGACCGACTGGACGATTTGCAGTACCTCATCAACAGACTGGTGCAGGCTGTTTGGGAGGATGCTCCCAGAGTCCGAGTGGATTGTGATCGCTACCGTGAGCGCTCGGAAGCCAAGCTTCTGCGCCGCGCTCGCTCAAGAGCCGAACGCGTCCTTAAAACCGGTAAGCCTCTCATGATGGAACGACTGAATGCCTACCAGCGGAGACTTGTTCACAACGCCATGGCAGAAATTCCCGGCATTATCACCCAGTCAGAGGAAAGCGAGTCCCGATTCAAACGCATCACCATCAGCCGCGCGGAATGAGGCTTTTTTTCACTACAGTTGCAGCTTTCTTGCTTGGTGCTGCTGCATCGTCAGCGGACACCTATATGGTCTATCTACCGGAAGGTATGGAGCCTGCTGCTGTGGAGGAAAAACTTGAGCCGCTGCGACGTGCTGTACCGGATGCGGACTATCAATTTGTCCATCTGACGAACAAGTGCAGCAGCATGCACGAGGCTGTTCAAGCCGCCAAAGCCATCCGCGCAGGTGTCACCCACCTGCCCAGTCTTGTCCTGGCTGATGAGGACGGAGAATATGCCGCCGTTCCCCTGCATATCCTGACAGATGAGAGTCTGTCCGCCGCTCATTCCGTGGCAAAGGACGAGGAGCGAGAAAACAAGTGTGCCATTCGCCGTTTTCAGGCCAAAGAATATCTACTGTTTGCCAGACTCAACCTCGCACAGCCCCTTAGTGATGAAGTAATTGAGCTGAGTATCGTCAGCTGCCGCACCCTCATGAGTCATTGTGTAGCCACCAATCATGACCGCCAGCTGCTCGGTTACCGTTGCCTCTATCCGCTGCTTATGCTCCAATACGCCAATGGATACAAAGGCGCTCATACCCCGGCTACGGAAGCAAAACTGCTGGAAGCCATTGCGGCACTGGAAGCTGCTCGCGACATCGACAGAGAATCCGCTATCGGCAAGGAAGCTGCGGCAGAACGGGAGAGACTTCGCGCTGCGCGCAGAAAAGCCAGACAGTATGAATAATGGCAAAAATTAGCCTTGCAATCCACTATACACGGGAGTATATTTCCCCCGTTACATCTGTTAATGCAGATTCGCACAAAATCTGAACAACCGGCACGGACTACCGCTTCCGGTCGTTCTTTTTTAACATCTCTTCATCTTCTGCAACATGAACGTCAATACTTATAGACCGGGAGACCGCGATGAACGCCCCTGGGGAAACTGGCTTGTATATGATGTGCTCCCTCATGCCGTTGTCAAGAAGATTGAAATTCTGCCCGGCAAGCGCATTTCCCTCCAGCGTCACCGGCATCGTTCAGAGCGATGGATTGTGGTGGAAGGTATTGCTTCCGTCACCAGAGATAATGAACACCTTACCGTTCGCGCAGGAGAATCCGTCATGATTCCCCGCGAGAGCATTCACCGACTCGCCAATGATGCAGTCGAGAACCTGCTGGTCATCGAAATCCAATACGGCGACTACCTGAGCGAGGAAGATATTGAGCGCTTTACCGACGACTACGGGCGAGCTGACTGATACGAAAAGCTCCGCTTATCGTGCTTTCATCAGCTCAGGAGCGTTATTTGCTTGACATCCGGCACAAAGGCGCGTATCCTTGCGCGCGCATGGCTACGGATATCCGCAACAAACGCAATTTTTCCATTATTGCTCACATTGACCACGGCAAGACCACGCTGTCTGACCGTCTGTTGGAGTTCACCAACACCATCGGCGAGCGCGATAAGCAGGACCAGCTGCTGGACGCCATGGATTTGGAGCGAGAAAAGGGTATTACCATCAAGTCCCATCCGGTGACGATGCGCTACAAGGCCAAGGATGGTAACACCTATGACCTGAACCTGCTGGATACCCCGGGGCATGTGGACTTCTCTTACGAGGTGTCGCGTTCTCTGGCCGCTTGTGACGGAGCCGTCCTGATTGTAGATGCCGCGCAGGGCGTGGAGGCTCAGACCCTGGCAAATATGCATCTGGCGCTTGACCAGCAGCTGGAAATCATTCCCGTCATCAACAAGATTGATTTGCCCAGCGCCAACTTGCCCAAGGTCTATCGTCAGCTGGAGGATGTCATCTGCATCCCTCATGAGGAGGCCATCCACTGCTCCGCCAAGGCAGGTATCGGCATTGAAGACGTGCTGGAAGCCGTTGTAAAGCGCGTGCCGCCGCCAGCAGAGCCGCAGGATGACCTGTTGCGTGCGCTCGTGTTCGACTCCGTGTACGATGCCTACCGTGGCGTGGTGTCCTATGTTCGCCTCGTCAGCGGCACCGTGCAGCGCGGTATGAAGGTGAAGCTCTTTGCCACCGATGAGACCTACGAAGTGAAGGAAGTAGGTATTTTCACGCCCAAGATGCAGGCCGTCGACCATCTGGAAACCGGTGATGTGGGCTATATCATCGCCAACATGAAATCCGCTGCGGATGTAAAAATCGGCGATACCTACACCAATCTGGCAGCCCCCTGCTCCGAGCCCCTGCCCGGCTTCAAGGAGATTCGCCCCATGGTATTCTCCGGTATCTATCCGGTGGATTCAGCCGATTATGAAAGTCTGAAGGCCGCCATGGCCAAGCTGCAGATCAATGATGCTGCCTTCACCTACATGGGCGAAAGCTCCATTGCGCTCGGCTTCGGTTTCCGCTGCGGCTTCCTCGGTCTGTTGCACATGGAAATCATCCAGGAGCGCCTCCGCCGCGAGTTCAACATGGATGTCATCTCCACCTACCCCTCCGTGATTTATGAGGTAACCAAGACGGACGGCACCGAGCTGATGGTAGACAACCCCAGCATGCTCCCCGAAACGCAGGAGATTCAGGAAATCCGTGAGCCCATGGTCAAGGTATTCATCATGATTCCCAGCGACTACATCGGCGATATCATGCGCATTGTCATGGAAAAACGCGGCGAGGTAGTTCACACGGAAACCATCGATGACACGCGCGTCATGCTCACCTGCCGTCTGCCCATGGCTGAAATTCTGGTGGACTTCAATGACAAGCTGAAGAGTACCACCCGCGGCTACGGTTCCATGGATTACGAGTACGATGGCTATCAGGCGGCCAAGCTCGTGAAAATGGACATGATGATTGCCGGTGAGCCGGTGGATGCCTTCTCGATGATTGTGCACCGCGACCGTGCAGAGTCGCAGGGGCGAGAAATTGCGCTTAAACTCAAAGACGTCATTCCCAAGCAGCTTTTCACCGTGGCCATTCAGGCCTGCATCGGCGGCAAAATTATTGCCCGAGAGAGCATTTCCCCCATGCGCAAGAACGTGACAGCCAAGTGCTACGGCGGTGACGTTACGCGTAAACGCAAGCTGCTGGAAAAGCAGAAAGAGGGTAAGAAGCGCATGAAAGCTATCGGCAAGGTCAATATCCCGCAGGAGGCATTCATCAACGTGCTCAAGAGCGGAGACTAATATAGTCCATCCATTTCATACAAGCCACCGGGGCGGAAGCTCCGGTGGCTTTTTATCTAATCATCTCCCATGCAAACAATTAGCAAATTAGATTGCAGCCAACGGGTGCACATGGCAATATAGGCGCACCGGGAGCGAACAGCACCGGATATAACCCAAACAACAAACCAACAACCCTACAACAATGACACAACGTAATATCACCCGCTACACCTATGAGACAACCTCTTTCCAGGGATGGAGACTGAGCATCTGCCGCAAGTGGAACCAGTTCACCAAATACTTCTCTGACCGCCAATACGGCAGCGAGGAGGCCGCTTTCAAGGCCGCGCTGGAAATGCGCGACCGCATTTTCGATGCACTCCGTGAAACTCCGGAAGACCCGCGCGGCGTATTCGAAAAATTCAAAGCTGCAGCTGAGACTCCTGTTGCAACCGAGAAAGTCAAGGAACAGGCTTCCTGAATCTTCATGTTAATCCAACGCTAGATAACGATTCCCAACCCCTCCTCCGGCAGAGTTTATTCTACCGGAGGAGCTTCTTTCCTGCTCATGAAGAAAAACACCGATGAAGAAATGATAAGCATCCCCCGCAGCGTGTGGGAACAGCTCCTCAAAGAGCGAGCCGACGAACAGCGTGTTGTCACCAATCGGATGCTGCGTGTCCTGTGTCACTGGACTATCGTAACTCAGGTCATCATCCTCGTAACGGCCATCTGCACTACCATTGGCGGCATTTTTAAGGATTCGTTCCCATGGCCCGGCACACTAGTAGGGCTCATCATCGGCTGGCCTATCGCCCAATACTACGTGTACCGCCTCAAGAAGAAATGAATGAGATCTTGATGAACAGAGGCAGAAGAAAAAACTTCCGTTTTCCCACCATTCAGTCAAACATAGTCTCGAGGTTCTATTTATCCCGAAGCAGTCCGTACTCCTGAATCAGGGCACACTCGCGGTCGAGGTTCTTTCTGTCTTGGTCTAGTATACTCTTCTGCATACTCACCGCCTCTGCGTGCATCTTGCGAGCGGATTCAGGGTCGGTTGCTCCCTGTGCACGGCGAAAGGCAACATATTCCTCCATCGCATGCCTCCAGTCACCGTATTCTTTCCAACTGCGCATCAGCAGCCGATTTTCTCCCGGTGCTCATACATTTTCTGTTTCAGCTGCTGCACCAGCAGCTCGTGCTGTTTTTTAGCATCCTGGTATTCATCCCAAGTCGTCAGCCGTGTATCCAGCGAGAAGTACGAGTTCATATCCAGTCTCACATCCTCCACACTCATGAACCCGCCCATGTTGCCGCCGCTCATGTTGAACAGCGTCGGGCTGTAAAAGTTCACATGCAGTGAGGGCCAGTAATCCAGCGCTATGCCCAGCTTCCGCAGGCGTGAGGCTTCCAGCTCCATCGCCGCCAGCGTTACGGACACATCACCGGGCCGCTTCATCTTCTCCCGGTAATCCTCCGGGGTGATGCGGGGAATGCCGCCGGGGTGCAACTGCCAGCGTGCTTCATAGTTATTCAGGAAGGCACAGACTTTGTGCCAGCGCTCGCGCCGTTGCAGTTCACGCTGTTTCTGCACGGTTTGACGGTTGGTTTCTGCATCTTCCTGCCACAGGTCATCATCTGCCTGCTCCGTTGCCCGTTGGATTTCTTCCTCACGGTAGTACTGGTAGAGTCTCGCCGTCAGCTCTCGCCGCTTCTGCTCCAGATTCTGCTCTGCCTTGTAGGTGGCTAGTGCTGCCGTATAGTATTCGATGGGCAGGTTGATGAGTTCCGGCAGGCTGAAGATGATGTTGATATCGAACTCACCACTGCGGCCACTCATGCCGTCATCCTCGCCGAACAGGGCCATGCTGTAATAATACCCCAGATTCACCTGCGGGATGAGGTTGCGGAACACGCGGTTCTGATTCTTTTTCGCATCTTCCACGGATTGTATAGCCTGTTTCAGTTCCAGATTGTTCTTTTCGACCATCGCCCAGGCTTCTCTCCAGCTCAGGGTACGTACGGGCAGGCTTTCATAGGCGGGCAGCTTGTCGTAGGTCTGCACCAGCTCTTCGCGGGCATCATCCAGCATTCTGTCCACGGAACAAGCGCTGCTCAACAATGCAGGCAGCAAGAGAAGAAATCTGTATACCGCTTTCATCATTATTTCAGAACGTTTCCTATCGGTCGGAAGATGGCAAAAAGGATGGGCACACTCGATACCAGCACACAGATGCCGAAGGCCAGCAGGAAGGTGCGGATGTCATCCTCCAGTTCCCATAGCGTCAGCGTGATACCGGGGCTCTTGTAGAGTGTTTCGGTGATATAGTGGCGCACGCCCCACAATCCGGCAAGCGCTCCGCAGAAACCGGTAGCTACCAGCACCACGTTTTCGGCGATGAAGGAGAGGTAGAGCAGGAAGCGGTTGATGCCGAAGCTGCCGATGAGCGCATAGATGTATTCGCTCTGCCGAAACTCCAGCGAGGAGATACTGGTGAGCAGCAGGCAGATGATGGCGGAGATGCCGATGGTGACCCACACGCGGAAGCGGTACTGGATGGTTTCCAGCTGATGCAGTTCGCGCAGCAACCCTGTGCTGGACAAAATGTTCATGTTGGTCTTATCCAGCCGGGAGAGCTGGCGCAGCATCTGCTCCCACACCTCTACCCTGTCGGCAGTAGCCTGCTTCACCCGCAGGACATATTTGTTCATGTAACCGTTCTGCCAGATGAAAGGCAGGCTGCCCGTAGGCAGGAAAAGAGCACCGCCGGGGTAGAGCTTTCTCAACAGCGGGATATCCGTATCTGCAAGGCTTTGCGCCGTGGTCCGGTGTTCCTCGATGCTCACCTCTACAGGGCCCCTGTACGAATCTGCCTGCTGCGGCAGCAGGTAAAGCCCGTTCTCTCTCGCTCCGCCGGGAAACAGGCCCGTCATCACCGGCGGGTATTCCACCAGCGAGATAAATTGCTGGCCGCATTTCGCGCTCGCAAAGGATTCTCTCAAGTAGTACAGCAGGTAATCCTCCGGGCACTGAGGAATGATACAAGGCCCACGCTCCGGCAGGGCTTTCTGCGCCTGCACATACTCGGTGGCCACCACCAAATCCGCGCCGCTGCTGCGGATGCGGTCGCGCAGCACCTTCACGGAGATAACATAGCTGCTCAGGAAGATAAGCCCGCAAAAACTCAGAAACAGCACCACAAACAATCGCGCCAGCGGGCTGGAAATGCGCATCAACCAGCGGTGTATCGTATCCCGCACCAGATACGGCAAGATGAGCAATGTTGATTTCATCCCTGCTCAGCACTATCAATTCGTACTTTGTTCTTCCGGCTTCGTCCTTTTCAAACAGAGATGCGTTTCTCCATTGAACACGATGGCATAGCCCGGGCGCAGGGCGGCCAGCAGCTCCTCCCAGCTCTCGAAACGGCGCGCTCCCGCCTCGTGAGCCAGCTCTGCCTTGCTCACATAGACATCATTCGTATCTGCCCGGTAGCGCAGGTGCGCCACCAGATTCGCCCCCACCTGTGACCAGACTCTCCCGCGCACGGTATCCGGCACAGTAAAGTAGTACACCATCGTTTCCCCCTTGTCCCCTTTCTGCACCTTGCTGTGCGACCAGAGGGCGGTGAGAGTGCGTCCACCGCCCATCTCCAGCAGGATACTCAGCCGCGTAGCATCCATGCGGGAAAGTGCGGGGTCGGTCATATTGACTACCACATAGAGGACACTGTCGTCCGCTATGGTGACCACGGGGTTATTGGTACCCACCAGCGCCGTCTGCCCTTCCTCCGGCATGGCAAAATGGTACTGAATACGCCCGTCAAAAGGCATAGCAATTTCGCGCAACTTGCGCTTCTTCTCAAAGGCTTTTCGCAGGCGTTCATTGCTGATACGGGCATTTTCGAGAGTGACGGCAATCTTGCGCTCCAGCAGAGCCATGGCGCGTTCATCCACTTCTGCCTTGAGATGCTGCACCACATACATGCGGCGCTCCGGCGGGAGCTTGGAGATGAACTCCAGCTCCTCTTTCTGACGCACCAGCCGGAGGATTTCGGTTTCGGCGGTCAGGTTGTTGCGCTCCATCTGCTGGTGAAGTTCCTGCTCATCCAGCGCCAGCTCCTCCGGGTTGATACGCAGCAACAGCGTGTCTTTCTTCACCCACCCCTCCGCGCGGTGAACGACCTCCACCTCCCCCGCCATGTCCGGCGTTATCGGCAGCACGCGGCGCGGCACAACCTTCGCCGGATGGCGGGAGATGCGGAGAAGTTGCTCATTCGTCTCCTCCGCACAGGCATACCCAAATACCCCGACTAACAGAATGAGTACAAGGCATAACACGGTGCGAAGAAACGCCATAAGTCAACAGTTAAAGTTCAACGTTAAATGTACCGGAAATGGTACTACTATTTGTTTTAGTTGTGGTCTTGTATGGTATACTTGTTCGATCTGTCGTTTTTGTTGTCGTGGTAGCTGAGCCACTCATCGATACAGTAAGTTTACCCCCCGACGACTTAGAAAACGTGAGATTAACTGTACCATTGGATGAATATGTGGTTGTATACTCAAAGTAAGGCAGATATCCTCCTCTATACGATGCGTTGCTGAATCTCAGCGTGCCGGTAGTCGGGCCGGTGCGTTGATAGGAATATCCACCACCGGTATAACGCTGATCGACAGAAGAACCAAAGCTATACGTCATACCACCCGTACTGAACGAATAGAATTCGTTTCCATAGCTCTTGCGGAAAACAACACCGGCAAGGTTATAGGGTGCTATATTTTCATCATCTGCATCATCCGTTGACCCGCTGCCGGAGGATGAGCCGCCACTACCGGAGGATGAGCCGCCGCTGCCGGAGGATGAGCTTCCTCCGGGTGTTGTATTGCGCATTTCGAATGAACCGCTCTTATCATCGATGAGAGAGCCGTTAGACGTATGCTTCATCGTGTAGGTGCCTTTTCCTGTTTCAGTAAAGGTGAGCTCATATGTATACAAATGAGTATACGCTCCGAGAACATTTCGAATGACAAAACGAGCCGTATTATCTCCTGTCTTCGTGTAGGTATAGGTGCTTGACGAACCTATCTCGTTAGTACAGTTGCTGGCAGAGGAAACATTAACGCACAAGGGAAAGTAAATTTGATTGGGATAAGGCATGCTTTCCGGAGCCAGAGAAGTGACAATCGGGGTATCAGGAGTGTCGTCTTCGCTGCCAGATTGATCATTGTCCAGATCATCCGAGGGGGAAGAGTTCCCGGTATTTTCATTGCTGCCGGAATTATTATTGGAACAGACGAAGTTTCCTCTGGCTGTTTCCGCGCCATCGGTCCAGCGAACGTAGGTTCCGGAATTCTTCCCTGTGAATGTCAGTTGAATCTTTTCTCTGGTACCACTGGTGTACTCTATATTCAATTCACCTACCTTACTGGCTGTGCGACTGTACGTATAGGTGCAGGTCTGTCTGTCGCAGGTACACGAAGTGCCGGAAACAATGTTCCACACATCAGAACCACCGGACGAGTATTTAATCTCAATATTCATGCCGGTTGTCAAGCGCTCGGGGGCCAGAATTGTCTCCTGCGTATCATTGTTCGCCCCGGAATTATTAGTACTACCGGAGGATGAAGATTCACCACCACCTCCTCCACCGCCGCCTCCGCATGAAGCGAGAGTCAGAGAAATTGAGCCGACAAGAAGCATGTTTCGTATGAGATATGACGTTTTCATGAGTCGTGTAGATTTGTATGTAGATGAAAAAACGGGAAACCGACCTGCGTTTAAATAGTTTAAGAAAGTAAAGAGCCGAACTTCTCCGTGATGAAAGAGGCCGACTGACCTCTTTCCACAACCTTATACAGCATTATGAATGCTGACATACCCAATGTTGTTGTTAAGGTCATTATTTCCAATTATCAGCAAGAATCAAGCGGGCATGAAGATAATCAGGTAGCCACAATCTTGATTAAACCGACGTCTTGCGGTATATGTCTGCCATTAAGCAATAAATCACCAAGAACCGTTAGATTTTACTTGCATCAGCATTCATAATGCATACCCACCTACCGAAAATAGACATGAAAACAGCAAAGGATATCATCAATGGCTTACCACTGAATATGAACGACATAGCCAGATTGACGCTGGAGGCAACGGAAGAACTGGGTGAAAGCGCACAGGGACTGACAAGGCTGGACATGCTGCATCTGCTGCGGCGGGTGATTCGTGCGGGAGTGAAGGCGGTAAAAGCGGAGGAACACACGGTGTGCTTTGAGGAGGCAGCGTGGGCGAGTGTGGCGGCACGAACGGCGCGGAGAGCCACCACGCTTCGGGATTTGCGACATTTTGTGCGGCGAATGCTGCGGGTGGAGGGAGTGGCGACGCGACCGCTGCGGGCAATGAGCACGCGGGAGTGCCGCGAGTTACTGGAAAATGCCTTTGGCGACAGCAACCACAGTTTCAACAAGGGACGCGCGATTCTGCACAGCATTTTTGCCTATGGACAGCGGCAGGAGTGGTGCGGAGGGAATCCGGTGAGTCGCATCGAACCCCGCAGAATACAGGAAAAGGAGATAGTGCCGCTGAGCCCGCAGGAGGTGCGGCGGCTGGAGCAAGCCGCCCAGCTGCCGGAGCACCGGGAGATGCGTTTTTCACTCCACCTACTGTTGTACAACGGCGTACGCCCGCAGGAAGTGGCGAGGTTAAACAAACGCCACATTCAGCCGGAACAAGGGCGGGTTATCATCGCCGCCTCCGTCAGTAAGACGGGAGGAGGGCGCGTGCTGCCTCTGCGAAAGAAGAAGAAGTTGCAGGGAGTAGACCTCCGCATTCCGCGCAACTGGCAGAACCGCTGGTGGGCGTTGCGAAGAGCCGCAGGATTCACCCATTGGCAGCCGGATGTGTGCCGCCACACTTTTGCGAGCTACCATGCGGCGTATTTCCGGGATTTAGGAGCATTGCAGCTGGAGATGGGCCACCGCAGCGCGGATTTACTGCGCTCCCGCTATCTGAATCTGCCACAGGTCAGGCAGGCGAAAGTATATTGGGGATAATGCCGGTGGGCAAAAAAAACCTCCACCGCAGCGGGTGGAGGCGAAAGATAAACGGAAAACCCCGCATCAATAGCTGCGGGCCCAGAGCACGCGGCGGGTGGTGGGACGACCGGTGAGGATGCAGGGAGCTTCCGGGCCGGAGCCCATCTCGCCGTGGGGGATGCAGCGGATGGAAATGCGCAGGCTCTTGGCGAGCTCTTCTTCTTCCTCCGGAGTGCCGTCCCAGGGGCAGAGCAGCCAGTCGGCATCGCCCTCGCCGGCAAAGTTGGCCTTGAACGCCTCCAGATTATCGCAGGGGCGGATGTGACTGTCGCGGAAGTCCAGCTGGCGCTGCAGCAGGGAGTCCTGAATCTCCTGAAGGAGAGAGACGATACCCTCTGCAAACTCATTTTCAGAGACGAAGGATTTTTCGTTGGCAGCCTTGTCGCGGCGGCACACACATACGGACCCCTTCTCCAAATCGCGCGGTCCGATTTCCACACGCACGGGAACGCCCTTCTTAATCCACTCCCACTTCTTCATGCCGCCGTTGATATCACGGGTATCGACCTGAACGCGGATGGGAAGGCCGTGGAAGGACTGGGCGGAGAGACGGGCGGCGAGCTGCTCGCAGTGGGCGATGATGGCATCGCGCGTATCAGCCTTGGGCGTGACGGGGATGATGACCACCTGGCGGGGAGCCACGCGGGGCGGGCAGACCAAGCCATCGTCATCGGAATGAGCCATGATAAGCGTGCCAATCATGCGGGTAGAGACACCCCAAGAGGTGGTCCAGGCATACTGGCGCTCGTTGTTGCGACCGGCAAAGCTGATATTCTGTGCCTTGGCGAAGTTCTGACCGAGGAAGTGAGAAGTACCGGCCTGAATGGCCTTGCGGTCCTGCACCATGGCTTCAACAGTGAAGGTACGCACGGCGCCGGGGAAACGCTCATGCTCCGTCTTTTCACCGGGGATGGAGGGAACAGCGAGGACATCTCGCTGGAAGTCCTCGTACACCTTGTGCATGACGGCGGTTTCTTCCTCAGCCTCCTCGCGGGTCTCGTGGGCGGTGTGGCCCTCCTGCCACAGGAATTCGGCCGTGCGGAGGAAAATACGCGGGCGCATCTCCCAGCGCATCACGTTACACCACTGGTTCACCTTGATGGGCAGCTCGCGATAGGACTCCAGCCAGCGAGAGAAAGCAGCGCCAATCACCGTCTCGGAAGTGGGGCGAATCACATACTTATCCGTCAGCTCACCGGCGGGAATCATGCGGGTTTTGCCTGTTTCCGGGTCCTTAACGGCTTCCAAACGGTGGTGTGTCACCACGGCGCACTCGGTGGCAAAGCCCTCTGCGTGCTCGGCTTCCTTTTCCAGATAGGAGACGGGAATGAGCATGGGGAAATAAGCATTCGTGTGACCGGTGCGCTTGAATTCCGCATCCATCTGCTGCTGAATCAGCTCCCAGATGGCATAGCCCCACGGTTTGATAACCATGCAGCCGCGTACTTCGGAGTTTTCCGCCATATCGGCGGCCTTAATCACCTGCTGATACCACTCGGGAAAGTTTTCCGCGCGGGTGGGGGATATTGCATTCTGTTGAGCCATGTCGGAGATATTAGTTATTATTGAAAAAAAGTCAATGATAAAGCATCATTCAATACGGAGCCTGCATGCGAAAACGGTAATTGAGCACGGAAAGAGCCAGCATGAACAGGCCGGCAATCCACATACCCAGCGTACAGAAGACCACAAACAAGGTGACGGACACATACAGACTGACGCTGTGCATCAGTCGGGGGGAGCGCATCAGTCCATGCATAATCTGTCCCCCGTCCAGCGGGAAAATCGGCAACAGATTCAGCACCGTCCACCAGAACGACACCGCTATCATGTTGCAGAAAAACACCAGCGGCATATACGGCCACGTCTGCAGCGCCTCCCCCGGTATCACATTGAACAAAAAGTAACGCGATAAATACAGACCGAATGAAAAATCACCCACATACAGGCAGAGCACCAAAGCCGATATCACGCCCAGCAACAAAGAAGCAGCAGGCCCGGCAATCGTCATGAGGACACCCTGCATACGCGTGAAATTCGCCCCCTCATGGGAACAGTCGCCGCCCAGCCATGCCAGATGCACATCCGGGCAATTTCCGGCAAAGAAGCGCCCCACCAGCGCGTGCCCCATCTCATGCGACAACAGACAGATGAAACCGGCCACCACAAAAAGCGACACGCTCAGCAAATCCTGTATTCCGGTACTGGACAGGATTCCGCCCAATACGGCCAGAGTCAGCCATAAGGTAGGATGGATGCACACCGACACCCCGAACAGAGAGAAGCGTATCATTTCTAACCATTCTACGCCACAGGAGGCGGGCGGAGCAAGCCTCCAATCGGACATCACCCTCAGGATGTCAAAAAAAACGGGTGTATCCCGCAGCCCGGCAACAGCCGAACGAACAGGATACACCCGTGCTTTCTCCTCGAAAGCATCAATAATTCAGCTCTCCGGAAAGCACCTTGCGTTCAAACTCGCGGATGTCCACCACCTCGCCGCTGCGGCGGGCGTGCTCCACGGCAAAGGCAATGACATGAGAATGTGCGGAGGCCTCGATAGGCGTGGTCATGAGGGAAGTATCTTCCACCACGAACATATCATCATAGAGGTTATTCACCAGCCCCCAGTCGCCACCGCCGTGTCCGGCATAGCCGCCATCGGGCGTCTCAACTTCCACCTGACGCATCTTCTTGCTGAAATGCTCCGTGATGGTGATTTCGCCCGGGCCGTTCTCCTTGTAGAAAGCACCGGCGCGCAGCTTGGCTTTCGTGCCGTAGATTTCAATGTGGCGGCCTTCCTCGAAAGCCGTCATGGTAAACGTGCCCGTAATACCGCCCTTGAAGTTCATGATAGCCACCTGATGGTCAGGCTGGTCATTATCGTCACACTGGAAAGCATCCCGTCCCCAGGGGGACGTGCGAAGCCATTCGGTAATCTCTTCCGGGGTAGCCGTATCCACGCCATCCATCACCATGCGCAGCCAGCGGCGGCAGGAATCATCGGTGATGTATTTGCGGGCATCCCACGGATCCTCACCGATGGGAGTGGTCCAGTCCGTGCAGCGGAGGGGGCGGGGCTCAGTCAGCGTTTCCTTGCGGAAGAACGACAGTTCGCCGAAGCTGGACACCTGCTCGCAGGGCTGCTCCATGAGCCAATGCAGGATGTCCATATCATGGCAGCATTTCGCCACAATCATGGGAGTGGATTTGACGCTGTTGCCCCAGTGACCACGGACAAAAGAATGGCCGAAATGCCAGGCACCCACACCTTCGTTGGCGTTGAATGTAATAATCTTACCCAGCTTGCCACTGCGGATAACCTTGCGAATGGCATTGTAGAAAGGCGTATAGCGCAGCACATGGCAGATAGCCACACGGCGTCCCAGCTTGGCAGCAAGGTCACGCAGCTCCAGCACCTCGCGCAGCGTCTGGGAAATGGGCTTCTCCAGCAGGACGTCATAGCCCAGCTCCAGTGCGCGCTTGCAGGGCTCAAAATGGTAATCATCCTGGGTGCCGATAATGACCATATCCGCCATCTTCGGCTGAGAGAGGAACTCATCTGCATTGG
Organism: Akkermansia sp.; assembly: GCA_045121855.1. Classification (GTDB taxonomy): domain Bacteria; phylum Verrucomicrobiota; class Verrucomicrobiia; order Verrucomicrobiales; family Akkermansiaceae; genus Akkermansia. The sequence continues at coordinate 231,862 of JBGVGW010000017.1, forward strand.
CAAAAATCTTCACTTCATCCCGCTCGGATTCGGGGGCAAAGTCCCTGACCTGCTCCGCACGAACCCTCACCGGGTCTGCGGCCGCCACGATTCGGAAACGATCCGGATATTCCATGGCGAGCTTCATGTACGTGCGGGTGCGGGACCCGCAACCGATACCGGCAATAGTCTTTCGCTTCATGCGGTTCAGAATACAACATATCGGGAGATAGTCAAGGGGGATTTTGTGACAGAATAATATTTATTTTTACATCTTAATCATTTCGGAGCACTTTTTTCTTGAAAAACAGGTCTCCATCCGTTAGATTGCAGAGTGATGAAAATACATTTTTGCGGAGCAGCTGAAACGACTACGGGTTCCCAACATTTGCTGGAGGTGAATGGTATCAGAATTCTGTTGGATTGCGGGATGTACCAGGGACATCGCGAGGATCAATTACGCATCAATCGCGATTTTCCCTACTTTGACCCTAAATCCGTGCATTGCGTAGTGCTGTCGCATGCCCACATCGACCACTCCGGCAACCTGCCCAACCTGGTCAAAAAGGGGTTCGGCGGGTTTATCTACAGCACCCATGCCACGCGCGACCTCTGCCAAGTCATGCTGGCGGATTCTGCCCGCATCCAGGAAAGCGACTGCAAGTTCCTCAACAAGATGCACAAGCGCAAAGGCGGCGAGGGCAGCGTGGCGGAAATCATCTACACGGAGCAGGATGCAGAACTGTGCCTGCGCCGATTTATCAACATCGGCTACGAAATAGCCTTCCCCATTGCACCCGGTGTCACCCTCACCTTCTATGATGCAGGGCATATTCTGGGTGCGGCCCAGGTGGTGCTGGATATTGACGACCGCGATGATGGGCAGCACAAGCGTCTGCTCTTCTCCGGCGATGTGGGCCGCGGCAGCAACGAGCTGCTGAAAGATCCCGTACCGGTGCCGGATGTGGATATCATGCTGATGGAATGTACCTATGGCGGGCGTTATCACGAGGCCCCGCCGCGCGATGACCAGTCCTTCTGCCGAGAAGTCCACGAGGCCATGAAACGCGGCGGCAATGTCTACATCCCCGCCTTTGCCGTGGAACGCACCCAGCAGCTGCTCTATATTCTCAACAAGGCCTACCGCAACGGGACAATGCCCAATTACCAGGTGTATGTCGACAGCCCCATGGCCGTCAGCGCCACGGAGATTTTCCGTCTGCATCCGGAGTGTTTCAATAAGGAGGTATACAATTTCCTCTTCGAGGAGCGCGACCCCTTCGGATTCGAACAACTCCACATGGTACGCACCATCTCTGAGTCGCAAAAACTCAACCACATGCACGAACGCGCCATCATCATCTCCGCCTCCGGCATGTGTGAAGCAGGCCGCATCCTCCATCACCTGAAAAACGGCATTTCACGCCCCAACAACACCGTCATCTTTGTGGGCTACTGCGCCGCTAACACGCTGGGACGCCGTATCATGAACGGAGCGCAGGAGGTCCGCATCCTCGGCGACCTCTTCCCGGTGCGTGCCCGCATCAAATCGCTGGATTCCTTCTCCGGCCATGCAGACCACAATGAACTGCTGAACTATTTCCGCTCCACCGGCGGCAAAAAGAGCAAGGTCTATCTGGTACACGGAGAAAAAGAATGCTCTGCGGCCATGAAGGAGGCTCTGGAATCCTGCCACGACGGCGAAGTTCACGTGGCCAGGCTGAACACCGTCATTACATGCTGAAGTCGAAGACGGACAAATAACTTGCTAAACCAACGATGCATGCTACAATAAAGCTATGAAAATTCGCCCCGTCACTACCAAACGAACGCCCTTGATTCCTATGGCCGCCGTTCTGACCGGCAGCGCTGCCATGGTAGCCTGCCAGCAACAGCCGCAGGGGCCGCCCGGTGCACCCCTGCCGCCCCCGGAAACAGGGCTGAGGGCTGATGCCCGAATTGAAACATCCCCCACCGCTGCCGATGAACAGCCACAGATGCTCGGGGGGGAACCTCCGGCATTGTAAAAAGACTTCTCTCTATGAAAACAACTCCGGCACCGGAAGAAGAAAACAAGCCGAAATATCCCGTTAACGGCAAGCATTCAGTCCGAATCCCCAAGACTCAAACCACGAATGGAATGATGTCCGAGCCGTTCCCCTCCAGGCGCCCGCAGCGGCTGGGGGGCATAGCGATTGATTTGGACAAACTGGAGGATTATTACCCCAAAAAGAAAAAAAAGTCATAATCCCGGTAGGTAGGATGCCCGTATGCGCCCCTTGATGCTCACGCTGTGCCTGACGCACGATTGCACCTTACGCTGCCGCTATTGCTACGCAGGACGCAAGTATGCACACGCCATGTCTCAGGACACGGCGCAAAGAGGGATGGAACTGGGGCTGGACGAAGCCGCACGAATCGGCTGCGGACTGGATGTCTCTTTTTTCGGCGGCGAGCCCCTGCTGGAGTGGAACTTGCTGCAATTCTGCCACGAATATCTGAGCCGCAGAGCCGAGGAAGTGAATATCCCCGTGCGCTATGGCATTACCACCAATGGTACGCTGCTCACACAGGATAAATTGGAATGGATGGCCGCGCGGGATTTCCTCATCGGTCTCTCGCTGGATGGTTCTCCCGCCATGCATGACACCAACCGCCGCTTTGCAGACGGCCGCGGCAGCCACGCCGCCGTGATGCAAGCGCTGGAGCGCATCAACGCTTTCCCGAAACTTCGCAGCAAAGTCATCTGCGTGGTCAATCCGGACAACCATCACTACCTGCGCGCGGGTGTACGCTGGCTGCATGAGCATTACCGCGGGAATATCGGGCTTAATTTTGATTACTGGAGCGAGTGGACAGACGCTCAATTTGAATCGCTCACACGAGAGTTGGAGGGAATGGTGAGCGACATCACCGACTCCTACCGCATCGGACAGCCCATGCGGGTTGAAGCCATAGATGGCAAAATCCGCAGTCATTTATACGCAGGAAAGGAGTTCTGCAACCACTGCCGCATCGGTGAGCAGGAAATTGCCGTCTCAGTGGACGGAAAACTCTTCCCCTGCTCCCGCATGGTAGGCGTGGGAGATGAGCCGGAAATCACCTTTGGCGACGTCCGCAGCGGCATCGACCGCGCACGGCAGCATTACTACATCGCGACACGCGGCAATGCCACACCGGAATGCCGCATCTGCGCTCTGCGCCACCGCTGCACCAACACCTGCGGCTGCACCAACTACGCCGGCACCGGCACCATCAACCACGTTTCCCCTTTCCTCTGCAACCTCCAGCAAACCCTCATCCGTCTGGCGGATGAACTGGCGGAAACGCTCTATCAGGGAAAAAATTCCGTCTTCATGGACAAATTTTATTGCGGATTTGCCCCGCAGGAGGATTAACCATGATAGAGACACGCAGAAATGACGACCAACACTCCACAGAAAGTCCACAAAAGGCCCCATCTCAAGCGTCTCGGATGCAAGCCAAGGCTTTCTGTGGGGCGCTTCTGTCAGGGGGGGAGTTCTGAATAACTCTCACCACTTCTTATCACTGATTAATGCACCTATATCGCTGCGGGTAGAGCCATCCGGATTGTAAAACGGTTGCCCTGCGTATTGCGGAGGATACAGGATGCAGGAATCAAACTGAAGCACCATTCGGACTGCCCACTTGATTCCGTATTCTGCCAGAACGCTGCTTAATCTTTCCGCAATAGGACGGTGCAGCAGAAAATCCATATAGGTACCATCTGCAAAAATGAAAAGAAGGTGAGCATTTTCAACAAGAAGCAAATCTTCTTTTTCCCACCATTCCACCAGAAAGATCATTCCGCCGCCGGACATGTATTGTCTCAGCTGCCCCTCACACTCAGAAAGTCTCTTACTCTCTGCTTCTATTGATTTCTGAATTAAATCAATCATCTTGTTTTTTCTTTCTGACGCAGCGGCAGACAGACAAGACCGCACAGGAAAGACAATGTAGCGGCATCCAGAAAAACCAGCAACGCAAGATGCGAACGGAAGGGCGACAGGAGAAATCCCCCTGTCACTATACTCAAAAAGGCGAGAAGCGGAATGTAGGAGGAATGTTTATCATCTTTCTTAATCAGAACATGCCAAATGTTGTAGAACAAAATACCCCAGTTGACTGCGGCAACCATAAGACCGAGCAGGAGCAACAACGCACCACCGCCAAATCGGAGCCACTCCGCCCATGAATCCGGACAATTCATTATTCTTCTGCCTTTGCTGGCTTTTTCTCATTGAGGATATTCAAGCGGTTCTGAGCCTCCCTATGCCCTGCGTCCGCTGCTTTTTTATACCATTTAAGAGCTTTTTCGGCATTTTGTCTGCACCCTTTACCTTCTTCAAGATAGCGGCCCAAGCGATACTGTGCTTCGGCATTGCCGGTTTCGGCAGCACGCCAACACCAATCAAACGCCTGAGCCGCATCAGCATCCACCCCCAGTCCCTGCTCATAGCAACGCGAAAGCGGCAGGTGAGCCGCATCGCAAAGGCCGTCTGCGGCTCTCAATAAATGCTGGACGCCTTCCTCCGGCTTCTTTTCGCATCCTGACCCCTCCAGCAAACACATGCCAAGCCAATACGAGGCCTGCGCATGTCCCTGTTCCGCAGCCCGACGAAAAAGCTTTGCAGCCTCGCCGACATCCATGACTCCGCCCACACCTTGCAAGCGGCAAAACCCGAGGTGATATAAGGCTTCTGTGTGATTCTCCATCGCCACGCGATTCAGCCAGGCCAGGCCGAGGATATAGCTCTGCTCCACACCATCGCCCGACAGATGCGCCACTCCCAACCGATATTGTGCTTCGGGATGATTCTGGCGAGCAGCTTTCACCCACCACACGGCGGCTTCATGCGAGTCTTTATCAACGCCGATTCCATCTGCGTAGCACTCTGCCAGATTGCATTGAGCTTCTGCGTACCCCTGCTCGGCAGACTTACGAAGCCACTCCAGCGCTTTCTTCAGCGACGGGCTGACACCGGCACCGGTGAAATAGCAACGAGCCAATTCATACTGAGCTGCGGCATCTCCTGCTTCTGCTGCAGCACGGCTGCTATTTGCCGTCTGTGCCACCTGCACCGCTTCCTCTACCACCTCTTCCTGAGAAAAAGCGGCACACGATGCAAACAACAACAGTAGAAACAGGCTTCGCATCACTCAATCTAATATGGATGAATCCATCTCATCCTGACCGTAGATTAACTCCGCCAGAATGGGCAGTCCGGTAAAATCCTCTATAAGCTTCCGATTGGTCAGTGATGCAGAATCCCAGTCATCCGACAGATGGTTGAGAATGATACCCTTACACTCCAACCCGCGGCGCATGATATCCTGTACCGTTAACAGGGTGTGATTCACAGCACCCGGACGATTTCCCACCACCAGAATCACCGGCAGCTGCAGCACCTCCGCAGCGTCTGCTAGTGTAACCCCGGGGGCAAGCGGGACCAGCCAACCACCGACGCCTTCCACCAGAACGACATCTGCCGATGCCTCAACGGCGCTATACGCCTCTTTCAATACATCGCCGGAAAGGGAACGCCGCTCCAGCTCAGCTGCCATACAGGGATCTGCCCCGGCTCTCAAGTAGACAGGGTTGAGCTGTTCCAGACTCAGCTGCGTGGCCGCCGCCTCGCGCAGCGCTCGGGCATCCGCGCGTCCTCCGCATTCCAGCGGTTTGATACCTAATGAGTTAATCCCCCTGCTCTGTAAATCCTTCAACAAGGCACACATCACATGCGTCTTGCCCACTTTCGTATCCGTACCGACTATCAGATAGTGTTTCATACGAGTCAGATTTATTCGGGATTGGCAAATCGGATGTCATCGATATCCCATTCCGGGCTATCGCCTCTCACCAGCAGGTGGTTCACCAGCAGCCAGACAACCACGGCGCACACGAGGCACACCAACTTCGGCTTCCAGTTGTCAATGAGCAGTTTCTTTATGATGTTCCTGCGACGCATTTGTGTAAAGGAGTTGTGTTAAACGTTCGGACAGAAGTTCCAGACTGAGGTCACGCTGTACCACGTTACCCACGGCAAGAGAAACGGCCCCGGTTTCTTCGGATACGATGATGACGACGGCATCAGATGCCTCTGCCAATCCGATACCGGCACGATGCCGCAACCCCATGCTGCGATCCTTGAGCTCACGATTGGATACCGGAAGAATGGCGGCGGCACAGACGATGCGCTCTCCGTTCACAATCACGGCGCCATCATGCAACAACGTCTTGGGCATGAAAATCGTACCGATAAGTTCGCGTGTATAGTGTGCATCCAGCTCCGTGCCGGATGAGGTGTATTCCTGAAGGTTGTTGTTGCGGCAAATGGCAATCAGCGCACCATAGCGCTTGCTGACCAGATACGATACGGATTCGCAAACCGTCGGGACGAAGTCCTTGTTCATTTCCCGTCGGTTTAACAAGCCTCGAATAATCCGGTTTGAACCGAATTTGGCCAGAGCAGAACGGACTTCCGGCTGAAACAGCACCACCAGAAGCGTACCCGGGCCGATAATCAGTCCGGCAATCTGCTTCAACACAACGGCGTGGGTCAACTCAAGAAGAATATACCCCATGATTACCGTCGCTATCAACCCGGCCAATATGGCTGCCGCGCGCGAATCCTTGATGGCGCGATAGAGATGGTAAAACAATATCCAGAGCACAGCAATCTCGAACAGAGCTCTGAGAACTTCCATTAATGACATAGGCTTATGTTACTATCTCGCTTCGGCGAATGCAAGAGGAAAAACAGGCATCGAACCCGATGCGCTGAACCGTCACGCTCTATCAGCGTATCAGAGACGCGGCATATTCACGCGCCCAGGCATCGGCAGCGAGGATGATATCCAGCTGCCCGTGGTAGTCCTCCGGGGTGGCGGCGGCGAGTGTTTTCTCCACGGTTTGCCAGATACCGGGGAAACTGAGTCGCCCCTCCACAAAAGCCTGCACGGCCACTTCGTTGGCGGCGTTGTACATGGCGGGCATCGTGCCGCCGGTGAGCCCGGCATGGCGCGCCAGATTCAGCGCGGGGAAATCATCCCAACGCGGGGCTTCAAATTTCAGAGAGGCAATCTCTGCCAGATTGAGGTGAGGCAGAGAGTTATCGATGCGGTCCGGCCAGGTGACAGCATACTGAATCGGGAAACACATATCGCTGGAGCTGAGCTGGGCTAAAATGGAGCCGTCCCGATACTCCACCAGAGAATGCACAATACTCTGCGGATGCACGATAACGTCCACCCGCTCCATGGGAATATCAAAAAGCCAGCGGGCTTCTATCATCTCCAGCCCCTTGTTGAAAAGAGTGGCGGAATCAATGGTAATCTTGCGTCCCATCTTCCATGTGGGATGCTTGAGAGCCTGTTCCAGCGTGACGGCTGCCAGCTGCTCTCGGGGCGTAGTGCGGAACGGGCCGCCGCTGGCGGTGAGGATGAGACGGCTCACCTGCTCCGCACCACCGTGATTGCCCTGCAGGCATTGATAAATGGCATTGTGCTCACTATCCACGGGCAGCACATTGATTCCTTTCTCTGCGGCACGGGTCATGACCACTTCACCGGCCATCACCAGAATTTCCTTGGAGGCAATCGCCAAATCCTTCCCGGCATCAATGGCACAGAGGGTGGGTTGCAGCCCGGCGATGCCGATGATGGATACCAGCACCATATCGGCTTCCTCCAGCGCGGCCAGCTCGCACAGGCCTTCCAATCCGGCACAAATCTTCACATCTGCAGGAAGAAGCTCCCGTAGCTCCGCAACCTTGGATTCATCAAAAATGCAAACATGGCGTACGCCGAACTCACGCGCCTGCTCGGCCAGCTTGCCAACACTGCTGTGGGCTGCCAAAGCCACCACCTCCATGCGCTCCGGGATGTCCCGTGCCACTTTGAGCGCACTGGTGCCGATACTGCCGGTGGAGCCGAGGATAACGACGCGTTTTCTCTTCATACGCCGTCTATTCTACGGCAAATCCGCTGAAAGTCAATCTTTCATTGTTGCGGAGGCCCTGATGATATGTTAGAATGCGGCCAATGAAGCTCCACACCCACTCTACCCTGAGTCCGCTCTACACCGGCACTTGGTACTTCTCTTACATCATGGACTATTGCCTCACGATAAAGGCAAGAGAGAGCTATATCGACATCCGGCTGACGGATTTGACGCGGAATGAGGAATGTGAGCTGACCCCAATCAGCACCAATGCCGCCTATCTGGCGTTCCGAATGGACAGCAGTTGGGGGAATTTGAGGCTCCACGTCTATCCTCACCCGGAATCCGGCGGTATTCTGGTGGAGATATGGGACACCGACCGCTTTTTCCGCTGCGATGAGCCCTGCCCTGAACCGCCGCACCGCCGGGTTGTGCGCATCACCTGCACAGATGAGGATTACCCCGAATGGATTGAAGGAATGTGGAAAACAGCCCTGTGGGAAGACGGACGCCGCCTTTTCCTCAACAGAATCAGCCCGAGGGAATTACGGCTGGCCTCCTGGTATACGGAAGAGGACGGGACACCGAGCTATGACCACATTGCAGAGGTGCATACCTGTGGCTACATGGGGCTGAAATTGTCTCTGCAGCGCAAAGCGTTTCTCTACAGTCCGGTACAGGAAACGAACATACTCTTTGACTGCGGCAGACAGGAGCTTTCCGTGGAGTTCAACCGCATCTGCCGCCCCGCCCGGGCGCTGCCGAAACCCAATCAATTCCCGGATGCCTGGCGGGATTGATGGAATTGCACTATCTGCTTCATCAGCATGTCCACACGTATCCCAAAGTCTGAGTAAATGACTCGGTAAATGCGAAGTTGGCGAGCCTCAGGCGTGCGGAAAACCAGCCCCGTCAGGGGCGTAAGAACACTAGCCGGGGGTAAGAGCGCGTCAGCGCTCGCAGCCCCCGGTATATTGAAAAAAATATCGGAGCCCCGGAGGGGTGACAGAAAGCACAGCATCAGTGTATTGCTTCGCTTTCTGTCACCCCTCCGGGGCTCCATTTTATTTTGTCGCATTCCGGGGGCTGCGCCCGCTTTGCGGGCTTACCCCCGGCTAGTATTCTTTCACCCACTTCGTGGACTCAAAATTCCTCGGGCTTTCAGCCCGACAATTTCCAATTTATCAGGATGAGGGTGCTTCGTCAGCCGTTGCTTCCCTGCATTGTCAAGAGTGATAGTGTTGTCGCAGAAATAATCTGCCTGCATATCGCTGCAGGAACAGACCATCAACGAGATTGCTGCCGCAACCATGATTGCGCAGGGTTTCATTTTCCGTGTGTCCAGGCCAGTATTTGCCGTGTCGTCGGCTGCACCAGATACTCCGCAGCACCACCCAACCAGCTGGGCGGCAAATCGCAGATAGTCACCAACACATAGCGTTGTCCGGGCTCAAGCTGCGGCTGTTGCAGAAAGCGGCGGCGCGATGCTTCTTCACTTGTCAGCACGCGGTAGTCAAAGCGGAGGTAATTTTTCATCTCTCTGCCCGCGCGGTATCGCTTTTTATAGTCATTGATGCAGACGGTGAGAATCTCTGCATCCAGCTCAGATGCAGGATAGGTGGCGATGGCGGGAGGCGGCTGTGTCCGGGACGGACGGGCATCGCCGCAGCCGACTGCCACCAGGACCAACGCTGCCGAAAAAATGTATCTCATACACCCCTATACATCCGATTCCGAAGAGAATCCGCAACTTTTTCTGCGTCTCGCGGTAAAAATCACGCTTTTTGCAGAACCATCACGGTACGCGGCAGGAGATAGAGAGAGAGCTGCCGCTTTTCATCCGTGAAGTGGTACACGGATGAATCCTGGCGGGCATAGCCGCCGAAAGCCTCGGCATCCGAATCCAGCACCACGCGCCAGCGTCCGGGAGCGGGTGCGGGCAGCTTGTAGTCCGGGATGGCGCGGGAGCCATTCCAATTGAACACAAAGAGCAGTCCACCGCGTTCAAAGGCCATCACCTGATTGGTTTCATCCATGTTCAGCGGCTGAGCCGGGCGGGAATCCAGCAGATTCCCCCTGCGGGCCAGCGCCACCATAGCCGCATCAAAGGCATTCAGATAGCGATACCGCAGGTCTGCATTATCCACCAAGCTCCACTGGCGGCGGCAGTATTTATACGAATTGCCGTTGCCCTCTCGGGGGAAATCTATCCACTCCGGGTGGCCGAACTCATTGCCCATGAAATTGAGCCATCCCTCACCGCCGGCGGCCAGCGTAGCCAGACGAATCATCTTGTGGAGCGCCATGCCGCGGTCCGTGATGAGACTGGCGGGCTGCAGGCAGCTCATGTTGGTGTACATCTCTGCATCCATGAGCCGGAAAGCTATCGTCTTGTCACCCACCAGCGCCTGGTCATGACTCTCCGCATAGGCGATATTAGGTTCGCCATAGCGGCGGTTGATGAGCGTGTACCACATATCGCCCACGCTCCATTCTTCATCCTTCTTCTCCTTGAGCAGCTTAATCCAGTAATCCGGCAGCCCCATGGCCAGGCGGTGAGAGAAACCGAAACCGCCCTCATCCACCGGACGGCAGAGCCCGGGCATGCCGCTCATATCCTCTGCAATGATAAGAGCCCCCGGGCAGACGCGCTGCACCAGCGTGGTGGCCAGTTGCAGGTAGGTCACGGCATCCAGATTCACCTGATTATTGAAATAACAGCCCAAATCCGTGAACGGCTCGTGCCCGTGGTGCACATAGAGCATGCTGGTAACACCGTCAAATCGGAAACCGTCGAAATGGTATTCCTCCAGCCACCAGCGCAGATTACTGAGCAGGAACTCCTGCACCTCAATGCGACCGTAATTGAACAGGCAGCTGTCCCAGTCCGGGTGGCGGCTGTCGCGATCGCCGGCAATGAAATACTGACCGCCGGAGCCGTCAAAGTCGTTCAGTCCCTCAGCCACGTTCTTGACGGCGTGGGAATGCACCACATCCAGCAGCACGGCAATGCCCAGCCCATGCGCTGTATCAATGAGGTATTTGAGGTCATCCGGCGTGCCGAAGCGATTGCACGGGGCAAAGAAAGACGAGACATGATACCCAAAGGAGCCGTAGTACGGGTGCTCCTGAATCGCCATAATCTGCACCACATTATACCCCAGGCGGGCAATACGCGGCAGCACGTTGTCCGCAAACTCGCGGTAGGAATGAATGCGCTCTTCCTCGCCCGCCATGCCCACATGCGTCTCGTAAATGAACGGCGTGCGCACAACAGACGGATTCCAGCGCGTATTCTTCCAGCGGTACGGCTCCGCGGGCTCCCAAATGATACCGGAGTAGTCAAAAGTAGAAGCATCCTGCTTCGTGTAGCGGATCCAAGCCGGCAGGCGGTCTCGCCCCTGATTATCTGCCCCGATGACATGCACCTTCACATGCTGACCATGAACCAGCGTCTCTGCCGGAAGCCGCACTTCCCACACGCCCTCCGCATTGCGCTGCATGGGGGTCGCCCCGCGGTCCCATCCGTTAAAATCACCTATCAGGTACAGCGCCCGTGCCCCGGGTGCCCACTCGCGATACACCCACTCACCCGTCCCGGCATCACGGTTAAAGCCATAACGCTCATAACCTTTTGCAAACGCAGCAATATCTCCGCTACGGCGGCAGATGCGCTCCATCGCCGAATCAAAAAGCCGCAGGCGGCCTTTGATATCGCGCTCAAAGGGAGCCAACCAGCTGTCTGCCAGCACCAATCCGGGTATCGGGGATCTTCTCATGCCCCCATTCTACCCGAATTGTTACCATTTCTCAAGAAAATTACGCAGCGACGCCCCGTTTTACCCCGGTATGTACCCAAACAGATAGAGAAACGAATCAACTCATCTCACTCCGTAAAACCGTACACATGCTTATTCAGAAATGCGCGGAACGCATCATCGCGGAAACTTTCCCGCAACGCCTCATCCCGTCCACCGTAATCAGCATACATATAACGCTTCACCACCCGCACCCGCTTGCCGAAATACTCACGGATAAAGCCCACCTCCTTTTCTCCCCGATACAGAAAACACACAAAAACCGGCTCATCACCTTTCATCTCATTGTCATCCAGAGTAAATTCCCAATTCGCTTCACCCTGATTAAAAAGCTCTTTCTGCCGCTTCGTGAGTTTCTGCTCCGCGCCCGGCGGGCGCTCCGGCGTCCCCCGGTACAGCAGGATGCCGTTCTCCTCCCGCTCCGGCACCCACCACAACCCCATCTTGTAGTGCACCCCGCTCATCTCATCATACCAGCTATTCCTCATTTTACCTCCGTCAGCTCTCGGTATCTCTCAAACAAAAACGCCACCCGCTCCGCATCATCCGCAAAGCGCCGCCCGTATGCACGCTCCACCGCTGCATCAAGCCTGCGGTGCGCCGCTGCCAGCTCCGGCGGCATCGCCAGCGGGTCATATAAATCCGCCAGAGAACACTCCGGGTACAGCGCCCGTGCATCCAGCACCCCCTGTGCCAATTCGCTGATTTTGCCCTCCGTCTCTGCCGTCACCTCCGGCCAGGGGAAGTTATTGTAAACGATTTTATTGGAATAGCGATACCGCATCTCCAACCTCCCGCACACAGCCCGCGTCCATGCCATGTGCATGGTGCTGGTCAACACGCCGAAGTGGTAGAGCGTCGCGTCAGGGATAATTTGCACGGCATCGGTAGCTATACACTCTTTATCTACAAACCCCATAGGAATATAATTCCGAGTTTCAGAAGAATGACGCGGAATGATAATATACTCCCTTTCGTTATGGCGTACTTCCTGAAACAACATAGGAGTTTGAGCGCTATCTCTCGTCATCTGTTTCGTACTGGCAAGTCGGAACTCCCTCACCCTCCGAATCCTCTCCATTATAGGGACAAAATTCTTGTACGCAGAAGGCGGCACACCATACAGCCACAAGCAATATCTTTTCTCCCCGTTGATAAACTCTTTAGCGCCATATACCCGTCTGATAAAACATTCCGCTCCGGGAGCATCTTGTCTAAGCTCCTCAAGTTCTTTCAAAGTAAAGAACAGATGTCCCCCATCAGTCGGCTTATTTCCGTAGACTATAGGTTTGACCTTACAAATAGGTTTATTTCTGCTTTCAATAAATATGGCGGGAGCATTGACAAGATAGGCATTTATCTGAGCAACGGTTTCGGATACACCTTTCTCATTTACAATTATTTTGGGGCGATTATTATCTCTGTTGGAAAATCCTATAATAACACAATGAACGGCAGCTTTGCCTTTAGCCTCATTTTCCCATTTGAAGGTACGATACGAAAAGAAGATTCTGCAACCTTCATCCATAAGCGATTTCCATAATGCAGGCACCTGTTCTCCCTGCGTTATGGAATTTGTTGACACAAAGGCGGTTTGTATTTCATTGTTCTGCCGCATTAACAAGTGTGCTTTTTTGAACCAGCAACAAACATAGTCCAAAATACCTGCATTTTTGTTCTCTGCAAATATCTGCTTTATTTCCTGCTTTTGCGTTGTTGTTTGTAAGTAATACCCCACAAACGGCGGGTTGCCCATGATATAGTTGAGCCTGTCTTTCGGCACCACGTCCTCCCAGTTGATACGCAGGGCGTTCGCGCAGATGATGGTGGCGCTCTCTTTCAGCGGCAGGCGGGCGAAGGCCTGGCCGAAGTGGTTGCCCACGGCGAGGTTCATCTGGTGGTCCATCAGCCACATGGCCACCTGCGCTATCTGCGCGGGGAATTCTTCTATCTCTATGCCATAGAACTGCCCCACATTCACGCGGCACAGCTCCGCTACATCCAGCACGCGCTGGCCGTGCGGGTGCAGCTCGCGGATGACCTCCAGCTCCAGCTGCCGCAATTCCCGATAGCTGACCACCAGGAAGTTCCCGCAGCCGCAGGCGGGGTCCAGAAAGGCGAGCCCCGCCAGCTTTTCCTGAAACTCCTCCAGCCGCCCCCAACGGCGCGACGATTTATCGGCGCGGATGCGCTCGAACTCCTCCCGCAGTGCATCCAGAAACAGC
>JBGVGW010000018.1:0-190908 GCA_045121855.1 Akkermansia sp.
CAAGTACTTCAAGAACACAACACTGGGCATGGTAGGAGTTTTCTCCTCCATGCTCAATGTTTTTCTGCTCTTTGCTAATACTTTTCTCCGTCTTCTTCTCTTCCTTGCGGCGCTCATTCCACAATTATTGCAGAAGAGCCAGCAAGAGCCCCCAGTGCACCCACCGCACCACTGAGCAGTGAGACGCGGCTGTTGCTGCGTGCCGTCCCGGACTGTTGCAACAGGCTGCGGCGGTCATACCAACCCTGCAACCGGGTATCATTTGCTTCCTGCAAAGCGGCGTTGGTGCTGTTGGTTATTTCATCCTCCAAGCGAGTTGCCAAATCCTGTTCGCGCCGAACGGCACTTCCCTCCTGCAACAAGTTACCCGCCGCAGCGTCGGCCCGAGCCTCAGCCAGCTGCATGCGTGCGTTGCGCTCGCTTCGGCGCTGATTTTCCAGCGCGGTATTGGTGATGACCTCGGCCGTGCGCGTGGACAACTTCCACTGATTGTCCGCAGCATCGCGGTAGGCGGCAGACTGCTGACGCTGAGCGGCGGCCTGAACTGCGCCGCTCGCCAGAGCCCCGGCGGCAGATATGATTGATGCAAATCCCATGATGAGCATCAGCATACTACCACTCTGTACCAAACGCCAGTCTGAGTCGAACTGTTTCTCTTTGTTTGCGTCCGAATGACGGGGAAAATATCAATTTTTCTCCCTCGTCATGTATTTCATGATGACGTACAGCACCATCAGCAGCACTACGCCCAGCACCACCAGATGCGATTCGGACTTCACGGCTTCTATCAAGGCCTCCGGGGATTCCATGATACCCGGATGCTCGCTGCCCACCTTATCCCCGAACCACGCCAGCACCCAGCACCAAATGGCAGAGCCCACAATCGTGGCCAGACTGAAGGTCAGAAAGTTTACGCGAGCCATCCCGGCGGGAATGGAAATCAGATGGCGAATAACCGGCAGGAAACGGGCAAAGAAAATACCGGCAGAAGAGTATTTCTGCATGAATCGCTCCGCTTTTTCCACCTTGTGCGGGGGCATGAAGAAAAACTTACCGAAGCGCAATACCAGCGGACGGCCCAGCAGCAAAGCACACACGTACATCACCACGGAGCCGATGTAAGAGCCAACCGTGCCCGCCAACACCACTCCCCAGAAACTCATACTCGCGCCCTCCTGGGAAGCCACGATTGCCGCCGGAGGCACCACCACCTCGCTGGGTACGGGAATGATGGAGCTTTCCATCGCCATGAACACAACCACTCCCCAGTAACCCCAGGCTTCAACATACTGCATGCAGGCATTCACAAATTCGTGGAACATGCGGGGTATTATGCACACATCGGGTCAAAAAGGAAGCCTTTTTCTTGCCAATTCAGTCGCTTCATGGTAGAGTGGGAGCATGAAGCTGTTCATGGTAGCCGGAGAAAAGAGCGGGGACAAACAGGGCGCCCTGCTGATTCAGGAATTACTCCGCAGACGCCCGGATATGGAAATTGTCGGTCTGGGAGGAGCCCGAATGCACAGCCTGGCTCCCGGTATTGAGGACTGGGCGGATCAGGCAGGTGTTATCGGGCTGGTGGAAGTGCTCAAGCACATCCGCTATTTTGCCCGTCACCTCAACGACATGACGGCCCGCATCGCGGCAGAACAGCCGGACGGACTTGTACTTATCGACTATCCCGGCTTCAACCAGCGGTTGGCAGAACGCGTGCGCAAAGTATCTCCGAAGACGAAGATTGCCTGGTTCATCGCCCCCATGGTGTGGGCTTGGAAGAAAGGACGCATCCCCAAACTGGCACGGGTGCTGGACTTGATGATGTGTACGTTCCCCTTCGAAAAGCCTCTCTTCGAAAAAGCCGGGCTGCGCACGGAATTCGTGGGGCATCCGTTGGTGGATGATATTCTGGCCCAGCGGCAACCGGATGTGCGGGAGAAAGGGCTCATCGGCCTCTTCCCGGGCAGCCGCAATCGCGAAGTGGAAAGCAACTTCCCCGTCTTTGTGGAAGTGGTGCGCGAGTTGCAGAAGCGCCACCCTGAATGGAGGTTCGAAACCTCTGCCAGCACCCCGAAGCTGGCAGAAAAGATGCGAGCCATGGCAAAAGCAGCCGACATGCCGGAAGAGGTCATCAATATCTGCCCCGGCAGTTACCACGGGCTCATGGACAGGGCAGAAGCCGCTCTGGTAACCTCCGGCACGGCCACTCTGGAAGCAGCCCTGCATGAATTACCCTTTGCGCTGGTGTACAAGGTGGCGGCGTTCACCTATTGGGTAGCGCGCGTGATTCTGACTATCAAATACATCGGCATGGTCAACATCCTAGTGGACAAGCCGGTGACACGAGAGCTGATTCAGCACGATTTCAACGTGGAAAACTGCATCGCGGAACTGGAACGGCTCACCACACCCGAGCCGCGCGAGCAGGTACTGGCAGACATGCGGGATTCCATGTCCAAACTCGGCCACGGAGGCGCGGCTGCCAAGGCTGCCGAAGCGGTGCTGAGCCTCTTTGTCTGACGCATCCCCCCTCTCAAGCGACAACGCCCCATCCGGTATCCTCCGGATGGGGCGTTAGTGTGTTTTATCTGCAAGGTTACTTCTTCTCCAGCCCCAGAAAATCAATGGTAAGAGGGAAACGGAAAGACGTATCCCCGGAAGAGGCTTTCGCAACATCAATGATACTGCACACTAACCATACAATGAGAAGCAGCGGGAAAAGCACAATACCGACAAATATTAAACAGGAGATCGCCGCCAGCAGCAACCAGATGTACCATGATATCTGAATGTTGATGCACCGCTTGGCAAAGGCCTCTGCCTCAGCATCGTCTTTCCAGACAAGCATGCAGATGAGCGGTCCCACCACGGAAGGGAGCGAGATAAGCAAAACCAGCAACCCGGAGGCCGCCGTCAGTGTGAGTTTTGTATTCTGAGTCATGTTGATTATATGGGGTCAGGTAAGGAAATAGCCGCCGAGCAGGCTCAGCAGAAATAATACAACAGCTATCCGGAACAGGGGAAACAGGCGCAACGGCTCAGTTGCCCCGCCCTGCCGCCGACCAATACTCACCAGAGCCACTCCGGCCAGCAGGAACAGGAAAATGCCACAGGCGCCCAAAAGTGCATCAGGGCTCAGAAGGAGCTGAGCGGAATCCGCAAGAGGTGTAGAGGGGTTCGCCCTGCCCAGCTGCAACAGACAACCGAGACACCAATATACCACCAGACAGACCATGCTCATCAAGGTCCCGAATACGCCCACTAAAATATACAAACCTCGTTTCATACCTTACCACAGGTGAAGAAATAATACACAGAGAGGGGCAGACACCATCAGACAGCGCCGCAGAGCCGCGTACTGATGCTTCCGCCACATCCGCAGCAACGAAAAAAGAATCAGCAAGAGCACCCCCCACTCTGCCGTCTGCAACAGCTTGTGCATCAAGGCTCTTTTCAGCGGTTCATCCAAACAGAAAAACACCATGATGCGCACACCGGCTATCACCACAGCCAACACCCACGGCGCATGCAACAGCGAAGCAATGAGATAGTATTTCGCCCGCTTCGCCCGGCGCGATTTTCTCCCGCAACATGACTTACGCCATACCCGAAATGGGAATCGCCATCCTACCACGGAAAACACCACCGCGAGCAGCGCCTCTGCCCACATCAGCGGACTGAAAGTCGCCGTCAACGTAGCCACCTGCAAACACCACATCCCCGCAAGAACAGCCGCAGAGACCAGCACATCTGCCACAGCTCCACGCACGATGGCATCACTCACAAGCCGCATGACAACACTTGCCACACCAAGCGCAACACCCACACCGGTTGCAATCATTATCACTTCGGGACTCAAGCCATGCATTGTCATTGACATCATTCTACACCTATAAATCCTCCTGTCACGCAAATCCGCAACAAAATGTCAGTTTTTCCTCCGTTTTTTCAATCACGCGGCCTGTCAGCCACAACAAAAAACATTGCATTGCACGCCAACTGTGGTATAATTCGTAACGCACAGGTGCGAAAGAAATGCACCCCCTCTATACTAACATCACATCCCCCATCAAAAACATGAGTATGACTACATCTCCGTCCGCAGTCGCAAAAACGATGTCCGGTGCAGAAGCTTTGGTTCAGAGCCTTGTACGCGAAGGGGTAGATGTAGTATTCGCCTATCCCGGCGGCGCCAGCATGCCCATCCACCAGGCGCTCAGCCACGAGCCGTCCATCCGCACCATTCTGCCCCGCCATGAACAGGGCGGAGCATTCGCAGCAGAGGGCTACGGCCGCGCCACCGGCAAGGTGGGCGTCTGCATGTCCACCTCCGGCCCCGGCGCCACCAACCTGATTACAGGCATCGCCGATGCGTTTCTGGATTCCGTGCCGATGGTTGCTTTCACGGCACAGGTCGGCACCGGCATGATTGGCACATCTGCTTTCCAGGAAACGGATGTGTTCGGCATGACTGCCCCGATTGTCAAGCACAGCTACCTGGTAACTAACCCGGTCGATATTCCCCGCATCGTCAAGGAAGCTTTCTACATTGCCCGCACGGGACGCCCCGGCCCCGTGGTGATTGATATCCCGAAGAACTGTCAGGAGGCATTGATTACCCCGGATTTTGATGTCGAGATGGACCTGCCGGGCTATCAGCCGGAGATTCCGCTCAACAAGGCAGCGCTTGATACCGTCATCCCGATGATTAAGGCCGCGAAGCGTCCGGCAATTTATGCCGGCGGCGGCGTGGTGATTGCCGAGGCCTCTGCCCAGCTGGTTGAGTTTGCCGAGCGCGCTCAGATTCCTGTAGCCACGACGCTCATGGGCCTTGGTGCCATGCCGGAAGACCACCCTCTGTCCGTTCGCTGGCTCGGCATGCACGGTGCCGTGTACGCCAACAACACGGTTAATGAAGCTGACCTCGTGCTTGCCATAGGCGCTCGTTTCGATGACCGAGTGACCGGTGCCGTGGCCACGTTCTGCCCGAAGGCTCGCATCGTCCACATTGACCTCGATGCCGCAGAACTCAATAAGAACAAGCGAGTAGAGCTGGCCATCAAGGCAGACGCGGCTCAGGCACTTGAATACCTGAACGCCCGACTTGCCGAAGAAGGCATGGAGCGCCGCGAATACGCCGTTGCCAATCGTCCGGAATGGTTCGGCATCATCGAGACATGGAAGAAGGCGTATCCCATGAAGCATGAGCTGCGCGAGCGCGAAATCATGCCCCAGCAGATTATGGAGGAGCTCTACAATCAGGTGGCTGACAAGGATCCCATCATCTGCACCGGTGTAGGCCAGCACCAGATGTTTGCCGCACAGTTCTTCAAGTTCAACAAGCCCCGCCGCTTCTCCTCCTCCGGCGGCCTCGGCTCCATGGGCTACGGTCTCCCGGCAGCCATGGGGGCCCATGTAGCCTTCCCCGATAAGCCAGTCATCCACATAGACGGCGATGGTTCCATGCTGATGAACATTCAGGAGCTGGCCACCATCCATATCGAGAAGATGCCCATCAAATGCATCATCATGAATAACCAGCACTTGGGCATGGTGGTACAGTGGGAAGACCTGAAGTACGATTCCAACCGAGCCAACACCTTCCTCGCAGACCCGTCCGTGCAGTATGACCCGACGCACCACACACCCTCCGCCCTCTACCCCGACTTCACAACGATTTGTGCAGGATTCGGGGTGAAGTGCGAGCGCGTCATCGAACCGGCAGAGCTGGCTCCGGCCATTGCCCGTATGCTGGCCTCAGAGGAAGCGTATGTGCTGGATATCATGGTACCCTACGACATCCACGTGCTGCCCATGATTCCGGGCGGCATGTCCTACCGCGACGTTCTTTTGGAACGCATTGCCGGCGATGGTAAGGGCCGCAAGGCATCCGAGCTAGGCAAAGAAATCCCCTCAGCTTTGTAACCATTTTAAATGCAATGCCGCGCAAAGCGCGGCATTGCTGTGCATATAGATAAGCAGACCATACCATCATATGGGTTCCTCTATCATTAGAAATATCGTAGGAGCACTTGTTCTCATCGTCCTGTCTTTCATTATCGGCATCATGGCTGCCGATAGTGCCAAACAGGCTGCTCTCATCATCATTGCAGCAGCAGCAATAATTGGCATCATTGCCATGGGCAAACATGTGTGGATTACTCTATTTCTATTACCTCCGGTTTTCTCACTTCTGCCGAAGATTGGAGGCATGTCTTTGAGTTTTATATTGTTCCCCACAGTTCTGTGCTATTGGTTGTTGTTGCGTCTGTTAGGTTATGTAAAATTTACATGGCGCAAGTTAATTGGTGCCGATCTTTTTGTCTTCTGCTTCACTATTTTAATAGGTCTCGCCTTTTATCGCAAACCGGCGAGCATTGACTTAATAAATAATTTATTCAATATAGAAACCGAATTTACAACAGCAAGAGCATATCCGGAATTCATAGCTTCATTAATTCTATATATATGTTTGAGTTGCATACCTTTAAAAAAACAAGTTCTCTTAAAATTATTTAAGTGGTATCTCATTTTAACATTGGTAATTTCTTTTACCATGGGTATTTTTTCTATGTTCGGAACTCTCTCTGGAGATGATGCCGAGACGTCACGATATTCGATGTTCCGTACATTCTCCGAAGCATTATTCATCGTCGTATACAGCGGAGCACCGTTCGCCAAGCTGATAGTTTCGCCTAAGGCCATTTTTGCAATTTTTATATCGACAGCAGCTACGGTTTTTTCCGGATTCCGCAGCATGCTGGGCCAGCTTGGTCTGATTTTTATAATAATCAGCGTAATAAAGAGAGAATGCTATGTTATTGGAATCTCTCTCGCTGTGGGGATTGTTGCGCTCGGCATTCTGAATGCAAGTGACTTAGTAAAAACACTGCCTTTTGCAGCTCAACGAGCCTTATGCGCCATTCCCGGCTTGGAGGTTAAATCAAGCATCAGAAGAGCTACCGATTCGTCAACGAACTGGCGAGTTGAAATGTGGAAATGGGCACTGGATCCCCGTACCGGGCATATCAAGGACTACGTGTTAGGAGATAGCTTCGGCATCGAAAAATCTTATCAAATGCGGTCCAAGCGCGCTATAATGAGGGGGGAACTCCGTTTTGGAGATGCCGAAGACTTTGCTAAACGTCGAGCCACACACAGCTTATTCATAGATACTCTACAATCTGTAGGCTATGTCGGTCTTTTTGTTGTATATGGATGCACCTTGTATGCAACCTTCGTTATGTTTAAAGTAAATATGGCGCTGCGAGATACGCCATTCTTCATATACAGCATATTTTTTACTTGCAGAATTGCAATATATTCCGTTTACTTTTTATTTTCGACTTCGGGTCTGCATTCATACTTGAGCACGCTCATGTTCACCCTAGCATATTTGAAAATATTCCACAATATAGCCGTAGACGAGGGCAAGATTTTCAAAGGCAAAAAAGCCAAGTATGTACCGATGTTAATTAAGCAGCAACAAGAAGTCTAAATATTGCGAGAATACTTCACTGACACACGAAACACCTGCATGCGTAAAACGGGCTTTTTTTCAAAATTATTACAACTTCCGCACCAACAGGAGATTCTGTTGGTGCTTTGTGTCTCGTTCTGTGCCATCTCCGGAATTCTTGCGGCGTATGAAGCACTTCACTATGCAGAAGCCTGTGCCGGTTGCGGGCTCCTCTTCTTCTTGCTATTACTGATAAACGCATGGCTCAACCCATTTATCAGAAAAAAACTGGCCAAAACTTTCATATCTGTGGCTGACGGTGATGATTACGTGGGAGCCAATCAAGTCATGCTCGGCAATGGGAAAGACCATTATAAAGGTATTTCATACAAACAGAGAAAGAAAAGCTTACTCGGAGGCCGCCGAACCCGATAAGCATTTCTCTCGGTCAGGAGCTCCGCATCATGCCCGCAGATTAATCTAGCGGCGCATCCTCCCACCGGGAAGATGCGCCGCTAGTTAACTTTGTATACCCTCAATCCGGTCTTTACGCCTCATCGGCATCGCCGAGCAGCTCGGTCATGAGGCCATCGGGGTCGGTATGCACGGACTCACGAGTAGACAGATTCTTGAGCTCCACCTCCGGGTACTCGGAACCGATGATAACGGCATAGCGAGCGCCGATTTTCTCCGCTCTCTTGAGCTGGTTGCCCATCTTGGCAGGAGACAACGGCAAATCCACACGCACCCCGGCATCGCGCAAAGCTGAGGCCAAAGCGAGCATCTGCGGGCGCATCTCCGGAGCCGCCAGCACCAAGCAGACATCGCAAGCGTTGGGCTTAAGCGCAGCATCGCGCAGAGCACGAGCGGCAGGGCAAGCCTCTATCAGATGAGCAATGACAGCATCGCCCATGGCAAACCCCGTGGCGGGCATATCCACTGCACCGTTGGAAAGCGTGGCAACCAGACCGTTGTAGCGACCACCGCCGGCCACGGCACGAAGGCTGCGAGCCTTGTCGAAAATCTCAAACACCAGCCCGGTGTAATACGCCAGGCCACGCACCACGTGCAAGTCCAGCTGCACATACTCTGCCAGCCCGCGAGCCTCCAGCTCTGCCAACACTGCATCGTAGCGGGGAGCGCATCCGGCAGGAGGATTCTGAATAAATGCCACGAGCTCCTCACGCTTCATCCCGAATGCATCCAGTTTTTCCTGGCAGGCTTCCGGACGGTCACGCTCAAACTTATCAATCACGGCCAAGAAATCGCCCACTCGCTCCTCTGCCACGCCGTTCTCCGCAGCGTAGCGCAGCCAGACCTCGCGGTCACTCACACGCACCACAAAATCCTCGGCGGTGAAACCGAACTCGCGCATGCAATCAATGGCCAGCGCAATCAGCTCCGCATCGGAACCCTCCCCTGCCTCACCCAGGATGTCGGCATTGAACTGCACGAACTCGCGCAGACGCCCCTTCTGCGGTTTTTCGTAGCGGAAGCAGGAACCTATCTCAAACCACTTCAGTGGCTTGGTATACTCACGCTGGTAGGCGGCGGCGATACGCCCCAGAGAGGCGGTCAGCTCCGGTCGCACCGTAATATCGCGCTCACCCTGGTCTGTAAAGCGGAACAACTGGGTAGGCAGCTCGCCGCCGCTCTTTTTCAGGTACAAATCGGTTGCTTCAATCGTGGGGGCTTCCCATTCGACAAAGCCATAACGATGCGCCACTCGGCGCCACGTGTTGAACAGGTAATTGCGGAAAGCGCATTCCTGCGGCGCAAAGTCGCGGAACCCCGGCAGCGGCTGAAAACGTGCATCTGGCATTGGTATACGGAAAATATGTTACGCCGCTCATTATACCCTAATCTCGCCGTCAGGCAAGCGCAGAACTCCCGCAAGACACGAAAAAGGCCTCCGATGATACCGGAAGCCTTCTCGAAAATTGCCGCAAGCAGCGAGGATTGCTTACTTGGCGCGGTAGTACTGGTAATGAACGCGCTCGTCGATGGCAAGAGCCTCACGCACCGTGCGGATGACGGTGGGCTCAGCCTCAAAGGCGAAGAGCATGTACTGACCGAACTTCAGGTGGTCAGACTCATAAGCGAACTCACGACGACCCACGTTGGTTACGCCGGAAACCTTGGCGCCGGCAGCCTCAAGCTGCTGCTTCATGGCGGCGGTCAGCTCATCGAGGGTGGCAGAGCCCTTCATGTTCAGAACGATCAGTGCTTCGTACTTTCTCATAACTATCTGTTGTGTAAAATGACTTGCTTGCGCAGTTGCGGTGGCCTAGGATGCACCTTTTTGGCACAGATTGCAAGCCTAAAGTGTGTTTTGAAGCAAAAAAAAACGCATTTTCTTTTTTTCTCCCCTCCAATGCAGCAACGAAAAGCCCCGGCCGAAACGGCCGGGGCTGCAAAAAGCGTTTCCTAATCCTTAAATGAGCTTGAGGCGCACCAGGTCCTGGGTATCGATGAGCCCCACAGGCTTCTTGTCGGCATCCAAAACCACGAGGTCGTCAATACGGCGGTCGCGCAGTGCCTTCACGGCCACGATAGCCAGCTTATCAGCCTCCACATATACCGGGTTCTTCGTCATGATATCGCGCACCGGCTGCGTACCGCAGGAGGGGTCTTTCTGGTAGGATCGGGCAAAATCACCGTGGGTGAACACACCGGCCAGAGAGCCGTCCTCATGCACCAGAATGCAGGCACCTACACGCGCCGAGGACATGGCGATAATACAGTCCATGATAGTGGAAGCTTCCGGCAGCTTGGCAAACTCCGTACGCATAATATCGCTGATACGGGTGAGCAGAGCACGCCCGAGCGAACCACCGGGATGACTGCGAGCGAAGTCTTCCTTGGTGAAGTTCTGAGCCTCCAGCAGCGCCATGGCCAAGGCATCACCCATCACCAGCATGGCGGTGGAAGAGGATGTTGGAGCCAGATTCAACGGGTCAGCCTCGCGCTCCACATGCGTATTGAGCACCACATCGGAAAGCTGAGCCAGCGTGGAGTTCGGCTTGCCCGTCATGCCGATGATGGAAATATCAAAACGCTTGAGGAAAGGCATAAGGGTGAGCAGTTCCGCCGTCTCACCGGAATAGGACATGGCAATGCAGGCATCACCATCCTGCACGATACCCAAGTCGCCGTGCAGAGCATTCATCGTATCCAACACCACAGACGGGGCTCCGGTGGAGGTAAGGGTGGCGGCAATCTTATCACCAATCAAGCCGCTCTTACCCACACCGACGATGATAATCTTGTGGCCGGAATTAATCGCCTTGCGCATGGCCTCTACGGCCTCATCAAAGGAGTTATCAAGCTCGTTGCCAATAACCTTGAGAGCCTCGATTTCGTCCTCGAATACCTTTTTACCGCGAATGATGTGGCTAATCATAATTATAATAGAGAGAAAAGTGTTTCAGTACTCTCAGTCTAGCACAAACAGGCATGCGCTGCAATGAAAAAACACTTCGGAGACCGGAAAGTTGTGAAAATGGGAGTAAACAAGGTTCAAAAATCAAACATAGCCTGCTGCGGATTCCTGCGGGAAGGAGGCGGCGCCGGGGGCTGCGCTTCTATCCACTCCAACAACAGGGAAACAATGGCGGCCTGCTCTTCCGGCGACAACGCCCTGCCCTGCGGAATACCATGCCACCGCCGGAGACATCTGCGGCAACAACACGCACAGGCATGTTGAGCCTTGAACACCGGATGACCGCGCATGGGGGTCTGACATCCGTCCTTCGAGGGATTGGCGGGAGCCAAGCGCAGCCGGATAAAATCAGCCGCATGGGCACGAATTGTGTCCATACCCACGCGCTGAATATAGGCGGCATCATCACCCGCCAGCCGGAAACGGCGGCGGAAAGAGGATTGCATCAGACGAGACAGCGGCGTGAACACGAAAGGAAAAGAAACCGCCGAGCCGAGATGGCACAGGCGGTTTCGGAAAAGGATGATGTTACAGAAACAATCAGTTGTTCACACGACCCAGGTACGTACCATCTTCCGTCTTGACGGAGATGCGCTGACCGGGGTTGATGAACAGAGGCACCTGCACCACCAAACCGGTGGTCATCGTGGCGCTCTTGTACACATTGTTCGCGGAGTTACCCTTCACACCCTCGGGAGCTTCTGCCACTTCCATGGTGATAGCGGCGGGCAGCTCGATGGAGCACACGATTTCATCGGTGAAGAGCAGTACATAAGTCTCTCCCTCGATGAGGTAATCCTTAACGGGCTCAACGATGTCCTCACTCACGCACACGTCCTCGTAGGTCTCCGTGTTGAGGAAGTGGTAACCCATACCGTCCACATAGGAGAATTCCATCTCCTCACGGCTGAGCATCACACCCTCCAGGAAGTCGTTGGAGGTGAGGCGCAGGTTGTAATCCTTCTTGGTAGCAATGCTGCGGATGGTCATCTGCACATAGGAAGCCATGCGGGGGGGAGTCTTGAGCTGGCTCTCACGCACAACGCAGATATCGCCGTTGTAATTCACGGCGTGACCCTTGCGAAGCTGAATAACGGGAACTTTTGCCATAGCGCGCGGAGACTATCAGAGCCCTGCACTTTAGTCAAGCTTTTTCTCACTTGAGCGGGCAAAAAATCATTCTCCTTACAGCAGTTCCGGCAGGAAGTAGAACTTCAGCAGCTCTACCTGGTCCTCTCGCGTCAGCAGGTAACCGTCTTTGGGATCAAGCCACTGGAAGGAGTGGATGGACTTGCGGCAGGAGCCGATGGGATCATCAGGAGAGGGTTCGGGTAACACTTTTCTGGCTCTTATCCTATGCTGCCACCCGAATTTAGGACACAGAGCTAATTCAGCATAGCTTGCGCAAAAGTCTGGATGAGTGTAGAATAACCTCAAAAAACACAACACACTCATCAACATGACCAAAATTCACAAGCGAGGGCGCTATAGTGCTTCCCTGAAAGGGGAAAAGACGCTCCAGCAAATAGCGTCCGAGAACAACATCAGTCCCGAGCTGGTGCGTCAATGGAAGAAACAAGCACAGGAGGGGGTATCTCATATCTTCAAGCGTAGCAAAAGCCGCGAAAAAGCCTTGGAGGAACAAAATGAGCTACTCAAGAGCCTGTTATGTAAACGAGAACTGGAACTGGAGTGGCTCACAAAAAAATCCAAGGAGCAGGGTCTTTAGTACAGAGACGCCAGCTCCTGGATGAAGAGAACAGTGAACCGCCTCGCAAAAGGCAATGTGAGCTGCTGAGCTTACATCGTAGCGGCACATACTACAAACCTCGAGCAAAAGCCGATAAAACACCTATAGAAAAAGCGCTGAATGAGCTCTACATCAAAGACCCATGTCTGGGCTTGCGAAAGCTTCCTGATATGGTGGAGCGCCACTATGGCATAAAGATAGGGGCAAAAAAATTGCACGCATACGCAGGGATATGAGGATAAAAACTATCTGCCGACATCCCAAAACGAGTGCGCCGGGAAAACGCAAAGAAGGACCTCGACCTTATCTACTCAAATCGCTGCAAACGATTGATGTAGAAAAGTATGGAGTAGTGATATCACATATTTGCAGATAGGCTCGAAAAATTACTATCTCTGTGTCGTATTAGATTGGGCAAGCCGTGAGGTACTTGGCTGGAGTCTGTCAGATAACATGAGTACCCAATTGTGTCTGGACGCACTGGATATGGCGTTTTCAATCGGTCGAAAGCCGGAAATATTCAACACGGATCAGGGAAGCCAATACACCTCACATGAATGGCTTAGAGAATTGGAAAAACGAGGTATATCCATCAGCATGGATGGTAAGGGGCGATGGGCAGATAACATTGCAGTAGAGCTCTTCTGGCGCACTTACAAACATGACTGTTTTCTGCTCAACGAAGCAAACACATTGGAGGAGGCCAGGCGATTAACAGCTCGTTGGTTAACCTACTACCACCGAGAACGCCCTCATGCACGATTAGATAACCTTAGCCCATCAGAATACTGCCGTCAGAAAGGCTACCCCCGGCGGCGAATTTTTGCGCGATTTTTCCGCTCCGATGCAGCTCGCTTCGCTCCGCGCCCTCGCTACGCTCGGGACGCTGCATCTACGCTACAAAATCGCGCAAAAAAATGGATTGACAATCGAGGATTAAGAGTGATATAACACACTCGCACGCCAGATAAACACGAGAAGGAGAGGCTTAAATTAGCTTCCTAATTGTCAAAAGAATGGCGCCAGTTTATTCACCTTAGAAAGAAAAGAAACAATGAATCACTTTATTCGCATCAGGTCCTGCATATGCCAATATTTATTATTTCTTGCCATAAGTCTGGTGTATTTCTTTGTTGCAAGCCCCTATACATCGCCTTCTAATCCCTATTATAACTGTGACTCGTCCATATTTTATACTATTGGCAACGGCATAAACGCAGGGCTAGTACCATACAAGGACTTGTTTGACCACAAGGGGCCCCTTTTGTTTTTTATATATTCGTGGGGAACGGCCATCGTGCCTGGTAAAACGGGTGTATTCTTTTTACAGTCTTTGTGTGGAGCATTCTCCTTGTTATTCTTGTTTAAATTATCCAGATTATTTCTCAATATTAAATGGTCAGTAGCGATTATTGGAGTTTTACTTTTTATCATGCCGGCAAGTATTGGGGAAGGAGCGCTTTCAGAGGAATGGTCTTTACCATTTGCCATTTTGCCTCTGTATTATTTGAGCAAGGCCATAATTGAAAACAAGGAACCATCCTTAAGATATTGGTTCAGCATTGGCGCTTGTTTCATGCTTCTTGCCATGATTCGTCTTAATAATGCACCTGTTGTTATTGCGATTTGTGTATATCTTACGTTTTCTTTCCTTTACCAACAGAAATTCAAATACTTGTTTAAGTCGCACCTTTCCTTCCTTGCTGGTATGACAGTAGCACTTCTACCGTTTCTGATATATTTCATCCAGAAAGATGCCATGCAGGAATTTATAGAAGGAAATTTTTTACATAATTTCCAGCGAGCCGCATATGGTGCATCTACGAAAACCTGTGATTTCTGGATAATTTTCTTTGGAAAGACACTTGCAGTTGTAGCTCTATTATTAATAGGGTATATCAATGTGAAGAACAAAAAAATCAAACCGTCCATTTACATACTCTATTCTCTTGCGGGCTTGATTTCTACAATTGCATTAATTCCTGGGAGTGGATTCCCACATTATTATATGACGTTTTTACCCACCATCTGCCTTGCACTGATTCAAATATGTGTCTGGGCCAGCACATTGCAACGGATTAAAGCTTTCATATGCACATGTTGCAGCGTTATTGCTGTAGTGCTCTTCTATATCAACGCTTCCATATCTCAAATCCAGTGCGGCGGAATATGCATCTGTTTTCCCGGACATCCAACTGAAAAGCGCTTGCAGTTAGAATGTATTGAAAAGTTTAAACAAATTATCCCGAATGAAGAAACTAGCAGTCTATTAGTTTTAGATACCTGGCCATATGCATACTTGTACATGAATATATCCCCTTCTTTTAAATATTTCACACTCCAAAACATACATGCTGAAATACAACCAGAAATTTCTAATGAACTATATGGTTTGTTTACTGGTAATAATGCACCGAAATGGATTATTCTGACATACAATCCAGAAGGCATAAGCAAAGAGCTTCAGATTACACACCCTGGCATTAAGGATATTATAAGTTGCAATTATGAGAGAGTTTCTTACGGGGAAGTCCGTATGAATAGGAAAGACAGAAACTTCTCTCTTTACCGCCGAAGTAATTAATCTCGAGAGCACTATTTTTTTGATAAGAGGACAAGCAAATCCCGCGTTCCCTCCTCAGGGCGTCGCTTTCAAATCGAAAACTCCGCCTTTTCTTTTTGCTCCACCCCATACAATTGGGAGAAGGAAATCACTTTTTTAGCAAAAAAATTCGAGCAAGCGTTGATTATAAACAGAATGCGACTTTTATCCACGAACATAGCATCATCAACATGTAATGCAAGTTGTCTGATTTGTGTGAGCCGAAGACTGAAGGTTGACTACTATATGGACTAAAAATGCAGGTCCAACTCGAGAGCTGCATTTTGTTCGTGTATATGAGTTTATCTTATCAATCTTCCTGAATAAGGAGGTGCATCAATTGCAGGCTCAAACGCAGGTTTTACAGGCGGCGCAAGCTTTTTTCTGTAAAATGTCGGTCATTGCGCAAAATTCGTTTACCGTTTAGGTTAAGCAGCAAGATTTTGGGCTGAGAAGAGGCTGTCTTCAACGCCTCAGCTACTTGCTGAAGCTTCTCCGGGGAAATGTAAGCCTTACCGCTATTGCCCTCCCATTCATCTGAGAAATCCATAGCCTTGGCGGTCACAATTCTGAGCAAAGAAGCTTCTGAGGGGAAGATCGAGATAACGTTTGTTCTGCGTTTAAGCTGTCTGTTAATGCATTCCATGATATTGGACGTTCTGAGACGGCTCTGTACCTCGGGAGGGCAATCAATGACGGTGAGGCTTTCTTCAATGTTATTTTCAAGCCAATCTGCGAGTTTGGTCTGTCCGTCAGCGCGGAAAACAGATAAGACGTTTGAAATCATGATATTTGCCATTTTTCGACTACCTACATTAAAAATGGTACGGATGTGGGCAGCGGCAATGGTTTTGTAACGCGAGGATGTAACATATGCTTGCGCATTCTGTTGAAAATGGAATTGGCAACGCTGCCAAAGCACTCCCATAAGTGTCCGTGCGAAGACTGCATGAATCCCCATATGGTCATCACTTGTAACCGTAAGGGGCCGATTCATGCCTCTCATTATCAGACTTTGAATAAAAGTTGACCAATGCTCTGCTGCTTCGGAATGACCAACGGATACCCCCAATACAATGCGTCTGCCGGTTTCAGCCTCAATACCGACGGCCACAAAGACAGCACAATCAGCAATAACACCATTAATTCGAGCCTTGGTGTATGTAGCATCGAGGAACAGATGGGCAATGGGGGGCAGTTGGCGAGTTCTCCATTTTTCAAAAAGCGCATCGAGTTGAGTCGTGCATTGACTTACGTATGAGGCAGAAACGCCGTTGCCTCCACATATTTCCTGCATTACCTTAGCAACTTTGCGCGTAGAAACGCCCTGGAGGTACATTTCCGCAATGGTAAGATTAAGAGCCCTGTCAACACTCTTACCCTGTTCAAATCCCGGAATAAGCGGATGAAAAGGCGTTTCTGAATTGCGAACCTGAGGGATATCGAGCGTAATCTTACCTGTCGATGTTCTGACGGTGCGCGGTTTGAAGCCATTACGTTGTCCATTACGGTCGGCAGAACGCTCATACTGCTCACAACCCAAGTGGGTATCCCGCTGAGCTAAAAGAGCAGTATTGATAAGAGTGCGAATGGCTTCTGCAAACAAGTTTCCGGTTCCCTGAGACTCATTATTTGTGCCAGGACAGAGAAAAGGCTTGATTAAACGTCGAATATGTTAGCTTTGTCTTGTTCGGTCATTGGTATTGTTTGGTATTTGAGCAAACGGACGATGCCCCAAATGACCGAACATTTCAAGTTTCCATCGCGACATGCCGGGGGCGGCGCGTCCCGCCGGGCGCTGGGTGGAAACTCGGTGTTCATATTTTGGGTCAAGCCCAATTTTTGTGGAATTTGATTTTTCATATTACCACGTGCCCACATTCAATTAACACTCTTAACCGATAGTTTTCAAAGTTACGATATCCGTAAGCGCGACGTTGAATTAATTTCATTTTTCGATGAAAGCCTTCCGTGATTCCATTGCTTTTGGTGAAACGCCACATGCGGATAATGGGTTCAAACCATTGCCTTATCGTGCGTCCCAGCTTTTTGAACGTTTCCGGTGCGTCATGGAGCAGCTGCCACACCATTTCCTTCAGCTCTGCCAGCAAAGACACACAGGCGTCTCGCTTCTGCTCTTTAATACTCAATAATGAACATAATTTTTCTTTAAATGCGTGCGCGGTCTCTATTGTCGGGTGCTCTTCAAACTCGTTCCGAAGTAATTGACGTTGCTTTTCATTCAGATTTTCTCCTTTTGTCCGCAATGCTGCCGTGATTCCCCGCTTCCAGCGGATTTCAGGATCCGCTTCTTTACAGAACTCATGGAATGTAGAAATAATCAGTTTTATCACATGAAAACGGTCTGCCACTATCTTCGCGTTGGGGAAAAGGCGCATCACCAGGCTGCGAAACGATGAGCATAAGTCCATGCAGACCATTTTTACTTTCTCTCTGCCTTTCAACTGCCGCAAATTGCTTTCAAGTGTCTTTGGTTCCTTACCTTCAAAGACTTCATAAATACGATTGTGCCGCAAATCGGTCAACGTGACGGCGAATTTAGTCCCTTTGGTGCGCCCTCGGTGAATACTGTGTTCATCAGTCCCCTTCACCATCGGGCAGGGATAATGGAGTTGCTCCTTGAGTAGCTTCTCGTGATTGCGGTGCAGCTGGCGTTCCACTGTGCTGGTGCTTATCCGATACTTTTCCCCTATTTTTTTGTTACAAACTCCATTGGCGCATTCGCGCGAGAGGGCATCATTGAGCCTGGCATTACGTCGCTGGTATTTCGCAAGCCCTATATGGTTGAGGTCTTGTGTATGGGTTTTACCACAGCATCGGCATTTATAGCGTTTTACCTTTATCTTTAATCGTTTTCTGGCACCATCGCGCCCTTTTGCACTAGGGTTGCGATAATAATAACCATGTGCATAGACATCCTGTGAATGGCAATGCGGACAGGTGTCAGCCTGCATTTCATCACACACGGCATAATCAAATTTTCCTTGACTATCCGTGCCCGTTGCTGTAATTTTCAAGTACTTCAAGAACACAACACTGGGCATGGTAGGAGATTTCTCCTCCATGCTCAATCTTTTTCTGCTCTTTACTAATACTTTTCTTCTTCTGCGTTTCTTGCGTCCCTGGGTCATTCCACAATTATTGCAGAAGAGCCCATATTTTACAGAAAGAAGTATACACCAGCTTTATCATGATTCATTTCCATACATTACGCCCTTTTGTTCTCTCCCGTACGAAACAACGTGGACGCCTTTTCACCTCGACGTAAATTTTTCCAGCGTATTCACCAACAATCCCTATACTCAGCATTCCTAAACCTCCCAACAGCCACATTGAGCAAGCAAGCGTCGTGTATCCATCAGGAGGAGAACTATTCAAAAAACTAACTAATGAATAAACACTCATCAAAATCCCTATAATAAAAACGAGAACACCAACCAATGCAATAAGTCGTAGCGGAGCAGCTGAAAATGACGTAATTGCATCAACACTCAACGAAATTAACTTCTTTATTGAAAAGTGACTTTCGCCCTCACTTCTATCCAAAACGTCAAACTCTACACTTTTCTGCCTGAATCCCACTTTTCTTAACAGGCCGCGAAAAATCATGTGAGTTTCTCTATATTCCGACAGCGCTTTGCACACACTTTTAGACATCAGACAGTAATCCGTATGATTTTTTACGATTGGGGAGCCCAAAAAACTCATCAACCTGTAAAACATTGCAGCGAATATGGTCTTGAGAAACATTTCCTTCCCTCTATTTCTCTTAACACCATAAATAAGCTCATAACCTTCGTCATAGTAAGATTTCAAAAAATCATCTAAAGCATTGATATCAAACTGCAAATCCGCATCCATACAAGCTACGAAATCGGCCTCATCCCCCGCCTCTACACACCCTGCCCACAGTGCAGTTTCCTTACCTTGATTGGCAGCAAAACGCATTCCGCTCACTCTTTCCGGAAACAAACTGCTACACTCTGCAATGATACTCCAAGTCGAATCCCGCGAACCATCATCGACAAGCAACATATAACTGTCTTGCGAGATCAGGCCTTCACCTATCAGACCGACTAACTTCTTTTCCACTTCAGAAATGGTTTTTCTTAACGTTTTCTCCTCATTATAGCACGGAAGAACAATGCACAATCTCAAAGACTCTTTCATCTGAATAAACTTGGCAGATCAGTTGGCTTTCCTTTCTGACGCTTTACGAAGCCCCACCTCAAGCCATACCGCGCTCGAAGTATACCTCATTTAAAATGCGATGTAAAGAAAAATAAGCGATTTTATTAACAATCCAAGCATTACAACATTATACAGTACATGTCTTCATACTCTCCTTATAAGTATAATATCAAGACAACTCATTAACTGCTAACAAAATAAAGCGCATCGCATTTTAAATGCTATGTACACAACTTCTCCAATAACGCCACAACGCAAGACTTCAGGACAAAACAGATGCCAACGGCTTTTTGCCTTTCCTGTCGTGTAAAACCATACCGACGTTTCTCCAATAACAAGGGCATAACCAGCCGCCAAACAGAAGCAGCCCGGGGTTCGAAACTCGGGCATCTACGCAGCCTGCCACCGGTAAAGACTTGGTGCGATCCGACAGCAACTTGAAACGCGATTCTATCTGTCACGCAGAAAAAAGCGTACCATCAAAAAATTAGTAGGTACAACGATAAAATACACCGGTATAGGCAACAAAGTTTCCGGTTTACCCGCCAATGGAAAAATCGCAATCAACTCCGGACAAATACTGTTCACCATCCATACCATCCACGTTCCCAAGCCAATTACACAAAACAGGTTAAGCAAAACAATCTGCAAACCGGCATTTACCGCATGACAAAACGCAAACCCTACCCCCTTTGCAATACTGCCGGATGTCCTAAATGTCCACCGAAGAGAAACGAGATAGTTCGCAATGAAACTTATAGCATAACCGATAACGTATGTACAGGACAGCGCAATCGGTTGGGCAACATCTACCTGTAAAAGTGCATTCAGTCCCCAATACACCAACAAATGCAGTAGCGTTGCCCCCACGCCGACAACAAAAAAACGACAAAATTCCCCGCTTATAACTTTGGTAACAGTCATTTTCCAGATTAACCTCAAAGCAGTTCCGGCAGGAAGTAGAACTTCAGCAGCTCTATCTGGTCCTCTCTCGTCAGCAGGTAACCGTCTTGGGGATCAAGCCACTGGAAGGAATGGATAGACTTGCGGCAGGAGCCGATGGGGTCATCGGGAGAAGGCGCCGGCAGCTTATCCAGCAGCTTGGGGGCAAAGAGCTCCACGAGCTCCATGGTGGTCAGCTCCGGCATCGCGGGGATAATGGACGGGATACCCAGCGGAATGCAGCGCTCCACATCGCCCATGATACGCTGGGGGAGGTAGAGCTGGTGGCGCTCCAGCGGGGCGAATGGCAGCTTCCCTTTAACTGTATCAGGATGAAGCAGGGTATGCAGCAGCGGATTAAACTCCGGGAGGGGGTTGGCAATCTCCGTCAGGTGAACATTGAGCACGCGCCCGAACTGGCGGTTGACCGCCTGATACATGTTGATGCGGTTCTGCACGTAGGGGTCGTCACTACTCTGAATGGCGGGTGTATTCTCATCCGCATCATGGGGAAGCATATCGGCCGTGGTCACAAAGACGGTCAGTTCCGGTTTGATATCGCCGAGGTGGTTAATGAGGTAGTTGGTGGCTTTCGTATCGGCCTCCACATCCTGCCGCACAGCAGCGGGGCCGTTGGCCACGGCATTATCCAGATACACCATCATGCGAAAGCTCTTACCAAACGACAGGCGGAAGTTCTCCTTGTCAATCAGGTAATCGAAATAGCGATGCTTGGTCCAGTACTTGCCGAAGATGGTGCTTGCGCCAAAGAATGCCGTATCGTGACTCATGACGCTCGGCATTCTACCCGATTTTTCAGCACATTGCAAGAAGGAAGCAGGACAACTCCCCTCAAAAAAGCAAAAAGGCATCCCGCAGGATGCCTCCAGAATAAAACCCGGAGCGGAAAGCACCGGGTTTTATTTCAAAATCAGGCCTCAGCTTCAGCAGCCTTCTTCTTGGCAGGAGCCTTCTTGGCGGGCTCTTCCTTCACTACCTTCTTGGCAAGCTGAACGGGAGCCGTGTTCTTGCTGTTCTTGAGGATTTCCTTCTGGCGCTTGATGTAAGCGGTACGACGGCGACGCTTGGTCTCCTTACGATGCTGTTGACCCATGGTTGGTTCTTGTGTTTGTAGGGCAGGCAACGAACCCGCCCGGATGTTAATAAGATGTGCGTATGTTAATAGCCTTTTCGTCACGACTTGGCAAGGCTAAAATGCGTATACCCCCTTTTTTATTGCTATTTTATGCCACTCATGGTATAAAAAGACACATGAAGATTGCCATTTTAGGAGCCGGAGCGCTGGGCTGTTACTACGGGGCCAGACTGGCGGAAAGCGGGCAGGACGTCACATTCATCGTCCGCTCTGCCTACGAACCCATACGGGAAAATGGTCTGCATGTGGAGAGCGTCCATGGCGATATCCACCTACCGACTCCCCGCGTGTGCCGCACCCCGGAGGAATGCGGGCCTGTGGATTTGGTTATCGTCTGCTGGAAGACCACCTGCAATGACGGCTTGGATACAGCCCTGCCCCCGTTGCTCAAGGACGGGACGGAGGTCATCACCTTTCAAAACGGCATGGGTAATGCGGAAGCCATCTCCCGCTTGGTGGCGCCGGAGCGCATCTACATCGGCCTCTGCTTTGTATGCTGCATGATGGACAGGCCGGGAGAAATTCGGCATCTGGAGGGGGGAGACATCCAGTTTGCCCCCTTTGTCAGCAGCGATACCGGGTTGGCACGGGCGCAGGATTTTGCGGATATGTTTGCCGCAGCGCGCATCCATACCATGGCATTCCGTGATGCCGAGCGTATCCAGTGGTGCAAGCTGACCTGGAACATCCCTTTCAACGGGCTGTGTCTGGCGCTGGGCGGCATCAGCGTGCGCGAGCTCTTCACCATGCCGGAGCAGGTGCTGCGCGCCCGCAACATCATGGAAGAAGTATGCTGCACGGCAGAAAATCGCGGATTCCCCCTGCCTCTGGAAATCGTGCATAACCAGATGGAGCGCACCGCCATCATGGGCGACTTCATCCCCAGCAGCGCGGTGGATTATATACGCCGCCGCCCTGTGGAATATGATGCCATCTGGGGCATCACCCTGCAGCGGGCACTGGACAGCGGCACCCCCGTGCCACACTGGCAGCAGCTGGCAGAAGATATCCGCAAGCGACTTTCGGAAGCATGACTCCCGCCCTATCCAGACGACATCTGCGTTCCTGTGCGATATGGGGAAGTGCCCTGTGCGCGCTGACTCTGGGAGGACTCATTCTCCAACCGTTTGAGCAGCAAACCCGCAGCCACGAGTTGGAAATGGGGCTGCAGCTACCCCCTGCCTCGGCAGACAGTAAGGACCTCCTGAATCGTCAACTGACTTTTTTTGCAATGGGTGGGCTGCGAACTCTGGCAGCAGAGATTCTGGCAATGGATGCTACCGGAGCATGGCTGGTTCAGGACTGGCCCCGCGCCAGAAAGCGCTGGGAACAGATTACCACGCTCTGCCCCAACCGCCCGAGCTACTGGTCACGCGCCGCCCGAGATATGGCAAAAAATGCCGTGGCTCATGTCTACGGGCAGAAAGACATCTCGGAACACGAGCGAGCCACGCTGGTGCGGGAGTATCTTGACGCGGCAGAGCAATTCTACCTGCAGGGTCTGGCGGCGAACCCGAGCAGCATCCTGCTTCAGCTGGATTTGGCCGGATTCTACGAAGATCTGGCCCGCCGTCCGCAGTTTGCCAAAGCGGTGGAAGCCTACCGGAAAGCGGTTTCCATGGGTGCGTCCGATATGTACCAACGCTGGATATTCTACAACCTCTGCCGCATTCGCGGGCGGGAGCGAGAGGCATGGGAGATGGGGCGACAACTGTTCCGCAGCCCGCGCCACCACACCCCCTCAGTGCGCTGCCTGCTCTTCGCGCTGCAACATAAACTCGCCATCCCTCGGGAAGAAGCCTATAGCATCGAAGACCTCTTTCATTCCGATGCGCGAGCCCGCAAGCAGCTGCGCTCCTACCTGCACAACACCCTCCGATTCCCCATTTACGGCGTGGAGGAATATCTGCAATCGTCGGCATCCGGGAACACCCGGTAGCGCAGGCCGCACGACAGAAGCACCAAGTGCGGGCGTTGCCCGCACTCCCTTTGCCCTGTCAGGCTGTATAATTCTTGTCTGAGGAGAGAACGAACCTCCCCATTAAATGACAATTTTATACCAACCGCCCGTCACTTTTTCTCCGGTTTGAGAGGGGCTGCATGAAAAGGCTGGGGGGCAGGCCCGGCAAACTTCGGATTCATTGAGGCAATCATTTCGTTGGTCACGGAGAAAGAGAACGTGCCCCCATTCGCCGCATCTCCGGGGTCAATGATGTGGTCAAACACACACACCGGCTTGTTACCCGGCGTTTCCGGCATCACAAAGAGCCCGATGGCCATAGCAGCCTTTACCCCGGTATCCGACGTACGGATGGTATAGGAAACCGTATTGACGCCCCGCTTCAAACCGCCGGAAATCACATCAGCGCGGCGTTCATCAGAAAAATCGTGCAGCGAGATACCGTTGATACGCATCTCTATCTGACGCCCCTGAGCATCAACAAACACCTTACCGATTAACTGAGGATAAGGGCAGGAGGGGGGCACGGCCGGTGCCTCCGTGTAAGGATGGAAGCCATCCTGCTCCTGCAGCACCGTCACATCCCCGGCGCGGAGGCGCTTCTCCACCTGCGGCAGGCGGGACAGATTGAAAAACCGGCTCTGATCATAGCGCCACTTACCCTCCTCATGCACAAACTCCAGAACATAGGCATTCATGGCAGGTTTGCCCTTCTCTCCCAGTTGCAATGAGCCAAGGTAGGTGGCAGCCAGCGTACGATTCGTGGGGCCGGCCAGCGCCCCGACGTAGACAAAGTTCTCCAGAGCAGGTGGTGCCGGTTGATCACGGAAAATATCCTGCGGGAATTTGCCCTTCTGGGAAATGATAAGGTTGCGTACCTTCACCTGCCGCGACCGGGTAGTGGCATTACGCCAAGAGGCTTCATTCCCGCGCATCATCGCCACGCGCCAGGTATTATAGATGGTATCGGCAATGGTGCGGGCCTGCTTCTGATCCGGCACATTGAATCGAGGTGCCGATGGTGCAGAAACCGGAGCAGCCTGCTGCGCCACAGCAACTTCCCCCATCATGGCTACTACCGCCATCACCGGCAAAAAAAGTGATTTCTTCATGGTTAGAACCTACATCAGACTTGCCATTATGGCAA
Organism: Akkermansia sp.; assembly: GCA_045121855.1. Classification (GTDB taxonomy): domain Bacteria; phylum Verrucomicrobiota; class Verrucomicrobiia; order Verrucomicrobiales; family Akkermansiaceae; genus Akkermansia. Next base: position 24,668 of record JBGVGW010000018.1, read on the forward strand.
GAAAATTGCATACTAGGGGTGGATTTATGACGGCTTTTTCACGCAGGCACCGCAACGCCGAGGAGGCACACTACCGGCGATTACTGGACAAGGCTCCGGCCATCGTCTGGAAGAACTTTTCGGACGGTGTCTCCCTGCGAGTGCGCATGTTTGCCCCGCCGGAGCACAACGCAGAGGAATCTGCGCCCGCCGTCATGTTCTTCTTCGGCGGCATGTGGGCGTTGGAAAGCAGCGCCGAGTTTGTGGCCTGGGCCATCCACCTCACCCGCCGGGGCATTGTCTGTTTTATTCCGGAGTACCGCACCAACGCCCGATTTGATGTCTCGCCGGAGGACATTGTACAGGACGGGCTGGATGCCTGGAAGTGGCTGCATCACAATGCACGCAATCTCGGGCTGGATGCGGAGCGCATCACTCTGGCCGGCACGGATGCCGGCGGGCTCATGGCACTTAACTGCGGCATGCAACCCATGGTCTTTGAAAAGCGCTGGTGGCAGTTCAAACGCGAGGATGAGCTGCCGGTACAACCGGCCTGCGTCGCCATTCTGCGCGGTGTCATTGACCCGGAAGCCCCGGAATCCCGAGCCCTGCAAATCAGCAGGAAAAACAACGTCAACGTGGCCGCCATCAATCCCTGCACCCTGCTTCGCCGCAAACTGCCCCTGCTCTTCTGTGCCCACGGCATGCAGGACCCGCTGCTGGACTACGAAATGCGGCAGTGGTTCTGCGATGAGTGGGAGCGATTCGGCAACACCGCAGAGCTGGTTCTCTGCCCATTCGGCGACCACACCCTGCCCCAATTTGCCGTCAACCCCGCCGTCTTTGAACAAGTGCTTCTCTCATGGGATGCTTTCATGGTGGAACAGGGACTCTGGCCGGAATCCGACCATACCCAGGACGCCATGATGGTTTGAGTTGAGAACCAATAAATGGAATTTTACGATTGACAAACGCCCTGTGAGGCGGCAGAATAAATACGCCCGATACACACATGAGCACCTTTACCATCCTCAACCGTTGGTGGTGGCCCTTGCTGCAAACAGAGCTGTAAGGGACACGGAGTTTATGCATTGGGAAGAGCAACATTATACATCACCAAATCGCGGACCTGTCGAACTTACGGCAGGTCTTTTTTATTCCCCCTTTCTCACCCATTCAACACATCCACAACAAAATGAAGGCAAAAAACACCACAGAAACACCCGCAAGCCGCGGAAAAACCTTGCACGACGAGGCAAAATGCTCTAATATCCCCGCCGATATGGATTTCCGTACATACCTTCGCCATTATCCCGACAAGAACGGCTACTTCGGCCGATTCGGCGGTGCCTACCTCCCCGCAGAACTGGAGCCCGCATTCAAGGAGATTACCGAAGCCTACAACAGCATCTGCCACTCCGCCCAGTTCATCAGCGAGCTGCGCCGCATCCGTAAGCAGTTTCAGGGACGCCCCACTCCGGTGTACCACTGCGAGCGGCTCTCCCGCCTCAACGGCGGTGCGCAGATTTACCTCAAGCGCGAAGACCTGAACCACACCGGCGCTCACAAGCTCAACCACTGCATGGGTGAGGGTCTGCTGGCCAAGTTCATGGGCAAGAAGAAAATTATTGCCGAAACCGGTGCCGGTCAGCACGGCGTGGCTCTGGCCACCGCAGCAGCCTATTTCGGGCTGGAATGCGAAATCCACATGGGCGAGGTCGATATCGCCAAGCAGGCTCCCAACGTAACCCGTATGAAGATGCTGGGCGCCAATGTTGTCTGTGTCTCCCACGGTCTCAAGACGCTCAAAGAAGCCGTGGACTCTGCCTTCGAAGCCTACCTGCGCGATTACAAAACGGCCATCTACTGCATCGGCTCCGTGCTGGGCCCGCACCCCTTCCCCATGATGGTACGCGACTTCCAGATGGTCATTGGCAACGAAGCCCGCGACCAGTTCCTGGAGATGACCGGCATCCTGCCGGACGTAGTCTGCGCCTGTGTTGGCGGAGGTTCCAACTCCATGGGCATGTTCCCGGCTTTCCTCAACGACCCGGTAGACATCTACGGTGTCGAGCCGCTCGGTAAAGGCGCAGAGCCCGGCAACCACGCTGCCTCCATGCAGTTTGGAGAGGAAGGCATCATGCACGGGTTCAACTCCATCATGCTCAAGGATGAAAACGGAGACCCCGCTCCCGTCTACTCCATTGCCTCCGGCCTGGACTACCCCTCCGTGGGCCCCGAGCACGCCCACCTGCGCGACATCGGCCGCGTGAAGTACGAAAGCGTCAGCGATGAAGAAGCCGTAGATGCATTCTTCAAGCTCACCCGTTATGAGGGTATCATCCCCGCTCTGGAAAGCGCCCACGCCGTAGCATTCGCCATGCGCAAGGCCCGCGAGATGGGCACCGGTGCTATTCTCGCCAACTGCTCCGGCCGCGGCGACAAGGACGTGGACTACGTTGCCGAGCACTTCGGCTACGGCGATAACTACAAGTTCTGATTTTTCTCTCTATCCCCCCGAATCAGCAATGGTTCGGGGGGCTTTTTTTACACCGGCTTTCAGCCGCCATCAATGGTGGCGATGGTGTTGACGGTGTTTGCGGTGATGACGGTGGTGGCGATGGTGATGATGGTCATCCCAATCGTCATCGCAGTCATCATCCTCCATTGCCAGATAAAGAACCCCGGCAAAGGCGGCAATAATAACGCCGTTTTCCAGAACCGTCACGGGCAAATCAACCAGCAACCAGTTGAATGGGGCAACCAGGCGAATCAGTCCGGCATTCGGGGATTCATACGTATAGGTCACCATCTTATCGCCCGCCGGTTTTACGACAGGCAATGCGCGGCACCGTGTTTTCACCAGCGCTGCATCCGGCACTTCCTCTAGGAAGAGAGGCTCTTTTGTTCCCTTGCCCTGGCCAGTCAGGTATTGAGCATAGTCGGCAGGAATACGGAAGAGCCCCATTCCCCGCTTCTCCGAAACGGGGTCCTGAGATTGTTCGGAAAGGTCGTACTGCAAACGAACCGGCTTACCGTAACGATAACGCGGCAGCTCAATGTAATATTCCGTTCCGTTTGTGTACACCACAGGGTTGGGTGATATTTTCAAATCTGCCGTATTGGCGCGGGCCTCATAGCGAGCCTTATCCAACAGCCGCCCCGTCGAATTGAAATAACAGCTATTCATCAGAGCCGCCATCAGCAGCCCCGCCACGCAACTCCGGAAAAAGGGTTTCCTCATCATATCAGGCAGATGTTTCTTAACTGCCGCCTACCATACTCCATTCTTCACCACCCGTCAAGCAAAACAGCAAAATCTTTCACTATCAGTTGATTTTTTTTATGTTACGAAATTACAACTGACTATTTGAAGCGCATTGATGACTGTTTTTATAAAGGGAGAGGAAAAGTTGGCATCTCAGCCTGTGGATATGAAAATGTTTGCAGACACAGAAGCAATGGACATGTTCGGCGCGCTCGACATGGCGAAACCGCTGCCCACAGACACCATCCCGGAGCAAGCAATGCGCCCGGCAGATGCGCTGGAGCTGATTAAGGAAGAGCTGATGCTGGACGGTAATGCACGACAAAATCTGGCAACTTTCTGCCAGACCTGGGCAGACCCGCAGGTTCACCGTCTCATGGACCTGTGTATCAGTAAGAACATGATTGATAAGGACGAGTACCCCCAGTGCGCCGAAATTGAGCAGCGTTGTGTGCGGATGATTGCCGCGCTCTGGAATGCACCGAATCCGGCTGAATCCATCGGCTGCTCCACCATCGGCTCCAGCGAGGCATGTATGCTGGGCGGTCTGGCTGCGCTGCACCGCTGGCGTGCACGCCGCAAGGCTGCCGGCAAACCGGCTGAACACCCGAATCTGGTATGCGGACCGGTACAGATTTGCTGGCACAAATTCTGCCGCTATTGGGATGTAGAGCTGCGGGAAGTGCCCATGGCCGAGGGGCGCTACTGTATGAGTGCCGAGGAGATGCTCAAGCGGGTGGATGAAAACACCATCTGCGTAGTGCCCACCTTTGGTGTCACCTATACAGGACGCTACGAGTACCCGGAGGATATTTGCCGCGCGCTGGATAAGCTGGCAGAATCCGGCGGCCCGGATGTGGATGTCCATGTGGACGGAGCAAGCGGCGGCTTTCTGGCCCCGTTCTGCGCTCCGCAAATCAAGTTTGATTTCCGGCTCGAACGCGTCAAATCCATCAGTTCCAGCGGTCACAAGTACGGGCTGGCTCCACTGGGCTGCGGCTGGGTCATCTGGCGTCATAAAGATGACATGCCGAGCGAGCTCTGCTTCGCCGTCAACTACTTGGGCGGCAGCATCCCGACCATCGCGTTGAATTTCTCCCGTCCGGCCGGTCAGGTGATAGCCCAATACTATAACCTGGTGCGACTGGGTATGCAGGGGTATCGCGGAGTACATAAAGCAGCATATGACGTGGCGGCTTATCTGGCAAAGGAAATTGACAAGCTGGGAGGCTTTGATTTCATCTGCACCGGCTCTCCCCAAAGCGGCATTCCGGCCGTATGCTTCCGCATGAAGCCTGATTTCTGCCCCGGATTCAACCTCTACGAGCTGTCCGACCGTCTCCGCACTCGCGGTTGGCTGGTGCCGGCATTCAGCCTGCCCCACCCGGTGGAAAATATTGTGGTGATGCGGGTGATGGTGCGCCGCGGATTCACCATGGATATGGCCGCTCTGCTGCTCAAAGATATGCAGCGTTGCATGGATTTTCTGACGCGCCACTCACCGGCACAGCACCTCGAGGAACAGGAAGCCATGAGCTTCAAACATACCTGATGCCATGCGGCCAGAGAGCCGCGCGCCGGAACAACCCGCTCTGCTTCGGGGAATGTGGTCTTCCCCCGTCCGCAGCAGCGGGTTGCTTTCTTTTAGTCGGCAGCATCTCTCCTCCTGCGCTTTTTTCCCTTTCGCGTACATCGCCTAATCGGGCGATTCTCTACGAATCCTTCCAGGGCTTTCTTCGGTTCATACGGAAACTCCGCCAGTCGGGCATAGACTCTCGCTCTCTCCTCCAGCGCCGCAGATAGCGCCCCCTGCTCCCCTCCGTATTCCTTATCGGAAAAATAGCGTATGTAATGCACATGGTGACGACATATAGCTAATCGCCATCCCAAAAACGATGCGGAATCATAGGTAAATCGGGTAATATTCCTGATAGGATTCATTTGTCTCGTCTCCTGTCAATTTTTGCACGTCGATAACGATTGGTATTATATCGACACACCGGATGCGGCTCAAGCACAAACCCTTATTAAACATTATTCATCAATATTTTGCAGATACGGACGCAGCGTCCGCATCTACAAACAACAATCCTTCTCCATGGACGTTCCGTTTCCGCTCCACAGGCCGGAAATCAGAAAGGAAGAGTCAGGGCGATGACCATCACCCACAAAGGCAGCAGCAACCCTGCCGCCACAGCCACCAAGAGAGCCCGATGCAATGAACAATGCAAGGCCGTAAGAGCAGCGGCAAACTCCAGACAAGCCACAATCACCAGCGCAAGCAGAGCACCGATACGATTATCCATCTGCACCATAGGAGCAAACACCATCATGTACACGCCAAACAGCACCACACAATCAGCCACCAGCGCCAACGAGAGCAACAACTCCCCGCCCATTGACACATAGCCACCGGAATGATTACCCGCTCTGGTAGGCAGCCAGAAGCTCAGGAAAAACGCAGCCAACAGCGGCACAAGCAATACAGGCGAAAGCTCAAAGTCGGAGCTGCGCATCAATATAGATACGAGAGGCGCCATAATAGCAATCCCCACAGCCTCGTGAGCCCGGGAAATAGACACCTTCATACCAAACAGAGCAAGAAGAAACACCATGGGCAAAGGTAAAATCCCCAAGGTAAAAAAGTGCATTTCAAACACCATAGGCCGCCCGTCTCCCCCCACGGAATCACTGCACAGAAGCAGCACCGTCTGAACGAGAGACAATCCGATGGACAGGAGCAATGCTCGTCCCCATGCGCCGCGCTCCCCCGCCGCCCACCAAAGCGACAGATACACGACCACCGCTTGCGCTGCAATCGGCAGAAGTCCGTATATCAGAAAGGGACTCGATATTGGCATACTCAAAAGAGGCACCGTTTTACCTGCTCTCGTTCATCCTACCTGATTTATGAAACAAGTAAAGAAAAATTTTTCTGACAGGGGGGGGAGAGGTAAACGACTTATTCACCTCTGCCCTCAGCTTGTTCCAAACGACGGGTTGCATCCTGATAGATGCGATTGGCCTTTTTGACATTGCCGGCGTTTTCGTAAAGCTCTACAAGCTGCTTCTGAATTTCTACCTCTTTGGAGAGCTTGAAATAGTCTGAACCGCTGCTGCGGATGTGTCGCTCGAAAAGCTTTTCGACTTCCTTGGCCAATCCTGCCCACTCCCGCTCGGAGGCTTCGGCTTCGCTGTAATGAGAGATGCACTGCTCCAGCAGCTCCTCAAAGACGTCGCCACGAGAGGTAAAACCCTTTAGCTCTTTTTTATAAAGCCGCAGAAGTCCGCGCACGTCACCTTTTTCCGAAAGAAGAGCGGCCTGCCGATTAACAGCTTCTACCACCAAATCGCTGCGGGAGTCCCCCACATTGCGGCGCATGTTGCGGATATTGCGCTCCATGGCGGCTTTACGCGCAGCAGCATTTCCCTCATCCATCAGATACTCATCCTCCACATAGGCAGCCAAATCGTTCAATTCCGTGTTTTTGCGCGTTTGGCGCAGGATGCGGCGGTGAATCTGTTGCCAATCCTCCGGCGTTACATCCGGACCGTTTTCGGCTTCCATCACCTCCACCAGATTATCCCACGCGGCCGTATTTTCAGGGAACGCGCTCACTACATACCGCGCAGCACCGCGAGCTTCTGCATGCGCACCGATGCTGACCATGAAGCGGGAAAAGACCAGGCCATCGGCCAGAGCATTGAACTTTTCGGGGTTATCACGTTTCGTCCGGGTGAGCAGCATGGATTCGTGATGCTCACGACCGGAACAGGGATTATCAAATACCCCGGTGGTATAACCATACGAGTTCACCTGCTTCCATTCCGTGTCTGATACCTGAGTTACCACCCAGGCATGCGGCCCGCGGTCTCCATCCCCCACGGCAATAACCGCCGGAATCCCCATCACTTTCGCAGAATTGGCTGCAAAATAAGCCTGATCACGGCACACGCCACCCTCCTCCAGAATTTCTTCAAAGGTATAAGTCTTATAAGGGTCCTTATCCTTGGTCGCTCGCTCCATGAGGTAGGATACAGAGTTGTAGGCCTTATGTGCCCATGTGGCGCGGTCGTAATTCAGATTTTTTGTCACCCAGTTCAACTCCGACATGGGTAACCGCACGTCCACCACCATCAGCAGACGCTCAACGCTCATTTTTTTGATATCCGTCAGCAGGCGGCGGCGTCTGTCCTGCTCCCTGAAATAGTGAAACAACTGCACCGGGCTCAGCCGGGGAGTCCGCACCCGAATCAGACCGGGAGAGTGTGCCACCTCCGGGCTGATCAAAGAACAGGCTATGGCCGGATTCAGATAGCGACCGCGTTCCTGCTCCGGCGTTCCTTTCCAGATATCAAAGAAGGTACGAAGCGCGTACGCCATATTCTCGGGGGCACCCTCCTGTGCCATGAAGTTACGGATAAAAGCGCGCAGCGGGCATACACGGTCACGAAGCATCCAGTTCATGAAGAGTTTCCCTTGTCCGGCTTCTCGGCCCTGTGTCAGCTCACGGAGTTGTTTTTCTCCAACAGTTTTGATGAGCACACACAGCTCTACTGCCGACATCAACGACTCCGAGCTGCGGTAAGCGGCATAATTCAGCTTGCTGCCACGGAGTAAATCCTTGGAAGCTTCCCGTATGCCGGGGATAAGCGTCTCTGCCAACAACTCATACTGCCCCTCCGCCACGGCGCGTAGAACGCCGGCTTCAAAATCGGCCGCATTGGTAATATCTATGGGGTGGACGTCCTTTTTCACCGATGGGCTCTGCACTGCCGGCTGCGGCTCCCGCTCAGGTGTCGGAGGCTTCGGCGTATCAATGGCGGTTGGCTCAGTATCCGGCTCAAGGAGCGGTTCAGGTTTTGGTTCTGTCTCAGGCTTCGGTTCTGTTGCATCTGATTCCGGCGGCGGCGGCACAGAGACGGCAGAATCCGGAGCACTCGGATTCTCTTTTTGTTCCGGCAATGGCTCAGGGGCAGACACCGGCTCTACCGACACCTCATCGTCACCCCCCGAAACGTCTTCCTCTGATATGCGTTGTTCTTCTGCACGTCGCGCCTTATCGGCGGCGCGTTGATTCAGGCGCTCTCTTGCCTGTGCTTTGGCGCGTTCTTCCTGCGCCTGTTTATTCTCCTGCTCTGCAAGGTGGGCACAAACAAGCCATCCCCCGACAACGAAAAGCAGAACAACCACCGCAGAAACAACGATAATAACTAGGCGTTTTTTTCTCTTACGGACAACAGGCTGGTTATCTTCGGGCAGTTCGGGCATGTTTTCCATACCCGCTATGCTAACTTATTTTTATCGCAAGTAAAGCAAAAATTACCTATCCAGCGCGTAGCGAACGCAGGCCAAAGCCATGAAAACGGCCGTTTCCACACGCAAAATGATGGGGCCAAGCGATATAGGTGCAAATCCGGATTCCACGGCGGCAGCGTATTCTGCGGGGCTGAAATCGCCCTCCGGCCCAATAAGCAGAACGGCGTCATCCCGGCCGGCAGAGCGGGCCGACTCCAAAATCTCGCGCATGGGGCGCGCCTCCGGCAGAATGGCACACACCAGACGCAGCGCCGGTATATCTTCCCGTTTCAGAAAGCTCGAATAGCTCTGCGGTACCTCCACCACGGGCAGTGTATTGACCCCGCATTGCTTGCATGCCTCCAGAGCCGTACGCTGCCACTTGGCTGCCTTGGTCGCCGCCTCTTTTGCATTGAGGCGCACGATGGTGCGCTCCGATACCAGAGGGATGATACGCTGCACGCCCAGCTCCACGGCTTTCTGGACAATCAAATCCATATTCCCGCCCTTGGGGATAGCCAGCGCCAGCGTCATTCCAGCTACCGGGGGCAGCGGCGGCAGCAGGCGAAGTTCGCCCAAGGTGAGCGAACCACCCCCGGCAGCGAGGATGCGGGCGGTGGCAGCCTGCCCGCCCCCGTCAAACACCTCGCATTCATCCCCGACACGCAGACGCATCACCCGCAGCGCATGGTGCGCTTCCTCGCCCTCCAGCGTGAGGGTGGAGGAGGCAAAATCAGCAGCCGGCAAGTAGCAGCGATGCATGGCAGAAATTGCTACATTTTCTTACTTCATGAAGCGAGCCGCACGCTTGCGGAACTCGTTCACTTCCGGCTGGTTGGCATCCTTGAGCGTCTCGGCAAATGCCGCCAGGGCCTTTTCCTGAGCAGAGGAAAGCTTGGTGGGTGTTTCCACCTGCACCTCCACCAACAAATCACCGCGGCCGCCGCCCTTGAGCGCCGGAACACCTTGATTGCGAATACGGAATATAGTACCACTCTGTGTTCCTGCAGGCATCTTGAGCTTGGAAGGGCCATCCAGTGTGGGCACTGTCAACACGCCTCCGGAGACGGCATCAGTAAAGGCCACCGGCATGGTGCAGAGCAGATCCGAGCCCTCGCGGGTAAAGATATCATGAGGCTTCACTTCTATGAAAACGTAGAGGTCGCCCGTTTCGCCGCCATGCACACCGGCATCACCATTGCCGCTGGAGCGCAGCTTGGTGCCGGTATCCACACCGGCCGGGACATGGAGCGTAATCTTGACATCCTTGTGCACACGCCCCTCGCCGTGGCAATGAGAACAGGGATTGCTGATGGTCTGCCCTGCGCCGCGGCAGCTGGGACAGGTGCTCTGCTGCACAAAGAAGCCGCTCTGGCGAGTCACTACACCTGTACCGTGACAGGTGGGACACTGCTTGAAACCGGAAGCCCCGTCCTTCGACCCCGTGGCTCCGCACTTGTCACAGGGAACCATGCGCTCAATCTCCAGCGTCTTGTCACAGCCGTGGGCGGCTTCCTCCAGCGTGATATCCAAATCATAGCGCAGGTCTGCCCCGGGGCGGCGCGGATCTGCCTGGCGCTGACGGCCTCCGCCGCCGAATCCGCCGAATCCGCCAAAGCCACCGCCAAACATCTGAGCAAAGATATCCATGGGGTCAGTGAATCCGCCAAAACCTCCGCCGCCCGCACCATTCATGCCGCCGTTTTTGAAGGCTTCATGCCCCATTCGGTCATAGGCCGCACGCTTATCGGCATCGCTGAGCACCTCATAGGCCTCACCGATTTCCTTGAACTTCTCCTCAGCCTCCTTGTTATCCGGATTGCGGTCCGGATGATACTTCATGGCCAGTTTGCGGTAGGCTTTCTTGATGGTTGCGTCATCCGCACCACGGTCTACGCCCAGCACCTCGTAATAATCCTTGGACATGACAGGAAATGCTTAGTCTTTCTTCTCCTCTGTCTCCGGGGCGGCGGCCGTCACCACATTGGCCGGGCGCAGCAGACGACCGCGCAGGTTGTATCCCTTGCGCAGGATACGCAGGATGGTACCCTCCGGTTGTTCCGACGGCTCGCTCATGATGGCCTCGTGGAGATTGTGGTCAAACATCTGGCCTACCTCCGTGGGAATGGGTTCCACACCCTGCCCCTCCAGGAAATCCACCAGCTGCTTCTGCACCATGCTCATACCGATGTAAATCATGGACGATGTGTCCTGACCGGCCATCTGCATCCCCATCTCAAAATTATCAATCACCGGCAGCAGCTCCTCCAACAGGCTGCGGTTGGCATATTTCGTAAAATCCTCGCGTTCCTTCACGCAACGCTTGCGGTAATTATCATACTCTGCCGCCGTGCGCAGCGCCAAATCACGCCATTTGGTCAACTCATCCACGGGAGCTTCCTCCGCAGACTGCGTTTCCTCCGGCGTCTCAGGCATGGGTTCCTCGTTCAGAGGCTTCTCCTCATCAGGTTGGGGCTGATTCTTCGTTTCTTCCTTGCTCATGGCTACATCCTACTCCAAAAAGACCCACCCGTCAATAGCCACATGTGACAGCTTATCATCCCCCGATTACTACAACCTCAATGAAAAGCAATAACAAAAATTACGTTTTAAGCGGCAGTTCGACGCACAAAACAACTACAAACGAAAGGACTGATACGACGAAGGAACGAGGCAAGCAACATCACCAACAATGCAGCCGCGAGAGAACACGCTATACAGGTATAAGGTTCTGACAAACAGCGGGTAAACCCCCGGTGTGACAAGTATAACGGCAAACTCAACTTACCTAAGAAAAGGCACAATTTGTTATTAAAGGCATACGCATCTATGCTTATTCCGGAAAATGCTATGACCACCATACCCCATGCTGCAAGTAAGCTCAACCACTGAAAATCGGTCCCAGTATCCATCGCAACATAAAACATAATGCCAAGCATGACATACCTTACCGCGCACGCAAGCAGCCGTCCGGGCAAAAGAATTTCCACACTTTTTATCGTCTGAACAACAGGGAATGCAAACGCACCCAACAAAATATCGCCTACGGCTCTGATATTACCTTCATAAGTAAAACCTATCCAATCGTATACGCCAGTTAAGGAACCATGATAGGTACACAAAAAACCACATATACTGAGAGCAATCGCAAACAAGAAGCCATTCGCACCGAATTTCCGAAGCAAGGGATATACAACAAAAATAGCCAACAGCATTGACGAAAGAAACCATGTAGGACCATTCAAGTCTGAAGGCGATTGGCAAAGCCCGGACATTTTGAGCAATAAAACATTGTTAATTATTGTCTCTGCCGGACGAAGATAGTATCTATAATCATGTTCGCCTGTCAAGAAATGAACCCCTATCACCAGAATCATTGAGATTAACAGTTCGGGATAAAATGATTTAATCTTACGAAATACAAAGGCGAACGTGGACAGACAAGGGGCTCCGGACACCTTGGCTTTGTTGAGCGACGCCATCGTCAGATAGCCCGTGAGCGCAAAGAAAAAATCCACAGCCACTCCGCCATGCGGCAAGATTCCCATGTGTTCAAGCAACACAACAACAGCAAACAAGAAACGAAAAAACTCTATTTCTCCATTTCTCTTTTCAGTTCCGGACAAAATCGGCGCACCCAACTCCATATCGTTGGGCGAGTATATCGCATTTCAAATGCGATGTCCAGATTTTTTATGATACTGAATAACTTCCATAAAAAAGCGCTACACAGCGAGACAATTTCATCTATCATACCAGCAAAAAAAACAGCATTACCTCACCCATCGCATTTGAAATACGATGTACAAACTGCACAGTCGGCTTCTGTGAATTAACTTTTAATTTTGTGCGCATAGAAACAAAACGCACAAATCCGAACAGAGCCCTGCTATCACGCAATGAAACCATCAGGCCACCAACAGGGCCTCTCGGTTCACGAAATACACCGCCCCCATCACACAAAGCAACGCCCAGAGGTAATCCCACTTCCACTGCTCCCCCATATAGAACAGCATGAACGGCACAAAGATGCACAAAGTGATGGCCTCCTGCATAATCTTGAGCTGCGCCAGAGAAAGCCCCACGGAACGCCCGATATGATTAGCCGGCACCATAAAGCAATACTCAAAAAAGGCGAGGCCCCAACTCAGCAGCACCAGCTTCCACCATGCGTGGTCTGCCCCCTCCCCCGGCTTCTTCAGGAAACCGTACCAGGCAAAGGTCATGAACAGATTGCTGATACACAGCATACCGATGGATAAGGCCAGTTTATACATAACTCTTGAGCGCGCGCATCATACTCCCGTACCCGGTCTGTGTCAAGGGATTAATCCGCAAGTTCCGACGGCTGCCCCCTCTTCCACGCCGGCCTACAATACAAGCCCCCCACAACACCCACCTACAACCATCTCATTTACAAGATTTAGCAACCTTTTCTCAAAAAAAAGGCTTTCCATACGAAAAAAAAGCTGCTACAATACGCTCGCGCCTGCCCGCCGACGTGCGAAAAGATGCGTCTGCGGAACCCAGCCGCAACACACCACTATGTCAGACTATACTACGCGTGTATTGGAACAGGTTCGCGCCAAAAACGCCGCAGAGCCCGAGTTCCTTCAGGCCGTGCAAGAGGTGATTTCCACCATCACCCCCGTACTTACTTCCAACAAGAAGTACGAAGACAATTGTATTCTTGAGCGCATCGTTGAACCGGAGCGCACCATCATCTTCCGTGTGCCGTGGGTGGATGATAAAGGCAAGGTTCAGGTAAACCGCGGTTATCGAGTGGAATACAACAGTGCCATCGGGCCGTACAAGGGAGGCCTGCGCTTCCACCCCTCCGTCAACCTCGGCATCCTGAAATTCCTCGGCTTCGAGCAGGTGTTCAAGAACTCCCTGACGACTCTCCCCATGGGCGGCGGCAAAGGCGGTGCAGATTTTGATCCCAAAGGTAAGAGCGACCGTGAGGTGATGGCCTTCTGCCAGAGCTTCATGACCGAACTCCAGCGCCATATCGGTCCGGATACAGACGTTCCCGCCGGCGATATCGGTGTAGGAGGCCGCGAAATCGGCTACCTCTTCGGCCAGTACAAGCGCCTGCGAAACGAGTTCACCGGCGTGCTGACCGGCAAGAAGCTCAACTGGGGCGGCTCTCTCATCCGTCCGGAGGCCACCGGTTACGGCTGCGTCTACTTTGCCCAGAACATGCTGGCCACCCGCAATGATGACCTCGCCGGCAAAGTGTGTGTCGTCTCCGGTTCCGGCAACGTGGCTCAGTACCTTGTAGAGAAACTCAACCAGCTGGGCGCCAAGGTCGTGACCATGTCCGACTCCAACGGCTATGTCTTCGACCCCGAGGGCATCAATGCAGAGAAGCTCGCCTGGATTATGGAGCTGAAGAATGTTCGTCGCGGCCGAATCAAGGAATATGCGGATGCTTTCCCCGGCGTTCAGTTCTTCGAGGGGCAGCGTCCTTGGAGTGTACCCTGCGACTGTGCTTTCCCCTGCGCCACGCAGAACGAAATCAACGGAGCAGAGGCCGCCACACTCATCAAAAACGGCTGCATGCTCGTGGCGGAAGGCGCCAACATGCCGACTGATTTGGACGGCATCAACGCCTATCTTGAGGCCAAGATTCTCTACGGTCCCGCCAAGGCGGCTAATGCCGGCGGCGTGGCAACCTCCGGTCTGGAGATGTCCCAGAACAGCATGCGCCTGAGCTGGAGCAGCGAAGAAGTGGATGCCAAGCTCTTCAACATCATGAAGAACATCCACGAAAACGCATACAACCACGCCCGCGAATTCTCCGCCGATAGTCAGGGTAGCTTCACCAACTACGTAGCCGGAGCCAACATCGCCGGCTTCGTGAAGGTAGCCGATGCCATGATTGATCAGGGCGTTGTGTAAGCCCTCTGTTAGCGGCTCATTTTCCCATCCGCAGACTCCGCATCGGGGTCTGCGGATTTTTTTGAGCTTCATTCTACCATAATCTCTTGCAATCAGGGGGAGATATGGTAGAATAGAACAGGAACACCAGTTTTCATGTATCGCTATATCACATCCATCCTCCTGCTTCTCGTCCTGCTGCTCACCGGATGCCAGCAGCAGCGCTACAGACAGGGAGCTTCTGCACGCACGCCCAAGTATGTATACCGGGCGGGCTATACTCCGCGTCTGCTGCCCAGCGGCAGAGCCACCATTCCCCGTCATGCCCCGGAGCGAGTCAAGAAGGCAATCATGGCCGGCAACAAGATTGTGGGCCGCCCCTATCGTCTGGGCGGGGGACACAGCCGCCACCACGACACCGCCTACGATTGTTCCGGCAGCGTAGCGTTCGTGCTGCGAGAGGCCGGCATGCTGCGCCAGGGCAGACAGCCCGTCTCCGGCTACTTCCTGCGCTGGGGGCGTCCGGGGTTCGGCAAATGGATTACGGTGTATGCCAAGCGAGGCCACGTTTTCATGATGATTGCAGGTCTGCGCTTCGATACAACAGGCAGCGGTCGTGGCGTGGGGCCCCGTTGGTACACCAAGAGCCGTCCCTGCGGCGGATTCTACGTGCGACGCCTTCCCGGCTATTGATAACCGGATTCCACTTCCCCCTTCTACCCACCGACAACAAATAGTACATATCCTTAAAGATGAACGAAGAAAACGAACGCAACCACGGCCCGCAGCGCATTGATGACATCATGCAGCGCTGGGGGCTGGATAATCATGATTTAGTCACCTCCTCCATTGAGCAGCTCACCCACAAACAGGTGCAGAAGGCTCGCCAGGGGCGTCAGCTCACCCTCAAAATGATGCAGAAAGTAGCCCGCACCCTTAACATCTGCATCTGGAACGGCCTGAACGATGAGGAAAAAGAGGCATACTATGAGTATATCCACCGTGATTTATTTACCTATGCCAAAGGCTACATCCCGGATTGGACAGACCCCAACGAAACCATTCTGAAAGCTCGCGAAGCGAAAAAATAAACGGCAAGATGCCGCTGACCGTTACAGAGCTGGTAGCCCGCCTCAAACACACGGTAGAACTCCATATCGGGGAACAATGTGTGGCAGGAGAGGTTGGCTCCTGCAAGGCCGCCGCCAGCGGCCACGTCTATTTCACACTCAAGGATGCGCATGCACAGCTGCAATGCGCCATGTATGCATTCCGGGCGCGAGCCTCGCGGGTACAGCTGCGCGAGGGTATGCAGGTAGAACTGTATGGCAAAGCCACCGTCTGGGAGGGGCGTGGCTCGCTTCAGTTCATAGTGGACAGGGTGAAAGAAGCCGGAAAAGGCAGTCTGCAACAACAGTTTGAAGAGCTGAAACAGCGGCTCATGGCCGAGGGCCTGTTCGACAGCGCCCGTAAACGCCCCCTGCCCACGTTTCCTCAAAGCGTGGCGCTCATCACCTCCCCTACGGGAGCCGTTATTCAGGACATGCGCCACCGTCTGGAGCAACGCGCCCCATGGATGCAGGCTTGGCTCTACCCTGTGCAGGTACAGGGAAAGGGTGCCGAGTACGGGCTTGCCGAAGCTATACGACGCTTGGGAAATCCGGAAGAGTTCGGTCTTCCTCGGGTCGATTATCTGGTACTGGCTCGAGGCGGCGGGTCAATGGAGGATTTATGGTGTTTCAATGAAGAAATACTGGCTCGCGCCATTGCCGCCTGCCCCATTCCCGTAGTTTCCGCAGTCGGGCATGAAACGGATTTTACCATAGCCGACTTCGTAGCGGACATGCGGGCTCCCACCCCCACCGCCGCTATCGAGCTGACCACCCCGGATGCCGCAGAGCTGCTGGCTAGACTGAACGGCGCAGAACAACACCTGCGCCGCAGGCTGCAGCAAGGCCTCCAAATGGCAAAACTGCGCTTGAAAGCTGCATCCCAGGGAAAATTAAGTCGCCCACAGGAAATCTTGGCCCCCTTCCAGCAGAGGCTCGACATTCTGGCAGAAGAACTCACCAACACCGGGAAGCTGCGCCTCCGCCAGGCACACGAACATCTCAATACCGCAGAAGCACACCTCTCCCCCCGCATCGTGCAGCGAGGCATTGAGGCTGCCCATCAGCGACTGACCACCACAGAGCAATCCCTCATGCGGATTTTTTCCGCGCGTCTGCAACACGACGGGGCACTGCTCAACACATTGGAAGCCAAATTATCCGCAGCAAGTCCCCAACACGCACTTGACAGAGGATTCGCGTTTGTCCGCACCACCGAGGGCAAGCTCGCCCGGAGAGCAGCAGATTTTTCACCCGGCGACCGCCTGCAGATTCGTCTGGCAGAAGGAAGCTTGGACGCAACCGTCAACCATATCACCCCCTAAAACACCCATGAAAACCGCCCTTATTTTTTCGGTTATTGCCGCAGCTGTCTGTCACGGTCAGCATTTCTACGGCCCGAGCGGCAGCTTTAACGGCAGCTCCCGCACCTCCGGCAACACCACCAGATACTATGATTCCAGTGGCCGCCACATCGGCACCGCAGAAAAATCCGGCAACACCACCCGCTATTATGACTCCCGAGGCTCCTATCAGGGGTCTTCCACGGAATCCGGGAGCAACACCCGCTACTACGATTCGCGCGGTAGCTTCCGCGGCTCGTCCTCCCGCTCCGACAGCGAGACGCGCTACTATGACTCCCGCGGTTCCTATCGCGGCTCTGCATCCGAATCCGGCGGGACAACCCGTTATTATGACTCTCGGGGCTCTTATCAGGGCTCCAAACGGTAATTTTTCCACATTTTTTCACAAAACTACAAAAAAAGGCTTGCATCTGCGGAGCAATTCGTGTATAGTTTGCCCGTGCCCATTATGGCAACCGATGCTCGGTTGGCGGAATTGGTAGACGCGTTAGACTAAGGATCTAATGGTGAGAGCCGTGGGGGTTCGAGTCCCCCATCGAGCATAAAACGCTCAGGAGTAACTCCTGAGCGTTTTTCTTTTTACCAACAGAAAAATAGTTCCCGGCGAGGCCCGAAAAAAAGCGATTATACTTGAAAACAGGCAGGCTTCATGATAGAGTGACTCAAACACATGGACACCATCTATTATGTGATATACGGATTGCTGTTGTTCCTGTCGGTCTTCGGGCTGATTGTGGGCGTGAGCAATGATGCCTGTAACTTCCTTAACTCCTCACTGGGGTGTCGCGCCGCTTCATTCAACGCCGTGGTAGCCGTGGCTGCCATCGGTGTGCTGTTGGGAGCCTCGTTCTCCAGCGGCATGATGGAGGTAGCCCGCAGCGGCGTTTTCCTGCCTCAGGAGTTTACTTTCCACGAGGTCATGATTCTGTTTCTGGCCGTGATGATTGCCAACGTCATTCTGCTGGATATCTATAACACCTTGGGGCTTCCCACGTCTACTACCATTGCTCTGGTGTTTGCCTTGCTGGGCTCTGCGCTGGGTATGGCTCTGTACAGCAGCAGCAATTCTCCGGATAACAACATAGGAGACTACATCAACAGCGGCAACGCATTCCGCATTGTCACCGGCATCTTCGCCTCCGTGGCCATTGCCTTCACCACAGGCACAGTGGTCATGTGGCTTTCCCGCCTGCTGTTCAGCTTCCATTACAAACGCACTTTCCGCTATATCGGCTCGCTGTGGTGCGGCATGGCTTTCACCGCCATCACCTACTTTGCCGTCTTCAAGGGACTGAAAGACAGCACCATCATGCCGAAGGACATCATGCACTATATTGATGCCAACATGGCCATGGTACTTCCCTGCTGCTTCGTTGGTTGGAGCATCCTTGCCGCTATTCTTCAGTACATCTTCCGCGTCAATACGCTTCGACTCACCGTGCTGGCCGGCACCGGCGCGCTGGCCCTCGCCTTTGCCGGTAATGATTTGGTCAACTTCATCGGTGTTTTCATGGCGGCTAAATCTGCCATGGGAATTGCGAACGAAACTCTGGCAGCCGGCGGCGACCTTGCCACGCTCAAGATGAGCGGACTCAACCAGCCGCAGACGGCAGACCTCATTTACCTGGTGGGTGCCGGCCTCATCATGGTCGCAGCCCTCTTCTTCTCCAAGAAAGCGCGCAAGGTGACCGAGACAGAGCTGAAGCTCTCTTCTGCCAACACCAGCAAGGAGCGTTTCGGCTCCAGCTCCCCTGCCCGAGTAATGGTGCGCTACACGCTTAACACGTTCCGCTTTGTCGCCGCTATCACCCCGAAACCCATTGCAGAATTTGTTTCCAAGCGCTTCACGCCCCTGGCTCCGGAGGAGGAAACCGGTGCACTGTATGACCAGGTGCGCGGCTCCGTCAACCTGACGGTGGCAGCCCTGCTCATCTCTATGGCCACCACCATGAAGCTGCCGCTGTCCACCACCTACGTCACCTTCATGGTGGCCATGGGTTCCTCGCTGGCTGACCGCGCGTGGGGACGCGATACGGCGGTATACCGCATCACCGGCGTGCTCACCGTGGTGGGCGGCTGGTTCATCACCGCCATCGGCGCCTGTCTGGCATCATTCCTGGTAGCTGTCACCATGGCCTACGGTGGCTTCTGGGGCATTGTCATCATGGTGGTCATCGGTGGTGTCCTTCTTATCAAATCCTCCGTACTCGGAGGAGGAGAGAAACAGGAAATCCGCCTGCTGGATGTGAATAAGGACGCCTCCGTGTACGAGTTCGGCGCCTCTGCCGCCGGACGACTGGGTCGCATGGTCGGCATCTATAAAGCCATGGTGAAAGCGCTACTGGAAGAGGACCGCGATGCCCTCAAGCGTCTGCGCAAAAAGACACGCTCTCTCCGTCGCGATTTAGAGCTCATCCGTGAAAATGAAGTACTGCCTACCCTGCCGACCATTCCCAAGGAACTTGCAGATCGCGGGCAGCTCATCTTCCGCATCACGGAGATTTCCATCAACACCTGTGAGCGGCTGCTCACGCTTGTCAAAGCCGCCTACAACCACATCGATAACAACCACGAGGGACTCAATGAAGCCCAGGGCAAGGACTTGCTCGCCCTGACCGAAAAGATTGGTCGCTTCTACCCCAACCTCACCGATATGCTCAAATCCGGCAATTATGAAGGCATTGCAGCCATGCTGGAAACCACTGATCAGCTCGGGGACGATTTTGCCGATTGCATTACCCGCCACCTGATGCACCACGCAGAGGACGAAAGCGGCATGCGCAACGGTATCCTGTACCTGACGCTGCTCAACGAGACCCGCGCCATGGTCAGCCACGCATTCGCCCTCATCGGACGCATCAAAGAGCTCTACGAGGGCTGATACACCTCGCAACAAAATACTAAAAGGGGAAGTCCCGAGACGGGGCTTCCCCTTTTGATTTCCACACCGGGGCATTCTCCCGGCGTTCGGCTCTCATTTATCGATGGGTAATACAATAACCCATCGAGCGCTCACACCGGAGGCGTCCTGTCTTACCGCCGCTGCGCACCCGCTCATCAACCATGCAGCAGCTGCAGCCGTGAGTGTTCCAACGACAATCGCCGCCCACTTGCGCCAGCCCGTCAGTAAACGCGCTTTGGCAAACGCACCCACAGCCACCTTTACGGCAGCCGCCTGCATCCTGTCTTTCTTCTCCTGTTCCATACTCAATTATTCGGTTAAAAGTTCTTCTTCCGACACAATGCCGAAGTACTCATAAGCTTCGGACGTGTTGGAGAACCACTCCCAGCCCTCGCCGGTGGTCTCCTCCGTGTCGGCCAGCACCTCCAACTCCTTATCGCCGGTCGGACGTGCGTACACCCCAGAGGGAGCAACGGCTCTCCTATTTCTCAATGAATAGGTACGGCTCGCCCCCTGCTCCTTGAGAGCATAGCCAAAAGTGCCCGTCCCGGAGTTATAGAAACGTAGCTTGCTCACTCGGTCATACATGCAGGGCGTGTCGTCGGCGTCAAGAATGGGTACTAAGTCCAGCACCACGTTGCCCACGCCATCTGTCATGCGGAACAAATAAACGGCTATGACTGCCATTTCTGTCGCTGTTGTTAATTTGTTTTCGCAGAATAAATAGTACGTTAAATTGTTATTATTTACAGCTTTCACGCTGTAGGTATTCTGCGCTGCAATCGCGACATTAACGCCGTCAAGGCTTATGCTTTTTTGGCCCTCTTTCATCGCGTAACGATGCCGCAGAGTAACGTCAACTACTTCTCGAGGGCGCGCGCGGTAAATGTAGTTAATGCAAACGCTGGCGAGCATAGATGTGGGCTTTATATGTGTCAATATAGAATTGCCATCAGGAAAAGTCTCGCTTTCTGCTCCGCCGGCTGACGTTCTGCGCCCCCAGTATGAGCCTCGTGGTGATACAACGCGCATATCACCCTCAATAGTATACGTTCCATCAGTCACAATACCTGTATCAATGAACTGTGTCCCGCTGGATTCCAGATATTCTAACGCCGTGAATGCCGATGCTTCCGGGGAGGGCACGCCGGCCATCCTCAACAAACCGTTCCGGCGCTTCCGGATAGCCTGTTTTGTTATACACGTATTGGGATTACTGTAACACACTCCCACTGAAGGCGCTACGAATTGCTTCGGATTCCCGGGCGACGTCTCACAAATCATCTTCCCTTCAGCAGATGATATGACTTCTCCGTTCGGTGATAGAGGCCCGTATGAAAGTCCTCGTGTTGTCTGAGTTTGCTTCATACGGAGAGTTTAACATTTATCCGTTAACTCAGGCAATGGTGTCTCTATCTGTTTTTCTTTGTTTGCTATCTCACGAGTACAATTTATGTGGGCACCAAGTGGAAGAACAGCCCTATTTCCTGCCAAGCAACCGCGCTAGCCTTGCTTTGATTTGAACAAGAAGCAGCCGCAGCGTCACAGGACGCCCGGAGTTGGTATACAGTTTCATCCAAAACGGTACTCCCCAAATACGGTATACTTTGGCACGTCGATATCGAGTTATATAGTAATAGCTCCCTCAGCAGGAAGGGCGCACCACAGCTCATAGCAATCGTAAAACCTAGCATCTCACACAGTATCGGGTACATTCTGCGAGATTCGAGGCGCAATAGTCACCATACGAGATTTGACCTCAACTTGGGGCTTGTTTACGTTTTTGTACAACACACGTATGAGAGAAGGCTTACGAGGACGTAACCGGAACAGAGAACGCCTATGAAAACGCTGACTAAACTGGTATCGCCTGTGTATAGCACTCAATGGCCTTCCATGCCAAACTTTTTATGTATTCCGCATATCGTGATGGATGATACACGGGCGAGGTGCACTAGGCGCTGTCAGCAAAGCATGTTTGTTCGGATTATGCATCACGAGGAAGCTTTTGAGGAGTTTTTTTATGATGACACCAAGCAAGCGTTTTGTTGAAGATGATGGACAACGGAATACACAGCAACCACACCACGATAGCTTCCACATAGGGGATATGAATCCTGAGTGCAATCAGGATGAACAAAATAATCATGTGGAAGTAGTAAATATTGGCAGAGTGTTTTTCCCCGATGGTATTCAAAAATGGGACAGAAAAGCGGCTATATTGTTTGCAAGCAATGATTAGCAAACAGACCAACGGATAAGTGCAAAAACAGTAGCGCCCGTAAGAAGCAAAAACATGAATGCGAATCTGACTTTCGATTAACAGCAGACCTATAGCAATGGGTAGCCAAATCTTTACATTGATGATACGCAGTAAAGCCTCTTCATGTTTGTGAATTAAATAACCTGTGCTTAGAAAGGGCAACGCCGTAATAATTGATAACCGCATGTATAAAGCCACATCAGGAGAGTCCGGGAAGACCAAGGCCGGATGAGAGCGCAGTAAATAGGTTAAAACAAACAGCAGGGGGAAGCCATATATCAGTTTGGGACAATAGCGCAAAACGACATAGAGAATCAATAGTGATTCCCACACTGCCGTCAAATACCACAGGGTGATACATACTCCGCTACCAAAGAAGAAAGACATCAGCAGGCTTTTTGCCCACACAAACAGATGCTCCCCCCCAAAAACTCCATGCGAATCTGCTGCGACAATGCTCCACCTGATAAAGGGTGAGTAATAGCTTAAACCTGGTTCTCGGCATGGATGCAGCGCCAACAATATCACCAGCTCGACCAAATATACACATGTGACAATGATGGACAAATTGAACAATTTGCGTGCCCATTTGGCACACTTCGTCAGTTCGCGGGCCTTTTCTCTAGAATAAAGAAGATAGCCGGTAATAGACAAAAAACATAATGTACCTATTCCAAAAAAAGCATGGAAAAATTGTGAACCATACACGGAAGAGTGAATTGTTACTACAAAAAAGCAGCTGATGGCTTTCAAAAAATAAAGAGATTCAAGCTTTTCCTTTTTATCCGATTTCATAACATGCACTTCTTTTGTCCTATTGACGAGCCGTTCCGGGATATGCTCATCATACCCCAACAAAAGGGGTGAGCATTATGCAGATGGCCTGTTTTATTGTCAAGTGAAAATTTTATCCATTTAGTGTCAAAAGGTCTGTTTCAGATTTGCTGATGCAAAAGTAGTCCTCTGTTGACAAAAAAAAGCAGCAGTCCAGCCTTGCTTGTCTTTGTAACACTCGTTACAAAGGGTTGATGATAAAACAAATATACAAACAAAAGGGCTGGACTGCCACCAGCGCTATTGTCCGTCAAAAGCGCGTTGAGGTCAAGCTCGCAATCGACCATAGATACAATTTTTGTTGCTCTAAGTGTCGCACAGCACTTAAAACTCACTCTGTAAGAGAGATTTGCGTGCGTGATTTACCCATAGCGGATAAGGATGTCACTCTCTTCGTTGATACAATGCAGGGGTATTGTGCCTACTGTAAGCGATACCTCACATTACGGCCTGAAATATGCCACCCCTCCTATGGCTACACTTGGAGACTGATGCGACTTCTTTCTCGCTCTCTCGTGCATACACCCGCACGCTTCCTTCAAGATGAATATTCCATTAGCTATTCAACTATACTCCGCATTGATAAGGAAGTTCTTGAAAATGATATTCCTAAGCCGAAGATGGAGGATGTACAAGGCGTATTGATAGACGAGAAGTACGTTGGTGCCAGCCAGGGCTTTGTGACCGTTTGCCTGAATGCTTCAACCGGTGAGCCATTGGAAATGGTGAGAGGTAAGGACTGCCATTGCCTTGATGATTTCTTTAACAAGTTTAATGATGAAGAGAAAAGGAAAATCAAATACCTTGGCATTGACCGCTCCAACGCTTATTCCGGCAGGTATTTCAGACAAGAGATGAAAACACAGCAACTCTACGCCTAATCCTTTGGATAAAGATATGTATGAGGATTAAAGTTAAGATATTGCGCAACTTTTCCAGGAAAATCAGTGAGCAATTTAATGAGGTGATAAACGGCATTCGCTATCAGATAAACTCAGCCCGAATAGAATCTGCCAATGCAGCCATCAAGCGAATACTGTCCAAGGCATGAGGTCTGTTTGATGTGAGGTATCTGTTCTTGAAACTACGTCAAATTTACTTCCTGAAACTTCAAAGGATGCATAAAACATCCCGTTTCTTCTACCAGCAGATTTGAAACAGACCCCTTATTTCGACTCTCAGACAAAAAAAACTTGCATATCTCTAAAATTCTGGCAAACTGTGCGTGATTACGTGATAAATACTTGTAAATTTAGTTATAAACTCATTTCCCACTTTTCAAACTTTCTGATTTTTGCGCCGCTTACAAGCCATCATTGATAATTACACCTACAAATAACTATTTTTCATCTTCCCAACCTAGCATGTCCAACATAGCATTAATCATAGCCGGAGGCGTCGGATCACGTATGGGACTTGAGACTCCCAAACAATTCATTAAAATATATGATAAACCCGTGTTGTTGTACACCTTAGAAAGTTTCCAAAACCATCCCATGGTAGACTCTATTGTCTGTGTATGCCTCGAAGGCTGGGAAGAGCGCCTGCTACGGTATGCTGATTTTTATGGAATTACTAAGCTAAAATTAATTGTTCCAGGTGGTGCAACCGGTCAGGAATCCATTCGCAACGGTGTTTTTGCTATTCGAGATTTCGCAGATGATAATGATACCATTATTATTCACGATGGAATTCGACCAATTGTAGATGATTATGTCCTCACCGATGTGCTGAACGTATGCGAAGAAAAGGGGAACGCAGTCACATCTCTTCCCTATAATGAACAGATTTTTCTGGTTTCTCAAGACAGTCCAACTACAACCACACAGTATATCCCACGAGAAACGTTACGCCGAGTCTCTACTCCACAAGCCTACAAGCTTCACAAACTGGTATGGGCATATACAAAAGCATTTGAAGAAAAAATTGGCATCTATGGTTCATCTTACACCAATACAATGATGGTGGATTTGGGAGAACGCCTACACTTTGCAGCGGGTTCTGATAAAAACATCAAATTGACTACACAGGACGACTTAGAACTTTTCAAAGGCTACCTTAACAGCAAATAATCGACATGTTCCGACATAAATTATATCTTGAGGACTTGGATAATTGCCTCAAGGCTACAATTAAGCTGCATCATTTACAAAATAAGACACTCCTCATTACCGGCGCCACCGGCATGATTGGTAGCTTCATCGTAGATTCTATCCTGCACGCCAACAGCAAATACAAACTCGGTTGTACGGTGATTGCCATGGGAAGGAATCTTGCCAAAGCGCAAGCCCGCTTTGCCCATCACTGGAACAATGACAAATTCATTTTTATCCGGCACAACATAAACCACCCTCTGAGGAATGACATGCCACCGCCTGATTTTGTTATTCATTCAGCCAGCACGACTCATCCCGTTGCATACGCCACTGAACCGATTAGTACCATTACCACCAATATTTTCGGCACATATCACTTACTTGATTACCTGTGTACCAATTCACAGGGCGCCCGATTTGTCCTTACATCAACTGTAGAAGTGTATGGACAAAATCGCGGAGATATCGATTTATTTGATGAATCCTACTGCGGATACATCGACTGCAACACCCTTCGGGCGGGATATCCGGAAAGCAAGCGTCTCAGCGAAGCTCTCTGCCAGGCTTATGCAAAAGAGAAAGGTGTCGACTACGTATCTGCCCGCTTGCCCCGCACATATGGTCCAACCATGTTAATGAGCGATACCAAGGCTCTATCCCAATTTATCAAAAAAGGATTAGCCGGAGAAGATATTGTGTTGAAAAGTAAAGGAGATCAACTTTTCTCATACGCGTACGTAGCAGATTCAGCGGCGGCAATCCTCTCTATCATGCTAACGGGGAAATCTGGGGCAGCATATAACATTGCAGATTCGCAATCCGATATAACCTTGCGTGATCTTGCTCAACATGTAGCTACAGTATGTGGCACAAAACTTCGCTATGAAATTCCAGATGAAACAGAGTCTGCCGGATTTTCTACTGCCAACAAAGCTCTGCTTGATCCGACAAAACTCAAAAGTCTGGGATGGAAGCCACTATATACTATTCTTTCCGGTATCGAAAGGACAATTAAGATTATTCATAAATCATTCGAATGAATCCCTATAGTCTCATCAAATCCATATTACCCAGGTGTTTAATACTCAAGCTGCATTACATAAAAATAAATGTAATGCAGGGCATGCTGTACAGAAAGATATTCATTCACCCCAAAATAAACAGAATGCGTAAAAAAGAAAAAATAAATGTTCTTTTTATAGCGTGTTCGACGGCTCTATGGAAAGTAGACTCTCTCTATAAGAGACTACTCAGCCATAAGCGATTTCAAGTTGAAATCCTTATAGTTCCTAATCCGACCATAGCTGATTTAAAGATGAGAGCTACAGAGTTACAACAACTACGCTCCTTTTTTGATTACAAAGGCTATCACTTTGTGGAGTGGTGCGATATAGAGGGTAACTCCCAATACGAAAATATTCCAAGCGAATACGATTTATTGTTTTATCCACAACCGTATCCGGGTCTTGTCCCACCTCCCCTTGACTTCCCCCGTAATCTCAACAAACTTCTTATAGACTGCGAATACGCCTTCCATTCCGGCAATCAGGACTGGGCATACAACAAAATGTATCAAAATATAGCATTCCTAGATTGCTATGAAAACAATGTTATAAGAAAGTTATCCGAAAACATAAAGAAAAACAAGGGAATTAATTCTGTAACCACAGGTCTGGCGTTTGTAGACGATTTCATGAGAAATCAATATACATCTCCGTGGAAAAAACAACCAACGCCATGTAAAAAAATCATCTGGGCTCCACATTGGACGATAACAGGGAAGCACGGCGTGTATCTGAATTACTCTAATTTCATAGAACTTTCCAAATACATGCTCGAATTTGCCCATGAACAAATCGGGAAAGTACAATTTGCATTTAAGCCGCATCCATGGTTGAAAAGAGAGCTATACAAACATCCGGATTGGGGGAAAGAACGCACGGACGCCTACTATTCTGCATGGGAACACGGTATCAATACTCAATTGGAGCAAGGTGAGTATATAGATTTATTTATGACATCCGATGCCATGATACATGATTGCAGTTCATTCTGCTGTGAGTATTTACTTACCGGAAATCCCGTATTATTCATGGCAAAGAACGAGGCCCAACAAGTATCTCAGCTAAATGAAATGGCAAAGAATGCATTTTATGCTCAATATATTGGGTACACGACTGAAGATTTGCATACTTTCCTGAACCGGCAGGTATTCTTCGGACAAGACCCAAAAAAATCAGAACGAACGAAAGTTGTTGAAACATATCTGATTCCGCCAAACAACATAAGTGCCGCAGAAAATATTATTAAAGAAATTCTGGGGAAATAAGCAACCCGAAAGTTCAGCACAACTGGTTCTTTTGCTCAGTTCTGAGTGAAAAGTTCTGATAGAATCCGGACTGACGGATATCGAAGTGTGCCTTGAAACTCAGGAAATGCCATTTCGAAGATGGTGTCATCCCGGCCTATTCAATTCCAATCAGAGAAACTCATACACATAGTCCGACAGGGTAAAAGTCGGATGAATCGTTTTCACATCTCCATGGGCAAGAAGAGGTTCCAAATGCACCAGAGTAACGTCGCTACAAATGAGGGAACTAGGAAAAAAGGGGACAATTTCAGGCCAAAGGATTGTGGGCTGTTTGATGCGGAGTATCCTATTCCTACGACAAGAACAGCCACACATCGGATACCCAGGTAATTTATAGGTTTGAATTCCCCTCCTAAGTCTGGGTTCGCATGTTTTGAGGCGCTACAAACATACTACCTGTTTATCCAAGCGCTTATTCTGCTCATTGGCTTCTTTAAGAAAGAAACTTTCTTTTCAAGCGGCTGAAGCAACTCCAACAACAATCCATCTTTTTTGTAAATAAGAAGAAACAAATAAATAACGATAGAAAGAACGGCACCAACAAACAGCACAACTATATCCGGCAATTTTGTAAGAGTAAGTAAAAATGCAGGTATCACAGAAAACAAAGATAAAATGATGTAGGGCCAATAATCTTTCTGCTGCTTCAACCAGGTAAGCCCAATATATCGGCCGGTATAATAACTGTTTATAAAGACAGCTATCTGGGAATAAATGGCCATAGATATACATATAGCCGTCACACTGATAGTGGCTGCATATAAAACGAAAAGTATACTGATAAACTTTTTGATAATTTCGAGTCGTAATATAAGATCTGATCTACCAATTACATTTAAAAGATTGAGATTTATAATACAGATATGATCAAACATCAGACAGCAGGCTATAATCTGCACATAAATAACGCAGGGTAACCATGCATCACCATAACAAAAACCCACCATCGGTTTTGCAAGCGCCATCATTACAACACACCCCCAAGCAATAGGAATCGTAGCAACCTTAATATATTTTCGGTATACAGAAGTCAGGCGTTCCTTATCATTCTGCAACGTAGCAAGAATAGGAAAGGTGACACTTCCCAACAAACTACTGATTGTTTGCGGAGTAAGTTCCGCAAGTCTTGCCCCCTTAGAATACATTCCCAAATCGGCAGGGCTATAAAACTTTCCTATAATGAAAGTACGTAAATGACTATACAGCGTATGCAATAATGAAGCAGCTGTCAATTTACAACCAAAACCAAAAAGTTCATAAAACGATACTTTTGAAAACCTCATTCTGGGCTTCCAGGGTGAAACGCACCACACGGCAATCAAAGATACAGCAGAACTGGTAACAGTACCACACATAAGTGCCCATACGCCCCAGCCTAAATAAGCAAGCACCAAACAAACCGGCATCGAAATAATGCTAGCGGCAGACTGAATAATTGCAGGAGTTTTAAAATCACGTCTGGCAGAGTACAGAGTCCAATGAACTCCGGCACTGGAACTAAGCACCATCATAAATGCACTACAACGAGTAAGCCATAACAACTCAGGCTGGTTATAAAAGGCAACAAACCATGGAGCAGCCGAGTAAAGAGCGATTGCAAAGATAATGCTCATCCCCAGATTAAACCAAAACATTGTATCACAATCCTCGTCCGTTCTATCCAATTTTCGTATGAGAGCAGCGCCTAAACCAGAAGAAGACAGGGTGACTGCTACAGCAAAGAATACGGCCGTAAGTCCGACAATACCCATCTCTGCCGGCGTAATCAGACGTGCCAATACCATACTGTACAAAAACTGCAACGGCTGCACAGTACACTTCTGCAGCAGCAGCCATTTCGCTCCTGAAATAGTTTCTTTCTTAACGTCTACCATAAGAATCCGGAACAAACCGTAGAGATGCGGTGCCCTTAGCAAAACCATCATCCTCAATCATTCTTAAAGCATTACACAGCAATAGTCAAGCCGTTTTCTCGTCAGCTTGTCATGTATGTATGAATGCTATTCATGGCGAGATTGTAAATTAGGTTTTGGCGAATTATAGGCACTGAGTAAAAAACAAACACACATCAACATTACGTTACAAAACAACTCCAAAAATAAATTGACATCAGGGGGCATCGGATGATATAAGAGACACACCCGCCAAGGCTTCACGCCAAAAGGGCTTAAATTAGTTTTCCAAACGACAACATAAGGCGTCCGTTTACCATTTCCTTTATGCTTAAATTTTATACCACCGTTAATGAAACCACTTAATCACATCACACCTCCCATAGATTGCACCGGCTGCAGTTTATGTGCCAATGTATGC
The DNA here is from genome assembly GCA_045121855.1 of Akkermansia sp. GTDB lineage: Bacteria > Verrucomicrobiota > Verrucomicrobiia > Verrucomicrobiales > Akkermansiaceae > Akkermansia. The sequence continues at coordinate 54,349 of JBGVGW010000018.1, forward strand.
TCTCGGAACGCTATCAGCATGCAGTGGAACAACGAAGGCTTCCTGGTACCGCAGGTAGACATTTCATCCTGTGTAAACTGCGGACTTTGCGTAAAGCAATGCATCGCACTTGCGGAAAAGCCCACCTATTCTGATGATATCGACAGCGTTGTATCCTATGGCGGATGGAACAAGGATAAGGACATCCATCAAAAAAGCTCAAGCGGTGGGGTCTTTACTGCGTTGGCTCGAAAAGCCATAAACGAAGGAGGATGTGTCTTTGGCGTAGTATGGCAAGATAAATTAACGGCAGTTTTTTCCAAGGCTGAGACACAGGAGCAACTTTCCCCCATGCTTGGCTCCAAGTACACTCAGGCTAAACCGAATTATGTGTATCGGGAGGTAAAAGCCGAATTGAACAGCGGACGCCTTGTTTTATTCAGCGGCACTCCATGTCAGGTGCATGCTCTGAAGAAGTACCTGCGCAAGCCATACGACAATCTTCTCACTGTAGACATAGTGTGCCACGGCTCCCCCTCCCACCTTATCTTGGAGAAATACGTAAAAGAGGAAGAAGCGAGAACCGGTAAGACAATCGATCACGTTTCATTCCGCGACAAACCGGAAGGGTGGCAACTATTCCATGTCACAAGACACTACACCGATGGCAGTCACGCCTCCGAAGCTTTTCCGGCAGATATCTACATGAACATGTTTTTGTGCGACAAGGCATTAAACAAAGTATGCTACAATTGTCCCTACGCACATATTCCCAGGCAGGGTGACATAACCCTTGGTGATTACTGGGGAGTAGAAAAACATCATTCTGATTGGCCAATGAAACTTGGTATATCTGCGATTCTGGCCAATACCCCTAAGGGAAACGCCTATTTGCAGGATTTATCAAACATGATTGATTTGAGATTGGAAGTTTCCGGAAATATATGTTTAGCGCAGCCTTCCGTATATGTTCGTCCGAAAAAGCGTATCCCGAAAGATAGAGCTTTGATATTCTCTAAAATGTCCGTATGGCCGCTGGAAGAGATAAGAGAAAAAATAGTCAACACGACAAGCGTCGGTCCGTTCAGACTGCGAACCAGGGGCTATTTATACAGAGGCATCACTATCATTCCCCGCGCGATTAGATATCTGAAACGACGCTTCGGTAAATAATTCGGGTGCGGGCGGAAGAAAATAACACATACTGATAAACCAACGTAAAAAATACCCGCCGATTGCAACATCGCAATCGGCGGGTGTTTTCAGAAGGCCGGTGTCACACTTGCCGCATCATCGCTGACCTCTATTGAGGATGATGGAGCGACGAAGCTGACGGGAGTCCCCGGTTCAACCACACATATCAGCGTGCCATCCGGCGTTGTCACCGTGCAGGTCTGCGTTGCCACCACTTCATATATTCTTTCGCGTATCGTCTGAACTGTCATAACAAGGGCAGCTTATACCCTCTGACTCATTCTTTCAATAGCGTTGCAGCCTCATTCACTTCGTTTGCGTCGCATCGCGGCCGAAAGGCTCAAAATCCACATCCGCACGCTTCCACTCCGGCTTCCGCACAGCATAGATAATGAAAGGAATCCCGGTAAAAATCAGCGTGCCGAATACCAGCAGGGTCACATACAGCGCCGGACTGCCCACTTCAATCTGACCGGGAGGAATAAAGCTGAACACAAAGGCCAGCAGGCTGCCGATAAGTCCCACACCGGCCACCACCCACATACCGAAGCTCTTACCCCCCGGAATTCGGAACGTACGCGGTACAGACGGCTCGGAATAGCGCAGGTAAATGGCCGCAGCAAACATGAGCATGTACATGAGCAAGTAAAGAATAATCGTGAGCTGGGAAATCATCTGATAGGCAGACTGCACGCTGGGCAGCAGCACGAAGAAGACGGAAAGCAGCGTCACCACCGCCCCCTGAATCAACAGGATGCCCACCTGCACCCCGGCCTTGTTCGTGCGCTGCATGAAGCGCGGCAGATACCCAGCGCAGCCCACCTGCAGCAAGCCCTTAGACGGGCCGCCCACCCAAGCCACCACCTGAGCAAGCACACCAAAGGCCAGACAGATTGCCAGCACAGAGCCCAGCCAGGGCATCCCCAGCCAGTCAAACAACTTGTCGTAGGCCACCAGCAGACTCTGCACCAGATTGATTTGCCCCTTCGGGATGATGAAGCCGATAGCCAGCGTGCCGAACACGAAGATACACACCGTGATGACGGAAGCCATGCCTATGGCCAGCGGAAAATCACGGCGGGGATTCTGCACATCATTCACATGCACGGCGCTCATCTCCATACCGGCATAGAAGAGGAAGATACTGGCAGCCAGCACCAGATTGTTGAAGTTGCTCAGGTCCGGAAAGAAGCTCGCCGGGTTCATGGAGATATCAATGGGATTCCCCATGGCCCAATAGGCCATACCCAGCACAATAAGTACCCCGGCGGGAATCACCGTGCCCAGCAGAGCCCCCCACTTGGTAATACTGCCGCTCAGCCCCATGCCGCGCATGTTCAGCAGCGTTGCCCCCCAGTACACCAACAGCACTATCAGCAACACATACTCAGCATTCGCCGCCAGCGCCGCATCCCAGCTCTGATTCGGCCCGATGAACGCCAGCGATACCGCCGCAAAGGTCAGCACCGTCGGAAACCATATCGTGCTCTCTATCCATTGCAGCCAGATGGCCAAGAAGCCCCAGCGTGGTCCGAAGGCCTCCCCCACCCAACGGAAGACGCCGCCTTTCTGCGGCCAGCCCGTGGTCAGCTCCGCTGCCACCAGCGATACCGGGATGAGAAAAAAGATTGCGGCAAAAATATAATAAAATGCCGAACTGAGGCCATAAGTGCTTTCCGCCGGTAGCCCGCGCAGGCTCACAATGGCGGACACGTTAATCATGGCCAGGGTAAACACGCCCATTTTCAGGGCACCGCTTGTTTTATTTCCGGTTGTTGAATCCATGTCGTCTCCTTACCCCGTCAATGACAGCCATATTGTCTCTCGGGTTTCATAAACGGTAGAAATGTCAGCAAATTCGATAAAAAACCATTAAAATTCCAAATTCAGCTTGACTTTTATCCCGTTTTGATGTACATACCAGCCCCACAAAGTTATGGCAAAAAAAAGCTGGATCGAAAGAAACAAGAAAAAGGCAGCTGTCGCGGCTCGTTATGCAGACCTCCGTGCCAAGCTGAAGGCTGAGGGCGACTACATCGGACTGACGATGCTGCCGCGTAACGCTTCCCCCGTGCGTCTCGTAAATCGTTGCGAGCTCACCGGTCGTCGTCACGCATTCCTGCGTCGCTTCCATCTTTCCCGTATCGCTTTCCGCGAGCTTGCCAACGCCGGCATGATTCCCGGTGTGACCAAGTCCAGCTGGTAAGCCACATTATCTACTTGACAATTTTTCTGCGCGGACTATTCTTTACGAATAGTCCGCGCTAAGCTATGCCTCTGTACGAATATATTTCCGAAAATCCTGATGACGCATCCCTATCCTGCCCGATGTGCCGCAGGGGCTATGAGCTGATGCGCCCGCTGAGCCGGGAGCCGCACACGCGGTGTATGTATTGTAAGAATCCGGTTCGCAAAAAAATCGGCACCGTGAATGTGCCGAAGATTACCGCTCCCCTTTCCGTAACGGATGCCCGCAAGGCTGGCTTCACCGTGTTGCAGAAGCGAGACCAGGGCGTCTATGAAAAGCTCTGACCCCACCCATTTTCTTTTTCCACCTGTTAGTAAAAACCGATGACCAATTTCCAATTTTTCCTGACGGCAGAGGAAGCCGCCAAAGTCACCTGGGAGTACCCCAGCATCAGCTCCATCGTCATGTTTGTCGTGGGCATCAGCTTCTTCCTCTTCCTGAATGCCTTTTTCGTCGCCAATGAGTTCGCCAGCGCCCGCGTGCGCGAAAGCCAGCTCGCCGAACAGGAAGAAGACAGCAAGGCCCAGGCCAGACGCCGCAAAAACGCCCTACATATCGTCAAGCATCTGGACACCTACCTCTCCGCCAACCAGGTGGGTATCACCATTGCCTCTCTGGCCCTCGGTGCCATGGGTGAACCCTTCATCGAAAGCCTCATCGCGCCGCCCCTCAGCTACTTTCTGCATCTGTCCGAGGCCGTGGTACACGTCGTATCCTACTCACTGGCCTACATTCTGTTCACCTTTGCCCACGTGGTACTGGGCGAACTGGTGCCGAAGAGCATCGCCATCCGCCATCCGCTGCAGATAGCCATGGGAACCTCCACCTCCATGTACCGCTTTGCGCACTACACCTCGTGGATTATCAAATTCTGCAACAACACGGCAAACCTCATCGCCCACCGCGTCTTCGGCGTGGATCCGCACTACAACTCCAGCATGGCTCACAGCGCAGAGGAAATCGCCCTCATCGTGGAACAGAGCGGTAAAACCAATGAGGTGACGGAGACGGAGGCAGAAATATCCATGAACGCGCTGGAGCTCAACGACCGCTCCGTGCATGAAATCATGGTGCCGCGCAACAACGTGGAGGTGCTGGACATCGAGGCTCCGTTCGAAACGATTGTTGAGCGTGTCACCAACAGCCGCCACAGCCGCTTCCCGCTCGTTTCCGGGCACTTGGACAACGTGAAGGGCTGGATTCATGTGAAGGATGTGCTGCGCATGCTGCATGAGAAAAACCATGACCTGCACCGCGTCCACCGCGAGCTGAAGGTAGTACCGGACACCATGAAACTGGACACGCTGCTGGATTTCTTCTCCAAGGAACAGACCCACTTTGCGCTGGTGGTGGACGAATACGGTGATGCTCAAGGGCTTGTCTTCCTGGACGATGTGGTGGAAGAGGTAGTGGGCGACAACATCCGCGACGAGTTTGAAACGGAAACCACTCGAGATTTCCTCGCAGTCGGCGAGGGGCAATACATTGCCAGCGGGTCGCTGACCCTGTTTGACCTAGAGGAAGAACTGCCCAACGTGGGTGAGGTGGAATGCGAGAGCGTCTCCACCCTCGGCGGCTACATCACCGACCGCCTTGGCCACCTGCCCCGCTGCGAGGAACAGGTGCGCCTCAAGGACTATCTCATCACCGTCACCGGCACAGACGGCCGCCGCGTGACCCAGGCCCGCATCGTCTACGATCCCGTAGAAAAGCCGGAGCCGGAAGAAGAGCTCGCCATCTGAACAAGCAAACTGAATACTTGAACAACAAAAAACGCAGGTGCCACTCACCTGCGTTTTTTGTTGAGAACTGTTACCTATCAATCGCTCACATCACCGTGGGCAAGCCCAAAATAGCACCGGGCATAATCTTGTGTCCGGCGAAAAAGCTTTCCGCATTCATCTTGCGGGCACCGGAAGGCTGCATGGTCATGATACGGATGGCGCCGCCGCGGCTGCCCCCGCAGGAAACAATCATCCCATCCGGGCCGGATTCCAGCACCATCCCGGGGCGGCATCCTGCCGGCTTCTTGTAGCGGGTAAACACATCCACAGGGGGGTAAATCTTGAGCGTCTTGTCCACACCCTTGTGAACAGAGGGATAAATGGTAAACGTACCGGGCCAGGAATGATAGGCGCGAATCTTGCGCGCCACCTGAAAAGCGGGCTGCGCCCAGTCAATCTCCCCATCCGCGCGCAGCAGCTTGGGAGCGTACGTCATGAGGTTCTCATCCTGCTCCTCTCGCTCGGCCGTGCCGTTCCGCAGACCTTCCACCGCCTCCAGAACCACCTGCGGAGCCAGCAGCGCCAAATCATCATGCAGGGATTCTCCCGTCTCTCGCCCCAACAGAGGGACAACGGAGCGGCAGATGATATCACCGGCATCCAGCTTTTTGACCACATGCATCACGGTGATACCCGTTTCATCATCACCGGCCTCAATAGCCGCCTGAATGCAGGCAGCCCCACGGTGACGGGGAAGCAGAGAAGCATGTGCATTGATACAGGCCACCGCCGGCACATCCAACACCTCCTGCGAAAGAATCTGGCCGTATGCCATCACCACCACAATATCCGGCTGCATATCGCGCAGCGCCTGCACCGCTCCGGCATCGCGCATCTTTTCCGGCTGGAGCACGGGAATCCCGGCTTCTTCCGCACAAACTTTGATACGGGGAGGAGTCAGCACCATGTGACGCCCCACGGGGCGATCCGGCTGCGTCACCAGCCCCACCAGCTCACCCGTTCTCTCCAATGCCTGAAATGTGGGGATTGCAATATCCCCGGTTGCCATCATGACAATGCGCATAACCCTTTTTTATGATAAAACACCCGTTCGGTCAAGACCTTTCAACCTTTCTGCCCCGATAAATCAGTCATTCCGGCAGAAAATTGTCTCTGCCTGCTGCAAAATCCGGGCAAAAGCCCTTGCATTTTCATGCCGTATATGCTATAAGCTGCGCATCAATTACCTCTATCCCCTCTCATACACCATGAAAACGGCCTGTTTATCTCTGTTGTCCCTCAGTTCCCTGCTGTTCAGCTCCTGCCAGCTTGCGGAGCAATGGCAGGAAGCCCGAAAACTCGATGAAGAATATGCCCAATACGTCGAGCGCTGCGAAAAGGAAAACGAATCTCTGGTAAAACTGAAAAAAGCCGCAGCCGAAGCCACCGCCGCACAGATACGCATCATGCATGCCTACAGCGGAACGCCGGACACCATTATACCGCTGAGCGCGGAGGAACTCGCCACGGTGCGGGAAATCATCCCCCATCTGCAGGACATGCCGGCGCTCTGCCGTGAGGCATGGGAAGAGCAGCAGGAGGCTTTCCGAAGCATGACGCATGGCAACTACTTCCGCTTCCTTGATTTGGAGTTTCTGAACGAAAAGGGAGAAAAAACGGACGAACTCATGCTGACCGCCGGATTCGGTGCATGTGAAGACGCAGAGAAATACAAACAAGAGTTCCGAATAGGGTCTCCGCTCTATATGCTGCCCACCGATGACATCAAGCGTTTCGATGCTCTTTCCTCCGTCAAACAAGCGGAGAATTCGAGATAAATCCCCCGGGGGGATTAAGCTTGAGTCCTGATACTTTTTCTGCTAGAATGGGCGCGAGCTATGAAATTCACGGAAAAACTCTCGGCACGAATCAAAGAGACGCGTTCTGCGCTGTGCGTGGGGCTGGATCCCCGCCCGCAGACAGAGAACATGAACGAGCTGGCTGACTGGCTGCGCAAGGTGGTGGAAGAGACCGCCCCATATGCCGCAGCCTACAAGCCCAATATCGCCTATTTCGAGGCCATGGGGCTTCCCGGTCTGCAACTGCTGGAGGAACTGCTGCCGGACATGCCCAAGCACATCCCCGTGATTCTGGATGCCAAGCGCGGCGATATCGGTGAAACGCAGAAATACTACGCTCAAGCCTATTTCGACCGCATGGATGTGGATGCCGTGACGCTCAACCCCTTCATGGGCTATGATATCCTTGCCCCCTTCCTTGACCGTCCCGGCAAGGCAGTCTACCTGCTGGCGGTGACCACCAATCCCGGCGCAGCGGATGTGGAGCGCCAAATCCTGGCAGACGGGCGCAAGGTATACCAGCTGGTAGGTGATATGGTAGAACGCTCCCGCGCCGAAAACAGCGCCACGGAAGTGGGCATGGTCGTGGGGCTCACCAATGCCAGCAGCGAAATCCTTACGGAACTGCCGGACGCCCCCCTGCTCATCCCCGGACTGGGCGCACAGGGCGGCGACCTCTCAGCCCTCACCGGCGGCACTCGCATGGCTCCGCCCACCATCAATGTTTCCCGCGGCATTCTGTACAAGGATGCCGAACTGAGCTTTGCGGAAAAGGCTGCCCGCTATGCGGAGCAGATTCGCGTGGCACTCGGTCTGTAAAATCACTAAGACCTGCTCATGAAACAGTATCTGGAGCTGCTGGATGATGTGCTGACCAATGGTGTGGGGCGAAAAGACCGCACCGGCACCGGCACCTTCGGCGTGTTCGGACGCCAGGCTCGCTTCGATTTACGGGAGGGCTTCCCCTGCCTCACCACCAAGAAGCTGCACCTGCGCTCCATCATCTACGAGCTGCTCTGGTTTCTCAAAGGCAGCACCAACGTCCGCTACCTGCAGGAACACGGCGTGAGCATCTGGGATGAATGGGCAGATGAAAACGGCGATTTGGGGCCCGTATACGGCTCCCAGTGGCGCGCCTGGCCGGATGGCAAAGGCGGCAGTATAGACCAGATTGCCAAGCTGGTGGACAGCCTGAAAAATAACCCTTGGAGCCGCCGTCATTTGGTAACGGCCTGGAATGTGGCAGAGGTGGACGGCATGGCGCTGCCGCCTTGCCACTGTCTGTTCCAGTTCTGTGTGATTCCCGCGCAGCAGGAGGGCGAAAAACACGGGCTGAGCCTACAGCTCTACCAGCGCAGTTGCGACCTCTTCCTGGGGGTTCCTTTCAACATCGCCAGCTATGCCCTGCTGCTGCAGATGATGGCTCAGGTTTGCGGCTATGAGGCGAGAGAGTTCATCCACACCTACGGTGACCTCCACCTCTACAACAACCATCTGGAGCAGGCACGGCTGCAGCTCACCCGCGAGCCCCGCACCCTGCCCACCATGAAAATCAACCCGGATGTAACTGAGATTGACGGATTCGACTTCTCCGACTTCACGCTGGAGAACTACGACCCACACCCGCACATCAAAGCTGCCGTATCCGTATGACCCCCACGTTCACAGGTGTTGTAGCCATGGCCGCAGACCGCGCCATCGGCATCAAACAAAGCATCCCCTGGCGGCTGCCGGAGGACATGAAACTCTTCAAGCGCCTCACCATGGGACACCCCATCCTCATGGGGCGCAAGACGTGGGAATCGCTGGGGCGCCCCCTGCCCGGGCGGCAGAACATCGTCCTCACCCGCGATGCATCCTTTACGGCAGAGGGAGCCACAGTCATCCGAAGCGTGGAAGAATTGAGTTCTCTTGAACTGATGGACAGCGAGGTCATGGTCATCGGCGGGGCACAGATATACGCCCACCTGCTGCCGCGGATGAAAAAGCTCTATGTCTCCGAGGTACAGGGAGAATATGCGGCAGACACATGGTTCCCGGAGTTTGCTCACCACTTCCTCCGCAGCACCCCGGTGGAACAGTTCGATGGCTTCCGACTTGTGCTCTACGAAAAATAAATTACCCCTTTCCCGCGCCCCCTATGAAAGCATCACTTCTGCTCCTGACAGCCGCTCTGGCGGCTGCGGTCTGCCTCCCCGCCGCTGCAGAACCACCGCTGCCGGAAGCAACCATGGATATCCGCCCGGGACAGAGGCAGCTCAGCCCGATTGAGGCGTTTAAGTATCTGGATTCCCTGCAAGTATTTAATCTGAAAGAACACACCCTCTTGGACGAGATTGTTTACCGGGAAGCGACCGCGCGATTTCGCCAAAACATACAGCTTTGGGAGAAAAATCCGGAGACGGTACGGGATTACCCTTGGGCAGCGGAATTACTCGGCATCGCATACCGGAGCCGCACTGCGTTTCTTATCCGCCCGGATATCCTGCAAAGTTTCATCAGCATTACCTCCGACATCAATGCAGAAGATGCTTACGGGTATACGGTCATGGATTACGCCGTCCGCGAATCTGTCACACAATTTTTTCAGTCGTTGTTGGCAGCCGGAGCAAAGGCAGATGTGACCCGGTGCGATGAAGACGGCAGAACGGCTCTGTATTTTGCTGTTTATGAGGGCAACAGGAGAGCAGTCGAATACCTGCTGCAGCAGGGCAGCTATGTCAACGACTTCAGCCATGACGGCACTTCCATTCTCTCTCTGGCACTGGATCAGGGGCATCAGGAAATTGTTGACATGCTGCTGGCAACCGGTGCTAAAATGGAGCCCGCCTGGGAAGATGATGAGGGATATACCCTGCTGCATCATGCATCCGCCGGCGGCTGCACGGAGCAGGTGCGCCGCCTGATTCAGAAAGGAGCCGATATTTCTGCGGCAACCACGGAAGGCAAATGGACACCGCTGATGCTTGCCGCCATACACGGGCATACAGACACGGTGGACGAACTGTTGAAACACGGTGCCAATCTCCGTCAAAAAAACGACTTCGGCTCAACAGCTCTTGAAGAAGCCGTCGGTGAAGACTCTCCCTGTTTCCCTGTACTGTTTCGGGAAGCAAGGAAGCAACATTTGCTCACCGAGCAACAGTTATCCGAATTACTGGAAGAAGCCATTATCGGGGATAAAGGAGAAACAGCTTGTTTCCTACTGCAAAACGGCGCTCGCTTCAACGCAGACGACATGGGGTGGCAATACCTGGGATTTGCCCTCCGCCGGGGGGATACGAAGCTGCTCCGTCTGCTGGAAAAAGCCGGGGCTCAATATGATGCCTGCACCCCTGACGATGAAGGTGTAACCCAGCTCATGCTTGCGGCGCAGCACGGGTATTGCGAGCTGGCGGAACAATTTCTGGAAGACGGAGCTGACGTGCATGCCGAGGACAATGAAGGAACCAATGTCATGACCTATGCCCTCATCGGTGGGAATGAGCAAATCATTGAACTTCTGCGTGAAGCCGGGGCAATTCTTTCCCCCCATGCCGCCACGCCGGAAGCGGAAACCCATCTGCTGCTAGCAGCGCGCCATGGTCTGATTCCGCAGATAAAAGAGCTGATGAAGCAACGGGCTGCCGTCAACGCCCGCTCTAAAACAGGAAAAACTGCACTCATGGAAGCCCTCAGCCATGGGCAGGAAGATGCCGTGAAACTACTGCTGCAATTCGGAGCGAAGTGGAAAGATAACCCAGTCCCGGGCAGTCCGACCCTGCTCATGTGTGCTGCGCAGGGTGGTTCAGAGAGTTACGTCAGCAAGCTTCTTGGAACGGGGAGTGACCCCAACCGCGTCATTTTCCCGGCTTCCGATGCAGATACTCCCGCCGGCACCACCGCCCTCATGATTGCCGCTCAGCACGGGCATGAAAAAATTGTCCGACTCCTGATTAACGCCGGCGCATTCCCGCACCTCTGCAACGAGGACGGCCGGACCGCCGCCGACCTTGCCCGGGAAAACGGGCACACGGTGCTCGCTGATTACCTGCAATCGCTGCCATGAAACACCTTTGCCCCGCTATCCTCTCTTTCCTGTTGTTCTCCTGCTGCTCCCCTTGGCATTTCATTCCCACCGCCAGACCGGAAATAACCATCCCGCAGGACACACCCATCATTATCACCGAACACCCGGACACCTGGCTCTGGTATCCCACGGAGGAGGAACGAACCATGCTGCAACAGTGGTGGGGAAACACCCGCAACATCGGCGTAAGAGAATTCTGGCCCAATGCTCCGGGCAGCATTGAAATCGACGCTCATCCCGGGCTCACCATCCATTTCCCCCCGTATTCCGACAAATACATTGATTTCAGCTACAACGGATACCTGCACCTGCGCCAAACCACGGAGACCGACCGCCGACTGAGACAATATATTCTGAACATCATGCAATCCCGGAAAGCTCTGTCAGAATCAGCAGCAGAAGAATGGGAAAACTACAGTTCAGCCCGCCACCGGCACTACAACTTCACGCAGTGGCAGAAGAAGCATCCTTCGGCCCGATGATGTAACGGGTCGCGCCATGGCAGGCTGTGTCCATTCCGCAGGCTCAAAAAAGGTCAATTCGGCGGGTAATCGGATAAAAATTTCCCGCAATGCTTCAGTATAAAAGGCTTCCCATCGTGCATGGGGGTATATTTATCATCCACCATCACCTTGTTGTTGCGGAAAGTGATATTGTCTGCCGAAATAGCGTAAACCAATGGCACGCGGTGGGTGATAAAGGTGTTATGCTCAATGAGGATATTCTCGTGATAGCGCTCTTTCTGGGCAGTGGGTTCTTTCACCTCCGGGTAAATGGAAATAATGCCCTCGGTAAACTGATATCGGCAGATGAGATTGTGCTCAAAGAGATTGTTGCGAATGATAACATTACGGCAGCGCCCACTCTCGTACCAGCCCTGCGCATCGCCGGCCAGCAGAATGGCCGAGCCGCTGCTACCGATGAAACGATTACCGTCTACCACCACCGGCTTCGGCGTGGTAAAAAGAGAACCGCGCGCCCGATTGGCCCGCACAATGTTGTGCGAGAAATCAACGGAGGGGTAAAAGTCCGCATTCTCCACCGCATCCCCCGTACCAATCCCGTCCGGCAAGGGCTTCTCCAGCGTCACACGGACAGTGAGTTCATCCACTCGTTCCACGGCAACGGCCTTGCCCAAAGAAGGGTGATTTTCCAGCGTTTTCCCCTTGATAAACTGAAGAGTGCTACCCACCGGGAAAACATCAAACCCAACGGCCTGCGGGTGCATGAAGCGCAGTTCCACCCGATTGGGGGCAATCACCTTTTCAATGCTCAGGCAGGTGGAATGCACGTTGATGGCATCATCCATCATTCCCTCATAGAGCGCATTCTGCACAGAGATATGTCCTGCACAGTTGGAGAAGTGTGTGGCATCTGCTCCGGCAGTGTGTACACGGGAATCCCCACGCACGCATCCACCACCGCGAATCGTGACTCCACGGCTCATCTGTGCCAGCAAAGCCATGCCTTGGGAACTGAGGAAATTGACCGTCTCCAACTGCGTGTTAACCGACTGATGCAGCACCATGGCAGGGAACGGACGATTCCATATACGCAGCACCAAAATCTGCCCCATATCAAAGCCCAGCTCGCGGGCATCCTGTGCAAACTCCACCTGATTCCGGCTTACCTGCACCGCTTTGCTGCCCCAATAAGCATCCCCGGGGCGACCGGTGGCAACCATGCTGCCATCTTCATGAAAACCCAAAGCCGTTGCGGCACGCACTTTCCAGCCATCTCCCCTGGTGTAGAACTTACCATCCTCCACACTCCAGGAAAAGCGCTCCGGAATCTCCAACGTTGTCTTCCCGTTCTCAATTTTTACGATTTTACCCTCTGCATAAAACGGCGTGGCATAGTCAATGCTGATATTGCGGCAGGTGACATCCTCACTATCCATGATAAGCACAGGCTGCATCAATCCATGGAACATAAAAGTGCTTCCCTGCCCATCCAGAATGATATTCTTCATATCCACCAACGGCACACCCACCGGCAGCACGTCTTGCTGGTCATGATTGGAAACATACAGGCTCATCCTGTGCGCGCCCTCCGGATAAAAATGATAAATCCCCTTCGGGATGCAGATGCGTACCTTTCCGGCACCGGCAGCAACAAGTCCGCGCGCCGCACTGAGCGCACACCGCAACGCTGTTCCCGACTCGCTTCCATCCGCTTTCATCCCGAATGCGACAGCATCCACCGTGGTTTCTGACCCGAATTCGACAGCCTGAGCGGCCACACATTTACCGCCGCTCCACTCTACCCGGGGCCATTCAGCTGCAACGCTTCCCAAGAGATATAACTTACGGCACCCCTGCGGCACTTTCACCGTAAATGCCTGCCCGGCAGCTCCGGACCACAGCACCTCAGAACCGCTCATCACGGCATATTCCCCGGTCGGCAGAGGAGCCGCACCGCGGAGTTCCGTACCTTCTACATCCAGCGCCCGCATAAAGCGGCCATATACATTCGCAGCGTCCTGAGCAAACACTACAGAAGGCTCAGATTCTGCAGAAACCGGTGTGATTGCGGCCACGGCACACATAACAGCCAGAGCAAGTAACTTTCTCATCCTACCTATTTATACAGGAAAAAAGCGCCGCAGCTTTCACTGCGACGCCTGTTTTTTCAAAATACTTTCTTATACATCCACCACATCCGGGTCATCATTATCCTCACCACCATGCGCGAGAATGAACTGCAGGTCATTGAGGTCGAGACTGGAGGCGAAGCCTTCATCACCCAGCACGTTGGTAACCAGCTGATTCTTCTGGTGCTGCAACACGCGAATCTTCTCTTCCACGGAATCGCGGGTGAGCAGACGGTAAGCAATCACCTTGTTCTTCTGGCCGATTCGGTGCGTACGGTCGATAGCCTGGCTTTCCACGGCGGGGTTCCACCACGGATCATACAGGATGACGTAGGAGGCAGAGGTAAGGTTCAGACCGGCACCACCGGCCTTGAGGGACAGCAGGAACACGCTCGGCTCCTTCGTAGTCTGGAACTTCTCAATTTCAGCCTTACGATCCTTGGTCTGACCGGTGAGGTAATTGTAGGGACGATTCTCCGCTTCCAGACGCGCCTTGATGATTTCCAGCATGGACACGAACTGGGAGAACACCAGCACCTTGTGCCCTTCATCACGCAGCTGGTCGAGCAGGTAGAAGAGCGCGTTGAGCTTGGCACTGTCCTCCTTGGCATACTTCGGATCGACCAGACCGGGGTGACAGCATATCTGACGCAGACGCATCAGCCCCTGCAGAATGGCAAAGGAGTTCTTCTTCACCGATTCGTCGGAATCCACACCCAACAGCGCCTTCTGGATGCGACGCAGCTCTGCCTTATACAGCTGGCGCTGGATACCCTCCATCTTGGCGTATACCTCTTCTTCCGTACGAGGCGGCAGGTCCTTGGCCACCTGCTGCTTGGTACGGCGCAGAAGGAAGGGCTTGAGGCGAGCCGCCAGGCGGTTCTGGCTCTGCGAATCCTTGCGCTTGTCGAATCGCTTCTTGAAGTAGGCGCGGCTGCCCAGCACGCCGGGCATGGCAAAGGCCATCAGCGACCACATATCCAGCAGGCGGTTCTCAATGGGCGTACCGGAAAGCACCAGTCGGTTGCTGGCCGAAATCTCTCGGGCAGCCTTGGCTGCCTTGGAATCCGGGTTCTTAATCTGCTGACCTTCGTCCAGAATGACCGTGAGCCACTTGATGGCGTTAATCTGCTCGCCGCAGACTCGCAGCTGGGCGTAGTTGATAACCACCATGTCATAATTGGCAAGGATATCCTCCACCACAGCCTGTTCCTTGTTGCGGATGACGAGTACGCGTACGCCGGGTGCAAACTTCTCCGTTTCGCTGGCCCACACGTCCAACACGGACTTAGGACACACAATCAGCACCGGGGGAATAACCACCTTCTTGCGGCCGGACTTGTTGCGGCGCACATAATCCTCGCGCAGCCACAGCATGTAGGTGATGGACTGAATGGTCTTACCGAGACCCATATCGTCAGCCAGAATACCACCGAAGCCGTTGACAGCCAGATAGGCGAGGAAGTGGAAGCCCTCAATCTGATACGGACGCAGAGTAGCCTGCAGCGCAGAGGGAACATCCGGCTTGACATCAATCTTGATTTCTGCCGTGCGTTCCTTAATCTTCTGCCATGCCTTCGGGTCGAACACTTCGGCGGCACGGGGGTCTGCCAGCTGCAGCGCATGCATGCGGTGCGTCTCGCCGGAAAGGTCGAAGGGATCAAGCCCCAGCTTGGTCACGGCATCGCGCTGGGCGTCATCCAGCTTAATTTCCAGACGCATCCAACGTCCGTCATCCATGCGGACGTAGCCACCGCGAGCGGAAACGAGGGAGCGAATCTGCTCCTTGGTGAGCGTGACACCCTCCACATCGATAACCACACGCAGGTCGAACCAGTCAATCTCCTGATTGACCACCTCGAAGCGGATGGCCGCCGCCACCGGATCATCCAGCAGCGATTGCAGCGTATCATTCATCTCCACCTTGATGGTGTCGGGAATGGCCTTGGCCCATTCGGCAAATTTCTCCGGGAACTGCTTGGTGATACGGCTCTTGAAAGCCCCCTGCTGGGAATCGTAGGTGAAGTTCATCTCTTCCAGCAGTTCGGGAATGGGGTACAGGTAATCGCGGATGAAACGCAGCAGCGTATCGTCCTTCATCGGCTTCTGTTCCACCAGTTCCCAATCATCCTTACCCAAACGCTCCACACGATTGCCGGGATCATCCTGCGCCGTCACTTCCAGCAGAACATGCTCCGTATCAGCGCTGGTCAGACCGCGCACAATACGCATGTTAAAGGTGGGTTTCATTTCGATATCCACCACGCGCTCCTCCATGCTGGGCGGCAGGGTAGCGCCAATCTTTCGCAGGAACTCCACGCCGTCCAAGCTGTCGATGACCGACTTCGGGATGGCGTAGCGGGGTTCCACTTCTGTGCTCTCCAGCCAGCGGGGCGGGCCGGGGAACACCGTTTCGTCAGACTGATAGAGCTCCACCTGGCCGGGCAACTGGCGCACGGAGTGAGTCACATGCACCCCGGCAGCCGTCACCAGCTGCAGGCCGTAGCAATCCGGCACAATGGGGTCATCGATGCAAATCCACTTCAACGGCTCGCGCACCACCTTGAAATAGCACTCGTCCAGGTTCACCAGATACCCCTTGAGGGCGGGCTGGTGGAAAAGGCGATTCATCACGCAGCAGGCAGATTCCTTATCCAAATCCAGAATCACCGTCTCCTCACGGTCAGCATAATCGCGCAGCACATTGAGCAGGATATCCGTCTGCGGGTCGCACTTGAGCGCACCGCGCAGGAATTCCGCGAGGATGGCATCCAGCTGCCCGCGCTCGCGAATGGACTGCCAATCTTCCTTCGGGCCATAGCGATACTCGAAATGGGCTTCGTTAATGGTGGACACCATTCGCATGTAGAGCGGGTGACGCGGCGGCTGCGGCGGGCGTTCGTTCACGCTCTGGATGCGGTCAAGCCATGTGCCGACTTCCTTTTCGCGCTCCCATTCGCTGATACGCTGCTGAACCTTCTGCAAATCCGTCACCGCATTCATGAACTCCGGATAGGAGATACGGCGCTTGGCAAAGGCGTAGGCCACGTAGTTCCAGAACTCCAGAATATTACGGGGAGGCGTAGGCCAGAGCTCCAGAGCATCGTAGCCGGTGATTTCCCAGCGGGGATTCAGACGCACAAGGTCATGGTCATGAATTTCCTGCTCTATCACAAAGCGGCGATAGCGCTTCTCCAGCTTGGTCACATAGTCGGACTCGCGGTCATCCAAATCACGGTTCAGCTTCTCCTCCAGCATATCCGTGAGCGACGTCTCATCCATCTCGTTGGGGCTCTCCGGCATGTTGGCGCCACGGTACATGCGCTCGACCATCGTGGCAATGAGGCAGGCACCGCTCACGCGTTCGTCTTCTGCCGAGCAGGAGCCGAACCATCTGTTACCCTGCAGGCGGAGACTGGTGCGGAACACGCCGGACCTCGTCTCAACGCGCCCCTGAATATAGAGGTGGTTGCCGAAAATCTGAGTGACAGCACCGTCGCGCTGCAGTTTTTCACCCTCGTTGCGAACCTCCTCCGCAAAGGCATTGAGGAAGTTAAGGGTGGCGCGATCAGGATTGAGAGCAGATATTAACATGGATATGAACCTGGTTTCTGGTAGAGCTGCGAAGCGTCAGTATACAGAACTCCTCTGATACAAAGCAACGCAGGCATAGTGCTATACTAACACATGCTCCGCGATTATGCAAGATGCCAGTGAAAGTTTTTCTCTTTTTTTCTGATTCCGATGCGAGCTGACGGGCTCTTACCTTGTCAAAAGAGACACACTTGATAATATATACGCGACATGCTGCGACTTTTTTACACTTTTTTTATTATTCTTCTGCTGATATTCCCGCTTTCGGCATATTCCTCCACAGTGCCGCCCCAGTGTACACAGGCTATTATCGGCATCACCGACGGCTGGAATTCCTCTCACGTCTCGCTCACTCTGGTCGAAAAAAACGCTTCCGGCAGATGGCAGCGAGTGCTCGGCCCTATTCCCGGCCGACTGGGTCGCAACGGCACTGCCTGGGGCCTGGGCATCAACTCCACCCCGTCCGGATACCGCAAAAAAGAAGGTGACGGCCGCTCCCCCGCCGGCATTTTCGCGCTCGGCGGGCTGTGGGTAACCAATGCCACCCCGGTGCAGCATGACCCGGCTATCCCGTATGTGAAAGTGGGGCCGGCAGACCTGTGGGTAACAGACCCGGCCTATCCGAAGCTCCACAACCGCCATATCCGGCTCAACCATCCGGCACGCACTCCGTGGGAGCTGAAAGAGCAGATGCGCCAGACTGATTACCCGCACAGCATCAAGATGCTGGTCCACCACAACACGGTAGAATCCGTCGGTAAGCCCATCGTGGGCGCAGGTTCCTCCATCTTCTTCCATATCTGGCGCCGCGACGGCGCCGCCCCCACCGCCGGATGCACCAGCATGCAGGAAGAAAACCTCCGTGCCATCATCGCCAGACTCCGAGCCCGCAAAAATCCGGTCTATATACTCCTGCCCCGCGCGGAATACGCCAAATACCGCGAGGCATGGAAACTGCCCTGATTCTTTTTCGACTTTTTTCAAAAAAAAGTTGCGGTTTCTGAGTTTCATGAGATATACTATAATGTAGAAAGAAGCAACGAGTACGTATGAAACTCAAGGATATCGAACAAATGCAGAACGCCGGGCTCATCTCTGCCGAACAGGCGACTGCCATTGCGGAGCATTTCAAGCTCAACGGCAATCGCATGCAGAAATGGCTGCTTTTCTGCGCCTCCTCACTGGCCGGAGCCCTCATTCTGGCAGGCATCATCATGCTCATTTCCGCAAACTGGGAATTCATCCCGTCGGCGGTAAAAATGGGCACCGGTATCGCGTTGATGGTAGGCTTCTGGGCAGCATACGGTTTCCTGCGCGAAAAGATGCCGATACTGGCAGAAACCATGGGGCTGCTGGGCGGCGGCATGTGGCTGGCAAACATTTCGCTCTACGGGCAGATTTTCCAGCTCCAGAACCCCTTTGTAGAGGGGTGCGCTCTTTTCTTCTGCGGCATCGTACTGTTACCGTTCCTGGCCAAGCAACGCCTACTCATTGCCGCCGTCATCATCACCTCATTCATCCTGCTACCGGCCGCACGCGAATGTCAGTCAAGCGTGCTTCATCTGCCCATCAATTCAGACGAACTGCTCGCCTGCCTTTTCCTGCTGGGGGCATTTTGGTGGATTTTCAGCGAGTTCTGCCGCAGTTCCGACGGGGCAGCAAAGGCCTACTCATGGATTAGCATTCCCCTCTCCCTGCTTGCCGTTTGTACCACACAGGGAATCATCCTGTACGGCAATTTTTTCCGTTCCGACACCATCATCGGCTTCAGCGTCCTGGGAGCGACACTGCTTTTACTGCTAGCATTCAAACCCAAAGCCGCAGCATGGCTTCCCTGGATTCCCTTTGCCATCCTGACGGCGGGCATCATTCCCGCAGCTCATCTATTTGGCGATGCAGACGCTGAGCTGCCACGCATCATCTACTGTTTCCTCTATGCTCTGCTCTGGATTTGGAACGGCTGCAGTGCCAGGCGAATCGACTGGATCAACTACGGCACTATCCTGGTCTGCTTCACCGGCATCGGGCTCATGGCCAACATCATGGAATCGCTCACGCAATCCGGCTTTGTGCTCATCATCATGGGGATTATCATGCTGGGGGCTGCCATCTTTCTGGAGCAACAGCGCCGCCGCCTCATCCGCAGCATCCAATCCACCCCCACAGCGCAGAACTGACCTCAACCCATCCCGAATATGAAAAAACTCTTCTCATGGTCCATCTATGTTGTGGTGGCAGCGCAGATTATCTGGCTGGCGTGGAGCTATCATGCCCACAGCGTCGAGCTGGCCTCAGCCCCCCGCATCCTCATCGCCACACAGACCTATGATCCACGCGACCTCACCCGCGGGTACTATCAGGCATTGGATACCTCTATCCGGCTGAACATTCCTCGTGTTTCCTCACTCTGTGGCGCATCTGTCAACCAAAGCGCCTTAAAGGATCAGCTGCTGAAAAAAAACAGCTTACCTTCCGATGAATACACTTATGAACTGGCAGAAAGCCCCTCACCGACCACGGCTCATTCTGCCACCGCGAAGGAACTGCCGGCGGGTTCGCTCGTGGACTTCCCGCTGAGCACCTTCTGGAAAAAACAAGCATCCGGCCTCTGGGAAATTTGCCGCATAGAACTGCCGAACAGTCCGGAAGACGCAGTTACAGAAGGCGAAACCCGCGTACCCATGATAGCCATGTGGAGAATGGATTACAGCACGAACGCGGAAACAAAGACAACAAAAGTAACCGCCGAGCTCCTTCTCCGTTTCCCTGAGCTGAGCAATTTGCGATACTATTACCCGGAATCCGTCGGCGATTTCTTCACCCTTCTCCGGAAGAAAGAGAACAACGCACCTGTTGACATCACCGTTGAATTGGTTATTCGACCGACCTCCTCCATCATGCCGGTGCAGCTGTACCTGAATGACATACCGTACAACGAAGCCACCGAGTTACTCAAACAGGACAAATTCCCCTTCCGCGAACGCCCGAAGCCTTAATCCGTCCGCCTGCCACGCGGGTGGAAGCGGCGCACCGTGTTCACCAGGCGTTTGCGCTCCACGTGGGTGTATATCTGTGTGGTAGCCAGGTCGGCATGGCCCAGCATATCCTGAATCACGCGCAGGTCTGCGCCATTCTCCAGCAGGTGCGTAGCAAAGGAATGCCGCATGATATGCGGGTACACATTTTCCGGGATGCCGGCCTCCTTTGCCCGTTTCTTGATGATTTGCAGAATACGGTCACGGGAGAGCGCCTGTCCGCGGTTCGACAGGAACAGCACAGTGGCGCGGCGTCCCTCGCGCAGAAGCTTCGGTCGTGCATGCTCCAGATAACAGCGCAGCGCTTTCGCCGCCACCCCGCCCAACGGCACGAAACGGGTCTTATTCCCCTTGCCCGTGATGCGCAGGTAGCCCTCATCCCAATCCACCCTATCCGGGCTCAGGTTCACCAGCTCGCTCACCCGCAGCCCGCTGCCGTAGAGCATCTCCAGCATGGCGCGGTCGCGGCATCCGTACGGCACATCTGAGGGGTCAATACTGCTGAGCAGGCGATTCACCGCTTCTGCGGATAGCGTTTCCGGAATATCCCGCACCATCCGTCCGCTCTCCAGCAGAGCCGCAGGGTCAACAGCCAGCCCACGCCGCCGGTGCATGTAGCGAAAAAAGATGCGCAGATGCACCGTCGCCACGCGAATGGAAGAATCCATCAGCCCTCGTTCCCGCAGGTGGCGGCGATACTCCGTCAAGCGCTCCAATGTAATGCTGTCCAACGACCATTCACGCTCGGCACACCAATCCACAAAGGCAGTAAGACTCTGCCGGGCTGACTCCCGATAATGAACGCTCAGCCCGCGCTCTGCTGCCAGATACAGCAGAAAACGCTCTACCTCCGCGCGATATGCAGGATTGGGCATCAGTTATGCTCCCCGCCCATGGGTTCCGGCAGCGGGACGGAAGCAGGATCCGGCAGCGTGGAACCATCTCCCTCCTGCGGTGTACCGCCCAGTCTCTGCCCCGCGCTTTCCTCAAACTGTTTCTTGCGGGCTTCAAACTCGGCACTGCGGTCAGACTTCTTCTTCACCACGACTACCGTGCGCCCGGAGGTGTTGGTCATGATTTTCTGAGCACCGTGGGGCGCGTTAGCGGCATCGTCCGCCCAATTTTCGGGCAACGCAGGCATCTCCCCTCCGGGGAAAAGTTCGTCCTGTGCAGAAATCTGTGTAGAAATGAGCGTCTTTATCGGGCTGACCAAATCCGTCTCGCGCAGGTAACCTTTCTTGCCGCCATCCGTCTCGACGAAGTAATACAGCCCCTCACAGGAAATGATGCGAGCCGTCGCGGCATCGACCATTCGCCCGGAGGTATCATGACTGTGGTCGGGGTTGCGATAAAAGAGAAACACCTTTCCCTGCTGTACCTCCAGTTGCTCACCAGGAGCAAAAGCACCCTCCTTCACCAGCTTGGCGCGAAGCGCGGCGCGGGCCTCAGCCGTGCCGGGAGGGTCCATGGGGGAATCCTCTCGCAGATACTCCGGGGTACAATCCTGTTCCTCCGGGTTAAACAGGCTGCAGGAGCTCAGCACGCCGGCGCACAATAACAGCGTAGCAATATGGGAAATCTTCATGCCGATATACTAATACATTCTCATACTCCACGCAAATTCTTTTTCTGCCTGCAACAAAAAAGCAGCACCCAATCGGTGCTGCTTTCGATACGAAGTATAAGATTCGAACTTATGACCCCATCCGTGTGAAGGATGTGCTCTACCACTGAGCTAACTTCGCATTTTTGCTCTCTCAGTACGAGTGCGGAGTCATTATATCGAAATCCGACAGACTTTGCAAGCTTTTTTCTGAAAAAAAGTAATTTTTCTTAAAAAAAGCACACAGGAAAGCGGCATCAACTCGTTACACGTGACTCAGTCTCAAAGCGCACCAGCTCGCGAAGGGGTGCATGCTGCGGCAGACGCAGCTCCGGGTCAGCATCCAAAATAGCCGCAGCATCCCGCGAAGCACGGTGAATAAGCCGCATATCCGCCAGCCATTCGGGGAAGCGCACAGCCCCCAGCCCGCTCTGCGCCGTCCCCAGCACATCCCCGGGACCGCGGAGCCGAAAATCCTCTTCAGCAATCTCAAAACCGTTGAGCGTACGGCACATGACCTGCAGTTTATCGAATCCCGGCTCGCCCTGCTTCGCATCGGAGAGCAGAATGCAGTAACTCTTGTGCTGCCCGCGACCGATGCGACCGCGTAGTTGGTGCAACTGGGAAAGCCCGAAAGAATCTGCGTTGTTGATGAGCATGATGGTCGCATTCGGCACGTCCACCCCCACTTCCACCACGGTGGTGGCCACCAAAATGGCGGTCTCGTTGGCATGAAAGGCAGACATGACGGCGTCTTTCTCCTCCGGGGAAAGGCGTCCGTGCAGCAAGCCGATGTTCTCTTGCGGGAAAATCTCCTGCCAGCGGCTCAATTCCGATACAGCGGATGCGCGGCTGCTTTTCTCACTCTCTTCCACCAGAGGGGAAACAATGTATATCTGCCGCCCCTCTGCCAACTGCTCGCGCATGAACGCGATGATTTTTTTCATATTGCCCGGGCGGCGCATGGCGGTGACAATTTCGCCGCGGTTGGCGGGCAGTTCATCGATGACGGAGACATCCAAATCACCGTAAAGGGTGAGCGTCAGCGTGCGGGGAATGGGGGTGGCAGTCATCACCAGCACATCCGGATTTTCCCCGGCGGCATAAAAGGATTCGCGCTGCTCCACACCGAACTTGTGCTGTTCATCCACCACGGCAAGCCCGAGGTTGGACGGGCGGTTCGCGGGGTACAGCAAAGCATGCGTGCCCACGATGAGGCGTGGCGTCGAATCAGCAGAGAATCCGGCATCCGGTGTGATATCCGAATCATCTGCCCGACCGGAGGTACGCAGCGAGAGTGACACATCAGTGTGGGCAAGGAGGCGGCGGAAGTTGCGGTAATGCTGTTCTGCCAGAATTTGCGTAGGCGCCAGCATGGCGGCCGTCTTGCCGCTGCCGACGGCCAACAGCATGGCGCAGAGTGCCACCAGCGTCTTGCCGCTGCCTACATCCCCCTGCAACAGGCGGTTCATCTGCTGCGGCGATGCCATATCTGCGCGTATTTCCTCCACACAGCGCATCTGCGCACCAGTGAGCCGGAACGGCAGCTGCTCCAGCAGCTCCTGCATATAGGCATCACAGGTGGCCGTCACCTGCCCCGGCCGGCCCTGTGAGCGTTTCCGCCTCCACGCCACTCGGAACTGGCAGAGGAAACATTCCTCCAACGCGAAACGCAGACGAGCCTTGCGCTGCAATTCATCCTCTGCCGGGAAATGCACATCCTGCAAGGCTTGTCGATACGGGTAAGTCGGTGCCACATCATAGCCTGCGGGCCGCACCTCCGGCGAGAGCTGCTCCAGAATGCGCCACACCATGCTGCGGTAGCTGCGCGCCGCCATGCCGGAGATATTGCGGTAGATAGGCACGATGCGCCCGGTATGCACCATTTCCCCGCCGGAAGCAACCTCTGCTGCGGGCATGCGGGGGCCGCCCATAGCGGCAACCATGAGCCGATGCCCGGCGTCCTCATCCTCCATGACCTCAAAATCGGGGTTGGTCATGGTGAGCTTGCCGGCATACTCTCGCACCTTGCCATAGATATACAGATTCATCCCTACGGCCAGCAGCTTGGCCACATAGGGCATATTGAACCAACGCAGACTCAGGCGAACGCCGTGCGGGTCATCTTCTGCCCCGGCCGATACTTCAAAATAGCGCTTGTAGGAAAACCGCCAGGCAGCGGCATACACATGCACCCGCAGACAGACGGTTTCACCGGAGGCCAGAGAGGCCATATCCGCGCCGGAGCGTCGTCTATCCTCGTAGCGGCGGGGAATACGCTGCAGGACATCCCGCACGCTGTGCAGCTCCGCTGCCTGCAAAGCTTTAAGCTCGCGAGGGTTCAGCCAAGCGAGCTCTGCAAGGGGTGTTTCCGGGTGAAGCAAGTCCATCGGAACGATGAATCAACGGAAAGATTTGCCGTTGTTGATACAGCGGAAGTAGTAGTCCACGCGGGAGTGGAACCACGCCCATTTGGGCCCGGGTTTCCCATTGGTCAACAGGGGCATGGGGCAATTCTTGCGAGTCCAGTGATAATGCGGCACCACGCGGCGCAGGTTGATACCGTAGCGCTTCATCAGCACCGCCGTCAGCTTGGCAGCGCGGTCCCATGTGCGGAAGTGGTTGTGCCCCGTGTTCTCACACTCACACATTTCGATACCGATGGAGTTGTGATTACCGGCGGGGGAGCCGGCATGCCACCCCGTTTCCTTAAGCGGCAGATTCTGCACACACATGAACTGGTCTACCGTGAAATGCCAGCTGCGGTTGGTGAAAGCACCGCGGCAGAGAGCACGGGAATGCTGCATGGCCGTGGCTGTCGATGAATGATTGGCCGTGCTGTGAATGGTGATGAAGGTCGGATGCAGACGGCGGGAACCTCGGCGCTGCGGAGAGTTGGACGGCATGATGCGCACCTTGATATTAACCTCGCGAGCCAGGCGGGAAACCGAGCGCAGCATCACAGGGGAATTCACCGGCTTGAAGCGCACAGCCGCCGGGGTACGCAGGTAGCGGTTACCCCCTCCCTGCTGACAACCGGAGCCCCCTACTGCCACCAGCAGAAGCAGAAAAAGAGCGGCGATTGAAGCAAAACGAATCATGCCGATATGATGCCAGTTTGCCACCCGTTTGGCAAGCGAAAATACCGTTTTACGGAAAATAACAAAGCAGCACCGCTTCACGGTACTGCTTTGTTGGAAATCGTCCTTCTGCGACGCTTTTACGGCATCGGGAAGTTCTTGTTGAAAGCCGTCACCTCGTTGCGCAGGGCATCGTAGGCACCGGGAGTCTCGCACACCTTCTGCGCCGCCAGAATGGCGAGGCAGCGGCCGATGAACTCTGCCACCTTGCGGACATCGTCCTCCTTCATACCGCGGGTTGTCACGGCGGGAGTACCGATGCGGATACCGGAGGGCTTGTTGGTCGTTCCCTTGTCATAGGGGATGGCATTCTTATTCACCGTGATACCCACCTTGTCCAGCGCTACCTGCGCCTCGGCACCGTTGATACCCTTGCCGCTGAGGTCTACCAGGAAGCAGTGGTTGTCCGTACCGCCGGCCACAATGCGGAAGCCCAGCTGTGCCAGCTTGGCAGCCATAGCCTTGGAATTCTTCACCACCTGAGCAGCATACTCTCGGAACTCGGGCTTGAGAGCCTCACCCAGACAGGCAGCCTTAGCCGCAATCACATGCATGAGCGGCCCGCCCTGGAGTCCGGGGAACGTAGCGCTGTTGAGCTTCTTCTCCCACTTCTCCTTGCACATCACCAGACCGCCGCGCGGCCCACGCAGACTCTTGTGCGTGGTGGTGGAGACAAAGTCAGCATAGGGAACGGGAGAGGGATGCGCACCACCGGCCACAAGACCGGCGATGTGAGCCATATCCACGAACATGATGGCGCCCACCTCATCGCATATCTCGCGGATGCGGGCAAAGTCGATGGTGCGGGAGTAGGCAGAAGCACCGGCCAGAATGAGCGCAGGCTTCACCTCGCGAGCCTTGGCTGCCATATCCTCGTAATCGATGCATTCAGTCTCGGGGTTCACACCGTAGTGAACCACCTTATACTGCTTGCCGGAGAAGTTGGCAAAGAAACCGTGGGAAAGGTGACCGCCGCATGCCAAATCCATCGTCAGGATGGTATCACCCGGGTTGATGCAGGCATGATACACGGACATGTTGGCCTGGGAGCCGGAATGAGCCTGTACGTTGACGGCATCGCAGCCGAAGAGAGCCTTGGCGCGGTCGATAGCCAGCTGCTCCACCTTGTCCACCACCTCACAGCCACCATACCAGCGACGGTCGGGATAGCCCTCGGCATACTTGTTGGTCAGGCAGGAGCCCTGTGCCTCCATCACGGCGGGAGAGGCGAAGTTCTCCGAAGCAATCAGCTCAATGTTGTTGAGCTGGCGCTGACGCTCCTCCTCAATGTAACCGGCAAGCTCCGGATCCGTCACGGACAGGGGAGACCCGGAAGCCGTCACCAGACGCTCCACGTGGCGGCCGCCCTCATACTCAGCAGACAGCCAATCGTGCAGAATATCATCCACCACGTCGGATGACACGAAAGCGGACGGCAGGCACATGACGTTGGAATCATTGTGGTGGCGGGAAAGCGCGGCATCCTGTGGGCTGCGGAAAATACCGGCGCGAACGCCCTTCCAGCGGTTGGCTGCAATACCCATTCCCTGGCCGGAGAAGCAGATGAGAATACCACGGTCGGCGCGACCGTCGGACACACGCTTGCAGACAGCATTGGCGTACTCTGCGTAGTTGCAGGATTCCTTGGTGAACGGCCCCAAATCCTCCACCTCAAATCCCCAGCCGCGCAGCAATTCCACTGCGGTTTCCTTCAAATCCACACCCTTGTGGTCTGAACCAATGGCTATACGAAGTTCCGTGTTCATAAATGTGTACGCCGCCCAGTCTACCACAACGCGCGGGCGCGGGCAAGCGTTATTTCCCCTTTTCGCGGCATGCTCTCCGGGACATATCCCGCACTCTCTGATTGAAAAAGCCGAAGGAATGCATAATCTAACAAATTGCATGAACACAACAACAACACCCCAACGAGTCGGTCCGCTCGTTCTCAACGAGTCGGATATCTTCCGATTATTCCTGGAATTCACCGAAAACGCCGCTCTGGCTCAGGATGACGCGCTGAGTATCATCCATGCGTTCCGGCGCATCATGCAGGCAGGCATCCGCAGCGTACGCGAGGAGGAAGACAGCGTCAGTTTCAGTGAAGCCATCACCGCCAGCCTGCTGGCGCGGCAACACCGCCGCCCCAGCACCCGGCGTGATTTACGCTCGTTTACCAACCGCATGCTGCGCTATCAGGATATTTCGAGCTGCACTCTGCGCAACATCTCGGCCCCGCGCTGCCGCCAGATGATGGATGAACTGTTCAACCACAGTCCGCACGTCTACCGCAAGGCTCAGACCATCCTGCACAGCATCTTCTCCTACGGACGCAGGCAGGGCTGGTGCGAACGCAACCCCGCAGAGTCCATCATCATCCCCCCCATCGTGGAGGAACGAATCAACATCCTCAACATGTCCCAAATCCGCCTGCTGGTCAAGGTATGCAACCGCCCTCATTTCCGAAGCATGAATGCGGCCGTGCGGCTGATGCTCTGGTGCGGCATCCGTCCCGGGGAGGTGCAACGGCTGCGCTGGGGCGATATTGACCCGTCAGAAAAAACGGTCTACGTGGAATCCCACGCCAGCAAAACCGGCGGCGCGCGCGCGATACCGCTGCGGGGCGGCGCTTTGGTGCTGTCTGAGGAAAAGAACCCGACCGATGAGCTGATAGCCCCCCGCAACTGGGTTCGGCTCTGGCAGCGCATCCGTGACACATCCAACCTGAAACCCTGGCAGCGGGATGCCCTGCGCCACACCTTTGCCAGTATGCACCTGAAACATTTTCACAACATCCTGCAACTTCAGGAAGAGATGGGGCATCGTGACAGCAACCTGCTGCGCACGCGATACCTGAATCTGCGAAACGTTCGCGCGGCGGCGGCCCGCGATTTCTTCTCGCAGGATTTCATCTATTAACTTGATACCTCAGGCGGGGCATGGTATGTTAATTCCATGCCCCGCCGTCAGCTCATCAACTTCCTGCAGCATCTGGCAGAACCCGACTACCGAAATTTCGCCACCCGACTCATTCCCGGCGAAACCCGGCTGCTGGGCGTCCGGCTTCCCGCGCTGCGCAAATTGGCCCGGCAGTATGCAGCGGGAGACTGGCGGCAACTGTTGGCAACACCGGTCGCAGCAGATGCTTCGTTTGAAGAGATTCTGTTGCGCGCCATGCTGCCCGCATACGCTGCCGATGCCCCCCTTTCCGAACGCCTCCGCTATCTGCAACAGGAGCAGCCCAACCTCAATAACTGGAGTCTATGCGACTCGGCCTGCGCCACCTGCCGTTTCGTGCGAGACAATCTCGATGATGTCTACCCCTGGCTGGAGCCCTTTCTGCACTCAGAAAAAGAATTTACGGCACGCTTCGGCATCGTCATGCTCAATCATTACTACGCCACGGATGCTCGATGGACGCCGCACGTCATCCACGCCCTGCGGGAAGTGCCGCAGGATGCCTACTATGCCGCCATGGCCGTGGCCTGGTGCGCCTGCACCCTGCTGACCTCGCGGATTGACCTCCGCGATGATGTCGGCATGGAACTGCTCGCTCCGGGCTATCTGCCGGAGCACACGCGCAAACTCCTGCTCAAAAAATTACGCGAATCTCAGAAAAAGTGGAGCAACGATAAAATCTATTGACGGTTACCGGGTTCTATGGCAGAATGGCAGCATGGAAAACACGCCCCTCCCCCCGCCTCCGGCTGCCGTGCAGAGTCCCTGCCCGAACAATTATCTGGTATTCTCCATCCTGACAACCTTATTCTGTTGTCTGCCGACCGGCATCATCGCCATCGTGTACTCCTGTCAGGTCAATAGCCTGTTCAACGCCAATCGTCCGGAGGAAGCGCAAAACGCCTCCAAATGGGCGCTGCGCTGGAATATCATCTCTCTCGTCAGCGTCGCGGCGCTGTGTTTCATCGCGTTCATCGGTTCCATCGCCGCTTACCCGGCAATGGAGGAAATGCTGCGGAACAACCCGGAGCTGCAGCAGTCCATCCACGATGAAGTCATGCGAGAACTCAACGATGAGCTGGACAATGTACCGGTAGAAATGAGAGACGACATCATCAAAGAAGCTCTCGACACCATTCCCGGGGGCAGATAAGCACCGGCCCGGCATGCAGCTTTTCTTCACCTGGCTGTGGCGTTTAGCGCCGCCGGTACTCATACTCGTACTGGCGGCGGGGGGATTGTGGTTCCCGCAGCAGCTCTCGGAGCTGGTGGGCAGCATCTCCCCCGGCTGCAGCTTCCGCAGGCTCACCGGGCTGGAGTGTCCCGGCTGCGGCGGCACACGCGCGCTCCGCGCACTCATCTGCGGGGATATCGGGGCGGCGCTCCGCTACAATCCCTTCCTCATCGCCGCCCTGCCCATCCTGCTCACAGAATACATCCGCAGCTGGCGCAATTCGCCCCCTACCCGCAGCCGCACGTACTGCATCCTCCTGCAACTCTTTGCCGCCGCCACCATCCTCTGGGCCATCGGCAGAAATCTCGTGTAATACGTTCCTCGCGCCTTTGGCGGTTCTCATGTCAAATTCCGCAGGAATAAGGTTTTGACTTTCGGGCGTGGCTTCGGTACAATGCATGGCGATGAATACGGCCTTTGTTCCGGAGGATTATTTTGCGCGTTACAGCGTGTCGGAGATATTCGGCACGGGGGAGACGTGTGAAGTGGATTTGGGCTGTGGCGACGGCGGGTTTCTGCTGGCCATGGCAGAGCATTACCCGGAGACCCGTTTTCTGGGGGTGGAGCGCCTGCTGGGCCGCATCCGCAAGGTGTGCAACGAGAGCGAGCGCCGCGGACTGAACAACGTGCGCGGGTTGCGGGTGGAGAGCCGCTATTTCCTGGAATGGCTCATTGCCCCGGGCAGCATCAGCCGTCTGCACTATCTCTTCCCCGACCCCTGGCCCAAGGAAAAACACCACAAAAACCGCTTGGTGCAGGATTCTTTCATCCCCGTGCTGCACCGCGCGCTGGCTCCCGGCGGCGAGGTGCTTTTCAAGACCGACCACGAGGAATACTTCATCTGGGTATGCGAGCGCATGGATGCCTCGCCGCTCTTCCGCCGCGAGGAGTGGAACGCCCCGTTCTACCCCAAAACCGACTTCCAGAAACAATGGGAGGCCATGGGTAAACCCATTTTCGCCGCCCGCTACGTCCGCAACGATGTCGTTTGAACTCCACACCACCGACCCCAGCGGCGCACGTCTGGGCACCCTGCACCTCCCCCACGGGGATGTGCCTACACCGATTTTCATGCCCGTCGGCACCCAGGGCACCGTCAAGACCCTGCACCCGGAAGACTTGGAAGCGCTGGGCGCTCAGATTATCCTGGGCAACACCTACCACCTCTGCCTGCGTCCGGGCGATGAAGCCATCCGCGACCTCGGCGGGTTGCACCGCTTCACCGGGTGGAATCGCCCCATGCTCACGGACTCCGGCGGATTCCAGGTATGGAGTCTGGCGCGTCTCCGTAAGATTACGGAAGAGGGCGTGCGCTTCTGCAACCACATTGACGGCGCGTACATGATGCTCTCCCCGGAGCGCAGCATGGAAATACAGGCCAATCTGGGCAGCGATATTGCCATGCTCTTCGATGAATGCCCGCCCTACCCCTGCGACCGCAAGTATGCGGAGAAATCGCTGGGGCTGACGCTGCGCTGGGCCAAGCGCTGCAAGGCGTGGATAGACGAGCACCAACCCCGCAGCGGCAACGGTCTGCAACAGCACTTCGGCATCGTGCAGGGCTCCGTCTATGCCGACCTGCGCCGCCGCTGCGCGGAAGAGCTGGCAGAAATGGATTTCGACGGCTACGCCATCGGCGGGGTCTCCGTCGGAGAACCGGAGGAGGAAATGCTGCGAGCCATAGAGAACTCCACCCCCTGGCTACCGCAGAACAAGGCGCGCTACGCCATGGGGCTGGGCACTCCCACCCAGCTTCTGGAGATGATTGAGCGCGGCGTGGACATGTTCGACTGCGTGATGCCCACGCGCCTGGCCCGCCACGGCATCGCCATGACCCCGGACGGTCCCATCCACATCAAGAACAAGCGCTGGGAAAAAGACGATTCGCCGCTGGATCCGGAGGGGCATCCGCATGTGACCCGATTCAGCAAGGCAGCCGTTCGCCACTTCTTCCGAGCAGGAGAAATGCTCGCTCTGCGCTTGCTCTCCTTCCAGAATCTTCACTTCTATCTGCGGCTCATGGCGCAAGCGCGAAGCGCCATTGCGGCCGGTGAATTCGCTGCCTTCAAACGCAGCACCATCGCGCGTTACCAAGCAAACGAAATACCATCATGAACAGCATCATACTGGCACAGGCCGCCCAGCAGGCACAGGGCGAAGGTTGGAACATGTTGATTACCTTCGGTCTTATCATCATCATTTTCTACTTCATCGTCATCCGTCCGCAGCGCAAGCAGCAGAAGGAGCTCAAGGAGCGTCAGGACTCCCTCAAGCCCGGCGACAAAGTCATCACCAACGGCGGCATTTACGGCATCGTCCGCGAGGTGAAAGACGACACCGTGAAGCTGGAGATCGCCGCCAACACCGTCATCAAGATTGCCAAGACCTGCATCGTGCAAGGCGTGGGCAAGGATGGCGCCACGGAAGGCAAGTAAACACCCCATAAAAAAGTACGATTGACGAAGCACGGCTTCAAGCGGCGAGCATCGCACGCGGAGTTCCGGCATTCGTCAATCGTACTTCGTTGTTCAAACACCATGCTCCCGGTCTATACCAGCGAAGATATCACCGCCCTGCCCGCGGATTCCCGCATCCGGCTGGGAGTCATCGGCAACCCGATTGCCCACTCCAAATCCCCGCAGATGCAGCAGGCCGCATTGGATGAGGACGGTAGAGAGCTCACCTATGTACGCCTGCTGGCCGGGTTGGAAGAGGGAGGCTTTGACAGCCTGTTGAAACTGCTGGCAGAGCGCGGCTTCATCGGGGTCAACGTCACCGTCCCCTTCAAGAAAAAAGCCTTTGCCGCCGCCGTTCAGGCGGATGAGCTCTCCACACTCTGCGGCGCTGCGAACACCCTGGTACTCCGGAAAAACGGCTGGCATTGCTTCAACACGGACGGCCCCGGCTTTGAATGGGCCATTGAGGAATTGTGCGGGCGCCGCCTGCAGGAGCTGCGCGTGGTCATCCTCGGCGCGTGTGGCGGTGCCGGCTCTGCCCTCAGCTGCCAGTGCATCCTCTCCGGCTGTAGGCATCTTTCCCTTGTCAACCGTCCGCGTCCGGAGCTCAGCGGATTGGAACATCTGCTGCGTCCGCTTGCTGCCGGCGCTTTACAAACCCTCACCTTTGACTCCCCCGCGCTGGAGGAGGCCGTGGCTGCCGCCGATTTGGTGGTCAACGCCACCAGTCTGGGACTGCACACAGGCGAACCGCTCCCGCTGAATCCGGAGTGTCTGCACCCGGGGCAGATGGTATATGACATTGTGACGCACTCCACTCCCCTGCAGATAGCCGCCGCCGCCCGCGGCTGCACAGCATCAGACGGTTTGGGAATGCTGCTCCGGCAGGGTGCCATTGCCTACCGACACTGGTTCGGGAGTCTGCCGAACACAGAGCTCATGCACCAAGCCCTCCTGCAGGCATGAGCAGATAACAGCAAAAACGCCGCTCTCGTTACAGAGCGGCGTTTTGTCATCCATACGGAGAGGGGAATCAATCCACCACAAAACCATTGGGGAACGGATCCGCATCCTCTCGGTAGAACTCACAGCGTGCCATCAGATTGGCCTGTCCGCGCACCAACGGCACGACCGCACGGTACGGTCCGACCAAGGTCTCCTCCTTCAGCTGCCCATTGAAGACGGAACCGATAAAGGATTCAGAAATGTAGGATTCTCCGATTTTCAGCTTGCCGAGATGGTGCATCAGGGTCATCAGCGCAGAGGTGCCGGAACCGCAGGGGCTGCGGTCCATCTGACCGTCCCCGAACAACACCGTATTGCGAATATGCAGCGGGGCGTCACCAAGCTGCTCATAAAGAACGGTCAACGCAATAGTACGGGTAGAGGGATTGGTCGGGTGCGCCACCGCCACGGCCTTGTTCGCCGCGGCTCGCACGCGCATCCCGAAATCCACATAAAAATCCTTACTGTGAGACTGCGGGGATATGGGCTCAGCAAACGGATTCTCTGCTACCACAAAGAAATTACCCGCAAACACCACATAGGCCTGCAGCGGGCCGAATCCCTCCAC
The DNA here is from genome assembly GCA_045121855.1 of Akkermansia sp. GTDB lineage: Bacteria > Verrucomicrobiota > Verrucomicrobiia > Verrucomicrobiales > Akkermansiaceae > Akkermansia. The sequence goes on from JBGVGW010000018.1 coordinate 87,608, forward strand.
ATCCAGCGTTACCGGCTCCGGAGTAAACACAAAAGACGGCACATTCTGCACCGTTACCTCTTTCACCCGGCCATTCGAACCACGGTGCAAATGCGCCTCAATGCGCCCGCACACCGCATCCAGCTTCACCACATCCGGTGTGTGGAGCGGAAGCCCCAGCTCATCCACCGCACGGGCAGAACAAATGGTGCCGTGGATGCACATATCCAGATAGCCGCCCGTATCCATGTAGAGAATGCCCACATCGGCATCATCCGTAACAGGCTTGCAGAGAATGGACCCGAACATGGCCTTGTGCCCACGCGGCTCCTGCATGAGCAGCACACGGATGGGGTCATTCTGCGCCTTCATATAATCCAAGCGCTTGCGCATGGAATCACCCGGCATATCATAGCAATCGGAATACAGCACACGGCACGGCTCACCGGCGGCATGCAGGTCCAGGGTATGATAAGTATCAGAAGGTCGGTATATATTCATGACTGTTTATCAGAAGAAGGAAGAAGAGTCTGCGCAGCAGATGCGGCTATCACCAGCACAAAACCGCACCATTGCCCGGCGGTCAGCAGCTCCGCATAGATGAGCCACCCCAGCAGCACCGCCACAGCCGGCTCCAAATAGGATATGGTGCCGAATCGCACCGCCGTCAGATGCCGCACCGCATACGCAATCAGCAGCATCACCACAAAACCCTGCAACACACCGATACTGAGCAGATACGGCCACCCCTGCTCCACCCCGGCAAACGCATTCTCCGTCGTTGCCAGCGGAAACGCCAGCAGCACACACCCCGCCACAAACTGCCAAAAGGTCCGCTGCACCAGCGTGACCTGCTCCGGGATATTGCGGGTAAGCAGAATATACACCGCATAACACACACCGGAGAGAAGCCCGAATACCAAGCCCGCAGCATTGCTCACCGCAGCATCCCCTCCGTCTGCAAAGACAGAGACCGCCACAATACCGGCCACAGACATAGCTATCAGCACGCCATCACGCAGCGGGGGAAAACGCCGGTTCAGCAGAGCTTCTCCCACCACCGCAAACACAGGCCCGGTATAAAGCAATAATGCCGCTATCCCCACAGATATACTCTGAATGGCGAGGAAATAGAAAAGGATACACAGCGAAATCCCCGCACCGGAGAGAGCCGCCTGCCAGGAGAAGGCGAACGAACTTTGCCCCTTCCGCACCAGCCAGCCTTGCAGCCCCGCCACCAACACCAATCCCACCGCAAAACGCACAAAAGAACAAGCCTGCGCACTGCAAGCGGATTCACGCACAAAAAAACCGAGCGACCCCATCAGAAACGCGGCCAAAACGGCGGAGAAAAACGCACTGCTGTTATGTTTGTTCATCTGTCGAAAAAAAACGCGCAGATTCTAACACTACGTGCGTAAATTGCAATGCTTTTGTGCGATTTCCTGAAAAAAAGCAACCCTCTGCCCCGACAAGCCGGAAAAATGACATGAAAACCGTTCGTTCCCACCACCGGCTCTCCGTTATAATGGAACACACGCATCACCGGATTTCGTTCCAACATGAAAAACGCCCGTTACATTCTCCCGCTCCTCTGCCTTCTGCTCCCGCACCCCCTCGCAGCAGAAACCGGCCCGAATCAGACTGCTCCCGCAGCATCCCCCGCTCCGATTCATCCCTTTTTCCGTGATGCCGTCTACCCTGCATGGTCACTCATGACACCGCAGCAGGCGCTCAAAGACCTGCGGGCCGCTATGGAGCAATGCCGCGAGCGCCTCAACGCCATCGCCGCCATCACACCGGAGCAAGCCAACTTCGATAACACATTTCTGGCATACACCCGCACATCGGAGAACCTTACGCAGGTCCTTTCCTGCCATGAGCATCTGGTGAACACGGCAGAAACACCGGAACGCCTCGCCGTGCGGATGAGAATGATGCAGGAATACGCCTTCTTCAAACAAAACCTCCACATGCTCCCCCAAGTGTGGCAGGTTCTCTCTGCCGCAGCGGCCTCCTCCTGGGCAAAAGAACTGGATGCACCCCGCAAACGCATTGCAGAAAGCGTCCTGAGAGACCTCCGCAACACCGGCGTACACCTCACCCCGGAACAGAGGGCGCGCAAAGCAGAACTGGAGCAGGAAATCCAAATGCTCTGCTTCCGTTTCAGCGCCAACCTGATGGAGAAGAAAGCGGACAAGTTTCTGGTGTTCACGGATGCGGCACAGCTGGCAGGCATGCCGGAGGAATGGATGAGTCGCGCCGCCGAAGCGGCCAAACAGCAAGGCGTTTCCACCCCGGATTCCCCCGCCTGGGTGGTCAACCTCACCACGGCGCATGCAAATGGCGTCCTCTATCACTGCTCCGTAGAAGAAACGCGCCGCAAATGCTGGTTCCTCCTCCACAGCGCAGGCTCCTCACTCTCGCAGGACAAGGACAACGAACCCGTCATCTACCGCATCATGGAGCTGCGCCATGAGCTCGCCACCCTCCTCGGCTTCCGAAACCATGCGGACATGCGCGCGGAATCGCGCATGCTGGACAGCGGGGAAAAAGCTCTTGCCTTCGTGGACGACATGCTCCGCCGCAGCAAGCCGGCATGGGATGCCTGGGTCGCCGCCAAACTGGAGCGCTACTCCCACGCAGCCGGCAAAAAGCTCAGCTCCCTGCCGCCGTGGAATGAAAAATACATCCTGCACCACCGCGTCAATCCCCCGCAGAGCAGCGCCGCACGCCCATTCAACAGCGCCGCCCTCACCCCCTATCTCCAGAGCGAGCGCGTCATTCAGGGTATGCTCCGCATCTGGTCCGGACTGCTCGGCGTCACCTACACAGAGCTGCCCACCATCTGTCTGAAACCCGGTGACCCCTGCCCTGCCGGTCATGTGGAAACCTGGGCAGAGGGCATACGCTGCTTTGCCGTGCATGACGCAGCCTCCGGCCAACACCTCGGCTCTTTCTTCCTGGATTTATACCCCAGACAGGGCAAGCGCACCGACCTCTCCTGGTGTTTCCCGCTGCGCACAGGCAACCCCGGGGAGCCCCACCTGGCCGCCATGATTGTCAACTTCCCCGCCCCGGAGCCGGGCAAACCGCATCTGCTCACCCACCTCCACCTCCACATGCTCTTCCATGAGTTCGGACACCTCATGCACATGTGCCTCGGCCACCCGGAACTCGCCCCCCTCGCCTCCATCAATGTGGAGTCCGACTTCATCGAGGTTCCCAGCCACCTGCAGGAAAGCTGGATTTGGGAACCGGAAGCCATCGCCTCCTTTGCCGTCCACCACGAAACCGGCGAACCCATCCCGCAGGAACTTCTGCAACAACTGGCAGCTTCCCGCACCTCCTCCCCCATCGCAGACCACATTTCCATGCTCATCTCTGCCAAGCTGGACCTGGAACTCCACATGCACTTCCATGAGAAATTCAAGGGCCGCCCGCTGGATGAGGTCACCACAGAACTGCTCCGCCCCTGGATTTTCCCCGGTGCAGAAAACACCCCCTCCCCCTTCCGCACCCTCACCCACTGCATCTCCGCCGGATATGATGCCGGCTTCTACACCTATAAATGGTCTGAAGTCATGGCAGACGATGCCTTCACTCGCTTCAAACAGGATGGCATCTTCAACCCGGCCACCGGCGCTCACTACCGCCGCTCCATCCTCACCCCGGGTTGCAGCAAACCCGCTACCCAACTCTTCCGCGACTTCATGGGGCGCGACCCCGACCCGGCCACCCTCCTCAAACGCTTCCGAGCCGAATAAGCCGGAAGCCGGCATTTCATAGGAAAACAACGCGCTCCCGGAGTAATGAGGCTTACGGGCTCAGAATAAACTGTGCCCACATTGATAGGCCGTCTTCTGCTCTCCGCAAACGTATAACGCAAAAACGCTGCCACCGGCGAAGGTGGCAGCGCTGAAATAAATCAGGATTAACCCTTGTTTACTTGCGGCGACGGCGGGAAGCCAGAGCAGCCAGAGCCAGCAGGCTCAGCGTAGCCGTGGTCGGCTCCGGAATGACGGGCGTCACCGGGGACTTCACACCGGCAAACACGTTCTGACCATCGTAGCCGAGGTAGTAGGTGTCATCAAAACCGGCGAAGTAGGTGCCAAGAGTCACGGAATCGGCCTCCGTCAGGTTGCCGGAAGCAACCGTGGAGCCACCCAGATACAGCTCATCCACACCCGTGAACAGGTTGGTTGTCTCACCTTCGCCAAGGCCCTGAATCGTGCTCACCAGGTCACCGGTCAGGGTCATGCCCGTTCCCAGCGTCACAGAGCTGCCCATGGTCAGCGCGTCGGCCAGTTTCACGGTCGCACCGTCGCTCAGCACCAGGTTGGCTTTCAGCGTAGCGCCGGCACCTTTTACCTCCAGCGAGCTAGTGGTGACGGTAGCCTCATCAGCGCTCGTCGGAGTCGCCGGAGCGGAGTCGCCGGTGTAAAGACCGACTGTCTTTCCGCTACCGATGATAAGAGAGCTGAGCGTCTGAGCCTGGGTCTTAACAACATCAACGCTACCCGTGCTGGCATCAATAGCACTGAGGACGTTGTTCGTGTTGGCCGCAGTGAGCTTCTGAGCACCACCATTCACCAGAATGCTGTTATTCAGACAATTGCTGATGGTAGCAGCCGCATCTGTCGTGTTGACCGTAACAGTAGCGTTCGCAATGGTAAATACTTCACCATCTGTACCGGACAGAGCATAAGCCTTATTACCAGAGGCCGAGAGCGTTGCCGGAGCATCGGTGTCATTACCGGTCACCTTTACCGTACCATTGGTAAGAGAAGCACCCTTCTCCAGAGCAATGGTCGCACCATTGCGAGACCACACCTTATTGGAAACAGTCAGAGCGGCGCCTTCCTTCAATGTCACGGTACCTGTGGCCGTATTATCGTTGGACATGTCCAGCGTTCCGATGGTATGCGTACCGGATTTAAGCTCAATGGAACCGGAGGTTCCGGTAAGCGAGCCTCCACCGGTGGTGGAAGAGATAATAATCTTACCACCTTTGGCTTCGAGCTTGCTATTCAAGGTAAGTGCGCCCAAATCGGCTTCACCTGCGGTCACCTGAGTGTGCTGACCAATAGTAGTATTTGTAGCTACCAGGCTCTTGACGCTCAGCGTGTATCCGCCGACGTTGCCGGTTGTCAAGGTTGCTGCAGTTACAGAACCTGTACCGCTGATGATGTTCTTCTGACCCATCGTATTACCACCGGTCGACATCTTCAGTTCACCACTGAAGTTCAGCACACCATCAACCTTCATGGTACCCAGACCCCAAGAGTTTGTTAAGCTGGTGGCATTCACCTTCACCTTCTCATCAACCGTGATGTCACGGTTGAACCAGTTTCCGGTAGTCGTGCTGATATCGCCCACGGTGTATGTGGTGGGAGCTTCAGCCGTTGCGCCCGTCGCTGCGGAGAACTTGAGCGAGGTGTCGTTAGCATTCATGCTGATAGCACCGGTGGAACCGCCGCCGCTCAAGACCAAGGAACCGGCATTCAAGCTGATATCGGAAATGGCAATATTACCCGCAACCGTCAGAACACCCTTACCGAGCTTCTTGAACTTACCATTGCCCTCAGACCCTTCATTCATACCACTTGCAAGGGTAAGCGTAGCGCCTTCGCCCACGGTAATTTCAGAGTCGTCCTGGCGCAACTGCAGCACCACGTTATCCAGAGTTGCATTATTGCCTGCCTCAACGCTCAGAGAAGCGCTGCCGCCGTACAGGTCCCAACGAGCAGCTGCGGTAGCGATACCCTTCATCGTGCCATTCAGAATGATATCACCGGCAAACGTCTCATTGTTAGCATGATTGATAAGCAGCTGAGAACCGGCAGCAATCTTGATGTTCTGCGTAGAATTAGCACCACCGTTGTAACCGGTAACATCCTTGGCATCGAACTGAAGCGTACCGTTGGTTACATCAATATCACCGCGCACAAAACCGGTACTATCCGTTTGGGACTTAATGGTGAGCTTGGCGCCGCCGGAAACGGTTACATCACCGGCGATATACCCGCTATTGGCACGGGTAAGTTCCAGCACAGTGGTAGAGCCACTGACAGTCATACCACCGACAGTCACACCACCGTCCACAGTCACGGCTGCAGAGGAAGAGAACGTCACGGTATCACCCTCGGCGAAGGAAACCCCGTCGCCGTACCCGGCCGAATTCCAGTTGGTTTCGGTCGTATTCCACGTGCCGTCTCCGCCGGCCCAAACCATGTCACTGAGATTACCGACAATGGAGTTGAAGGTATAGCTACCGGAGTCCTCGGTTATATCTGAACGGTCAAATATGACTTTATTACCTCCAATGAAGAGACCACCAAGGCTTACGGAGGAATCAAAAAGCTTTACAGTCGAGCCTGCCGAAACATTGGCAATCGACATAACCACGCCGTCATTCACCGTGATATCGCTTGAGGAAACAACCGCAGTGTCAGCAGAAAGCGTCAGAGCAGACACATCCAGAGTGGAGCCGGATTGCATTGTCACACTGCTGACAGCAGCGTCAGAACCGCCAAGTTTGAGTGTCGTACCTGTCTTGAATACAGCATCCTTGAGTGTACCGCTGCTGACGATGTAGGAGCCATTTCCGGTAACGGAATCACCGGAAAAACTCACTGTGCCGCCCTTCTGAGTAGTTTTACTACCATCTGCCAGAACCACGCTGGAGGCAGAACCGGCATTCAGTGTATAGGTAGCAGTAGAGGCAATGGTCCACTCCTGCGTGCCGAGAAGCTTAATATAGGCATCCGAACGGGCGTTATTAGTAACACTGAAATCATAGTTGATTGTCGTGTATGCCGTCGTGGCCGTTGGGTTACCGATCTCAATGTTACGAGAACCGCCCGTAGAACCGGTTACGATAGAATAACCGCTGGCATCCACGATGAAGCCGGCCACCGCAATCGGATTGAATGTGTAAGTAAGCCCCTTGGCGTAGCCCTCACCCAGCTTCAGCGTATTGCGGTCACCGGCGCCGGGAGTCGCAATAGCAGCAGCGATATCGCCCCAATTGCCGGACACACCCTGAATGGTGGCTGTTTCTCCATTGCTGTTGACGTATTGCAGCTTGGAGAACGCCAAATCCGTACCAGAGGTATTGCCAATGAACGTGTAAACCGTCCCGGAATACGTCGGGGTTGACTCTGTGTCAGCCCACGCACCGGGAGCCAGCGCCACTACAGCCAGTACTGCAGTGAGCAGTAACTTTGGTAAGTGTAATTTCATAGTTTGTATGTAATATGTTGTTAGTTATGTATTTGAGTATGACGTGGCCGCTTAGCTACTCGCGCGATGTATCCGCACAGCTCACGCCACGGGGGTAGTTTATCGCATTTCTAATGCGATGTCCACCTTTTTTTTCGTAGAAAATTGAAAAAAATGCCTTTTCGTGGTCTGAAAGCAGAAAAAAATCGCAGCCGGAGTTCCCTTTAGGGAAATGTTCCGATTAAAAGCTTGCATTCATGGAAAATCTCTCTTTCTTCGAGTCGTTGTTTACAAACAATAATATCACGCCTTCCTCTGAAGCATCACCGTTGCTTCAAATTGTCGGCAATTTGAGTTTAATATAGCAAGATAAACAATTTAAATTTTTATGTAATATAGGACAATAGCAAGCGTTAAATATTGATATAAAACTAACCCTTTATCGGTATATCGCATTAGAAATGCGATATACTGCCCACGTGGCGTGAGCTGTGCGGATACATCGCGCGAGTAGCTAAACGGCCACGTCATGCTCAAATACATAACTAACAACATATTACATACAAAACTATGAAATTACACTTACCAAAGTTACTGCTCACTGCAGTGCTGGCCGTCTGTGCAAGTCCGGTAGCGTTGGCAGAGACGTATACCATTACGGGCAATGATGATACCCGGCTGGATTCTGCAACCAGTACGGATACCATCATTTTCAATAAGGATGGTGGTCACCTCTACAGGGCTGATGGCCAAACATACAACGGCATAACGTACCCCAAAATTGAGGTGGAGGCTGCTGTACAGATAGATAAGCTCAAACTTACCGATGCCTATTCCAATTCGTATTATACATTCAAGAATACGGTTAGCGGCACGGGCGAGTTTTCTTTCGGCGGTACTACCGGTGGTAACAATCAGCACTATATCTTTGAGGGCGACATGAGTGGCTATACCGGCACTATGACTATCGCCACCAATAAGACTGCTGAGTTCATATTCAAGGGTATTGAGGTGGGTGCGACGAAAATTACCGGCGCTAATGTGCAGTTTACAAACGGCTCCTCCACCTCTGCCACCATCGATATCAATAGCGGTAAACTTCTGATTCTCGGACATGAAGGAACGGGTAATTATGGTGCATTTGCGAGCCAATCCGTTGATTTATCCGGAGCCACGGTCAACCTGAACGGTGGTACCATTCGTTTCAATGGCGATGACTCTTTCCTGGGAACGTTGAATGTGAAACAAAACGGCACACTGCGCTTGGAAGACTGTGTAAGCGGCGGCACCAACAGCTCGGGAACCACGGCCGGACGAGGCCTGAATATCACCAAGCTGAATCTGGAGAGCGATCTTATTGTTACCAATCAATGGAAAGCCACACTGGATATCGCCACCCTGACAGGAACAGGAAGCGTGACTTTCAACGCAGATAACAATGAAACAGTAAAGGTAAAGGTCAACAGCATTGCTAAGGGCGCCGTTATCAGTACTAACCATGCGATTCTTACGCTGGGTGACGATGGAGACTCCGTCATCAACCTCAGCGGTACGATGACGAACACAGGAAGCGTTTCTGTCAAGGGCGAGTTGAACTTTTATACCGACAGTGGCAAATTCAAAGTCTACGATTCCGGCACATTCGCTTCCTACACTTTTGGCGATAATGGTTTCAAGACAAGCACCGGCGTACAGGTATACGCATTCCAAGGTGCAGGCAGCGTGACCATTGAGGATACAGCCACTATCAAGCAGGGAGATACGGCTTCTTCTCTTGAATCGGTTGAGGGTGGCCTTGTGTTCTCTGTAGCAGGCGAGTACACTGACAAAACTATTTTCTATGTAAATGAGGGCGGTGTCGTTGCCGGTGAAGGCAATTGCACGGAGGCAACGGGGTTCTTCGGTGCTGACACCTATGTGCTTGGCGCCGGTACGTCACTCGATGTCAAAGGAAGCTATTTCGCAGGGAAAACATTTGAACTGGGTGCCGGAGCCACTCTGAAAAACTCGGGTGCCGGTCTGGACGGTAACAAGAAGATGTTCGCCGGCATTGTGCTGAATGGAGATGCTACAGTAGATGCAGGAAGCAACATAGGCCTGCAGAATATGACATCCGCCGATGCCTCTGTGACGAACTCCACGCTGGTGCTCAATGGGAATACTCTGACGAAGAGCGGTAGCGCTGCGTTCTTCCTGACATCTACTCAGGTAGCGGACGCCGGCACCATCAAAATTACAAGCGGTACGTTGCAGGTGGGTATCGAAGTGGGTCAGTGCCAGAATGCCGACACCAATGCCTCTCAGGTTCATTTCGAATTGGCCGGCGGTAAGCTTGAACTTTGCAGACCCGGGAATAAACTGACCGGTCAGAGCCTTGCCGGCAATGGTACTGTGTCCGGTACTGGTGTTCTGCAGCTGGAAAATACCGGCACAGCAGCAAGCCACACCATTACCGGTAATGTTAAAGTTGGAGCTCTCTATCTCCTCGGTAACGACAGTTATACCATCAATGGTAATCTGACAGTTAGCGGTGCAGAAGATGGTTATGCGAGAATTAAGGCTGCAAGTCTTACTCTGGGTTCAGGTACGCATAGCATCAACAGATTCGATTTATCCGATGGTTCTAAGTCCAACGCCGATGTGGTGTTGAATAGCGGGGCTCACCTGACAGTTGGTGCCGCAGCTAACGGCGCTATGTGGATGGGTGACGATGCCAGTCTTACGGTTAAAAATGGTGCCTCTTTCAGCGTGTTTGGTGTGAAGACCGAAGCAAAGAACAGCACCACAGACGCTGAAATCACCTTCCTTGCTACGTCTAACGATTCCTTCGGATTAACTAATTCGAATTACCAGTTTAAGGATGCCAAGGTGAGCTACGCTGCCGCCGCAGAAGGTTCCACTCTTGGCATCAAGCTGCTCAACAGCGAATTGGTGAATACCGGTTCCGGTACGCTTACGGCATCCCATACGGGCAATGTCCTCAGCGGCATTGATGCAAGCGCAGGTAATGTGAATATCATCAACGCCAAGGCTCAGACGCTCAGCTCTCTTATCATCGGTAGCGGAAAGACGGTCGGTCTTTACACCGGCGCCGCCGCTCCGGCGATTCCGACGAGCGCTGATGAGGCTACCGTCACCACTAGCTCGCTGGAGGTAAAAGGTGCCGATGCCACGCTGAACGCCAACCTGGTGCTGAGTGACGGTGCGACCGTGAAGCTGGCCGCCGCGCTGACCATGGGCAGCACCGTGACGCTGGGTGAGGGCATGATCCTGTCCGGTGACCTGGTGAGCACGATTCAGGGCCTTGGCGAAGGTGAGACAACCAACCTGTTCACGGGTGTGGATGAGCTGTACCTGGGTGACTCCACGGTTGCTTCCGGCAACCTGACGGAAGCGGATTCCGTGACTCTTGGCACCTACTTCACCGGTTTTGATGACACCTACTACCTCGGCTACGATGGTCAGAACGTGTTTGCCGGTGTGAAGTCCCCGGTGACGCCCGCCGTTCCGGAGCCGACCACGGCTACGCTGAGCCTGCTGGCTCTGGCTGCGCTGGCTTCCCGCCGTCGCCGCAAGTAAACAAGGGTTAATTCTGATTTATTTCAGCGCTGCCACCCTCACCGGTGGCAGCGTTTTTGCGTTATACTTTTGCAGTACTGGTCTTCTTTTGCCACAAAAAAGGAGAAGGCGCATAAGCGCCCTCCCCTGCGGTGCAAAAATAATGCTGTCGTTTTAACCCTTACATCCCGGCATCGGGTGTACAGTCGTCACATTCCTCCATGGCAGAAGCCATCTGAAGGCCCATCTTATCGGCCCCAAGGCCAATGGCAATCTTTGTAAGGTTGGCCACGATGTCGATGAGCTTCATCTTGGAAGCGATGGGGAGCACGTCTGCGGCAGCGGCGGGATTCTCCCCGGAAACGATGGGAGCCAGCGTTGCGGCGGCCTTGCTCTCATTGAGAGTCTGTGCGGCCTCCATCAGCGCAGCCAGTTCCGGAGCCTGAGCCAGGGAACCGATAATCATCATGCGCTGCTCATCGCTGAGGGGCTCCAGCTTGGCAAGGATATCCGGGGTTACTTTGGCCAGCAGAGCATCCAGCTCATCAATGAGGGTGACAAGCTCTTTGTCCTTGGAGGCGGAAACAACGGTGGTCAGCTCGGTGATGGCACCCTTCAGGGCATCCTGAGCCGCAACTTCATCGGAGGCATAGGAGCTCATGCACACCACGGGGGCAAGAGCCAGCGCCATGCAGGCGAATTTATTCATGGTATTGATTAGTAGTTATATCGTTTTAGGCAGGATAGCTGAGCGACATCGGCGCGATGCCCTATCCGATGCTCCCAGTATAGTGAAAAGCCCGATAGTTGTACAGATTTTTCTGCCGATACAGACAAAATAAAAAGCTGTTGACAGTCGGGGCCGATGCCTCCGGCGCGGAGGCTGGTTCTGCCGCTCCGCATAACTGCTGAGGCCGGGCAAAGCAAGACCCCGCAGCTTTCGCCACGGGGTCAGCACTTATGGAACAACAAAATCTGCTTTTATCGTAGTAGGCAGGGGTGACTCAGCGGCTCAGGTAGCCGGACACGCCCTCGTGGGTGGGAGCCATGGCTTCCTTGCCCTTCTGCCAGCCGAGCGGGCAAACCTCGCCGTACCGCTCGAAGTGCTGGAGAGCATCCACCATGCGGATGGCTTCCTCCACGGAGCGTCCCAGCGGCATATCGTTCACCACCATGTGGCGCACCACGCCGTTCTTATCAATGAGGAAGAGGCCGCGATAGGCCACCAGCTCGCCCTTGATGCAGCAGTTGCCCTGCTCATCCGTGCAGCGCTCGCCGGCCAGCACGTCGAACTTCTCTGCCACTTCCTTGTTAATGTCTGCCACGAGCGGGTAGGTCACGCCCTGAATACCGCCCTGATTGAGCGGGGTATTGGTCCATGCCCAGTGGCTGTATTCCGAATCCGTGGAGCAGCCCACTACCACGGTGTCGCGCTTGCTGAACTCTTCCAGCGCGGCCTGGAAACCCACCAGCTCTGTGGGGCAGACAAAGGTGAAATCCTTGGGGTAGAAGAAGAAGACCACGTACTTCTCGCCGATGTAGCGGCTGAGGCTGAAATCCGGGACGATTTCGCCGTTGATGACTGCGGTGGCCTTGAACTCCGGTGCTTTCTTTCCGATTAACATGTCTTTTGTTTCTTTCTATTGTTTGACTTTTTCTGAACGATTCTCCGTTTTTTCTGCCGGAGGTGTTTCGTTGGCGAGAAATTATCACAATTTCGTAAGCTTGGCAAGCTCTTTTTTAGAACTTTTCTAATTTTGTTTGCCTTTTCTGACTTTTCTTCCTTGAAAAAGGAGGAAATGGGGGCTAAAATGGCAGAAATGGAGGAAAAAGAGAACAAAAAAGGCCAGAAGAGCGGCAGGATGGTGTCAATAGACGCGCTGCGGGGGCTGGACATGCTGTTTATCATCGGTCTGGATGCACTGGTGTACCGCCTCGCGCCGATATATCCCGACAACGCCGCATGGCAGATGATTCGGGAGCAGATGGGACACCGCGCATGGGAAGGTCTGACGGTGTATGATATGGTCTTCCCGCTGTTTGTTTTTCTGGCCGGGATATCCATGAGCTTTTCACTGCGGCGACAGATGAGCAGCGGGCGCTCCGCCGGTGGCATACTGGGGAAACAGTGGAAGCGGGCGCTGGTGCTGGTGGTGCTGGGATGGGTTATCAACGGACCGCTCAGCTGGGATAGCTCACAGATGCGGTATGCCTCTGTTCTGGGGCTTATCGGGCTATCCGGGGCGCTGGGCGGCAGCTGGGTCGTACTGAGCCGGAGTCGCCTGAAAGGGGCACTCATCGGAGCAGCGGTAATACTGGCAGCAGTGGGCGCAGCTCAATGGCTGGGGGGAGACATGACACCGGGAGGCTGTTTCAACAGCAAGGTAGATTCCCTACTCTGCCCGGGAGTGCTGCACAGCGGATGCTATGACCCGGAGGGGCCGCTGTGCGTCCTGTCCGCCTGCGCGCTGAATCTGCTGGGATATGCGACAGGGCTGCTCCTGACGCGTCCGGGCATGGGGGCGTTCCGACGCTGCGTGTTTCTGTTGGCCTCCGGGGTGCTTCTGTTGGGGATGGGCTTGCAACTGCCGGTCATCAAGGGCATCTGGACGCCGGGTTTTGTGCTGAGCAGCGGCGGCATCGGGATGCTGCTGGTAGGGGTACTGCACCCGCTGACAGATGTGAAAGGCCTCACCACATGGTGCAAGCCGCTGGTGATAGTGGGCAGCAATGCGCTCTTTATCTACATGGTGACGCACCTGTTCTCTTTCACAGCGCCGGCAGAGCGGATTTTCTGCGGGGTGTTGCAGCGCATGCTGCCCGCGGAGTTCCTTCCTGCGGGGTATGCTGCGGGTGCATTAGTGCTTGCCTGGCTGCTCTGCCTGTTTCTGTACCGCCGGGGCGTTTTCATCCGGCTCTAAACCGCGCATGCGGTCCAGCGCATTGAACACACCGGCCAGCAGCGTGCCGGAAACAGAATGCCACACGCAGCAAAGAGCAGAGGCAACCGCCGCCTCCGGCAAGGCTGCAAAGTGACGTCCGGCCAGCACCGTGGCAAGACCGGCATTCTGCATCCCCACCTCGATGGAAAGGGTACGCCGCTTGGGCCGATTCATCCCAACACCGCGCCCCACCAGATACCCCAGCACATAGCCAAGGGAATTATGCAGAAAAATGGTGACAAAAATGAGGACGCCGCTCTCCAGAAAATGAGCCCCACAGGCAGAAATCACCCCGCCCACAATGCAGGCAAGCCCGATGACCGATGCGCCCGGCATGGCGGAACAGAAGCGGCGGTAGCCCTCCCTGCGGCTCCAGAGGGCATTCCCCGCTGTGCCGAGCGCCACCGGCAGAATGGTGACCAGCAGGATGCTGCGGAACATCCCGGCGGCATCCACATCAATACTGGCACCGGACAACCACAACACCAGCAGAGGTGTCACCACCGGCGCCAGAAGCGTGGAGACGGTGGTCATCCCCACGGAAAAGGCCACATCTCCCCGACAGAGGAAGCTCATAATGTTGCTGGAAACACCACCGGGGCAGCACCCCACCAGCACCAGTCCCATGGCAATGCCGCGCGGTAAATCAAAACAGGCCACCAGCGACCAGGCCAACAGCGGCATGATGGTATACTGCGCCGCCGCACCCAAGGCGATATCCAGAGGGCGCTGCGCCAGTATGCGAAAATCCTGCGGCGAAAGCGTCATGCCCATGGTGAGCATGATAAACCCCAGCACGGCAGACTGCACATTGCCGCGCACCCAGTCAAAAAGCCAGGGTTGCCAGAACGCCAGAGCCCCCACCAGCAACACAAAAGCAGAGGTGTGGGAGGAGAGCAAGCGGCTCAACTGCTGCAGGCGGGAAAACATGGCTCAGCTCTGAATCCCCTGTCTGTCGTACAGCTCCTTATAAAGAGGACAGGAAGCATACAGCTCCTCGTGGGGGCCATCGCCCACAATACGCCCGCCCTCGAACACCAGAATGCGGTCGGCATTCCGTATGGTGCTGAAACGGTGCGCCACAATGAGCGTGGTGCGCCCCTTCGCAAGCTCGTCCAGCGATTCCTGAATCTCGCGCTCGCTTTCCGCATCCAGCGAAGCCGTCGCCTCATCCAGAATGAGGACGGGCGCATTCTTCACAAACGCACGGGCAATGGCCACGCGCTGGCGCTGCCCGCCGGAAAGCCCCGCACCGCCCTGCCCCAGTTGGGTATCCAGCCCCTTGCGCTGGGATCCCAGGAACTTTGACACAGCTGCGGCATCTGCTGCGGCCTTAATCTCTTCATCCGTCGCATTGAGCTTGCCCAGACGGATATTATCCCGAATCGTTCCGGTGAACAGCAAGGCCTGCTGCCCCACAAGAGCAAGCTCCTCGCGCAGATCATGCTGCGCCATGTCACGGATATCCACCCCATCCAGCTCCACGGAGCCGGAGGACACTTCATAGAATCTGGGGATGAGAGAGGCAAACGTCGTCTTGCCCGCACCACTGGGCCCCACCAGTCCCACTATCTGCCCTGCGGGGATATGCACATTGATATCCCGCAGCGCCGGGCCGGAATCCTTCTTGTACGCGAATGACACATGGCGGAACGTGATATCTCCGCGCACGGGTTGTTCCAACTTGACCGGATTTTCCGGATCCGGGATGCTATTCGGCTCTTCCAGCACCTCGCTCAAGCGAACCAGACCGCCCTGTGCCTCATTGAAGCGATTAAAGGCATTGCCCGCGCGCTTCATCGAATCGAAAGCGAAGAAGAGCGCACCGGCCATAGCGATGAAATCCGTCAGGTTCATTCCCAGCATTTTGCCGCGAACCAGCAGAAACGCAAGCGCCAGAGAGGTCACAACCTCCATAACGGGAATCAGCGCTTTCTGGTACTTGACCAGCTTGACGTAGTTGTTGCAATACCCATCCGAAACAACGCGGAAATCGCGTATTTCACGCTCTTCCAGCGCATAGGCCCGCACCTCTCGCTGCGTCTCCAGGTTCTGTTGAATACTCGCGTTCAAGGCTCCCAGTCCCTCCTGCGCGCGCTGCGCCTTCTGCGATATACGGCGCCCGAACACCGCAATGGGCCAGGCTGCCAGCCCGATAAACGCCACGTTCACCAGAAAAAGGATTCCGTGGCCGGACTGAATCAACAGCCAGATAAATGCCGCCAACGCGCAGACGCAGGTAATCGGCTGCTTCACCAAATCGTTGGCAATGGAGGAAAGGATATTCTGCACGTTCTGCGTATCTGCCACCACACGGCTGAGGATATCCCCTTTCTGGCGTTGCTCCATGAAGGCCACGGGAAGCTCCTGCACCCGGTTGAATACGGCCATGCGAAGCGTTTCCAGAATGCGGATACCCAATACGTTCACCATGACGGCGTTCAACCAGACCGAAACGCCACGCACAATAAAGATGGCAGGCAATGCCGCACAGGCAAGCATCAGCAGGATATTCGGCGATAACTCCAGCAACGACGGGAATATCTCCAACAGCTCGGGAGTCGCCCCGCCTTCCTCTCGGAATACTACGGGGAAAACATACTTCACCAGCAGCGGCACACCCATGCCACTGGAAGCCGCCGCCAGCACACCGGTGCCCAAGACGATGACAAATAAGAAGATATGCGGCATCAGAAACCGCTTCAAAAAATAAGACAGCTTTTTCATTCGGTTACCTCCTGTTCCTGACGTACCTGCTCATCGTACAAACCGCGATAAAGCAGACAGTTCTCATACAGCTCTTGGTGCGTGCCATCGGCTATGATACGGCCGGCCTCAAAAACAAGTATGCGCTGAGCCATTCGCAGCGTGCTGAAACGATGCGCGATGATAAATGTGGTATGCCCGCAGGCCAGCTCATCCAGAGCATCCTGAATGGCCGCTTCACTGCGCATATCCAACGCGGAAGTCGCTTCATCCAGAATAAGGACGGGAGCATTCTTCAGGAATGCGCGCGCAATAGAAACACGCTGGCGCTGCCCACCGGAAAGTCCGCTGCCGCTCTCCCCCATCATGTACCCATAGCCACCGGGCAGAGAATCCACAAACTCATCCACCCGAGCCATGCCTGCGGCGGCGCGCACTTCCTCATCAGAAGCACCGGGACGTCCCAGACGAATATTCTCAAAAACGGTATCATGGAACAGCGCGGAAAACTGCGATACCAGACCAATGTTGCGCGTGCGGTCTTCGCGGGTGATGTCTTTCACATCCACACCATCAATGCGAATCGTGCCGGATACCGGATCATAAAAACGGCATATCAGGTTAATGAAGGTGGTCTTGCCCGAGCCGCTGGGGCCGACCAAACCTACAATCTGTCCTGCCGGAACATGAACATTGATATCCCGCAGTACGGGATTTCCCTTGACATACGCAAAGTTCACATTTTCGAATGAAACATCGCCCCTAACCGAACCGGATATAGCAACCGGATTCTCCGGTTCGGGCGTTTCATCCTTTGCGTAAAGCACTTGTTCAATACCCGCAACACCGACCTGCATAATCTGGGCCTGATTGATAACGGTTCCGAGGCGTTTGATGGGGTCATAACAGAAGTAGAACGCCGTCGCAATAGCCGTAAATTGTTCCAACGTCAGCCCGTCACTACATCCCTGATACAAAGAATAGGCCAAAGCAAAGGCACACACCATTTCCACGGCCGGCGTCACACTCTGGCGCCAGGCGGCCATGCGAATCATCAGGTTATTGAAGCGGTGAATATGCCCGCAAAGCATATCCGACTGGTGTTTTTCCAGATTGAACGCACGCACTTCCCGCTGCGCGGAAAGCGTTTCTTCGACGGTCGAAGTGATGACATTCATACCGGACAAAGCAGAGCGCATCTGTTTCACCATCCGCTTACCTACCATACGGACAACCGGCACGCAGGCCGCAGAAATGATTAAGTTGCCCAGCAGCATGGCACTCTCGTTGCTGCTGACAGCTGCGTACACCAGATAGGCAACGGCTGCCAAAAGAGTGAGAGGCTGAATCACCAAATCATTCATCACGGTAATCATCCCCTGCTGCACCATCTGCGTGTACTGTATCACCGTTGTCATCACTGCCCCGCGCGGATTGCGGTCATGATACGAAAACGACAGCCACTGCAGTCGGGCAAACAAATCCCCACGCAGCGCAGACAGAGCACGCATACCCGCCTTCGTCAGCAGAAAGGCATTGAGATAGGTTGCTACCCCGCGAATTGTCATCACAAAAGGTATAATCAGCGCCGCTATCCACAGGACGGCATCTGCCCGGCATCCCTCCGGCACGTACTCCTGCACCCATTGCTGAAGCATCGCCGGCACCGCAGTTTCCCCGAACACCATGGGAAACACATGCTGAATCATGAACGGCAAACCGAAACCGGCCGCTGCCGCCGCTACCGCACCAAAGAAAATCCCCGAGACTATCAATCCGGCCTGCGGCTTCATATAGCGCCGCAGCATCGGCTGAAAAGCCTTCCACATACTCTTTTTATTAGGAGAGCTCATGAATCTTCTGCGAAGATAGCATATTTTCCGCGCAGGGGCAATCTTTTTCTACCCCGGGAAAACGTGGTTTACACAAAATACCCCCTTGCTCGGCACTCTGCCCCCGCTCGGGGCGCCCGGCGCCGCGTTTTCGGAGATTTGGCGAAAATAAAGAATTGTCCGGGCTTGCATTCATTCACATTATATGCCATAATGACACTACTTACAAAATTCTCCATGAAACCCTCGCTTTATCTCGCCTGTTTCTTTCTTGCCGCTCCGGCTGTCTTTGCAGCCGTGGGGGACACAATCAACCCTTCAGGTAAAATAGCGTACCATATTGATGGTGTAAAAATAAATTATGGAGGAACATTGATAAGCTCTACGGCGGTTGTGCAATCGGGATCCACCCGACTGTACGACAGCAGCAAAGGCGGACCATGGACCGGCAGCTACCCTGATGCGGATCGGACACCCTATGACAGCCTCATGTGCTGGACACACGTGGCCGCCAATTCCATTCAATACTGGCAGGACGTGTACGGCGTCTTTTACAAAGACACCGGCAACAAGAACGCTACCGATTCCTCTAGTGCACGAAATCTGCCCAACGGATACGTTAGCAAAGAAGAGGTTTACGAATTTTCCTCAGGTTCTAACGTGACTGTAAACAACGCCCGTGTACTCCCCATTGCCGAGGCCTTTTACAACAGCTGGAAAAACACCGGTGGTTCGTTTGATGACGCAGCCGATTGGTTCTTCAAGGCAGACTCCACTACGAACCCCTGGGATGCAAAAGGCAAGTGGTCCGGCGACGCACCGCATCCCGACAAGGATAATGATGCTTCATTCAACTGCGGTACTCCCGGTGGGTACTATTCCGAATACTTTGGCAACGGCAACTCAACAAGAGATGCTTTCGTGACCGTCACCGCAGTGGAGCCGGAGCACACCTCTGCCGACAATTCCACCTTTGCCTATAACGACAGAGAGGCCATCAAGCAAGCTCTTCTTGCCGGCCTCGGTTTTACCAAGCAGGAAGACGGTTCCTACGTCCAGACCCAGGAAGGCATGATGGCGGCGCTCAGTCTCAGTGGTCATGTACTCAACTGCTATGGATTCACAACTAATGACAAAGGTGAACTGTACAGCGTCCTGATTGTAGATGGCGATGACGATGCCAATAAAACGCTATTAAGAGAATTGCTTATCAAAGATGTAGACAACAAATTGGTTCTGTACAGCAGCGATAAAAGACCTTATATCTATTCCTCCACCTACATCGACGGTGTCTCCTACATCAGCACCCCGGAAGTGCTCCAAAACATGCTGAAGGAATACCGCAGTCTGGACGAAGCCGCTGTGTGGAACGGAAAAGAGACCAACGGCGTCTGGGAAACTCAGGTGGACGTGGTTGACAGCGTCATTGCCGATGAAACAACCGGATGGGACGTGCGGGTGGACGGCGATAACATTGACGCAAAGCACCATGACTACTACCACGGCTATGCCCTGGAAGGCCGCAAGGTGCGCTTTGATGACCATGCCGATGCTGACCACCGACGGGTCACCATCAACGGCACAGTCCATACCCGAGAAATCGAAATCGCCGCAGAAGGCTATGAATTTGTGAAAGGCACGAATGGAGCCATTGCTGCCGGGGCGGACATGGTGATTCGCAGCGGCGCCGGCCTGCACAGCGAGGTGGAGCTGAATCTGGGGCTCCTTTCTCTGGAAGCCGGGGCCAGCCTGAGCCTGGCAGAAAGCGTAGGCGCCATCAAGGTATCTGACGAGTTCCGCGTAGAGGCACCCGCGGTGTCCGCATTCTCCTTGCGCAGCTCTACCCTGCCCGCCGCCAACATCGACGCCGATTTGGATTTGACGGATACCTCCATCGTTGTTCTGGAAGCTGCAGTAGATATGAACGGCCACACACTTCTGCTCAATCGTGATGCCGCCATCACGCTCCGCTCGGATACTGCACTCACGGATTACATCCCTTTCTTCACCAATGTGGGTATGCTTGAAATCGAAGGCTTAGGACGAATTGCCAGCGGCACCGACCTGACAGAGATACTCCATGTCACCTACACCGGCGAAGCCGCCTCCGGCGACTCACTCAAGCTGATTTACACCGAAAACGGCAGCATCTCCCTGATGATTCCCGAACCGGCTACCACCACACTCTCTCTGCTGGGTCTCTGCGGCCTGGCTATCCGCCGCCGCCGCAAATAAGCACGAGGCAGAACTCAACCGCAAGCAAGATGTCCCTCCTCAGAGGGTTATCTTGAATACAGCAAAAGGCCGCTGCTCAGTGATGAGCAACGGCCTTGTTTTCAATTCAGAAATTTATCCACAACATCAGCATTGAGAATGCTGGTTCTTGCCCCGTTTTTGACATCCCGCACCGAGATTATGGACATCTTGTTTGATGTTTGCCGGGCCGGGGTATCGCTATTTCCTCGTGTTCCAGGACAAGGATATCAGCATGACCGGGGCGTACCCCATGAGCGAGTTCCTCAAGATTCTGGCCGAACTGTTAACAACGCACAAAACACCACCCGCAAGCACATGACCCGCACCCGGCAGACCAAGGGCTCCACTTCGAGCAAATCCTCGGCTTTTGCCCGTCACGGCGAAGCAAGAGCCCGAAAGGGCTACGCGAAGACGGACCCGTCACGGCGTAGAAAGGTGGGCGCAAGCCCGAACTCGAAGCCGGAGCCCTATTTCTGCGCCATCTGCAACAAAATGCCCGCCGCGAGCGTCTATTTATTAGAAAATCTGCACTTTCTGCAATTTTTTGTTGCGGATTCGGTGACGGGAAGTATTATTAGTAGTAAAGGAGATAGAGAATAATGAAGCCGTTGCTTGCAATTTTGTTTTCTTTGTTACCTCTGCTGACCTCGCCTGTAGCAGATGGGGCAGAGCACTTTCGTGAATTGTCTGAAATGCAAAGAGATACGCTTCTTCAAAAAAGAGAGCAGCCCATTCAGCCGAAGCTGAGCATAGTGATTTCAGACGCGGTTCCCGTGGAGAAGTCGGCACTTGTGCGGCGTTTGCTCGACAGAGATATAAACCACATGCCCAACGCGCCCTGGGGTGAGCTCTATGCGTGTCCTGTGCAGTCAGGAGGCGAGCTTCTAGTGGTGCTGATAACGGGTTATAAAAGCGGCGCAGATGCCAACACGCTTTTTGTGTACAAGCGCAGCGAGGAGGATTGGCAGCTGCACTGCATTCTCGATTGCTATGACTTGGGTTCCTACCGTGTGGAAGTTTCAGAAACGGACTCCGGGGACATGCAAATATGCGCAATGCCCTTATTAAAACCACCTTATTCAAAATATCGACTCTTGCCTTTTGTTCACACTTTTGAGCTTCCGGAGGCAGGTGACAAAATTACCCGCTTTCATGTTTGCCCGTCAGGCGTAACTCTTGCTGGCACCCCCCATCCGGACGAGTCGGAATCGGTGCAGGTATATTTGCGTTTGAATATGTCTGAACCTTTGAATATGTATTCCGTATCAATGGATACAAATGCCACTGCGGACTCTGTTTCTCTGGAAACGTCGAGCTTTTCGCATGGAGAGTTTGGCGAAATGGGCGGCGAGCATATAGACGATGTGTTCTTTGGCGATAAGCCCTTTAATTCCGATACCTTTTTGAGTTATGCGAAAAGAGTGAGTTGTTTTTACCCTCTGCTTTTGCCCAGAGAGTCAGCTATGCCCGGAAGCATAGAGATAGGCTGGGCGTATAACGAAGAGACTCATCAATGGGTGCTTCTCCTGCGCCACGAGAATGGGCAAACCTGGAGTTATGATTTTGAGCGACAGCGTTTTGTTCCCTCTAAACTAAAATTTCTTTCCTTTGCATGGATGCTATGAACCCAATTCACAAAATCCTTGCCACCACAGCCCTGTGCCTTGCGGCGCTGCGTTAATACCTTGCAAGTCCAAAAACGACTTCTGCTTTAACATCCATACAAGCCCCACATGGCAATGCTTCATCATATGCAAAGAAAAGCTCATTCAGCTACTGACTATTCCTCCCTGCTGCAGCAGACTGAGGTATTACTGTGGTCTGAGCCACGCCAACATTTAATAGATGATACAGTGGGCCGGCTTCTTATCTCGTGTTCCGTACTGATTATAGTGGTTGGAGTCCTTTGGGGGGCTTTCTTGTACAAAGGGAGCATGGGAACAGGCAATGAAGAGCTTCTCCTTTTCATGCTGGCTCTTTCCTTGAGCGGATTCCTGTTGGCTGGTCTCCGGACATTGCTCAACCGGAAACAGGTCTATATACTCACAGATAAGAGGGCTATCATTGCTGTGCGCTGCTTGCGCCGTCTTCATGTAGTTCAAGTGTTCCCGCTTTCAAGTCACATGATTAAAGGCATCAATAGATACGGACGAAATTATTCTGATTACGCCTTCGCGTATCAATACATGGGTAAAACGACTCAAGTGCCCGTTGGCTTTATCGGAGTGAAACATGCTGCTGAATTGGAAGCTAAGCTTTCACTCTGCGGAGTTGACATCCCATCTTAAGCGACATTAGATAAAACTCTATGTCCTCCATCCACAGAATCCTTGCCACCACAGCCCTCTGCCTAGCGGCGGTGGGGCTGAGTTCGTGCATTTCTCGTTTGCACAAAGTAGCCTATGAATACCCCCGTACTTATGAAGGCGCTTGGTTGCAAAACAACAGCGAGGCTATCCATCACAATGCAGCCGATATGAGGCTCACTAAACGCCTGTATGTATATGAATGCAACGGGCAATGGTATCTGCCGGTATCTCGCATCCGGTACCGCAAGAGCGTTGTTCAGGGGGAGCGATGGAAGTCTTTTGACATTGCCGATATTTCTTATGAGGATAAACAGCAGTATTATCTCCCCATATCCGCTGAGCTCGCCAAGATATTGCGCACTGCCTCGCGAGAGTGTATGGTCTCGCACGAGTTGGCGCCCCGGATTCATTCAACAAAGCTGTTGAATGCCTTGCCGCCGCAAGCAAAACCATATCCCATTCTCTGCCCTGTATCCGGATTTGATGAGCCCGGTGTCTGGCTAGCGCAGACGGGCACTCATGTTGGTCCCTCTGCTATTTTGGCATATCCGGCAGCCGCACTTCTCTTTGTGGCAGATGTTCCGGTTAGCGTTGTATCCACAACCGTAGGCTACACGGTAGCAAGCATTTACGCCCTTTTATATCCCTCACAAGTATTCCGCTGAACATATACTCCCGGTAATCTCATAACCACCCCCCACAGAATCCTCACTATGATTCATCGCATCTCACTGTTCCTAAGCTTTTTATTCTTACTGACACTCGTTTCGTGCAGCACACAGATTCAGCTTACTTGCCTGTCCCCCTCTGAAGCAGGTCTTGTCAAAGGCAGCTCGCTCACTATCCGGCATCATCACTCACCCACCGCTCGAAAAGTGAGCGAATATCTCACCCGAGAATTGCAACAAAATGGTTTCTACACCCTTGCTCCGGAGGGCGAATACCTGCTGATGCTGGACCATGCCAGCGAGCACACCGGAACTGCACCCCACATCAATGATGATGAATCCGGCACTTTCAACCGGGAAACAGACATCTGCGCCCAAATCCAACTGAGTCACAAAAGCACCGGTACTACCCTCTTTACTAAGCAATATTGCCGGCGCGCTGATGGTGAGCGGGCAGATATGGACGGCCTTTGCAGACTCATTGTAAAAGACCTGCTCCCTCACCGCGTCACCTATTACGAAACGCTTAAACCACCGGCAAACAACCCTTTCTTCACACAGTCGGTGAAGTGCTGCCATGACGGGCAGTGGGAAAGCGCTGCACAGTTAGCGCGAAAAGCCATCGCCCTGCAACCCGATGAATTGGAAACGCACCATCTGCTCGGACTGATTGAACGCGAGCTCGGTCATTACCAAGCCTCTTCCGATTGCTTTCTGCGTGCACAACGACCAAATGCAGCAAGGGACAATTCTATTCTGCAGAAAGCTGAAACAGTAGCACTCCACGAGCTTCGGCTTCGCTCCGGCGACCGAAGTTGGAAGCATCATACACAGCTCCATTCCTACCGGAAAAAGAAGGAAGCCACGATGGCAGAATTCCTGTGCGGCGCCGTTCTCGAAAGCCTCTCCCCCGCGCCACTGCCTCCCCTCTAATCTGTGGCTGATAGCTTTCCCTCCTTGCACGCAACGCGCAACAAATTGACATCCCGACCTTGACCAACTCAGAGTAAATTGATAGAATCCCCCATAACAGATACCCTCTTCGTTATGCCCCTGCCCCCATTCCACAGAATCATCACCACCACAGTTCTCTGCCTGGCAGCGGGGGGCTGTGTGAGCTGTGCTCCTGAGCATGAATATGTAAACAATCAAGTCGGGGGAGCAGAAATCCCGGCAGGATGGGATTTTTCCACGAAGAAGCAGTGGAAGGTGCGTCATGATTTTCCCGACGGCGGACGACTGACGAAACATGTTATTGATTTTTCAAAGCTGCCGGAATTTAGTCCATACTGCGGCAAAGAGGTGCAGTTCCTCTCACCGCTCGCCATCCAACGCATCGATTACGAGGCCGGCACCTCTTACGAACTACAAGACTACAAACCGCAGCCCAAGGGTGTGAGCGATTTGTACCATGTCCCTGTACACACGGGAAAGCTGCTGGCCGTTCGCTGCTTATGGGATGAGTATCTCAAGCCGGGCGCTAAAGCATTTAATCTGGAGACTATCAGTGTAGAAGCCCTACTGGAAGTTCAGCACCCCGACGCGCAAGTCAACAAGGGTAAGCCACTATATTTAACATACATTCTTGCCGACCACAAGACCCCGCCACACCGCATTCGTGCCCCGTGGAAAGCCGTTACGGCTACAGAGTCCCCCCACGCGCTGGAATTGCTGAAGGATGCCGTAAGAAGCACGCCCGAGACCGAGGGAGCCATCAAGAGCCAACACGCCGAATAGTCCACCGTCTTTCCTCCCATGTCTACCATCCCCAGAATCCTGCCCCCCACAGCCCTGTGCCTCGCGGCGATGGGGCTTGGCCTGATGTTCAGCCTGCGAGGCGTATCGCCGGAGTTGGGTGTGGCGCTTATCACCTTTGCAAGCAATGAAATGAAGCATTCGCAGGGAGCGTCAAAGATAAAATAATAGTCATTGACGAGGTCTAATCTTGAGTAAGTATTTAGCCTTTAGTACAATACAGATTATGGATTCGGAACTGATTCTTTACCTGTTCTATGATAAAGATTTTCCCTTGATTCTTCCACCTCCTTACAATGAGGTCGAGCCAGAAGGAAACTGTGCCTGTTTGCAGGCATGTGACGATATGGCTGAATTAAATGATGAGCTTGCACTAACCGGGCGGATGTTAAAGCAGGTACAGGGACAAGGTCTCAGCTTGAGTGTGTATCGCAGGGAAAACAAGGCCCGAGCAGATGATTCCGCCGTGCGATTGAGCCATGATCTGCTGCAGCAGATGAATACATGCAAATTTGGATTGGACTATTCATATTACGCCTATCATGAACTAAATACTAGATATCGTCAGGTGATGAGCTTCTTCCTGATTACGTTTCCCGGTGGAGAGGTAGATGCCGGGTTGCCGCCGAATATTCCATGGCTTTTTGGCGATAAGTATCGGGGGCAACGTTTTGTGTTGACTCCGGACATCACCGCATTAGCTGACTGGTTATCGTATCTTGCAAAACAAGCGATTACATGTCCGGAACTCAGGATAGATTATTTTTCGGAAGGCAGCATGGTCATTTGGTATATGTCAGCTGAGGATGAAATCCGCTCTCTCGATGCCCTCAGTTGCAATGTTGAACTGCGTATTCACCCTGCCATGCTCCTGCCCAAAGATGACGCCATCGCGCCCTTGTTCCGATACCTCATGCGCAGCTCTGTTTGGAGAGAATGCCTACAGCCACCGTGCGAAGGTAACGACGAAATTTTGTTTTCCTGAGAATCGAGTAAAAGAGTACCAGATAAGACAGCATAACAAAAATGCAGGAAACACGCAACAACATGCCCGCGCGAACGTCTATATATTAGAAAATCTGCACTTTTCGCAATTTTAAGTTGCGGATTCGGTGTCGGGAAGTATTATGTGGGCACATTGTGATATGAAAATTCAAATTCCACATTGTTTGGGCTTGACCCCATTGTTTGGGCTTGACCCCATTGTTTGGGCTTGACCCGCACATTGTGATATGAAAATTCAAATTCCACATTGTTTGGGCTTGACCCAAAACCGTTGATTTAGGTTGGCACCGTCTGAGGTATGCAACGCTCCGGCTTCGGCTGAGCCTACGCCGAGACCGGGGGAGCTTTTTGAAGTTGACCCCACTTTTTGGAGTTGACCCGGGAGCTGCCCGGCTCCGTCCGCTAGCGCGTTCTACGCCGAGGCTAGGCTTCTTACCATTTGGTCTATAAGACCAAATGGCCTACGCCTGGCGGCAGCCCATTCTGGCCTGCCTGGGCGTAGAAAAACAGCGTATCAGGTGACCTGATACGCTGTTTTACGAAGCCTGGAGCATAGCGGGTTCGAACCGCTGACCTCTTCAATGCCATTGAAGCGCTCTACCAACTGAGCTAATACCCCGTCTGTGTGTTGTCCCTTGCAGGACGCGCGCATTATACACATCTGTCCCGCCCTTGGCAAGACTAAAATGATATTTTTGAAAAAAATTGAGTTTTCATCCTAATTTAAGGTTGGGAATCAGGGCGGAGGTGGCTTCGTCGTGCCAGTTGACGATGGGATCATTGATGGGGATACCGATTTCTGCGATGAGTCGGCAGACGGCAAGTCCGGACGTGGCGGTTTCGTAGTGTTGTATCCAGGATGCGGCGGCGGGGTCGGATTCCCAATCGGAGTGGAGCGGGAGGGGGAAGCGTTTCAGGCCGCGGTAAAAGGGTTTGGGGGAGATGCGGGCGCGCCAGCAACGCTGGAGGCGGCAAAGGCGGGCATAACGGGCATCTACGTTCAGAAGCTGAAAGAGCTGCTGCATGCGGGGGGACCGGAGGCTGATACCCTGCCCAGCTAATACGAGTCGCCAGCCGTGGACGGTGCGGTAGACGCGCACGCCGAGGGTAGAATCCTGCGCGGTCAGGCTGTGAATGGTTGCCAGAAGTCGCTCTTCGGGTGAAAGGCCTCTGCCAAAGAGTGTGCGGATGAGGTTGGAGGCAGTGTTTGGCACGGCATCCACATCTGCAAAGCAGACGGTGGTGGTGTTGAGTACTCGGCAGCCGTAATGGTTGCGGGTAACGACGTTGCCGGCATCTGAAACGGCCAGGACGGGCTCGTAGATGGGTGTATGGTAACTTTCCTTACTCTCCACGTGGCGAGCCGCAGGTGTGCGACTCAGGCTCGCGTCTTCCAATGATATGTCTGAGATGTAATATTTCCGGACGTATTTGCCATGGACAAGGCGGCGCTCACATATCCAATAGGGCGGTATTCTCATGCTGATTATTCTAACACAAGTGCAACGTGCGTACCATCAAAAACAACTGCTTTCCCCGCAAACGGGGAAAGCAGTTATAAGATGTTGAATGCTCAACGACCGGGCTTAAGCCTCCTCGGTGGAGGTGGAGCCGGTAGCCGTCGTGGTGGCAGGAGCCACAGGAGCGGACAGCTGGGGAAGGTCGATGATTTCGATCAGGGCCATGGGGGCGCTGTCGGTCATACGCTGGCCGAGCTTGACGATGCGGGTGTAGCCACCCTGACGATCCTTGGCAGCCTCGGCCACCACGCTGAAGAGCTTGGCAACGACCTTGGGCTGGGGCAGAGTAGCCAGAGCCTGACGGCGGGCGTGCAGAGAGCCATTCTTGCCGAGGGTGATGAGCTTCTCCACGTAGGGGCGAAGCGCCTTGGCCTTGGCAAGGGTGGTGGTGATGCGGCCGTGGGAAATCAGGCTGCAAGCCTGGTTGGCAAGAAGGGCCTTACGATGGGAAGCCTTGCGCTGAAGCTTGGGCTTTTTAACTCCGTGTCTCATGATATGTAATTAGGTTATGGGGTTAATAGGTGTGTATTAGTTTATCGGAATCTTTACTCATCATCCTCATCATCGCCGAAGACGCTGATGTTGTGAGAGATGAGAGCCTGAAGGTCGGTAGCGCGGGTTTCCTCGTCTGCGGCGCGCATACGGGAAGCAGGCGTCGGGGCGGCCAGGAGCTTGGCGTCGAACTGCATGCCCAGGGAAAGGCCGTGCTGTACGAGCTTGTCCTTAATCTCGTTGAGGGACTTCTTACCGAAGTTGCGGTACTTGAGCATTTCGCTCTCGGTCTTCATGGCCAGCTGACCAACGGTGGTAATGTTGGCGTTGTTGAGGCAGTTGGCTGCACGTACGGAAAGCTCAATTTCGTTCACGCTCATGTTGAGGAGCTTGCGGAGCTGAGCGGTGTTAGCATCCTGCTCGCCGCCGGCGGCCTTATCGAACTCGACACGGCGGTCATCGCTCTGCACGAACACGTCGAGGTGATGACGCATGATGCTGGCTGCCTGAAGCATGGCATCGCGGGGGCTCACGCGACCGTCGGTCCACACGTCGAGCACGAGCTTGTCGAACTCGGTCATCTGGCCCACACGGGCGTTGTCCACGGCATACTTCACACGGGTGACCGGGGAGAAGATGGAGTCAATCGGAATCACGCCGATGGGGCGGTCCTTGTCGTTGTTATCATCCGCAGTGTGGAAGCCACGGCCCACGTTGACCTCGAAATCGCAGTCAAAGATGGTGCTCTGGTCAAGATGGCAGATAACCTGATCTTTGTTGACAACGCTGTAAATGTGGTCGTCCTGAATATCGCCGGCGGTTACAACGCCCTGCTTGGTCACACGCAGGGAAAGAGTGCGGGAATCCTTGCCGTGGTGGGCAAACTTGACCTTCTTGAGGTTGAGGATGATTTCGGTCACGTCCTCCACCACACCGGGCAAAGAGGTGAACTCGTGCTGAGCACCGGCAATACGTACACTGGTGATGGCAGCACCCTCCAGGGAGCTGAGAAGAACGCGGCGCAGAGAGTTACCCAGCGTGTGACCGAAGCCGGTCTCGATGGGCTCGGCAATAAACGTCACATGATTGGCATCCTCGGGGTCATCGATGACCTTGAGAGTGTTCGGGATTTCGAAATGAGCCAACTGAATGACCCCCTGCTCGTCTTTAGTATAATCGGACATAGTATTTTGTGGTGACCGGGTTTCCCTCCGTGCGAGCTTTGCTTCCGGGGAAAAGGAGGACCAACGGCCGGGTTTGGTAAACTCGCGCAGCGAAAGGATAGCGTTTCTTGACCCACTTGGCAAGTCTTTTTTCTCCAATTTGTCATATATTATTCTGTATTTGGCCTATATCGGCGTTTTTATTATCATTTTTGCAATAATACCACCAAGCGTCAGGCAAGGAAAAGGGGTCTGTCGGCAAGATAACCGACAGACCCCGGAGAATCAGCAAATGCTTGACCTTATCAGAAGTTCAGGCGATAACCAATGGTGGCATTGAGGCCGGTGTACTCCGAACCGAGTTCTGCAGAGCCGTCCACAAAGACGGAGCCGGACTTGGACCCGACCGGGATGGTGATACCGGCACCGAGCTCTAAGCTGACGAGGCCGCGCTCGGCGCAGCTCACCTTCCCTCCGGCGGTGGGCAGAGCCTGCAGGTTGGTGTCAACCTCAGCATCGCGATCACCCGCATTCACCTTCACGAGGGCACGGGATTCGAAGATGGCCGCACGATTAAACACATTCTGACCGACTACAGACTGCAGGCGGGCACCCATGCCCACGGTAATGGTGGTCATATCCACGCTGCCGACATCCAACGAAGCGTCGCTGCCGGATTCTTTGTAACCATCCATGGAGCTCTGAGCAAAGGAAATGTTGAGCACGGGCTGCAGGCAGGTCGTGCCGTCTACATCCAGAGCGAAGACATAACCCAACTCATACATAGCGCCGAAGCTGGTAGCCTCTGTCTCACCCTTGGTCTTATAGCTGCCGCCCGCATAGGAAACCGTGCGATTCATGCTCAGGTCAGACTTACCGACAGATGCCACGAAGGTGTGCGTCCAGCGACGATGCGTAGCGCGAGCAAATGCCGTCAGATAGTAGGAATCCACATCGGCATCCAGCTTATCCGGGCCTTCGGACGACACATCACCGGTAAGAGCGGACACAGCCAAGCCACAGACGAAGCGCGGTGTGACATCCACGTCAAAGCCAACGGTGCCGCCGGTTACGGTATAATCGTATCCGGAGAGCGTTCCATCCTGATTCAGCGTACGGTTATCCACCTCTGCATTAATCCAGGCGTTGAAATAGGGCATATTGTGGTTCACCACGCTCTGATCCACACCCATGGTGGTTGTACGGTTGCGAATGGCTCGCAGCTGGCGCTCCATATCGCCGGCAAGAGCGGCCCCCATAGCAGCGGCAGATGCACCGGTGACCGCGCTGGCAAGCTCGTCTGCTGTAGCCTTATTACCGGCAACGACAGCATCATCCAAGGCATTCAACACACCGGCCAAATCAGCGTATTTATCTGCATTAGCCTGCGGATTGAGGCTTACAAGCACCTTATCCAGCATATCCACACCAATGGTACCGGTCTCGCTGAAATCGGTAGCCTTTGTGGCGTAGTAATCGGTCACACGGTCAACCAAAATATCACCGTTGGCATCCAGGCGGGCATTGGTGTAGTACTTATTGATGACATTCATCATAGCACGAGAGCCCATCAGTTTCACCTCGTTATCGGAGGAGATATCACCCTCCGTCACCAAGGTGGCAAGCTTGGCCCCGGTCATGGGAGCATCCGTATTGACATTCAAAGAACGAAGGTTATCGTTCGTCGTCACCATCGTCAGGCAGATAGTCGAGTTATTAACATCTGCCTTGCCGTCCAGAATGACGGGAGCAGCATCCGTACCCAGCGTGACTGCGGTTTCTTCTGCGCCAAGGGATGCCGTAACCTCCGAGCCGGAGATAAAGTTGCTATCACCGGTCAGGCTCAGCTTGTGATGAAGCACCTTGCGAGCAGCATCATCCATCGTCACATTGGCAATAACCAGTTCGGAACGGGAGGCTCTGGCTGCGGAACCCACGGCCAGCGCGGTCATCTCGGCATCAGCCCCGGCCAAATCAAGCGTACCTTCACCGCCATTCACCGACAGGGAGAGCCCCTTACCGGCCTTCACCGACTGATAAGCCCCCTGATGAATAGTTACCTGAGCACCGGACTCACCATACGAGCCCTCGTAGCTACCGCCGACTCCAAGCACGTCTACCACACCGGCCACGGTGGCGGTGGCGTCACCATTCAGCTGCAGAGCGCTGATGGATTTACCCTGAGCAACAGAGAGAGCGGCAGAATCCACGAGATCGATTTGCCCCTTGACTACGGCATCTGCGTTCACCTGCAGGACTGCGCTGTCGGACATTTCAACAGATGCAAGAACGACGTTTTCAGACTCAACATCGCTCGCCAGCACACCCTGAGCCCCCTCCGGAAGCCCGATGTTCACTTTGACGCTTTCAGCAATCAGTGCAACAGGGCTCTCCACTTCACGATTACCGATGAGCGTTGCAACATCCGGCAGCTCGCCCTTGTCGTTCGCTGCATCACCCAAAATGGTCAGCTTGCCGCCGCCATCCAGGTTACGCACCATCAGACCGACAGCAGGATCGCTGGCGTTGCCGGCTTCAGAGTTACCCACGCCCTCAGCGGTCAGGTCAATCGTCTTATTGTCAGACACGAGCACCTGAGACACGTAATCAAGAGCAGTATAGAGGCCCTTGCCGGACGGGACTTCGTATCCGTTATCCGTCAGCATATTGCCGTCTTCAGTATTCCAAACCATACCGTCCGAAACGGCACCGAGAGAAAGCAGAAGCTTGTCGTCGCGAAG
This sequence comes from Akkermansia sp., assembly GCA_045121855.1. Lineage (GTDB taxonomy): Bacteria > Verrucomicrobiota > Verrucomicrobiia > Verrucomicrobiales > Akkermansiaceae > Akkermansia. Next base: position 119,758 of record JBGVGW010000018.1, read on the forward strand.
CTGCAATTCCGCCGTCACGCCACGGCGTCTGATTTCCTGCAGGACAGAAGCTTCAACGGAAAAATCAGCAACGGAATGGCCGGCCACACCGCTGATGAGCAGATAATCAGCGGCAGCAAGCACATTATCAGCATCCAGCGCCAGGCCATCGATGATGAACTGCGGAAGGACAAGCTGCACCGGATTTACCGCCACGATGGAATTCACCGTCAGGGCTGCCACGTCTGTGCTGAGCACATCTCCCTTCAAATCAAAAATAATCTCCGGAGCGTTCAACGCACCGAACTCATTCCCAATCTTGTTCAGGGTAAGCGATTTAGCAGAAACATTAACAACTCCGCCCTGATTGGCGGCAGCTTCCGTCAGCGTAAGCTTGGCAGTAGAAGCCAGCGTTGTTCCTCCTACCGTGCTATACAACGCACCGATAACGGAATCGCCGGACAGCTCTACCGTTGAACCGGTTGTACCGATTTGCAGAGCGCTCACATTGACACTGCCAATCTTCAGCGTACCGGGCGCAGCAGTCATGGCGTGTACAATACCGCCCTCAACGGCGCCGATTGTACCACCGGTACCAATCTGCAGAGTACCCTCATTCGCAATGGAGCCGGCGATGCTTACCTCATGAGCGCTAAGCTCACCCTTGTTCGTGATGGTAACATCCTTTTCAGCCGAAAGAATACCGGAAACGCTAAGGTCGGCACCGGCTTCCAAAGACAGAGCAACATCATCCGTCAGGCTGAGATTACCATTAGCTTTCAATTGACCGCCTTCAGCAATGGTGAGTTTGCCATTGGTGTAAACCTCTGTATCATCCAGCACTTCTGTCGTGTTGGCAATAATCAATTCACCCTGGCCGATGCACATGTTATCAGTCACCACGCTGCCGCCGACAAAGGTGTAAGATGACACCGCATCCAGCTTGGATTGCTCAATATCCACGTCGACAAGAGCAGCCTCTACACCGGCAGCGTCAATGTTAACAATGGAAGAGCCATTGCCAAAGAATCCGGCGGCGCGTTTCTTTTCCGGGTCTTCATCACGGTTGGGTATATAACCAACGGGCCAACCGGCCTGCTCACCCTGCGTCCACACATCCGTTTCAGTACCGCTCCAACCGGCATTGTCGCGGCCGGTTACAAGCGTTACGGTTGTGTTATCATCGCTCACAACAAGAGTATAGCCGAAACCACGCAAATCCTTGGTGACGGAGAAACTATTGGAGGAAGTGTGAACGATCGTAGTACCGGCAGGAGCAGTAACAGGTTCCTGCAGTTCCCCGGTAATATCACCTCCGGCAGCACCAATGGTAGCAATCGTAATCTGAGAACCGTTGGTCAGCTTCGAAAGATCTTCCACCTTATCCACTGCGAGCACCACCTTAGCAGCCGTCGTTGTAGAATCAGCCGACAGGATAGGCGTACCGTCTACGGCGGCAGCTCCCAGAATCATATTCACTACGGGTGTATCCAACACACCCACATCCAGTGTCACATCCTTGCGCAGGGAGACAGAATCCGCCTTCAGAGCAGCAATGGAGGACTCCCCGGAGCTGAGCGTCAAATCGGCGGTTTCAAGCGCACCCTCACCGGCGAGGCTGCCGATAGTCGTATCGGATGCAACGCTCATCACGCCATCCTTGTTCACGGTCAGCTTATTCACATTGGTGAGGGAAGCAGCGGAAGAAGCACCGCCCACGGTCAGGTCCCGGGTGCTGCCGGTCATCTCGATGTCACCCGTAACCTTCAACTGTCCAACAGAAGAAGAAGCGCCCAGAGACAAATCAGAAGCAACATTCACCTTACCCTGACCACTCAGCGCTCCACCAACGCTCATTGAATCAAGATTGACAGACAGCACAGCGTCCTTGCCCACGGTAACATTGCCGTCAACCGCCAGCTCATTCGCAGAAGAACCCACCTTATTGAAGGTTGCCTCTGCCTGCTGACCGATAATCAAGTCATTCTTAACAGAGAGTGTACCATCATAATCCGTAGCGAACGTGTACTTACCGCTGCGAACCTCTATATTCTCTACATCGACACTATCTGCAATAGTCACCACAGCGCCGGTATCGCCGGAGAAGATGGCATCCGAACCCTCGTGGTACGAGGTAACGGGCTCAGTTTCATCATGGAAAGACCAGTTACTGTCCGCAGAATTCCAAGTTCCGTCACCCTCGGCTTCCCAGAACAGGGAAACAACACCGGAGGCAATCGACCATCTATTGCCAACCAACTTCAGCTGCGCATCGCGAACATTATCCGCAACCACGGTGATGAGAGATTTGTCAACAGCTCCATCAATTCCCAAATCCAGTCCGGAACCTTGGGCAATAGCAAGCGTCTGAGCATCCGTCAGGCTGTTGAGATCCACTTTTACCTTCCCAAGCAGATTAGCCTCACTAATCAGAAGAGCGCTCGCATCTGAACCGTAAACAAGAGAAGCGCCGTCAATAAGCTTCATCTCTGAAAGCTCAAGTGTTCCCACCTGATTCATTGCCAAAGCGCTGACATTACCGACAATGGTCAACACACCATTGGTTGTTACATCAAGCGCTGCAAGGTTCAGAGCAGAATCTCCCCGTACCGTAATGAGATTATCCACTCCGTGAATCACCACATTGGCAGCCAGTCCGGAAGCGCCGGTTACACCCAAATTCGTATTACTGCGAATATTCAGCTGCTGTATTGCCCATCCATTCGAGGCATCAAGCTCCACACTCATGTTTCTGAAATCAATAGGCTTATTGATACAGCCAACGGTGAGTGTATTCATCGATACAGCAGCAGGACCGGACTTAATCACCACATCATAAGCACCGGAATTATTGTTCGTCTGAGTAAAGCTCAAGTCGCCGGTAAAGCCCTGCAATGAATTGATGGCTATGTAGGATTGTTCACTATTATTATTCGTGTAATCCAGCGCACCGGCGCCGGTGAGGCGCTCAAACTTCATGCCGTTACCCCAACCGCCATTGGAGGCTCGTGTCAACGTGCCGTTCAATGTCGTCACACCGGCAAATATATAAGGATTGTTAGAGGGAACACCCTGCGTATCTTTAATATCAAAGCGTGCCCCGGTCTCATTAACAGTGAGATTATTGATGACGGAGGACTTCGACTCAATGAAGAGAGCAGCGTTATCTTCCAGCGTCACGGAAGAGAAGCTGGCAACATTCGCATCCTGAGCCTCACCCGCACCCAACTTAAGAGTTGCGCCGGAAACCACCAATTCGCAGGTTGCTTTCGAAACCTGCTGTCCGGTCAGTGTGGTATCTGCCACAATCTGAACAACACCATTCCCCCCCTCAACAGTAACAAGAGCGGCCCCCTGAGCAGCGGCATCCGTCTTATCCAGTACCAGCTTGCCGGAATTCATACGATAGGCTGTAGCCTCCGTATCAGAAAGCTTCACCTCACCCTTATTGACCCAATACACGGGGCTGTTCGTATCAGCCTCACGGATAACAGTACCGGCAGAAGTGAGCTGCAATGACGTATCGCCATCAAAGGAGAGAGCGACATCCTGCAGATTCAATTTTGCGCTCTCAGAATTCTTGATGACGGTGTATGCAAGAGAACCACCGGTAATCGTACCGTTCTCCCCGTCGGAGAACGTTGCATCACCCGTGGGAGCTTGCTCCAAGCCGGCGGATTCAACAACCAATGCGCCGGAAATATTCAGCGTTCCGTTATTAGTTACAGATGCGCCCAATGTTGCACCGCCATTCAACGAAAGAGAGCCGTTAACGACCAGAGCACCGCCGATGGTGGCAGCACCGCCGACAGTCACCTTACCGGTAGAGCCGACAGTCATGGGAGCGTTGGTCGTGAGCGTGTTCACACCTACCGATTTATTAAAGGTGACTCCACCGGTATTGTTGATGGTCATGTTGATGGCACCACCCGCAGTAGACTGAATCGGAGCATTGACCGTGGTAGCAACAGAGCCGTCAAACTTCACTACCATATCATAGCCGGCGTTGTGAGTAATGTTCGACAGGTTGATTTCCGATGCGCCTCCGCGGAAAATCAGGGTCGTCTGGCCATAATTGTTGACAAACTTACCGGTCCATTCGGAAATATCACCGGTAAATGCATAAGAAACAGCACCGGAGAACTTGGTGCCGCCGCGTTCAAACGTACCGGCACCCTTGACTCCGGTAAAGGCATATTCACGCCCGCTGGAACCATCCGTCAGATTAAGCGCAGACGCATCCGGCGCATCCTCCAGAATAAGGGTAGGATTAAAAGTAACACCCAGAGCAAGCCAACCGGCTACCCCTTTCAGCTTGACAGAAGACGCAGCATTACCGTAGCTATTGAGATTGAAATTACCCACGCCTAAATTGTTGGAGATGGACACCGTACCCGTCCAGTCCGCAGAGGAGGCATTAGCCCCGTACATCTGCGTAGCGCTGGCGAGGTCGTACGTACCCGTACCAACGAGCTTGTAGGAATCAACACCTTCCGCAAGCGTCACACGAAGGGGGGACAGCACCGATTCTGCGCCAAGAGAAATCGTCGAATCAGGGGCACCAACGGTAATTGCACTGCTGACCTCACCGGCACCCACATTCAGCGTACCACCCATGAGGACGTACGTATTAGAGGCATCATAGGTTACCGTAGTACCGGCGGCGACCTCCACCTCAGCTGCCTGAGCCTCAGTAAGAGAAAGGGATGCCACAACGGCACCGCCGACAAATGTTCCGGTAGCTACCGTACCGGCCAGAGGGGCAACCACGGCAAGACAGGCCAGAAGAGCGGAGCGCAAACGCGCAGGGAGGTGTAATTTCATATGCTTGTAAGTTATTCTTGGAAAAACACAGCGAGGCGGCTACAGTCCAGCCGTCTTTATGCTTACCCCAACTTATACCAAAATGCGCGCAGGCCGTCAACCAAAGAATGCTTACGCAGGCAAAAAAAACGAGCCAATTTCCGACGAGACGAAAATTGCCTGCAAAGGAAAGCACCACGGGCTGTTTACCAGCCCAATTTTGCCCGCAGTCGGGCGGCATAATCGCCCTGCGGCAGGGCCAGCAGCAACAATTCCGAAGAGGCCTTGCGAATCCGCAATTCCTCATTGAGCGTGATGGGATGCGTGGCGCGCCCGTCCAGCGAATAGATAAGAGATTGTTCCGCCCTGCCCCGGCGCTCCTTGGGCCGGAGCGTCAGCTCCACGGAATCAGGGAGCACCACAGAACGATTCGTCAAACTGTGCGGACAGACGGGAGTCAGACAGACCACGCCGGCATCCGGCCATACCAGCGGTCCACCGGCAGAAAGCGAATAGGCCGTAGAGCCCGTCGGGGTGGCCACCAGCATACCGTCGGCGTGGTAGCGGTTGAGCAGGCGGCCATCCACCTCCACATCCACATCAATCATTTTCCCCGTCTGGTAACGGGTGAGAGCTATTTCATTCAGCGCCAGGTTACCTACCTTGCATCCACCGGAGCCGCAGGCACGCACCTCCAGCATGGCACGGCGATTCACCTCGTACGTGCCGGAGGCCAGCGACTGCACCAGCAGCTCCACCTCACTACGGCCGCAGGCACTCAGAAACCCCAGATGCCCCATGTTGATACCGCCCAGAATCACGCCTCGGCGGGCCGCCGCTTCCGCAGCCGCCAGCATAGTGCCATCCCCTCCCAGACAAAGCAGCACATCCGGCGCGGCAAAACCACCGTTTTCCAGAGCAGCGGCCGGAACCTCCGCTGTCTCAATGCCGCAGTCTGCAAAAGCTGTTTTCAACACCTGCACCAGCCGCTTGCACGCAGCGCTGCGCACAGGAGCAAACAAACCGATGCAGGATGGCTTTTTCACGGCGTGAACGGGTGACGGCTCAGCGCTGTTCGCGCACAATTTCAGTACCGATACCCTCCGGGGTAAAGATTTCCAACAGCAGGGTATGCGGCAGACGTCCGTCAATGAAGTGCACCTTGCGCACACCGGCATTCAGCGCATCCACCGCGCTCTTTACCTTGGGAATCATCCCTCCGGAAATAACCCCCTGCTCTATCAGCTCGAAAGCCTCCTTACGGTTGATACTCTGAATAATGGAGCTGGGGTCTTTCGGATCCAGCATCAGCCCGGGTACATCGGAGATGTAGATGAGCTTCACCGGCTTCAGCTCGCGGGCCAGCGCCGCTGCGGCCAAATCGGCATTCACGTTGAGGGACTGCTGCGTGCCCAGTTCTCGGGCCAGAGGAGAAATAACCGGGGTAATCTGGAGAGAAAGGGCCTCCTCGATACGGGCAAGCTGGCAACCGATAACGCGCCCTACCATGCCGATATCGACCCGATCGCCATTCGCATCTGTCTCGAAGAGTTTTTCACCCACAAACACATTTGTACCGGGAATACCCACAGCCTTGCCGCCGTGCTCACGCATCATCTCCACCAGCCCGGGATTGATGCGGCCGGAAAGCGTTGTTTCCACAATATCCACCGCTTCCTTGGAAGTCACACGCAGACCGTTTACAAAGCGGGCTTCCAGCCCGGCGTCCTGCATTGCCTTGGAGATAGCCTTACCGCCGCCGTGCACCACCACCGGGTTGAGGCCAAGTGTCTCCATCACCACGATATCACGCATGAGAGACTTCACCAGTTCCGGGTCGTCCATGGCAGAACCGCCGAACTTGATGAGGATGGTCTTATCGCGGTAGGCCTGGAGATAGGGCAGAGCTTCGATGAGGATGTTTGCCTTGTGGATTTCCTCCTCGGGCTTGATGACCTTGCGGGTTTTAATCATAATCAGATATAGCGTTTAAGTTTGAAAATCAACAGCGGGACGGCAGCTGCCAGCAGCATCACCACCAGCGAGAGCCAGAAGCCCCAGGGGGAATGCAGGAAAGGCATATATTCAAAGTTCATACCGTAGATACTGGCAATGAGCGTGGGCGGCATGAACACCACGGACATGATGGTGAACACCTTCACGATGTCGTTCTGCTCAATGTTGATGAGCCCCAGAACGGCATCAAGCATGAAGTTAATCTTGTTGGAGAGGAAAGATGCGTATTCGGAGAGAGAGTTCACGTCTCGCGACACGGGACGCAGCGCCACATACAGGCTGTTCTGCGCATCCAGACAGGAATCCTCGTTGCCGGCAAAGGTAATGAGGCGCAGCAGGTTCACCAGAGCATCGCGCTGGCGCGTGATGAGGTCACCCACTCGCCCCAGCTCCTCCAGAGCATCGCGCAGGTCATCCGTATCCGGATCCTCCACCTTTTCCTTGCGGCGGGTGTGGTGCTTGCCGAACACCTTTTTGGAGAGCGCGTCCAAATCCGTACCGAAGCGTTCCAGCACGTCGGCCTGACGGTCTACCAACGTTTCCAACAGCCCCACGAACACCAAATCACGGTTCGTCCCCTGCATACGCAGCAGCTGGTGGGAAAACACGCGGAAAGAGTATGAATCCGTGTGACGAATGGTAATGAGCACCTTCCCCTTGAGGATGAAGGTGATTTCCGCAATGATGGGATCATCCGTTTCCACTCGGCTGAGCACCGTCGTGGTCATGAATCGCCCGCCATCCTCGCAGTAGAGTCGCGAAGTCGCCTCAATTTCGCGCATCTCGTCCTTGGTGGGCATCTCGATGGCACAGAGCGACTCCGCATAGCGCAATTCCTCCGCATCCGGCGTGAGCAAATCAATCCAGAACACCTCACCGCGGCGGGATTCCTGCTCCTCCACGCCCACAGTGCGCGCAATTCCGTTCTCAGTCTGTGTGTAGATGCGAATCATCTTCTGCTTTTCGGGGGAAAATGGTTCTTACAACCCGGGCAACGCCCGGTCAGACATATTCTGCCTTTTTCGCGGCTGAATTGCAAGCCTTATTCTCGCTCCGGTGCGAAATTGGGGAGATTCTCAAGCCTTGCGGACGTGGGCCAGACCGCCGCGAACAGCCTCGATAATCACCTTATCTCCGGCCACCAGTCCGGTGCGGTCATCCGCTTCGATGGGGATGATATGATCATCCCATCGGATGCAGAGATTTTCCCCTTCCCCCAGCACGGTGGCCGTTTTACCCGCCACCTGCTCCGTAGCTTCTCGGGGAGCATGCCGCAGCACCAAATCCATAATCACACGCCGCACGCACTGCACCCACAGCGAGTAGTACAGCACGCAGACCAGCGCCAGAAAGCCGATAAATACCAGAACCGACCACTGCCAGGGGGCCCCCACCAGCCATGTACCCCAGGCGGCAAAAAGCAGCAGCGACACCCAGGAAAGCAGCTCCGTACACACGAAAATATCCAGCACCAGCAGGGTGATGGCCACCGCCAGCATGATATGCAGGAACGTCCCGTGGTCTATGCCCAGAAAAGTTTCAGCAAGGGAGAGAAACATAACTCCTTATTTCTTGAGGTCCATAACGGAGGGAACGCTGTTGGGCAGGTACACCTGTGCAGCAGGATTCGTGGTGATGGTGGCATAGCCCTCCAGCGCCTGACGATTCATCAGCACCTTGGCTGCAGCCTCTGCGCCCACCACGGCGGCAATACGCTGCAGGTAATCCGCCTCGGCCTCCGCCGCCAGACGCATGGCTTCTGCCGCACCCTGCGCCCGCAGAATAGCTGCCTGTTTTTCGGACTCTGCCAGGCGCACCTTCGCCGTACTCTCACCCTCCGCCTTGAGGGCAATGGAGCGGCTCACGCGCTCTGCCTCCATCTGCCGCAGCATCGCCTCGCGGGTTTCGGAGTCCGTGGTCAGTTCCTTGATTTCGATGGAGGTGATGCTGAGTCCCCAGCGAGAAGCCGTTGCCGCTACCGCCACGGAAACCTTCTCGGATATTTCCGAGCGGGCAGACAGGATTTCATCCAGATTCCGGCCACCGATAAGCGAACGCAGCTCGTTGAGCACAAGCTCAATGAGCGACTTATGCAGATTCTGCACCTCATACACCGCCTTGATGGCATCCATGATACGCCAGCGGATGATGCAGTTCACCTGCATGGTCGCGTTGTCTTTCGTGATACAGGAACGGGGATTGGTATCCAGCAACTGCTCCGTCTGCTCAATATAAACACCTCTTTTGTTCGTCAGGTTGCCCCAGGCAGGAGAAACATCCTTGAGGCTCTGAAGAAAAGGAATACAGAACTGCAAGCCGCTCTTGCGAACGGAGGTCGGCTTGCCGAACATTTCCACGATGGCGCAATGCCCCTGCGGTACAGTGAAGATAAACATGGCAGAAAATGGTAAAAACTATCGGATTTTACCCTCCTTTCACCTGCTTGGCAAGCAGAAAGAGAGCCCCGTGACAATTAAGCGTTTTGACAAAAAAAAGCACCCCGGCGATGGTACCGCCGGGGTGAAAAAGGGGATGAGAAGCAAGGATTTCAGCTTTCTTCGCCGTCAGACTCTTCTTCCTCATCATCAAAGAGCTCCTCGAACTCTTCATCAGTCATCTCTTCGTCCTCAGTCTCGGTCTGAGCCTTGGGAGAAGCCCCGGACGGGAGATTCTGCAAAAGGAAATCGAGCAGGTAATCGGCGGTAAGCAACTCCCGGGTAACCACGGGTTCACCACCGGGGAGGTAGAGAGCATTCACGGGCACGGAGCTGCGGTTGAGCTTACGCATAGCCTCATCAATAGCGGGAGAGGGGCGGGTCTTGTCGGCACGCATCAGCACCACATTACCATTGCGGAATGCATCGTACACCGCATCAGAGTAGGCTACGCCCTTATTGGCCAGGCAGGTGGCACACCATTTGGCCGTGAAGTCCACGAACACCGGCTTGTCTTCTTTGAGCGCTTTCTGCATGGCTTCCTCGCTCCATTCCACCCACTCCATCGCAGCGGGGGCTCCCTGAAGGGGCTCTTCCTGCGGAGCAGGCTTGGAGTAATACACACCGGCGGCTGCGAGTAGAATGGCCACAATCAGACCGTAGGTACGGGACTTTTTGCTCCGGTACATGGGGCACCAGCGACCGTAGACCCAGAAGGCAGCGCAGAAGATGACCAGCCCCACCAGCACCTGCAGCGTGTATGCCTGCTGCTCCGCCGGAATAAAGGCCAGATAGACGTAGAGAATCCAGGCCGCAGCCGCGAACAGGAGGAAGGAAAGCCCCTGCTTGAGGGATTCCATCCAAGCACCGGGGCGCGGCAGATATTTCACCAGAGAGGGGAAAATTCCCAACAGGATATAGGGGAAGGCAAGCCCCAACGCCATAAAGGTGAGCGCAAGCATCATCCACACCCCCGGCAGGGCCATGGCAGCCGGCATGGCAGCCCCCAGGAAGGGAGCGCTGCACGGAGTGGCCACCACAGTGACGAAGAGCCCCTGGAAGAACGAGCCGGTGAGGCCGCCCTTGTTCTGCATACTCTGCCCCGCAGAGGTGGCCCCCACGCCGATTTCAAACACGCCGAACATGCTCAGCCCCAGCGTCAGCAGCAACAGCAGGATGAGGTAGACAATCCAGTCATTCTGCATCCACACCGCCCAGCTGCGACCGGAGGAGCCCACGTCATTCCACAGCGTGGCAAACCACTGGGTCCAGGGCTGGGAGGCCAAGGCTTCCAAATTGGAGAACACGATGAGCAGCGCAGAGATAATCCAGAAAGAGATGAGAATACCCAGCACAAAGAAGAGAGAATGCAGGAACACCTTGCGACGGCTGCCGCCGCCCAGCTCCACGAAGCTCATAATCTTCAGCCCGATAACCGGGAACACGCAGGGCATCAGGTTCAGGATAAGCCCACCCAGAAACAGAGAGAGGAAAAGGGCGCTCATACCACCGGAGAACTCCGGCGCCGTTGTCTCAGCAGGAGTGCCGGCGGGCGCGGCAGCAGATGCCAGCGGCAGCGAAATCTCATAGGCCTTGTCATCTGCCACGAGGATTCCGGATATCTTGCTGAGCGGTTTCCCCACCATGTTATGGTCCTTGGTGGGATGCATGGGGTCTTTGTCGTCATTGCGGGCAATGGTCAGAGAGCCGGTTGCAGGGTCGATTTTCTGCTCCGCCGTGGGGGTAACACAGTTATCATCAGAGAAGAAATGCGCGACGGTCGGCACGCTGCCGGCGGGGAACGTGATAGTCACATCCTTGTCCGTCTGGGTGGCGGTGAGCCCCTCCGGGGCAGGAGTGATGCCGGCAACGGATTGCAGCGCAGCGCTGTCCCAATCCGCAGCAGGTGCACCATCGCCTGCAGCAAGGCTGATTTCGGCCTGACTCGGCACAGGCGGGGCGCAACCGTTGTCAGAGCAAAGCTGCGTGTTGGCGGTAACGGAGAATGCCGCATTCTGCGGAGCATCCGCCTTCGGCGTCACTTTCCAGACAATAATCGGTTTTTCATAGCTGTAGGCCACACTGCCATAGGAGCTGACATGGCGCTCCGGCGCAGACCAGAACGGACCGGCCAACTCAAAACCGGCAGGTGCGTGCATCTCCACCGTCATGGGTTCGCCCACCGTACCCGGATTGCGGAAGTATGCGTGCCAAGTCGGGGTGGCTTCCCCCCGCACCATCAGGTAGAAGGGCTCGCCTGCTTTATAGGATGTAACTGAAGACGTTGCGGAAAGCTTCAGTTCCGGGGCGCCGGGCTGTTGCCCGCAGAGAATGGCACCGATAGCAGTGCCGGCGGTATCATCTCCCATGATGCCCTCCGGCAGCTGAGCCGAACATATTCCTGCCGTCACCAGCAGAGAAGCGAAAAACAGACGAAGTGCTTTCATGGCCTCATCCTACCACACTTTACCCCGCAGTGGCAAGGCGTTAGTGCAAATCCTGTGTCCTCACCTCTATCTTTTTTTCGATATGGGCTAACAGTGATGGCGAGAAACAGGCTGCATGAGGTAAAATGTTCACCGTTATGAACCCCTATGTTATCGATGCTGTTAATCGGCAAATCAAGTCAGAATTCGAAGCCGGTTTTCTCTATCTGGCCTTCTCCGTGAACCTGCATGCCTATGGGTTGCCGGGAATGTCGCATTGGATGCGAGAACAATACCGCGAGGAATGCGGTCACGCCCTGCGGCTCATTTCTCATCTGGAGCTGCGGGATGCTCCGGTGCAGATACCGGGCATCAATCACCCGGAGTACACATGGGAGCGCCCGCAGGACCTCTTCAAACTGGCTTTGGTGCATGAACAGCGTATCACCTCTGCCATCCACGACCTGTTGGAACTGTGCATGCGGGAAAAAGACTACGCCATGCAGGTGCTGCTGTTCGACTACGTTAAAGAGCAAGTCGAAGAAGAACACCAAGTGGAGGAAATTGCCCGCCAGATGATGCTCTGCGGCAGCAATGCAGAAGAACTGCTGGGATTGGATGCCCGACTGGGAGCCCGCACCTCCGGCGGCACTTGGGAATAATACGCCCGTTGCCGCCCCTTTTTCTCATCTGCCTACAAACAGCCAATGGTATAAAAATTGCAGTTGGTGAATTCATCTACTGCATCAAAAACAAGCCGCTGCCCCAAGTAGGAGCAGCGGCTTATTTTCAACTCAATGAAAAAGGCTGTTTATTTACGGCGACGGCGGGAAGCCAGAGCTGCCAGCGCCAGCAGGCTCAGCGTTGTCGTTGCCGGCTCAGGAATGGTTGCCATTTGCAGATAAACCACCTCGGCATGAGAATCGTACACCAACAGTGTGCTGCCATCGATATAGTCACAACCGGTAAGATAGCGATTCGCCATCGTGTAATAGATACCGGTATTGGGATCTGCAATAATGCTGTCACGCCCGAAATCGACTCCGCCCACATTGGTGAAGAGTACCAGCTGCGTATTGGCGGTAATTCTGTCTATGGGAGCATCCGTTGTCGTATTGAAGGTCAGTAGGCTGTGCTCCATGGTTTCGAGCGTCAGCTTACCGCCGTTCAGGCTGGTATTCCCGCTTACCGTCTCGTAGGTTGCACCGCCGGCAAGCGTCAAGCCCCCTGCCGCCTGCACCGAACCGACCGCCTGTTGATTGATGGCCATTTCGGCATCAAAACGGCCATCATATCCCCCATGCACCTCGCCGACCTCATGATACACGACGTCAGCAGCAGCATCCTGCACCTGCATCTGCGCCACATTGGCAAGCTTCAGGCTGACGGATTCCTCCAGATGGCTGATGTCATACGCAAACTCCGTTGTCTGATTGCTCACGGAGAACTTAGCGCCGGCTTCCACACTCACTGTGCCGCCGGAGATAATCGCCGCACTTGTTCCCTTGGAAGCATCCCCCGTGGAGAGCAGCTGCAGGGATTCGCCGTCGGCAATGAAAACATCACTACCGATGCTGACGGAAGCCTGTTTGCCCGCCACATGGATGCTACCTGCCGGCATTGGCCTTGATGGAGGCCTTATCGCCCTCCACACGGAAGTCGCCGGTGTAATCAATCAAGGAATCAAACACCATGGAGGCACCGGACGCCGAGGCATCGGACACCACCACCTTACCGCGGCCGGTCAGCAGTTCTGATTCAGCCGTTACCGCTTTCCCATCAATAGCTGCACCGTTGAGCAGGAGGGTACCATTCTCATTCAGCGTAGTGGAAACAGACTTGTAGCCATTACCGTCCATGTGCAGGACTCGCTCGGTATCAGTCGTTCCGCTGACGATAACATCACCCTGAATATCATTCTCATCCGCAGCGAGGGTTGTCACCATAGAATCGCCCGTATAGCCATCTTCCACAGTGACACGCAAGTCGGCATCGTGCTCAATGGTCACAGACCCCTGCCCGCTTTTCGTGGAACCCAGACCGGTAGCGCTCTGCACCTCCACAGCGCCGCGGGAGACATACGTACCGCCCTCGTAGGAAGAATCGCCGCTGAGCACCAGCACACCTTCGCCGGAGTGGCGCACGTTACCGCTGCCGGAGATATCGCCACTAAGCGTGAACTTCACAGCCGGTCCCACGGCAGAGATGAGGGCAGCGGTGTCACCATCCGTTGCCGCTTGCCCCACCCAGCGGGCATCACCGCTGCCTATGATGACAATATCATTGGCAGCCTCCGTGGGTTCTTTGCCGTAACCGCTGTTATGCGTGAACATGAGGGTTGCGCCGTCCTGCACGGTGGCGGAGTTCTCCTTCTCATTCTCACCCAGCGTACCCCAGCCGCGCACGCGGAGAGTACCGGCGTCAATTTCCGTGCCACCGGTGTACGTGTTGCTCTGGTCCAGCACCAGCGTACCCACACCCTCCTTGTGCAACTTGGCTGCTACGTTGTTAGAATCGCGAAGAACACCGGAGTAGATAGCCTCATTATAACCGTTATCGGAGAAACCGGTCACCGCCGTATTCTTCGCGGTCTCCCAGTCGCTCTTCTTCACCAGCAGCATCTTGTTGCGGTCGATATCCTCCCCTGCCACATACGCCGTGCGATCTGCATACACCGCATTCACGGCAATGGACTTCAGGTTATGCGTCTCAATCTCCACATACTCCACATCCCCCATCTTCACAGTAGAGTTATCCTTGCTGTGGATGCCGATGAAGTCTGCCAGCACACCGTTGGGCGCACCTTCCACACCGATGGTCATCACACCGCCCTGCACGTTGACCGTACCATCGTTATAAATGCGGGCATCATGTCCCAGATAAAGCTCGGCATCCTTACCGGACCAGATAATGCTGCCCTTACCCGCCACACCGGAAGCCACGGAGGATGCCCCCTTGACAAATTCACTCGATGCAGAGGTCCCCAGCAGATAGAGTCTGCCGTCATAGATGCGGGTGCCGCCGGAGTATGTGTTATTACTGCCGGAGATGTAGTGTACACCCTTACCGGTCTTGCCGAGTCGACCGGAATTGTCCCCATCACTTATCGTACCGCTGAATACCGCGTGGGCAAAACCGGTCGTATCCATGAACTGGTCATAGGATTGAGAATCGTCCAAATAATCAGCCTCATAGGTAGAAGTTCCGGTCGTATGCAGCGTAAGCTCTGCATCGTTCAGGATGACACGGCCCGCACCGCTCAGGGAACGAAGGGAAAGAGAGTGTTCCCCCTTCACATTCGTGGAATTCAGATACAGAGCAGTCCCGGAAGCCATCACCATGTCGGTATTGACACCGCGGCTTTCCTTATCGAAGTAGATATCACCCTGATGCACCAATACCGTACCCTCCGTCATCTGCACGTTTCGGGCAACGAATGTTCCCAACCCCTTCTTGGTGAAAGTATACCCATTCAAATCAAGATGAGTTTCCTTCAGGTCATAGCTGTTCATATGAAGAACAGCATTATCCATCACCGCAGCAGAGGCATTCCCCATGAGCGTGACAGAGGGAAGCGAAACCTTGTTGACGGAAAGCTCGTTACCCTCAACAGCTTCACGAACAGCCCCCTTGTAAATAGCGCCCATGTTGTCCACACCGTCGCCGCAGATTTCTGTCATGAAGCCCAGACCGGCATACGGCTTATCCTGCGCATAGTCAGACTCCACCGGATAACCGGTAATGTCCAGAGTCGTGCCCTCCGTCACCATGATGGTACGGTCATCGCTGACATCATCCGGCAGACCGATGACGCTGGTGGCCACCTTCAGCGTGGCCCCATCCGAGAGCAGGATATCACGCCCAAAGTTCTCGCCATGCCCCTTCACCTCTACCACACCCTTACCGCTGATATTGAGCGTCGTGGAGGTAGCCATGTCACAATCAAACTTTCCGAGAGCCACCACGGCATGTGCGCCTTCCGCCAGAGAGATGCGGTCGAAACCGGTCACGATGACAGAATCATCCGTAGCCGTGTAACCATCATCTCCAATGGTTACCAGCTTGTACTCGCCCGCCTCCGCAAAATGAAGCGTACTGGTGTATCCCTCACCAAAAGTGACATAACTTGACAACTCCTTACCACCGTAGAGACCGCCGCCGGCAGATTCTTTACCCGGTTTGAAATCGCGGTACAGATTCACCAGGACGTCACCGTTTGTATAGGCTTTGAGAGTCCATTCATCCCACCCCAGACCTGCCGCATCCACTCTGTTAGCCTTACCGCTGACAAGGTCGAGCACGATATTACCATTAACCGTGCCGGCATTCGCGCCACCCACCAGCTGAGAACGCACCTCGAGCTCCTTCTCCCCTTCCTCCATTCGTATGTAAATATCGCCGTTTACCGTCCCCTTATCACCGCCACCGAAAACACGTTGATTCTCGCCACCAAGAGTACCACCGGTAAGAACCATTTTCACGGCTCGGGGGCGGCCATTCACAGACTGCGTTCCGTGAAGAACAGAATTATAACCGGCAGCAAAAACCTCACCGATTGTGCCTCCGTCCACAAAAACATGCACGGTACCGGTCTGCTCCACCCACTCGTATGAACCACCGATAAGTTTGTGAATATTACCATTCTGTACCGTCACATAACTCTCACCATACTGCCAACCCCAGCGGGAACCGCCAATAACCAGCTCTTTTTGCTGTGACATCCACTGCTCAGCCGTGTTAATCAGAAGGTGTGTCGCTGCAGACTGCGGAGTGGCAGACCAATTCGCCAAGCCACCGATAACAGTCTTGAATCCGGAACGGTCATAAATCCACACCTCATGGTCGGCAACTGCCACACCACCCGCCTCAATGCTACCGGCAGTAGCAATATTGCCGGTAGCAACAGAGGACAGTGTCACCGCAATAGCCTTGCCATTATTAACCTTGTCGGCATTCTCCTCATTCACGATGGAGTTGTACAGGTAATAAGAGGCATCATCATCACCTTTACCGGCGGCCATCTCCAGATTGGCAGTCGAATCCGTCCCGGCATAGCGGCGGGAAATAGCGGGGGAAGCCCCCTCCTTACCCCAGCGCTCATCCCACTGCGGCATACCGACCGTGCCATCGGAGGTTCCGTCTGCCGTTTCATTACCGATGCTCAGCGTAAAGGAACCGTCCTCATTATCCGTGAAATCCGCAACGACACCATCTGCCAAACCGGTAGCAAGGTTGACCCCGTTGATGGAAACCTGTCTGGATTCAAACTTTTTATAACCCATGAGGTCATAACCATCCGCTCTTTCCGAACGAATAAATTTATAAACGTATTCAGACTTACCAGACTCATCAACGGTAAAGGAGTAGTTCACCTTACCAATCTCAGCAGTAACGTTGGTCATCATGACCTTACCCTTATTGATGAGCGTATCCTCAAACGCAATCTTTCCGGTGAGAGAGTAGAAACCGTCCTCATCTACCACAACATCCTTACCAATCGTCACACCCTCCAAACGATAATAGCCGGTTACCTGAGAATGACCTCTATCTGAAGAAGTCAGGGTGACATGAGATAACGTCACATTACCATTCTTATTACCCTCCGTCTCAAAATCGGTAAGTGTGAGGTATGACAGATTAGCATCCCCCCGTACCAGCAACTTGCTTGCACTGCCGCGTGCATTTTCTTCACCTCTGATACCACCTGCATCCATCGTCACGCCACTGAGCGTAGCCGTTGCAATATCTTCAAGCATCTGGAGGTCTGTATATTTAATGGCTGATACCGTATAAGCCACGCTCCCATCAGACTTGGCCACCATCTTCAGCTGAACATCATCACCGAAGTCATTTCGATTCGGCACAGAGAATTCGGCATCCTGAGCAACCGTTACCGTTCCACCAACAGCCAAAGATCTGGACAATTCCAGCTCCCCGAGCTGAATGTCTATATCACCCAAGGCGGCAGAGGCATCCTGATTGCCTCGCAGACCCAGAGTAACTTTCCCTTCTCCATCCTTATGAATATTTGTCTTGGCAGCTAATTGCCCGACCGGATAGCCTTCGTCGTCAACGAAAACATATTCGGTAGTATCTGCGACGAAATGAACCTTTCCGGGGCTCACGACGCCGTCCACGTCAATTCTACACGTGCCCTTGTTTGATAAATCTCCGAAAATGGCATCCGGGTAATCAGCATTTTGATTATAATAGCTGCCGCCGCTCCAACATTGAAAGTATGGATCATTCTGATCCGTAGACCAACCGCCACCATAGGGAGCCTCCCACACATTACCCATGAGAGTCTGCATGTAGAGCAAACCGCTTTCGGCATCGAAACCCAGCTTATACTGAGAGGCATCCAGCACAACGCCTCCATTGTGCGTCACATTCAGGGTAAGATTCTCGAAGGACGAGGACGTCAAACCGGTCATGAGGTTATAGGTACGCATCGTATTCAGCTCACCGGAGAAGGAAATGTTCAGCGTACCGGAACCGATGGCCCCGCCGGCAACATGCAGGGCAGCATGGTCAACGGAAAACTCATCCGTATCGTAGATGGTGGAGAAAGAAAGAGTCGAGCCACTGTTAAAAGTGAGCGAGTTGAGATACACGGCTGTATCCGTATCCAACGACAGAGTTCCGCCTCTGCTAAGGGTGACTCCGGCATAGGTCAGAGCCTCCGCATGCTGCAACGACAGCGTGGAACCCGCCCCCACCGTCACCATACCGGAGAAAGAGTTAGCACCGGAAATCGCTACCGTACCCGCACCGGAAAGCTGCACGTCCCCGCTGCCGGAGAGCTTGCCGGAGATATCCAGAGAGCTACCGTCCTGTTTGGATTTCACAGTCAGCGTATGGTCTACCACCATGTTGGCAGAGATGGAGTTGACGGCATCCTTCTCACCCGCATAGGAAATGGAAGCACCATCGGCAAACTGCAAACCGGGGCCTTCCGCATCACCCGTGATGGAGGATGCAGCGGAAAGCGAAATAGTGTTATCGGCAGACAGGGTCTGCGTGGTCGAGCCAATGTTCAGTCGGGAACCGTTCTCCAGATTGATTGCCCCCGAACCGGCAGCCATGAGGTTGTCTGAGCCCTCAGCCAAGTTCAGCTTACCGTTGTCGAGCGACAGCTTACCGTGTACCGCACCGGTGGAGTCCTTCACCGTCACGGAGCCGATGCGTACGGAAAGGTTACCCAGATTCTCCATGTGCTCTACCGTAGCCGAGCGAGAGCGTGCGGCAATGGACAAATCCGTGTAGCCGGAGCCATCCTCCTTGCCGTATATCTCCATGTTATCAATCGTGCAACCGGTACCGAAAGAGAGAGCTGCGGCATCATCCTGCACGTACACTTTATACCCCTGGTCATAGGTTGTGCCGTAAGCATCCAGAGCCAGCGTGCCGGACAGATTGATAACAGGTAGGGAGGAAGAAGAAAGAGAGACGGCTGCCGATGAAGTCTGCACATGCACATGTGCCCCCTTGCCCACCGTCAAGCTATTCACATGCAGGTGGTCAAAATACACATCATGCTCCTGCGTGTTCACCGTCAGGGTTCCGGCTTTCACCACGCCGAGGTAGTGCTGCTCTGCCGTGCCGCCGATGGTGATTTGGCCGGATTCGCCGACGGAGAGGTCACCGGTCACATTCACCAGGGCATCGTTATAGGCATTACCGACATCTTCACCGGCACTCACGGAGATATTCATCTCCTGCGCCGTCACGTTGCCTGAGAGGGTCAAGCTGCCGGCATCCGTGGCAGAGCCGGCATTCACAGTAAAGGTGCCAAGCACCGACACATCGCCATCGATAAAGATATCGGAGGAGCCGAGGGTCATATCTTTCACCACGGTGGTTGCCCCGAGCAGTTCCAGCCGCCCCTTGCCGGAAGTCATCATATTCCCCTGAACAACGAGCTGGTTACGGAAAGTCACCTTGTCCGCGCCGGTGTCGATGGCGGCATCACCCAGAGCAGCAATACGACCGCCGATGAAGCTGTAGCCGCCGTCCGTGATACCGAAATTCATCACCACCAAGTCCTGCGTGACGGAGATGTCACGGTTGGCAGCATCTGCACCGAAGTATACGTTGGAAAGAGAGGTAAAGACATCACCACCGGTACCGTCGGCCTGTGTGCTCCAGTTTCCGGAACCGGGATTCCACTTATCATCCGCCGCTCCGGTCCAATACAGATTACCATCGTGCAAGTCTTTGAGGGTAACCATACCGGCCACGGAGGAATCGATTGCGGCACTGTTCACCGTGATGCCGCTGTAGACAAAGCTAGCGGTTTCCCACCCGGTCAGCGTGCCGCCGGCTCCGCTCGCTGCAGCGTTGTCAATGAGCACCTTAGGCCCGCTTGCAAGGCCGTGCAGGTCAAAGCACACATTGTCCACCGTCAGAGTTCCCCCGGCTGCCACACGCATGTCATTCTGCCGCTGAGTCTCCTCAAAGGTGATATAGCCCCGCAGGGTACTCTCCCCGGCAAAGGAAACATTCTGCAGGGTGGCATACTCTGTGGAAGTACCGGCGTGAAGCGTCACCCCCGTCAGCACGGCGGCATTTACACCATCTGCAGATTTAATGATGTTATGTGCCGTCACGGTTCCCCCGGAAACAGCACGGTCAATCTCACCCGTCACCTGCATCAACACATTCTCCAGCGTGCCGCCCGTGATTGCGTTGGATCCCACGTCCATCGACACTCCGGGACCAAGCTCAAGCTTCCCTTCCAGCACACCGGCTTCCGTAATGAGCCCGGGTACGTCTCCCGTAACGCTCAATGTACCGCCGCCAATTTTGCTGAATGAGCCAGACGTGTGATTATGAATGCCATTAGACTCAGTGAAGGGCGTTCCCAATTTATTCGTCGTCAGCACCTTCCCGTCAGCCACCTCAATCGTCAGCGGAGAAGAGGAGCTCCCCATCACCAAAGCACTATCAATAGTGGCCGACTCCCGGGCCGTCAATCGGTCTGATACGACCATTTCACCGCCGCTGAAACAGTAGTCGCTGCCGGAAATCTCCACCGTAGATGCCTCCACATGTCCCTGAGCAATCTGCACCTCCTTGTTCAAATCGGCACCTTCCCCGAACTGCACCTGCGAACCGGTCTTGAAGGTCACGTCAGAAGCCCCGGAACCCACCTCTGTCCACACGGCTGTATTTTCCGTATCCCACACGGCAGGCTCCCCGGCAGAAGAATCCCAACGCAGCGTCTCCGTATCCACCGCGGCAAGAGTCGGCTGATTACCGACCTGACGCACATCCGCGGCAGAGACCGTTCCGCTTGCCAAGGTGGTGGCTACACAAAAAGCGGAAAGCAAAGCAAGACGTAAACCTTTCGAAAGACGTAATTTCATGACAAATTATCAGAATATACAGTTACACAAGGCCCGCGGTGAATTCGCCCGAGTCAAAGAACAAAACAGAGAAATGAAAAAGCAAAGGCATCATAAATCTGCGCGCGGGATTAAACCACTAATCTAACTAAAAGTGAAGTCCAAAATGCGTATTATTTCAGAAAAAAAAAAAAAAAAAAAATACCACAATTATTTCCACTTTCGGCAGCCTGTAACAACGCTTAACCGGTATTCTTATCGAGTTCTAAAAATACGATAACGGACAGCTTACGGGTTCACAAAAAAGCCCCGATGCAGCAATGGCATCGGGGGCTTGTTCATGAATTGAAGAAAGCATCAATAATCGCGCTTCAGCAGGTAATCGCTGATGGCGAGCAGATTCTCCGCACGGCGGGCAGAGAACACATCCAAATCCGCGCGGGCGGCGGCTGTGAGGGCGCGAGCCTCTGCGCGGGCATTTTCCATCCCGACCAAAGCGGGATAGGTAGCTTTCTGCTCACGAGCATCCTTGCCGATGCTCTTGCCCAGCACCTCCGGAGAGGAGGTCACATCCAGAATATCATCAATAATCTGGAACGCCAGCCCCAAGTCGCGACCATAGGCGGTCAGCGCCTCCAGCTGCTCTGCCGTACAACCGGCAGACATACCGCCCAGACGCAGGGAAGCAATGATGAGAGCGGAAGTCTTGCCATGGTGAATGGCGCGCAGTTCATCCACACTCAGTTGGCGACCCTCGCCCTCCAAATCCAGCACCTGACCGCCTACCAGCTGAAGACTGCCGGTGCGGTACGCAAACTCGGTAATGTAGTCTTTCGCATCGTAGCGGTCATTGGCCGGCACACGTGCGAGCATGGCGAAAGCCTCCGTCAGCAGGGCATCACCTGCCAGCACAGCCACACCTTCCCCGAACACCTTGTGATTCGTGGGGCGTCCGCGGCGCAGGTCATCATCATCCATGCAGGGAAGGTCATCATGAATCAGCGTATACGTGTGCAGCGTCTCCAGCGCACAGGCGGCATTGAGGGCGGCTTCCTCGCTGCCGCCGCAAGCCTTGGCTGCCTCCAGACAGAGCAGCGGGCGAATGCGCTTACCGCCTGCAAAAATGCTGTAACGCATGGCCTTGTGCAGCGTCACGGGAGCAACATCCTCCCCGGGCAGAAGCTCATTGAGACGGGCTTCCACCTTCTCTGCCGTTTCCTTGATGAGGGCCTTGATATCCATGGCTCAGCAGCCTTTCACCAGAAGTTCTGCAATCTGCACGGCGTTGAGGGCAGCGCCCTTACGCACCTGGTCGCCTACCACCCAGAGGTTGAGCGCATTATCGATAGCAATGTCCTTGCGGATACGTCCCACATAGCAGGTGTCACCGTTGGTGGAATCCAGCGGAGTGGGCCACACGTTGTTGGCAATATCATCCATGAGCGCAATGCCGGGCATGCCGTCGAAGCAGGCGCGGGCGGCTTCCACATCCACGGGCTTCTCAAACTGAGCAATGCAGGAAATGGAATGGCTGCGGTACACGGGGACACGCACACAGGTGCAGGTCACATTCAGCCCCGGCAGGCCCATAATCTTGCGACCCTCGTTGAGCATCTTGAGCTCTTCTTTGGTGTAGCCATTATCGGCAAACTTATCAATCTGCGGCAGCACGTTGAAAGCAATCTGGCGCGGGTAGGTGGAAATCTCTACCGGGTGACCGTCCACAATGGCGCGCACCTGGTTCTCCAGCTCGGTGATGCCGTGCTGTCCGCTGCCGGACACGGCCTGATAGCTGCTGGCAATGATGGTCTTGAGCCCGAACTTCAGGTGCAGCGGGTAGAGAGCCATCAGCGTGATGATGGTGGTGCAGTTCGGGTTAGCGATAATGTTGCGGGGATGGTTAAAAGCGGCTTCGCCGTTGATTTCCGGCACCACCAGCGGCACTTGGTCATCCTGACGGAAGGCAGAAGAGTTGTCAATCACCACGCAGCCGCATTCCCCTGCCACGGGTGCATAGTCTCGGGAAATATCACCACCGGCAGCAAAAAGCGCAATATCCACATCCCGGAATGACTCCTTCGTGAGCTCCTCCACGGTCAGCATCTCCCCACGGAAGGCTACCTGTTTACCGGCAGAACGATGGGAGGCCAGAAGTTTGAGCGAGGCCAGCGGAAAATTGCGGGTCTCAAGGCAGGAAAGAATCTCGACGCCCACCGCACCGGTGGCGCCTACGATGGCTACTCTGGGATTTGTCATGTTCATGTTCGGTAAGCGGACGCGGGTGTGTTATCGGGCGTCCTGCGCGTGCGAGTATACACTAACGCGCTGAATGTGCAAGCATAATCTCCGCGTTCCCCGCTAAAAATGAGCACAGGTAAGCATTTTGCAATGTTCTCAAAGGCCTCCGGATTCTCATCAAAAAGATGATTTTATCACACTCCCACCTAACAAGTAGTCTTTTCACTTGACTCGCGGTCGAAAAAAGGATTTTATGTAGGTATGAAGCGTTCTTTCTCTTCGATGATTCGCCATGCAGGCGCATGGATTATATGCGCGGGAGCCACCGTATCCGCGCTGGAGATTGACAATACTGGGAACGACGTATTCGACCTGTACTTCTTCGGCAATGGAGAGGCCGGACTATTCGGGACATTAACCGGAGTCACGTGGAGCGATGAGTTACGCCGGACAAAAGGAACAGTGCGCGACAGCTCCACCTATTACTGGAATCAAGAGCTGAAACAGGCTATGCTCAATGCCGTCAACACCTGGACAACCGCCATATCAACCCCATACGACACGGAAAAACATGCCAGGAAGCTGCGTATCGGCTTCTTCCTGGATGATGCCTCGACACCGGGCGGTGTCATGCACACGTCCATGGCCGGCTACGCCGGCACACAGACCGTCACCACCAATTTTGAGCCGGAATACGGCACCGGGGTCAATATATACAGCGTTGCCGAATGGGCATGGCGGGATAATCGGGAAACCGCACACTACAGCCCCGACTGGGTGATGGATGGCGCCTACTGGGAAGAGAACATCCTTGCCGCCGAGGTGAACAGCATTGATATAGCCATTGTGCTCAATCCCCTCATCACTCATTCCGGATGGGATGCGCAGAATCAGTACTATTATTTCCAAACTGCCCGCTCCGTTGAGGAGTTGCAGAATGTTGCCACGCATGAAATCGGACACGGCATGGGCATGGATTCCCAGCTGTACACCCAGTCCGGCAACGGCGTTACTACGCTTTCGGGATACGTCTCCACCTGGGACAGTCTGGTCACGCTGGAGGGAGAACACATCGTCACCGTGCAGGACGGAGAAATCAGGGCCCGCTATGCCACGCTGGATGATTTACAGGCAGCAGGCTGGGAATGCGCAGAGGGAAAAGACCCGCTGAATAGTGAAAGTTACACAGGAGAAGAGCTCCAGTATGACCCCGACAGGAGGCTGAGTCTGGAAGGGGAGATAGGCGTACACATCAGCGCCATCAAACTGGAGGGCGACACCCTCGAACATGTATTCCACGGAGACGGGCTCAACGTCTTGGGTCCCGGCGGCACGGCCAACGCAACATTCTCTCAAAATGATTTACGAGCGTTGGAACTGCTGGGATGGGATATCCGCAGCAACAGCATCCCGGAGCCGACAAGCGCAGCTTTGGCCCTGCTGGGGCTGGCCGGGCTGGCTTCTCGACGCCGGAGATAATGACTTTCTCCCGGCGTTTCACGGGAGCGCATATTCGAACAAATAGAAGGTACGCCAGCCGACGGCATCGTAAAACAGACGCACGGAGCCGCATTCACGGAATCCGGCTTTGGTATACACCGGGGCTGCGGGCAAATTGTGGTCGATGAGGTCGAGCCGCACCGCCTTGTACCCTGCTGCGGCGAACAATTCCAGCGCATACTGAATCATCTGCCGCCCTATACCGCGGCGGCGATAGGCCGTGCCCACCCCCAGCGTATGAATGACTCCGTATTCGCCGGGGCCGGCGGTCACATTCCATTCGCCCTGCAAATAGCCCTCATTCGCGTGAGCATTCACCACCATGGCGGCGGCTATCTGCCCCTGCACTTCTGCCAACCGGAGCTCCCCTGCTCCGATAGCTCCGCGCAGATAAGCTTCATCCGGGTAGACACCCTTTTGCCAGCAGGGATGGTAAGGCTCTTTTTCCAAATCATCGGACAGCCGGTCATAAAATTCCTGCACGGCCTCATAATCGCTTTCCTCAGCCCGGCGAATGGTCATTTCCATGCGCCCAATCTAGCACAAACATTCGCGCAGCGTCAAATAAAAAACCGCTCCCGACTGCGGCATGCAGCGGGAGCGATGAGATAAGGATTTACCTATTGAATCAGGCCTTAGGCGTCTCTGCAGGGGCAGGAGCCGGGGCGGCGGGAGCAGACTTACCCAGATAGCTGGGGAGCTCCACACCCACGCTGCTGGCCAGCTCATGCAGCGGCAGCGTACCGGTCACCAGATTCTGCACAAAGCCACCCACGGAGCCGCTCTGCGAATCGCCGCCACCCATGACCACCACCTTGTCGAAGCTGAGGTTGCGGATGGCGCTGGCCTGGGTCTCCACAATCTGCGGCAGCTGTTCGGTCACCAACAGACCGGATGCGGAACGCGCATCGCCCGCAGCCTCCACAATCTGACGGAAACCGCTGGCCTTCGCTTCCAGCGCAGCCTGAATAGCAGCGGCCTGACCGCGACCCACCAGCTCCAGGCCTTCACCCTCTGCCTTCTTCTTGAGCAAGAGAGCATCGGCCTCACCCTTGGCCAGCTTGATGGCGGCATTACCTTCTGCTTCTTTCTCAATGATAAGAGCATCGGCGCGGCCCTGCTGCTCGCGCACCAGCACGGCGGCGGCGGCCTCTGCGGCAATCTCCTGCTTGCGCTTCTGGATTTCAGCCTTCACAATTTCATTGGCCGTCAGCGTGGCGCGTTCCAGCTCGGCACGCTCCATTTCTGCCTCTCGGCTGGCCACATAACCGGCCTGCTCTGCACGGGCAGCCTGCTCACGCTCTGCCACCTCGGCAATACGCTGAGCCTCTGCCTGGCGCACCTTGAGGCGGGCGTTGGAGTCTGCCACTTTCATCTGGGCTTCGTTGTTACCCTCCACAGCGGCAGCGTTGGCCATGGCCACCTGCACCGTCTGGTCGCGCAGTGCCTCAGCCTTACCAATCTCACCACGGCGGGTTTCCTCTGCCACCTTAATCATGGCATCATTGATGGCGCGGGCAGCAGCCTCCTGCCCCAGAGCGGCGATATAACCGGAAGCATCGCGAATATCGGTGATATTCGCGTTGATGAGGTAAAGGCCCACTTTGTGCAGTTCCACGTCCACACCGCCGGTAATTCCCTTGATAAGCTTCTCACGGTCGGCGTTGATTTCCTCAATCGTGAGAGAGGCAATCACCACACGCATCTGGCCCATGATGATTTCGGAGGCAAGATTGCGGATATCCTCGCGGGTGCGCCCCAGCAGGCGGCTGGCGGCATTCTGCATGATTTCCGGGGTGGTGCTGATACCCACGATGAAAGAAGAAGGCACGTCCACGCGGATATTCTGGCTGGAGAGCGCCCCCTTCAACGGCACATCAATGTTGATGGGGTTCAAATCCATGAACGCGCAGCTCTGAATCACCGGCATCACAAAGGTGGCACCACCGTGGATACACTTGGCAGAGCGCCCCGCTCCCACCTTACCATACACGATAAGAATTTTGTCCGACGGGCACATCTTA
The DNA here is from genome assembly GCA_045121855.1 of Akkermansia sp. Taxonomy (GTDB): domain Bacteria; phylum Verrucomicrobiota; class Verrucomicrobiia; order Verrucomicrobiales; family Akkermansiaceae; genus Akkermansia. The sequence goes on from JBGVGW010000018.1 coordinate 146,526, forward strand.
TACCGGCTGAACAGCAGGGCAGCCGTTCCCAGCAGGAACACCACAATGGCGACAATGGCAATGATGCTCTGCGACGACGATTCGCCGGTTTTAGCGGCGAGGATGAGTAGTGTGTTTATCATAGTTGTGTTTGTTTATTGTTGGGGAGTTTTCGGAGCAGCCAGCGAGCGAACTGTCAGGCAATAGGTGGTGGCGGCCACCACCACAATGGGGGTCTGTGCCGGCAGCGGCGTATCGCCCTCCTGCACGGCAGCCATGGTAATCATCTGGCTGGGGTGAGAAACCTGCACCTGACCGCCCGGCTCGCCATGCGGAGGAATGGTCAGATACACCGTTCCGGTGCAACCGACCAGCGTATTATAATCCAGGGAGCCATCGCACTTCAGGCTGAAAATAAACTTCAGCAGCATCACCACACAGAAAAAGATAACCAAACCCACCAGGAACCCCACCAGAATGGCAAGACCCACACCGGCTCCCGATTGTACAGCGGCATAACCACCCCAGCCGAAGCCCATCAGAAACCCGATAACCGCGCGCACGGAAAACACCCCGGTATCCGCACCGGCGGCATCGGATGCCTCAACGGCGGGGACATCTACATCGCTGTCACCGAAATCAAAGAAAAACGCCATCACCATGGAAACCACGGAAAGCAGCGTCGCCGTCCACGCAATCGCACAGAAAATACCGCGGGCAGAAGTAAAATCCGGCAGGAGGTCGGCGGCTTGCAGCAGCATCTTGCCCCATTCAAAAAACTGAGTCACATATTGCATAGTTGGATTGAGTTGACTGCGGGCATAGTAGCATCTTGTGAGGTGCCTCGTCAACCGGAAAATCAGCCAACACCCCCATTACTAAGCAGAAATGTGGGTATTTCATTCATTTTGGGCTTGCATCTTCCGCGAAGCATGCTATTATCCCCTCACCTTGTAGGTCGATTTGCCGCAGCCACGAAAAATCAACCAATTAAACAAGATATACACTACAATGAGCGAAATCAACGTCAACGACTTCAAGACGAACGAGAAGGACACCGGCTCCACCGGTTTCCAGGTGGCCGTGCTTACCAAGCGTATCGCCCACCTTACCGAGCACCTCAAGGCCAACAAGCATGACCATGCTTCCCGCCGCGGCCTGCTGATGCTGGTCGCCAAGCGCCGCAAGATGCTCGACTACGCCAAGCGCACCAACCCGGATCTCTACAAGGATCTCCTCGTGCGCCTCTCCCTCCGCCACTAATCAGCTGGAGCGGAGCGCTTCGTCAGAAGCCTTCAATCGCTATAGAAACGCCGCAGAGTGGTCGACTCTGCGGCGTTTCTCCTTTTTCTACTGCCGACACACGGCGAATGCGTATTTGAATCCCGTCCCTGCTCGTGCCACCGGCACTCTACCCGCCCCCTGCGGCCCTGACGGGCTTCCTGCCGGGATGTGTCCCGGCGGCGCAGAGTCTGCTCGTGCCACCGGCACTCGCAGCCCACTCCCCCTTTGCTGCGGGGTCGCGTGTTCGAATTCCCGCTTGTTGTTACAAAGCTAAAACGCTCAGCAACGGCTGTTTCCGTTACTGAGCGTTTTATTTTCTCGGGCAAGCGGGATTCGAACCCACGACCCCTTGCACCCCATGCAAGTGCGCTACCAGACTGCGCTACTGCCCGTTTTTGCCCCGCGGAGCGGCGACAGGCGCAGTATACAGATAAATTTTGTGATTGTCAACACATTTTTTTCATGATAGACTCTTTTTTGCCATGAAAAAGGTCAAAACAGCAGTTGTAGGTGCCAGCGGATACACCGGACAGGAGCTTCTGCGCATTCTGTTGCGCCACCCCGGAGTTGAACTGGTATGTGCTACATCCCGCCAGTATGCGGGCAAACCGCTCAGCGATGTCTTCCCCCGTTTCCGCAATGTGCCGGGAGCTGAGCTGCAATTCACGGATTCCGATGTGGCCGCCATTGCTGCCACCGGTGCAGAGGCCGCTTTCCTTGCCCTGCCCCACGGCGTATCTGCCTCGTACGGGCGCGGGCTCGTGGACGCGGGCATACGCGTGATTGATCTTTCGGCCGATTTCCGACTGAATGACCCTGCGGTGTATGAGGATTTCTACGGGAAGCCCCACCCGGATGCCGAGCTGATGCAGGAGGCGCCCTATGGCATGCCGGAATGGCATCGCGACGAGATTGAGCGCGCCCGAATCGTGGGCTCTCCGGGGTGCTATCCCACCAGCATCATCCTGCCGCTGGTGCCGCTGCTGCGCGCGGGGCTGGTACTGCCGGAGGATATCGTGGTGAACAGCGGCAGCGGCGTCTCCGGCGCCGGTCGCAAGGCTGATGTTACCCTGCTGTACTGCGAATGCAACGAAAGCATGCGTGCCTACGGCGTTCCCCGCCACCGCCACCTCTCCGAAATTGAACAGGAGCTTTCCCTTGCCGCCGGCACAGGCGTCACCATCACCTTTACTCCCCACCTGATGCCCGTCAACACCGGTATCGTGACCACCACCGTGGCCAAACTTGCCCCCGGGGTCACCATCGACCAAATTACCGAGTGCATGGAGCAGGCTTACGCCCGCGCGCCCTTTGTCCGGCTCATGGGGCCGAACAAGCCGGCTGACACGAAGAATGTGACGCGCACGAACTTCGTGGATATCGGCTGGGCCATCGATGCCCGCACCAACCGCATCGTGCTGATGAGCGCGGAGGACAACGTCATCAAGGGCGCAGGCGGTCAGGGTGTTCACGCATTCAACATCATGTTCGGGTTCGACGAAACGGACGGACTCTGGATTATCTGACGCGACATCATGAAACCCGTGCTGCTGATAGTGGACGATGAAAAGTCCACGCGTGCTGTGCTCAGCGCCGCGCTGGAGGACAGCTACGAGGTATTTGCCGCCGCCAACGGCAAAGCAGCACGGGCTATCATGGAAAGTGAGCCGGTGGATATCCTGCTCACGGATTTGCGGCTAGGTGGCGAGAGCGGGATGGATTTGATTGATTTTGCCCGGAATCAGCCGAATCCCCCGCTCTGCATCATGATGACAGCTTACGGCAGCGCGAGCACCGCCGCCGAAGCAAAAAAACACGGTGCATACTATTTCCTGACCAAGCCGCTGAATCTGGACGAGGTGGAGCTGTTGCTCCGCCGCGCCACCCAAGCCCGCAGTCTCGAATCGGAAAACCGCCGATTGACGGACAGGCTGGAGCAAAACTCCGGACTGGATCGCATGCTGGGCAACAGTCCGCAGATGCAGGATATCTTCAACCGCATCCGCCGCGTCGCCCCCAGCACCGCTTCCGTGCTTATTGAAGGCGAAACCGGTACGGGCAAAGAACTCGTTGCTCGGGCTCTTCACAAACTCTCCCCCAGACAGGCCGGCAAATTCGTGGCTGTCAACTGTGCCGCGCTTTCGCCCCAGCTCATGGAAAGCGAATTGTTCGGACACGAGAAAGGAGCCTTTACCGGAGCTACGCAGCGCCGCATCGGGCGTTTCGAAGAAGCGAACGGCGGCACCCTCTTTCTGGATGAAATCGGTGAAATGGATGCAGCTACTCAGGTAAAGCTCCTGCGAGTGCTGGCCGAACGCAGCATCGAGCGAGTGGGCAGCAACACGCCGATTCCTGTAGACGTGCGCGTCATTGCCGCCACCAACAGAAATTTGGCCTCCATGGTCGAAGCAGGGAGCTTCCGCCAGGATTTGTTCCAACGCCTCAACGTGGTCTCGCTGACGCTGCCGCCCCTGCGTGAGCGCAACGATGACATCATCCTCATGGCCAACGCCTTCCTGCGAGAACTGAGCGCAGAGAACAATAAAGGCAGCATGACTTTTACACGGGAAGCGCTCGAACTCATGCGCGCGTTCAGCTGGCCGGGAAACGTCCGTCAGCTCCGCACGGCGGTAGAACACGGCGTGGTGATGAGCAACGGAGAAGAGGTAACCCCGGCCGACTTACCCGAATATCTCATCAACAAGCCCGGAATTGCTCACGCTACGCAAAATCCGAAGCCGATAACGTACTTTGAGCTTGAAAGCCTGCCCTCACTTAATTTACAATACGTGGAGCGGCAGGTCATCCGCCTCGCGCTCGAACGCACCGGCGGCAACCGCTCCGCAGCGGCCGAGCTTCTGGGCATCAACAGACGCACCCTTCAGCGAAAAATGGCTGAAGCGCCTCAGGACTTTCAACAATATCTCTGATAGCATTCATGGACAACAACGATAATTCCATAGCCTCTCGCACCAACGTATTCCTGGTAATTCGATTGCTGCTGGCCGTCACGCTTGCGCTTCTGTGTTTCAGCCAACTTTTTTTCACATTTCGTGGGCTTGACAAACCGGAAGCCATGGATCAGGCTCAAATTGCCAGACAAATGGCCAGAGGTCAGGGTATGACGACCAAATGTTTGGCGCCGTTCGACATCCGCGTCCGGAGTCAGGCTGCCGAAGAAGGGCTTGATTTCAACAATTACCGTTCCTCCGCATATGCGCCCCTGCATCCGATGATGCTCGCAACAGCCATCAGAATTACCGGTTATCATCATTTCAACAATAAGCGCATGATTCCGGATCAGGAAATGGTCTATGACGGTGACCGAGTGGTTGCGACAGTCAGCACCATTTTCTTCGCGCTGGCTCTTTTGTTGAGCTATATTCTCCTGAAGAAACTTTTTGATGAGATACTGGCCTCCACAGTTGTCCTTCTCATGGGCTTCAGCCAACTACTGCTGCAATTTGCCGTCAGCGGTTTAGCCCAACCCATGCTGATGTGCCTGTTCATAGGAGTCGTTGCATGCGTCGGTGCAGCCATTCATGCCGACATCTACAGCAAGAGCAAACAAGTGCTCCTTTACAATGTCCTTGCCTATATATTTGCTGTTCTGATGTGCCACACATGCACCATCAGCGCCTGGTGTATGCTGGGTCTCATCATATTCTCCGGTCTTTATTTCCGCCCGAAAGGCATGTACGCCATCATCGGTGTCAGCATGGGGGTCATACTCGCGCTGATTCCCACCACCATCATGCTGCAGCCGGCCGGCGGCATCAGCGCAGCCTTCCAGCAGGCTTTCTATGGCGGTTTCGGAGTCGGCGACATGGAGCGCATGATGCGTTCTACCGATGAATTCGGACTCTCCGTGGACAGCACCAACTTCTTCCTGCGCCTGCTGGGTGCCACTTTCTCTCAGAGCAGCACCATGTACGAACACATGGGGTCTATTATCGTTACTCCGTTCTTCCTGCTTTCGCTCTTCAACCGCTATCGCAATCCGGTCACCAACGGGCTCAAGTGGCTTATATTCAGCTGCTGGCTCTGCGCCTGTGCAGGCATGGCCCTGTTTGGTGAAACATCGCTCATGGGCGTCGCTCAGATTTCGATTATATTCACGCCTTTCTTTGCCGCATACGGTCTCTCTCTTGTGTTTATATTCCTTGCCCGCCTGCAAATCGGAGAGAATTTTACTACAATCCGGGGACTGGCTATTGCCGGCATATTCCTGGTATCTTCCGGGTTATTCCTGTTTGAATTCCCCCATCAACTGCAACTGGGTATTCTCACCAGCGCACGGGGCATTCCCCAATTCCCCCCCTACTATCCGAACAAACTTAATGGACAATTACACGATATCACCAATCCGCAGGATATCATTGTAACCGACCAGCCCTGGGCTGTTGCCTGGTATGCAGACCGCAAGGCCCTGTGGCTGCCCACCCGTGTCAGCAGTTACACGGATGATTTGGAACCCGTGTTCAAACGAGCAGGACAGCGTGTACAGGGCTTCCTCATTACTCCCTCATCCCATTCCACACAGCAAGGCGGCATCAGCGGGGTCATCAACCGTGCCGGCGAGTTTGCACCTCTTGCGCTGGAAGGAAAAATCCTGCAAATTGTCCCCAAACACAATCTTGCACTGGCTGAGTTGTTCAACAATCATGGCGACAACCAGAAAAATTCCCGTCCCCTTGCCAGTTTGGTATCGTCTCAGGGGCTGTTCCCCCACCGCCATTTCCTTCTGGGAGCAGAAATGGTATACTATAGCCGAGACGCGGCAAAATAACACTTCCACCATTTAACTTCTTTCCTATCAATGGCTGCACGAAACAAGAAGACTTCTATCAGCTTTGAACAAGCCACGGCCCGGCTTGAAGAAATCATTTCTCGCATGGATCATCCGGAAACCGGGTTGGAAGAAATGATAACCCTCACGGAGGAAGGCTTAAAACTCATTCGTGACAGCCGTTCCATTCTGAAAGAAGCAGAACTTCGCATTCAGCAGCTGGAGAATGCCGATTCTGAATCCAAGACGCCATCCACCTCTTCCCCCCGGAATAATGACGACTTCACCCTTATCTGAGCCTGCCTCTATCCTCAGCCAAATTCAATCACCGGCAGATGTCAAAGCGCTGTCAGCGGAGCAGCTGCCCCGGCTGGCAAGCGAGATACGGCAGACGCTCATCACTACCTTGGCAGAAACCGGCGGGCATCTGGCACCGAATCTGGGAATTGTGGAGCTCAGCATTGCTCTGCACCGCGTTTTCTCTACGCCGAGGGACAAAATTCTCTTTGACGTTTCCCATCAATGCTATGTCCACAAGCTCCTGACCGGTCGTCTGGAGCGGTTCGGAACGCTCCGGCAATTTCAGGGGCTTTCCGGCTTCTGCAAGAGGAACGAGTCCGAGCACGACGCCTACGGCGCCGGACACGCAGGAACGGCGCTTTCTGCCGCCCTCGGAATGGCTGCGGCCCGCGATTTGGCTGGGGATGATTACCACGTTGTCGCAGTAGTAGGAGACGGGGCATTCACCTGCGGCACAACGCTGGAAGGCCTCAACAGCATCTCCACCACCACCCGCAAATTCACCCTCATTCTCAATGATAATGAGTGGAGTATCGACAAGAATGTGGGTGCGCTCTCCAACTACTTTGCCCACTTGCAGGAGACCGATACCTACGCTTGGCTGCGCAGCCGTACCAAGCAAATCATTGAAAGCATAGCGGGACAGAATGCGAGCAAGCAAGTGGCGAAGCTGGTGCGCGCAGCTCATGGGCTCATCACCCCGCTGAGCTTCTTCCAAGAGCTGGGGCTCTCCTACTACGGCCCTGTGGATGGGCACGACACGGCGCGGCTGGAAAAGCTTCTGCGCATCGCCGCGCGCAACACCTCCCCCTCCATCATCCACGTCATCACAGAAAAAGGACGCGGCTACGAACCGGCCTGCTGCAACCCGACCAAGTTCCACGGCATCGGTCAGTACAACGTGGATGACGGCAGCACCCATCCCGGGGGGGTTATCACCTATTCGGAGGCATTCGGTAAAGCCCTCACGGCCATGGCCGCAGATGATCCGGCCATCACCGCCATCACCGCCGCCATGCCGTCCGGCACGAAACTGGATATCTTCCGGGAGCGTTTCCCCAAGCGTTTCTTCGATGTCGGGATTGCGGAGGAACATGCTGCATTATTTGCCTGCGGTCTGGCCACTCAGGGATTCAAACCCTATCTGGCGATATACTCCACCTTCATGCAGCGTTGCATCGATATGATTCAGCACGATGCGGCATTGCAGAACCTGCCTGTGCGTTTCTGTATGGATAGAGCGGGGCTTTCCCCGGATGACGGCCCCACGCACCACGGCATATACGATATTGCCATGATGCGCTCCATCCCCAATCTCATCATGATGCAGCCCAAGGATGAGGCAGAGCTGGCAGACATGCTCTTCACCATGAATAGCATCGACTCCTGCCCCAGCGCCATTCGTTACCCTAGAGGCGCGGCTGAGGGTGTTCAGATTCCGGAAGCTCCCAGACTGCTGCCTATCGGCAAGGCGGAAACCCTGGCAGAGGGTACGGATATCGTTCTACTGGCGCTCGGCAACATGAACGGCACAGCGCGCAAGGTTCGGGAGGAGCTTCAATCCCGGGGTATCTCCTGCGGACACATCAACGCCCGTTTCATCTGCCCGCTGGATGAAGAACTCCTGTTGCAGGTGGCACGTTCCGGCAGCCTCCTCGTCACCATGGAGGATCACACCATTGTGGGAGGCTTCGGTTCCGCCGTCATGGAGCTGCTCAACGAGCGCGGTCTGAACACCCGCGTTCTCCGCATCGGCTGGCCCAATAAGTTCGTCGAGCACGGCAAGGAGGCCGAACTCCGGGAGAAGCACCGCCTCACCCCCTCTGCCATCTGTCAAACCATTCTGTCTCACTATCAGGCATGAGAGTTCTACTGACGGGATTACTGGGTTTATTCGCCCTGAGTTTACCGCTTACCGCCCAGCAGCAGCAAGAGATGCCGGTTGCCAAATGGCTGGCAGATTTTTCCAACTTGCCAAAGGCGACCCGCGCGAAATACATTAACCTGTTTCATCAGGCTAAGCAGGCCTACAGCAGCGGCGACTGGATCATCTGCTACGCTCTGCTGGAAGAGTGCGAAATGCTTTACAATAAGAACCCGCACCTGTGGAATCTCCGGGCTGTGTGCCTCATCGCGCAGGATAAGCTGGATGAAGCAGAGCTGGAACTGTTCAAGGCAAAAAAGGAATTGCCTCATGATGAGACAACCTACATGAATATCGCCAATCTCCACATGGCTAAAGGCGAATTTCAGCAGTGCATCGACGTTCTCCGCGGTATTATTGACTCCATTCCGGATCCGGTATCACAGTCATTGGTAGACATCCTTACCTTCCGCATCTACCTTTGCCACATCATGCTCGGCCAAAAGAAGGAAGCTAAGGAGCTGGTCAGCCACCTCACGCCCTTATCGGACACTCCACTTTATTATTACAGTCAGGCGGCCTTCCACATCAGCAGGGGAAACAGAACACAGGCACGGCAGGATATACAGGCGGCAGATACCATTTATGCAAAAGGTAACGCCACCCTGCCCTACCTGCGCGCTATACAGGCCTCCGGGATTGAGAAAAAATTCCTGCAAAAAACTCCGTAAATGGAAAAAAGCATCGGCACGATTCTCCAACTCCACCCCTTGGGAGAACATGGTCTGATAGTATGCTGGTGCACTGCGACCGGGGGCATCATCCGTACAGCCTCACGCAATGCGCGCAAACCCGGAAGCGAACTAAGCGGCCGACTTGACCTCTTTCACGAATGCGAGCTACTGTACCGCCCGTCAACCAGGGGGAGTGATTTGCACGCCCTCAGCTCCGCAGAGCTGGTGAATCCCCGACTCGCCCTCCGCAGCAATCTTACCCGCTTGCGCCTTTGCAGCTACATGGCACGACTGATGCTTGCCACCGTAGAAAACGAATCCGGCGACCCGGCCTGGCACACGCTTATCTCCGGCGCTTTCGACTACGTGGCAAACCATGAGCCAAGCATCGCTATCCTGCACCATTTTGAAAAACGGCTGGCCACCCTTCACGGCATTTACAGCCCGGAGCAGCCCGCTCATCATTGCCTGCAACGGCACTTTCAGCACCTCCCGGCAGGCCGAGCCTCGCTGCTGGAAGCCCTGAAAAAAGCTCAATGCTGATTTTCAGGAAACTCATAGCTTTTACTGCTTGCCATAGCGTTGCCTATCCAGTATAATTCGAGATTAAGGAGAATCCATATTCTCTGCTCTCTCACCTACAGACCGCACTATATGAAACTTCGCACCCCATCCCTGTTGGGAAGTCTTCTTTGTACAGCTCTTACACTGGTATCAGCCGCATTTCAGACCGCAGAGGCCGTTATCATCTACCCGACACCGCAACACAACGGGACCCGTTCCGTCACTACGGAGGTAAAAGAAGTAAGAGTCATCATGCGCAACTCAGGAGACTCCAATCCCTTGTGGCAGAGACTCCCCGATGTTCCGGACGGTTATGCCATCAACATTACTCCCGGCAAGCTGACCATCTACGCCAATGATGAAGCAGGCGCGTACTATGCCCGCCAAACGATTATCCAAATGCTCTACAACGTGCAGGATGCCACTCTGGCGCATAACGATGTCTTTGCCGATAAGAGCCTGCGAGAAATCACACGATTGGGCAAACTGCCCATGGGCATGGTTGTCGACTGGCCGGATTTACGTTGGCGCGGTGTGGTGGAGGGCTATTACGGAGCACCCTGGAGCTTTGAATCCCGCTGCTCCATCTTCCGATTCATGGGACGCAACAAGCTCAACACCTACATCTACGCCCCAAAGGATGACCCGTACCACCACGGCAAAGGCTGCTACCAATCCTACCCCGCAGAAAAAGCCGCCGAGCTGGCAGAGCTGGTGCGCTATGCCCGCCGCCATCACGTGCGCTTCGTCTGGGCCATTCACCCCGCCAACACAGTCAATTGGAACGACAACGGCGGTAAAACTCAGCTGAACGCCCTCTGCAACAAGCTCCGGCAGATGTATGATTTGGGCGTGCGCGACTTCGGCGTACTGGTGGATGATTCCAGCGGCGAAATCGGCAAAGCCGAGCGCCAAGTCCAGTTGACCAACTACATTCTGGAAAACTTCATCCGCAAGCATCCGGATGTGAACCAGACGCTCATCATGTGCCCCACCGGATACAACCGCAGCTGGACCAACGAAAAGTTCCTGCACACCCTCGGCTCCGGGCTGGACAAGAGCATTCCGGTCATGTGGACGGGTAACACCGTTGTCCACGACATTACCCTGGAGGGTCAGCGCTGGGTCAACAAACACGTCCAGCGCCCCACCTTTATCTGGTGGAACTGGCCCTGCAACGACTTCAAGCGCAGCCGTCTTTCCCTGGGCCGCACCTACGGTTTGGATACGCACACGGACATGAAGAACCAGATGAGCGGCTTTGTTGCCAATCCCATGGAGCATGCGGAAGCAAGCAAAATCGGACTTTTCGGCGTGGCTAATTACACTTGGAACATCGAGGACTTCGAATCTGCCACCACTTGGGAAGAAGGAATGCGACGACTCTATCCGCGGCACAGGGAAGCCATGAAGGTACTCTGCGCTCACAACTCCTACCTGCTGCCCAATGCCCACGGCTATTTCCGTGAAGAATCCGCCCACATTGCCGAAACGGCAAACGCCTTTATCGCAAGCCTTCACGCCGGAGCGCCGGACAGAAAGGCCGGACAGCTGCTGCAGCTGGAGTTTGACCGCATGGTCAGCGCTGCGCGAGAGCTCAAGCACACCAGCAACCCCGTTGCCGGGCTGTGTGAAGAAATCCGCCCTTGGCTGGACCAGTTCGAGCTGGTCGGCGTAGCAGGAGCATCCATCATGACGGCGTTCAACACGGAAGACGAATACCTCTTCTACTACTTCTACGACACAGTGAATGCCCTCTACGACATGCGCTCCGTCACTCGCGGTGAATGGTCCGCACAGGGCGTGCGTCAGGTGGATGATGTGGAAGTGGCCTCCTATGCCATGACTCCCGTTCTCCATGCAGCATTTGCTTACCTGAATGCCCGCGTGTATGCCGATCTTTCCGGCCAGACCCGACCGGTGCCCAAATTCTCCGCATCTATCGGCGATGCCGCCACCGATGCGGCTAAGATTATGGACGGCAGACCGGACACCTTCTGGTCCAACAACGCGCGCCAGCAGGAAGGCCAGTGGTACTGTCTGGATCACGGCGCCCCCATCAGCATCAACAATATCAGCCTGGTCATGGGCGGCTCCAGACACAATGACTACCCGGCAGAGATTCAGTTTGAAATATCCGATGACGGCTCCACGTGGCAGCCGGCCGGGCGACCGCAGCGCGGCAACATGGCTATCGTAGATTGCTCCGACTCTCCCCTCCGGGCCCGCTATGTTCGCTTCCGCATCACCCGCGCGCGGAGCAACTGGCTCTCCATCTGCGATTTTGCCGTCAACCGCACACTGCCCCCCTATGCTTCCAGCACCGTCGACGGGCGCAACTTCACCGCCTACAGCAACACGGAAGACATCGGCATCAACCGTATTATGGAAGTATTCCCCATGCACCCGGGCGAAGGCATTTCCCTGGAACTCCCGCATCCGCTGCACCCGGAATGGCTGGAAATCAATCTGGAAAACCCGTCTGTCAACCAATGGGCAGACATCATCCTCACGCTGGAATCCGGTAAAGAAATCAAGCTGAAGAAACAGCTCAAGAACAATCGACTTTACATGAAAAAAGACGAACTGCCGGAGGAACGAGTCACCTCTCTCTGCCTGACCAACAAGAGCGACAAAACACAGGATATCAAGATTACCCTGTTCCGCATCGGCACCACGGCAGAAGCACAGGCCACGGATCCGCGCTGCATCAGCGATGCGGATATCGCCACTACCTATTTCTGTGCCAAGGCTCCGTTGGATATCACCATGCCCGTCCCGGAAGGCACCACGGAACTCATCACTGTGGGCAACGTCCGCTGCGGCGTCACCAACGCCACCCTCACCTCCGAAGGCGAACATGTGCGGCGATACAAGCTCACCCCCGGGGCAAAAGAAGTGCGTATCACGCATCCGCAGCAACCCCATTCCTTCGTGAACGAGGTTATCTTCAAATAAGGCATCTGTCCTATCATTTAAAAAGGCCGCAGCTCTCCACGAGCAGCGGCCTTTTTTCCGATAAGCAGTATCGGGCGGTATTTATTTTTCCTCGCTCGGCACCCAGCGGGCATAGAGCTTGCAGACAGCCGGCATGACCACCAGATTGAGGATGGTAGCAGACACCAGGCCGCCGAACTGCACAATAGCCAGCGGAGCCAGCAGTTCACCGCCGGGCTGATCCTTGGCCCACACCAGCGGCAGCAGGCCGAGAATGGTGGTGAGTGAGGTCATCATGATGGGAATCACGCGCTCCAGGGAACCGGAGCGGATGGCCTCCTCCGGTGTCATTCCCTCCCGCTCCAGCACGCGGTAGCGGTTCAGCATGATGAGGCCGGAACGGATGGCAAAGCCTATCACCGTCACAAACCCCACCAGCGAGCTCACAGAAAGAATGGGCGGGATATAGGTCTCTCCCCCCAGCACGGATTTCACCGTATCAGGAGAGGCCAGGAACACCGCCACAATGCCGCCCACCAGACACAGCGGAATGTTCACCAGCGTAATGAGAGCCCGCCGCACGCTGCCCAGCGAACTGGAGAGCAGCAACACGATAAGGATACAAACGGCAGAGCCCAGAGCATACAGCAGGTTCCCTGCTTCCTCTCGGCTCTTGATGGTACCGGCATAGTCCACGGAGCAGCCCATGGCATTCATGGCCGGATCCAGTTTCTCGCGGCAGGCCTCTGCCAAATCACCCAGATTGGAATCCGGCGAGGGATTGCAGGAAATCATGGCCTTGCGGCGACGATTATCGCGCAGGATGAGGTTGGGTGCTTCCTCTCGATACACATCGGCAGCTTCCGACAGACGCACCATTCTGCCGCCGGGTGCCACCAGCTGCAGGTTGCGGATATCGTCCTCGCTCATGCGGAGTTCCGGGTCGAGACGCAGCATGATATTCCAGTGGTCCAGATTGCGAATCACCTCACCCACTCTGGCACCGTTCAACGCAGCAGAAACCTGCTCTGCTGCATCCCGCACGGTCAGGTTGTAGGCAGCCAGCACCTCGCGGTTATAATCCACATGCACCGTGTCCACGAGCACTTCGCGGTTGGCCCGGGCATCTGCCACCTGCGGCAGCTCTCCCAGGATTTTGGCAGCCTCTGCTGCAGCCTTGCGAATCTGCGGCAGCTCTGAGCCGTAGATGTTGATGGCAATCTCGGAGTTCGAATTGGAGAGGGCCGCAGAAATTCGGTGAGCCAGCGGGAAACCTATCATACCACTAGTGCCGGGGATGCCGTGAATCACCTTGTCGATTTCATCGCGCAGCTTGCGCTGATTGTAATCCAAATCCACACGCACCAGCAGTTCGGATGCACTCACCGGCTCAGCGTGTTCGTCGTTCTCGGCGCGACCTGTGCGCTGGGTGACGGATTTCACGCCCTCAATCTTGCCGAGTTCGGCCATCACGCTGCGAGAGATGCGCTCCGTTTCCTCCAGCGAGGTGCCGGGAACCGTGTTGATGAAGACCGTGTAGCAATCCTCATTGAACGGGGGCAGGAAGCTCGTACCGAAGGTGCTGCCCAGCCAGAGCGCAGCACCGGTGATAAGCATCAGCAGCGTACACACCCACCCGGCACGGCGCATACAGAAGTTCAGCACCGGCGCATAGAGCCGCTTAATCAGTCGGGTGGAGGCAGAATCGCCATCCTCATTCTTGTTCTTACCGGCCTTGAACAGGATATAGCAAAGCACCGGCACGAGTGTGAGTGCCACAAGAAGCGATGTCGTGAGTGCCAGCATGTAAGAGATGCCCAGAGGCCGGTAGAACTGCCCCTCCAGCCCGCTGAGGAACAGCACCGGAGAGAACACCAGCAGAATGATGACGGAGGAATAGGTGATGGAGCTGACAATTTCCCCCTTCGCATCCATCAGCACCGCAAAGCGGCTGCGGCGCTCGCCCTCCGGCAGTGCGGCATTGCGCGTCAGGTTGCGCCAGGCCACCTCCACAAAGATGATAGCGTTGTCCACCACATCACCCACCGCCACGGCCAGACCGCCCAGCGTCATGATGTTGATAGCCAGCCCAAACAGGGGGAAGAGAGCCATCCCCATCACCACGGATACAGGCATGGTAATGAGCGTGATGAGCGCCGTGCGCACATTCAGCAGAGTCAGCACAATCACCAGCATCACCACCATGCCGGCAATCATCAGCGTCTCCTTACCATTCTCCAGCGACAGCGTGATGAAATCTGACTGGCGATACGCATCCGCATGCAGTTTCATGTTGGCGGGAAGGTGGCTCTCCGAAAACTCACGCACGGCTTCATCCACCGCGCGGGTGAGCTCCATGGTGTTGGCGCCCGGCACTTTCTGGACGGAGAGCACCACGGCCTGCTGACCACGGTACCCGGCATTGCCGCGCCGGGGAGCGCCGTCAATCTTCACCTCTGCCACATCCTCCAGACGCAACACTCCGCTGGGATGCTCCGGCACCGGGGTACGCATCAATTGCTCCGGAGTAATGATGCGCGATGCCTGCTGCACCGGCAGCTCCAGCCCCGCCACATCCTCCAGATAACCGGCAGAGAGCGTACTCTGGGCGCGCTCCACCGTCTCGCGCAGCTGCGGCAGGGTCACCCCTGCCTGACGCATTTTTTCCGGGTCATACAGCACCTGATACTCCGGCAAACGCCCGCCCAGCACCGTCACCTGTCCCACACCGGGAATGGACAGGAGGCGATTGCGCAGCTCGAATTCGGCCACGCGGCGGACTTCCAGCGGGTCAGCGGTTTCATCACCGGTGAGCGCCAGCAGCATGATTTCACCCGTCACGGACACGATGGGAGCCATTTCCATCTCCACATCCTCCGGGAGCGATTCACGCACGGCAGCCAGGCGCTCAGAGACAATCTGCCGCGCCAGATAAACATCCATATCCCAGTCAAAGTCGACCCACACAAAGGAAAGACCGATACCGGAGGAACTGCTGACATTGCGGATGCCGGGGGTGCCTGAAAGCGCGGATTCTATGGGGATGGAGACATACTGCTCCACTTCCTCTGCCGTGAGTCCGCCGGCCTCCGTCTGGATGGTCACGCGCGGCACCTCCAGCTCCGGGAAAACGTCCACGGGCAGCTTGCTGACCTGCCACACGCTCAACGCCAGCAGCACCAAGGTGATGCAAATGACGGTTATGCGGTTACGCAGGCAGAATTCTATGAGTTTGCTCAGCATAATCAGTGCTCTCCCTCGTGGAATTTACCGTCGGCATGGAAATGCCCGGCGGATTTCTTCTTCTGACCGTCAGCGGGCAGGAGATAGCGCAGCTCTGCACCGCCTTTCACCACAATGCGCTGACCGGGCACCAGTCCCTCCACGGGAGTCATGCCGCGACGGCTTGCCCCCGCATGCACCTTCACCATGGCAAAAGTACCCTCTTTCACCTCGATGAACACCACATCATCCACCCCAACCCGCACCACGGCGGCATCGGGAATGCTGACCTGCCCCCCCTTGCCGGAACCGGCATAGAGGTCCAAACGGCAGAGCTGACCTGCGCGGGCACCCTCCGGAAGCTCCGTCGGCGTGAAGTAGAGCTTGCGGGTCTGCTTTTCCATATCCACCTGCTCATCCAGGCGCCAGGAGCCCTCTACTGCCAACTGCTCGCGACCGATAGGCATCGTGGCGCGGACTCGTTCTATCTGCGGATAATCACCGGCATACAACGTTGCCACGATTTCCATGGCAGCCGTGTTGCTCATCGTCACGATAGCGGCGCCCTGCTCTCCCCAGCTTCCCTGAGTGATACCCACATTGCGAACCGTGCCGTCATTCTTGGCACGAACCACAAGCTCGGCCATTCCGTCCCGGTGCTGCAACTCAGCATCCATGAGCAGCATGCGAAGCCGGGATTCGGCCACGGCCACGCCCTGAACCATCTGGGCCTGCTCCGCGCTCTTGAACTTGTACTCGGATTCCAAATCGCTGTTGGCCGTACCTATGGCCTTTAACTTCTCCAAGCGGGTCTTCACGGTGGCGAGTTCCTCATTGCATCGAGTCAGAGCCGCCTGCGCCGTCTTGAGTTCCGCTTCCTGGGCACCTACTTCCGGAGAGACAACAGTATACAGCACGTCGCCCTTCTTGACACTCTGTGCCGATTTAACCGCCAGCGAAATACGCCCGGCGCAGGGAAGCGAGTAGGTCTCCATGGCATGCTCTGTGGCCGTCAGATAACCATACAGGCTGTGCGTCAGGGCCAAATCCGCCTGGGGCACCGTCTCAATGCGCATCCGCAGCATCTGGCGGGAGCGGGCATCAGCCGACACCAGCACGGGGCCATCAGCATGCCCGGAATCGCCGTGTGCGTGGTCGTGGCCGCTGCAGTTCGCGTGGTCGTGAGCCTCAGCATGATCCCCATCACCGTGTGCGTGGTCGTGGCCGCAGCAATTCGCGTGGTCGTGGGCCTCAGCATGCCCTCCTTCGCCGTGTGCGTGGTCGTGGCCGCTGCAGTTGGCGTGGTCGTGGGCCTCAGCATGTTCCCCATCACCGTGTGCGTGGTCATGGCCGCTGCAGTTCGCGTGGTCATGGGCCTCAGCATGCTCGGCATCGCCGTGCGCGTGGTCATGGCCGCTGCAGTTGGCGTGGTCGTGGGCCTCAGCATGCCCTCCTTCACCGTGCGCGTGGTCATGGCCGCTGCAGTTGGCATGGTCATGTGCCTCAGCATGTTCCCCATCACCGTGTGCGTGGTCATGGCCGCCGCAGTTGGCGTGGTCATGGGGCTGGTCCGGCACACCGGCCGCCCCCTGAAGCGCCATTTCATGCAGTTTTTTACCATCCAGCGGCATGCCGGCATGGTGGCGACCGGAGGACTCCACATGGTCATAGCCGCAGCAGTTTTCCCCGCTGTGGGAGGCATGATGGTGTTCCTCCTGAGCCGAAAGAACAGGTGCAAGCCCCAGAGATGTAAGGGCAACGGTCAAAAGATAACTTTTCATTGTTTTTCAGTAAATTGAGGGTTCAGATATTGGAGTTGGGTGCGAATTTCCAACAGCTCACTCAGGCAATCCAGATAGGACATACGGCGCGTAAAATGCTCCTGGCGAGCATCTGCCAGTTCCGGCAGTTGGATTTCACCCATATCGTAAAGCTTCTGCTGGTGCTCAACGGCTTCTGCCAGCAAGCGGGTGCGGTTAAGCTCCTCGCGGCAATGACGTTCTGCCAGTTCTCCCCGGTCTTTCAGAGAGGCTGCCTGCGTGAGCAAATCGCGCCAGACGGTGAGAGTTTCCTGTTTTTTGAGAGAACGGTCACCCGTAGCCCGCGCAATAGCCTCGCGATTGCGATTCCAGAGCGGCAGATTGAAGCTGATGCCGGTTGCTACCTTGTCATTGCCGTCGTCATGAGCATAGGTAATGCCCAATTCCAGCTGCGGGTACTGCTTGCGGATTTCGCGGCGCAGCTCCTCTTCTCCTGCACCGTAGGAGGCCAACTGTGCCTTGAGGGCGGGGCTCTCCAACAACTGCTCTGCCGTGGGGGCCGCCACCATGGCAGGCACGCCGCGCGCCAGATACTCCGTTACCTCCATCTGCCGCACAGAGGGATGCAAGCCCATTTGCTTCACCAGTTCCAGATGCTGACTGAGATGCTCGCTCTCCATTTCCTGCACCTCGCGCAGCAAGTCACTCACACGACGGGTAATGACCTGATAATCCGCGAAGCTGACTTCGCCCAGACGGTACAGCTCCGACACTTTGTCCTTTTCCTGTTCTGCCTGTTTCAGGCGCGCCCGCAACACATCCAGCTTCACATGCGTCACCTGCACCTTGGTGCAGAGAATATCCAGCGCAGACAGATAAGCGCGTTCCTTTTCACGCATGTTCCAGTAATCAGCCTCCTTGTACTGCTCAGCTATCCGTTTGGAAATGGCGGGAATACCGGTGACCGGGATGGAAAGTGAGGGAGAGATGGCGCCGTTGGTGAGGTGCTCCTGCAGCACGCGTTCCACCTCTGCAGAAAGCGATGGGTCCTCCCACAACCCGGCAAATTCTGCCACCGATGTACTGCGAGCATGCGTCAGGCGCGCCTGATTCAGTTCCGGATTGAGCAACAATCCAATACGCCTAATTTCCGGAATACTCAGGCTGCGTTTCCCGCCGCACAGCTCAGCCGACAAGCGTGCCCACTCTGCCGTCTCGCGGTTCAGGTCGATGGGTTGCGGCTGGTACAGCGCACAGGAACTCAACATTCCCGCCACGGCCAGACATGCCAGCAGTCCGATGTTTTTTCTGCCCGCAGCGCGGGTCTTACTGTGTATAAATGTCATAAATCGTTACATTATTTCAAATATGAGAATCAAATCATCTGCTCCCCAAAAAGAGCCACAAGCACACGGCGGCGGGAGCAACATCGTGCGCAGGCTCTGCGGAATCAACAAATCAGGGGCAGCAAATGCCATCCCGTCGGTGATAGCTTCCTGCCGGGTGGTGCCGTCAAGATAACGCCGGCACCCTGCGGTTCCGGGAGCAACATGACAGTCGGGGACATCGGGCGAGCCGCCGCGAACATGGCCACAAACAGACGTTCCGGACGTGCCCCGACATCCATGAGCCATCGAATCTGCTCATGATGATGGTGGTGGGAACAATGGCAGGTCTGCGACTCTGGGAGCACCCCACCCTCATGATGTCCGCAACACGCCATGTGCTGCTGCTCATCGTGGTAAAGGCACACTTCCCGTCCCTTGCAGACCTCAAAGGAAGTCCCGGCTGCCAACACCGGCAGCAGCAGCAACACCAACACCTGCATGACTCTCATGAATCGGGACATCGCGCGAACGGATTTTCTCGTAACCTGAGTCTAGCGAAGACGCACTCCCCCGTCAAGCCTATTGTTATGCTCTGCAGCAGAAAGTCGCGCGCGTGCGTGACGGGAACATGCCTTATGCTTGACAGGGCAATGCTATCTGATAGAATAGGCGGCGTTATGCGCCTCGCCGTCATTACAGGCTACGTTATAGCTTCACTCTTTGCGCTGTGTGGTTTATTCAACACGGTGCAGTTCTGCATGTACGGCAGTTATGCAACCGTCGGTGACTTTATCAGCGGGCTGCTTATCGTCCTTCATCCGCTGGCGGTGGCAACCATCATTCTCCTGCTGGCACAAATCCTCTGCCGCTCGGGGCAACAAAGCAGCCCGGCAGAAATCATGCAAGAGCAGCGTCCTCAGCAACACCCCGATTCATCCCGAGCCAAGGAGAGAGACTCCCGTCACAACACGCCACAGCGTTACTTCACCATTTCCGAAGAAAGCCCCGCAACCACACCCGCAGAGCCGTCTCCGAACGAGGTCCCCGATACCACACAGGAACCTGCGCCGGAGTCGGAGGAAAAGCTGCAATTTTTCAAGCTCCGTTAATGCCTGCATGACCGATTCTTCTTCATCCGCCCGCCAAATTCTGGCAGCGCTGGCACAGCAACACACCGGCAGGGAAACCACGCCGGAAATGCCGGAGTCCGTGGCTTCCGGAGCATCCGGCCGCAGCATCATGCGCGTCCACGGGCTGATGGCCATCCACTGGACGGGTGCCCGCGCGGACAACAATTCTTTCCTCCCTGCCGCACATGGGCTGGCAGCAGCCGGCATACGCGTGCCTGCCATTGTGGCAGAGCAGAGCCTGTCGGATGCCTGCGGAGCGTGTCTGACAGAAGATTTGGGCACGCTTGATATTCTCTCACTGAAAAACGCCCCGGAAGAGGAAAAGCTGGAGGCCTACCGCCGCGCCATCGACACTCTGATTCCGTTCTGGCAGCTGAAGCCGGATTGGGAGCTGCAACCGGCTTTTGATGCACCCATGTACCGCTGGGAGCAGGAATACTTTGCCGAACATTTCATCGGCAGGCACCTGGGGATGAACGCAGAAAACTTCCTGAGCCACCCGGCCCTGCAGGACATGGCAGCGTGGCTCGCCACCCTGCCCCGTGTCCCCGTACACCGTGATTGCCAAAGCCAGAATATCATGCTGAAAGACGGGCAGGCCTGGCTCATCGACTTCCAGGGGATGCGCATGGGGTTGGCGGAATATGATCTTGCATCCCTGCTCTATGACCCGTACATGGAGCTCGGGCAGAACACCCGCCAAGCAATCCTCTGCTATTGGAGCGAACAGAGTGGGCTTCCCCTCCGCCCCGACGTTTTCGCCGCCTGCGCCATGCAACGTCTCATGCAGGCACTGGGCGCCTTTGCCAACATCGGGTACAACATGGGCAAATCCTGGTATCTGGAGCAGATACCGGCCGCGCTGACCGCCCTGCGCCACGTCATTGATAACACACAGCCGGGTTCGCCCGCAACCGCCGCCGCCGCATGTCTTCATCACGTCGTAAAATAAAACGCCGCATCAGTATCGTCGGCGTCCTGTTCTGGACCGGGCTCATCGCTGCCGTCTGGTTCATCGGGCGTATCTTTCTCCCGGACAACCGCTTCTACGACTACGTCAACGGCTTGCACGGCATCACCCCCAAAAACGGCGACCACATCCAACTGGTGCCGGCCGGGAAAGAAATACAGATGGAATCCTACACGGTGGAGCACCGAGAGCTTATCTGCCCGACGGTGGGCATGGTAGAGCTCAACAACGCTTCCTGTGCCGCCAGCTTTGCGGCACTTCCGCTGGGGCCGCAGGATATGGCCGTGCTGCTCAACCGCCTGAAGCAAGCCGGAGTGCAGGATATTGCGCTTTCTTCCCCCCTCACCTGGCAGCAGGAAACGGGCGATATGGCTCGCGAAATGTTCTGCCGGGTCATGCAGTCATTCCCCCACGCCGTTGCCGGGCTTCGCGGACGCACCGCCGCCCAGCCGGACTTCACTCCGCTGGAACTGCGACAGTCTGCCATTCCCGCCGAAAATGTGCAGGGAGACGCCCGCGGGTTGCCCATCGCGAACCGGCCCCTTCCTAACAGCCTGACCGCCACCCCGGATTCGCTAGCCGTTGTATGGGCTCCGGACTGGCTGCAGGATGAACCGCACACACATAAACCCTCTGCGGTGGAAAAAATGTCTTTCCCCCTGCTGGTGCGATGGAACGGCGAGACCATTCCTACCCTTCCTTTCCGTCTGGCGCTCATGCGACTGGGCCTTAAACCCGAAGATGTGCAGGTGAAGCTGGGCGAAAGCATCACCTACGGCGGTATCACCCGCCCGCTGGATCGCCACGGACGCACCCGCATCGAAGAAGCCAAGGTCATTTCGCTACCCTTATCGGATGTGGTAAGCGGCAACAACATCCGCGAAACGCTGGGAGAAAACTCCTGCGTGGTCATGGAAGAACCGGCCCCGAAACAGGATACCCCCCGGCGTCTGGAGCGACTCGCTCTCACGGTTTCCCAGCTTGCCGGCACAGAAAAAATCACCTACGAAACAGCGCAGCGCATCGTGGGCGGACACGCTCTGCAAGAGCATGTCCTGCTGAGCGGCTGGAAACAATACAGCATTGCCATCGTCAGTCTGTTGCTCATTCTGTTCATTCTGCCGCGCTTCCACGGACTCCTGCGATGGCCGATTCTGCTGTCCATCCCGGCATGGCTGCTTTGGGAAGCCTGGCAGGTGTGTACCGTTACCTGGGTGCCGATATCGACGCTGCTGTCATGCTGGCTGCTGTTCCTGATTGCCGTCTGCGTACTCAAGCCGACAAAGAAAGGGCTTTTTGATCGGATGTAATCGGCTTGTTCTGTCGGAAATACAAGCGTCTTCCCGGACCGTCCAGCCAGACTTCCACCTGCTCCAGTATCTGTGTGCCCAGCACCACATGCGGTGTCTTGAAAAAGCTCTCGCAGACCATCACGTTTTCCAATTGCAGGCGTCCCAGCTGTAACTTCGGCACGGGAACCACCGCTATACGGAAATAGCCGCCCGCCGCCGGGCTGTCACCGCTGAATTGCAGAATACGCGCCTGCGGATAAGATTTCAGGAAGCGTTTCCACAGCTTAGGCGGCAGATAAACGGCATGGGGCGCGCCGCTGTCAATCAGGCAGTCTCCCAGCCCCTTGATATGCACCATCGGGTGCCCCCACTTCTGCACCGCCACGCTGTCCCATTGCCGCACCTCCGGCGGCAGAGATGCCCGGAACTCGTGCTCCCCTTTGTCATAGTCCAGGTGCCAGACATGCTTCCGCAGCTCCGGCCAACCTATCAACCCATCCGTGGTGGCAAAAAAGGAATGCACCACCGGGCAGTTCTCCTGTACCGGAGGTCCCGTGCGGGTCAGGCTCACCTCAATGGAACTGGGCTGCATGGGCTTTCCCCAGCGGATTTTGCTTCCCAAATCCATGGCTGTTACCGGGAAAATAGCTGCGGGAAGCTGGGAGCCGGTATCGGCACCCATGGTTAGCTTCTCTCCCTTGCTCCAGACATGAATTTCCGGCATTCTCTTCGGTGGATTCACCGCAGAAATACCCGCATCGCCCCCGGTATGACATCCCGACAGCAACCCGGCCGCCGCCAGCAACAGACACATCCTTGTCATGCCTGTTGAGACAAAAACCGCCTCCGAACCGCATGTAAACGGTTGGAGGCGGTTGATAAACAGTTTAATCAGCGCTGTTTATGCCTTGGCAAAGGTATCGCAGCAGGGGCATTCACCCAGCGTCCAAACAGCCTTGCCGGATTCGGCAATGTGTACCAAAGCGTGGTAGGTGTCTTCCTCATCGGCAGAGACCTTGGCGGCGATATCAGCAGCCGTGGCCGGTTCTGTTGTCAGCGCGGCTTCTGCTGCGGCCAACAGCTTCAGGAACACGTTGGCTGCCAGCTTACCGGCCTGCACACCGGGCTGATGGTAGGCGTTGATATGAATCAGGCTGGCGTAGAAGCTCACCGCACGCTCAAAGAGAGCAATGAGCTGACCCAGCGTGTAGGCATTCACCGTGGGAATGGAGATGGTGATATTCTGGCGACCGCTCTCGGTCAATGCCTTGCGGGTACCGCGCAGGAAGCCCTGCAGGTAGTCCCCGGCCGTAAAGTCACCCTCCACCTTCACCGTATCGGTGGGAGCCTGACGCACCTCGATAAAGGTGACGAAGAAGTTATTGATACCATCGCGCAGCTGCTGCACGTAGGCATGCTGGTCGGTAGAGCCCTTGTTGCCGTACACGGAGATACCCTGGTGCACCGTCTTGCCGTCCAGGTCAAGCTCCTTACCGAGAGACTCCATGATAAGCTGCTGCAGGTACTTGGAGAACAGCACCAGGCTATCCTTGTACGGCAGCACCACCATATCCTTCTTGCCACGGCCCTCACCGGCGGCATACCAGGCCAGAGCCAGACGCATGGACATGTTGGAAGCCGTATCAGCCACACGGGTGCGGGCATCCATATCCGCAGCACCCTTCAGCAGGCTGTCGATATCCACACCCTGCAGAGAGGCGGGAACGAGGCCCACAACAGAGGTCTCGGAGGTACGGCCGCCCACCCAGTCTTCCATGGGGAAACGCTTCAGCCAGCCCTCGGCCACAGCCACCTTATCCAGCGTGGAACCCACGCCGGTCACAGCCACCGCCTGCGGAGCAAAGGCCACGCCCTTATCAGCAAAATAAGCCTGTGCGCAGACCATACCGTTGCGCGTCTCGGGCGTACCGCCGCTCTTGGAAATAACCACTGCGAGCGTTTCCGTGAGCGGCAGCGTATCCAGCACCTTGTACATGCCGTCCGGGTCGGTATTGTCCAGGAATGCCATGTTAAGACCATCCGCCGGCAGAGCGTCTGCCACCAGTTCCGGGCCCAGAGCGGAGCCGCCGATACCGATAACCAGACAGGTGCTGAACTTCTTACCGTTGGGAGCCACAATCTTGCCGCTGAGCACATCCGCAGCAAAGGCCTTGAGGTCTGCCAGCGGGCCGTCAATGGCGGCGCGAAGCTCCGGAGTGGGAGCAATGGCGCTGTTACGCAGCCAGTAGTGGCCCACCATGCGGTTCTCATCCGGGTTGGCAATCACGCCGCTCTCCAGCGCAGCGATATCGCTGTAGGCGCGGTCGATGAGCGGCTTCATCTCTGCCAGAAACTCAGGAGTGAGCGGCAGCTGGGAAAGATCCAGAGAAATCCCCATGTCGGGGTAACGCAGAAGTTGCTGTGCGTACTGTTTCATAACGGCGCGCATTATACTCCTCTCC
This sequence comes from Akkermansia sp., assembly GCA_045121855.1. Classification (GTDB taxonomy): domain Bacteria; phylum Verrucomicrobiota; class Verrucomicrobiia; order Verrucomicrobiales; family Akkermansiaceae; genus Akkermansia. The sequence continues at coordinate 171,141 of JBGVGW010000018.1, forward strand.
CCCCGCTCTGGCAAGCCCAATCGGAGCAGGAACGTGTCAATCCGTTGCTGAGGTAAGCGGCGCGCAGGCTTCATTCTCTATCATTCCGCCCGTCACCTTGGTACCCTTCCCCCCACGGATTTCCAGAGCCGGCTGCACCTGCCCCGCAAGCCCCGGGAGCGCTTCACCGATGAGCCTCTCTCCCCACCAGACATAATAACCGGGAGCAGCTCCTGTACCCGTCGGTTCCGCCACATACGCCATGGTCACATCCACCAGATTTCCCATTTGCCCGGCACAGAGCATCTTATCCTTGCCCCAGCGAATACCGCAGTCCAGCACCTGCACATGCCCGCTGCCGCAAGTCATTTCCACCATTATTTCCCCTCGGCAGGATTCTTTAGGCGATGGCATATCCAGCTTCATGCGGCAGGTAAATCCGGCAGAGTTCTTCTGTTGGCTCCACTCCTCGCGCAGGGGAGATTGAGCAGCTTTGCACACCACCTCGCGCCGCGGCAAGCCTGCCGTTGCCCCCGGCCAGCCCAATTTCTGTGCCACAGCCCCGGCAATGAGCAAATCCCCCTGAGGCGAGGGGTGCAGATGGTCGAAAGGTTGCAGGAATTCCGGCACCGCAACACCGGGTTTATCCGTTCGGGTATAATCCCGCAGCGAGCTGCTGATATCCACAAAGGTGACGCCCCGTGACTTGGCCCATTGGGCATATTCGCGGTTGAATTCCAACACCGCCGCAAAGTCAGCCGCCTCCGTATTGTCCGGCTGAATCGTATCATGCCAGCCGGGTATGCTCAGCACCACAATTCTTGCCTGCGGATTCGCCCGACGCATGGCACCGATGATGGTATCCATATCACCGCCATGGCCCAACATATTCTTTCGGAGCGTGGCCAGGTTGTCCCCTGCTCCGATACCGCCGCTAAGAGCATTTTCGCCCAATGCATCGTTGGTTCCGATGAGGATGAAGAACAAATCCGGCATCTGAGTGGCCGGTTTGATGCGATATTTCCCGGCATAGGTGGCATCCAGCCCCAGCCAGTCGAAGATATTGCTGTTGCCGAGGCGTCCGGAGGTATTGCTGCGACCGGCAATCTCATAGGCCCTTTCGCTGCACATCGATGAATGGCGGTTGTTGAACAACACGCCACCGTACTCCGTACCGGGAGCAATCCCGTTGCTGTGATTACCCGCATGCACCCCCACCACGTCAAAGCTCATCCCATTATCCACCCAGAGCCGATGCAGCGGCCAGCGATACGACCCCGCCCCCACGCCATGTGTGATGGAATCCCCCACAAACATAACCTTCTCTGCCCCCATCAGCGGAGAAGCAGCAGCAAGTGCCAGCAGAAAGCCACGAAACATCACCATGCTTTCCCGTATACAGAAAGTGCCGAGATTTGTCAACGCAAAAAAACACGTTCACCAATCGGTACCATCATTGGCAGATTGAGCTATAGCACACAAAGATTTTTTCGATTGAAAGCAACTACCCGACCGTGCAGCGATCTTTTTTCATTAGTTGATTCCCCTTCAAATGCTAATCTGCGTTCTTTGTTCGCAGGGGGGGAGCGACGTGCTGCATTAACTGCGCCCCTCCTCTTCCAGTCGGGCACGAATACCATCCAGGAAAACCTTTTCGAGCGAATTACGTGCGGGGGCGCAGGATTCCCAAGAATCCCCGGCCACACGCTGCAGCTCAGCCAGCAGCTCCGGTGTGGGATTACGGAGGACGACCTCGCAGCGGCGGGTATCGCGGGTCAGCTCATCCATCGTACCTTCCGCAATAAGACAGCCCTGATAAAGGATACCCACACGGTCACATATTTCCTGCACCTGTTCCAGCAGGTGGGAGCATAGGAACACCGTCATCCCGCGCCGCTTCAGCTCCAGTATGATATCACGGATGGTGCGCGAGCCGATGGGGTCTACACCGGCAGTCGGTTCATCCAGCACCAGGAGACGCGGCTGCTGCACCAGCGCCTGCGCCAGTCCGACACGTTGCAGCATGCCCTTGGAATAGCCCCCCACTCGGCGCTGCGCCGCCTCTGTGAGCCCAACCAGCTCCAGCAGCTCTGCCGTCCGCTCGCGCAGCGCTTTGCCGCTCAGCCCGCAGAGCTTGCCATAGAAACGGACCGTTTCCTCACCGGTCAGAAACTTGTAAAAATACGGATTTTCCGGCAGGAAGCCGATTTCGCGTCGGTTGGCAGCCGCAGTAGCGGGCTTACCGAACACGCGACAATGCCCGGCATCCGGCGAGAGCAAGCCGACCAGGGCTTTCATGATAGTGCTCTTGCCGGAGCCGTTAGGGCCGATAAGGCCATAAACGCCGCCCTGCGGAATGTGCAGACTCACGCCCTTCACGGCATACACGCCACCCCTGCCCCAATGGCCGGGGAAACTCTTGTGAATTTGCTCAATCTCGACGGCGTTCATAGCGTTGCTAATCAATGAATCAGGCCTCGCTCATGAGACGCAGCAGACGCGCGGTCATCTCGATACCCTTCTCGAAAATTTCCACGCGCATGTTTTCGTTGGGCGAGTGGATGCGGGCATCCGGCAAATCCAGCCCCAGCAGGAGGGCATCCTTGCCCAGCACCTGAGAAATCTCGGCAATAATCGGAATGGACCCACCCTCACGCACCAGCACGGGCTTGTTGCCGAAGGTTTCTTCCAGAGCGCGCTGGGCTGCCAGACCGAAATCAGAGTTCGGGTTGCTCAGGTAGGCAGCACCGGAGTGCTGACGGGTGAACTCCATCCGCACACCGGCAGGGCACACCTTGCGGAAGTGAGCCTCCACGCAGTCCATCACCTTTTCCGGATTCTGTCCCGGCACCAGACGGCAGCTCATCTTAGCAATGGCATGGGTAGGAATCACCGTCTTGGAACCCTCACCCTCATAACCGCCGGAAATACCATTGAGCTCGAAAGTCGGGCGAGCATACACACACTCTGCCCCGGTGTAGCCCGTCTCCGTACGCAGAGCATCAACCCCGGTGAGCGCAGCCAGCTCGGCATCGCTCATACCGGGCACGCGGCGCCAGCTTTCCTTCTCCCATTCCTCAATCTCAGAGACACCCTCATAGAAGCCCTCCACCGTCACGTGATTATCGGCATCGTGGGTGGTGGCAATCATCTCACAGAGCGCCGTGATGGGGTTATTGACCGCGCCGCCGAAGAGACCGGAATGCAAATCCATGGCCGGGCCGCTCACCTTCAGCTCAAAACAGCACAGGCCTTTAAGCCCGTACGAGAAAGAGGGAATCGTGGGAGCCGCCATACCGGTATCGCTCACCACAATCACATCACAGGCAAGCTCCCGCTGAATCTCCGGACGCTGCATAAAGGCAAAGAGGCTCTCACTACCGCGCTCCTCCTCACCCTCCAGCAGGAAAATCACGTTCAACGGCAAAGCGCCATCCTCCCGCAGCACCTTCTCCGTGCCCAGCAGCAGCGCCATAATCTCGCCCTTGTCATCGGAAGCACCGCGGGCATACACCCGGCCATCGCGAATCGTCGGCTCAAAAGGAGGTGTCTCCCAGGCAGCCACCGGATCCACAGGCATCACATCATAGTGCCCATAAATCAACACGGTGGGCTTGCCCTCCACCTTCGGGCTGTGAGCCACCACAATCGGATGAATATCCGTCAGGTGCTTTTTAGCATCGAACCCCAGCGAGCTGAGCTTCTCCACCAGAAAATCCGCGCAACGCTCCACATCCCCGGCATGCTCTGCCTGAGCAGACACACTGGGAATACGCAAAAAGGCAAACAATTCATCCAGATGCTTCATGCCCGCCATTCTACACCCCCGCCCCCTCTTTGGCAAGACCTATTCATGTGAGCCAGCCGGGTAAATCGCCCCGCACCTTGTACCAACAAAAACGCACTGCACGGAACAACGTTCCCTTGCAGTGCGTTTAAGAGGCGGGAGTGGGATTTGAACCCACGAATGTCGGTTTTGCAAACCGATGCCTTAGGCCACTTGGCTATCCCGCCGTGTTGCGGTTGCGGGCTGAATATACACGAGCCGCCCCGCAGAGTCAAGCAATTTTTTTGAAGTTTTATGCAATCATGACAATTTACCTGTCAAATTGCGAACTTTTGCTGCGAGCCAACATTACTGAATCTCTCCCCTAGCCCGCAAATCGGCATTGATGGCATCCAGGATGGCCAGTTCCGGGCGGAAGTTGGCGTCGTGGTGAGAGGAGCGAATGAAGGGGCCGCTGGCTACGTGCCGGAAGCCCTTGGCAAGTGCCACCTCTCGCAGTTCATCAAACATCTCCGGGCGGATGTAGTCAATCACCGGCAAATGACGTGCAGAGGGGCGCAGGTACTGCCCCATGGTGAGCACGGTTACGCCGTGCTCCAGCAGGTCATCCATGGTGCGCTCAATTTCCTCTCGCGTTTCGCCCAAGCCGAGCATGATTCCGCTCTTGGTCACGACCATGCCGGGTGCCATCTGCAGGGCGCGTTGCAGCATGTGCAGGGAGCGACGGTACTGCGCGCGGAAGCGAACAATGGGGGAAAGGCGCTCCACTGTCTCCAGATTGTGGTTGAAGATATGCGGGCGAGCATCCATGACCAGAGAGAGGGCATCCTCGTTGCCGTTAAAGTCGGAGGTCAGCACCTCAATCACCGTCTCCGGGCAGCGGCGACGGATTTCCCGAATGGTGGATGCAATATGTGCAGCTGCGCCGTCCTTCAGGTCATCACGCGTCACCATGGTGATGACGGTATGGGTGAGTTTCATGTGCTCCACAGCCTCGGCAATCTTCCGGGGTTCCTCCGGGTCCAGCGGAGCGGGTTTTGCCGTGCGGGTGGCACAGAATCCGCAGGCGCGTGTGCAGACATCACCACAGGCCATGAAGGTGGCCGTACCGTGGCTCCAGCACTCACCGCGATTGGGGCACATGGCTTCCTCGCAAACCGTGACCAGGGCGTTGTCCTTCACCAGGTTCTGGACGTCCTTAAATACCCTGCCCTTGGGCAGTTTGACTTTGAGCCAAGAGGGTTTGCGAGCGGGTTTATCTGTCATAGCGCGGAATGTTATACTCTGAAATTCAGGAAATGCAAGTACAAAAACACCCGCGCGGCGTAGAAACGCGGCGCGGGCGGTAAAAGGAGGTGTTGTTCTCCCGGTTTAGCGGGAGTAAAGTTCCACGATAAGCTGCACGTTCACGATCGGAGCGATTTCCTCCACGGAGGGAACGCGGGCGATCTTGCCGGTGAGCTTGGCGGCGTCAACCTCGATCCAATCGGGCGTGGTGGCGTTGGCAGCCAGCTCCACGTAGCGGTTGGCGAGAGCCTGAGAACGAGCCTTGGCAGCAACAGCCACCACGTCACCCGGCTTGCAGGAGTAGGAGGCGATGTTGACCTTGCGGCCGTTCACGGTGACGTGACCGTGGGAGACCATCTGGCGGGCGGCAGCACGAGTGCTGGCGAAACCGAGACGGTAGATGACGTTGTCGAGACGGAGCTCCAGCAGCTGCAGGAGGATATCACCCGTCACACCGCGGCGACGGCTGGCTTCCTCATAGTACTTGCGGAACTGACCTTCGAGCACACCGTACATGAAGCGGAGCTTCTGCTTTTCGGCAAGCATGATGCCGTAGTCAGACTTCTTCTTGCGACCGGCGCGGGCACCGTGCTGACCCGGGGGGAAGGGACGACGGGCAAAAGCCTTGCTGGCACCGAAGAGCTCAACGCCGAAACGACGGCTGATCTTAGCGGTAGGACCTGTATAACGAGCCATAATGTTTGTAATCTTTCTGGGTTAATGGAATTAGGCGCGACGAGCCTTGGGAGGACGGCAACCGTTGTGCGGAATGGGGGTCACGTCGGCGATGGAGGAAATCTCCAGACCGATGGCCTGTACGGCACGCACAGCGGACTCACGACCGGAACCCGGTCCCTTCACGCGAACCTCGACCTCCTTGAGACCGTGGCCCATAGCCTGACGGCAGGCGTCCTGGCATACCACCTGACCGGCGTATGCAGTGCTCTTGCGGCTGCCCTTGAAATTGAGCTTACCGGCGGAGGACCAGCCGATTACGTTGCCCTTGAGGTCGGTCACGCTCACCACCGTGTTGTTGAAGGTGGAGGAGATGTGCACGATACCGGTGGTAACGTTCTTGCTGCCCTTAGCCTTGAGAATCTTGACCTTGTCGTCGTCATCTGCAAGACCCAGCTCGGCAAAGATGTCGCGGCGACCCTCCGGCTTCTTCTGCTCAGCGGCAGGAGCGGCGGGCGTCTCCGTAGCGGGAGCCTCAACGGCGGGAGCCACGGTGTCTTTCACTTCTTCCTGGATGGTTTCTTCAGCCATGTTCAGTTTTTCTTTTTAAGGGGTTTACAGATGATTACTTCTTGGCGCCCACAGTCTTCTTGCGACCCTTACGGGTGCGGGCGTTGGTGCGGGTACGCTGACCGCGAACGGGGAGACCCTTGCGGTGACGGATGCCGCGCAGACAGTTGATGCTGGTCAGACGCTTGAGAGCCATCTGCTTCTCACGACGCAGGTCACCCTCGATGAGGATGTTGTTGCTGGTGATTGCCTGCACAATCTTGGTCAGCTGAGCGTCGGAAAGCGTGCCCGTGCGCAGATCCGGAGAGATACCGGCCTGCTCAAGCACCTTCTTAGCCGTGGAGGGCCCGATGCCGTAGATGTAGCACAGGGAGGCCTCAACGCGCTTCTCATTGGGTATTTCGATACCGAAAAGACGAGCCATAGTGGTGTGTGTTTCTATTCGTTTGTTCCTTCGCTGCCTTCCGACAGCGCTTTTGACGCGCCGATTCTACTCTCTTTTTCTCTTTTGGCAAGCAAAATTTCATTCATTTTTACAACTTTGGGTAAATTTGGGGTTTATTGCTGATTTTTCGTCTCTTCACGCGCGAGCGAGCGTAGGGACATATATAGGACGCATTTTGGGCTTGCAGAGGCAGACAAGGGGGCGTATACTCCCGGGGCTATCATGGATTTTTCTACCTTAAAACACCCGGAACAACCACCGCAGGCCACCTGGCCCACCCGCCTGTGGGGATTGGGGATTGTGCTGCTGGCTCTTGTCTTTGCAGCAGCACTGCTCACCTACAACAGAGGTGAGATGGGCTGGATTGTCTTTAATCCCGTGGATGCGGAAGCCGCATCAAAAGTCCCCTGCACCAATGTGTTGGGTACAGTTGGCCTCTACATGGCCGGCTTCTGGTACTGGCTGCTGGGAGCGGCTGCCGTATACTGCATGTTCCTGCTGAGCATTCTGGGCTCCTGCATTCTTTTATTTCCGAGTCGTCGCTTCGCCGGGCAGGCCATCGCCACCATTTGCATGATTCTCTGTGCCTGCGCGGCTCTCTCCATTCAGCCCTACATTCTGCAGGCATGGGCCGCCAACATCGGCATCGACAGCGTGGGCGGCAAGCTGGGGTATCTGGATGGCAGCTGCGTGGCAGAACCGCTGATGGGCCGCGACTGGGCATTGACTCTGTTCATCTGTGGTCACGGTCTGGCGCTCATCTATTTTGCGCGCATGGGCTTCATCGAGTTCTGCAAGGCATTCTGGGCAGACGTAAACGATATCGCGGATCGCATACGCACACGCCGCGAACGGCGGCGCACCAAGATTCAGGAGCTCCAGGACAACTGGCAGCAGCATCGCGACAAGGTCAGGGAAGAGGCACAGAACCCCATCTTCAACCATGCGGCACAGGAAGAACCGATGCAGACGGAAGCTCCACGTCCTGTTTCCCGAGACTATGCACAGCCTACCCCCCGCCGGGAACAGACACCCCAGCGCCCGGTGCGGGAACCGCTCCGCATACCGCCGCGTCAGGCTCCCCTGCCGCCACGCCAAAACTCCGGCATTGCCCGCAACATCACACGCGAGCAGCGCACTCGCCATCTGGATGAAGAACCGTCCACCGAGCTGGCAGCAGATTTCGATAACCATTTTGTAGCAACTCCGGAAGCCCCCCGCCGCACCCCCGTGCCGACGAGCAGCCTGCCCGGCATGAGAGCCGCCGCAAAACCCGTGGCTACACCTCCCGCCGAACAGGAGAGTAAACGCGAAGTGCCCGCGCCGCAGCCGGCAACCAGAAGGGCCCGCGACCACCGCGACACCCCCGCCGCCCGCAGTAATGGGGAGGAACGACACAACAATCTACTGGACCTCATGGGGCAGGTAGAGGAAGCCATTGAGCTGAGCAACGCTCCCGGTGCCACAGAAGAACAGGAACGCGAAGCGCTGAACCTGGAGAAAAAGGCCTCCGGCGGTAAGCTCGCCGACCTTTTCCGCCGCGGCAAGCGAGCCGTAACAGGACAGGAAGAACCGGAAGAAACGGACATTACCCCGGCAAAACCCGCCATCAAGTTCCCGAAATCCCCGGTCAAAACGGCGACCATCAATAATGTTGATCGGCGGCCGCAGGAAGCGGATTACCCGCTACCGCCCTACGAGCTGCTGGACTACAAACCCGTACCGGTAGAGGTGACAGAGGCTGCCGCCGAAGAGATGCAGGAAATGCAGCAGCGCATCATCGATACGCTGGATACGTTCAAGATTGCGGTGACACCCGGCGATATCACCCGCGGCCCCAGTATCACCCGCTATGAGTTCTTCCCCCCGCGCGGTCTGCGCGTGAACCGCATTGCTACGCTCAACAAGGACCTCATGATGTCCACCCAATCCAAATCGGTGAACATTCTGGCCCCAATTCCCGGCAAGGCAACGGTGGGTATTGAGCTGGAGAATGCGCAGAAATCCCCCGTTTACCTGCGCGAGCTACTGCAATCGGATGCTTTCAACAACCCGAAGCTGCGTATCCCCGTCGCACTGGGTAAAGACGTGTACGGCAACCCGGTCATCGGCGATTTGGCCGCCATGCCTCACACCCTCGTGGCCGGTACCACAGGTTCCGGTAAATCCGTCTGCATCAACAGCATGATTCTTTCCATGCTCTACAAGTTCCGCCCGGACGAGCTGAAGCTCATCCTCGTGGACCCCAAGATGGTGGAAATGCAGCCCTACCGCAAACTGCCCCATCTGGCCTGCCCCGTGGTGACGGTGGCAGCCCGCGTCATCGGTGCGCTGCGCTGGGCCGTCAATGAGATGGAGCATCGATACAAGCTCTTCAGCCAGGTCGGTGTCCGCAACTTTGAGGACTTCAACAACCGCCCGCCGGATGAGGAGCGTGAACCTGAGCAGGAGGAGGAAATCGATGAGAGCTATGTGGACTATGATGCCATCGACCGCATGGAAAGCGAGATTCTGCGTCAGGCAGATGAGGGGCGCGAGCTGACGGATGAAGATCAGGATGAGTTTGACTTCGGTGAAGAAGAGCGCATCCCCACCCGCCTGCCGTACGTGGTTATCATCATCGATGAGTTGGCCGACCTGATGGTGATGGTGAAGGACGACCTGGAAAGCAACATCGCCCGCCTGACCCAGAAAGCCCGCGCCGCCGGCATCCATCTGGTCGCAGCCACGCAGACCCCCCGAGCCAACGTGGTGACGGGTCTCATCAAGGCTAATATCCCCAGCCGCATCGCCTTCCGCGTGGCCAGTCCGCTGGACAGCCGCATTATTCTGGACACCACGGGAGCAGAGAATCTGCTGGGAGCCGGTGACTGCCTCTTCCTGCCCCCGGGCGGCATCTCCAAGATGACCCGTGTGCAGGGCGCCTGGGTATCTGACAGAGAGATTGCCTCCATCATCCAGCACTGTGCCTCCCACGCCAAACAGAAGTTTGAACAGGGGGTCACCGCCGAAATGAACAACAGCGAAGGCGCAGGCGACGGCGGCGGCCGCATCGGCCCCAAGAATCTGAGTGAGGAGGATTCCGAGCTCTATACCCGCTGTGTCAATCTGGTCATCACCTCCCGCAAGGCCAGCACCTCCATGTTACAGCGCCATTTCAGCATCGGCTACGGCAAGGCTGCCAAAATCATGGATATGATGGAAGCCAACGGCATCATTGCCCCCTCGCAGGGCTCTGCCCGTGCCCGAGAGGTGCTGGTTGACCCGCCGAATTAACGCTGCGGGCACTCCCCTGCCCCGCTCCGGACAGCATTGCTTCAACAAATTGCCTCCGCAGGTTACCCTGCGGAGGCTTTGAGCACAAACTATACTATCACCTCTATATAACTATAATCACTCTGCGCACTGAATCTTGACAAAGGCTTCCTCCTGCAGACGAGTGGCACCGCAGGCGAACTTGGCACGAATCTGGAGGGCTTCATCCAGGTCATCTCTCACGGAGAGCTTCACCTTGAAATCATCCCAGATTCCGAACTGAGCACGGCTCTTGACCCATGCCAGACAGGAGCGAACTCCGCCGACAAGGGGCAACTGTTCCGTGCGAATGATGCGGAAGCCGAGGAAGGTATCAATCTTCCCTTCAGCCAGAGCGCGCACGGTGTTGTAATCGTAGCTGGTCACCTCCGGCTGCTGCAGCAGGGCGTTAATCTGGCTGCCGGTACAGGCCAGCACCAGTTCATCGCCGTAGGCGCGGCGCTCATCGCTCCATGCCTCTGCCTTCTGCAGCATCGTCAGGGCGTGGCGCAGCTTCCCGACGGTCAAGTTGCATTCTGCCGCAGTACCGCTGTCCACATAGTCTGAAGCAATCACCTGAGACTCAGGAAATGCCACAGGCTGGGTACCGTTTTCGCCGATGTAGGCGGTGCCCAGGAAGGCATCCAGCATCACCTTATCCATCGTGCGACCGGCCGCAGCGCGCAGGCTTTCGATAGTCTTGCTGACCGGCACATCGATATTGGCGAGCTTCTTGGAATCGAATTCATCGAAGCCGATAGCCTTGGTATAAATGTGCGGGAACATGACGCGGCGCGTGGTCGGTGCCTCATCCAGCACAGTGGAGCCCATGCGCCCGGTCTTCTCCGTAAAGGACAGGAGACCGTACTGGTCAAAGGCCACCATCTTACCGGAAAGTCCGGTTTCCACGGTTACATACTTATCGAGACGGGAGGCCTCCTGCTGGAGGTAGGAACCCCACTTCTCGGAATACTTAATCTGGTAGTTCTGTTCTATATCTGCCATTTTTTTATAAGGGTTGTTGTTTGCGGCAAAACGGCTGCTGTGGATTTGTCCGTGTGAACGGGCACGCGGAGTCCGGCCGCGCGGCTCATGTCGCCGGTTTCTTCACCGTCAGAGGTGACGAAATTAACGGATTCATGCGCTCTCGCCGTATCTATTCAAGCACATTTTCCGCATTTGTCACTCACTTTGCAGACATTTTTATTTCATGCCCGCCCTTGCTCTCTGGCAGACAATACCTTACAGGCACAATTTCATACCATCGTATGCGGGCTGCATGAACGGAGGCAGGACGCTGCACAGCTCATCATAATCCACCTCGTGCCCGCAATGAGTTACCAGCCCCAGCTTCGGGCAGAGTTCCTGCATGTGTGCCACGTTCTGCTCCACGTTAAAATGCGTGCGATGCGGACGGAAGCGAAGACCATCCATAGCCAGAGCATCCAGCCCCATCAGCAAAGGTTTGGAACTCTCCGGCAGCTCCTGAATATCCGGCACATAGCCAAAGCTCTTTCCGTCGGAGCGGAAAACATAGCCGTATGTTTCCACCGTGGCGTGAATCACCGGCACGGGGGTCACCTCTATATCGCCGATGGTAAAAGGCTTCCCCTCATGGTCATGCGCCTCCGGTCGGATATAACCCTGATAGGTATTCGCTTCAGAAAAGGCCCAACCGAACATACTGCGCAGCTGTGCCAGACAGGAAGAACCGGCATACAACGGCAGGCGCTCCGGCCTTCGCCAGCAGAAGGCACGCATCTCATCAAATCCGGTCGTATGATCAAGATGCTCATGTGTGTAGATTACCCCGTCAATTGCCGTCAGCCCGTGCTTCAGGGCCTGCGCCCGCAAATCCGGGCTGGAATCCACCAGAAGGGTTGTCTTTTCACTCTGCACCAGAACGGAGGAGCGCCAGCGCTTGTTCCGCGGGTTATCCGACACGCAAACCGGGCACTCACAACCAATGACCGGCACGCCGGTAGACGTTCCGCTGCCAAGAAAAACTACCTTCATCATCGAAATTGGGATTTGATTTCCGCGCTTATTATGCCATAATAGGCGCAGAACTGAAAGCTAAATATGCTCGCTCTGCTCAAGATACGCAATCTCGCACTCGTCGATGAACTGACATGGGAACCCGGAAACGGCTTTCTGGGAATTACCGGGGAGACCGGCGCCGGCAAATCCGTCATCATGGGCAGCATCTCCCTGCTCATGGGAGAACGGGCAGATAAAAGCCTCATCCGCAGCGGAGAAACGCAATGCAGCATTGAGGCGATTTTCAGATTACGGCATACGGAAGAACTGAATGCACAGCTGGCAGAGGCCGGGGTGCCGCCCTGTGAGGATGGGGAACTGTTGATTCGCCGCATCATCACCTCCACCGGCAACCGCCAATTCATCAACAACAGCCCGGTCACTTTGGCGCTGCTGCATCGCATAGCCGGGGGACTCGTGGATATGCACCACCCGGATTCCCACCGTTCCCTCACCTCGCAGGAGCGCCAGCTCTGCCTGCTGGATGCCTTTGCCGAGGATGCCGGGCTGCTGGCCGACTACCGCACGGCTTACCGCCGCTGGCTGGAGGCGCGCGCCGCCTATCGGGAGCTGTTGGAGAATGAAATGGCCAATGAGCGCGAACTGGACTTCCTGCGCCACCAAGTGGAAGAAATTGAATCCGCAGCATTCACTGCGGACGAAGTGGCAGGTCTGGAATCACGCTGGCAGCGAGCCCGCAATGCCAACCGACTGCGGGACACGGCGCTTCCCATGGCACAAATGGTGGACGGCGAGGATGATTCCCTGCTGGACAGACTGCACACGCTGGTGCGAGCGGGCAGAGAATTGGTGCGACTGGATGCCGACTGTCACCGATGGATTTCCCCGCTGGAGGGACTTATTGAGGAGGTGGAAACGCTGGCAGATGAGCTGCAAAGCTACGTCAATCGGTTGGAATGTGACCCGGAGGAGCTGGCCGCCCTGGAGAACCGTATCGCCCTGTTGGATTCGCTCAAGCGCAAATACGGGGCGGATTTTGAGACGATTGAGCAACACCTCTTGGAATGCCGAGCCCGACTGGACGCCGTGGACAATCGGGAAGAATTGCTGCGGGTTCTCAAAAAGGCAGAAGAGGAAGCATACGCCTCTGTCCTGCAGGCAGGCACCGCGCTCTCCACAGCCCGCCGCAAAGCCGCTCCGCATCTGGAAAAAGAGTTCCTGGCACACGCCCGCCAACTGGGATTCCGGCAGTCCCTCTTCAGCGTGCAGCTTTCTCCCCTGCCCGCCCCCGGTCCGCAGGGCATGGAGGAATGCGATTTCCTCTTTGGACCGAATCCGGGAGAGCCGCTCAAAGCGCTGCGGCTCATCGCCTCCAGCGGCGAAATGGCCCGAGTGATGCTGGCGCTCAAGAGTGCGCTGGCTTCACAGGATGATACACCGCTGCTGGTGTTTGACGAGATTGATGCCAACGTGGGCGGCGAGATTGCCCGCGCCGTCGGCATGAAAATGCGGGAATTAGGGGGCGAGCACCAGGTCATCGCCATCACCCATTTCCCGCAAGTGGCGGCGCTGGCGCAGCACCACTACCTCATCGCCAAGGGACTGAGAGGAGGGCGCACCGTCTCCCGACTGGAGGAGATTGAAGGTGATGCCCGCGTAACGGAGCTGATGCGGATGCTGGGCACTACCGGGGCGTCTGCCATGGCTCACGCTCGCGAGCTGCTGAAGTAATGGCGATGCTCAAAAAAGCCGCGCTGCCCGAAGGCAACGCGGCTGAAAAATAACTCTGTTTGAAAGGCAATCAGTCATTCTTCTCCCCGGCGATACCCATGGTGTAGCCATTGTACTCGCGGGTATTGTAGAGCGGCTGCCCCTCCGGCACAGCATAACCGATGTTCTTGCGGATAGCCAGGAAATCGGCAATACCGGCCTCATTCACCTGATTGAGCTTGCCGCCGTGCATATCCGCATACAGCACCATCTTGCAGTAGGCATCTGCATTCTCCATGAACCACTCGGCCTCCTCAATGTGGCGGGCACCGGTGATAACGCCATGGTTCTCCATGAACACCACCGTGCTCTGGCGGGAGGCCTTGGCCACGGCCTCAGCCGTTTCGGGCGACCCGGGCGTACCGTACGGAGCCAGCGGAATCTGGCCCAGGAAGATATCTGCCTCGGGGTTAATGCCATTGGGCGGTACCATGCCGGCAAAGAGGAACGCATTGCAGCAGGGAGGATGCGCATGGATGCAGGCGTTCACGCCCACTTCCTTCATCATGGCAATGTGGGTTTTCACCTCGCTGGTAGCAGGGCGGTAGCCGCAGAGCTGCCCGGCGTTCATATCCACCAGACAGATATCCTCCACGGTCATGAAGCCCTTGGAGCAAAGCGTGGGGGAGCAGAGAACGAGGTCTTTCGCCACACGAACGGAGAGATTGCCGCCGTTGCCGTCCACGTATTCGCGCGCCCAGAGGCGGCGGCCCATGTCGACCATGCGCTGCTTGATAACGAGGATTTCCGGGCTGTTGAAGAACGCGTCGATTTCCTCACGGGTCTGCGGGTCATAGTTCTCCCAGGGGAAGATGCGATCCGGCAGAGCGGGTTTGATATAGAGTTCGGGATTAGCCATAGTTGTGTTTATTGGTAAAGTTCAGCGTAAGCAGCCTGCTGCTCACCGGGATTGATGGTGGTATAGGTGATACCGAAAGAATCGCGGCAGGCTTCCGGCGATTCAAACTCCCCTGCTCCGGCAAAGGCGTACATGGCAGCCCCCAGCACGGTACTCTCAGAGACGTTGGAAATGCGGATGGGCAGGCCGAGGATATCGGCGCGCATCTGCGTCCACACCTTGTTGCGGGCACCGCCGCCCACCAGCAAGAGGTCGGTGGATTTGAAACCGCCCACCTTTTCCAGCTTCTCCAGGCGCTGCTTCAGACGCAGGGTAAGCGCCTCCATGGCGGCGCGGTAGATATGCGCGCGGGTACGCCCCAGCACCAGCCCCTGAATGCTGCCAGGAACGGCATCGCTGGGCAGGAAATCGGGAATGAGTTTCACCCCGTCGCAACCGGGGGCGATTTGTTCAGCCTCGGCATCCATGGTATCAAAGCTTTCCCCGTTGTAACAGGTGGCTTTCACCCACTCGATGATACCGCTGGCAATCCACTGCAGACCGGGGTTGAGCAGCCCGGCCTTGCTATCATACTCCACGGTGGCACCGGCGGCATAATCGGAGGGCTCCAATGTTGCCTTGGCCGTGCGCAGCATGAGGATTTCCCAGGTACCGCTGGAGAGGAAGGGCTGATTCTCCTGCACGCCGCTGCCGAAGAGAGCGAACTGCGTATCATGCCCGGTAGAAATCACCGGCACGGCCGCAGGCAGGCCCAACAGCTCGCAGGCGGCCGAAGTCAGCGTACCGATGGCCTCGCCGGCATTCACCATGGCGGGGAAAAGATTCTTGCGGATACCGATGGCGGACAGAATCTCCTCCGACCAGTCACCCGTATTCAAATCGGTCATCTGAGAAGTACCGGCCATGGTGCGGTCGGTAGCCATCACCCCGGTAAGACGATACGCCAGGATATTGGAGATAAAGAGCCAGGCGTGAGCCTGCTCCAACAGCTCCGGACGATTCTCTTTCAGCCAGATGAGCTTGTAGATGGTGTTGAAGGCAAACTCGCCCACGCCGGAAACGGCATTGAGCTTATTCTGCGGAATATACTGCGACACCCGCTTCATCACCTCTGCTGTGCGCGGACATTTCCAAGAGATAACCGGGTACAGCAGCTCGCCGGATTCATTCACCAATGCTCCGTCCACACCAAAGGTTGTGATGGTCACCGCCTTCACCTCTGCGGCATTCACCTGCGGCAGAATCTCGCGGGCGCAGGAAGCCAGCTGGTTCAGGATGCGATCTGCATTCCAGACATGAAAATCCGGATTCTCTGCTCCGGCATCAGTCGAATTGGGCTGGCTGGATTTTGCCACCAGCTGCCCCTTATCATCAACAAGGATGGCCCGCACATTCGTCGCGCCGCAATCTAAGCAAAGTACGTAGGACATGCGTGAAAAAACGGGCAAGCTGCCGGGGAGTTTCCCGACAGCTTGCCGTAGTGAGAGGTTTAATACTTACCGTAGATGGGGCCGAAGTTGGCGCAGGCGCGGAAGTCTGCACCCTCGGGGTCGGCAGTACCGAAGAGATCCCATGCAGCGGGGCGATATACCTTGTCCTCCGGCACGTTGTGGGCGTACACAGGGATACGGAGCATGGAAGCCAAGGTGATGATATCGGCACCGATGTGACCATAGGTCCAGGCACCGTGGTTGGCACCCATGTTGGCCATGACGGTGTACACATCCTTGAAGCCACCCTTGCCGGTCAGACGCGGAGCGAACCAAGTGGTCGGCCAACCCGGGTCCGTGCGCTGGTCGAGCTTGTCGTTCACCTCCTGCGGCAGGTCGCAGGTCCAGCCTTCCACGATGGTGAGCACGGGGCCCTGGCCCTTTACCAGATTCATGCGAATCATGGTCACGGGCACATTGCCCTTGGACACGAAGTGGAGGGAGTAGCCGCCGCCGCGGAAGTATTCGCGGTTGGCCGGGCACCACTCGGAGGCACCCATCATGGCTTCGATATCAGCCTGCGTGGTTTCGCCGGTCTTTTTCATGATGGGTGTACCATCGGGAGCGGTGGAGTGCATGTTGCCGTCCAGAGCGGTAGAACCGGAGTTGATGAGGTGCATGATACCGTCCTTGGCAAGGCCTTCCATGGTATAGCCGGTCACGCGCTTGACCGCAGCGGGGCTCCAGTAGGTGCGGATGTCGGAGAAGCAGGCAGCACGGCCGGTCAGCTGGTGCAGCAGAAGCATGCACACGCCGTTCATGGCATCATTTTCCGTAGCGAAGGGAATAGCCTCACGCGGACCATTCCAGTCGAAGGTGCTGTTGAGGAGGGATTCGGCCATATCGCCGTTCGGGTAGAAGTCCGTCCAGTGGCGCTGCCCCTGGAAACCACCGCAGATGGCGTTGAAGCCCAGCCCTTCTTCCTCGCGGTCAATGGTCTTGAGGTAAGGATTGCCGTGCATCATGTCGCGGAAGATGATGGTCATCAGGATGGATTCACGCAGCGTGCGCTCCTTCTCCTCGGGAGAAAGCACCAGGTCGGGGCGGTTGCGATCCGGACCTATCTTCACATACTTCTTGGCCCACTCCATAGCGAGGTCGAACTCAGCCTTGTCGTAGATACCCAACTCCATGCGGCGGCGAACCTCTGTCATGTCAACGGCCTGCACGCGCATGCCCATGTAGCTTTCCCAGAAAGACTGGTCAACAATGGAACCGGCGATACCCATGGAGCAACCGCCGATGGACAGGTAACCCTTACCGCGCAGAGTGGCCACGGTCAGACCGGCGCGAGCAAAGCGCAGAATCTTCTCTGCCACGTCCTCGGGGATGGAGGTATCGTCAGCGTCCTGCACATCGTGGCCGTAAATGGAGAATGCAGGCACACCCTTCTGGGCGTAGCCGGCCAGAGCGGCGGCCAGGTACACGGCGCCGGGACGTTCCGTGCCATTGAAGCCCCAGATAGCCTTGGGCGTGGTGGCGTCCGTCTCAAAAGTCTCGGTGATATAGCACCAGCAGGGAGTCACGATGAGTGAGCAGCCCACGTTGTTCTCGGCAAACTTCTGGTTGCAGGCAGCTGCCTCTGCAGGGCCGCCGATGGTGGTATCGGCAATGATGCACTTGACAGGCTGACCGTTGGCGTGGGTCACGTTCGCCTCAATGAGGGCAGCAGCAGCCTTGGCCATGTTCATGGTCTGGTCTTCCAGAGACTCGCGAACGCCAAGACGGCGACCGTCAATCGTCGGACGAATACCGATGGTGGGTAATGTATCGTATTTCATAATATGATGATAGAATGGTTGTTATTTGTCAGAAGAAGTGAGAGGTTTGCGGAAAATGAGGCTGTACACCAGCACCACCGCAAAGCAGATGGCAGGCACAATGAAGGAAGCACGAACAGCAGCGGAAGAAGTACCCAGATTCGTGTCCCAAGTGTTGTCGAAGGCCGTGGTCAGGGCAAGCCAGCAGCCCTCGGCATCGCCGATGATTCCGGCCATCCACGGCGTGATGAGGGCACCACCCAGAATGGCCATGATAAGACCGGCCGCACCCAGTTTCACATCGCGCTGATTGAGTCCCCCCAGAGCAATACCGTAAATGGTGGGGAACATGAGGCTCATGCAGCCGGACATGGCAATCAGGCTCAGCACGTTGGCAGAGAAGCCCAAACCGCCCACCGTGAACAGGATATCGGACGGCAGATAGATGACACCGGCGCAGGAGGCAATGGCGGCCAGCGCGAACAGGCTCATCATGCTGGCGGGGTTGAACTTCTTCATGTAATAAGTAGCCACCCAGCGGCAGGCGATGAAGAGAACAATGGAGATGAGGTAATAGGTGGCGGCGGTTGCGGGGGTAACCCCCAGCTCCTTGCAGCAGTACACGTTCAGGTAGGTCCAGGCAGCAATCTGCACACCCACATAGAAGAACTGGGCAATCACACCGCACCAGTAGCGCGGCTGGCTCAGCAGAGAGAACAGCATGGAGCGGTAATCCCCCACCAGGAACAAATAGACAATCGGGCCCAATGTTCCGTAGAGAATCCAATGCACCTTATCCATATCCGGGAAAAGGAAGTACAGCACCGTGAGCGGCACCACGGCAAACAGCGCGGCAACCAACACGCGCACGCCGCCCTTGCGGCTGCTCTCCGCAGGCGCAGTTGCAGCATCCTGCTCCTCCTTTGTACGCAGGAAGAACAGCCAGATGAGGAAGGCAATGGCGCACAGCCCCACATACGGGGCGCAGACCCAGAAGAGCTCCTTGTGTACAATCTCTCCCAACTGTTCGGCAGGCATAGCGGCTCGCTCATCTGCCGTGGCGGGATTCAGATTGCTGAGGATAAGCTGCTGTGCCAGCAGAATACCACAGATGGAACCCACGGGGTTGAATGCCTGAGCAAAGTTGAGACGACGCACCGCCGTCTTCTCCGGCCCCAGAGAAATCACATAGGGGTTACAGGTGGTCTCCAGCACGGAGCAACCGGCAGCCACCACGAAAATAGCGACAAAGTAAATCTCAAAGCTCTGGTGGATGCAAGCCGGTATATAGGCCAATGCACCGGCGATATAAACGCCCAGACCAATGAGCACACCTTTCTTATAGGAGAATTCCTCAATGAGAATGGAAGCAAAAATGGCCAGCACGGCATACGCGCCGTAGAACGCCACCTGCACGAGAGCAGCCTGTTCCTGAGGAATAGTAAAGATATTCTTGAACGCCGGAACAAGATTGTCCGTCATGTTGTTGAGCAGCCCCCAAAGAGCAAAGCAGCTCACCAGCATAAAAAAGACGGAACGGAACTTGCGCGGCACAACGGGAGTCAGATCACGTTTCTCGCTCGTACTCATAACCACGATAGTTTAGCAACTTCACACCCCATGTCAATGAGGAAAAACAAGAAACAGGAACTTCTTCACCTTTTTTTGCCATTTTTCAAAAAAAGTCTTGCTTTCATCTGACAACATCGATATAATCCGCCCGCACCCACCGCAAGGCGGGAGCACAAAGGCAAGGAGCGGTAGCTCAGTTTGGTTAGAGCGCAGCCCTGTCACGGCTGAGGTCGCGGGTTCGAGCCCCGTCCGCTTCGTGTACAACAAAAAAGGATGTCC
>JBGVGW010000019.1:0-28126 GCA_045121855.1 Akkermansia sp.
TATAATCCGCCCGCACCCACCGCAAGGCGGGAGCACAAAGGCAAGGAGCGGTAGCTCAGTTTGGTTAGAGCGCAGCCCTGTCACGGCTGAGGTCGCGGGTTCGAGCCCCGTCCGCTTCGTGTACAACAAAAAAGGATGTCCCACCGGGGCATCCTTTTTTTGTTGCCTGCGCAGCCGTCGGCTCTCCACCCACTACCTCGTCAAGTGCCCCTGCCCCAGGCGGCACGGATGAGGCTGAAAAGCCCGGTGGGCTTTTCAGACCCCGGCGGCGCAGACACCTCTGCGCCGTTTACCCCGGCATCGCCGGGGCCGGGGGGGCGGACGCGGGTTCTTGTCTGCCCGTCCTCGGGCAGACACTCCTTCCATCATGCACCCCCTCGATGTCCCACCGGGGCATCCTTTTTTGTTGTCTGCGCAGCTGTCGGCTCTCCACCCGCCACCTCGACAAGTGACCCTAAGTCTTGCATCACGGGAACAATTTTATCCCGCACGCAGTCCTACCGGTGAAAACGGACGGGAAAAATGCTTGAATTGTGCAGGAGAACAGGGTAGAGTGTTACCCATCTGTTATGGCCGAAGCCCCGAAAATCAGTCCGATGATGGATCAGTACCTGCGCATGAAGCAGTCACTGCCGGAGGACGTATGGTTGTTTTTCCGTCTGGGCGATTTCTATGAAATGTTTTTTGAGGATGCGGTGGAATGCGCCCAGGCGCTGGGGCTCACCCTCACGAAACGCCAAACAATTCCCATGTGCGGCGTACCATTTCATGCCGCGGAGGGATACATCGGCCAGATTGTGAAAATGGGTCGCCGCGTAGCCATTGCCGAGCAGATGTCCATCCCCGTGCCCGGCAAGCTGGTGGAGCGAGAGATTACCCGCATTGTCTCCGCCGGCACGCTGGCCGACCTCAGCCTGCTGGATGAGGGGGAGCACAACTACATCGCCGCCTGTTATCGACACAAGAACGCATGGGGACTGGCCTGCGCGGACCACACCACGGGCGAGTTCTCCGTGGCAGATTTCGACAGCGCTGAAGAGCTGGCAGACGAAATTGCCCGCATGCACCCGCGCGAGCTGTTGGTAAGCGATGAGCAGAAAGAAGAGTTTGCACATCTGCCCGTCACGCTGTATTACGATGGGTACACCTTCCTGCCCGGAGTCGCCCGAACCTCGCTGGAGAGCCACTTCCGCGTCCACTCGCTGGAGGGCTTTGGCTGTGCGCATCTTCAGGCTGCCCCCGGAGCCGCCGCCGCCATCCTGCACTACCTCAAGCACCAGTTGCGCAGGCAGACCGACCATCTCCGCAAGCTTTCCCTCCGCGCCACGGACAACGCGGTGCTCATCGATACTGCTTCCCGCCGAAATCTGGATTTGGTAGAGGCCCGCGGCGGCATGAAAAACACGCTGTTAGGCACGCTGGACAGCACCTCTACCCCCATGGGGGCACGCAAGCTTCGCGACTGGATTCTGCACCCCATCTGCGACCGCAACGAGCTGCTGCGCCGACAGGAACTCATTGCCGGATTCCTTGCCGAGCCCTACCTCATGAGCAAACTGCGCGACTCGCTCAAGGGAGTGCGCGATATGGAGCGCCTTGTCTCCCGACTGTCGCAGGGTGCCGGCAATGCGCGTGATTTGCTCGCGCTGGGCACTTCACTGGCACAGCTACCGGGCATTGCAGAAGACTTATCCGCGCTGGTGCAGCAGCAACCGCTCTTCGAACCCCTTCTCTCCCGCCTGGGCGATTTCCGCGAGCTCACAGATTTGCTGCAGCGCGCCATCGTTGTGGAACCACCCGTTACCATCAAGGAAGGCGGCATGATTCAAGACGGCTATGATGCCCGACTGGATGAACTCCGCTCTGCCTCCCGCGAAGGCAAGAACTGGCTGGCCGACTTGGAGGCCCGCGAGCGCACCCTCACCGGCATCGACTCGCTGAAAATCCGCTACAACAACGTCTTCGGTTACTACATAGAGGTCACCCGAGCCAACTTTGCCAAAGTGCCCACCGACCGCTACGTCCGCAAGCAAACACTCGCCAACGCAGAGCGTTTTGTCACGGAGGAGCTCAAGAAGATGGAGGGCACGATTCTGGGTGCAGATGAACGCTCCCGCCAACTGGAGTATGAGTTGTTCTGCGAGCTGCGCGAAAAAACCGGGGAATACATCGACTACATCCAGACCACATCCGAAGCCCTGGCAGAGGCAGATGTCCTGCTGGCACTGGCAGAGAGCGCACAAAAGCACCGCTACTGCCGCCCGCAGCTGGACAATAGCCGCGACCTGCTCATCACCAACGGCCGTCACCCGGTCATTGAGCGCGTGCAGACGGATTCCTCCTTTGTGCCGAATGATACGGAAATGGATGCGGAAGCAAACCGAGTGCTCATCCTCACCGGTCCGAACATGGCCGGCAAGAGCACTTACATCCGACAGGTGGCTCTCATCACCCTCATGGCACAAATCGGCTCCTACGTCCCTGCGGATGCCGCCCGCATCGGTCTGGTTGACCGCATCTTCTGCCGCGTGGGCGCCAGCGATGACATCGCCCGCGGTCAATCCACCTTCATGGTGGAAATGAGCGAAACCGCCCTCATCCTCAACAACGCCACGGAACGCTCTCTGGTCATTCTGGACGAAATCGGCCGCGGCACCGCTACATTCGACGGACTTTCCATCGCCTGGGCCGTAGCGGAGCATCTGCACGACATCATCGGCGCGCGAACCATGTTTGCCACCCACTACCATGAGATGGTGGATTTGGAACACAGCCGCACCGCCGTGAGCAACTGGCATGAGGAGGTGCGCGAATGGAGAGATGAAATCGTATTCCTCCGCAAGGTCCTGCCCGGCCCGGCAGACAAGTCATACGGTATTCAGGTAGCAAGGCTTGCGGGGCTGCCCGCCCCCATCATCGAGCGAGCCAAACAAGTACTGACCCACCTGGAAATGAGCGCCTCTGCCCGCGAGCCGAAACAGGTTCGCCGCAAGCGCGTACGCGAAACCGGATTACCCACCGCAGAAGAACCGGATGTGGCGCAACTGGACATGTTCAACATGCTGGATGACGGACTCAACTGATTTTTTGCATTAAAGTACCGCGAACGGATAAAAATGAGCTTGACATACGCAGCACTTCATCTATACTCACAATATCATTTTCCACAGCATGAAAACTCTTCCTATTCTCTCTCTGATTGCTCTCGCCGCTTCCGTGGCCATGGCTGCCCCCATCGTTACTGAAAAAGATCTCTCCACGGAATCCCTCAAAGCCATCGGCAATGATGCCCAGAAGGCCAGCCTGAACCGCTGCGAGGCGGCCCGTGCCAAGACGGAAAAGAAGCGCGCCGACCTCGCAAAGGAAGTTGCAGAGCAGACCAAGCGCAACGATGCCGGCATGAAAAAGACCATCATGAAGCGCCACCTCAACAACATGCTGCCCGCCTGCGACCGCGCTCCCGAGGAACCCCGCGACCCGGGCGATTACACCATCCGCTTCTGATTGACATCAAAGCAATCCCCTTTTTCTGACTTTCGGCGACAGATGTTCATTCATCTGTCGCTGTTTTTTTTGTCCGAACGGTCGAGAAAAGAGAGCTTATCCTTATCAACACTTCCGCAGGAACCTGCGGTGACAAAAGCGTTGCATCAGATTGAAAAGATGACATTCACCGGCAGCTGCCCATCCTGACCGCCACGCAGCTGAAACTTTTTGCCAATGTACGGTAAGATGAACACCGAATAGACTTGATTCCTGCGTTATTTGTGAGATAATATCCTCGGTATCATCTCTACTTATGGCAGACGATTCTGAGTTTTATAAAGAGCCGAACCGCAAAGAATGGGCGGGCTTCTGGACGCTCGTAGCGGTTCAGGCACAGAATGCTTTCAATGAAAAGGCGGTGCAATTCCTGCTGATTCCGCTGGGTGTGTGGTTGTGGGGTGCGGACGGCAGCACCTTGGAATACATGTTGGGCGCTATTTTCGTGCTACCGTACATCCTGTTTGCTCCGTTGGTGGGCTGGCTGGCGGACTGCTTCTGCAAAACCCGTATCATCCAAGTGATGAGTTTTGCGCAAATTATCGTGATGAGCTGCATGCTCTTCTGCTTCTACCAGCACGACATGCGCGCAGCCATCATCTGGTTTGCCATCTTTGCCACCCAAGCCACCATTCTCTCGCCGGCCAAGAAGGGCATCGTGAAAGACCTGCTCGGCTCGCGCTACATCGGCTTCGGTTCCACCATCATCGAAACCAGTCTCGTCTTTGTACTGCTGGCGGCGCAGATTGGTGTCTTCTTCTGGTTCAGCCACCTGCTGGAAGGCTACTCTGCGCTCCCGGACGGCGTAGAAGAAGCCGGATGGAACGCCGTCATCCTGCCCACCTGGGTATTCCTCGTTCTGGCCGGCATCGTAACCGCTGCCTCGTTCCTGGTGCCGCGCTATCATTCCAAACCCACGCGCAAATTCAGCTGGAGCCTGCTCTACGAGCACTTCGGCCAGATTAAATACCTGTGGAAAGACCGCGAGTTGCGCCTGAGCGAAATCGGCCTCTCCTACTTCTGGTGTCTTGCCGGCTCCCTGTTCCTGATTCTGATTCAGATTGCCAAGGATTTACAGATTGCCGACCCGACGGTCGACTTCAGTATGCAGAGCGGCATCCTGATGGCCTGGCTGGGTGGCGGCGTCATCACCGGCGGCATCATTGCCTCCCTGCTCTGCCGCGGCAAAAACGAGCTAGGGCTCATCCCCCTGGGCGCGCTGGGCATCACCCTCTGCACCCTGCTGCTCACTATTTTCGACGTCAATACCTATGTGAGCAACGCCCTGCTGGCTCTCACCGGTGCCTTCGGTGCCATCTTCATGGCGCCGCTCAACACCTACCTCCAGGACAACTGCGACCCCGCCAACCGCGGCAGCATCATTGCCGCCGGCAACCTCATCGACAACCTCATGGGGCTCGTGGCCGTTGTCTTCATCTGGCTCATGCACCAATACGGAGCCACCCCGCAGGCACAGTTCTTCGTTCTGTTCCTGATGAGCGGCTTTATCCTCATCTCCACTCTGCGTCTCATCCCGCAGGAACTCATCCGCATGCTCGGCATCTGGGTACTGCGGCTCCTCTACCGCCCCCGCTATGTGAACATTGAGCGCATCCCGGAGCGAGGCGGCGCCCTGCTCGTCGTGAACCACGTCACCTTTGCCGATGCCCTCTTCCTCACCATGGTCTGCCCGCGCCCCGTGCGCTTTATCGTGGCAGAAGAATTCATGAGCATGCGCATGCTCAGCTGGGTGCTGGAAATCTTCAACTCCCTGCCCATCTCCAGCAAAAACCCCCGCGAAGCCATCCTGAGCGCCGCTCAGGCCATCGAGAAAGGCGACCTCATCTGCATCTTCCCGGAGGGGCAGCTCACCCGCAGCGGATGCCTAACTCCCATCCGCCGCGGCATGGAAATGATAGCCCGCCGCGCGCACGCCACCATTATCCCCGTCTACATGGACGGACTGTGGGGCAGCATCTTCTCCTACCACCGCAGCCGATTCTTCACCAAGCTTCCGCGCGAAATCCCGTACCCCTTCACCGTCTCCGTGGGTGAGCCCATGGAAGCCGAAACTTTCAACAGCCGCGCCGTCCTCCGCGCCTTCCGCGACCTTTCTGCGAAAAGTCTGGAGACGGCCGACAGCGCAGGCCGCGACCTCCTGCTGCGCACGCTGGAACAAATCGGTACCCGTCCGCTGGTGTTTTACCCCGGCGGTGAGCTCACCGGCATCCAGATAGCAGCCGCCGTCATCAGCCGTCAACCCTCTGCAGATCATCAGGGACTTGCCCGCAAGTGGCTGGAGCTGCTGATAGAAGGCGCCAACGACCTGCTGGCCCTGCACCGCTACTGGATGAACGCGTGCCAGGTGCGCCGCGTGAACTCCCTCAAGGAACGCCGCCACCGCCTCCTCACCACCGTCGGCAACGGCGAACCCCAGGAGCTCGTCCTGAGCGTCCTCTGGCCCATCATCACACACACACCCGTCCAGCTCATCGATTCCCCGCAGGAAACCCTCCCCACCAACATCTCCCAGATAGTGGGCGGCAAAGCCATGCGTCGCATCCTCCTCACCACCATCCCGCCGCGCCAGATTCCCTTCTACGACTTCAGCGGCAGCCCCGCCATCTCCACCCCGAACATGCGCTGGCGTCCCTGTCTGGCCACCCCCGGCGGCACCATCATCTCCATGAGCATGTGCCACAGCGTCTTCAAGATGCGCGACGGAACCATCCAGCTCGGTGCCAGACCGCGTACCCGCGGGCTCCTGCTCCCCGGCTACCGTGTTCAGTCCGAACCCGGCGGCGCCAATGCCGTTGTCGAAGGACCCTCCCTTGCCGGTCCCTACAAGCTCCCGGACAACATCTATCTGGACGAAAGCGGCTTCCTCGCAGAACTCGCGTAAAGGGAACCTATCTGCTTTTCTCCCCCCCTTCTCCCGGCCCGCCCACCCGGCGGGCTTTTTTCTTCATCAATATACACGCTTACCCTAGAATATCGCGTGCTTGTAACTCCTTATTCCGAATCGACACATTTTCGACTGATTAGAACGTTCCTTTTCTCCTACTATACGAGTCAATACGGTGGCATTGCCGCGTATTGCCGGCGCTCATGACACAGGGAGGCGTTTTCTTGCTTGCAACGCGTAGAGAATCCGCTAGAATAGGCGCGTTATACTATTTCCCGCGCGTGCGGGGTTCACCATTTTCCTCACTTAAAGAACTATGAGCGTACTTGAACTGATTCGCAAAAACTCAATCATCGTGCTTGTTGCCGTGTTTGGCGTGGGCGTGGGTCTCATCATGATGGACTATGCCGACAAGGGCAGCATGATTGGCGGCAATTCCTATGTCAAGGTCAATGGCACGGGCTATTCCTATCAGGAGATTTTCAATCTGGGTGAAAATGGCAAGGAGTATATCCAGCAGTTGGTGCAGGCCTCCAACGGCAAGCTGGTTGACCGCTTTGATGCCGATGACAATGACAGTCTGAGCGATGACGAGCGCGCTGCGCTGCAGGCATATGCCCAGCAGCACCCGGAGTACGACAACTTTGCGGCGGTGGCTCAGGACACGCTGCGGATGTGGTGCTACGGCGGCAGCGAGAACGCGGAAACAAACATCGCCATCAACCGCGCCGTGCTGCAGCACGAGGCCAAGGCGCTGGGCATCGCCCCCTCCAAGGAGCAGATTGATGCCTACATTCAGGCCATTCCCGCTTTCCGCAAGGCCGACGGCCATTTCGACACCGATTTGTACAACCGCATGGTCGGCACCTACAAGGGCGTGACCAACAACAGTCAGGAGAAGGCCTTCCGCTCCCTCATCAGCGACATGATGGTCTGGGAGGCTCTCACGGCCATGCTGACGGATGACCTGCGCTACAACAGCAAGGCCACCGGCACTATCATTGATGCCCTGACTCAGAAAATCAACGGCAAGACAGCTTGGCTGCCCGCCTCCGCTGTTTCCGCTCCCGCAGAGCCCTCCGAGGAGGAAATCAAGGCCTATTGGGATGGGCACAAGGATAATTACAAGAGCACGGAGCGCCGTATTGTCTCCCTCTACACGCTGACCCCGGACAAGGAGTCGTCCATCGAGGCACTCATGGCAACGGCTGACATCATCATGCAGGATTTGTCCCTCGCCAACGGTAAGGGCTTTGACAAACTGCTGGCCTCTGCCGCCGAAAATCCGGAAAACGAGGCATTCAGCTACCTGCAGGAAAACGGCAGCTCCCACGTCACCTTCCCGCTCTGCACACAGGACGAAGCCCCCGCTGAGCTGAAGGCAGAGGTGAATCACAACGGCCAGCGCGTCTCGCTGGCGCAGATTGCTTTCACAGAGGTGGATTCCGCGCCGGCTCCCGCAGAGTACGAAGCCGCCGCCAAGGCCGGTAATGCGGACAATCTGGCAGGCATCACGCAGGTGCGCGGCTATTTCACCGCCGACAACGGCAAGCTGGTGTTCCTGCGCGTGGAGGCCATTGAAACCCCGCAGGTGCTGCCTTTCGAGGCCGCCCGCGAGAGCGCCAAAGCTGATTTGATGAAAGAGCGCGCCGACAACGCCCTCGACATCGCCGCCCGCAAGCTGTACGAGGAAATGGAAGCGGCCACGGCAGAAAGCGTGGACGCCGCCTTTGCCAAGGCCAGTGCAGCCGGTGCCACGGTGGAAGATTTCGGGCCTGTGGGTGTCGGTCTGATGGCAGACCCCGGCAAGCTGCCCTCTCACATGGATACTCAGGCGCTGCTGAGCGTGCCCAGCGGCAAACTGGCTCCCATCATCATCACCCCGGAGGGTGCCCGCATCAGCGCCGTGACCGGCCGCACCTGCGAGGACTCTCAGGAGTACACCGCCATGAAGGCTTTCAGCATGATTCCGCAGCAGAATGCCCAGCTGAAGGGGCTGCTGCTGGTTGACTGGCTGAACAATGCCTACCGCCGTTTCGAGGTGACCCTGCCGCAGCAGAACGAACAATAAGCCGCGCCGTCACTACATTCCGGCATACGCCGTTTTCTGCATGCACAGCCGCCGTTCTCCCGGAGCTGTGCATGCGCTTTTACCGAACCAAACAAACTGACAACCATGTCCCTCCCCTCCCAGACCAAGTTCATCGTAGGCAATGAGGCCTGCGAACGTTTCAGTTTCTACGGCATGCGCAGCATCCTCGTGCTGTACATGACCGGCATGCTCGCCATGAGCGAAAGTGACGCAGTGGAAGTAGCGCACCTGTTCCTGGCCGGCATCTACATCCTGCCCCTGCTGGGAGCCTGGATTGCGGACCGCTTTCTGGGGCGCTACCGCACCATCCTCTATATCTCGCTCTTCTACTGCCTCGGCCACGGCGTACTTGCCACGGCGGATCTGACGGAGAGCATCGAGATGCGCCGCTACATCCTCTTCCTAGGTCTCTTCATCATTGCGCTGGGAGCGGGCGGCATCAAGCCCTGCGTCTCTGCCTTCGTGGGCGACCAGGTGGATGCAAAAAAAGAACCCGCAGTGATGACCCGCGTGTATGCCGCGTTCTACTGGTCCATCAACCTGGGCTCCTTCTTCTCCTTCCTGGTGATACCGTGGGTGCGCCAGACCTGGGGCTACGGCTGGGCCTTCGGCATTCCGGGTATCTTCATGGGGCTGGCCACACTCATCTTCTGGCTGGGACGCAAGCAGTACAAGCACATTCCCCCCACCCAGCCCACCTTCCTGCCCGCCCTGCTCTGCCGCATCTTCCGCGGGGCTCCGGCAGCCTGCGAACGATTCGGCGGAGCAGCCGTAAATGCTGCCACCAACACCGCACTGGGTATCGCCGGATTCATCGTGGTAGCCCCCCTCGTCATCCTGATGGGGTATTGGGCTCAGAACGGCGGCGAACAACTGGTCACCCTCAGCGGCGGTAGTGAGACAGCTGCCTCCCTCTGCGGGCTGGCTACCCTCCTGCTGTATGTGGCGGCCATCCTGGCAGCCGTGCTGAAGTTGGCAGAAACGTTCAACGCCCGCGGCTTCATAGGTGTGCTGGGCACTCGCCTGTACCGCGGCAGCGAACTGACCGCCGCCCGCTACAGCGAGAAAGATCGCCGCGCCACCCGCAACCTGCTGCGCGTGCTTGCAGTCTTTGCCATGATTATCCCCTTCTGGAGTCTGTTTGACCAGACCATGTCCAGCTGGGTCATACAGGGCAAGGAGATGACACCCGTGTACTTCTCCTCCATCAATTTCCGATTCGGTGCAGAGGAAATCCAGAGTTTCAACCCGCTGCTGGTGATGATATTCGTACCGCTCATCACGCTGTGCGTCTACCCCTACATCGGCAAATGGAGTGCCCCGCTCAAGCGTATGGGCATCGGTATCGTGCTGGCAGGCGTTTCCTACGGGAGCGTGGCATGGCTGCAGGCGCGGCTGGATTCCGGCGAATCCCTCAGCATCCTCTGGCAGTGCATCCCCTACTTCCTCATCACTATCTCCGAAATTCTGGTGAGCACCACCGGTTTGGAGTACGCCTACACCGCCGCAGGCAAAAGTCTCAAGAGCATTGTATCCAGCTTCTGGTTCCTCACCAGCACTCTGGGCAATTTCCTGGTCATCTACATGACCGGTCTGGTCTCTGACCCCGCCTCCACCTCTACGTTCCTCATCTACGGAGCGCTCTCCGTCATCATCGGTATCATCTTTATCATCGTCACCACCCGCCCCGGCTTCAAAGCCGAACAGGAGGAGAACTGACGATTGACCAATGCGCCGTTAAAGAATCAGTAATGGTCAATTCCGCTGCTGCTTCTTTTCTTCGCGGGCTGCGAGGGAGAGCTGAACGGCGTTGGCTATATTGTGACAAAAGACGTAGATAAGCGGGCCGAGGTACGCCATGGGTGCGGCATAGCTTTGGGTAGCCATGTAGAGAGAGAGGATGGTATTCTTCTGCCCCAAGGCCTGTGAGCATTCGCGCTTCAGGTTCGGAGCCCCGAGGCGGTAGCCAAAGAAGAAGCAGAACGCGCAGAGGATTGCTGCGCCCAGCATGATGGGTAGCATATCCCAGAGAGAGGTTTGCGTACGATGCAGGCGCTCCACACCGGCGGCAGCCACAATCACCAGATTGAATACCCAAATACCCAACGAAACATCGCGCAGTTTCGCAGACCATGCGCGACAGGGCGGGTAAAGCCACCGCAGCAGCACGGCTATGATGGCGGGTGCAACCAACACGGTAGCAATCTGGGAGGCAGAGAGAAGCGCCAACTCGCCGTAGCTGATATCAGCAGCCTGCACCACCAGAGGCAACAGAAGGGGCATGAGGACAGAGAAGACGGCCTGACTGAGCACCATGGCTGTGGTGCTGAACTCCACATCGCCTTTCAACAGGCTCACGATAATGGGACTGGCCGAGGCAATAGGGGTGGCAGCACAGAAGAACAGCGCCTCTGCCAGCAGCGGGTAGCCCGCCAGATGCACGACATACCAGCTCACCATGGCAATGGCATAAATGGAAAAAAGAACAGAAAGGTGCTTGCGCCGCGGCTTGAGCCGGGAAGTATCCATCCCTATAAAGGTGATGGAGAGCATAATGGCAATACCCACCGGAAGAATGGGCGTAAGAAAGCCGAGCTCCTCGTGAAAGACAGACCCCACGAGGAAGCCCAGAATCATGCAGATGCTGCGCAACTTCTGCTTCATGCCTCGGCCTTTTTCTCTTTTTCCGCCTGGCGTTTATCTGCCAACGCCAATGTGGCATCCGCTTTCGGCTTGGGATAGGAAATGCGGTTATGGTGCATGGTGCGAATGGTGTTGAAGAATGTCTCTTTCATCACCGCAATATCACCCAGCGTCAGCTGGCAGTCCTGCAAATGACCATCCAGAATACGCCCGCGGAAAATACCGTCAATCATGGAACGGATATCCTCCTCCGTGGGATGCTGGAGCGAGCGGGTGGCACTTTCCACTGCATCTGCCATGCTCACAATGCCGGATTCCCGAGTCTGGGGAATCGGGCCTTTGTAGGTGAACACGGACATGTCCACCTCCTCCGGGCAAGTATCGATAAGCCCCTCTTCAAACTTCTGCAACTCCTGACTGTATAAATCCTGAGCCTTGCGGTAGAAGAAGTAGGCAGTCGATACACCATGATGCTCGCGAATCACATTAACAATACGGATATTCAGGCCGTATTTTTCTGCCAACTCCACACCGTCAGTCACATGGCCTGTGATGATGCGGGCGCTGGCCTCCGGAGTCAAATCCGCATGCGGAGTTGCATTCTGATCCACGATATTTTCGGCAAAATACTGCGGATTCTCTATCTTGCCGATATCGTGATACAGGCCGCAAACACCTGCACGGGTAACATCTGCCCCGATGGCTTCAGCTGCAGCTTCTGCCAGACGCTGCACCACAAGACTGTGATGAAAAGTACCGGGCGCGGCAATCTGGAGTTTTTTCAACAGGGGATGATTCATATCCGCCCATTCCAGCCAAGTAATCGGAGTGGATATGTTAAAGACTCGCTCCAGAGCCGGAATGACACCGCCGATAAAGGCAGCCAGCACAAAATTCACCGCTACGGTCACGCCGACTTCCCCGGCAAATGCCGAAAATCGGAAGCCGTTACGGAAGGTGGCCAGCTGCATCTCTTTCTCCAGGGAAGAATCCTGAAGCCCCACCAGGCCGAATACCGCCAGCAGAACCACAACCGCCACTACGAGCCCGGCCTGAAGAATACGCTCGCGCTTGTGGGCCCGCCCGCTCAACCGCGCCGCCACGATACCCACCAACAGGCACACGGCACCATAGTTGAACAGCACCGCCGTCGGGGTTTCTTCCGGAAATACAGAATACCCGAAAAAAGTGCAGCATAAGGCAGCATAAATGCCCAAACGGCGTCCGGTCATCACGGCCATGACTGTGGGAGCCAACAGATACGGCATCCACAGCAACGCCTGACCGGCAGTATTATAGCCCGGCACATTGCCACAAAGCCCATTGACAGCAATGGTAAAGAAAAGCTGAAGGATGACAACCACCGTCAGCAACAGCGTCCTGCGGAAATTGAGTTGAGTCGGCAGACGGAACACAAAGCCCAACAACAAAACAGCAACCGCAGCTATCAACAAGCGAACCTGTCGATAGAGCCCATCCATGACATCTGACGACATCCAGAACGCCATCATACCGATGATGATAAGCCCGAGAATCACCACAACCAGCTCTGAGGCATACCCGGCACTTGCACTACGAGTCCCCCCGTCGTTCTCAGATCGGCGAAAAAGAGAAAAAAAGTTGAACATAATTCCTCAACACATAATATGAATGAGTTACCGGAGGCGCAACCTCCTGTACGAAAACAGCTAGCACTCAGCAGAAAGCCGATATCCGAAAAACAATCGGGCCATCTGTTTCCGGGGGCATGCTAGCAGATATACCGACCATTAGCAAGGCAAAAATTGTCCGTCCCCGACAAACCAATCAGCAAAAAAATCTCTCGTCTTTCCCATGAACTCAGCATCGGCACACTACATAACAAGAAATGTGACATTAGCGGAGCGGTTAGCCTGTGTACTCTTGACATCCGCTTGGAAATGAGGCAGAATAACACCGATACTCAATAGCATCGCAACAAACGAGGTTATGAAAAAGCAACTGATTTATACCGCGGCCCTGATTTCCGCAACGCTCCTTCTCCCTTCCTGTTTTGAGAAGGAAGAAAAGCCCGTTGAGCCCGTCAAGATTCAGGAACCGGTCAAGCCGGCTCCTCCGGCGCAGCCTACGAACGAAGAAATCAGCAGACTCATTCTGGAGCAGCTGCCTGTCTGCGAGCGTGCGACCTCCGGTGAACTCAGTTGCGACCCCCTCGGCAAAAATGATGACGGAAGCCTCAATATCACGGCTCACCTCAGCATGATTGTCAAGGAAAACCTCTATACCAAAGAAGCCGTTCCGGAGGAATTCAACAAAGAGCGTCAGGCTGTTAACGAATCTGCCAACAATGCCATGAAGCCCGAGGCGGCCTACCTGATGCAGATTGGCGCAACCACGGATTTTATCACGGAAGAAGACCGCCACGCCAAAGCGCTGCCGGCAGACCTGCAAGCCCTGCTCAACGAGCTCAAGGAACTGGCTGACGGGTCTGTGTACCGCAAAACCGTTGAAGCAGGCAAGGACGTGACGGTCACCATCAATTTTCATGCCACCTACAAGGATGACGCATGGTCCTACGACAACATCGTGCTGGATAATGCCAACCTGCTGGCACTGGATGCCCTTACCCCGGAATCGGCGCTGAACCCCGAGGCCGACAACATCCTGACACCGGAGTTTGAAGGAATCCGCAAACAGGTGATTAAGGAGAAGACCGAAGCTTTCAACAACGCTGCCCGGCCCTACATCCTGAGCCGGGAGGAGGCTGCTCGTGCCACGTTTACCCAGAAACAGACACAGAAAGAGGAAGAGGCCCGCAAGGTGCAGGAAGCCGAAACAGCTGCCAAAACCGAGCGGGAACAGCACAATAACCTGTGCGCCAATCTGCTGGCTGAGGGGCAGGAATTTGCCGGTGAGTGGACCAGAAATGACCGTTTCGGCGAGCTGACGCTGGTCATCAATCAATCCAAGCTGGTGACGGATGAGGCCATCCAGTTCATGGGTGCCATCTATGACACTAAGCTGCCGGAAGCATGTCTGGATATTGAGGGCCGTTGCGAACTCGCGCCCACGGAACAGGGTTCTGCCGTCAAAGTTGTCATTTACGACGGGCAGTACGACCCGGATCAGCCCACTGCAGAGGTGTATGATGCCAAAGACGGCCAGCTGCTTCTCTTCCTGAGCACGGACGGCAAGCTTACCGGCACCATGGGCTGTGCAGCCTGGGGTACCGACTCCGACAAGACATTCCGCATTAACCTTGCTCCCAAAGCCAAGAAGTAATGTACGAGCAATACTCCCACCTGTATGACAGGCTGCCGCTGGGAACGACAGGCGCTGTGATGGGGTGCATCCTCATCCTGCTGCATCTTGTCGCCATCAAGTGGCCGGAGTGGACAAAGGCCACCCTGAATCGCACCCACCTGCGCCCGCAGTGGGGGGCATTGCTCATGTGCATCAACTTCGTATGGATTGTCCTGCTGCTCATCCGTGCGGATTGGAATCCACTGTGCATGCCGCTGTTCACCTTTGAGGCGTTCCGCCCCTACCTCCTATTTGCGGCACCGCCGGTATGCTTTATCATGTGTACCAAGTCCACGGAGCACCTGTTTGCGAGGGCTCTCGGGCTCTTTCTGCTCCTGATGGCGATTGTACCACTCAGCGCCGCATTCCTGAAAGACCCCGTCACCCGCTTGCTGATTCCCATCTGGTGGTATCCGGTACTCACCGTTGCCATGTTCTGGATAGTCAAGCCGTACCTGCTGAGAGATTGGTCGGCATGGCTGACAAAACACCCCCGGATTTACAGCATCGGAGCATGGAGCGGGCTGATTTACGGCGCGGCTATTCTGGTCTGTGCCATCCTGTTCTGGTAAAGATTTTTCCGCAAGTTATGTTGACAGGCAACCACTGCGATACTCTCTATACGGCGGACTACGTCGTCACCCAGAATGACAGTCGGGATATCATCCGCAAGGGCGCGGTAGCCGTCTCCGGCGACAGCATTCTGAGCGTCGGCCACAGTGATATCCTCACCATCCTGTACCCGGATGCACGCCGGGTAGAACTGGGGAATGCCGTCATCCTGCCCGGGCTTATCAATGGGCATACCCATGTTCCCATGAGCCTGCTGCGCGGCTTTTCCGATGACAAGGCGCTGATGGACTGGCTGACACAGGACATCTTCCCGCAGGAAGCAAAACTGACACCGGAGCTGGTGGAGCTGGGTGCCATGTTCAGCATGGCGGAAATGGTACGCACCGGCACCACGGCGTTCTACGACATGTACATGATGGAGCGCAGTGTGTTCCGCGCCGCCGACAAAATAGGAATGCGCGCGGTCATCGGCGAAAGCGTCACACAATACTTCCCCTCCCTGACATGTCGGGATGCGGAGGCATACTTTGAACTGGTGCAGAAGCAAGCTTTCGAATGGATGAATCACCCGCGCATCCGTCAGGCCGTTGTACCGCACGCACCGTATACGACAACGCCGGAGCTGTTGCAGAAGTGCTACGCACTGGCAGAGGAAACAGGCTCTCTGTTCGGCATGCATCTGGCAGAAACACGCGGTGAAACCGATACCTGCCTGCAACAGTTCGGCAAGCGCCCCATTGACTATTGCCACGGGCTGGGTCTGCTCTCCCCCATCTCCACCTTCTTCCATGTGGTCGAGGCTAACGAGGAAGAAATGACCCTGCTCGCATCCACCGGAAGCGCCGTGGTTCACAACCCGGCTTCCAACATGAAACTGGCCAGCGGTGCTGCCCGAATCGATGACATGCGCCGGGGCGGCGTCTGCGTGGGGCTCGGCACAGACGGTCCCGCCTCCAACAACGCCCAGAACATGGTGCGAGAAATGTACGTTGCAAGCCTCCTGCAGAAAGTACATCACCTGAGCCCCACCGCCTGCCCTGCACAGGCAGCTCTGGACATGGCTACGCGCGGCGGCTCCGCAGCGCTGCACGACCCCTATATCGGCACACTCGAACCCGGCATGCGCGCAGACTTCATTGCCCTTTCGCTGGATTCGCCCAACATGCAGCCGGTTCACAACGTCATCTCCAACATCGTCTATGCTGCCACCGGGGCAGAAAATATCCTGACGGTGGTGAACGGATGCGAACTGTACCGCGACGGAAAATTCCTCACCTGCGATTACGAAGCCCTGCGGGACGAAATTCAGAAAGCTATCACATGGGTCAAGAACTCCTGAATCAGCCGCTCTCCGGGCTGCCCTTTGCCGCCATAGATTTTGAATCTGCCGGCTCTGCGCCGGGAGAGACTGATTCTCCCGTACAGGTGGGCATTGTCAGGATAGAAAAGCTCTTCAGCGATACGCCCCGGATGTTTGATTCCTATATCGCCTGCGATCGACCGGTGAGGTGGAGCGCCGCAAGAGTTCACGGCATTACCTCCGACATGCTGACGGAAGCCCCCTCCTTCACCGAGCTCTGGCCGCAGCTTCGGGAGCTGCTGAGCGGCTGCGTTGTAATCGGCCACAACCCCTCCACCGAAATGCGCTTCCTGCGGTCGTTCCCCGGCCACGGTTTCGGTCCGTGGCTGGATACGCTGGCTCTCTCTCGGCAAGCTATCCCCACCCTTGAAGACCATTCCCTGAGCAATGTATGCCGTGCGCTGCGCATTACAACGGAAGTGGAAAAATGGGTACCGGGCCGCCGCTGGCACGATGCGCTTTTCGATGCGGCGGGCTCACTGGCCGCGCTTCGAGCAATTGTACTGGGGCTCGACATGGCACAGGCCACCCTCAGCCAGATTCCCTTTGCCGTAACCACCAACTGAAGCCAGCTCCATGCCCCAGCC
This sequence comes from Akkermansia sp., assembly GCA_045121855.1. GTDB lineage: Bacteria > Verrucomicrobiota > Verrucomicrobiia > Verrucomicrobiales > Akkermansiaceae > Akkermansia. The sequence continues at coordinate 16,986 of JBGVGW010000019.1, forward strand.
ACTTCTCCGGGTAAGCCATCTCAGCGTAGAGTTTCACACTCGCGCCGGTATTAACTATGCCGTCAACGACGTCAGCTTCGACCTCCGAGCCGGCGAAACACTGGGAATAGTCGGCGAATCAGGCTCGGGTAAATCCGTCACCTGCTCCACGCTCATGGGGCTGCTGCCCAGCCCTCCGGCAGTCATCGGCAGAGAATCCCGGGCCGTCTTCAACGGCATTGACCTGCTGCATGCAACGGAGCAGCAGCACAACAAGCTCCGCGGTCGCAGCATCTCCATGATTTTTCAGGACCCCATGACCAGCCTGAACCCCTGCATGACCATCGGGGAACAGGTTGCAGAACCGCTCATTATTCACCATGGAATGCGCAGAAAAGAAGCCCTGCGCCTGGCCGTGGAAGAATTGGCCCTCACCGGTATCCCGGAGCCGGAAAAACGAGCCAAATCATACCCACATGAATTTTCCGGCGGTATGCGACAGCGGGTGATGATCGCCATGGCACTCATCACCCGCCCGGAGATTCTCATAGCAGACGAGCCAACAACGGCGCTGGACGTCACCGTGCAGAAGCAGGTGCTCGACCTGCTGCGCAAGAGACAGGAAGAACTCGGTACAGCCATCATTCTCATCACCCATGATTTAGGAGTCGTCCGTCAATACGCGCACCGCATTCAGGTGATGTATGCGGGCAGCATTGTAGAAAGCGCCCCGACGGAAGAATTGCTGCGCTACCCGAAGCATGCCTACACCCGCGCGCTCATGTCCACCATCCCCTCCTCTCAGCTCCGCGGCACACGTCTGCAAACCATACCGGGGCTTCCGCCCACCCTCAGGACTCCCCTCAAGGGCTGTTCATTCAGAGAACGCAATATCATCGGGAAGCCGGAGCTCTGCCTCACAGACTCCCAACCGGAACTTATCGAATTAACACCGGGGCATTTTGTTCGCAACTGTCCCGGGTGTCTTGCGTAAAAACATGCACGCTGTTGCTCAGGATGAACACAGCGTGCAATCAGACTCCGGCCGGGACATGAACGATAAATAACCCGCCGTCGCAGATACCGCACTATACAGCATTTTTAATGCTGTGGTCAAGCGTAATTCCCGCAAGAGGTGAGCTATCTGCGGGTACAGGTCTGCGCCCCCGGCTCCGCTCAACTGTTACATACTCTCTCACCATTTCTACAAAATAATGATGTTGACGGGGTTAAGAACGGGTCAGCATTAAAAATGATGACCTCTATGTATACCCAAGACGAAGAACAGACCGCCGGTCGATTACTGAATAAACTGAAGCTGAGCGCAACAGATGCCGCAAGGCTGATACTGGAATGCACCGAGGAGTTGGGAGAACGGGCACTAGGGCTTCGCCCGGGCGAGCTCCTGCTGCTCCTGCGACGAACACTCCGCGAAGGCGTCCAGGCCATTGCAGCCATGGAACAGACCGTTACCTTTGAAGAAGCTGCCATCAGAAGCATCGAAGCCCGTTCCGACAGACGGCCGACAACACGACGCGACCTGCGCCACTATGTCAGAAGAATGCTACGGGTGGAGGGGGTGGCATCCCTGCCCCTGCGAAAAATGACCACAAAGGACTGTCGCAACATTCTTGAACAGGCTTTCGGCGACAGCCTCAGCAGCTTACGAAAAGGACGCGCCATTCTGCACAGCATATTCACTTACGGCATGCGCCGCGAGTGGGTGGACAACAACCCCGTCAAGCGTATTGATTGCCCCACCGTCCGCGAAAAAAACATTCAGCCCCTGTCTCTGGCTCAAACCAGAAAATTGCAGAAAGCAACCACCCTGCATTCCCACCGCGACATGAAGCTTTCCCTGCACTTGATGCTCTACTGCGGTCTACGCCCGACGGAGGTGCAACGACTCTCCACAAAGGATATCGACTGGGAACAGCGGCAGGTATTCATCCGCCCGGATACAGCAAAAACCGGAGGCGGAAGATTCGTACCCCTGCGCTGTCACCACCTTCTCAAACGCGAGGATTGCAACATTCCCCGTAATTGGATGCTCCGTTGGCGCAACCTGAGATGGGCCGCAGGTTTCCGGCGAAATTGGGCACCGGATTCATGCCGCCACACCTTTGCCTCCTATCACGCGGCTCATTTTCGCAATCTGGGCATTTTGCAGATGGAAATGGGGCATCGGGATACCTCCCTGCTGCGGACTCGATACGTATCCGCCGTTTCAGCCGGTGATGCCAGAGTATTCTGGGAAAAATCCCGCCGGCGCAACACAAAAAACGTGAGTGCAACCGACTCAGTTACGTGATTCACAGTGGGGGCACACGTTCTCCGCACGGCTATCGGAAAGCAGGTAACGATAACCACAGATGCGACAGGTAATGTGCGTGCTCACATGCCGCATGCGACGGAATTTCGAAGCAAGCTGAACAGGAATATAGACACAGACGAGCAACACCACCCCCGCCAGCATGAGGAAGAGGAAAAATTCAGACACAGAAAGGGGGAACACATTCATGGCTTCACCTCCGAATCAGGAGTTACAGAAGACTCAGTGGACTCTGCTGCGGGCTCGCTTGCCGGTGGGGGTAACTCCAGCAGGGTTTCACGAGAAATCACCGCAGAATCCGCCACCAGGGGCAGGATATCCATCGGCGGAGCTTTGCGCAAGTCGGCCTCTCGGCTCACGCTGTCGTACATGCTATACGAATCCTGATAAAAGATATCTTCTGCAATGGAACGAGAGGGGAGTGTGAGCGGACTCTTTCTGACAGCCTCATAATTCATCAAGCCGCTGCTGTGATAGAACACCTTTCCCTCACCGGAGGGACGCAGCCGCTCTTTCATCTTCACGGGCAGCAGCCACAGGCCACCGCCAATCACCGCGACAGACAACAGCAGAAACAGGGGCAAACACCCATGAAGCTGTCGCGCCCGGACCGGGCGGCTCTCTTTCTCCTCACTCATTGCATCAATGCAGGGACTGCGGCGTAACTACAAGTGAACCCACAGCTCAGTATCATATCCGTTATCTGTTGCAGCGTACCGGTCGATACAGCCTTGTCCGGCACCAATACGATATGCAAACGATTGCCTCCTACTTCGCGTTTCCACTCCTCCAGACGAGCGCCGAGCCCGGGAACACCACCTTCTACAAGCATGGAGCCATCATAGATGCGCGGAGTATCACCGGCGGCTACGGAAATGATGCGGGAATGTTCGCGGTCATAGTTTCCCATCACGAAATGGGACTCCGAGGGGTTAACCCGGCAACCGTAGCGCGGCACCAGATGATTGGTCAGCAACACACATACGCACAGCAAAATAAAGAGATTCGAACCCGTGAGAACGAGGATGGAACCGCCGCCGCTGGTCAGTCTGGAACGCACCTTTCGCATGGCTGCTCAAATGGCTCGTGGGTTAATCCTTTGCATCATCCTCTGCGGAAAATGCGCAACAAGTCCGTTTGGGTGCAACGACCGCAGTTTCCTGCACCGAAGCATCACGGGCATCGCAGATGATGTAGACACACTCCAGACCGGCGCGCTCCACCTTATTGATGATGCGACGGGCACGGCCTGCCAGATACATGTAGAAGAGGTAGGCCGGCACGGACAGCGCAATACCGGCTGCCGACAGCATGAGCGCCTGCTGCAGGGTAGCAGCAACCAATGGAGGAGCTGCCGCACCATCCGTCACTCCCGGCTGCTCGTAAAACGCCACCAGCGCCAGCAGCGTGCCCAGAATACCCAGCATGGGCATCACCGTGGCACAGGCCTGCAGGGTGCGAATGTTGCGTTCCACCCGGTACACTTCCATATCGGCAGCCTCCAAGGCAATATCGCGCAGCTCGTTACGGTTCAAACGGGGGCGGGACAGCACAGCCTCCACCACCCGAGCCATCGGCCCGGGCAGCATACGAGCCTCGTGCAATGCCTCATCATACTGGCCGGAGCGCAGCAGCGAGGAAAGGCCGCGCAGGAAATCACCCGAATTGATGTTGACCCGATGGAAATAAAACAAACGCTCTGCCACCACTGCCAGTGACAGGGCGGCGAAAAGCATGATGAGCCAGAATATCGGCCCCATGGTGGCAATCATTTCGCGCATAGTAGTAAATGTTTCCGTTAGAGTTGTAAGTCGGTTCTGCGGAGGAGAGAGAGAAAGGCAGGTGCCGCCCGCAACCGCGGCACCTGCGGAAAGAGATGTGTTACGCACGCGGCGCGATGGTCTCCGCACCGAAGTACGGCACCAGAGCAGCGGGAATCTTCACGGAGCCGTCCGGCTGCTGGCACTGCTCCAGCAGAGCCACATACAGTCGCGGCAATGCCGTACCCGAACCGTTGAGCGTGTAGGGCACGCGAATGCGACCTTCGGCATCCTTGTAGCGCAGCTTCATGCGGCGAGCCTGGTAATCCGTGAAGCAGGAACAGCTGGAAACCTCCAGGAACTTACCCTGCCCCGGTGCCCAGACCTCAATATCGTATGTCTTGGCAGAGGAGAAGCCCACATCACCCGTGCACAGCTCAATCACACGGTAGTGCAGGCCCAGTTTCTGCAGGATGCATTCGGCATGGCTCGTCAGCTTCTCCAGCTCGGCAAAGCCATCCTCCGGGCGGCAGATTTCCACCAGCTCCACCTTATCGAACTGGTGTACGCGAATCATCCCCTTGTTCTCGCGTCCGGCAGAGCCGGCCTCGCGACGGAAGCAGGGAGTGTAGGCGGTCATCTTGATGGGAAGCTCTGCTTCCTTCACAATCTGGTCGCGGCAGAGGTTGGTCACGGGCACTTCTGCCGTGGGCACCAGGAACATGCTGTTACCTTCCAGCCCATACATGTCCTCCTCGAACTTGGGCAGCTGGCCGGTACCATACATGCAGTCGCGCTTCACGATGAACGGCACGCCCACTTCCTGGTAGCCGTTCTCCTGCGTCTGCGTGTCCAGCAGGAAGTTGATGAGAGCGCGCTCCAAACGGGCACCCGGACCACGATACACGATAAATCCGGAACCGGAGATACGCGCTGCGTCTTCAAAATTAATCAGGCCGAGAGACGTACCGAGTTCCACATGGTCCTTCGGGTTCTCAATCTCGGGCGCAGTACCCCAGCGACGGATTTCGGGGTTGGCGGAATCATCGCTGCCCACAGGCGCAGCATCGTGCGGCATGTTGGGGATGGAAAGCAGCAGCGCCTCCTGCTCCTCAGAAGCAGCAGAAGCCACGGCGTCCAGCTCCTTGATGCGGTCGCCCACTTCGCCCATGCGCTTCTTGAGGGCTTCTGCCTCTTCGCGGCGACCCTCTTTCATCATCTGCCCGATGAGCTTTGAGGTACTGTTACGCTCCTGGGAGAGAGCCTGCTTCTCCGTCTCGGCATTACGGCGCTTCACATCACACTCCAGCACCTTGTCCACAAGCATCCAGTGATCTCCGCCACGCAGGCGGACTCGTTCCTTGACATATTCAGGTTTTTCCCTGACAACACGGATATCTAGCATAACAGCGTTATTCTACTCCTTTACCCCGCATTTTCAAGCTCAAAGTATGCCTTTCCGCATATTTGCAAAGCTCCGTTTTTAATCTTGCTTCACCAACCCATGTTTGTTACACTCGCATGGAGTGAATATCAAGCTGAACAGACACCACTTCCTTATCCTGCACCACCTGTACCTCATCCCGCTCTGCGATATTAAAATCGACATGAACTGGGGCGGGCGTATCGTTCTCACGTATTGGCTGTGGGGCGTTCTGTTGTATATCTGCAGCTTTATCCGGCAACAAAAGCGGCGTTGGATTTATTATGGAATCGTGCACGCCTTCGCCCTTCTGATGCTCTGTTTGCTGAGCGGACAATTTGCACCGTCCGCCTCCTGATACAGCAAACAGGCACTTCCCCATCGGGAAGTGCCTGTTCGGTTCAACAATCTCAGCAGGAAGCCTGTTTGCGCTTACGGCGGGCGCGGACACCGGCGGCCAGCACATCCAGCATCCCCAGCGTGCCGGGCCAGTCGATGCAGGCATCCGTGATACTGACACCATACTGCAGCGGCGGCTCACACTTCTGATTACCGGAGTTGATATTGCTCTCAATCATAACGGAACCGATATAATCGCAGCCGTTTGCCAGCTGTTGTGCAATATCAGCCGCCACAATCGGCTGCTCTTTCCAATTCTTGTGGCTGTTGCCATGCGAGCAGTCCACCATGATGCGGCTGGATATGCCCACCTTCTGCTGCGTCTCCCAAGCCTGCTGCACATACTCAGCCCCATAATTGGGGCCCTTGGAAGACCCACGCAGAATCAGGTGGCAGGAATCATTACCGGAGGTGGACACGATAGCGGACACACCTTGCTTGGTAACGGAAAGGAAGCAGTGCGGATGCGCGGCGGAAACGATACCGTCCACGGCAATCTGCACGTTGCCGGAGGTGCCGTTCTTGAAGCCGATGGGCATGGAAAGGCCGCTGGCAAGCTCGCGATGCACCTGACTTTCCGTCGTACGGGCGCCGATAGCTCCCCAGGTAATCAAATCGCTGATATACTGCGGCGTGATAGCATCCAGAAACTCCGTGGCAGAGGGGACACCCATTTCCGCGAGTCGCAGCAGAAGTCCGCGCGCCATTCGCAGCCCGCTATTGATGTTGTAGGACTCATCCATGAACGGGTCATTGATAAGCCCCTTCCAACCTACCGTTGTGCGAGGCTTCTCGAAGTACACGCGCATGATAAGCAGCAGATCCTCGGCATATTTACCGCGCGCCTCTGCCAGCCGCGATGCATAATCGATGGCGGCGGCAGAATCATGAATGGAACACGGCCCCACCATGACCGCCAATCGGTCATCCTCCCCACGGAGGATGCGCCCGAAGGCTTCACGCGTTTCAAAAACCAGCTGCGAGGCTGCGGAACTCGCCGGAAAATCCTCCATGAGGATGGCCGGCGAAATCAGCGGTCGGATGTCCGTGATACGGACATTGTCAGTAATCGGGTGATTCATTTATTTCTCTTTTTTCCAGGAGTACACGTTGTCTGCCACCGAAGAGTCATCCTTGGAGGCGCCCTTACCGCGACCGGCATGGCCGCCGGCTACACCCACCTGATCAGGGCCGGTGCTGTATACGATGCAGTGCTTGCCACGGAGGCGCTTCTTGCGCACAAACGGGTCAATGCAGCCCAAATCCTCCTCGCAGAGCACCACATAGTAGGGCTGTCCCCAGGGGTCATAGAAGCCGACATTGCCGGAAGCATCCACATAGAGACCGTCAGCGGCTCGCTCCTGTTCATCGGAACGCAGGTAGGTATCGCGGGTGGTATTGATGCGCTCATCACCTTCTTCGCGATTGGTCAGCACGGCAATCATCTGGGCATCCTTACCGGCAGCGGTGGTGAGGAAAATCTGCTCATCGTTATCGGCACGTGCCTCGTTGGGATCATACGGCATCAGACCGTTGTTATCCTGACCGAAACGGGTGCAACCTTCCACGATATCGGTACACACCTTCTTGGCGGCGGATTTGGAAGCACTGACCTGCACGCTCATATAGGCAGGATAGGCGATACCGGCGAGGGTCCCGAGAATAGCGATGACGATAAGGAGCTCAATCAGAGTAAAGCCCTTGTTTTGAGAGTTACGGAAAGTCGTTTTCATACGCGCTTATGCTACCATATACCGGGGGGAGGAAGCAAGGAGAAAAGCCGTTTGCAGCCTGCTTTGAGCCGTTTTTTCAGTTTTTGCGGCGCAGCAGGCCGTACTTCGGAGAGAAAATATAGGCCAGCATAAACACCGTACCCAACACCACAATGATGGTCGCTCCCAGGTGCCACCCCAGCGGATAGGACAGAAAAAAGGCCAGCACGGAACCAAGCCCGCCGATGAGCCCCCCGCCCCAGAACATGAGCTGTGCCCGATCTGTCAGCAAGTACATGGTCGCAGCCGGTGCCACCAGCAATCCCAGTGTCAGGAACGCTCCCACCGCCTGCAAAGATGACACCAGCACCAGAATGATGAGTGCAAACACGCCGTAGTGTATGAGGCGTGTGGGGCAGCCCATGGCCTTGGCCGCGCGGGGGTCAAACAGAGTGATGAGTAAGGGTCGCTGAAAGGCCGTAATACTCAGCACCGCCACAGCCCCGATGCCGTAGGCGATCCACAAATCGGCATCACCCATGCTCATGATATTGCCGAACAGCCAGTCATCCACTTTCTGCTGGAGTCCCAAGCGGATAAGAATGATATAGCCGATGGCAAAGGCCGTGGTGTGCAGCACGGAAAGTGCGGTATCGTGGTCCATGCGCGAGGTGCGGGAGACAAAGAGCGAACCGAGCCCCACCATCAGCCCGGCCAGGACGGCTCCCAGCAGAATGCTCATGAGGGTGAGCCCGAACAACAGGATGGACAGCGCAATCCCCGGCAGCAAGGCACAGGACAGCGTACCGATTTGCAGAGAGGAACGCCGCAACAGCACCAGCGCACTCACAAAACCGTTGGAAAAGCCGATAATAGCGCAGGCCCACAGGCTACGCTGGGCAATCGGTTCTCCCAGAAATTGCAGGAAGTCGTTCATGGTCTGAAACGGTGGTTGCGGCCGAATGTCCGGCAGATATCTTCCTCTGTCAGCACCTCATCTGTACTGCCGGCGGAAATCAGGCGCGTATTGAGCAAAACGGCTCGGTCAAAAAGGGCGGGAGCGGTGGCTAAATCATGGTGCGAGGCAATGACGAGCCTCCCCTCATCGGAAAGAGAATGCAGCAGCAGCCCCAGCGACTCTACCCCGGGCATATCCAAACCGGTAAAGGGTTCATCCAGCAGGAGGATGTGGGCCTCCTGAGCCAGCGCGCGCGCCAGGAAAGCACGCTGTTGCTGCCCGCCGGACAGCGCCCCTATCTGCCGATGCTGCAAATGACAAAGATTGAGCGTTTCCAGCGATTTATCCACAATATCGCGGTCATGCTGCCGCATGGCTTTCCACGTACCAAGAGCGGGATAACGCCCCATTTCCACCAGCTGACGCACGGTAATGGGGAAAGCCCAATTCACCTCCGAGCGCTGGGGCATGAAGGCAATTTCATGAGGGGTATCGTATAGTGGACGTCCATTCCAAAGCACCTGTCCGCTGCGGGGCGACAGCAGCCCGGCCAGCACATTCAGCAGCGTGGATTTACCTGCGCCGTTGGGACCGATGAGAGCCACACGCTGCCCGCATTGAGCGCAGAAGCTGATATCTGCCAGCGCATCCTGCCCGGCGCCATAGCCGGCACAGATACCGCACAGCTCCAGGCAGTGCGCCTTGTCATGCCGGTGCCCGCCGCCCCAGCAGATGTGGTCATGCACCTCTACCATACAAAATTGAAAACATCGTGCATTGTTCCGGCCTCTGCCCAGCGCGTGCATGAGCAGGCCTCGCGCCCGTCCGGCTCCAGCGTCAGCGTCACAGCCTGTTCCCCGGACTCCGGCCAGACTGCCTCCACCTCAATATCCGTAGCATTACAGCCCACCGGCAGCAACAAGTCACCCTCCCACGGCAAATCCCCGGCCACTTCGGCCAACAGCTCACCATGCAAGCGCAGTTGCAGCTTTTCCGGCCGCCCCGTTGCGCGGAGCGTAGCATACACCGCCTGCCGGTCGGTCTGCGAGGACTCTGCCGCCACAGGCACAGTCGCCTCTTCTGCCCCGGTCAGCCAAGGCAATGGCGCGCCGGCCAGCAGCACTCCCAACAGGGTCAGAAAAAAGGTAGCACGGGGTGACATGGCGTTAACGAGGTTGCTCCAATCCTTCAACAATGTTGCGGATATTAAAGCGGAATATCTCCCGATACGTCGGCATCTCCGGGTGAATACCATCCATCACCAGCGGGCGGGTCGTAGCCCCCACCTGCCCGGCCAGCGTCTCCATGGCACGAGGGGAACCCGTGGCCTCCGTAAAAACACAGCGCACCTTCAGCTCCCGCAGACTCCGCAGCAAGTGCGCCATGGTAGCCGTATCTCCCTCACTCTCCTGCGCGATGCCATGCACCGCCACCTGTCGAAATCCGTATGCTTTACCGAAATGCCCCATAGCGGCATGCGCCGCCACCAGCACCCGAGCCTCCTGCGGGATGCGCCCCAGCGCCACTCGCGCCTCTCGGTCCAGCATATCCATCTCCGCAGCGTATGACTTCTGTCCGGCGCGGAAAACGGCCCGATGCTCCGGGGCGGCGGCCGCCAGCACCTGCAACAGAGCGCGGGAAGCCCGTTTCATATTCTGCGGCGTATTCCACCAATGAGGGTCAGCCAGCTGAGTTCCGGGCAGATAGACCGGGGGGATAGAAGCCCCCAGCTCTGCCACCGGTGTGGACGGGAGCGAATCTTTCAAATCATCCAGATACGGCTCCACCCCCATGCCGCAGGCCAGCACCAGCGCAGCATCGTGGGATCGCGCCAAATCTGCCGCCGTAGGGGTAAACGAATGCAACTCTGCACCTTTGGGGAAGAGATTCACCACCTCCACCTGCTCACCGCCCATCTTCTGCGCCATCTCGCTCAACAGCGGATGCAGACTCGCCACCTTCACCCTGCCCTGTGCCGCCATGACACCGAACAACAGCAAAAGCAGACAACCCAGGAGCTTTCTCATGTGCCGGATTGTACCGCAGCGCCCTGCATCTGTCAACGCCCTGCCCTGCGGCTGACGCACTTACCGCCCCGAAAGGCAGAACCGTTACCTCGCGTGACATTTGCGCCACAATGTGTGTGGCGTTTCTTTCACCGTGGAAAACTTGCCGAGTGGTGATTGTTACGGTTATACTACAGGTGTCGCAAGGCTATGGAGACAAACCCTCCGCAACCGGGCGACTCAACCGAAAAAAAAGTATGAACAAGAATATACTGACCATGATGGCACTCACTCTGGGTGCAGCTTCTCTCTGCAAGGCAAGCGATGCGGCAGCAGCTCCTGCCCCGCAGCAACAGCCGGCATTCGACCTCTGCAAGTCCATTTCCGACAGACTGGATTTGTTCAATGCTGAGCGGGACGGGGCAGAGAATCCCTGGATTCAGGATTTCCGCGTGAAGTTCCGCGCCCAGTACCAATACGGGTATGTTGACCCGGCAGGCGGCGCCGACCGAGAAAAAGGCGGGCGCAATCATGGTCGCAACACCAACAGCGAATGGAGGCGATTCCGTATC
>JBGVGW010000020.1:0-56919 GCA_045121855.1 Akkermansia sp.
CCTACCGCGTATCTTTGCCCCTCCATTTCAGCGGGAGCGTACCAATCTATGTCGCCATCCCAATATGCAGGGTTACTCGTGCTTGGCGTCCCACCACCCACAATTTCGGCGATTTCCCCAAGCTTACGTTGTTCCCAAAAGTTAGTAAACCTATCCAACTCCCAACTTATAAGCAAGCTAGTCACACATTGCACACGCTGATGAAGGGTGATGAGTCGGTCTAGGTTGGAGAAAAAGGAGCCTATCTTTTCTTGTTCTTCCAGGGAAGGCAATGCTATTTCTGTATTCAGGATTGTCTCATTGTACAGCCGCTTAATAGTACTGCCTTCGAGTCCAGACCATTTTATAACCTGATAAAAGCACTTCAAAAAGCTGTTTGCTATTCGCTCATCATGATTCAGCCAAACTATATTTGAATCCTGAAAATACTCGTCATTCCCTGTGTATTCGACAGTTCTGCCAATACTACCTGAAGCTGAAATCAATATGTCTCCAGTTTGTGGATATGGATATTTCGTTCTAAACTCATCATAAAGCTCTCTCGAAATATAGGCATCCGCAGTTCCTCCGAATGTGCCAATTTTATAAAAAGGAACATCCCCCTCTTCAGTTGTCTGCTCTTTGAAAATACGCTTGCACATGGAAACTACCCCCAGTTCCCCAAGCTTACGTTGTTCCCAAGCGTCAGTAAATCCGGCGAACCGAATGGAAGGAGTATCGTTATTTTGCTTCATATTGTTCTCCTCCCAGCAGTTTTTTCAGTTCATTGATACCTTGCATATCAAACTCGTTGCCAGTCAATTCACCAAGAAGATTGGCAAGAGATGATTCAGTCTCAGAAATCTGGTGGTCAACCTCTGCAAACGTAGTTTCATACTTTTTACTCAGAGCAATGAGCTTGGCGATGAAGTCATTGATAATAGCGGCTGGCAAGCCTGCCATCTTCTCCACCAGCGGAGTTACCCACTTGAGCTTGATAAGCTGCATGGCCTGAGCATCGTCCAGAGCCTCGATAGTCTTCTTGGTCTGGATATGCAAATCCTTTTCAGCCTCTTTCACTTGCTTCTTGAGGGCTTTTTCCTCATTCATCAGTGCCGACACCTTGCGAAGAACGGCCAGCGTCTCCGGCTCAGCATCCTTTGATTTCAGCGTCTTAGTGGTTTCCTTGGGAACAAATGCGTCCTTGGCTTCGTTGACAAAATCGCGTTCTTTGTCCTCCTCGCTCAACTCTTCGAGCAGAGATTCATACTCAGCGGCAATCTCGGACAGGCGAGCTTCATCTGCCTTGAGTGCTGCAAGGTTAGAAGCGAGCAAGGTCTCCTGAACCAAGGCAAAAGGAATCACATGGCCGACCCAGCCGTCCTGAACCTCCTGGTCTTTGCCATCCTTTTTCTTGAGCACCATATTGGGGTCAACCTGTTTGACAGCGGCAAAGCCCTCCGTCTGGATAATTTCAAGATCAACGGCAATCTTGCCCCACACATCATCCAAGAGCTGATAGGCAGCGTATTTATCCACCAAGGGGATGCCGCTCAGGCGTGAGAAGATATCATCGCTGAGGATGAATTCCTCCTTGGAGGGATTCAACTCCGTCATTCTATCGAGCAACTCAGCAGAAAGGAACGCTTCAAAATCAGCAAACGCGCTGCGATAATTTTCCGTAAATGCCGCCACATCCGGGTGAGTAAAGACAGCATCCTTGAAGTCAGCCACCTTGGCATGGCAATACGCAGCATTGTCAGAAGCAAACAAGGAAGCTTTCAGCGTTGGGAACGCCAGCCAGTACTCATGCAAATCTGCCAGCTCAGACTCAGGAATCCCGCCGAACATGGAAGCGTAGATATCCCAGCTCTCTGCCTTTTCTGAAGAATCCACATAGCGCGGAATGTTGAGGTTGTATTCGTTGCGGCGAATCTCGTCACGGCTCACCACACGGGAGAATTTTTCCATATCCGAGCGAGAGGTCACGACATCCACAATTTTTTTGATATCGCATGCCCGCAGTACGTTATTCTTGCCCACTTTAGCAAAGCCCTTGGAGGCATCCACGATAAGAACATCCGTATTGTCGCGCTTCTGCTTCAACACCATGATGATGGTCGGGATACCTGTGCCAAAGAAAATGTTGGCGGGGAGGCCGATAATGGCATCTATGTGGTTGTTCTCAATGAGATTCTTACGGATAGTACCCTCTTCACCGCCACGGAACAGCACGCCATGAGGCAGCACGATGGTCATGATGCCATCAGGATTCAAATGGTACAAATCGTGCAGCAGGAAAGCGTAGTCTGCCTTGCCTTTGGGGGCAAGCCCGAATCGGGCATATCGGGGGTCAGAATCCTTATCAGTCGGATTCCAAGCCTGAGAATACGGCGGGTTGGACACGACAGCATCCACATACAGCGGGGCGTAGGTGTTAATCGGGTCATTCTCATCAAAGAACGGCCAGTCTTCTTCCAGCGTGTCGCCATTGCGGGTAACAATGTTATCCGGAATGATACCACGCATGACCAGATTCATACGTGTCAGGTTGTAGGTATTCTCCTTGAGTTCCTGCGCGAAGTATTTGATGTTGTTATCGCTGCCCATGTAGCGGGCAACACACTTGCCGATATTGATGAGCAATGAACCGGAACCGCTGGTGGGGTCGTAAATCTTTATCTCAGCCCTGTCTTTCAAATGGTCAGCCACAATCTCAGACATCAGCAAAGACACCTCATGCGGAGTATAGAACTCACCCGCTTTTTTGCCGGCATTTGCCGCAAAGTTACTAATCAGGTATTCATAGATGAATCCAAGGACATCGTAGTCCTGCTTTCCATCCATCGGGATATCCTTGATAAGGTACAGGAGGTCACGAATGGCTTTGGTGCGGGCGCCGGAAGATTCTCCCAGCTTGGAAAGCCCGGTTTCCAAAGTAGCAAACACCTTGTCAAAGACCTTCTTGTGGGTGGGATTGATAAGACGGCTGAATGCAGAAAGAGCATCCGTCACATTTGAGGCGTTGAAATCGTTGCCCTTGGAAATCCATGTTGAAAACAGATTCTCGTACGAGATGAAATAACCGATGTTCTGGCGAATATAGTCAACCGTTTCGGAATCATCCTCGGTAACGGCCGGTAAGTCTTCCTCAGTCCAACCGTTTCCTCTGAGATACTTCGCCTCTTTGTCTGAAAGGAACTTGTAGAAAATAAAGCCAAGAATATAATCTTTATATTCGTTAGCTTCGATTTTGGAGCGCATCTTATTCGCTGACTCCCAGATTTTGGATGCAAGTTGTTGCTTATTCATTGCGAATACAGTACTTGAAATTCATTTATATTACTCTCTCATCACAGGGTATGCAATCGATCGTATATGTTCATTCCGGGAATAATAAGGCGTTGCAAAAGCTGGGGATCAGAAAGAATCATTTCATCAGATAGACTGGCAGCATGTTACCACAAAAAGCGGCAAACGAGCAAACAAAAAACGCAAACTGCCAAACTTTGAGAGTTTTTCCCTATCCGCATACCCTGATGAAGTCTTGTGCATCTCAGCATTTACCTGCAAAAAAACCAACAAGCCGGAGGGTGATTCCGGCTTGTTGGTTTTCAGAAAGTTTTTTGGGGGGATGTTGCGCGCGGGCGTTAGCGGCGGCGCTTGCGGGTGTTGCGGGATGCCAGGCGCTTGTTGGTTGTGGCGCGGCCGCGCTTGGCCACGGAACGACGGGAAGCAGAGGTGCGACCGCGTTTGTCCACGGAACGGCGGGAAGCCTTGGTATCGCGCTTGGCGAGGGCACGGCGGCTGCTCGCTCTCGTCGGCTTGGGGTTTGCCACGGCTGCGGGCATGTAGCGGGGCACGGGAGTGCGTGCGGTTGCTACGGCGGCGGCAAGAGCCTTTCGCTGATCAGCCAGAGAGAAGTTGGAGCCGTGCTGTGCACGGAAGTAGGCCCGATAGGCCGGGTCTACCTGATTGATGTTGACCACCGCATCAGGCGATGTGGCATACGCCCGACGCATGTCAACACCTGACTGGCAGGACACCAGCCCGAGGAGGGCCGGTACCAGCAGAAGGAGTTTCTTGACGACGGTTTGCATGGCGGAGGGGGATAACGAAAAGATGTTTTTATCAGATGATGGCATCCAGCAAGCGGAACGGCAGAGAGATAATCGAACCGATGATGGAGCACGAGGTCAGACAGCAGCTGCAGAGCAGCAACACGGCGCACAGAGCGGCGCGGCGGACGGCGGTAAGGATGATTGCCTTAGAGATTTGCATAGGTATGTGTTTCTTTTTGTATGGACGGGAGACCTATTCCCTCCCTTCGCTCATAAGCGTATCATAAACGCAGTCCTTTGACAATACTAAATTAAAGCTAAGCATCTAATTTCATTAAGAAAACTTGATTTTCTTCACAAAATCCATAAAATAAAGGCATGAGAAATGCAGAGTATGACAAAATAAGCCCATTAGAGGAAAAATTAGAGCAATTTTGTGCACAAAATCCGGAGCGGGAAGCCGCCGCGCGACGCATACTGGATTTCATCCGCAGCACCCCGGATTGTTTCGAGCGCAGCCACGCCGCCGGGCATATCACAGGCTCTGCCTGGCTGCTGAATCCGACGGGCGACAAGGCGCTGATGACGCTGCACCGCAAGCTGAAGCGCTGGTTGCAGCCGGGTGGGCATGCGGACGGGCAGAGCGACACGCTGGCAGTGGCGCTGCGCGAGGCAGAGGAGGAAAGCGGCATTGGCGGCATCGTGGCCGTCAGCGATGATATTTTCGATGTCGATGTACACCTCATCCCCGCGCGTCCGGGAGAAGCAGCGCACTACCACTACGACATCCGTTACCTGCTCCGCGCCCCGCACGAGCAATTTGTGGTCTCTGCCGAATCCGATGCGCTGGAGTGGTGGAGCGCGGCGGATTTTGCGGAGCGCCGGGAGCAGACGGATGAGGCGGTGCTGCGCATGGCGGCCATCGTACCGGGCATAGACAGATTGGCATGACAAAAAACGCTTCCTTTTTCCTTGTCAAAGCGGCGGCTTCGTGATTGAATACGCTTGCAGCGCCTACGCCACAGTGGCGGAATGGTAGACGCAGGAGACTTAAAATCTCCCGAATGTTAAAGTTCGTACGGGTTCGAGTCCCGTCTGTGGTAGCGCGCTCCGAGTTGTCTGTTCACGATTTTTCAAGCTTTTTTCTTTCTTCGGCAGGATGATGGACCTCTTTGAATTTGCCGCCGCGCAGCAGGAACAGGACCCGCGCGCCCATTACGATGAACTCTGTGCCACCATTCGCCGCAACAACGAGCTGTACTATGCGCAGGCTCAGCCGGAGATTTCGGATGCGGAATACGACAAGCTTTACCGCGAGCTGGAAGAGCTGGAGGCCGCTCACCCGGACTGGGTCACGCCGGATTCCCCCACCCAGCGCGTGGGCAATGATTTGAGCGAAGGATTCCGCAAGGTCACCCACCCTGCCCCCATGCTCAGTATTGATGATATCTTTGAGCACAAGCCCGGCGAGGGGGAGACGGATGCCGAGCTGACGGAGTTCTACCGGCGGCTGCAGCGCAGTCTGGGACAGGAAGCGCCGCTCGTGGTGGTGGAACCGAAGATTGACGGCTGCGCGGTGACCCTCCTGTACCGCAAGGGGCGGCTGGTCTATGCCGCCACGCGCGGTGACGGCCGCACCGGCGATGACATCACCGCCAATGTGCGCACCATACGCAGCGTTCCCTTTACCCTGCCGGAAGGCGCGCCGGAGCTGCTGGAAGTGCGCGGCGAAATCTACATGCCCTCTGCGGATTTTGACAAGCTCAACGAGGAGCGCGATGCCGACGGGCTGCCGACCTTTGCCAATCCCCGCAATGCCACCGCCGGCACCATCAAGCTGCTGGATGCCGCAGAGGTGGCCACGCGCCCGCTGCGCTTCCTGGCACACGGCATAGGCGCCTACGAGGGAGCCCCCCTGCGCAGCGCAGATGACTATGAAGACCTGCTGAAACGCATGGGAATCCCCTGCAACCAGCCCATTCTCCGCGCTGCCGGAGAGGAGGAAGTGCGCCGCGCCGTGCAGCAGATTGATACCCTGCGCCGCTCGCTGGGCTATGGCACCGATGGCGCAGTCATCAAGCTGTCCGACTTCGGGCTGCGCGAATCTCTGGGCAACACCGCCCGCGCTCCCCGCTGGGCAGCCGCCTTCAAATACCTGCCGGAGCAAAAGGAAACCATCCTGAAAGGTATCACCATCCAAGTGGGCCGCACCGGTGTGCTCACCCCCGTGGCAGAGCTGGAACCCGTCCGGCTCTCCGGCACCACCGTTTCCCGCGCCACCCTGCACAATCAGGATGAAATTGAGCGCAAGGACATCCGCATCGGCGACACGGTGCTGATGGAGAAATCCGGCGAAATCATCCCGGCCGTGGTGCATGTCATTACCGCCAAACGCCCCGCAGATGCCGTCCCGTACAGCCTGTACGATGCCGTGGGCGGTGTCTGCCCCTGCTGCGGCGCTCCCATCATGCAGGAGGAGGGACAGGTCGCCTGGCGCTGCACCAACTTCACCTGTCCCGCCCAGGCCGCCATGCGCACCACCTACTTCTGCAAGCGCGAGGCGCTCGACATCGAAAACCTGGGCGGCACCGTGGCAGAGGCCCTCGTCAACCGCGGCATGATTACCAGCCCTCTTGACCTCTTCCGCCTCACCGTAGAGGAGCTCGGCGCCCTCAACCTCGGCACGGATGACGAACCACGCCGATTCGGCGAGAAAAACGCCGCCAAAGCCATCGCCGCCCTGGAAGCCGCCCGCAAGCTCCCGCTGGAGCGCTGGCTCACCGCTTTCGGGATACCGACCATCGGCACCGTCACCGCCCGCGCGGTTGCGAAATATCATCGCGACTTGAACGAACTGGCCACCGGCAGCTTCCTGCAGTTTCTTCAGGAGCTGGAAAAGAGTGTAGAGCTTTTCAACTCGCTGAACCCCAAAGCAAGAGCCAACAAAGGCGCCAATCGTGACGAATTGCAGGCACGGCAGCAGGAGCTGTATGCCGGGCTGCGCGACATGACCGCAGGCTACGCCGAGCGCGGCTATGTCTCTCTGGAAGAAGACGGCGCAAACAAGCTCAAATTCACCAATCCCATCGGCACCGTTTCCTGCCAGAAACTCCGGCAGTATTTCCTTTCTCCGGCGGGTGAAATGGTGATGGAAACGCTGAGGAAACTGGGCATCAATCCCGCCTCCTCCGTATTCGAGGAGAATCTGCTCACCGTTCAGGCCGGCCCGCTTTCCGGCAAGACCTTTGTCCTGACCGGAGCGCTGAGCCGCCCCCGCCCGGAGTTCGAGAAAATGATAGCAGCCGCCGGCGGCAAAGCCACCGGTTCTGTCACCAAGAAAACGGATTATCTGGTGGCGGGCGAAGGCGGCGGCTCGAAACGGGATAAAGCCGTCAAGCTGGGGGTTCCCATCATTGGCGAAAGCGATTTACTCTCCATGCTCTCCCTCTCATGAGCAGGAAATGTTTCTATTTTCTCCTGCTGATGACGGCTGCCGCAGCACAGGCGGTGGTGCCGGGGGTGCAGCAGGATGGTGCAGCCGCGTTGCCGCAGATACACGGGGCATACACGCTCCGCGTGGAAAAGGGGCAGCCGCAGGTTCAGGCGCATGATGCCGCCGGAGAGTTCTATGCCAACCAAACGCTGCAACAGCTGCTGATTGAACACGAAGGGGAGCTGCCGGAAGGGCTGCAAATGACGGATTTCCCCCGCTATGAGTGGCGCGGGCTGCATGTGGATGTGTCTCGCCATTTCTTTGATATGGCAGTGCTGCGGCGCATGGTGGATACCATGGCCATGCTCAAATTCAACCGACTGCACCTGCATCTGACGGATGGTCCGGGCTGGCGCTTGGAAATAAAGCGATACCCCCGACTCACCGCTGTGGGAGCCTGGCGCAAAAAGCTGGGGCCGGGGCCGCATGAATGGGCAGATTTTCGCATCGGGCCGGACTACCCGGAGATATACGGAGGGTTCTACACGCAGGAGCAGATGCGGGAGTTCATCGCCTACGCCCGCGAGCGCCATGTGATGGTGGTGCCGGAGGTAGACCTGCCCGGTCATGCCTTTGCCACGCTGGTGGCTTACCCACATTTCCGACTGCCGCAGTTCACGCTGGAGGAGACGCAGTGCGGGCGCGATATCCTGAACGTAGAGCACCCGGAGGTGCTGGAATTTGCAAAAAATGTGCTGGATGAGCTGATGGGGATTTTCCCGGCAGACACGCCGATTCATCTGGGGGGTGATGAGGTGGACACCGCCCTGCTCTCCCGCGAGCAACAGCGGGTCTTCATCCAGCGGCTCGTGGATTATCTGGCAGAGCGCGGACGCCGCGCCATTACCTGGGATGAGGCGGCGGAAAACGGTGTGCGCGGTCAATGGGTGATGCTCTGGCGGCCGGACAAATTGCAGATGGCGCTGGCGACCGGCATGCCGCTGATTCTCTGCCCGCTTTCCCACTTCTATTTCGACTACCCGCAGAGCGATCGCCCCGGCGAGCCGGGGGCACCGAACACCTTTGTCATTTCACCACAGAAGGTGCACGGCTACACCCCACCCCGGGCTC
Organism: Akkermansia sp.; assembly: GCA_045121855.1. Taxonomy (GTDB): domain Bacteria; phylum Verrucomicrobiota; class Verrucomicrobiia; order Verrucomicrobiales; family Akkermansiaceae; genus Akkermansia. The sequence goes on from JBGVGW010000020.1 coordinate 8,605, forward strand.
CCCAGGTGCTGGGCATGCAGGCGAACCTCTGGAGCGAACAGATAGATTCCGCAGAGCGCCTGTTCTACATGGCCTTCCCCCGTGCCGCCGTGCTGGCGGAACACGCCTGGGGCAGCCCCCGCCGCCCGTTCAACAAGCTGCTCCGCAATTGGCAACAGCTGTGGACGGACTTGACCAATGCCTCAGAGCCCGAGGAAAAAGAAAAATAAATGGAAATGGACCGGTAGATGTGTGGGCAAGCCCCCCCGCGACATTGCCCCGAACGGTCCGTGAAAGACGTTGGAAACGCATTCATTGCCGAACAACCTTTCAATTTTTTCTTGCAGAAGCGGGAGCTTTGGCTACAATGGAGAGGATGAAACGACTCCTTGCTCTGTGGGCTCTGCTGTGTGCCCCGCTGTCTGCCCTGACCGAATTCTCCACCCTTGATGAAGCCCTTGCCGTCACTCGCAAAGACGGGCGATGCATCATGCTGAACTTCACGGGAACGGATTGGTGTACGGCCTGTATTCATCTGCGTACCAACATACTGGATTCAACGGCATTCAATGCGGCGATGGATGATAAGCTGGTGCTGGTGGAGGTGGATTACCCCCGCACCCCTGAGCTGGTGAACAAAATATCCAAGGAAGAGTGGGACAGGCGCACGGCGCTGCTGGTATCCTATCGGGCAGCGGGGCTGCCCTATGCCGTCCTGCTGGATGCGCAGGGCTACCCCTTTGCCACGCTCTCCGGCACCACGCGTAACACAGCTGATTACCTCCCCCTGCTGGACAAAGCCTTTGATACGCTCAAGGCGCGCAACGAAGCGCTGAAGCGTGCCCAAACGCTCACCGGTGCAGAGGCGGCGCAAGCGCTGGTGGAGGCGCTCAACCTCCTGCCGGAAGCCTGCCGCGATAAATACCCGGAATTGCTGCAAACCATCGCCGAAAATGACCCGAACGACACCCTTGGCTACCGCCGCTATTGCCGAGGCAGCGAACCGCGCATCCGGCAAATGGCCGAGCTGCGGGAGCTGCTCGCCAGCTTCCGCGGACAATTCGAGGCAGAGCTCATTCGCGGTCACATTGCATCGCTGGATACCTTCCTCGCCCGGGAAGATTTGGATACAGACGTGCGGCAGGAAGCCCTCCGCGCCAAATCTGACTGCTATGCCTTTCTGCGCGATGTTCCGTCCATGCTCCGCACTATGAAAGAAGCACACGCCGTTGCCCCTAACTCCCGGCTCGGTAAAAAGCTGGAGAAAAACATCCGATACACGGAAGATGTTGTCCTGCCCATGTGGGAGGAATCACAAAAAGCTGCACCCACCCCGACCCCGTGAGCCCGCATCACGAGGCTGAGACAATGCACTAGGTCAACAATTCGCCGCCGAAGCGCCGGCTTACAGAATCAGCTGGTAGTCCACCACATCCAGCAGGCGACCGTGTTTCTGCCCGACTTCGGAAAAGTGGGAGACCTGTGAGAAGCCGAGTCTGCGGTGGAACTCACGGCTGGTGGTGTTGTCTGCTGTGATGCAGGCGATGAGCACATGGCAATCGGCCGCGCGGCAGCGGTCGATGAGCGCCTGCATGAGCTGAGAGCCGATGCCGCGGCCAAGATGCTGCGGATGCAGGTAGACGGTGGTCTCCCAACTGCGGAAGTAGGCCGCGCGCTCTTTCCAGGGGTGGGCGTAGCAGTAGCCGATGATATGCCCTTCCTCTTCTGCCACCAGATAGGGGTGGTGCGCGGCAATATGCACTATGCGCTCCCGCATGGCCTCCGCAGAAAGCGGTTCTGTTTCAAAAGAAATGGCAGTATGCAGCACGTATTCATTGTAAATGGCTGCAATGGCGGCGGCATCAGAGTCTTTGACGGGGCGTATCATGGGGATTCGGATGAATGGGGAGAAGATAAGGTGGATGGAGGCAGCATGACGCGGGTGCGGAGAAGATGCTCCAGCAATTCCACCTGAGCTGCGAGGGTCGGCGTGCCGTCCTGCTGCCGGGAAAGCAGCTCGAGCTGTACCGGGGCTCCGCCGACATGATAGGGAAGCTGCACATGCTCAAAGGGCAGCCGAACGAATCCCGCAGACTCGTAAAATGCCAAACGGCGAGCGGTGAGCGCATCCTTGACGGGCTCAATCTCCAGAATGATGCAGGCGTTCATCTGCTGCAGTTGCCGCAGTGCTGCATGCCCATATCCCTTGCCGCGAAACGAGGGAACGATGGCCAGATGCTCCACAAACAGGAGCTTGTGCTGCGGCCAATACCAATAATAGAGGATGCCGACGAACACGCCGGAGAAACCATAGAGTTCCATCGGATAAAAATCCGGCACTGACGCGGCGATGGCGCGATGATGCGCTGCCGTCCGTCTCTCACACAGAGGGAAGGATTCCGCATACAGCTGCTCTGCCTCCGGCGAGGGAGATTTCATCAATCGTATACTCAGCACGGCCTCAGCATAGCAGGAAAATCCCGCTTTCGAAACAAAAAAGAGCCTTGTTTTGTCATTTTTTACGCTTTTGGTATGGACGAGGGCAATGTGCTGTTGTAAGATAGGCTACGTGAGCATTAACTGGCAAATCAAGGAAGTAACGGAGTGCGAATCGACCTTCAATGTGGCGCGCAAGCTGCCGCCGTGGAGTGTCGTGAACTGTGAGAGCCAAACCAAAGGGCGAGGTCGCTTCAACCGCGCCTGGTATGGTACGCCCGGCGGTCTCTGGGCTACCTACAATGTGCCGATTGAAGCACGTGCAGACCTTCATTGGGGCGTGCTGCCGCTGGTGGCGGGCGCTGCCATCATGGAAACCCTCGCCAAGTACAACATCAAGGGCCTGCGTCTGCGCTGGCCGAATGACGTGTTGGTCGGCCGTGCCAAGCTCGCCGGTATTCTCGTGGAGCGCCCCAGTGCCAACATGGCCTCCATCGGTATCGGTATCAACATGCACAACGATATCCGCGATTTGAGCGGAAGTACCACTGATCCGGTGGTGCGTCTGGAAGATTTGGTACGCACCTGCCCCACTGTGCGCGGGCTTCGTGCTGAATTGGGCGACAAGCTGGCAGAGGTGCTCAATCTTTTCATGAACGGCGGGTTGCAGGCTATCAAGCCCATGCTGGAGAAAGCCTGGGGCAACAGCCGCCCGGTGGTGGCCATCACCGACAACGAGCGCATCTGCGGGTTCTTCTGCGGGGTGGCTCACGATGGTTCCCCCGTTCTGCGCCGACCGGACGGTTCCACCATCACCGTGCCCGGTATCACCGTCAACAGGCTCAAGGAACTCATCTGATTGGCCTTCCTTTCCCTTTCTCCCTCCCCCGCTGATTTTTTCCGCGGGGGATTTTTTATTCGTAAAAAAGCTTGACAAAAGTTAGAGTATACTTTAGGGTAGAGTTACCTCTACGTATAACCACAAAAAAACAGAAGACCATGAAAAACATTCTGATTACAGGTATGCTGGCACTGTGCAGCATGGTGGCTCAAGCTGCCGACGGCATCGTCGGATTCTGGACGACCATTGATGACGAGACCAAGGACGCCAAGAGCGTGGTGCAGATTTACGAGCACCAGGGCAAGTACTACGGCCGCGTTGTTGAGCTGCTGAAGGACAAGAGCGCCAAGGCCAAGATTCCGGGTTCTCCGAGCGTTCTGGGTCTGGATATCATCTGGGATTTGGAAAAGGACGGCGATACCTACTCCGGCGGCGAAGTGCTGGACCCGGTGAAGGGCAAGGTGTACGGCTGCGAAATCTGGCGCGATGGCAAGAACCTGATTGTGCGCGGCAAGATTGCGTTCCTGGGCCGCAACCAGACATGGCTGCCCAACACGACCTTCAAGGCCAAGGGCGGCAAGCTGACTCCCAAGAAGCCGAAGCTCTGATAAGCTCCGTCAATTAGCCATAAAACAGAAGCGACACCAAAAGGTGTCGCTTCTTTTGTTTCCTGTAAAAAGGAAGAAAAGCATCAGAGCGTGCGCCAGGGCAACGCCGCCAGAAGCTTATCGAAGCCAAGGCCCGTGCCGGCGGGAGCATGGAACTCCGGCGTCACATTCATGCCCAGCTCCTCAGAGAAAGCATTGGGGCGGTACACGTGGTGAGACACCAGACCGCAGAGCGGCACTTCCTCTGCCGGCTTGTCATTGTAGAACACGGCGGCATTGTACGCAGCCCAGCACTGACCCAGGGGATGATCCATGTAGGTGGTGAACACCGGCAGACCCGTGGTGCTGTGGTGGCGGGCGGGTTTCACGATACGCATCATGGGCTTCGAGGTGCGCTGCGGGATGATGCTCTCATTCTGCACCGGCATATCGTAACCGAGAGGAATACCGGCATCCTGCAGCTTCTGCCAGACCTCCACATCATAGTAGCAGGGGTCCTCGATGAAGTCGATGCGCTCACGCATGGCGGGCGGCAGCATATCCCAGAACTTCAGGGCATCCTCCGGGGAAAGGGTGCAGTTGAAATCCACGCGCCACTTCCACTCCGGCACCATGGAGGCCAGATTCACGAGGCGTTCCACCGTGGAGGCCAGCTTGGGAATAACCTTGAGCTTACCCACGCGGAAACCGCGCTGGTGCAGGTTGTACACTTGAGAGGGGGTCGTGCTGACGGTCAGCGTAGCATGGCTGCGGGGCACACGCAATCCCTCGAAGAGGTTCACGCCGTTGGCGCGAGCGGCACCATCAATCTCAATACACTTAAGGGCACGCTGGCCCAAACGAAGAGGGTTGCCGTCGCGAAGGGCATCCAGCTCGTATTCCAGAGGGGAGTCACCCAGCTCCGTCCAAGGCTGGAGGCAGGCATAACCACCGTTATCGCCACGAAGCAGAACACCCTCGCGGGGCTGAGCAGCTGCGCGGGCGCTCATGGCGCCAATCGGATAAAGAGTGTATGGTGTATAGTGCATATAGCTCATATATAATCTCAAGAATGCCTTTTGTCACGCTCATTCTGCGTATGCAAGCCGCTTTTTGACGGATTGAAGCTTGATTTAACGGGAAAGGCACGCTAGAATAGGGGGCATGAAGACGTGTCTGGGCAGTTTGTTGCTAATACCGGTCATCCTCGCCTTGATTGTGACCGCCGTCTACCATATTTCCGTGAATGCAGAGCTGCAGTTTGAGCAGAAAGATACGAATGAGCACTACATCAACACGGAGCGCTCCTATCGCCCGCAGCTTCCGCCGAAACAGACACCGCCCACCCCGGGTAACAAGGCATGAGCCGACTGCAGCAGCCCATCATTGGTTACACGCTCGGAGACCAGGCCGGAATCGGCCCGGAGGTCATGGGCGCAGCACTCCTCCGGCTTCCGCAGCACGCAGAATACCGCCCCATGGGCGCAAGAATAGCGGCCACCCCCGGACAACCGACGGAAGAAACGGCCCGCGCCGCGCTGGAACAGCTGGAGCGAGCCGCTGAAGCACTCTGCGACGGCACCATCGACGCCGTCGTCACGGCGCCTATCTGCAAAGAAGGGCTGCACCGTCTCGGGTTTCACTATCCCGGCCAGACAGAATTCTTTGCTGACCGACTTGGGGTGACAAACTTCGCCATGTGTCTGACGGGGAGGAGGCTGACCGTGGCACTGGCCACCACGCATGTGGCCCTGAAAGACATCCCCGGCATGTTGCAGACCGCAGAACTGGTGAGGGTCGGGCGTCTGCTGGCTGATTTTCTCCGCCGCACCGGAATAGGCTCACCGCGCATCGCGCTGGCCGGGCTGAACCCTCACAACGGAGAGTCCGGCGCATTCGGCGATGAGGAATCCCGCATCATTGCTCCGGCGGTGGAGGAATTGCAGCGGGAAGGTGCGGCCATCTTCCACGGTCCCTGTGTTCCGGACTGCGTGTATCGGGATGCGGCCGAAGGGGTCTACGATGCTGTGGTAGCCCCCTACCATGATCAGGCTCTCATCCCCCTGAAGCTGCTGGACTTCGACAATGCCGTCAACGCCACCATCGGGCTGCCCCGATTGAGAGTCAGCCCCGACCATGGGACAGCCTTCGGCATCGCGGGCAAGGGGCTGGCCAACCCTTCCAGCACCATCCGTGCTTTTGAACTGGCCCTGCGCAGCGTGCAGTAAGCCCCCCACCAGCCTGTAAGCCCGCAGGATTATCTGCCGTGGTAATCAACCTCTATCGTCATGGCGAGCACACAGAACGCCCGGAGCCCGGAGTATTGCAGCGAGAAGCCCTGCCCCACGTCCGCGCTCGGCATCTGAGTCAAGCGCACAGAGCCGGTGAACGGCACCGATAGCCTGTCGATGGAGTCGGAATATGATTCCCAGCGTTCCGAGCCGCTTGACTTGTACCTGAAGTTCAGGTCACTCTCCAGCAGTCGCAGCCGTACCCGGCTCAACTGACGAACGGTGTTGAAGCTGTTCTGACTCTCCATCGGCATCGTCTGCAGTTCTGACGTGTAGACTATACCCACATCATAGGCAGCCCCTACTGCGGCTCCGGCTACTGATAAACTACCGTCTGCAGCCACGGTGCCGTCACGAAAGGCTTCGGCAGCACTTCCTGCAGGGGCGAATTTCACCTGCAATCCGGCCAGATGCTCCAAGCCCGTCAGCTTACCGGCAGACTGCACCGTAACGGACGTGAAGCCATCCAGATAGGCAGAAGTCTCTCTGATACGCTCCAGAGAAAGGTGTTTGCTGACGGTGTTCTGCAATACCAACCACACCTCATCCTCATTGCCGGAGAGCCCCGGAAGCGTTGCCAGCTGCACCACCCGGCGTCCCGGGAACTCCATTCGCTGCCATGCGGTCACATTCTGCTCCGGGTTGAGCGTCAACACAGCCACGCTGCCATCCAGCATCAGCACCCAGACGTAGAAATTACTCCCGCGCTGCACGCACCACTCCTGCACCCCGGCGCGCAGAAGGTGCTCTGCCAGAATACTGGAATCCGTGGCGGTAAACCCGTCTGATTCCAGCTTGTAGGAAATCTCGCGCAGGCGTTTTCCCCCGCGCTGGATGAACAACACCGTGTTTTCGACGGCCTGAGCCGGAAGCGCGGCGCTCCCCACGGATGACTGCCGATGAAAGCCTACGGTTGTTGCCGTCAGCGCTGCCCCGGATGACGAAGAGAGCACCCATTCACCCTCCGTCGTGCCCAACAGCAGTTCCCGCGCAGCACAAATCCAGCATATCTCGCTCTGGTTGTCAGAGGCCAGCGTCAAATGCAACGCATCATCATCGTTGGACCCCATCCGAAAATTCGTAAAGTCATCGACACAGCTCCCCAGCAGCGTCGTGGGCATCCCCGGTATACCGCTGAACCACAGCCGCCCTTGGTAGAATGCCGAAAAGCGCGGGAAATACATCAAGCCGCCGAACGCCCCGAAACTCCAGCTGCGGGTGGAAAAGCTCTTGTTGCCGGAAAGGTACTTGCCGACCACTTCCGCTCTGGCCTTGCGGGCATTCGTCACGGAAATGATTTTGAATTGGTACTCACGGGTATCTCCCATGGCGCGGAAGTAAAGCATGGGGTCAATGGAAAGCGCCCGAGAACCGCGACAGACCAACACCATCCGGCAGGGATAGGGTTCCGAGCCGGTCAAGGCCCAGTTCTGTCTCTCTGAAAAATCGCTCTGCGAAAATGTTTTCACACGCGTCCAGTTCCAGAGGCCGTAATCGGTCCCCTGCTCCGGAGTATCATAGCTACGCCACAATTCCCATGTGGCATTCCACTCACCGTTCGTGCGGATTTCCCAGTCAGCGCAAACCTCATAGGGTTTTCCGTCTGCGTTGAGCCACATGAAACCGGGAAGGAAAAAGTTCGGGTAATCATCCGGATCGGTACTTCCATTGAAGTGAGTTGCATTGAATTCGCGAATACAGGTGTAATAGCGGTACATATTGGAAGCCGCATTCTTGACGTAGCCCCCCGTCCCGACAGGAACCGTATATTTGTAAAACTCTGAAAAGTTTGCCAGATTCTGGCGGTCAAACGCCTCACCCTGAAACAATGTCATCGTGGGGATATCCGCATCTGCCATCAGATATTCCGTCCCTGTCATGGATGCCTGAAATGTTGCGGAGCTACCGGCATCCAGCGTCAGAGTGGCGTAAGTATCATTCGCTTCCATTTCCACATGCAGCACATCATTCTGTGGAGAATAGGTTTCCCGCGGATAGGGAGCAAACTTCACCTCACGGCAATACCAATGCGTATCATAATCCCGCACCAGCATCATGGGCGGGTGCATAACAGACGTGACATACACCACATCATTTATCTGCGTAAAGCGGAGTCCTTTCACCACGGAAGGAGCAATCCAGGGAGTTGTCAGCACATAAGGTTCCCCATTATATTGCAATAGCTCCCCATCCTTGTACACCCTCATTCCGCCGGAAAAGAACTCCAGCATCAGCACGTCTGATTCCGAATATCGGAACGCAAACAATTTAACAGCGGTACTGCCGGCAGCAGCCGCTTGGTGCACATACTCCGTTCCCCTTCGTCGAAGCACGCCGCCATACGGCAACGTAAGCACATTGCTCATCCTGGCAGCTCCGCGAAGATATGCCTGCAAATCAAAACGAGCACTCAACCACGGAGACAGCTCCCCGGCGGTGAGTCCCAAAATGTATGGAATTTCCTGCATAGAACAAAGCTCTACCACAGAATGCCGAGAGAGTGCAATACCGGAGCAGAGATATTTATTTCATGCCCCCTCAGACAGACGGGAAATTGGCTTGCCGAACCGCCGCTGTGTGGTACAATGGGAGCATGCGGATATCGACTGTTGGCATACTTCCCCTGCTGGCCATTCTCCTGCTGCAACCCGGCTGCGAACGACGCGATGTCGGGCAAGCAACACAGAAGGCCAGCGATGAGTTTTCTCTGATGCAAGAGGAGATGATGATTTCTCTGCAAAATGGAGACATGAGTCAGGAAGAAGCAGAAGAGATTGACCAATTGCTGCAACATTTTACCCAAACGGCGGATGCCCGCTATGCCACAGAGCAAAGCGGCCTGACCATGCTGCATCTGGCATGCCTGTATAAGCATGCCGAACTGGCCCGATGCCTGCTGCTGGATGGAGCATCCCCTCATGCCTCGCTGAAAAGCGAGGGGTTCTGTGGGTTGGCAGAACCCGGTGCTACTCCGCTGGTGCTGGCGGTAGCCATGGAAACGGGTTGTCCGGAGAGCGAAGTACTGGCCCTGACGCAGCATCTCCTGCAAGCAGGGGCCAAAGTCAACATGCAGCGGGAGGGACAGCTCTGCGGCTATGAAAGCGTCTATCTGGAATTGCTGCAACGGGCGGAAAACCTCGATGACATACAGGTACCGGAGGCAGATGTAGCACTATCCATCGGAAAAATAGCAGCAGACAACGGCTGGAAACAGGCATTGGAAGAACTGTTCAGGCGGCGTGAGGGAAAACTTACTCCCGGAGATATGCTGTTGCTGCATAGTGTTGCCGGGAATAACACAGGAGAAGAGAAGTACACGGATTGCGCGGAATTACTGCTGCAGAAAGGGATTCCCGCCAATATGCAGGATATCCACGGGGGCACCCCTCTGTTCGTCCTGATGACCGGGATGAGCTTCCAGCAGGATAACGGCATGGACTCGCTCCCTCTGGCAGAGTTGCTGCTGCAACAGGGGGCAGATATCAACCTGAAAGCCGAGCGCGATCCCGAATACCCCGGCTTCTCACCCATGGATTTCCTGCTGACAAAGCCGGCCCTGCTCCGCGCACTTCGCGACAAGGGATGGGCCTTGCAGCCCCCACCCATCAACTGGGAGGCCACGGATGAATTACCGCGGGAGATATGCAGAGCGCATCTGATAGAACAAGCCCGCTGTCACGCAGAGGAGAACCGCCGGGGACATGAAATTTCACCCGACACGGCAGAGCATTACGACACCATTGCCCGCATTTTAGCCCCGGACAGTACCATGCGACAGCACCCCCTGTATGCAGATGCCATCAGCGCCGGTATCAGGATGATGGCGCAGATAGATGCCCCACGCACCGCGCAACTGCTGTCCGAGCTGCCGCTGTGGACTGATGCCCTGGTATGGAAAGATCAGCATCCGCACGCGCTCGCTATTCTGGAGGTGTTAACCGAGATGCCGACGCTGGTGCTACCGAAGGAGATTATCTGCACGGCAGCCGAAACCATGGCGAAAGAAAACCAACAGGATATGGCTGCAGCAATGCTGGAACTGCTCGGCCGCTGCCCCGATGCGGAAGCTGACATCTCCCGGTATGAACAGGATGCCCGCCCGGCGATGCAGGCCGGGGCACTCCAGGCCCGATTGCTGCAAGCCGGATTACCTGCGGCAAAATGCTACGCCGTGCGCGATTGGCTGAAAATAAATGGTCGGACGGCGGATTCGCCTCCGTTGCAGAAAGCTGTGTTGCTCACCTCTCAGGAAGATATCTGGTTCGGCAACATGGAAAAGGCAAAGCTCGAAGAAGTCTTTGCCGCCATGGAAGAAGTCGGCGCTTCCCGTGCGGCAAAAGCCTATCGGGACATCGCAGCCTCGCTCCATCAGGCCGAAGAACTGGATGCCATCACCGCAGACAGCCATGTGTGGAAATTCGAGCTGGAATGCGCCACGGCCAGGTTTATTCTGCAACATCGCAGCGCTTTTCTACCCCCTTCCATGCAGGAAAAGGAAAATACAGATTGACAGAGCGCCGGATTTTCATTAGATTGGAAAGAGGACATGAGAGTTTACACCACGGCTTTGTTGACCATGGCATCCGTCTGCATCGCAAACGGAACGGAAGAGGTGTCCGATAAGGCGCCCATCGAGGTCATCGCTCCCCTTCTGTCTCAGGAAATCGATGCCAATGGTGACACTCTGCTGATACGCACCTGCCGACTGGCTTCCACGATGACAGCCGAGCAACAACGGCATCTGCGCCCCATCATCGCCCTACTCCTCAAGGCCGGAGCCAACCCATTACTTGAAAATGACAGTGGTTGCAATGCCATGTTCTATATCAACGGCATGCCGGAACTGATGCAGGATTTGGAAAAGGATTACCGACTGCCCAGAGAGCTTACCCTGCGACTTCCCTACGATACCCCGGCACTTCTGCGCTACATGCGTCTGAGGAGTGCCCAGCAGAGGCATGCCATCAATGCCGGGAGTCAGGCATACCTGCTGCGCCGCTACTGCAAACCGGCTTATCAGCGGGCAGAAACGCTCTTCCGCCACTTCATGGAGCAGGATTCCCTCCACCGTATTCCTGACGGTGCCTTGGGAGATTGCCTTGATTTCATGCGGCTTGCCGAACCGGAAAAGACAGATCGCTACATTAACAGCCTGAACTACTGGGAACACGGCGAGCACTTTCTGGAAGAATTACCGGGGTTGTTGCTCCGAGACTTACACAGACTCAACTGGCCGGTGAACCCCGGGAACCTGCGTCTGGCACTCCGGAAGCTCCACAGTATGCTTCCCACCAGTAAGGACGACATGATTGATTGCGATGCTGCAGGGCCGATGATTCAGCTACTGGATATGCTTACGGCGCAGGAGGGTGTCCGCGCGATGAAAGACGTGCGACAATGTGCAGAAGCTCATGATCCGGATTTGGCACAGGCAGCTCTGCGGGTACAAATGAAACTGATGGGGCTGACCCCTCCGGATGAAGTTGATATCCGAACGACCAACTTACCGGAAGAATTGAGCACCATTCGCAACACCCTTCTGACAGATGCAGCCCTGAGGTACTGCGAACCGGATGTCATCACCGCAGAAATGCTGCAACAGGCAATCAAGTGCTGCAAACAACACGGGATGCCTCACCGAGCAGAGCTCATGCAGGGGCTGCAAGAGGATAAACGCCTGCCCCTATCACCGGACGCAATGCCTGCCATTTCCACAGCTTATAACGAAATCAGGGAAAGCAGTCCCTCAGTAGTGCTGCTTCGTTACCTGCTGGAGCACCCGCAATTGCTGAGCGCTCAACCGCAGTCATGACATTCTACACCGTCAAGCGCCTGATTCTCTCGCCCACGGAGCTGCACATCATCTGCGCCGCAACGGCCGTGTTAAGCACCCTGCCCATTCTCTTCCCCGAGGTATCGCCGCCCCGGCATGCAGAGCGAGTGTGTCACTACGCAGGCATCTGCCTGATGGCCTCTATTTGCTTTTCCTCGTTTCTGATGCTGACAGCCACATGTATCCAGATATTCCGCCTGAGCAACACGAGAGCCTTCTGGCGCTTCGCTTCATGGTTGAGCATCTGGGGGCTCGCCGGGATTCTATACGTATTTGTGGCCATTCTGGCCGATGTCTCGCCAACAGAAACATTCCGAAAGAGCGACCCCATCCAGAAAACGGATGTACTCCACGCGGCATCAGACGCTCTGCTGGGGCCGACCTCACTTATCATCCCCATTGATACGGAGGGACAACAGGTCAAAACCATTGAACAGGTACCGAATCTGGTACTTTTGGAGCAGAAACACGCAGATATTTTCCGTGATTACCTGGAGGCATCTCCTCGGTGGTCGGACAAGGGGACGGACGATGCCTTCTACTCCAAGCCCGGCCACGTTGTCATGATACCGCCCAGCACCGGCGGCATACCCGGACTGGTACATGCAGGATTCCGACGGCTGGTGGAAGGCGATCCTCTTCCGGTCGGCTACGTTACCATCAAACCCGGCGAGACCTTCCCGGAAATGAAGGATAACATACCGGATTTTGCCCTTGATTTAGGATTGAACCATTACCTGCTGATAGCATGGCGAGGCGCGGCACACCAGGAGACAGCCCTCCGCGCCATCAATGCGGCCATTGCCGATTTGGACGAGCGCATGATGCCGTTGGTCAAGGAACCCTCCCGCAACACCATCAGCCGCATGGTCAGCGGCAAACAATCCTATTCCGGCAGCTCCCCGGATTTGAGGCTCGCCGAGCCACCCGGTCAGGATGGCGCCTATCAGGCAGAGGTCTATGCCAATCCGGGCGAAGCCGGCACCATTCTGCTCTTCATCAAGCAACTGGACACCGGCCGCACCATCAGACTGCTCAACTGCCCGGCCAGATTCTCAGACAATCCGGAGGAACAGTTCCGCCACGATTTCCCCGGGTCCGTTCCCATCTGGCAGAACAGCGCTTTCCATAACAGTCTGGATAACGTCTTCCCGCAGGGGACTCCCCTTTTTGTCATCAGTAAAGATAAAAGCCACCAGTATTTCGGCGCGGCATTCGAGGTGTGGTTCACCCCGCAGAATCCGGCAAAACCACGGAGGCTTCTGTTGAGACGCTGCTACAAAGTGCAGGGATACGATGGTTAATCACACGTCTTCGTAGTCCTGTATCAGCTCGACAAAGGCACGGAGGAATGTCTTTCTGAGCCAAGGCCCCACCCCCTTGATATGGGATGCGGATTCCAAGGTGGTCGGTTTGACTGTCGCCATGGCGCGCAACGTCTCATTGTGCATAATACGGAAGACGGGCATGTTATGCTCTTCTGCGATATCACGCCGCAGTTCTGCCAGACGTTCGTACAAATCCTTATCCATTCGGCCCAGCCCCATACTCTGCAGCAGGCGCTGTGTTCTGTTCGTCTGCGCAGCAGGACGGGATGCCGAGAGCTCCCCCCAGCCGCGCAGCGACATGCGGATACCGCAACGGGCCTGCATAACTTCCTCACCGGTCGGAGAGAGTGTGATAAGCGGCATCTCCCCGCCGGAGCTCAGAATCAATCCGGCTTCCCGCATAGCGCGGAACAATGCTTTGATACGTGCATCTGTCAGATAGGAGAGGATACCGTATGTGGACAGGCCCTTGAGGTGCGCTGTCATGTTGGCGCTTTTGGCACCTCTCAGCATATCCATAATCTTTCCTCTGCCATAAATTCCCTCCCATGCACCATTCTCGCTCCGGCGGGAGGCTCTTGCCACTCCGGCCAGAGCTTTACGAACCGTCAGCAAATCATTCCCCTGCACTTCCTCGCGCTCGCTTTCATCGGCAGAGCAAACATCACAGTGACCGCAAGGCTCCGCATCCTTCTGACCGAAATACTCCAGAATCCACTGTTGACGACAGCCCCCGCTGTATGAATAACGGGTGATGGCTTCAATCTTCTCATGATCACGGCGAGCCTTTTCCTCCAGAGAGGAGGCATCAATCCCCAAGCATTCAAAATTACGAGCAGGGTCAAGGACTCGGGTGCCTTTCGTATTAGAGCCGGGAACATCAAATCGCACAATAGCTCCGGCATGAATCAGGCAGGAAAGAGCCGTACCGACAGCCATGGGGTTAACGTCCTTCCCTCCGATTCGCTCCGCCATGGCATCTACCGTCAACTGCAGTTCATGGGACTCCGGATTACAATCGAGGCGCAGTAGATTATAGAGCGAACGCACCAGATGCAGGGGAGGGTTGCTTCCCTCGAAGAAAAACTCCTGCGTTTTCAAATCCGCATGGTTGAACAGCAATTCGCAAACGGAGGGTTCACCGTCGCGTCCGGCTCGCCCGGCCTCCTGATAATAAGCCTCAACGCTCCCGGGAATTTCAAAATGAACGACAAAGCGAACGTCCGAACGATCAATCCCCATGCCAAACGCATTGGTTGCCACCACCACATCCGCGCGGCCGGAGATAAACGCATCCTGAGAGAACGCGCGCTCCTCATCCGTCATTCCGGCATGATAGGCAACGGCATTCACGTGCGCTGCCGAAAGCTCTTCAAACACCGACATTACATTCTTGCGGGTAGAGCAATAAATAATCCCCTGCTTCCATTGCTTCACCACCTCGTGAATCCGCTCAAACTTGGCCTTGCGCCCCTCACAGTGCGTTATTCGAAAATTCAGATTATCCCGAGCAAAGCCGCTGATGATGATGGCAGGCTCGCGTAGCTGCAGAGTACTCAGGATATCCTCTCGCACATGCGCCGTTGCCGTAGCAGTCAGCGCGACGGTCTGCGGGAAGCCCAGCATTTCCCGCACACGCCCCAGCCGCAGATAATCCGGGCGGAAATCGTGGCCCCACTGACTCAGGCAATGGGCTTCATCTATTGCAAGAAGCGATACATTCAACCCCTGTACTAATTGCAGAAAATTTTCCTGTCCGAAGCGCTCCGGTGCAACATAGACGATTTTCAGCTCACCGCGGCGCAAGGCGGCCATGTTCTGTCGATATTCCTCTGCACCCATGGAGGAATTGATGGCCGCAGCAGCCACACCGCGGGCAATCAGGGCATCCACCTGGTCTTTCATGAGGGCAATGAGCGGAGAAACCACAATCGTCACCCCGGGCCGGCACAAAGCGGGAAGCTGATAACAGAGCGATTTGCCCTTTCCGGTGGGCATGATGGCCAGAGCATCCCGTCCGCACATGATAGCTTCCACCACTTCATCCTGACCGGGACGCAAGCCGGCGAATCCGAATACGTCTTTCAACGTGCGGTTCACCGATGATAAATCTGCCGTCATATTCATGCGCAGGGGCATTCTAACGAAAAGCCGATACCCACACAAGGGAAAAGCGTGTTCCCCCGAAAAAAAGGGAAAAGCTGCGCTTTTCTGCTTGAAATAGCGCGCCGGATAGAGTATCGTACAATCAAATGGCAAACGATTCCGACAGCAAATCCCGGCGCAGCGTTGTACCGCAGGTTTTCCAATGGGAAATGGTACGCAAAGCGCTCCGCGCCGCTGAGGAGGGCGTATACTGCTGGAATCTGAAAGATAACGAAATTTTCTATACGGAACAATGCGTCAAGATGATGGGCATGTCATACGATGAATGGGCGCCCAACATCTTCACCGAACCGGAAAAAACCGTTCATCCGGACGATATTGCCTTTTTCCGGCAAACGGTTCACCGTTATCTGAACAAGCCGACCAATGCCGTTAATCCGCTCCGCGTGGAGTTCCGACTGCTCAACCTGCGCTCCAGAGGCTGGAAATGGATTCGAGTAAACGGCATGCTGGAATACGGACCGGATAAGAAGCCGACTCGACTGGTCGGCGTCTGGGTGGATATCACGCGCCGCAAAATGGCAGACATGCACGCCATGGAGGACCGCGACCTCTTCCGCACACTTATTAACTGCCTGCCGGACAATATATACTACAAAAACAGGGAATCCCGTTTCGTCATTGCCAACGAAGCAACGGCTCGCAAGATGCTGGTGAACACCCCCTCCGACCTCATCGGTCGCAAAGACTCGCATTTCTTTTCCCCGGAAATGAGCGAAATCGCCCGCCGGGAGGAAGAGGAAATCATGCGCACCGGAAAACCGATTACCAATCGGATTCACCATGAGACATGGAAAGGCGGCAAACATACGTGGTCCAAAGTGTCCAAGTTCCCTTGGTACGCAGCGGACGGCTCTGTCAAAGGTGTGGTGGGCATCTCGTCGGATGTTACCAAGCTCATTGAATCCCAGCAGAAATACCAGCGCATTGCCAAACAGCTCGATGAGCGCAACCGCGCGCTGGAAAAAGAAATTACGCTGGCTCGAGAAGTGCAGCGAGCACTACAGCCGCTACACATCCCGGACAGAGTCTGGAAGCAGGATGACGGACAGGTTCGACGCGCTTCATTCCATCATGTCTACATGCCCTCCACCGGGGTGGCCGGCGATTGCTTCGAGGTTTTCCCTGTGGGTAATTCCGGCATCGGCATGCTCATCTGTGATGTTATGGGACACGGTGTCCGCGCCGCGCTCATCGCCTCCATGTTGCGGGGACTCATGGAACAGGTGGCCAATCTGGCCGACACGCCCGGGCTTCTGCTCTCCAGCCTCAATCGCCAGCTATACAGGATATTCGACCGTGCCAACATCACCATGTTTGCCTCGGCCTGCTACGTCTATCTGGACTTGGCCAAGCGCCGCATGACCCTTTCCGGCGCAGGACACCCTGCCCCCTTCGTACTGCAACCCTCCGGCGAAGCATTCGTTCCCGCCATTCCCCGTTCGCCCGCTCTGGGGCTTCTGGAAAACGCCATGTTCCGAGAAAGCGAAATTGCGCTGGAAAACGGGACAAAGCTTATGCTCTACACCGATGGACTGACAGAAGCGCACAATGCGGAAGAGGAGGAACTGGGTACCGCCCGCATCATTGACTTCCTGAAAGAGCGCTCGCCCCAAAGCATCCGGGAGATGATAGATATTTCTCTGGCAGCTATGCACCAATTCACCGGCAGTTCCGCTCAGGATGATGACATCTGCCTTCTGGGCGTTGAATTCCGGGATGAAATCAGTACCGACACTAAAAATCAGCACGGTTGACGTGTTTTTCCGCTATGCGTCCGCAAAAAATGATTGCCATAGCTTCATTTTAGCGGTAGGCTAGACACCAGATAGATATTTTTATGAAGGACGAATCCCAAAACAGCATCGCTGACTCCATCAACCTTTCTGAGTTGACTGATTTCCAATTCGGCCCGTCCTGGGCTCGTGGCGGCTCCGCACCTGCCCGCACTTGGACGGACGCACCTCGCGAACGCAGGGATTCCGCAGCCCCGAGCGAGCGCCGCAGCTTCTCCGGACGAGATGACCGCCGCCCCCGACGTGATGACAAGCCCACCCGCAAGGGTGACCGCAAGCCGATGCGCCGCAGCGAGCGTCCCGAACGTCCCGCCCCGGAGCCGCTTAAACCGGTGGAGGGATATCGGGTAGAGCTTCGTCCCGCTAACAGCATCCTGACCCTTTTCGCATCAGAAATTCAGAAACAGAAGCGGGCTCTGCCGCTCTTGGATATGGCCCGCGTCGTCATGAGTTCCGGGAATCGCTACGACCTCGTTTTCATGAAGATGGAGAACAGCCCGGCGCTGATTCATTCTACACGGGAAGACGGAGCATGCTGGCTTAGTCGCACCGAAGCCATTGCCTATCTGCGTCAGGCTCCATGGTTTGCAGAGTTTTACAAGGAAGAACAGATAGAGGTTGAGGCACCCAAGGGAACGTTCACCGCTATTGCTGTTTGCAGCATGGGCAAAGAACACATCGGCCCGGCAAACTGGCACGGCTATCAGGCTTCCCTCATGAACCTGTACCGCAGCAAGTACAGCAACATGCCGCTGGACGTCTTCAAAAACAAGATTGTTCTCGACAAGACCGAGGAAACAATCGCAGCGTGGAAAGAAGCAGCAACGCACAAGTCCGTCTGGAAGCCGCTGCGCGATGGTGCCGATGAGATTATTCTGGAAGACATGCGTGCTGTTGAAGCTGACTTTGAGGCAAATCACTTTGACTCCGTCTACGAAACCGTTGATAAGGTATTCATCAATGGTGCAACACCGGCAGATAAACTCAGCGAGGGGCTGTTTGCTCATGTGAAGCTACTGGCGGACAAGACCCGCCGTTTCCCGCAGATGCTCATCCCCAACCTCTGCCACGGTCTGGCCCGGCACCACATGCCCATCTACAAATGGCATGGCAACCATTTCACCGGGCCGAGCCGCATCCGCACCATCCCGGCGGACATGGTGCTGGCCGACCGTATGGTCGCCATCATCAACTGGAGCAAGGAAAACTCCGGCAAGAAAGCGGAAGAGATGTTCGCAGAACTGTCCGGCGTGCCTACAGGCACAGATGAAGAAAGCAAGGCAGCTGCCACAGAAGCACACGCTCCCTACGTAGCCGATATGCTCTGGCTGCTTGAGCAGGGCTTCATCGTTGTCACCAGCGACAACGCCGTGTGGTTCCCCAAGGGCGAGAACGCCCCGGCTCCCACCCCTGCTCCGACTCGCAATAAAAACAACCGCAATCAGAAAAAGCGCCGCCAGACCAAGCCCGAACCCAACGGCAAGGATTCTAAAGCTACTCCGGCTGAATAATCATCCCCACAACTGCCATGCTACTGGATATCAAACAATACGGCGACCCGGTTCTTCGGGCGGAAAGCGCACCTCTGGAGCATCTGGATCCGGAACTGAAGAATCTGGCTGATAACATGCTCGAAACGATGTATGCGGCTGAGGGCATCGGACTCGCAGCGCCGCAAATCGGGCTTAACATTCAGATGGTGGTCATCGATATCCCGGAGGATGAGGAAGAAAAGGACGTTCCCGAGACCGCCGTAGTCAATGGCGAGATTAAACCCATCCGCGATCTCATGCCTCTGGTGTTTGTGAACCCTGTTCTGGAGCCGTATGGCAACCTCTGCCCCTTTACGGAAGGCTGCCTGAGTGTACGGGGCATTCGCTCCAACGTTCTTCGCCCGGAGTTTGTTAAGGCAAAGCTCACCCAGCTGGATGGTTCCGTGCTGGAAATTGACTGCGGGAATCTACTGGCCCGCTGCCTGCAGCACGAATGCGACCACCTCAAAGGCTTCCTCTTCACAGACCGAGTGTCTTCGGCGGCAAAAATTACGCTGGCGAAGAAGCTCAAGAAGCTCGCCGCATCACGCTGAGGAAAGCGGCTTTCAGCATCAGCCCATATACCTTCCGGCGCGGGACTTTCACCCGCGCCTGATTTTTTCTGGCACGAATGAGCTGCAGAGTACTCAAGCCCAGCAAAGCCGGTATCATCACCGTAAAACGCAGCCGGAAACTTCCCAGACGCGAGCCGTAATCCAGACCATCCCGCAGGAAGCGCTCAGCCCTATTCTGCCAGCATACCTCATCGCTGCAAAGATAGGAACGACCCCTCGCCGCATCCTCCCGCATATCCCGCAGAATATTGATGAGCTGCAAGCCTCTGCCAAAACGCACTCCGGCCTGACGCATCAGCTCACGTCGCGCGGGAGCACAAAAGCGTGAGCCCATCGTTTCATAGCCCAAATCCGTCCAGAACTCACCCACACAGCCGGCCACCAGATAAGTATAGCGCAGCGTGTCCTCATCGGATTCCACCTGCGAGCGATTATCAAAATAGGTCAAATCCCAGCTCTGGCCTTCTACTATGACTGCCAACACACGTCGAATCAATCGCACTTGGGCTTCCGGCATCGTTTGCAACATGTCCAGGCACTCACCGAAGCGCTGCAGCAGCGTACGTTCCGCGGGATTCGGCTGGGCCTCAGCCATCTTCCCCGACAGCAGGCCGTGCAGCTCTGTCAATTCGGCAGATGTCGTCGCCCCCTCCACCGCCCGCCCCATTTGCTGAAGCACCTGCAGACGCAACGCCGCATCGGCAGACGAGGTATCGGCTACGCTATCCGTTGCTCTCGCCAGCAGATAGGCCAACGAAATAGCAGGGCGCATCTCCTCCGGCAGAAATACCATACTCAGGTAAAAACTGCGGGAAACGGATTTCAGCAAGTTATCCTCTGTGGCGGGCTTCTTCATCAGCTCATGCGCCGCAAGGCACCACGAATCAGCTCGTCTGTGGCAGCCTGCGGGTTTTCTTTTACAAGCGCCGCAATAGCCTTGCGCGCCTCCGTCTGCTTGAAGCCCAACGCGACCAGCGCCAGTTCTGCATCACCGGCAGCCTCCGAGGTCGTTCCCTGCTGCTGAGCCTCCCAGGTAGAGGCAAGCCCTACCTTATCCTTGAGCTCCAGTATGATGCGCTCAGCCGTGCGCTTCCCCACGCCTTTGGCGCGGGCAATGGCCTGCACATCACCACCTACAACAGCTTGTTTGAAAGCCGATACATTCAATCCGCTGAGAATGGAAATGGCCGTGGCAGGGCCGATTCCGCTCACACGATCAATGAGCAGGCGAAAAATATCCCGCTCCGCATCCGTCGCAAAGCCGTAGAGCACCTGCGCGTTTTCACGCACATGGAAATGAATTTTCAGCGTAACGGTCTGCCCCTCCATGGGGTTGACCGCATCAAAGGTGGACAACGGGACCTGAACTTCATAGCCAACACCGTTGACATCCAGCACCAGGCATTGCGGCATGGCCTCGGCCACCGTTCCTCGGAGATAGGCAATCATGGATTGTTATTGTTGCGGTTTAAGTTGATCCTCCACGACCCGGAACTGAGCCTCCGGGCCCAATCCGCCGATTTCATTCAGCAGCTCCTGCACCCGGCTATTGAGACGGTCGTAATCAGGAGGTCCGTTTTTCTCTTCTTTGGAACCGGGAAAAATGATATAGGAAACGCCCAAATCAGATACGGCTCGCGCATAGGAAGTGGCACGCGGATTCACCAGCTTACTCAAGCGCAGGGAGGCTTCACCCGTCTTGAACTTCGGGCCGTAATCACCGACCAATGCAGGAAAAACCCGATTATCCACCACCACAGCGGCATAATCACCCGGTTGCGGACGATAAGTTTCGTCATTTCCCTCCTTGAAGGTAAGAGGGATGACGATAAATGGATCATATTCAGCCAACAGGAAGCTGAAGAGCTTGAGATCTGCCACCACGGTGCGGGCATGCTCGATAGCATCCTTGGAGCTCTTACTGTCTTTCTTCAGCTTTTCCAATCGCTCCTCCCATTTTGCCAGCAAGGGGTTGGGAGCCTTGCCCACCTTGCGCCAGCGATAAGAGGTAGAAGGCTGATAATAGTCACTCTTCATCACCTTGTCGGACATCTTGGGAAGGCGGTCTCCGTCCGAGCCGTCAGACACCACATCCATATCTGCCTGTACCCACAGCACCTTGCGCCCCGAATCAGGGGCCGAAATCTGAAGAATCGTGTCCGTATCGTAAAAATTATGACGGTCAAGCAAGCGATCCAGCGTGGCTGCATTCTTCCGAATGCGGTTCTGCTTATGGAGGTACAAGGCATGAAACCAAGGGGAAACCTGAGCATTCTGCATCAGAGCATCGTAGCGATTCAGCACCCCGGGCAATTTCGGATTAACCTGTTTGAGTTCCTCACCGTTAGCTGCATGCGGTTGCCGCAGGCTCAAGGACATCTGCACCTGATAGGCATCCTTCTCCTTGCGGTCGGACGAAGCTGTGGTACCGGGCTTAAACTCGACTCCGCTGCGCATGTTGATGCCCGCTCCCAATTCATTCACATGCTCAAACGTGCCACTCTCCACCTTCTCCGGCAAGGCCGGAGGGAACGGAGGCAGCACAATATCAGGCATGGTAAAGGTATTGTCCGGTCGCCATGGAGCAGCGGTCTCCACCACGGGAGCAACGACAGGTTCCGGGACAGACTGCGGCTCAGCAGGAGCAACAGGCTCCGGCTTTGAAGTCGGCTCGGGTTTCGGCGGCGGCGTAGTACCCACCCAAATTTTCACCAACTCGATGGGATAAGGAGTATATAGTGATCCGGCAGCCAGGAGCATCACACCCAGCAGCCCGACTCCGAACATGGGAAGACAGCCTTTCTTTTTCTTCGGCGATTGGTGTTTCATGATTCGTCGAGGGGAGATACTTGACGCGGACGCCGCCCCATTACCAGACGCAGCACCCACAGGGGCAGATTCCGAACCAGCAATCCGGCCAGTCGAATCCGTAAAGAGGGATAATAGCGAGCTTTACCGCTTTCCAACGCAGCCACAGCCCCATTCACCACCGTGGGGATGGGTGTATAAAACCATTTCTTGAATGGGGAATAGCCATTGGTGCATCCGTGGCGCCGAGCCACATCACCAAAGCCCGTATGCACGGGGCCGGGACATACCGCCACAACGGGAATCCCCTCCGCTCGGACCTCCAGACGAATGGCCTCGCTGAATGACGCAACAAATGCCTTCGAGGCTGCATATATGGCAAAATCCGGGATGAACAAATCCGCAGCAAGGGATGCTATATTGATGATGCCGCCCCCTTGTTTTCGCATTCGGGGCAATAGCGCACGCGTGAGCTCTGCAACAGCCACCACATTCACCTGCAACATACAGTGATTGCGCTCCGGCTCGCTGGCGGCGTACTCGCCGTAATCCCCCAAACCGGCATTGTTGATCAGTAACATGCGGCCTTCCGGCAACGCTGTCAATTCTTGTATCAAGGCAGAGCGAGCCGCAGCATCTGCCAAATCACAAGGCATAACCGTCACCTGCAGATCCGGATGGGCGGCTCTCAATTCACCTGCCAGCGTCTGCAGGATTTCGCCCCGCCGAGCCACCAGTATCATGTGAGAACACTCTCCGGCCAATCGGTGTGCAAACGCTTCACCGAAACCGGAAGACGCACCGGTGATTACTGCATGGGCATACTTCATGTGCATATATTCCCACAGAGCCTAACGCAAAGCAAGTCTAATCTGCGTGTTGGAATCATTGGCACAGCAAATGTACCCTGATTCGGGGCTCCGGCCATGAAGGGGACTGAATCAACAGGGAAAAAATTCGCGCACGAGCGGTTCCTGCACGGCAAAGAGAGCCTCACGGTCGGCGGGCTCATAATCCAGATACCCGTGTAAGTGAACCAGACCATGCACCATATAGCGGAACAATTCCTCCTGCGGAGTCAACCCGTGAGCCTGAGCATAGGTTGCTGCGGTATCGCAACTCACCAGAATTTCACCATAGGGAAACGTAATAGCATCCGTCGGCGTAGGGTCATTAAGGAACTCCCCATGCACCTGAGCGATAGTCTCATCATCTACTATGGATATTTCCACCAGAGGGAGAGCTGAAAGCACATGATCCGGACCGACAGGATGCTCCAGCAAACGGAGCAACAACGCCTCCAGAGCCCCGCGAAAACGCTCCGCGAGAGCTTCCGTCACCCATGGCCTATCGGCATTCAGGAAAACTTCAATTTCCGGCGTCATTGGCTAATTCCTGTTCTTCGCGCGGGAGCTGTTTGCGGCGTTTGGCCTCCGCACGGGCAGCGCGGAAAAAGCTCTGAAACTGTTCCAAACACTCTGCTCCGAGCACCCCGCCCAGCACCTCGCAGCGGTGATTGAGCGGAGGATTGGAATCCAGCAGGTGAATCCACCCACCACAGGCACCTCCCTTTGGATCGGGAATACCGAACACCACCCGGGAGGGGCGGCAATGCACCATCGCTCCGGCACACATGGGGCATGGCTCCTTGGTCACATAGACCGTACACCCCTCCAAACGCCAATCGCCCACAGCCGCTTCTGCAGCCGTGAGCGCGAGCATCTCCGCGTGGGCAGTGGCATCCTTGAGCGCCTCCACCTGATTCCACCCGCGGGCAATCACGCGGTTGTCCTTCACAATGACACAACCGCAGGGAACCTCGCCGGCAGCGCGGGCTTTCTCAGCCTCGCGCATAGCCAGCATCATGAAATGTTCGTCCTCCGTCAAGGATGTTTACTTGATGGTGACGCGGGGGTCGTTATCCAGGATATCCTGCAGTTCCGGCCAACCTTCCTCGGTCTGGTTCTGGAACATGTGCAGATACACGGAAACAGCGCCGGCAGGATACTTCTCGAACAGAGCGTCCACAGCCTCCTTGAGCTTATCAGCATCCAGCGTCTCCGGCAGAACATCCACCACGCCATGACCATTGTGCTCAATGCCGAGCTTCTCAATGAAGCCCACCAGCATACCTTCGTGCTTACGAATCAACCACACCTGCAGCAGGTGGTCGGCAATCGTCTCTGCCGGCTTCCATGCCAGCATCTTCTTAATCCAGGCGAACTGCTCCTCCACGCTCTTCTGCTGCATGAACTGAGGGCGCAGCTTTTTCAGAGCTCCCAGCTCACGCAGAGCGGCGCGGTACACACCACGCTCTTGGTTGCGCATCCAACCAAGGAACTCATTCACGGTCTCGTCATCGGACTTCTGGAAAATGGTATAAGATTTCATAGTGCTATCTGTTAACGGTGCAAAAAGCTTGCATAGTTAAACACATTCCCCGCTATTTGTCCAGCTCAACCTAAGGCATGGGGCGGCTATGCACTCTCACCGTTGTGTCATACCCTCATTTCAGCCGGAACGGCAAATGTACACAAGCCCCAATAATTAGTGAACGAAGAAGGGATTGCATAACTCCTATCTGCATGAAGAACTGCGTGCGAACCAGTATTTGTGCTGCGCTTAATGCAAGTTGGATTCACCGGAACCAAATGGGCGTCATCTTTCTGCGAATCTGTGTGAGCATTCTGATGCTGGGGCACGGACTGCCGAAGCTTTGGATGCTCTTGAACGGGGGCGGGAGTGAATGGCTCGACCCGCTGGGAATAGGTGGCACGCTTTCGCTGGCGTTGTGTGCCTTTGCAGAGGTCTTTTGCAGTCTTTTTCTCATCGTGGGGCTTTTCTCACGATTTTCGGCCATGGTGCTGCTAATCAACTTCTGGGTGGTAGTGTTCGTTGTGCATGCGCAGGGCAGTTGGGCACAGGCAGAGCTCCCCCTGCTCTATCTGATATGCTACGGAACGCTCGTATGCACCGGCGCCGGGCCATTCAGCCTGGACAACCTGATGAGACGGCGCCTGCACTGCCACTATTCAGCACCCCCGCGAAGCATGCCGTCCTGCGGCGCCAGGGAGGCCGCCAACGCCTCATCCGCAAAGTAATTCAGTCCCGAAAGCTTGCCGCTGCGAAGCGCGGCGACAAGCTCTGCCTGAGCACGGGCATTGCCCGTGAAAGCCAGCTGATGCAATTCCAGCGCGGCAGCGTAGGCCCACACATTTTTATCCATGGGGAGCTGCGGATTGAGCTGCTGCATCAGGCTGAGCACCAGAACCGGAAACGTAGAGGTATTCACCGCCTTCCGGGCTTCCCGGAACAAGGCACTCCATTCGTGATTTCCCGGTGTCGCAGACGGATTCAGCTGTACAACAGAACCGGCTCCGGGGAGCTGCTTTCCTCCGGCAACCTGAGCCCAGACTTCGCTCATTGCCGCAGGGTCCAGCGTGATGGAATCCTGCTGCTGAGCCGCAGCTAATCCCACCAGCATCATGCTGAGGAATAATCGTTTCATCAGTTCTTGTTAGAAGCGCGGCGACGGAAAGAATGCACGGTGATGAGCCCCCAGGCTTCCTGCATACCGGAGGGTACAAACCAAGGTTCTTTCTTGATTTTCTCCATGCGGATGTTGATTTTATTCTGAGCGCGAGCCAATTTATCCAACTGGATTTCATTCCCGCCCATCAGCACCGGCATGGGGTCAAAAATCTTGATGAGCTGCTTGGCTGCATCCTTTGCACTTTTTTCATCCTTTGCAGAATCCACAATCGCCACCGCCTCATCCAGTTTTTCAATCTCTTTGGCATACTGGCGCTCTATACTCGCCTCGTTGGAAGTCTGTTTCCTTTGCCCGCGTCGCTCCGTTTTTTCCTTCTTATCGTCGTCCTTATCGGCCCAAGCCACAGAGGACGTGACAACGAACAGCCCCAGCGACAGGGTTGTTACACGAATCAGCGGGTACAGCGTTCTCATTGCCGCGAGCATAGCATAGAAGCCCTTTCATGTCAAACGGGAATCTTGCTTTCCGTGCCTGTTCGCGCTAAAATGCGCGCGCATGAATGCCACGCAGATTCACCAAGTACTGGAAAACACCGGAGTGACCCCATCCAAATCCATGGGGCAAAACTTCCTGGTGGATGAGAATATAGCCCGCTGGATTGTCAGCCAGCTGGAGATAACAGCGGAAGATTGCGTGGTGGAAGTCGGTCCCGGCACGGGCGCCCTTACCGAACACATGGCACCGCTCTGCCGCAAGCTCATTCTGGTGGAGTTCGATGCCAGACTGGCAGAGTACCAACGACGGCGCTGGGCGGATTGCCCGCATGTGACGGTTCATCATGCCGACGGCGCCTCTTGGGACCCGCGCCCGCTCTTTGAGGAGCGCCCGGTCAAGTTCATGGGCAACCTCCCTTACTCCGCCGGTGGGGCCATTCTGGCGAATTTCCTGACTTCACCCTGCGCGGTGGAACGCGCGGTAGTCATGCTGCAAAAGGAGTTCATTGACCGCATTCTGGCAAAGCCCGGGGATGATGCCTACGGGCTGCTCTCGCTGCGCATGCAGATGGATTGGGTGCCCAAGGCGCTCAAGACAGTGCCGCCGGAGGCTTTTTCCCCTCGCCCGAAGATAGATTCGACGGTCATGCTGCTCACGCCGCGCGATCCGTTGAGCCTGCCGCCCTTTGATCACAAGCTGATGGATGAACTGATGCGCCGCTGCTTTGCCCAGCGCCGCAAGCAGATGCACAAGCAGCTCCCTGCTCAGCCGGAGTGGAAAGATGTGGCAGCTCGCCTCGGCATCCCCGCCACGGCCCGTCCGGAGGAATTGGGGCTGGAAGAATGGGTGAACGTGACCAACGCCTACGACCCGCACCCGCTGGCAGCCGTACCGCAAAAGGATGATGAGCTGCTGGATGTAGTGGACGAGCAAAACCAAGTACTGCGGCAAGCAACCCGAAAAGAGATTCATGATAACGGGCTGATGCACCGCGCTGTCCACATTCTGGTATTCAACAAACACCACGACTGCCTCTTGCAGCAGCGTTCTCTCCTCAAAGACCGGCACCCCGGCGTGTGGGACTCCTCTGCAGCCGGTCATCTGGATGCCGGTGAGGATTACGAAAGCGCCGCCCGCCGTGAGTTGGAGGAGGAACTGGGTATCACGGACACCCGCATCCTGCATCTGGCAGATTTGCCGCCCACTCCCGGTAACGGCATGGAACACGTGGCGCTCTACGCCGCACTCTACAACGGCAAAGTCCACTTCCCCGCAGCGGAAATTTCCGGGGTCATTCCCTTCCCGTCTACACTCATCGATACCTGGCTGGAGCGCCGTCCGCAGGACTTTGCCTGCTCCTTCGCCGAATGCTGGAAGATTGCCCGCACCATGTTGGGCAACGCGGAATAATGATTGAATGAGGGAAACAACTGTGATAGAATGCGCGCGTTGTATGAACTTAGACGAGCTGAGACAGGAAATTGACCGCATTGATGCCGGGCTGGTGGAGCTGCTGAAGCAGCGTGCCCGCTGCGTGCATGAGGTAGGAGCTATCAAAAAATCCACCAATGCACCCACCTTTGTGCCGGAGCGCGAGAGCCAGCTCATTTCCAAGCTGCTGCAGCTCAATAACGGAGCCCTGCCGGAAAAGAGCCTGCTGAGTATCTGGCGCCAGATTGTGAGCTGTTCGTTCTTTCTGGAAGGGAACATGCGTATCGGTTATCTGGGCCCGGAGGGCACATGGAGTCATCTGGCGGCGCTCAATCGTTTCGGCGAAAGCGTGGAGCTGGTGCCTTTCACCACCTTTTCCAAAGTATTTGATGCCGTGGAGCGCGGCGAGGTGAACTACGGGGTCATTCCCATCGAAAACAGCACGGACGGCTCCGTTTCTCAGGCCATGGACAACTTTGCCAAGGCAGACACCTCCCTGCGCATCTGTGCACAGATGCACCAGCATGTGCAGAACTGCCTCATGGCCAACTGTGCGCCGGAGGACATCCGCGTCATCTACTCCCACCCGCAGGTGCTGGGGCAGTGCCGTCTCTGGCTCATGCAGCATTACCCGAATGCGGAACAGATTGCCATGCCCTCCTCCGCCGCTGCAGCCAAGCAGGCTCTGGAAGAAACAGCCAACGGAGCCGCCGCCATGGGCACACCTATGGCCGCAGAGAAATACGGGCTGAAGCTGCTGGCAAAAAACGTACAGGACAAGGCAAGCAACGCCACCCGCTTCGCCGTCATTGGCAAGCAGAAGACCAAGCCCTCCGGCAAGGACAGGACGACTATCTGCTTCAGCGTGCCGGCCCATGTGGCGGGCAGTCTGGTGGATGTGCTGCTGCATTTCAAGAATCACGGGCTGAATATCTTCTGTATAGATTCGCGCCCCACGCGTGACACGGCTTGGGAATACCTGTTCTATGTCGATGTGCAGGGGCATGAGGATGCCGAACCGCTGCGCACCTGTCTGGAGGAGCTGCGCGGGCAATGCCCCATGGTAAAAGTGCTGGGCTCCTACCCGGACGAAGCCTGATTTCTTCACTCTGCCTATGTCCTTTACCGCCGACCACGCCCGCAAGCTTCTGTTGCATGCCCGCCGCAGCGGTCGCATGCCCCATGCTCTGCTCATCACCGGTACCCGAGAGGCCGGGACTCACGACCTCGTGCTGGCGCTGGCAAAGGAATTCAACGGCGCCGTGGCCGACCAGCCGGAAAACCTGCGGCATCCCATGTGCCGTATCCTGCGCCCCGGTTCCAAAAGCCGCCGAATCCTCATTGAGGACGTCCGCGCCGTAGAACCATTCCTCGCCCTGCGCGCAGAGGCGCACGAGACCAAGCTTGTGGTCATTCTGGAGGCTGACCGTATGATGGATGAACCGGCAAACGCTTTTCTCAAGACCTTGGAAGAGCCGCCGCCGCAGACGCTCATCATTCTGGTGACGGAACAACCCAGCCGTCTGCTGCCAACCATTCTTTCCCGCTGCGTGCGGCTGGATTTGCGCAGCGCCACTCCCGGGTTGCATCTCAGCCGCGTGCAGGAGCTCTTTCTCCCGGCTGTCAGCCAGGCTCTCGCGCTCCTCGGCTCCGATGTAGCCGCTCTGGCACTCCGCGCGGATTTCCAGTCTCTGCTGACCAACCGCCGCGAAAGCATCACCAAGAAGCTCACCGCCGCTATCAAGGCAGAATCGAAAACCATAGCGGAAGGCACGGATATCCGCGACTGGGAAGCCAGGCAGAAAGACGCCACCGCCGCACTCATCGAGACAGAATATCTGGCCGAACGGGAGCAAATGCTGGAGCTGCTTTCTCTCTGTCTGGGACAGGCGGTGCTGCTGGCCTCGCATGCGCCGGATGTTCGTCCCATTTCCCCGGTGTTGCAGGAAGTGGCACAGAAACACAGCGTAGAAAGCCTCCTGCGCCGCATGCGAGCCGTGGATGCCCTGCGTACCGATCTCAACTTTAACGTAGCCGAAGCGCTGGCCTTGGATTCCCGCCTGCTCGACATCATCGGCAATAATTCCCTCTTATGAACAGCATGACCGGATTCGGGGCCGCCACCGCCCCCCTTGCCTCCGCTTCCATTCGCGTGGAAATCGGCGGCGTGAACCGCAAACAGACAGAAGTGGCCGTCACCCTCCCCCGCGCCTGGGCAGCACTGGAAACCTCCGTCCGCGAGCTGGTAGCGGGCGCTGTGTCGCGAGGTCGCGTCAACATCAGCGTCAGCCTGCAACAGCCAGCAGGTGCCGCCGCCCCCATCACCATCAACCGCGAGCGGCTCACCGCTCTGGTAACACAGCTGACAGAATTGGAAAGCGCCCTCGGCAAGCCCGTGGACACCTCGCTGGACGCCTTGCTGCGGCTGGGAGTCCTCGCAGAAGAGACAGAAAGCGATTTACCCCTCGAAACCGTGGAGACAGCCGTCGTTCCCGCCGTGCAGGAAGCGCTGCAGGCCTTCCTCACGCTGCGTGCGCAGGAAGGAGCCAACATGAAACAGGATTTGCTCACCCGCATCAACACCCTGCGCGGATACCGTGTGGCTCTCATGGAGCGTGCCTCCGGCGTGGCGCTGCGGCATCGGGAAGCTCTTCTCAAACGGCTGGAAGAAAGCGGGCTGCCCCTCCCGGCTGATGATGAGCGTATCATCAAGGAGATTGCACTCTTTGCCGACCGCTGCGATGTGACAGAAGAAATGACCCGTCTGGAATCCCACCTTAACCAGTTCGAGCGCATCTGTGACAAAACGGAAGCTGTGGGCCGCACGCTGGACTTCCTCTGCCAGGAAATCTTCCGCGAGCTCAATACCACCGGCTCCAAGGCCAATGATGCGGAGTTGGCCCAAATGGTTGTTTCTGCCAAGACCGAGCTGGAAAAAATCCGCGAACAAGTACAAAACATCGAATAACATGACCTACGGAACACTTCTCATCGTTTCCGGGCCCTCCGGTTCCGGCAAGACAACCCTCTGCCGCCGGGCAGAAGCCGCCGGACTTACCGGCTACTCCATCTCCTGCACCACCCGTGCCCCCCGCCCCGGTGAACAGGACGGCGTGGACTATCACTTCCTCACCCCCGAGGTATTCGCCGAAAAAGTGCAGAACGGCGAGTTCCTGGAGCACGCCACGGTGCACGGCAACTCCTACGGCACGCTGAAGGCAGACATCATCGAGCTGCTGCAAGCCGGCAAGAACGTGGTCATGGACATCGACGTACAGGGAGCCGCCTCCATCCGCGCGTGCGAGGATGCCATCATCCGCCGCTGCTATGCAGACGTGTATATCCACGTCCCTGCAGCCGAGCTGGAAGCCCGTCTGCGCGGCCGACAGACGGATTCAGAGGAGGTTATTGCCCTGCGTCTGCGCAACGCCGCCGCAGAGGATGCCCGCATGGAAGAATACGAGTACGTCCTCGTTTCCGGTGACCGCGAGAGCGACTATGCCCGCTTCATCTCCCTGCTCTCCGCCCTCTCCATGCGGACTGCGCTGCGCTGATTATTTTTTCACTTTCCTCCCTTATGCCGCCGCTCTCCTTACGGATAGCGGCGGCTCTTTCTTTCACGCCATTACACAAATATAAAGAGTATGATACAAGTAATTTACAAAAAAATTGCAAGATGTCAGAATTACCGCATTGAAGCATTGACTTCCGGAATAAAACAGGCTATTATTCAGCCGTGTTAACCATCAGGTTATCCTAAGTAATTTTTCCAGTTCAGACAATGAAGACCACCGCCATTCTTACCGCCGTTCTGTTGAGCACAGCTCTGATGGCTCAGGACGCAGCTGTTACCCCCGCGACTCCTGCTCCGGCAGTAGAGATGACGGAGCAGGCTCAACAACATCTGCAGCTCAGCCGCAACATTCTGGAGGTACTCCGGGAGCTGACGGGCACGCTGGAATCCGTCAAGGACCAGACAACGGCAGATGCCGCCGCCGTCAAGGTGCAGGAAATTGCCGCTAAGATGCGAGAGTTACAGATGCAGGCTGACAGCTTCCCAACTTTGAGTAAAGAGCAGGAAAAGCTGGTGAAATCCGCCATCAATGAGCAGGAAGTACAGGAAACGGTGCACAACTTCGTGGTATCCATTGTGCAGATGGCACAGGCTAATTGCTACGATTCCCCCTCCATGAGTCAGGCTCTGGTCAAAGTGCTCAGCAAGGCATCCAATGCGCCGGCGGGTGCGACCAACTAAAGAGCCGCAAGCAATCTTTTCTTCCATCCGCAGAGGTTATTATCTCGGCAGATGTTTTGTTATCGGTGAGAGTTCTGCCGGAGGGGTTTTCCTTGCCGAGCGGGAGCAAGTGTGATACCATGTTGCGCGTTATGGCAGGAATGAGCGCCAAAAGAGAACTGCGCGAACTGGCAGCGCTGATGAAAGCACATGGGGTGACACGCTGTGTCGTGTGCCCGGGAAGCCGCAACGCGCCGATTGCAATGACGCTGGAAGCCGCCGGACTTGAATGCCGCACGGTAGTCGATGAACGCAGCGCAGGCTTTATCGCTCTGGGATGGGCCTCGCAGGTGCAGGAAGCCGTGGCAGTCTGTGTCACCTCCGGCTCAGCCGTGCTGAACCTTCATCCGGCAGTTGCCGAGGCCTGCTACCGCCATATTCCGCTTCTGATACTGACTGCAGACCGTCCGGCCGCCTGGATAGGGCAGCAGGATGGGCAGACGCTCCCGCAGCCGGGAGTATTCGGCGGACTGGTACGCGCCGCATACAACCTGCCGGAGGGCGAGGGGAACGATTGGGAAGTCAATCGCATCATCAACGAAGCGCTGCTGGAGCTTCGGCATCGCTCCGGAGGACCGGTGCAACTGAATATCCCGCTGAGCGAACCTCTGTTCACCACCACGGAAGAGCCGCTGCCGGAGCCGCGCATCATTCGCCGCACCGAGCTGTCGTGCATGACAGCAGACGATGAGGATGAGCTGCTGGATATTGTGGCACAACTGCCGCGCCGCATGATTCTGGTAGGCCAATTGCAGCAGAGCGCTGCTATACCGCCCACCTTGGTCACGGAAAAGCAATTTGCGACTGTGGGGGAACAATTGTGCAACACCCCCCTGCTCTGTGCGCGACCGGATGCCCTGCTGAGCCGGGGAACGGAAGGAATGGCACCGGATTTACTCATCACCGTGGGGGGATGCATCATTTCCAAGCGGCTCAAGCAACTGCTGCGCACTCACCCCCCGAAGGAACACTGGCATATCAGCCGAGATGGCGATATCTGCGATACCTTCTGCGCTCTCACCCGCAGCATTGAGGGCTCTGCCGACGAAATCTGGGAGCTGCTGGCTGCTTTTGCGGAAGAGGGAGATGAGGATTTTACGGCTCGCTGGGCTGCAGAGCCGCCGGAATTTGACGGTCCGTTCTGTGGCATGACGGCGGTGGGAGCCTCGCTAGAGGCTCTGCCGGAGGAAGCCGTGCTGCATCTGGGCAACAGCTCTGCCGTGCGCTATGCTCAGCTCTTCCCGCTGAAAGAAGGCGTACAGGTAGAATGCAACCGAGGCGTCAATGGCATCGAGGGCTGCGTTTCGGCGGCTCTGGGCTTCGCCGGGGCGGATAACCGCCTGCAACTGCTTATTTGTGGGGATTTGAGTTTCTTCTACGACATGAATGCGCTGTGGATGTCCGGGACCGCCCCGAACATGCGTATTCTCCTGCTGAACAACGGATGCGGCGGTATCTTCTCTGCCATCGGGGCTCCGGAGAGCCCGCTGGTGAACGCTCCGCACCACGCCACGGCAGAAGCATGGGTTCGCAGCTGCGGCTTCGGCTATCGCGCCGCCCGAAACGAGACAGAACTGGCAGAGGGGATAGCATTTCTGATGAACGAGACCGTCTCTCAGCCGCTGTTGCTGGAGGTCTTTACCGACGCTCAGCAGGATGCTGATTTGCTGAAGAAGTTTTACAACAACGCCGCAAACTGAGTATGAAACGCGAATGGACAACGATTAAGGAATACAAGGATATCCTCTTTGAACAGCATGGCGGCATTGCCCGCATCACCATCAACCGCGAGCGCTACCGCAACGCTTTCACCCCCCTTACCACGGCGGAGATGAGCGATGCGCTCCGCATCTGCCGCGAGATGCAGGACATCTCTGTGGTGGTACTGACCGGAGCGGGCAAGGTCGCGTTCTGCGCCGGGGGCGATATGAATGTGAAAGGCCACGGCGGTTATCTGGACGAATCCGGCATCCCGCGGCTCTCCGTGCTGGACGTGCAGAAGCAGATTCGCTCCCTACCCAAGCCGGTGATTGCCGCCGTGAACGGCTTTGCTATCGGCGGCGGGCATGTGCTGCATGTGGTTTGCGACCTCTCCATTGCCTCGGAAAATGCTGTTTTCGGGCAGACCGGGCCGCGCGTGGGCAGTTTCGATGCCGGATTCGGCTCTTCGTACATGGCGCGCTGCATCGGGCAGAAGAAGACGCGCGAAATCTGGTTCCTCTGCCGCAAATACAATGCACAGGAAGCGCTGGAAATGGGGTTGGTAAACAAGGTCGTTCCGCAGGAACAGTTGGAGGACGAGTATGTGCAGTGGGCAGAGGAAATGATGCAGCATTCCCCCATTGCCCTGCGTCTCATCAAGGCCGGACTCAATGCAGAACTGGATGGGCAGGCCGGCATTCAGGAACTGGCGGGGGATGCCACCATGCTCTTCTACATGTGCGATGAAGCACACGAGGGCTCCCGTGCGTTCCTGGAAAAACGCAAGCCGGATTTCTCGAAATATCCCAAGATGCCCTGATGCGGATTCAATGGCAGAAACGGGTGCTGCACTTCCGGCGACCGGCCGCGACCTCTCGGGGGGCGCTCACGGAGCGTGTCACCTTCATTGTTGAAGCCCATACGGAAACCGGCTGCGGCTATGGGGAGTGCTGTACCATGCCCGGGCTGCTGCCGCAGCCTACCGAGGATGAACTGCGATACTGGTGTGCCGA
This sequence comes from Akkermansia sp., assembly GCA_045121855.1. GTDB lineage: Bacteria > Verrucomicrobiota > Verrucomicrobiia > Verrucomicrobiales > Akkermansiaceae > Akkermansia. The sequence goes on from JBGVGW010000020.1 coordinate 43,204, forward strand.
AACGAAACGGCTGGGATACATCCCGTTACGCGACGATATTCCCGCCCCCATCCGCTTCGGTCTGGAGTGCGCGCTTGCGGCAGCGCAACATCCCGGGCAGCCCCGATGGGAAAGTCCTTTCACCCGTGGAGAATGCGGCATAGGCATTCATCATCTCATCTGGATGGATACGGCCGACCGTATGCTGGCCGCCATGGCGGACGGGATTCAGCGCGGATTCACCTGTCTGAAGCTCAAGGTGGGCGCCCTGCCCTTTGAAGAGGAAATCCGACTCCTGCAAGAGGCTCATGCCGCTTTTCCACAGGCAGAAATCCGCGTGGATGCCAACGGCGCGTTTTCTCCTGCAGAGACGCTCCGCAAATTGGACGCCCTCGCCGCAGCCGGAGTCAGCAGCATCGAGCAACCCATCCGCCCCGGGCAATGGCAGGCGCTGCGGGAGCTCTGCCGCCACACCCCGCTCTGCATTGCCTGCGATGAAGACCTGATAACCGCGCACCGTGATGCGGAACGATTTCTTGATACCGTCATGCCACAGGCGCTCGTCATCAAGCCATCCCTGCACGGTGGACTTGCCGCAGCCGAACAGTTCACCCACCTGGCAGAACAACGCGGCATTCGCCTGTGGATTAACTCTGCACTGGAAAGCCACATCGGGCTCACCGCTCTGGCCGAATGGTGCGGGGCACACGCCCCCGAAACTCTCCACGGACTCGGCACCGGCCGTTTATTCACCAACGACTCCCCCGGCCGAATCCAGTTGCGCGGCAGCAAGCTGTTTTACCGGACTTCACAGTCAGACAGAAACACAGCTTAAACTCACAGCGCTCGCAACATGCCCAGAGTCTCAATAAGTTTATCGCCGGGGCGGATTTTTGTCAATCGGGGGAAGCGCTTGTTGTCCAAGATGTAGTCCTTGTTGCGGGTGAGCATGAGTTTCTGCCCGGAGATTTCCACCTGCGAGATATTGCGGCGGGTAGCGAGGATGCGGATTTTCTGGACGGTGAGAAGATGGCGAGCTTCGCGGGGGAGCCGCCCGAAGCGATCATGCCAGTCGCGCTCCAGGTCATCAATATCTTCCGTCGTGGTAGCCTGCGCCAGCTGGGTATAAGCCGCCATGCGCATGCGGGTGGATTCCATGTATGACGAGGGGAGGAAAGCCCCGATAAGGGTGTCTGCATCACTGCGAGTGGCCATGGATGCCTCGCTCAGGCAGATGAAATCTGCCTTGAAGTTGGCCTCTGCGCGGATGGTGGGAGCTTTACCCTGAAGCCGCTCAATGGATTGGCGCAACAGCTGACAGTACAGCTCAAAGCCGATGGCGGCAATGTGACCGCTCTGCTGCGTGCCCAGCAGATTCCCTGCGCCGCGAATCTCCAAATCACGCATGGCAATCTTAAAACCGCTGCCCAGCTCCGTGTATTGCTTGATGGCCGAGACTCGCTTGCGGGCATCGCTCGTGCAGAGCGCTTCCCGCGGCAGCATGAGGTAGGCATAGGCTCGGTGTCCGCCGCGCCCCACACGCCCGCGCAGCTGGTAGAGGTCGGCCAGACCGAACCTGTCAGCCCGGTCAATAATGATGGTGTTGGCGTTGGGAATATCGATACCGCTCTCAATGATGGTGGTGGAAAGCAGCACATCGGCTTTGCCGTTAACGAAATCCCGCATCACGCACTCCAAATCCGCCTTATCCATCTGCCCGTGCCCCACCACAATGCGGGCTCGGGGAACGAGTCGGCGCAGCGTGGCTTCCATGTCGTGAATGCTCTGCACGCGGTTGTGCAGGAAGAACACCTGCCCGTTGCGGGCAAGCTCGCGCTCTATGGCATCGGCCATCAGCTGCTCATTGTAGGGGCAGACCGCCGTCTGCACCGGGAGGCGGTTCATGGGTGCGGTCTCGATAGTGCTCATGGCGCGAGCCCCCATGAGCGCGGTATAGAGAGTGCGCGGAATGGGGGTGGCAGAGAGCGTAAGCATGTCCACCATGCGGAACATGCGTTTGAACTGTTCCTTGTGCCGCACGCCGAAGCGCTGCTCCTCATCAATGACCGCCAGACCCAGATTCTTGAACTGCACATCCTTGGAGATGATGCGGTGCGTTCCCACCACAATATCCACATCACCGGCGGCCAGCCCCTGCAGAATCTCGCGCACTCGCTTGGGCGGGGTAAAGCGGCTGAGCTGCTCGATGCGGACGGGATATTCGCTCATGCGGGCGCGGAAAGTGCGGTAGTGCTGATCCGCCAACACCGTGGTGGGAGCCAGAATGGCAGCTTGTTTGCCGCCGGTCACACATTTGAACGCCGCACGGATAGCCACCTCGGTCTTGCCGAACCCCACATCGCCGCAAATAAGGCGGTCCATGGGCTGTGGGGATTCCATATCTGCCTTGGTCTGGTTGATGGCGCGGAGCTGGTCCGGCGTTTCACGATAGGGGAAACTGGACTCAAACTGCCACATCCATGCCGAATCCGCCGGGTGGGCAAAGCCGGGATTGCTCTCGCGCTCTGCCTGCACCTCCAGCAACTGCGCGGCATAGTCGGCCACCGCCTTTTCCGCCGCCTTGCAGGCGCGTTTCCAGCGGGCATCGCCCAAACGGCTCAATTCGGGAGTCTTTGCCCCCAGCCCCACATATTTAGAAACAAGGTGGCTCTGCTGCAAGGGGATGCGCAGCATGACATCGCCGGCGTATTTGATATGCAGCTCCTGCTCGCCGCTGTTCTCATCGCGCACGATGCCCATGAACTTGCCCAGCCCGTGGGAGGCGTGAATCACGAGGTCGCCTTCCTCAATTTCGCGCAGCGGCGCCTGTGCCCGCTCGCGGCGCAGGCGGTCCTCGCGGTCATCTTTCCGGCGGGAGCGCGGTCCGGAGTAGCGTCCGAATATTTCCGCAGCAGACAGCACCGCCACCCCGGCCCCCGGGATAGTGAAGCCGAAGGGCAAATCGCCATCGCGACTCTGCACGGCAGACCACGCCTCATCTTCGCCGCAAATTTCCTCGAATCGGCTCTTTTCGCCCTCGTGGGGGAAGAACATGACCACGCGCCACTTATCGCGCCGCCATTGCAGCAGCCCGGCACGCGCCAGATTGCGTCTCGCTTCCTGCATCACGAAATCACCCGTCTCGAACGAACCCAGCGGAGAGCCGAAAAAGGCCGTATTGCCCTGCTCCTCCCGCTCATCCAGCTCCGGCAGCGCTTCATCTCTGTCCGGCGGCAGCTCGAATACCAGCACATCCCCCGGCACCCCGCAACCCGGCAGGCTCACCACCCAGTCATCCGGTGCAATGAGGTGCTCCAGCAGCCGGGCAGAGGGTGGCTCATCCAGCACCAGCTCCGCTTCCTCCAGCTTGCGGAAAGAAAGCTGCGAATCCACATCGAACGCGCGAATGCTCTCTATCTCATCCCCGAAGAACTCCACGCGGAATGGCCATGCCGATTGCAGCGGGAATACATCCAGAATACCACCGCGCAAACTCCATTCACCGCGGGCGGTCACCTGCTCCACGCGGTCAAAATCCCGCTCTGTCAGCAGCGCCGTCAACTGCTCCGGCGGATATTCCTGCCCCACGGTCAGTTTCACCGTACAGGCCGCATCCTCCGAGAACACCGGAGCCGCCTGTTTCAACCCGGCAGCCGTCACAATGACCGCCTGCGGTCCGGTAGGATGCCCGGAGATGTTTTTCAGCGCTTCCAGACGTTCTGCCGCCAGATCCGGGTCGCTCAATCCATTGTTGATGTGGGTTTCCCGCTCCGGCACAAACACCGCCGGGGGGGCTTCCCACAGCGACCACTCGGCCGCCACTCGTTCCTGCATGGGGAGGGCATCCGCAACCACCCAGATGCGTCTGGCCTGCTGCGATTGCGCCGCTACCATGGCCGCCACAAAGGAAAAGGCCGCCGGGCACACCCGGTCAAACACCACGGGCTCCTCCCGCGTACCACCCCGGAGCAAACGCGCCAGCTCTCCGGCAAAGGCAGGAGACTTGGCTACAATATCTGTGAGTGGTCTTGCCACGTGCAACGAATGTAGCAGGAAAACGAGTATTTGTCAATGCACTCTGCCTCCTCCACCGCGGATAAATCCGATTTCTGTACTAACAGACCGCCCGGCTGCCACCGCAAATAACAGTAGACGGAGAATACCGCAAAGCGCATAGATAAGCGACGTATTGAATTTGATTCCTTTAAAATCATCGTTTATCGGAGAAAAAGCTTGCATATTCACCCAATTTTATTAGACTGTCTGCGTTCTTGAATCATGAAGGATTTACGACATCGTAAGACTCCTTTATCCACAGGATTTGGTTGCAACACCAACACGTAGCATTTAGGACTCTGCAACGGCATGACAACTTCCCGCCCAACTCTCCGACAAATCGCGGAAAACGAGCTGTTTCCCGGTGAGCGCATTTTGTGGTTGCGTGAAACACCGCCCGCGTTTCGCGAACGAATCAGCGAGATGGCTACGGAGTTCTGGGTAGAGGTTAACGTTATCTCTCTGCTGGTGGCCGTAGTTATATTGCCGCTGATGCTGGCGCCCTTGCTGCATGGGGCGATTCTGCCGTTGCTGGTTGGCTTGAGCCTTTATCGGATGGTGCATTTCATCCTCCGCTGTTACCGCCGCAGATTCCGGCAATAGGAGGTCATCACCAACCGCCGCATCCTCTTTTTCAAGCATGAATGGCAAACGCTGCAGATGAAAGATGCGCCCCTTCGCTATCTCCATCTCATTCCGGAAAACAGACAGACAGACGGAAGCGCGGATTTAAGCATTTGCGGTCCTCGCAGCATGCGGAGTCATCTGCACACAAAAGTGTTACCGCGCGTTGAAGCGGCAGAAAAAGTGCTGGCTGAGCTCCGGGCAAATGCCCCCGCACCTCTGCCCATCCCGGAGGCGCAGCACCGCCGACATCCGCTTCTGCCGGAGGGGGAAGCCCTGCTCGCCGAGGGCATGAACGAGCCGGGGCCGGACTCCTCCCCCAAAGTCCGCATCCTGACGGGAGTGATTACCATCTATCTCCTCTCCATCGGAGGCATCGCCCTGCTGTACCCGGCTGATGTCGTTCACCAGGGAATGTGGGTTTATTGGGGAATCCTCTTGCTACTGACACTAACCTTTGCTTTCCTCCTGTGGAAAAACCGCCATGCGCACACCACGAGGAAACGCCATGCGCTGGGTACCCGCTTTCTGTACGTTGAGGGGTACAAGCCACGCCCTATCACCGGCTGCTACCCGGTGGTAAAAACCGTTCATCCGGATGGGCGGGTAGACTTGGATTTCAACTACCCCGGCAAAGCATACCGAGAGGACACCCCGGTGTGGCTGGATAAGCTTCGCAACTCCCGAGAAATAGAGCAACTGCTCCACGCCCTTGCTTCTCCGGAGTCCGGCAAATAAAAAACGCCCTGCGATTTTGTAAAAATCCGGGGAAAGAGGTGTACTTCCTCAGCAGAATGTGCTAGAATGCAACCATCGCATGAAAAGGAAGAAGTGGAAAAAGATTCGTCTCGGGCTGATTGGTCGCATCATCATCGCCCTCATACTGGGCGCTGTTGCCGGGCCATACGCTCCCGTAGGCATGGTTCGCGCGTTCAACACATTTAACAGTATCTTCGGGCAGTATCTGGGATTCCTGATTCCCCTGCTCATTGTGGGGCTGGTGGCACCCGCCATTGCCGATATCGGACGCAAGGCCGGAAAAATGCTGCTGGCTACGGCTCTTCTGGCCTATGGCGCCACGCTGGTGTCCGGCTTTGCGTCCTATCTGACCTCCGTTTCGCTTTTTCCGGGCATGATACAGCCCTCTGCCATTCAGAATATTGACAAGGCGGCAGAAGCACCTGCATATTTCACCATCAGCGTTCCCCCGCTCATGGGAGTCATGACCGCGCTCATTCTGGCCTTCCTGCTGGGGCTGGGCATGGCCTATTGCCGGGGAACGGCGCTGCGCAAGGTGAGCGATGACTTCCGAGACATCATCGCATTATCCATCGGGAAAACCATCATTCCGTTACTGCCGCTCTACATCTTCGGCATTGTCCTGAACATGTCCTGGAGCGGACAGGCAGCGGATCTGCTGAGCGTATTCCTGAAAATCATCGGTATCATCTTCCTGCTGCACATAGGCATCCTGCTGCTGCAGTACTGCATTGCCGGGCTCGTAGCGCGGCAGAATCCCCTGCTGCTGCTCTGGCGCATGATGCCCGCCTACTTCACCGCGCTGGGCACGCAATCCTCTGCCGCCACCATCCCCATCACCCTGCAACAAACCCTCTGCAACAAGGTGCACAAGGATGTAGCCGGCTTTGTCATCCCGCTCTGTGCCACCATCCACCTCTCCGGCAGCACGCTGAAAATCGTGGCCTGCGCCATCGCCATCATGCTCATGAAAGGCATGCCGATTGACTTCCCCACCATGGGTAACTTCATCTTCATGCTCGGCATCATCATGGTAGCCGCCCCGGGTGTACCCGGCGGTGCCATCATGGCCGCCCTGGGCATTCTCCACTCCATGCTCGGATTCGGAGATACGGAACAGGCGCTCATGATTGCCCTCTACATCACCATGGACAACTTCGGCACCGCCTGCAACGTCACCGGCGACGGCGCCCTCGCCGTCATCATCAACCGTTTCTACAAACCGAACGCTTAAATCTTCGCGACTTCTGATAATCATGACCCCGCGCAGGTGCTTTCCATCCGCGCGGGGCTTTTCTTTCGTTCCGGATGCGGATTAGTGTTCCTCGTTCACTTCCTCGGCGGTGATGGGCTCGCGCTCCAGCGCGCGCCATGCCCAGGCGATGTAAGCCAGCACAAAGGGGATGATAAAGGAAACGATTGTCATCGTTTTGAGCGTGAACAGGCTGGAGCTGCTGTTGGCGATGGTGAGGGAGCTCTGCAGATTTGCCACAGAGGGGTAATAGGCGGTGTTGTTCCACCCGGCGCAGAGCAACAAGGCCAGCACCACCAACACACTGCCCGGCCCGGCCAGCCAGAAGGAGAGGCGGCGCCCACGCAGGCCTCCGGCCATTCCGCCCAGCACCATCAGCACGCCGATGAGCAGCAACGCAGCCACTACGGGCATCTCCAGCAGGTTGTGCAGGTACTTGTATGTCTCCGGATAGACCAGCTCGGACTCCGGGTCATACGCAAAGCCGGTGGAGAGCAGCCAGCGCACCAGCCAGGTGAGGAAAAACAGCAGGAAAAAGCCGCTCTCCAGTCGCAGGCGACGGCGGCAATTCTCCCGCAATGTCTCATCATCCATGCACCCCAGAAAATACAGGCATGCCAACACGCGGGTGAGCAGCAGCACGCTCATGCCCAACATCAGGTTCTGCGGCACAAGCGCCGCCTCCAACCCATGCCACGGGCCGGTCCAGCAAGATATGACGGGCATGGCGGTACTGGCCACGGCGGCCTTGTTCACCACAAATTCAGCCCCGGTGAAGAAGGTACCGACGGCGGTACCGATGAGCAAGGGGCCGAGAATGCCGTTGAGCAGCAGGAAGATGCGGTAGGTGGTAGTTCCCAGCACATTGCCCCGCCGCAGCTGAAACTCGTATGAAACGGCTTGAATGACAAAGCACAGCAGAATAAGCACCCACACCCAGTACGCGCCGCCGAAGCTGGTGCTGTAGAACAGGGGGAACGAGGCAAAGAACGCACCGCCGAATGTCACCAGCGTGGTAAAGGTCAGCTCCCATTTGCGACCGGTCGCCAGCAAGAGCATGCGCCGCTGCTCCTCCGTGCGCCCCAGCGTCCAGATGAGCGACTGCCCGCCCTGCACAAACATGAGAAACACCAGCAGCGCTCCCAGCAAAGAGACGAGGAACCACCAGTACTGTTGCAGAAATGTAATATCGTTCATAGCTTATGCAGAGGTTGAATCCGTTTCCGGTCCAGCGGCAATGGCTTTGCCCATGATTCCCAGCTCCGCCACCAGCAGGAGCGAGAAGAGCGCAAGGAAGATATAGAAAGTAGTCTGCACGGCGACGACATCCAGACGCGAGATAGCGGCCACATTCGGCAGCAGCCCCTGAATAGCCCAGGGCTGGCGACCCACCTCTGCCACCACCCATCCGGCCTGACTGGCCAGCCATGCCAATGGAATGGTCAGCACCACCGCCAGCTGCACCAATTTCCGGCGCGTCAAGCGCTGTCCCAGCAACAACAGCCCCGCAAACAGCACGATAAAATACCCACCCAGCATCACCATGATGCGGAAGCTGTAAAAGGTCAGCGGCACAGACGGAACCAGCTCGCCTGGGCTCTTCAGATACCCATAGCCGAACCACGGAAAATTCTCTCGCAGCACGCTCAACGCCGCCGCCTTGGCCTCCGGATTCTTCGCGGCGCGGTACTGCGCCAGCGCATCGATGGCCACGCGCCCGCGCTTCATCATCTCTTCCGCAGAGAGCGCCACACTACCGTCCGGCAGCTTGTAGCCACCCTCCAGCAGATTGCGGATACCGGGCACATAGCCCTGCAAATCATGCGTTGCCAGGTAAGAAAGCGCATACGGCATCTCCACCTTCAGCAGGAAACGGTCATCACTCCCGGCGGTCCAGTCCGCCCCCGGGCGCAGAATACCGCCCAGCACGAGCCCCTGCTCCGTTCCACCCTCGTACAAGCCCTCTGCCGCCGCCAATTTCATGGGCTGGTACAGGGCAATATCCCGCCCGCTCTGGTGCCCCGTGTGTGCCGTTATCAGCGAGGCAAACAGACCGAACCACGCCGCCACGCGGATGCTGCTCAGCGCAAATTCCCGGTGTCTGCCGCGCAGAAGATACCAGCAGCTCACCCCCACCACAAACACCGCCCCCAGCACCCAGGACGAACTCACCGTGTGACAGAACTTCACCACCGCCACGGGCGAGAACGCCACCGCCGCAAAATCCACCATCTCATTGCGCACCGTGTCCGGGTTGAACTCCATGCCCACCGGATGCTGCATCCAGGCATTCGCCACCAGAATCCACCACGCAGAAATAGTCGCCCCGATAATCGTGAGCCAGGTAGAGGCCAGATGCGCCCGCTTGCTCACCTTGTTCCAGCCAAAATACATCACCGCAATGAACGTGGACTCCATGAAAAAAGCCAGAATCCCCTCAATCGCCAGCGGCGCGCCGAAAATATCCCCCACAAACCAACTGTAGTTGCTCCAGTTCGTCCCGAACTCGAACTCCAGAATAATACCCGTGGCCACCCCCATGGCAAAATTGATGCCGAAGAGCTTCATCCAGAAACGCGCCGTCTGCTTCCAGAACTCTCGCCCGGTGCGCACATAAAGCGTCTCCATGACAGCCATCACCACCCCCAGCCCCAGCGTGAGCGGAACAAACAACCAGTGGTACATCGCCGTGAGCGCAAACTGCGCCCGTGACCAATCAACAAGAGTTGAATCAATAGGTTCCATAATAAAAAATCAGTAAGACATCGGCGCCGCGCGCTCCGTCAGCTCAGAGGAAACCTGCTCCCCCTTCTCCTGCTCATTCCCCTGCAGATATGCCGGGAAAAAGAACACCCGAAGCACGGCAAACATGATAAAGAGCTTGATAAGAATAATACACCATAGCGTGCGCCCCAGAGTCATGCTCCGAAACCCATCCGCATAAAAACGCACTATCCTGCTCCCTATCACCCCGCCATTATAGCCGTATTATTTCACCCGGCGCAAGCAGAAAATACACCTCCACCCCCATTCCTTCCTATTTGGTAGGCATTCTTACTCCTTGACCTCTATCTGCCGGCATGCAAGAATGAGGCACACAAAAGCCAATACCAATGAAACAGCTACTCGTCCCCATCCTGCTGTGCAGCTTCCTCTGCTCCTGCCTGCTGAGCCACCAACGCATCCTCGACCGATCATTCGTCTACGACGCCGTTCAGGTCACCAACCTTACCACCTACTATGAGCACGCTGGAAAACTCTACATACAGGGGCAGCGAATCCAAGCCACACAGCGAGATCCGGAATACTGGTGGTGGCACCTCAAAGGCTCCACCACCTACTATTGGAAAGCAGTACCGGGCACAGAAGGCGAAATCGTCTACCGAGAAGTGAAACTGACCCGCGAAAACGGCAAGAAACTCATCTACTGCCCCCATGGCGGCACCTGGCAAAGCATACACCCACAGCCCACCCAATGCCGTCAGGCAGACGGGCTGGAACACACATTCGGCGATAGAGTTGCACCGAAACTGACCGGCAAAATAGCCATAGACAGCAGCCGACAGAAAAAACTCTGCAGCCACGCCCTCTACGCCATACCGGGCAGCACCGCAGCACTCATACTGGTAGACCTCCCCGTCACCGCAGGAAGCTGGAGCCTTGCCCGCCACCCTGCCCCAGCAACAAACACCCACACCGCAATTCCCCATACCCGTCCCGCAGCAGGAATCGAGCAATTAAGCCCGCTCAGCACCCCCGCTCCAGAATGATGAGCAACTGCGTCCACGCCATCCCCGCCGCCGGAGAATGGTCAAGATGACAGCTCTGCACCTTCCACCCCTGGCGCGCATAGGAATTCAGCACCAGCGTCAGCGTCTCCGCATCTGCCCGCCCGCCGAAACAATCGTCACTCCCGCTCACCACCAGATACTCCCGCTTCCGGGCAGACTTTCGCTCCTGAGCAACAGCCCCGACGGAATGCTTACCTGAAAGAGATTTCCCCGCCGAAGCAGATGGAACAACCCGCTTCCATTTCAGCAGCGAATCCGCCGCCGACATTTTAAGACGCGCCTTACGGCTCACCGCACACGCCTCCGCCACCGTCAGCGTCTGCCGCGTCTGCGCATCTGCCAGCAAATGATTATCCGTCACCCCCGGCATCTCCAGAATAGCGCGCAGCGGCACATGCTTCCGACTCCAGGTATTACTATCAGCATCCAGAAGATAATACGTACTCATAAAAACAGGAGCCCCATTATCCACCCCAAACCGCCCTGGCTGCAACCTATCTCTATAACAATTATCCCCTGCTCCGATTTTACGACACAAAAAAGCACAAATAAAGCTTGCACCTCCCCCGTGATGCGAGTAAAATGCCCCCGCAACACCACACACGGGGCATTAGCTCAGTTGGTAGAGCGGTTGCATCGCACGCAACAGGTCAGGGGTTCGAATCCCCTATGCTCCAGAAGTCAGAGTCGCTTAAGCCTTAATGGTTTAAGCGACTCGTTGTTTGTGGCTCACTAGCCGAATTTAGGGATTGGTCGCAGAATGGTCGCAAAATCGGCGTTTCTGATTCTTATATTCGGAGTCTGGTCGTGATAGGCGTTTCTGCCGATTTCACACATATATTTCTGCAGTAACATGCTGTAGAATTCTGGTAAGTCACAAAATAAGATATACAATGAATCCTAATACAACTATGGACTCCTCCTTACAGGCAATGCCTAGTGGAAAGAAGAAGCCAAAATATGAAGAAAAAGCCATCAGCGATACCCGCATCAGCATTCTTAACGGCGCTGTGAAAATTAACGGGAAAATGTACAAGCTGAATCCCGGCGTGCAGATCTGGAAACGGCATGGAGTGGATAAGTTGATTGTTCGTGATTTCCTGGCTAATGGAGGAACACAAACTAGGTCATTCCCTATCACTCCCGATGGCATCAGGAATGCTAATGCCCATGCAAAACAGTCAGAGAAAGAGGTCAAGTCATACGGCGCAGAATTCGGTGCCCTATCGGTAACGGAGCGGCAGGCTATCGAGTTCTATCGGCAGTATGAGAGGGAATGTATTGCTCAGGGGATTGCTCCTTATGGTGTGCTCAATGTAATCTGGCACGGGATAGAGACAGCAAAGGCTGCTACATCCGGGGCACCGCTCTTCCCTGCGGTGATGGAGGAGTATCTGGCGTACGTGGAATCCCGTTCCGGGGAGAGTCATATCAGACGTCAGCGTCGACTGGGTAAGAGGATGTCGGAGTATTGGAAGAATAAGCGCATCAACGATTTCAAGGAGTCTGATGTGCGTGCGTATATGAAGACTGTAAAGGGGCGTAATGGTGCCAAGCCGGCGGCGTGGACGTTGGCTGCGCACCTGAACCTGGTGAAAGGGCTGTTCACTTATGCGGTGAAACATCGCATTATCAAGTCGGACAACAATCCTACGTCGGTGATGGATGCTATCGACACCAACACTACGGCGGAGCCGGAGGTGATGACTTGTGATGAGGTGAAGCGCATGCTGGTGTGGTGCGCACAGTCCGAGTCGTGGCATGACCTGCTGCCGTCCGTGGTATTGGGTGTGTTGTGCGGCATCCGCGCTATCGAACGTGCTCGTATGCGCTGGTCGGATATCTGCCCCGGTGGTCGTGCTGAGATTTACCTGAGCCGAGCGATTACGAAGACGAATAACGCCCGTCTCATTCCGCTGTCACCGGCCATGGCCGCCTGGCTGGACTACTTTGCCCGGGTAGGGGCTCCGCTGGGGTCGGATGAGTTCATTGTGAAGGCCTCTGCCGACACCGAGAAGAGCCGCGAGGATCGTCAGGGAGCCTTTGTGCGGTCGGCGCGTAAAGCGGGCTTTAAGATACCAAGGAATGCGTTCCGTCACACAGCCGCCAGTAACCTGAGTGTGGCTCAGGGCAAGAGCGCTGCTGCGGACATGCTCGGGCATAGTGAGCGTATGTTGGTGAAGCATTACCGCCGGGCTATGACGGCAGCAGAGGCGGAGGAGTTACTCGGTATCACGCCACAGTCGTTAGGGCTCTGCAGCTGATATGAAAAAGCTCTACTCGTTTCGGCGAGTGGAGCTTTTTTTCGTTATGCGTACCAATTATCTTTCATTTCTTCCAGCTCGAACTTGAGGAGCTGTTGGCATTTGTGGCCATTCGCGTAAAAGTAGAGGATGTGAAAGCAAAAAAAGGCGCATCTGCGACCCTTGAGGCTACCCGCGTCCCGAACACGGGGCGTCAAGGGCACGATGCGCCCTATGGTTTCAAGAGGACGGACAATCTTGCGCAGTGACTGTCGAGCTTGACGGTAAAGCTCCCGGGCTTCCTACCGGCGCCACTCTTAACCCGTCGAGTGCCCGGCAACAGCACGCCCGCCGCCTGACTTCTTGAATGAAGCACGAGGGCAGAAGATGATTTCACCTCTCACCAGTCTCAGACGTAATCCGTCTCACACTTCCCCCGTGCAGGAAGTGTATCATGCGGTTTCGAATAGTCAATCACAAATGGGTAAATATGGGCTGTTAACCTCATTTGTTCTCTACGCTCAATAGCATCGTCGAAGATATTTCGAGCTTGCAAGGGGATAAAAAGACACTTGCAAGCGATGGAAGGAGCACCGGCCTGACAAGCGAACAGCCTAGGAGGAATCCTAGGCTGCAAGATGGCTTTTTATGCGTTATTTCCCCGCCGCAAGGCAGAGGGCTGTGGTGGCAAGGATTTTGTGGATAGTGGGCATGGACATAACTAATCGCGTATCTGTTACGGGGCTGTAAGAAAAGCGCAAGAGGCTGAATAATAAGCGTTTTTTACTTAAGCAGCAATTCAAAATATATCACGGGAAACATCGGTACTGTGTAAATTAGGAGTAGAAATATTTTCTCTACGAAGTCCAGAATGGAAATTTTTCTCAGCAACAGTTTTTTCTTATTCTCATCAATAGATAATGTGCATCTTTCCTCCAGGAATGATATTAGAGCTGAATCTTTTTCTTTCCATGATAGCTGCTCTTTCTCATCTCCAATAATTTTAAAAAAG
>JBGVGW010000021.1:0-104431 GCA_045121855.1 Akkermansia sp.
AGTACTTCAAGAACACAACACTGGGCATGGTAGGAGTTTTCTCCTCCATGCTCAATGTTTTTCTGCTCTTTGCTAATACTTTTCTCCGTCTTCTTCTCTTCCTTGCGGCGCTCATTCCACAATTATTGCAGAAGAGCCCAATTAACACTCTTAATCGATAGTTCTGAAAGTTGCGATAGCCATAGGCCTGGCGTTGAATTAATTTCATTTTTCGGTGGAAGCCTTCTGTGATTCCAGGGCGCGTGTGGAGGGTGTTCCGCCCCCCGGCGCGAGCCATCTGCCATTTCCCCCACCTGTCACGGCGTAGGCTTGCCGAAGACGGAAACCGCCCCAACGCCGCGAGGTATGCGGCTTCTCTATCTTCTACAGGGGCGCTCTCGCCAGAGCGGGCGTAGCTGTGGCGAAGCCCCTTGCGCGAGTACTTCGGCAAGGAGCTGCTCAAAGAGTATGCCTGTCTCGGCGTAGGTTTACCGAAGACGGAAAATCACCGCCCGGGAAAAGGGGCTGATGTGACCCGCCCGGCAAATCCCCGCAAAACGCCCAAAAAAGAGCCTTACGGGTAAGATTGCAAGATTGTGCCGTTGTAGACCAATGGTACTACCGGCTTGTTATCACATCGTTGTTGGATAGCGGCAATAGTTCCGTCAAAAATGATTAACGCAGAGAATCTTCCTGACGTAGATTTCATAGGAAATTCCTTGAAGAGATGCGGCCAAATTGGTAGAATGTCCCCATGGCAAAGCGTCCAACAAAGAAAGCTAAAGATAATACCCCTCTCCCGTTTGAAAAGCAGATATGGGATGCAGCCTGCGTACTCTGGGGGCATATTCCCGCCGCCGACTATCGTAAGGTCATTATCGGTTTGATTTTCTTGCGTTATGTATCTTCGCGCTTTGAAGCCCGCTACCAGCAGCTTGTGGATGAAGGATACGGCTTTGAGGACGACCGCGATTTCTATTCCGAAGAAAATATTTTCTGGGTGCCGCAGGAAGCTCGCTGGGCGACTATCGCAGCAGCCGCGCATACTCCTGAAATCGGGATGACGATAGACAACGCCATGCGTGCCATCGAGCGAGAGAACGATACGCTCAAGGATGTGCTGCCCAAGGACTACGCCAAGCCGGAGCTGGATAAGCGAGTGCTTGGTGAGGTGGTAGACCTCTTCACCAATCTGGATATGGGCTCTGCGCAGGAAAGCACAGACCTGCTGGGGCGTACATACGAGTATTGTATCGCCAACTTTGCCGCATACGAAGGTACCAAGGGCGGTGAGTTCTATACCCCCGCCAGCGTGGTGAAAACGCTTGTGGCTATCCTGAAACCCTTCGAAAACTGTCGTGTGTATGACCCTTGCTGTGGTTCCGGCGGTATGTTTGTACAGAGCGCTCGCTTTATCGAGGAGCATAGCGGCCGCCGCGATGCCATCTCCGTCTATGGGCAGGAATCCAACTCCGATACATGGAAAATGGCTAAAATTAACATGGCTATCCGTGGGATTTCGGCGGATTTCGGGAAACATCATGCCGATACCTTCCATAACGACCTGCACAAGACGCTTAAGGCCGATTTCATTCTCGCCAATCCTCCGTTCAACCTTTCCGGCTGGGGACAGGAAAAGCTCCAGGATGACGTGCGGTGGAAATATGGCACCCCGCCAGCAGGCAATGCCAACTTTGCATGGATTCAGCACATGATTCATCACCTTGCACCCAACGGCAAGATTGGTCTTGTGCTGGCCAATGGTGCTGTTTCCTCCCAGCAAAGCGGCGAGGGCGACATCCGTAGGAAAATCATCGAGGCAGACCTCGTGGAAGGCATCGTGGCTCTTCCTACCCAGCTCTTCTACAGCGTTACCATCCCCGTTACGCTCTGGTTCATTTCCAAGGATAAGAAGCAGAAAGGGAAAACCCTCTTCATCGATGCCCGCAAGATGGGTACCATGATTGACCGCAAGCACCGCGATTTTTCCGATGAAGATATTGCCCGACTGGCCGACACCTTTACGGCTTTCCAAAACGGCACCTTGGAGGATGTCAAAGGCTTCTGTGCAGTCGCTTCTACAGAAGACATCAGCAAGCAAGACCACATCCTCACTCCCGGCCGATACGTGGGTATCGAGGAGCAGGAAGAGGATAGCGAGCCTTTTGATGAGAAAATGAAACGCCTTACTACAGAGCTTTCTTCCCTCTTCTCGCGTTCCCACGAGTTGGAAGAACAGATTAAGAATAACCTGAAAGAGCTGGGGTATGAAATCTGAGTGGAAAGAATATAAACTTGGTGATATAGCTTCCATGAAATATGGAAAAATGTTACCCAATAAGAACGTTCCCGGCAAATATCCTGTTTTTTCTGGCTATCGTGTGGTGGGGTGGACTAACTCGTATAATTGCGAGAGCGATACTCCCATAGTTGTAGCTCGAGGCGTAGGCGGGACTGGAGATGTTAAAATATTGAAAACAGATTGTTTCCTGACTAATCTCTCCATAATGGTGGATATTGACAGGAGTGTGTGTCACCCCTATTATTTTTACTATAAATACCGCTTAAATAACTTAAAATGGTTAGATACGGGGTCTGCTCAATCACAAATTACTATAGATGACTTACGCCGACTTTCAATAAACTTACCCCCACTCCCCATTCAGCGAAAAATCGCCTCGATTCTCTCCGCTTTGGACGATAAAATCGAGACCAATAACGCCATCTGCCGAAATCTGGAAGAACAGGCAGAGGCGATTTTCTCTCAATACTACCAGAAAGAAAATGAGCCTAGATTATTTACATCCGTAATCCAGATTTCTGGTGGGGGAACCCCTAAAACTAGTGAACCCTCTTTTTGGAACGGAAACATCCCTTTTTTTACTCCTAAGGATGCAGAATCGCCTTTCGCATTTACGACAGAAAAAACACTTACTGAGGAGGGACTAAATAATTGCAGTAGCATACTATATCCTGAGTGGACAACTTTTATTACCGCGCGAGGAACAGTCGGCAAAATTTCATTAGCAGGACGCGCAATGGCAATGAATCAATCATGCTATGCGCTGATCAGTGAAGAAATCCACCCCTTACTTATTTATTTCTACGCTCTGGTAGTTGTAAAATCATTAAAACAAAAGGCTAGTGGTGCGGTATTTGATGCTATTGTAACAAGAGACTTCGATAGAGAAGAAATAAAATTGTTAAAAAAGGATGAGCAGCAGCTATTACTGATGCGGATAGAGCCAATATATACGCAGATAAGAAGTCTCAAATTAGAGAATCTAAAACTGGCTGAAACTCGTTCCGCGCTTATTTCCAAGCTAATGAGTGGAGAATTGACAGTATAAAACTACGATATTCTAATAAATGATTGATTTTTAGGATTTTCATTATATAATCTCAGTAATCTGTTATGAATACTGATTTGCAGAAAGCATTTGAATCACTGAGCGCCCCCTATTTGTTTGTGGGTAGCGGTTTTAGTCGTCGCTATTGTGGAGCGCCATCATGGCAGGAATTATTGATGCGATTGGCTAAGGAGACGAGAGAGGACAAGGAGTACCCCTTTGCCAGCTATAAATCAGAAGAAGAGGATGCCGAGCCAAGTATTATATATCCCCGTATAGCTACGAAGATAGAAAGAGATTATAATCGATTGTTTTTTGAGGGAGGGATAAAGAAAGGAGAAGAGCATGCGCAGGTAGATTATGAAAAAAGCGGGGAGTCACCGTTCCGTCGCCACTTAGCACATATTTTTTCTGAAATATCAAAAACTTCCTTACCGCCGGATTTGGAAGAAGAGCTTTCGGATTTAGGGGTCATTGCTAAACATAGTGTCAATGGCGTTATTACAACGAACTACGATGGATTTCTGGAAAATATTTTTCCAGATTACGATGTATATATCGGCCAAGAGGATTTGATTTTTTCTCAATCAACGGGAGTGGCAGAAATATACAAGATTCACGGCTGCTATACAAATCCGCGTAGTTTAGTATTTACAGATGGTGATTATGCTGGTTTTGAGAAGAGAAAAGCTTATCTGACAGCGAAATTGCTGTCCATCTTCATGGAAAATCCGGTGATATTTTTTGGTTATTCCGCTAATGATAGTGATATTCTCGGTATTTTTGAATCCATTGCAAATTGTCTGAGTGCTGACCATTTGATGCAGCTGGGTAAACGCATCATTTTTGTGGACTACTCAGAAGAGACGCATGGAACAACTGTAGCGACGGGATTTATGCACTTAAATGGAAAAAATATGAGCTATACTCATATTCTTACCAATTCTTATCTCCCTATCTTTAAGCGTTTGTTGAAAGTTAAGCGTAATTACGACCCTCGCATTCTCCGGAGATTAAAGAAGGACGTATATAGCACTATTACCACAAATGATGCGGTGGATGTCGTAAAAGTTATCTCAGATGGCGATTTCTTTGATGCAAACTATCAATTTAAGCATAATGCATTGGTGGGGTTGTCCGTAAGCGACCATGGAGGGCATAATGTGTTGACTTCGGAAGACGTGTATCGAAATGTTATACGGCAAGATGGAGGAATTGAGATAAAGAGCTTTGTGGAGAGTTGGTTAGTTGGAAAAATGACAACTAACGAGTATCCTGTGTTTTTCTATGTAAGCCAGTATTTGGAGAAATATCCCAATGCTACATTACCGGAAAACATTATTGAATACATGAATAATCATTCGACTTTTGATTCTTTTCTGAATAAGAATATAAGGCGAGGTAAAAAGAATCGGCAACATTCCACAATTTCGCAACTAAAAGAGGAGTGGGAAAATCTGAAAAACAGGTATACAAAAGTAATGTATCTGGATGAGGCGGAATTGAACGAAAGGAAGCTCTTAGAGTTTCTGCAAGAGCATATGGAGGAATGTCCCGATTGTCTTCAGCCCGGCGCTGAATATGCAACAGATTTGAGACGACTGATTCGTATTTGCGATTATCTTGAAAATGCGACCGCCGTTCTCGTCGGCGAGAACGGCGGTAAAAGATCTTTTTGTGCGGTGGGGACGACGGAGCATCACGACAAAGACTCATCGATACGACGAACCAATCCCATGGGAGCCCCATCTGAGGGAATTATAGCATAATTTGCTTTGTTGTCAATAGAACCATAGAAAACAGTCAAAAAATGTCTCTCTCCTACACAGAAGCCTCCTATGAAAACTCCCTAATTGAGCTGTTCTGCGAGATGGGGTACAGGCATGTTTATGGCCCGGAGGTAGAGAGAGACTACTATAGTCCTCTCTATGAGGCAGAGCTGGAACAATCGCTTTGCCGACTGAACCGGGGCTTACCTTATGAGGCGATAGAAGAGGCCATCCGCAAATTGAAGGATTTGGGCTTAGGCGATTTGGCTCAGAAAAATGCCGTGTTCATGGAATACCTGCAACACGGTGTGGAAGTCACTTACTCGGTGCGGGGTGAAAATCGCTCGGCCTTGGTGTATCTGGTGGATTACAGCAATACCGATAATAACTCCTTCATTATCGCGAACCAATGGACGTATATTGAATACAGCAACAAGCGACCTGATTTGCTGGTATTCCTGAACGGCTTGCCTGTTGTTCTGATGGAACTGAAGAGTCCCAGCCGAGAGGAAACGGATGCCAGCGAGGCCTACGCGCAGATACGCAACTATATGCAGGAAATTCCTGCCATGTTCCATTACAATACAATCTGTGTGATGAGCGACATGCTCACCTCTAAAGCTGGAACGATTACATCCGGCGAAGACCGCTACATGGAGTGGAAGACGAAGGATGGCAACTACGAAAACACACAGCAAGCGGGATTTGATACTTTCTTTGAGGGCTTGTTCCAGCGGAAGCGGTTGCTGGACATCCTCAAAAACTTCATCTGCTTTTCTGATGACGGCTCGACAAGCTTCAAGATTCTGGCAGCATACCACCAATATTTCGCGGTAAAGAAAGCGGTTGATTCGACCGCCAAGGCCACACGTGGAGATGGTAAGGCCGGAGTGTTCTGGCACACACAGGGTAGTGGAAAATCGCTCTCCATGGTCTTTTACGCCCACCTCTTGCAAGATGCTCTGGACAGTCCCACCATCGTGGTATTGACTGACCGCAATGACTTGGATGTCCAGTTATTCGGGCAGTTCTCCAAGTGCCGCCGCTTTTTGCGACAGGAGCCTGTGCAAGCTGAAGACAGAGCGCATTTGGTGAGACTACTGGAGGGGCGCAAAGCTAACGGCATCATCTTCACCACCATGCAGAAGTTTACGGAAAGCGCCGAGCCGCTTTCTGAACGCCGCAATATCATCGTGATGGCAGATGAAGCGCACCGCAGCCAGTATGGACTGAGCGAGCGCATCCGCATGACGAAAAATGAGGACGGCGAGACGGTGGCTAAGCGCGTGGTAGGTGCAGCGCGATTGATTCGCAACGCGCTGCCCAATGCCACCTTCATCGGCTTCACCGGAACCCCCGTTTCCTCGCGCGACCGCAACACGGAAGAGGTTTTCGGCCATACCATCGATATCTACGACATGACCCAGGCGGTGGAAGATGGAGCTACCCGCCCCGTGTACTATGAAAGCCGAGTGGTGAAGCTGAATCTGGATGACACCACGCTGCAGCTTATCGATAAGGAATATGAGGTGATGGCAGAAAATGCCGACCCGGAAGTTATCGCTCGAAGCAAACAAATACTGGGGCAGATGGAAGCTGTGCTGGGCAATCCGAACACCATCAATTCTCTGGTTACAGATATACTGGAGCATTACGAGGATAACCGAGAATACCTGCTGACGGGTAAGGCTATGATTGTGGCTTATTCTCGCGCTATCGCTCTGCAGATTTACCACCGCATTCTGGAGCTGAGACCTGATTGGGAGGAAAAGGTTGCCGTAGTCATGACGGAAAGCAACAAAGATCCCGAGGAATGGCGTGAGATTGTCGGCAATAAAAAGCACCGCGAGGAGCTGGCAAAAAAGTTCAAGGATAATGACTCTCCGTTGAAAATTGCCATTGTGGTGGATATGTGGCTGACCGGGTTTGATGTTCCCTCTCTGGCGACCATGTATGTGTACAAGCCGATGTCCGGGCATAATCTCATGCAGGCCATTGCTCGCGTGAACCGAGTCTTTAAGGACAAAGAGGGCGGTCTGATTGTTGACTATGTGGGTATAGCTGCTGCCTTGAAGAAAGCGATGAGTGATTACTCTGCGCGAGACCGCAAAAACTATGGCGATACCGACGTGGCGCGTGTAGCCTATCCGAAGTTCATGGAAAAGCTGGAAGTGTGCCGGGATTTGTTCCATGGCTATGATTACTCCATTTTCCGGAACGGCACAGATTTACAAAAGGGTAAATGCATTACCGGGGCAGTCAATTTCCTGCTCGCGAGAGACAAAGAGGAGTCTCGCATCTCATTTATGAAAGAAGCCCTGATGCTTCATCAGGCTCTTTCCTTGTGCTCATCCATAGCGGAAGAACATGACCGCATGGAGGCGGCCTTCATGGAGGCCGTGCGCGTGCTGTTGGTGCGTTTGGAAAATACCGGGGGCAAACGCAAGCTGTCGCTACAGGAAATCAATCAGCGTATCAATGAGCTGCTGAAGCAGAGTATCAAGAGTGATGGTGTTATCAACCTGTTCTCTGATACTAAGACGGAATTCTCGCTATTTGACCCGAAGTTTCTGGCAGAAATAGCCAAGCTAGATAGTAAGAACTTGGCGTTGGAATTACTGCGCAAGCTCATTCTGGAACAAGTCCGGGTATACAAGCGAACCAATGTGGTGAAGTCTGATAAGTTCAGCGATATTATCAAGCAATTGATGAACAAATACCTCAACGGACTGTTAACAAATGAACAGGTTATCGAGGAACTGCTGAAATTAGCTAAGCAGATTACTACTGAGCACAAGGAGGGCGAAAAGTATGGACTGACTCCGGAGGAGTTTGCATTCTACGATGCCCTGACCAAACCGGAAAACGTCAAGGACTTCTACGAGAACGACCAACTGATAGCACTCACCCGCGAATTGACGGACACCTTGCGCCGCAACAAGACGATTGATTGGCAACGCCGTAGCAGCGCACGCGCCAAGATGCGCACCATAATCAAACGCCTGCTTAAGATTTACAAATACCCGCCTGAGGGTATGGAAGATGCCGTACAGACTGTCATGCAGCAATGCGAGCTTTGGGCAGATAACATCACTCCCCTCGCATACGAGTACGCCGAAGTAGAAGAAAAAGTGTTGGAGGCAGCAGATGAAGAGAAATAAAAACATGTCAGCAAGAGATATCCCTCAATCTACAAAGTACCAACTTTTAGCACGAACAGCAGGCCGTTGTGAGTTTCCTGGGTGTAATAAACCTTTATATGAAGACGAATTGACAAAGCGCCCCGGAAGGTATTCAAATTACGCCCATATTATACCCTTTGAAGAGAATGGTCCCAGAGGCGCAGAATCTAAAGCAAATCGTCCACAGAATATACATTCTTTGGATAATTTGATGTTACTTTGCTGGGAACATCATAAAAAGATAGATACTGAGGTTTCTGATTATCCTGTTGAAAAATTGCAGAGATTAAAAAAAGAGCATGAACAAAGGATTTCTTTAGTAACGTCCATTCAAGAAAAATACAAATCCTTTATAGTAAGTTACGCAGCACGAATAGCACAAAGGGACACATTTATTTCAAACGAGGATGCACGAATTGCCTTGCTGCCTCACTATTATCCAGCACAAAATGACATCATAGAATTATCCCCGGAACTACCTAATACCTCACAGGATGCTGATTGGTATAATTTAGCAGTAAATGATTTACGTAGTAGATATAATGATTCTATTCAACGCCGTTTAAATGGATGCAAGTCTGCTCATTTTTCTATTTTCGCAATAGCCCCGATGCCTCTTCTCATCCAGCTTGGTGTGTTCTTTAATGATACATCCAATGTTGTAGTTTATCAGAAACAACGAGAAGCTGGATGGGAGTGGGTCGAAAATGCCCCAACTCGATCTTTTTCTATCATCAAGCCTCAAAATATAGACGAGAACACCCCCGTTCTATTGATGATGCTCACCCAAGAAATAGATGATTTACTAGTTAGACGAGCATTAGGAGATGATGTGGCGATTTGGAAAATCACCTCGGATTATCACAACTATGATTTCATATCCAACGAACAACATTTAAAGGATTTCAAAAGAAACGCCAGAATGGTGCTGGATGAGGTGCTGAAGCATTACCCTAACGGAGAGGAATTACACATATTCCCCATAATGCCTGCCTCGGCGTGTGTAGAGTTTGGTCGTATACGCACTGCGGCTCATAATCCATGGGTGATTTATGAGAGAGATTTCAACACCAAAGCATTTATCAAGACTATTTCAATTAAATAACAATCATGCGTAACGATATAATAGAACAAGTACTTAAGGACATAGACCTTCCTTACGAGGTCAAGCAAAAGGCTAAGGGAAGATATGAGGATTTAGGAGAATGGTTGAATCGAGACGAATCAACCATTGCAGACTATCGTCCCTATATTTTCCCCCAAGGCTCATTTTTGCTCCAAACTACTATCCGTCCAGTAAATAAAGACGGAGAATACGATCTTGATATTGGCTGTAAGTTCCTAAATGGTCTAACAACAGCCAACATCTCACAGAAGGAATTAAAAGATAAATTAAGATTAGAGCTAGAAAGTTACAGGCAAGCAAGGAATATTAAGGCCGAGATAGAAGAAAAAGCTCGTTGTTGGAGAATAGAATACCAAGACAATATGAGTTTTCATATTGATATAGTGCCGTGTATTCCTGCCTTAGAGTTTGATAGTAGCTCTTTTGGTCACTTTTTTATTGACTCCTATCTAAAAGGCGAGTTACTGCTGACTGAAAGTAATATTTTGGCGTGGCAGCAATTATCTCTTCTCATAACTGATACGAACAACAAAGATTTCGAACGTATTAGTGATAATTGGCATCATAGTAATCCGGAAGGTTTCGCTAAATGGTTCCGCGCCAATGCTGCTTTGGATAGTGCTCGGAATGTTCAAAGGTATTCAGTGCGAAATGAAGTTGCAGATTTGCCTATAACGACAAGCAAGCAAGATACCATTTTGCAACGTGTAGTCAAATTGTTAAAAAGGCATAGGGATACAATGTTCTCTAATGATGACAAATATGCTCCTATTTCGGTAATTATCAGCAAACTTGCAGCCGATGCATATAATGGAGAGCAATCGTTAGCAGAAGCTGTGACAAATGTTATTGCTGGCATGCAAAATGCGCTTAGAGAAAATACAACCAACATATCCAATCCTACTGAGCCTCGTGAAAATTATGCAGATAAGTGGGTAGGCGCCCCCCTGTATCTCTATAATTTTCGTGCATGGCTCATTCGGGCAAAACAGGATTTTAGAAACCTAACTAAAATGGATTTAACCAGAGAATCAGCCGAACATATCATTAGACATAGCTTTAAGCTGCCTTTCAGTGAAGCTTATATGAAATTGACTCAAGGGCAAAGCAATATTACGCAGTCACAGATTCCTCCTTTTAACATAGCTTCAGCTAAAACCAAACCTTGGGCTGAATGACAGTTGAAACGGCAATAGAAGACTTTTTAGAGACATATCCTCGTATGTCTCTGATGCCGTCTTCGTCCTTAGACTATATAATTGAAGGAGACTTTCCTGTTGTAGCGCAGTATCATAATAATGCTGACACGTTAGTCAATCGCGTTTTTCGGTTAAGCATAGTAGTTCCAATAAACTACCCTGATGCTATTCCTATTGTCTATGAAATAGGGGCTCAAATACCAAAATCTCCAGATTTTCATAAAAACGACGATTCCTCTCTTTGTTTAGGCGCACCTCTAGCTTTACTCCGACAATTATCAGAAGATGCGAGTTTGGTTGCTTTTGCCAATGCGTGTATTGTTCCACATCTGGCATCAGCCATCCTAAAAAAGGAACGCGGAATACCATTTCTGCAGGGAGAATTAAAACACTATGATGAGGGGCTTGAAGAAAATTTCTTTGAATATTTTGGTATAAATATCCCCCTTGAGACAGTTCCCATTATATTCGAGCGTTTGGGGGAGAAAAAAAGAAAAGCCAATAAACGTCTATGTCCTTGTGGCCAAAATCTAAAACTTAGTTCTTGTTCATGTGCAATCCGGCGCTTCATTTCCTCAGAAAGACGTAAGCAGGGATATTCCCGCCGCTTTTATCGCAATGTTGCGAAATACTACAGCCGTTATGTTAACCGGCAAAAGGAGAATCCTGGGCAGAAGAACAAGTCCATAGCAACAGCCCGGTTAGCCCTGAAATAAGCTCCTTAGCAGAACAGAACGAGTCTCTCTTGAGTTGACTCTTCCCTGAATTTTGATAGAATTAGACAAACGAACGCATCATGGACACAAGCAAAGGATACATTTACATACTGACGAACCCGTCATTCCCTGATTACGTAAAGATAGGCTATGCTGATAACGTGGAAGCACGATTGAAGCAGCTTAACAGCACAGAATGCACGCCGTTCGCGTTCCGAGTGTATGCTACTTACGAAGTTCCCGCACGTTTAGCCGATAAAGGGGTACACAGCATCATTGATAGCCTTAATCCGGTGTTGAGATCTTCCGAGATGTGCAATGGCAGATTGCGTGTCCGTGAGTTCTACGCGATGACTCCAGAGGATGCTTACAAGATATTCGAGGCGATGGCCAACATTCATGCTTGCCCTGAACGCCTGCGTCTGATTCCTGCCAGTACCGAGGAGAAAAAGGACGAGGAAGAAGCTATCAAAATCGAGGAGGAAACACAGGAACGTAAGGCTCGCTTCTCATTCGAGCTCATCAACATTGAGCCCGGCGAAGAGGTAGAGTTCTGGTATACCTATAAGAATCCCTCCGGCATCATGTGCAAAGTACTTGATGACAGGCATGTTGAGTACGATGGTAAATCGTGGTCTCTCTCCGGCCTTGCCCGCAAGCTTACGAACGCCAAGAACTGTGTCCCTGGCCCTCATTACTTCAAATACAAAGGCGAGTGGCTCAATGAAATCCGCACCCGCCTCGGAGTGTAAAAACTTACTAGGAAATTGTATATGTCATCTCTATCTTTAATAGACAGAGCAAGGCTTGAAGACATACTGCAGATGGATGGTGGGTATGTTCTAAGTTTTTCAAACTCTCAGTTTGCTTCTCTCGTTGCAAGCGCAACAAATATTGACATCGAGGATAAGAACAAATATCCAACACCGCCATTGTCAAAAGCCAAAAGACTTCGTAAATTTTGGGATGAGGAATCAGATTACAACGTTGGCAAATTAAACTTAGAATTGCTCTCTTTCGCAGAACGAGGAATTAGGCATAGAGGTGATTGGAGCGAGGCTAAAGAAGAGGATTTAAAACAATTAAGGCGGTCACTAGAGGAGTTAATGCTTGGCGCAGGTAACGTAGAATTACCTGATTCGAAAGATGCAGATGAAAGAGAATTGAAAAACCAGATAGAACTGGCTATTAATCAAGGAAAGCCATCAATAGCATTAGACCGACTGCACACCTTGGCTACAAAGGTGTTGAAATCTGTTTGTGCTTCTAACGGTATCGCATTGCAAAATGCAAAAAAAGAGCGTTACAATGTAGCCCAGTTGGTAGGGATGCTTTGGAAGAAATATCAAGATGAGTCAGTTTTTCAATCTCAGTTTACAATATCTGCAATCAAGTACGCGACTTCGGTTTTTACTGAATTTAACCATGTAAGAAATAATGAAAGCTTTGCCCATGATAATACCATATTAAATAATCATGAAGCATATTTTGCTATCAAAATAATGGCTGAGGTTCTGATGTTCATATTGGAAACAGAGAAGATGCGTACAAAAACGCTCTAAGCAATCCCCCGAAAGGGGGAGATTCTCTGAGAGAACCTCCGTTCGGTTGAAAAATACTCCAGGCTTCGTAAACAGCGTATCAGGTCACCTGATACGCTGTTTCTCTACGCCCAGGCAGGCCGATTAGGCCTGACGGAGCGTAGACGAGTTGCATCTGAGCTACTGCTCAGATGCAACGAGAACGAAGCCTAGCCTCGGCGTAGAAAGCAAGCGATTGCGAGACTCGCAGCCGGGCAGGAGGCCGTCGCATTACCCATACCCAATTTTTGGGTCAAGCCCAAATAATGGGGTCAAGCCCAAACAATGTGGAAGTTGAATTTTCCGGGGCTTTCAGTCCTTATCTGAAGTGCGTTTGCGCAGGTAGAAGAAGATGCCGCTTGCGGCAAGGAGGAACAGGAGTGCCAGGGGAAGGCGCAGGGTGTAGGAATCGATACCGATGATGGCGGTGTCACACAGGTAAACGGGCGCGGCTACGAGCAGGCCGGGAATCAACAGGAGCCCCGAGAGATAAAAGCAGATTTTTTGGAGTCTCTTTGCCGTCAGAACTTCTGCCTGTAACCAGAGGGGCTGGGTGATGGCGGCAAAGAACATGACGTAGATGACGATGTGGTGCCAGAAAGCGGGGGATTCCTTGCCTTCGCAATGGCGGACGGCATGCATCAGCGAGCCGAGAAGCAAAGCAAATGCAATAGCTGCATTCAGTAGAAGGATGAAGAGAAGTTTGACGCTTAGTCTCAGTTTTTTCTGCTCAGAGGGAGTGGCGCGCCGCAGGCCTCGCCGGAAGAAAGCGCAGAGGGCAGTTGCGGCAAAGAGGGTGGCAAAAAGACACTGCAGAATGTGGCAGGCGAGGGGAGGAAGAAAGAAATAGTTGCTCGGCGCACCAAAGACTTCAAGATTCAGCAGCATGAGAGCCCCGGCGCTTACCAGCCCCAGTACGGCGTTGAGCCGCGTGCTCCAGATGCTGCGCAGGGTGATGAGCCGCGGCATGAGCAATACGGCAAGAGCGATGACAAGGTAGCACCACATCTGGAACCAGTGGTTGTCGTTTCCGCTGAATGCAGCCACGAAGAAGCGGTCGGCTGTGGGAATCAGAAAAAAGAAGCTGAGAATGCCACCCAGAAGCCAGGAAAAGCGGAAGCGTTTCCGGCGGGGCGTGCAATGCTCTGCAGCAAGTTCCAATTCCTTGCAGCCGGCAGGCAGCAGGCGGATGCGATTACACAAATCCATGAGGGCTGTTTTGCCTCCCGAAATATATACGCTGTCGTCCACATGCAGCGGCGCATTCGCATCGGGAACCCAGGAAATGTTGTAGAAATCGTTGAGCTTCCAGTTGCCCCCGCGTGGCTCATCCGTCGTCAGCTCTGCATCGAGTATATCGAATTCGTGGTCCTGTTGAGCTATGGTTCTCTCAATATCGCCGAGCAGTTTCTCTCGCCCCTCATCATCGAATTCGATGAGAAGCAAGCCCTCCTCAGCGTTGCTGTGCATGCTCAGTTTCATACTATTGCGGAAAAAATATGAAAGACTACGCGCCCGATTGTAGCAAAAACAGGGCGGTTATCAAGTTCTTTTTCATGAATAGATGGCGGCGGCGCAAACACACAAGTTACCGGAGTCAATTCCGGAAAGCCATACAGCATGTCCCTAAAAAACAGAATTCCGCGCAGGTGCTTAAATGTCCAGGTTAAAGTACACCCAACCGGTTTCGGGAGAGAATAACACATCTCCGGGAACCTGTACTTTCAGAATGCTTGATTTGAAGTCATCGTCTTTCCTCCAATCACTGATGGATTCTCCGGTGTATTGTTGATAGTCCGCCGGTATGTGAGGCGCACCCTGTATGGGGGCCAGCGCCTGCCGGGGAAGCCGATAGCACCCTTCAACGTAGTAGTCGGAATCCTGATCGGGTATGGTGAATCGGCTCGCCGTTTTACCGGTATGTCTGTTGATGACGTTTACCGTTACGTCTGCTATGGCTTCGGGTTGAACATGAAACAATCTGCATATCATCTCCCTATCCCGGTCGTCCTTATCAAAACAAATAAATCCGGCGACTATCAGCACCGGGACGACAAGCGATAAAAAAAGGATAGAACGTGTTTTTTTGCTCATGGAGCTCAGAGATTGACTACTTGCTGCGACTGTATCAATCGAAGCTTGGGGCTGCAGCGGCACAGATTTTGAGAATGGGGGGCATGGATTATTTCTTCCTTTGTTTCCATTTATCTAATAAAAAGACGCACTTATACGCAGATGGCGGAGCCGACAATATAAAATCCCGAATTGAACCTTTATCATCGAAGGGCGAATCTAAATCCAACCCTTCCTCAAGCAAAAATTGTAATCTTTTCTCGTCGTTATAACTGATTATGCCAAGAATAATCATCGATAAGTCCTTCTGTGAAATATTCTTTAACCCAATTGAGCGTACACATAATTTGAAAACATCTAAATGATGAGTTGAGGGAAGTGCTGGCAATGGTGAACATCCCTTTCCCAGCAGGAAAGAAGCCATTTCTTCGTTCCTCAACCAAGAGAAATAAGGAGCCGCTAGCTCCTGTGTTCTTGATTTATCATATTCAAATAAAATCTCTAATACCGGCTTTGATGGCGCAAGAACGCCGTATGATACACTATCAAGAGTAACTTCGGGTCGCAGTTCTTTGCAAATAAGACGCACCATTTCAAGATTATTTGTTTTGCACGCCTCATACAACAGAGCAGATTGTTCCTCCTCCGACAAAGAATCTCCTTTTTCTTCTACTTGAGCCAAAATTGATTCAACCTGATGAATATTATTCGACCGGATTGACTGCGCTATGGAATTTCGGTAACTATGACATGCAGTCAATAGAAACGGGATTGCAAGAACTACAAGAACAATAGATATTTTTAACAAGTTCATGAATAAAAAAGGGGGGCTATCTGTTGCAGGACAAGATATTTGTTTGGTAGAGATTTTCATCAGACATCTATCTCCTTCTACCTATAATAATAATTCCCGGCACCGAATCCGCAACAAAAAATTGCAGAAAGTGCCGATTTTCTAATAAATAGACGCTCGCGGCGGGCATTTTGTTGCGCGTTTCCTGCATTTTTGTTGCCGAGGCAACCGGAAGACATTTGCATGACTGTTTTTTGTGCTCTCAATTTGCAGTGTTGAAATCCGGACTTCGGGGAGGGGGTAACCGGGGGCGTTTAACCTTGTAAAAGGTGGCTCGGTATGTTAGCATGAATCCATGCCGAACCGACTGCCTTTTTACACGCTGCTGAGCGCTGTGTTTTGCGGTACATGCTTGCCGCTTAGCATACTTTTCTGGTGTCAGCGGGGCATGTCGCCGATGCCGTGGAATGTGAAGGCGTGTCTGTGTGGTGCGGTGTTTGTGGTGACGTTGATTGTGAGCGGGGTGGCGCAGTTCCTGTTCACGCGTGAGTCGTGGAGTGTGTGCCGCCAGAATATCGCACTGTTGCTGCCGGTGAGTTACTGGCATCTGCCTTACATGGCTTTGGGTATGGAGGCGGCAATGGCAGAGGGGGCGGGCAGGGCACTTTCTGTGTTGAGCGGATCCCTGTTGTGTGGCTTGGTTTTTTGTTGGCCGGCAGTGGGTGCCATTGTTGCCAGACGCTTCAGCACGGAGAGCCCGGGGTGGTCTGCATTCCGCTATCTGTTGGCCGGGGGTGTACAACTGGCCCTCATTATCAGTTGTTTTTAATGTCCTGTAATTACTCGCTGCGGCACAGGGCTGCATGCGCCTGTCATGTATGGGGGCCAACGCTAAAACGTGAGGTTTCACTTTTTGAGCCATTGGGCATGAGCTTGCATTATCAACCCTTTTCTGGGCTATGGAGTACGTTTTGCTCGTTTTTGTGCCAAAAGTACCCCTGTTTTCTACGGCGTGAATGGGGCATGCTCACATATTGAAGCAAAAAGTCCTGGGGCTGTTTCAAATCTGCTGGTAAAAATAGGTAAAACAGAGCATTCTTGAGAGTATAGAGTAAGGATGGCTATGAAGTAGATATTTTCTATAACCCGCGAAGAACGAAAGCATAACCTAGTGCTTGCACCTGCTTCAGAAAAGGCCTTTTAAGCGCTATTTTAGAGTGCTTATAAATTTACAAAATGCAATTTTTATGACACCGAGTATTCTTGGTCTGTTCTTCAATGACTTAACTTCACTGTATCGAACCAAACCGGAAATAAACACCAGCAAATCTGAAACAGACCCCCTCCCCCTTCAGCTGCGTCTTTTTAGCAGGCGGATGGTATTAGATTGTTCCGTGTTTCTTGTTTGCGTATACTAACCTCGGCAGAACCGGATGCGCCCGGAATGACCGGCTCGATAACCCTGGAGCCTCGCTTCACGAGTAATGCGTACAGGGGGGACTCAATGGGCTTCCAGCCAGTTGGGAGCGGTGTTGGCCTCTACCTCCAGCGGTACGCCGTTGGGCAGGGGGAGAGCCTGCTGCATGGCGGCGGTAATCTGAGGGATAAGGTCGTGTTCATCCTCGTGCAGGTCAATGAGCAGTTCGTCGTGTATCTGCATGATGAGGCGGCTGCGTTTGCCGCGCAGCAGCTCTGCCACACGAATCATGGCGATTTTAATCATGTCCGCAGCGGAGCCCTGAATGGGGGTGTTGATAGCGGTGCGCTCTGCGGCGGCGCGAAGATTGAAGTTGGCGCTGTTGAGGTCCGGCAGGTTGCGGCGGCGCCCGCAGAGCGTCTCTGCGTATCCGCGCTCGCGTGATTCGGCAATGAGTCTGTCCATGCACTCCCTGACCAGCGGGAACTGCCGGAAATAGCTCTCAATCAGGGCGGCTGCTGTGCTGCGAGGGCAATCCAGACGCTGCGAGAGTCCGAATGCGGAGATGCCGTAGATGATGCCGAAGTTCACGGTCTTGGCGGCGCGGCGCATGTCTGCGGTGACCTCCGCATGCGGCACGCCGTAGATGCGGGCGGCGGTTTCGGCATGGATGTCGCGCCCATCGCGGAAAGCATTCACCATGGCGGGGTCGCCGGAGAGTGCGGCCATGAGTCGGAGCTCCACCTGGGAATAGTCTGCGGAGAGGATAGAGAAGTGTTCATCGCGTGCCACAAAAGCGCGGCGGATGAGCTTGCCTGCTTCGGAGCGCACGGGGATGTTCTGCAGGTTGGGGTTCTGCGAGGCCAGACGCCC
The DNA here is from genome assembly GCA_045121855.1 of Akkermansia sp. GTDB lineage: Bacteria > Verrucomicrobiota > Verrucomicrobiia > Verrucomicrobiales > Akkermansiaceae > Akkermansia. The sequence continues at coordinate 18,058 of JBGVGW010000021.1, forward strand.
GGTGGCGGTAATCATTTGTTGCAGGGTCGAGTGGATGCGTCCATCGCCCGGGGATATGTATCGGGGCAGGGCGTCCAGGTAGGTTCCCTTCAGTTTGCTCAGCTCGCGGTATTCCAGAATGCGCTCCACCAGAGGAGAAACGGGTACGAGCTTGCGCAGCGTTTCTTCATCGGTCACGTATTGCCCGGTGCGGGTTTTTTTTGGCTTGGCCAGCAGCTTCATTTCGCCGAAGAGGAGTTCGCCCAGCTGGCGGGGGGAGTTGAGGTTGATGGGACGCCCGATTTCCGCATCGATGGCTTCGCGGAGGGTTTCAATCTGTTTTCCGAGTTCTTCAGAGGCCGCCGCGAGCTGTTCCGGCTCCACCCGCATGCCCTCGGCTTCCACGTCTGCCAGCACCGGCATGAGCGGGAACTCGATTTCGCGCATCAGTTTGGCCTGTCCGGCTTCTTCCAGCTGCGGCTGCAGCACATTTGCCAGCTGCAGCGTGATGTCGGCATCCTCTGCGGCGTAATCTGCCATGACCTCTTGCGGTACGGCGGCCGTGTCCATGTCCTTGCCCTTGCCGGCGATGTCTTCCAGATGCACGGTGCGGTAGTGCAGCAGCGCCTCTGCCATGTCATCCATGTTGTGCCGAAGTTCCGGGTAGAGGGCGCTGTGGGCCAGCATGGCATCAAAGAACGGGCCATTTACCGGAACTCCGGCGGCACGAAGCACCTGCAAATCAAACTTGAGGTTCAGCCCCACTTTTTCCGCTGCTCCGGCAAAGGCGGCGCGGAAGGAGTCCAGCTCTGCCGCCTCTGCGATGGGGACGTAACAGGCTTCGTGTGGGGTGATACAGAACGAAATGCCCAGCAATCCGTCCAGCAATGGGTCGAGCCCCGTGGTTTCGGTATCGAAAGCCCAGCGGGGGGCGGCTTCCAGTTGGGCTGCCAGCTCTTTTCGTTGGGCTTCCGTGGTGATGAGTTGATAGCGGTGCGGGGTGCTGTGGATGTCTGCCAGCTGCGGTGCGGCAAACAAATCCATCTGGGTCGGTTCCTCTGCCGGAGTTTCCGCTTGCTTGGGTGCAGCTGCGGCAAAAAGCTCGCCGAAATCAGCATCGGGCGTGGGTTTTTCCTCTTTGCCGCAAAGGCGATCGGCCAGGGTTTTGAATTCCAGCTTGTGGAGGATGTCGCGCAGCGCTGCGGTATTAAAATCCCGGCGTACGCAGTCATCGATGCTTACCGGCAGCGGAACATCCCGGCGGATGGTTGCCAGCTCGTAGGACAGGCGGGCGTTGTCTGCGTTGGTCTCAATTTTCTCGCGCATCTTGCCCTTGATTTCGGCGGTGCGGGCAAGCAGCTCTTCTACGCTGCCGAATTGTTGAATGAGCTTTTGTGCGGTTTTTGCGCCCACGCCCGGTACACCCGGGATGTTGTCAGACGCATCTCCCATGAGCGCCAGTATGTCAATTATCTGCGCCGGAGTGGAGATGCCCCATTCCTCCAGAAAGGCTTCTTGGGTGACGTGCTCAAATTCGCTGCCTTTCTTGCCCGGTCGCAGCATGGAACAGGTGGCAGAGAACAGCTGGCCCAAGTCTTTATCCTTGGACACCATGTAGGATGTCATATCGCCGCGCTCATCTGCCAGGCGGGTGAAGGTGCCGATGACGTCATCGGCCTCGAACCCGGGCAGCCGGACGGTGGTGATGTTCATGGCCGACAGGATATCTGCAATCCAAGGGATGGAATCGCGCAGCTCCTGCTGCATGGCCTGCCGGTTGGCTTTGTATTCGGCAAAACGCTCATGGCGGAAGGTGGGGCCGGAGGGGTCGAGACAGGCCACAATGTGGGTGGGCTGTTCTTTCTCAATGATATGCACCACGGTGTTGATGAACCCGAACATGGCCGAGGTGTTCAGCCCGGCAGAGGTGCGCATCGGATTATTGATGAAAGCATAGAAAGCGCGGTATATCAGCGCCATACCATCAAGAATGCAGAAAGTACCCATTGCCCGCACATGGTAGCATGCGCCCCCCCGCGCACGCAAGCAAAAAGCACGTTCTTATCCCCTGTTTGCGGGGTATCATGGCTGCGTCTTCGCGTGCAGCAGGATTATCGGGTGAGCTGATCCATGCAGAACCAGTAGACGGTCACTACGGATAGAACCAGCAGGAAGAGCACGCAGAGGCTTTCGCCCACGCTGTTGCGGCGTGTGGTGGACACGGCCTCCGTGCCGACAACTCGCTGACGGCGCACGCGTCGCTCTTCCATCACATCCTCCTGCGGTCCCAAGGTGTTGCGTCCGCGCCGCGGTTGCTCCAGCATAAAGTCAGATGCCTGCCATGCGGTGTCGCGCCAGGCCTGCGGGTCTGCCTCATAGCTGCTGCGGCGTGCGCTGCGTTCCAAATCCTGCATCTTGAGACGGCGGATGGATTCGTTTCTGGACATGTGGTGATACGTGGGGGAGAGAGGTTATGGTGTGTGTGCTTCAGGAAAGCAGGAAGTGATAAACGGCCCAGCTGATGAGCAGCAGGAGAAAAAGCGGGAGGTGGAACGCCAACCCGCGCAATAATTCATCGCGGATTTCTTTCCAATTCAAGCCTTTCTTTGCTTCTTCACCGGGCTTCCGGGTAAAAATGTCTGTGTGGCGGTATTTGCCGGCGGAGGCGTATATCTCATTGAAATCGCTCTCGGCTCGTTCCAGTTTGGGCAGCGCTTCGTGGAGCCGGGCAGAGAAGCCCTCGGTGCTCCATTGTTCCGGCTGCATGGAGGATAAAATCTTCAGATGTCGCTTCAGGTGGTCGCACACGCGCGATACCTCCTCGTACTCGCGTTTCATGGAGTCCAACTCGTGGTCCATGCGCTGCACGGCGTAGTGCAGCTTCATGCCGACATCGTTCAGTCCTTCGTTGAACAGGGCTTTCTGCTCGTTGCTCTGCTCCAGTGCCTGCCGCTGGGCTTCCCACTGGGCACGCTGGGCTTCGAAAAACTCTGCCTGCTGCCGCGCCTTTTCCATCTGCAGCCGCACCTGCTCAGGGCTGTGCTGCTCTCCATCCGCTGTTCGCGGATTCAGTTCCATCTGGCGGTATTTCGGTTCAGGCGTCATTCTCGTTTTTTCTTTCTCCCTTTCTTGCCGAAATTTAACTACCTTTCCTCTTGTTTGTCAAGAAAATATTTAAGATAAATTGATAAATATAGTTTAGGAATAATAAGTATAACTTGGAAATCAGGAAATGTTTATTATTTAGAAACTAAAATATGCAGAAAGGGGGTGCGTGAGGGTAAAAAAAAGGGGGGCTGCAGAAAGCGGCCGGTGGGTATCCCTGGGGGTGTGGTGAGGAAGGACGAGGGGGTAGGGGCGCTGATATAGGAAGGCTCAGGCAACAACCGCCGATAGGCGCGGGAATAGAGAAAAAAGAAACCGGCCGTGGAGGCCGGTTGAAAAAGGGGCTATCAGGTGAAAAGTGAGGAGCCGGTTAATTTATTGCTCCGGCGGTCCGAAGATGCGGGAGAAAATCGGTCCGTTAACGAACTCCGCAAGCTCGGCAGAGTTGTAGCAGTTATGCTCCTGCATGTGTTGCAGGAGGGGGCGAACGCGGCGGGAGAGCTCACGGGCTGTTTCCTCTCCGCTTTTCCAGCATTGCGGCCAGGGCAGGGCGCTGTCGGCCATGGAGTCAACGAGGTTCAGCCCGCGGCGTTTCAGCCCCGGCAACAGGGCGGCGGCGGTACCGGAGTCTTCTACCATGGCCAGGTAAAAGAGATAGCGCAGCAGCTCTTTTTCCGTGGCTGAGCCGCAGAAGCGCTCCGGCAGCCCGGAGGGCGCGCCGCGCAGCACATGGTGACGAGGAAGTTTGCCCAGCGAGGGCGGGATGGTCGGGGGCTGCAAATCGGCTGCTCCATCTGCCAAGTCCACCGCCATTTCCTGGAGGTAGTAGGTCTGACGGCTGAAGCCGAAACCGTAATCAGCCGTCAGCTCGCATGCCAGAATGAAGTGGCGCTGAGGATGCAGTTTGGTATTGGGCATGCGCAGCAGAATCACCGGTTTTTCTGTGATGCAGTAGCGGGCGTGTATCTTGCAGAAAGGAGAGGTGGATTTCAGCATGGGTGCATCTGTTTTAATGGACAGCTTGCCCTCTTTTGCGGTCAATTCGATGCTCCAGATAGCCTCTCCGTCTATTAAATCAACAGCCGTGGGGGCAATGGAACCCAGAATCTCGGTATCGGTGGGACAATCCCGCAGGTTCCAGCGATAGGTGAAGTGAAAATCGGCATCCGCTTCCGCACCGCTGAGCGCCGTACCCTCAGTATGTGGAATCGGCAGCGGGAATTCAGCCCTGTCCCGTTGCAGGAGACGATACCCCAGCATCACCACCAGTACGGCGGTGACAACTAACGAAATGAGCATGCAGAAACAGGATTTTCGGCTTACCTTCATGCTCTTATTCTACCCTTTAGACATGCCGAAATCAAGGCTTGTTTTTTCAAAACGACAGGTATATGCTAGCGGACAGCAGATATGAGTATTTTACCGTACGCCAATCAGAATGTATGGGAGCTGGTAGCCTATAAACCCGGCAAGCCTATTGAGGAAACCGCCCGTGAGCTGGGGATGGCTCCGGAGGATATTGTGAAGTTGGCCTCCAACGAGAACGCTCTGGGCCCCTCGCCGCTGGCGCTGGAGGCCATGCAGAAGGCTGTTGCCGGGGCGCATATTTATCCGGATGGAGCATCGTTCACGCTGCGTTCCCGCTTGGCGGCTGATTACGGGGTGTGCTTTGAACAGACGGCTGTGGGGAATGGCAGCAGCGAGCTCATAGAGCTGCTGGGGCATGCCTTCCTGAAACCCGGAACGGAGGTTGTGGCGGCCGAATACTCCTTTGCCATGTATTCCATTGTGGCGAAGCTGTTTGGCGCACAGTATGTTTCTGTCCCGAACAAGGCGGACTGGACGCATGATTTGCAGGGCATGCTGCGCGCCATTACTCCGCAGACCCGTCTGGTATTCATCACCAATCCGACCAATCCTGTGGGTACCATGGTGGGGCAGGATGAGGTGGATGCTTTCATGGCGGCTGTGCCGGAGCATGTGACGGTAGTTTTTGACGAGGCCTACATGGAGTTCGCCGGAGCGCAGGTCGATACGGCCAAATACGTGCGCAACGGTAGAAATGTCGCGGTTCTGCGTACTTTCTCCAAAGCTTATGGTCTGGCCGGCGTGCGAGTGGGATACGCCATCACAACCGAAGAAATTGCCGGATTGATTAACAAGGCCCGATCGCCATTCAATGTGAATCTCATTGCCCAGGTGGGGGCGTTGGCTGCACTGGATGATATCGAACATTTGCGCCTCTCCGTGGAGATGGTGAATTCCGGCCGTTCGCAGTATTATGCTGCATTTGATTCCATGGGCGTGGAGTATGTGCCCAGCCATACGAACTTTATCCTCGTGCGCGTGGGGGATGGTGCCGATGTGTACGCGCAGGCGCTGGCCCGCGGTGTCATTACCCGCCCGATGGGTGGTTACGGCCTGCCGGAATACATCCGCATCACCATCGGCAATGAAGAGGAGAATGAAAAATGTCTGACCGTTCTCCAATCGATTTTGGCATCGAGTTGAGCCGTAAAGCAACAACCCGTATTGCTATATCCAAAAGAATAGACCACTCATGATGGCTCTTGAGTGGTCTTTTGTTGCTCCGGAGGCATGTCGCGCCGGTGCAACCACCCGCTACGTCGCTTTAAGGGGGCTTTTGGGGCATTAAAATGAAGTTTTTTTCGTTTTTTTTAATTTTTTTTCATTTTATGCTTGCAAAACAGGAGAAAAAGGAGTAATATTCCCCCGCACCCCGCAATAAGCGGGCGGCGCAAGTGGCTCGGTAGCTCAGTTGGTAGAGCAGCGGATTGAAAATCCGCGTGTCGGCGGTTCGATCCCGTCCCGAGCCACCATTTTTTTTGCCTAAATTTTGGCAGATTTTACCTCCGGGGCGTAGCTCAGCCTGGTAGAGCGCCAGCTTTGGGAGCTGGATGTCGCAGGTTCGAATCCTGTCGCCCCGACTCAGATTTTTGTTCTTTTGTAAAAGCGCAACTTATTGTATGGGAGTTAATTAAGGGGTTTTATGGATGGGCTGAAAAGAGAGCTGATTTTTGGAATTCCCTATGTTGTGGGTGATTTGTCTGCTGCATCTGATGAGCTTGTCGCATTGGCCGGACGCGCAGAGCGCCCTTATCTGGTGGCGCACTCGGATGTTCATGTGCTCACCCGTATTCTGGGGGAAGAGGTCTATGGCTGCGGGGTGAGAACTTTTGATTATATTTGCCCGGATGGGATGCCGATTGTGTGGCTGATGCGCCGAAAGGGTGCAGCCGCACACCGTTTGTATGGTCCGGATGTGATGGAATGGATGTGGGACCGAGGCCGGGCTGCCGGGGTTCGTCATTTTCTTCTGGGCGGCACGGATGAGGCTTGTGAATTGTTGCAGAATCGCTTGGGAGAACGTTTCCCCGGAGCTCAGGTAGTCGGGCATTTCTGCCCGCCGATGGGTGAGTGGCCGGAGGGTACGAATGAACGGATTGTGCAGATGATACGAGAGAGCGGCGCCAACTGTGTGTGGGTGGGGCTGGGCTGTCCCAAGCAGGAACGCTGGCTCTATACGCACCGTGAGCAGTTGCCTCCGGCGGTGTATTTCGGGGTGGGGGCTGCATTTAACTTCCACGCCGGGCTGGTACAACAGGCTCCTGCCTGGATTCGGGCGCATGGGCTGGAGTGGGTATACCGGCTTTGTAGAGAGCCGCGTCGGCTTTTCAAACGCTATCTGGTGCACAACAGCCGCTTCCTCTGGTATTGCCTGACGCGGAAAGTGTGATGCAGGGTGGCCGCCCTACACCGGCCGCGTTTATCATTTCTCCTTTGGGGATTCCTATCACGGAATTCCTGGTTAAGTTGTTATCTAATTGTCATTGTTTTTGTTGCGGTCGGAGTGTATGATGCGACTCGGATTCGGCGATAGTGTGCGAGTCTGAACGAACATACAAGAAAAATACCCCATGAAATTACACATACCGTTGCTGTTGCGCCGCGTGCTTGCGGCTGCAGTCGTGGCCGTGACCGGGATGGCAGGTTATGCCTTTGCCGCAACTCCCGGCTCATCTGTAACATTGGCTCCGCTGTCCGTTCTGGACGGCGCCAGCTATCACCTCGATACCCTGCGCTCTCGCATCCGTATGCCGGAGCCTTGTGCTCATGATAAGATTGGCACGCCGATGCTGCCCACTCTGAAAGATTCGCTCTGGACTTCCTACGTGGGCGGTTACAATCGTTTTAACGGCGATTCCGCACATCCGTCTGATTATACCCGCACCTTTCAGGGGCTTCTGATGGGGATGGATCACCAGCTCTGCTGCTATTCTCGGGTGGGTATTGCTTTCGGGTACGAGGAAGCGATTGCCCGTACTTCCGGCGCTCGGATGGATAACGATACCTATTTTATCGATTTGTATGGCGCCGTGAAGACCGGATGCCTGAATCACCGCATGAGTGTTGGCGTGGGGATGCATGATTTCAGTTCCCGTCGCCACGGTGGCCGGTATCTGCCGGATTCTGCCTCCGGCGGTGTGGATTCGACATCTATCAATGTTGGCTATGAGTTGAGCCGCGACTATGTGGTCGATACTCGTACCACTTTCACTCCGTTCATGATGATGAATTATTCTTTCTCTCATTATGATGCATTGTCTGAGCAGGTCGGGCCATACCGATTTGAGTCAGATTATGATGATCAGAACCTCCTGCAGATGGGGCTCGGCGCGCGTGTTGCCTACAAGTTCAATGTGATGTCGGATTGGGAGGATGCCACGCTGACCTCTTCCCTGGCGGCGGTGGTCGAGTTCTCTGAACACAGGGTGAAGGGAACGCAGCGTTTTGACGATACCGTTTTCGGGGTTCGTTCCATGAAACGTGAGCCGTTTTATGGGCAGTTAGGATTTGATTTATCCATGCCGATGGTGTCTCAATGGGAAATGCAGGCCGGTGTCTATGGTCGCCTTGGCCCGGACCGCGGCGGCGTTGCCGGTAATGTGGGGCTGAAATATGACTTCTGATGGCATATCCCGCTGCTTCCTATCCTGAAAGAAAAAACTCCGCTGTCTGATTTCAGACAGCGGAGTTGCTCTCTTTACTGGAGAAAAAAATATTACTTGCGGCGGCGGCGTGCTGCCAGACCGGCCAGAGCCAGCAGAGAGAGCGTGGCGGTGGTGGGCTCGGGAACGGCGGGGGCAGCAGTATAGCTGAGTCCAATGTTAGAAATGTTTATCGCAGTGCCACCTCCTGCGTTACCCGTTGAAGGGTTCGCTGTCCAAACAGCAAAAAGCGTGGAAGACTTCACATCTGCGGTATCATAAGTTACTTCTACCATTCCTGCGCTAGTAAGCCCCGTTGATGCAATCAGCTCTGTTGCAGTAGATGTAGCTGCATCATAACTCCAGAGGGAATACCCAACTTTATTGTCATTAGCGAAAGTCAGTGTAATAGCTGAAGCGGCTTCTTCCAACGATACCCCCAGAGCTACATACTCACCGCTGAGGGCAGGGCGGCACTTGAACTCGAAAGAGTTTGTTGAAGTTATGGTAATGTCATTGTAAGAGCTTTGAGCGTAGCCTTGTCCAGTGCCGCCAAACCAACCTGTCAGGTCGGTATTTCCGATGCTAGGATTAGTAATAGCAGAGGCTAAATTCTGAATAATGGTAGCAGAAGAGCCTGTGCCAATGCCGTTTGCATTGCTGCCTGCAATCCATGTAAAGTCACTGGTGCCAGGCAAGGTCAGCGTTTCCGCTGTAGCCACACTACAGAGAGCGAGAACCGTGATAAGTGTTTTCTTCATGTTTGTAATAACTGATTATTAGATGTTTAGAGCAGATTGCATAAATCGCTCATTCCCTAGCGCTATGAGAACTATGCAGACTTGCTACAATCCAACGGACCTACTCTACAGCATTATGAATGCTGTAGAGTTGTTTCTTCATAGATAATCCCACCATTCCGGGCTTGCAAGTCATGGAGAAATGCTCATCTTTTGAAAACCGACATCCGCACAAACCTAAAAAAACTAATAGTTTACTTCTATTTAGGCTTGCAACAGCATTCATAATGCTGTAAACCGGCCTCGCCGGGTTGGGGTATGGTTGTTTCGCTCTCAATGCGCAAGAGAACAAACGGTCTGCACTGTCGGCACTGAACTAAGGAAAATAAATCAGAATAATTATGAAGAAAACAATCCTTACGTTGTTGGTCGTTAGTGGATTAGCGATGGCTGATACGCTTATTCTTACATTGCCGGGGACTCAGACTGCAACAGCGAGTACAGGTGGAAAGAGCCTTTCTGTTTCTGTTGCCGATGCTTCCGGTATTTCCGTTCTTGCTGGTTGTGACAATGGTGTGTATATGTTCTGCAATGGCGGACAGACGGGTGTTGGCGGTGATTCGACGGAAGGTGCATGGACCTATGATGCCATTTCCCAAACAGCTTCAGTGGAACTCTGGGGACGTAAGAACTGGGGTGGTACGAATGTTGCAGTTAAAACCGCTGGTGGTCTTACTGCCGGTACGGAATTGACCTCATTGACTCTGACAACAACCGGTCTTACAGGTGCTACGGACGATTATGCCTTGTACTTCGGTGTCGTGAATGCGTCCGGTGATATTCTGGCATCCGGAACATCGAATAACATAGGGACGGGTGGCGGATCTATTACGCTGACCGATTTTGGTGCGGATACCATTGTATGGGGCAATGGCTACTCTGTTTTGTTGGGGTTTGTCTCTGAAGCCGGTAGCAGCTGGAATAGCCAAACCTTTGTAAATGGTATACAGGTCAAGGCAGAAACTGCTGCCCCCGCTGCTCCCGCCGTTCCTGAGCCGACCACAGCCACGCTCTCTCTGCTGGCTCTTGCCGGTCTGGCAGCCCGCCGCCGCCGCAAGTAAGTCGGTAGCCTCAGCAAAGACAAATGACCATACAGAGCGTCTCCCTGTTTGCGACGGGGAGACGCTTTTTTGTGTGGGGTAGTTGCGGGGGAGAGAGTAGGATTACCGGGTAGGTACCAAGGCGTTGCACAAATCTGCAAAGCTGCGAACGGTATCGCTGAATCGGTAGGGATAGGGGACAGCGCTGACTGTATCGGGGCGCAGGGCGACCCATTGGACGATGGTGTCTGCCACGGCATGAATATCGCCCGGTTTGACCCTGCCTTCCGGGAGGAAAGTGCTGAGCATTTCTCCCACGGCGCCATGGTCGAATCCGATGACCGGGCGTCCCAGCGCGAGGGCTTCCAGCACGGCGCGGTCGTGGCTGGCGGGGGCAGAGGAGAGGGATAGCGTGAGGTGGCAGTTGCAGAGCACGTCTCGGAGGTCTCGGCGAAGCCCCAGCCAAGTGATGTATTGCTCTACGCCGCTTTCCTCAAATTGGTGGCGGAGTTTTTCCTGATAGCGGCGGTCTCCGGCGTTGGTGTCGCCGGCCAGATAGACCTGAGGTGTGATTCCCTGACGAAGGAGCAGCGTAATCAGTTCCGGAAGGTGGTGCAGCCCATGGATATCGGTCAGAGGGCAGGGAACGCAGAGCGTGAGGGTTCCCGCAGCAATCGGGTGGGCGTTTTGCCAGTGTGCCTGCCATTCGGCAGTAGGTTGGTAGCGCGGGTGGCAGTGCTCCTCGTGCACACCGTAGGGAATAGACCAGACGCCGCAGTTTTCCGGCAGGGTGTAGAAGCGGTTGATTTCCTGCCGAAGAAAGCGCGAGATTGCCACCACGGCATCGCAGTGCGGCAGGGAGCGGCTGCGCAGGATATGCTGGGGAAATCCGGTCAGCACGGACACTAATTTGGGGCGATGGCTTTCCGGGATGCCGTGCTGCGCCAGAAGTGCCAGACGCGTGGCATTCGGTCCATAGGCAAAGACGATGTCGGCTCTCTGCCCGAGGATGTAGTTCCGCAGGCGTTTGAGGACGCCGCGGATGGAGAGAATCGAGACGCTGCGGCGGGCCATGCGGTGCTCCACCTGAGCAGAAGTAAGAGCCCCTACCAATTCGTTGGCCGGGGACACAACTGTGTTGGAAAATCCTGCATCCTGCAGCCCGGCGGCAAGGTCGGCAGCCAGCTGGCTGATGCTGCCGGGGCGCAGCCCCGGGCTGTAGTGCAGTATGTTCATGCCTGCGATATCAAGCGTTCGTAGGTGCGGATGTGTGCTTCTATCATATCCTCCCTCCGATAGGGCTCTCCGACGGCGGAGGGGATGGGGGCAGTCTTGTACCAGCGCTCCAGCAGGTCAGCCATGGCTTCGATATTGCCGGTGGGTACTTTGCCCTCCGGCAGTAGGGTGCTGAGCTGCTCACCCACGCCGCCGTGCTCGTATCCCGCTACGGGACGCCCGAGCGCCAGAGCTTCCAGCGTGGTTTTGCCGAAAGATTCCGGTTGCAGGGTGAGGGAGAGGGTGACATCGCAAGCGCAGAGCACATCCCGCAAATCGCGGCGATGCCCGGTCCATGTGGCGTGTTGCTCCACGCCGGCGGCCCGCAGAGCTGCCTTGACTTCTTCCTTGAATGCCTCCTTGCCCTTTTTGGTTTCGCCGACAATGACGGCATGGGCGGGGATGCCGCGCGCATGCAGCTTTTGCAGCAGCTCCGGCAGGTGAAGGGCGCCCTTCAGTCGCGTGATACGGCCGGGCAGGCAAAGGGTGTATTTGCCCTCAAGCTCCGGGTAATCGTTTTCCCATTGCTTTTTCCATTTTTCATCCGGGCTGTAGCCGGGATAGTTAAGCGATTGGTCCACGGAGTTGGGGATGACTACGATGCGGGCTTCCGGGGTGGAGGGGTAATTATCCAGGATGTGCTGCTTCATGCAGTCTGAGACAGCAATGACGCAGTCGCCCTTGGCCATGATGCCCGAATAGGCGTTGACGGAGTGGAATCCGTGAAATGAAGATACCACAACGGGACGCTGCCCTCGGGGAAGCCGCCTGACCGCCAGATGCCCGACCCATGCCGGGACTCGGGAGTGCAGGTGCAGTACATCCGGCTGCTCCGTGCGGAGCAGTCTCGCCAGTTTGCCGACTTGCAGGAGAGTGAGCAGGCTTTTCTTGCCGATGGGGCGGCAGATGTGGCTGGCGCCGACTGCTTCTACGGCTTCTACCATGCTGCCGCCTGCGGAGACAACGACGTTTTGTACCCCGCGGGCACAGAGCCCCTGACAGAGTTCCAGAACAACTTGTTCCACTCCGCCGGAGGAGAGAGAAGGCAGTAGATGCATTACTTTCATGGCAGCAGCTTCGGGAAAAGTTCCAGTATGTAGTCGGCAGTTCGGCCTGCTTCATCGAGCTCATGCTCGCAACGGGGCAGGGTGTGGGTTTTCGCCCATTCGGTGAAGCGGCACACGCTGCCGTCCTCTATCAGCATGTTGAGGCCACGGGCAATGCGTGATTCATCCGGCTTGTGCGGGCCTTCCTTGGACGGCATTTCAATGATGCCGACCGGAGCACCGCTGGACAGAGCCTCATATACCATGGATACGCTGTCCTGCGTTACCCACACTTGTGCAGCCTTGGACAGATGCTCTGCCACCCAGTTCGGCCCGGTCTGATCCACGGGAATCACACGGATGCTGGGGCAGGCTGCGGATACGTCGCGGGCAAAGTCTGCCGGGGTGCGGCGGGAGGTGGTCAGCACCATGGGGGTGCTGTTGTGACGGGCGATGGTGCTCAGCTGGGTGATGACGGTTTCTTCCTCCCACTTGTAGCTCTTGCTGGGACCGCCGATGAGGATGAGCGTTTCCGTTTTGGGAACATCCGGTTGGGGGCGGATGCAGTTGATAGCGCCGTTGGTGGTGAATACTCCGGGTGCGGCGGTGGCTCCGGTTGGTAAGTCGTGGCGCGGCATAATGCACAGGTCAAACATCCCGGTCGGCAGGCTGGGCTTCATGCACACCATGCAGAGACAACGCAGGTGGCGCGCCAGACTCAGCGCTGCCAGATGGGTGCTGTGTCCGGCGCACAGGATGAGGTGCGGACGCGGTAAATCCAAATCCTGACCTTTGTAGAACAACTTGCTCAGCCAGCTTTTGCCGGTGATGTCCACCTCGTGGCAGCTGTGTTCAATCTGCGGAGCTTTTGCGGCAGCTCGTTCCAAAAGGGCTGCTGCCAGCCCCCGAGTCTGGGAGAGGTGGCCTTTCTTTCCATCGCTGACAATGTAGATTACCATAGGAAACAGAGGAGAGAGTGGTGGTTATGTATGTGTCAGAGGGGGAGGGTGACCTGCCCGCAGAGCGTGTTGCCGAGCTGCGGATTGTTGAGTGTGCCGCAGACCAGAGTCTCCGGCGTTACGCAGAATTCCGGCTCCGGGTCGAAGAGCAGCAGCGGGATGCTGGCGGCCTCATCGCTTTCGTCATCCTGCGGGTTGGCAATGGAGAGCGGCGCCACGCAGCATGCTTGCACCAATTCCTGCCAGCTGAGCTTGCCGGGTTTGACCAGATGCGTGTACAGCGCCGGCAGGAAGGTGTCCAGCGCGGTTGCACCCTGCGGAGCACTCACAAAGTCCTGCTTTTTATCGAAAGGCGTGCAGGGGGTGTGATCGGTAACGATGCAATCAATAGTGCCGTCCTTGACCCCTGCCAGCAGGGCCTCGCAGTCACTCTGTTCACGCAGCGGCGGAACCACCTTGAACGTGGTGTCATAGTCCCCCACGTTCTCATGCGTGTACAACAGGTGGTGCAGCGCCACTTCTGCCGTGACGTTCTGCCCCTCAGCCTTGGCTCTGCGGATGCTTTCCACCCCGCGCGCGGTACTGACGGTCTGCACATGCAGTCGTGCGCCGGCATCGCGAGCCAGACGCAGTAGAATTTCGATGCCGATTTCCTCTGCGCAGGCAGGGGTTCCATGCAGCCCCAGAGCGTAGGATGTGGAGCCGGGGTGCATGTAGGTGTTGGCAGAGAGCATGGGAACATCCCCGCGGATGGCAAAGGTCAGGTTAAGCTCTGCTGCATATTTCATGGCGCGGTGCAGCATCAACAGGTTGTCCGGCACGTTGTCTCCGTCCGTCAGAATGCTGACGCCGCGGGCGGCCAGCGTGTTGTAGGGGGATTGCTGTTTTCCCTCTGTGCCTACGGAAATTGCGCCTGCCGGAATCATCTCAGCCGCAGAGCGCTGGGAAACGGCATCATGGAAGCTGTCCAGCGTGGCGTAATTGTCGAACATGAAGCCGCGGGTCGGCATGACCAGCATTCCCCATACCCCGCCCTGTACGGCTGCCTGCCCGGTGCGGCTCACCGATTCGCGCTTGCTGCGACCGGGAACTTCTACCTTGGCGTGCAGGTCAAAGAGAGCCGGCATGATGATTTTTCCTGTGGCGTCCGTGCTGTGTGCTCCGGCGGGGACGCTGAGTGTGCCGGCGGGATACACTTCTGCATCGCAGGTGCAGAGCCCGCCGAGTTGGTCGAATCGGCTGCTGAGCCCGGGGCCGAGCCGCACATCACAGGTTTCACCGGTGGGGGCCCAGACGGCGTTGAGTATATAGGTATTAGTCATGGTTCTGGGTCTGGGGGGTGAGATGATAGAGGATGCTCATGCGGGCGGCAATGCCGTTTTCTACCTGGTCGTTAATGAGTGTGTTGCGGTAGTCCATGGCCGCATCGCAAATCTCCACGCCGCGGTTGACGGGACCGGGGTGCATGATGGAGAGGTCGAGGTCATCGATGCGGGCGAGTCTCTCTTCCGTCACACCGAAAGCCTGATGGTAATCCCCCGCCGGGAAGAATGGGGTGTCCATGCGCTCATTCTGCACGCGCAACAGGTAGATGACATCCGGCTTCCACTCGAAAATCTGATCCCAGTTTGTGAAGCGCGGGATGCCGGTGTGCTGCTGCAGGGGAACAAGCGGTCCGGGACCCATGTAGGCCACCTCTGCGCCCAGTCTCCGGAGAATGCAGCTGGTGGAGCGTGCCACGCGGCTGTGCAGGATATCGCCGATGATGACTACGCGCTTGCCTGCCACGGTGCCGTATTTCTCCCGAATGGTGAAGGCATCCAGGAAAGCCTGACTGGGGTGTGCGTGGGCACCGTCACCGGCGTTGATGACGGCGGCCTTGCAGTGGCGGGCAATGACGGCGGGGATGCCGCTGTGCTTGTGGCGCACGATGATGTAGTCCATCTTCATGCTCATGAGCGTGTCGATGGTGTCGTGCACGCTTTCTCCTTTCACCACAGAAGAGGTGGAGACGGTGAATGTGGTGACATCTGCAGAGAGTCGGTGTGCGGCCACCTCGAATGAGGAGCGCGTGCGGGTGCTCGGTTCGTAGAAGAGCGTCAGCACGGATTTGCCCTTCAGCGCCGGCACCTTTTTCACACTTTTGGTGAAGATGTCCTTCATGGCGGTGGCACTGTCGAGGATAGTGTTGATTTCCTCCGTGCTCAGCGCGCCGATGGTCAGTAAATCTTTTCGCGGTTTCATGCGTGGACTGGAAAAAGAATCAGGTGTAAATGATTTCATCGTTGCCGTCCGTCTCCTGCAAACGGACGGATACTTTGGCATCCGCCGGGGCGTTTATCCGCAGTGCCGTGTAATCCGGACAGATGGGGAGCTCCCGCCCCCCTCTGTCTACCAGACAATGCAGCTGCACTACTGCCGGACGCCCATACTCGAAAATGGCATTGAGGGCGGCTCGTACTGTACGCCCCGTTTGAACCACATCATCCACCAGCACCAGATGCAGGCCATCGGTGGAGAAGGGCAGGTAGGACGAACGCAGCGCGGGTTTACTCTGCTTCATGTCAAAATCATCCCGGTAGAGGGAGATGTCCAGCGCACCGTATCGGGCGCTGATTCCCATTGCTGACAGACGCCGGATAAGACGTTGGGCAAGGTTATCTCCGTGGCTGATGAGGCCGATGAGTGCCAGCTCGCCCTCCCCGGTGGGGCAGGTGGCGGCAATGTGAGCCGCCCAGTCATCCAGCGCAGCTTCCAATGCTTCCTTGCCAAGTGTTGGCATAACTTTTTGAATGATGAGAGTTATTCTGCCAGCTTGATGATGCGGTGAGCCGCCATGGCTGCATTGATGGGGGTCTTCTTGTGCAGGCCCACCGTGGTAGCCGGAACGCCGCCGGGCAGCTGGGAGATGGCCAGCAGTGCATCAACGCCGTTGAGGGGGCCGCAGGGCACGGGAATGCCGATGACCGGCAGCTCTGTGTTCATGACAACCACGCCGGGCAGAGCTGCGGAAAGGCCGGCCACGCAGAGCAGCACCGCCTTCGTGCCGTCTGTTTCAAGCTTCTTCAGGTACTCGATGAGAGCGGGTAAATCGCGGTGGGCTGAATAGATGACTTCCTCATGCTCAACGTTGTTTTCCCGGAAGTAGGTGCGAGCGGGTTCCATGAAGGGAAGGTCGCTTTTGCTGCCGTAAATGGTGATAACTTTCATGCTACCCGCTATATTAACATTTCGGTCGCATTCCCGCAAGCAAAAAGCTTGTCTGCCACGCTCCTGTTCAGGTTTTGTCCGGATTTATCAGAGTATAGGCAGGGAATTTGCTTGCAGCAGGATGGCTGAGCGTGTATAATGCCGGAGCTGATAAGTCTTCTCTCTTCATGAATCTTGCTATCATCGGAACCGGTTATGTGGGGCTTACCACCGGCACATGTTTTGCCGAGGTGGGACACAATGTGTTGTGTGTGGATAACAACGCCGCCAAGGTTGAGTCTCTGCAGCAGGGGCGGGTTCCCATTTACGAGCCGGATTTGGAGGATATGATTGTGTCCAATGTGTCTGCCGGGAGATTGGAATTCACCACCGATTTGGCTATGGCTGTTGAGAAGAGCGATATTATCTTTATTGCCGTCCCGACACCGCCGAATGAGGATGGCTCGGTTGATTTATCCTATATTGAGGCCGTGTCTCATGAGATTGCGGATGTTCTTCGCCCGGAGTTCGGATATCGCATTGTGGTGGATAAATCGACTGTTCCGGTCAGTACGGGCAGTAAGGTGGCGCAGGTGATTGAGCGCTATGCCGGGGTCGGTGTGGATGTGGATGTTGTCTCCAATCCGGAGTTTTTGCGTGAAGGAAGTGCTGTGAGTGACCTGTTGAATCCTGACCGTGTGGTGATTGGTGCGGATTCGCAGCGCGCCATGGATATGATGAAGCGTGTGTACCAGCCGTTCAGTGCCCCGATAGTGGAGGTCGATTTACACTCTGCCGAGCTGATTAAGCATGCGGCTAACTCGTTCCTAGCATTGAAGATATCCTATATCAATGCTGTATCTGCCGTGTGTGAGAAAGCCGGTGCGGATGTGGAGCTGGTGGCTCAGGGAATCGGGATGGATAAGCGAATCTCCCGCAATTTCCTCAACGCCGGGCTGGGTTACGGCGGCTCTTGCTTCCCTAAGGATGTGAAGGGTTTCATCCATATCTCCGAGCAACTGGGTGCTCCGCTGGAGCTGCTCAGGGAAGTGGAGCGCATCAATGCGGCTCAGCTGGAGCGCTTCCTGGATCGTATCCGGGAGAAGCTCTGGGTGCTTCGCAAAAAACGCGTGGCTGTCTGGGGGCTTGCTTTTAAGCAGAATACGGATGATGTGCGTGAGTCTGTGGCGCTGAAATTGATTCGCCGCCTGTGCGATGAGGGTGCTATCGTGTCGGCATACGATCCTAAAGCCCGCGCTAACGCAGAGCGGGAGTTGCAGGGATATGCCGTGAATTACTGTGATGACATGTATGAGTGCGCTCGGGATGCGGAGATACTGATTGTCGCCACGGAGTGGAAGCAGTTCGCTACGGCCAATCTGGTGAAGGTGCGCGAGGTGATGAAGCTGCCCATTATCTTTGACGGGCGTAACCTGTTGCATGGTGAAAATGCCGTGCACGCCGGCTTTGAATACCATTCCATCGGTCGCAAGAGTTTGTATCCCTCGCCGAACTGATTTTGTCGTAAATCTGCAAATGCAAAAGCCCGGAAAAACTTCCGGGCTTTTCTGCGTTTGGTGAAAATGAGAGCGTTTATTTGTAGGTGGCGCAGCGGTTGAGCCAGCCGGCCAGCCAGCGTTGCTCGCCTCGGGCGGCGGGAGAGTTGGCCACGCGGCGGCGCATGACGGCAGAGGCGGCGCGGGAGAATTCTGCCGTGGCGGCGCGCCCTTGCGGGAAGCCCTGCATTTCTTCCAGTACCTGAAGAAGCCCCCAGCCTTGGCCTCTGTATCGTTCCTCCGGCTTGAGCCCCTCTCCCTTGAAATTGACGTAGTCCACCAGGCAGTACATGCCCTGTGTGGTAGCACCCAGTGCTTTGTATCGGGTGATGACAGCCTGCGGTGTGGCAGAGGCTCGGGCCATGGCGGGCAGGGCAGCGCGGGAGCGTAGGATGATGAAGCGGGTTTGAAGCTCTACATTGTTAGCCAGCCAGCGGCGCATGGCATCGGCTTTCCCGCTGCGGTCAGCCTCAAAGGCAGCCTTTGTTGGCCATGGGGCCGGCCCGAGGAAGTAGGAGGGAACTTGTACGCCCTGTGAGCGGGCGTAGGCTACCAGTTTCGGGAAGCTTTCATCAAAGGCTTCCCGTACACCTGCCGGATACCAGATGAAATGCCCGATACCCAGAGAGGGGAATGCCTCGCCTGCGTTCCAGGAAACAAGCCCTTGCACGCTTCCGGCGCATTCATTCTGCCAGATGCGACGACCAAGGTCGGCCACATCAATTCGACTTGTGTTGTGAGCTGCGGCAGGTTGCCGTCTTCCTTGAGGGGAAGAGGATGCGGCGGTACAGCAGCAGAGGGTCAGAGCCAGCAAAGGAAGCAGGTATTTCATGCTCTTCATTCTATCACCGCTCTGCTGCGCCTGTAAAGACTCCGAAAAGACAGTATTTTGATTTTTATTTCGATTTTTTTAACAAAAAATAATCCTTTGTGCTTGACATTGGTGGAAGCGTGTGGTAATTTTGGGCACCCGCTTGTTGCCGTGGGCTGATGATGAGCCCTGCAACCGAGGGGAAACAACCGAAAAATCTCTAATTTACATTATGGTAGCAATTCGTCTTAACCGCCAGGGGTCCAAGGACCGTCCTTTCTACAAGATTGTTGTCGTTGACAGCCGCGCTCGTCGCGATGGTGCTTTCATTGAGCAGCTGGGTACCTACAACCCCATGGCTGAGGGTGAAAACTTCACGCTCGATCTCGAGAAGGCTGATAAGTGGATTGCCAATGGTGCTCAGCCGTCTGAGACTGTGGCTTCCATGATTAAGAAAGCCCGCGCTGCCAAGGCCTAATTGGCCTGCTGAAACCTTTCATTGGTTGTTTCTGTACGCGTCCTGCGGTTCGTTCCGCAGGGCGCGTTGGTTCTTGTTTTTCTTGCGCTTGCATGAGGCTTGACCCTTTCCCAATAATTGGCGAAAAAGGCACAGAATTATACTTGACTTTTGGAAAGTATTTGCTAAATTAAGCTTCAGGTGTGAAGCATGCTTCCTAACCAAATTTCGCCGACCATGAACGAGACACACAGCGCCTGCTTTCTGATGAAAATGATAACGGATCGGGCGTCTTGTCTCTTCATGCAGGAGATGGGGGATTTGGGGATAACCCCGGCACAGAGCAGGGTGTTGATGTATCTGGAGCGCCGTCGAGGGGAACCGGTATCCCAGCGTGATTTAGAACGGCATTTGTGCGTGAGCCATACGACGGTAAAGGGCTTGTTGCAGCGTCTGGAGGAAAAAGGATGGGTACGGACCGCCTTTGACGACAGCAAAGACGGACGGGTCAAGCACGCCTATCTGACCAATGCGTTGGAAACGCATCATAGTGCCGCCAGAGAGAATATACGCCGCTTGGAAGAGCGCGTGCTTTCGCCCTTGAGTGGGCCGGAGCGGGAGCAGTTGAGGGCCTTGCTCTCGCGCGTGTTGGACAATCTATTGGAACAGTAATTTTCAGACAGGATAATATGAGCAGAAAGTATACAGCAACGATGGTGCTTGCAGGGGTAGTTGCCATGGGCATGAGCTCTTGCGAAGATAAGGGGAAGGAACAGGCCGCGGGGGGGCTTCCGCCGATGCCGGCCGCCGTGGTGAAGACCATGAAGATGCATCAGCAGGACGTGGATTTGTATTCCACGTGGTTTGGTCATCTTCGCGGTGTGGAGCAGGCGGAAATTCGTCCGGAAGTTTCCGGCAAGCTCCTGCGCCGTGTGTACAAGGATGGGTCTCTGTGTCAGGCGGGAGATGTGCTATTCGAGATTGACCCGGCCAGTTACAAGGCCGCCGTGGCTCAGGCAAGCGCCAGTCTGGAGGCAGCTAAGGCAGCTGTCATGCAGGCAGAAGCTGCCAATGATCAGGCCCGACAGGATGTGGAGCGATACTCCGGGCTCGTGAAGAGTGGTTCCGTATCGGAGAAGCAGTATACGGATGCTCTCCAGGCCGCGCGCCGCAGTGAAGCCTTGCTTGCCGCTGCGCGTGCACAGGTGCAGCTGTCGCAGGCTGTGCTGGATAATGCCACCATCAATCTGGACCGCTGCACCATTCGTGCGCCGTTCACAGGCTTGGCATCTGCTTCTTCCGCCTCCATTGGTGAACTGCTTTCTGCCAGTGGCCCGGCGCTGACCTCGATGAGCTCTATCGATCCTATTCGCGTGGATTTTGTCGTCCCGGAAAAACAGATGACTTCCAAAGTACTGGATGCCAACTTTGATTCAGCCGACCAGAAGAGCCCCATTCAGGAGTTTGAACTGCTGGTGGGAGATGCCGTGTTTGAGCACAAGGGCACGGTGGTTGCGGTTGACAGTCAGGTGAACCGCAATACCGGCACGGTGAACTTCATCGGCCATGTGAGCAACCCGCAGCTGAAACTTCGCGCCGGGGCTGCCGTGCGTGTGCGTGCCAAGACGGGTGAAGTGAAAGACGCCCTGCTGGTTCCTTCCCGTGCCTTGCTTTCTTCCATGAACCACCGCTATATCTATGTGGTGGCACCGGATAAGACTCCGATTGGTATTGACGTGCAACCCGGCGTGGAAGTGGTGCTGGAGATGCCGAACGGTGATGGCTCTACAGTACCCATGCTCATGCAGGTGGTGACCGGTACGGTGAAACCCATTGCGGAAACGCTCAAGGAGCACGGTATCGAGAACGTTACGGAGGCCGAGGTGATTGTGGAGGGCAGCCAGATGGCCCAGCGCTACGCCCAGATGAACATGACGAAACAGAGAATGAAAGCCCCAGGACCGGCTTACCTGATGGCTCCCGAGCCTTTCATCTACACGACTCCGACCTCTACCGTTCCTTCTGTGACTTCTCAGTCAAAGTCTGAGTAAACCCTTCCGCGCAAGGAATAGAATATACGTTTCATGAGTGCATTTTTCATTAAACACCCCGTTATTGCCACGGTAATTGCCGTGGTGACGACACTGCTCGGTATCGTGTGCCTCGCAAACCTGCCGGTGGCTCAGTACCCGGAAATTACGCCGCGCATTATTCAGCTCACGGCCATGTTCCCGGGGGCGGATGCCAAGGCTGTGGCTGATTCCGTGGGTACGCCGCTGGAACGCGAGATTTCCGGCGTGCAGGGCATGGATTACATGACTTCCGTTTCCTCCAACAACGGCGTGTACAACCTTCAGGTGGTGTTCAACCCGGAGACCGACCCGGACCTTGACCAGGTGTTCACCAACATGCGCTACGGTCAGGCATCTTCTCAAGTGCCTACGGAGGTGCTGAACTCCGGCGTGACCATCCGCCAGCAGCCCGGTTTGCCGCTGGTGATTTACTCTCTTTATTCTCCCGATGGCAGCTACAACGCCGTTGACCTGGCCAACTATGCTCAGGTGAAGATGG
Organism: Akkermansia sp.; assembly: GCA_045121855.1. GTDB lineage: Bacteria > Verrucomicrobiota > Verrucomicrobiia > Verrucomicrobiales > Akkermansiaceae > Akkermansia. Next base: position 39,855 of record JBGVGW010000021.1, read on the forward strand.
TGGATGAGCTGAAGCGTGTGTCGGGCGTGGGTGAGGTGACGGTATATGGTGCCGGTCGGTACGCCATCCGCGTGTGGCTGGATACTGCGTTGATGGCTCACTATAATATCTCTGTGAACGAGGTGCGCGCAGCCATCGCTGCGCAGAATGCCACCAACCCCGGTGGTAAAATCGGTGCTGACCCCGTGCCGGACGGTCAGGAAAAGACCATTTCCATTCGTACGCAGGGGCGTTTGACAGAGCCCTCTGAGTTCGAGAATATCGTGGTACGTCAGTTAGGGGATGAAATTGTCTACCTGAAAGATATTGCCAAGTTGGAGCTTGGGTCACAGAATTACACGGCAACCGGTCGTTTGAACGGTAAGACATCCGCCTCTGTGGTGATTTTCCAGGCTCCCGGTTCCAACGCTATCAACACGGTGGATAATCTGAAAGAGACGCTGGAGAAACAGCAGAGCATCATGCCGCTGGGTATCACCGGTGAGGTGGCTCTGGATACGACCACCGCCGTGCGTTATTCCATTGATGAGATTAAGAAGACCTTCCTGGAAGCTGTGGTGCTGGTGGCTTTTGTGGTGTATCTGTTCCTGCAGAACTTCCGCGCTACTATCATTCCGCTCATTGCCGTGCCGGTGTCTTTGCTGTCCACTTTCTGCGTGTTCCCGATACTGGGCTTCACGCTCAACACCATCTCCCTGTTGGGTATGGTGCTGGCCATCGGTCTGGTGGTGGATGATGCCATCGTGGTGGTGGAAGCCGTGCAGCACCATATTGATAAGGGGCTGAACCCGCGCATGGCCTCCTTTGCCGCTATGCAGGAAGTGAGCGGTCCGGTTATCGCCATTGCACTGGTGCTCACCGCCGTGTTCCTTCCCTCGCTCATGCTGGAGGGTATCACCGGTACGCTGTTCAAGCAGTTTGCCATCACCATTGCCGTGTCTATGTTGATATCGGCCTTCAACGCTTTGACGCTCTCTCCGGCTCTGTGTGCCTTGCTGCTGAAGCCAGCCAAGGCAAAACGCAGCGGCATTGCCCGTGTGCTCAATGTCTTCATTCATCCGTTCCTGCGCCTGTTCAACAAGTGCTATGATGTGACGGCCAACATCTATACCCGCATCTGCGCGTCTCTGTGCCGCAAGCTCATCATCTCCATCCCCCTGCTGTTGCTCTTCTGGGTGGGAATCAAGCCGATGGCTGACCGTGTGCCGGGGGCATTCCTGCCGGATGAAGACCAGGGCTTCCTGTTGGCTGTTCTGGTGATGAAACCGGATACGTCTCTCCAGGTGGCGTATGAGGCCAACAAAAAGTTTGAGGCTGCTCTTACTGACCCCACGGTGAAGAATCTGACCACTGTGGTGGGTATCAACATCCTCAACAGCGTACAGACTCCCGGTGCCTGTATTGCGTTCGTGCAGCTCAAGGACTGGAGCGAGCGCGATGAAACGGCTGCTCAGGTTGCACAGCGGCTCACGGCAAAGGTGAATGCCGCCGGGCTGGATGGTCTGCCGCAGGTGATTGTGCCGCCGGCCATTCCCGGTGTGGGTGCAGCCAATGGTGTGTCCATGGTGCTCAATGACCTGGAAGGACAGGGCGTTCCTTTCCTGTATGAGCAGGTGCAGAAATTCCAGCAGGTTGCCCGTCAGCGGAAGGAGGTGATGGTCTGCATCGACATGATGATGCCGGATACTCCCCAGAAAATGGTCAAGCTCGATAAAGAAAAGTGCAAGACCATGCAGGTGGATATCGCCGGAGCCAACGCCGTACTGGCAGCCTATAACGGTTCCTCTTTCGTGAACTTCTTCAACGCGTTCGGTCAGCAGTGGCAGGTGTATATGCAGGCTCAGGGTGCCGACCGTACCGACCTGGAAAAGATGGACGGCTTCTTCGTGACCAATGCTCAGGGCGACCGTGTGCCGCTTTCTGCGCTGGTGGAGGTGGAGGATATCTCTGACACCGAGTTCGTGATGCACCACAACATCTACAACTCTGCCAAGCTGATGGTCATGCCCAAACCGGGCTACTCTACCCAGCAGCTCATGGATGCCATGGAGGAAGTCTATCAGGAAACCATGGACCCTGCCAAGGTCGGCATGGATTATCAGGATATGAGCTTCCAGGAGAATAAGGTTCGCAAGAGCGTGGGACTGGGAACCATTTTCACCATGTCCTCCGTGTTCGCCTTCCTCATTCTGGTGGCACTGTATGAGAAATGGACCCTGCCGATTTCCGTGTTCCTGACGGTGCCGATTGCCGTGTTGGGTGCCTACGCCGGTCTGTATTTCATGGGACTGGAGCTGAACCTGTATGCACAGGTCGGTCTGGTCATGCTCGTGGGTCTTGCTGCCAAGAACGCCATCCTCATTGTGGAGTTTGCCAATCTGGAAATGGAGCGCGGCAAAGAGCTCATGGAGGCCACGCTGACGGCAGCCCGTCTGCGTCTGCGCCCGATTCTGATGACCTCGTTCGCCTTCATTCTCGGTTGCGTGCCGCTGATGATATCCGACGGTTCCGGTGCGCTGGCCCGTAACTCCATCGGCACCGTGGTGGTGGTGGGTATGGGCGTGGTGACCATGGTGGGCGTGTTCCTGATTCCCTGTTCCTATGTATTCATCATGAAACTCTTCCGAATCAAGTTCAAGTTGAACGACCTGAGCGAAGACCCGGATGAGGTGGGAGCCCGCGAATATCTGGCTGCTCACAAGAATGATGACCCCGTATAAGCTTCCTTCAATAACAACCAACCTTCTATCTCTGTAATATGAAAACATCCGTAATCCTGACCCTCGCAGGGGTGGCGCTGAGCGTCAGCTCCTGCACCTTCGGGCCCAAGTGGTTCGCTCCCGAAATGCCGGTGCCTGCCGAATTCCGCGGTGCCGGGGTTTCCGACAGTACGATGGCTGACCTCCCCTGGCAGCAGGTGCTGAATGATGCTGCATTACAGTCCCTGCTCAACGATGTGTTCAATAACAACCGCGACCTCGCGGCCATGATGCACAACGTTGATGCAGCTCGTCGGTACGTGACGATTGCCCGCGCCCCTATGTTCCCCTGGCTGGGATACGGCGCATCCGGCTCCAAGGGCATGAACCAGAATGGTGGTGCAGCCATCGCTCAGATGGGCGGCACTACTTCCGCCCCCGGTTCCGCTGCACTGAATGCCTCTTGGGAGATTGATCTCTGGGGCAAGACCCGCAAGGGCGTGGAGAGTGCAGAAGCTTCTGCACTGGAGGCCGGTGAGCAGTTCAACAATCTGCGTATCTCGCTCATGCGGCAGGTGGCTTGCGGCTATCTCCAGCTTATCATGCTGGATGAACAGCTGGAAATTGCCCGCGCCGCCGTGGAATCCTATCGCGAGTCTCTGGAGCTCTTCAACAACCAGGCAATGGGCGGTGTTGCGGACCAGCTTCAAGTCTCCTCTGCCCAGGCCGCGCTTTCATCTGCAGAGGCTCAGATTCCCAGCCTTGAAAGCCAGATTGCCGAACTGGAAAACTCCCTTTCCGTGCTGGCCGGTCGCATGCCCGGTCGCATTCAGCGCAGTGGCAGCATGAAAGCCTTTGCCAAAGCCAGCTCTGTACCTGCCGGTATTCCGGCAGATGTCATTGCCCGCCGCCCGGATATCCGCGCTGCAGAGCAGTCCCTGCGCGCAGCTAATGCCGACATCGGCGTGGCCATTGCCAGCTATTTCCCCAGCATTAGCTTGACCGGCGTGGCCGGCTATGCCTCTGCGGACCTTACCAGCTCCCTGCGCGGTAAGCACAATGGCTGGGGAATCGGGGCCAGCCTGACAGGCCCGATTTTCCAAGCCGGTCAGCTGCGAGCCAATGAACTCATGAAGCGCGATGCTTTCCTTGCCGCGAAGGCTGAATACGAACAGACAGTGCTTTCTGCCATGTCTGAGATTTCCACCACACTGATTCAGCGCGCCAAACTCCGTCAAATCATGAATAAGCAGGAAGAAGCCGTGGCCGCTTATCAGGAAAGTGTCAAGCTGGCCAAAGCACGCTACACGCAGGGTCTTTCCAGCTATTACGAGGTGTTGACGGCTCAGCAGGGCCTCTTCCCGGCTCAAAAGCAGTTGGCGTCCTACCGTTACCAGTACGCTGCCTGCATCCCCACCCTCTACACGCAGCTGGGTGGCGGCTGGCAGAAGTAAGCCCGGACGAATCCTCCTATATCAACCTCCCGTTTTCGCGGCAGCGGAGACGGGAGGCTTTTTTCTGATTGAGTTACCATTTACTCTTGCGCGTGAATGCCTTTTGCGGTATACTGCGTGCGCTGAAAAGCCTACGGTTTTTATAACCCGATACAAAATAAGATTATGTTGAAGAAATTACTGATGATGCTGGGGGCTGCCTTTATCTGGTGCGGCCTGACGGTTGCTCCGCTGGCTGCTCAGGACACGGATGATGCTCCCGCCTCGGAAGAAGTGGATTCCTCCGATGAAGCAGAGGAAGAGCCGTCTGTATCCATTTCCGATATGCTCAAAGAGGTTGAGTATGCCACCAAGGCGAAGCCTAAGAAGAAGGTGTATGTGTACTTCTTTGTCCGCTCTCACTCCGGTTGCGGTCCCTGCCGCGCCTTGGTTCCCCAGTGCATTGCCCGTTATAAGGAGATGAAGGGCAAGGGTGCTGAGATTATCATGCTTAACTGCGGCAAGAACGCGGAATCCGCGAAGGCCTGGGCAAAAGAGGCAGATATGAACTACCCTGTTATTACTCCGGAGACAGCCGGCGCTGTTAAGGTTCCTTCCGGTGGTTCGGGCGGTACGCCCAACATTGTGGCTGTGACTCCTGAAGTCGAGGTGTTGGAAGGGGTGTCCGGTACAACTAAATGCACGGCTATCCTGGAAAATTGGAAGGATATGGTGAAGGATGCCAAGAAGGATGCCAAAAAGAAAGCAGCCAAGGACAAGAAGAAAAAATCCAAGAAGAAGGCAAAGAAAAAGAAGTCTGATGATGACGCTTCCGCCGAGGATAATGCCGCTCCCTCCGAGGCTGATTTTTGATGAATTTAACCCGAATTATAGCTAAATATGAACCTGAATAAAGAAGTTTTGGAAGCCAAGGGGCTGAAGATGTATCCGGCACCCAAGCCGGTGGGCTCCTATGTGCAGTGCATCCGCACCGGTAATTACCTCCACCTCTCCGGCGGCATTTCTGTCAATGGCGAGACCTCCTACTACGGCAAGCTGGGCAAGGATGTGAGCATCGAAGAAGGCCAGAAGGCCGCTGCCGCTGCCATTTTGAACCGTCTGGCCGTTATTGAAAGCGAGTTGGGCAGCTTTGCTCCGCTTAAAAAGATTGTGGCCGTGAATGGCTTTGTGAACTGCACTCCCGACTTTACCGATCAGGCCAAGGTGCTCAATGGTGCTTCTGACCTGCTGGTGGAGCTGTTCGGCCCGGAAGCCGCCCACTCCCGTTCTGCCGTGGGTGTGGTGAGCCTTCCCCTCGGTGTAGCCGTGGAAATCAACATGATTGTGGAGATTGACCCCACTCTCTGCTGATAAAATATTGTAACTTATAAAAGGAGAGCGTTATGGCAACAATCGTGCTGGGTGTCTGCGGTTCCATCGCCGCCTATAAAGCCGCGGGAGTAGCCTCCCGTCTGGTGAAATTGGGCCACACCGTTCATTGCGTGTGTACTCCGGCGGCCTTGCAGTTCGTCACCCCGCTCACGCTCATGACGCTCTCCCGCAACCCCGTCATCTGCACCTTTGAGGATGAAACCTCCTCCTGGGTGCCGGTGCATATTGAGCTGGCGCAGAAAGCGGATGTGCTGGCCATTGTCCCCGCGTCTGCCAATACCATGGCCTGCATGGCGCATGGCATGGCGCCCAATGCCCTTACCAGCCTCTACCTCGCCTATCGCGGACCTGTTCTCATTTTCCCCGCCATGAACGGCGATATGTGGGAGCACCCCGCTACTCAGGAGAATGCCGCTGTGCTGGAAAAACGCGGTTGCCGTATCATCGGACCGGCTGCCTGTGGCATGCTGGCATGCGGAGCAGAGGGCAAGGGTCGACTGGTGGAGGAGGATACCATTGTGAGTGAGATTTTGAAGTCTCTCCCTCTTTCTCCTCCTCACGATTCGAAATAAGGTGAGTTTTTCAAGCGCCCTCAGGGCGCTTTTTTACTGCGTGCTCAGAAGACGGCATCTCATTTCAGCACTTGCTGCGTGACCTTGAAATGCAGCTTCGCGACATCGCGGAGGCGCTCCGCACCGTGTTTTTCCACAAATTGACGCGCGGCTTTGGTGACGTGCGGGGCGCAGCCCAAGGGTAGGGCACATTGGGCGGCTTCAGCCGTTTGCTTCATCCATTGCACGAAGCGTGCGCGCGCAAGGATGGAGGCTGCGGCCACTGCGACATCGCTTTCGGCTTTGGTGCGCTGCTCCAGCTGCACGGGGATATGTCTCTGCCCCAGCGCACGCTTCAGTACCCATTCGTTGGCAAACTGGTCGGAAAGCGCCCGCGGGCAGCCGGGCACTTTTTCATGCAGCGCGGCAATCACCCGCGCGTGTCCCCATGCGAGCAGTTTATTCAGGTTGCCGATTTCGGAGTAGAGCTCATTGTAGCGGGCCGGGCCGATGCAGACCACCTCCCACGCCACGCCCGGCACTTTTTTGATTTTGTTCGCGATGCTGATGATTTGTTTATCATCAGCAATCTGTTTACTGTCTCGGCAACCCAGCTTTATGAGCGTTTGCGCGGTCTTTTCATCGCTGTAGACCCCGGCAATGACCAGCGGACCGAAATAATCTCCCTTACCGCTTTCGTCCACTCCGAAATGGGGCGAGGTATCCACGAGCGCGGGCAGGGTTTTCCCCATGGCGGGTGCCGGAGCATCCGGTGTGAGCAGCAGCACATTCTCCAAAAAGTCCTCCGTCCCTTTCCCTTGAATGAGAAGACGCCCCTTTTTGGGGTAGAATGCCACATTGACATCCTGTTTTTCAAAACAGAATGATGCATAGGCTCGCTCGGCTCGGCAGAACCCGGCTCTCGTTTCCAGCTTCTTCTCCAGAGCGGCGGCTTCGCCTTCTGACAGGGATATCGAATATTGATTGGCCATCTCTGATTCATAAAATCTACTTTTCCGGGTAATTCGTCAACCAAAATCCCCGGAAAAGCCTGAAAAATCCCGCGGTTGACACAAAAAAAGACATTTTGGCGATGATTTAGCGAGACAATTCGAAAAAAATGGGCTATAATCCGCCCGCCTTCTCAAGCATGCGAAAAAAAGGCAGTAAAGTTATGGCTAATACGATTACTAAAAGAGAACTGGTGAACAAGGTCTGCGCTGAGCTCGACGGCGACTTCACGCAGAACGACGTCCTCGACATTGTTCAGAAGACCATCGAGCTGATTACCGAGGCTCTCGGCAACGGCGACCGTGTTGTCCTGCGCAATTTCGGTACCTTCACCGTGAAAGAAGTTAAGGCCAAGGTTGGCCGTAACCCCAAGGATCCCGCCAAGAACGTGCCGATTCCTCCGCGTTCCGTGGTGAAATTCAAGGTGGGCAAGAACCTCAAGGAGGCTGCCGCTAAGGTTTCTCATTAACCCAGGGAAGCTGTTCCAAACAGCTTCCCCGATGACAAGGACGTATCCGTGACGTGCGGACGCGTCCTTGTTCGTTTTAAGAACTCTTCATAGATAACAGAAATTATGAAACTCCGTATAGCAGTGCAGTCCAAAGGGCGTCTGAACGAGGACACCATGGAACTGCTCAAGGAAGCCGGAATCAAGGTAAGTTCCTCTCGCCGCACGCTGCTGGTTGCTGCGCGCAAGTTCCCCATGGAGGTGCTGTTCCTGCGTGATGATGATATCCCCGAAACCGTGGCTGATGGCGTGGCTGATATCGGTGTGGTGGGCCTCAACGAGTTTGAGGAACGCGCCGCCGATGCCGAAATCGTGAAGCATCTGGGTTTTGGTGGCTGCCGCCTGTCCATTGCCGTGCCCAAGGATGTGGAATACCCCGGCACGGAGTGGCTGCAGGGGCGCCGGATTGCTACCTCCTATCCCGGCATTCTGAGCCGTTATCTGGAGAGCAAGGGCGTGCAGGCAGACATCCACGTCATCACCGGGTCGGTAGAGATTGCCACCGGTATCGGTCTGGCAGATGCCATCTTCGATATCGTCAGCTCCGGTTCCACGCTGGTGAGCAACAACCTCAAGGAAGTGGAAGTCGCGCTGGAGAGCGATGCCGTGCTGATTGCCAATAAAAATCTCTGTGCTGAAAAGCGTGAGATTCTGGACAAGCTGCTCTTCCGCATCGATGCGGTTATGAGTGCTTCTGATAAGAAGTATGTGCTGATGAATGCCCCGCGCGAGTGTGTGCAGGCTATTCTGGACGTCCTGCCCGGTATCAAGAGCCCCACGGTTATGCCTCTGGCTCAGGAGGACTGGTGCAGCATCCACACGGTGCTGGATGAGGCCTGCTTCTGGGATATCATCGGCCGCCTGAAAGATGCCGGAGCCCAGGGTATCCTGGTGCTGCCCATCGAAAAAATGATTCTTTAACTCCATTCTGTATTCCCCATGACCATCATCACGGAACCAACGCGTGAACAATGGGCGGAGCTGGTGCGCCGTCCGGCATTCGATGTTACCCAACTTTTCGATGTGGTGCGTCCTATCATGGATGCGGTACATACCCGCGGCGATGCTGCGCTCCGCGAGTTTGGCAGCCGTTTTGATGGCGTGGAGTTGGAAGAGTTCGCCGTTTCCCCGGCAGAGGTGGCAGAGGCCTGTGCTCTGGTGCCGCAGGAGCTGCGCGAAGCCATCCGCGCGGCGTATGCCAACATAGAGGATTTTCATAAGATTCAGCTGGATGAACCCGCCCGCAGTCGCGAAACCGCTCCCGGTGTGTACTGCGAGCAGCATACACTGCCCATTCAGCGGGTGGGACTCTATGTGCCCGGCGGTCAGGCTCCGTTGTTCTCCACTGTGCTCATGCTGGCTATCCCCGCATCCGTAGCCGGGTGTGAGGAAGTGGTGCTCTGCACGCCTCCCGGAAAGGACGGCAAGGTGAACCCCGCCATCCTCTTTGCGGCAGACCTCTGCGGAGTGAAGCGCATCTTCAAGGTGGGCGGAGCTCAGGCTGTGGCGGCCATGGCCTATGGAACGGCATCCATCCCGAAGGTGGACAAGATTTTCGGCCCGGGTAATGCCTATGTGACCGCCGCCAAGCAGCTGGCATCGCTGGCCGGAGTAGCCATTGATATGCCTGCCGGCCCCAGTGAGGTGGAAGTGCTGGCTGATACCAGCTGCGTGCCGGCCTTTGTGGCGGCAGACCTGCTGAGCCAGGCCGAACACGGTCCGGACAGTCAGGCCATGCTCGTGACCACCAGCTCTGCCGTGGCAGAAGCCGTGGCTGCGGAAGTGGAACGTCAGCTTGCTGAGCTGCCCCGCCGGGAAATAGCCGCCAAATCCATTGCCAACAGCCGCATCATCGTGCTGGCGGACAAGCAGGATTGCATCGACTTTACCAATGCTTACGGACCGGAACACCTCATCATCGCCATGAAGGGCGTCCTGACTGCTTCCGTGCGCAATGCCGGTTCTGTTTTCGTGGGCAACTACAGCTGCGAAAGCGCGGGTGACTATGCCAGCGGTACCAACCACACTCTGCCGACCATGGGCTGCGTGCGTGCCTACAGCAGCCTGTGTGTGGACAGCTTCCAGCGTAAGATGACGGTGCAGACCATCACCCCTCGCGGCATTCGTAGTATCGGCCGCACCGTGGAACTCATGGCAGAGGCTGAGCATCTGGATGCTCACGCTCGTGCTATGACTTTGCGCATGCAGGCGGTGGATGCCATGTCGGAGGAAGAAATTGATGAACCGGTGGTAACGGAAATTAGGCGCTTGGTGCGTCCGAATATCCTGGCGCTCAAGCCATACAGCTCTGCGCGCGATGAATACGCAGGCAAGGCGGCCCATGTGTTCCTGGATGCGAACGAGTGCCCGCACAACGCTCCGAATAACCGCTATCCCGACCCTCTGCAGTGGGAACTGAAGCAGAAAATTTCTGCCTACAAGGGCGTTGCTCCGGAGCGTATCTTCCTGGGTAACGGCAGCGATGAGGCCATTGACCTCATCTTCCGCACCTTCTGCACCCCCGGTGTTGACTGTGTGGTGGCCATTCATCCCTCATACGGCATGTATGAGGTCTGTGCCGACATCAACAACGTACACTATATCAAGTTCATGTTGAAGGAGGGGTACGAGTTTGACGGCGCTGCCTTTGCCGAGAGCTGTCGCGATGTGGCCAAGGTGGCCTTCATTTGCAGCCCGAACAACCCCACGGGTAATCTGCTGCCGATAGAGGAAATCCGCAAGGTGTTGGATTCCTTCCGCGGTATTGTGGTGGTGGATGAGGCCTACATCGATTTTGCCCCGGAAGGTTCGTCCGTACTTTCTCTGTTGGAGGAGTACCCGCGCCTCATCATCCTCAACACCTTCTCCAAGGCATGGGCCTCTGCCGGTATCCGTCTGGGTATGGCTCTGGCTCACCCGGAAATTATCGCCCTCTTCAACAAGGTTAAATACCCCTACAATGTCAACATCCTGACCCAGCGCGCCGCCATGGAGCGTCTGGAGCACATGGACGAAATCCGCGCCTGGGTGGAGGAATCGCTCTCCGAACGCAGCCGCATGATGGAAGCCGTGGCAGCGCTGCCCATCTGCGAGAAGGTGTATCCCAGCGATGCTAACTTCTTCCTTGCCAAAGTGAACGATGCCTGCGGCATTTATGACGCTCTGGTGGAGCAGGGGATTATTGTGCGCAATCGCCACCGTATTATCATGTGCGAGAATTGCCTGCGCATTACTATCGGCACTCCTGCGGAAAATGACGAACTGCTCGAAGCTCTCAAGAAATTCTGAAGATGAAAAAAAAGGCTCTTTTCATTGACCGCGACGGCACTATCATCCGCGAACCGGCGGATGAGCAGATTGATGCCTTTGAAAAACTCTCTTTCCTGCCCGGTACTTTCCGCGCGCTGAGCACCATCCGCGAGCTCACTGACTATGAGTTCGTGATGGTCAGCAATCAGGACGGCCTCGGCACTGATTCTTTCCCGGAGGACACCTTCTGGCCGGTGCACAACTTCATTCTCGACACGTTGAAGGGCGAGGGCGTGGAGTTTGATGCCATTCTTATTGACCGACACTTCCCGCATGACAACGCCCCCACCCGAAAACCCGGCACGGGGATGCTCACAGCCTACATGGACGGTTCTTATGATATGGAGAACTGCTATGTCATCGGCGACCGCGCCACGGACGTGCAGCTGGCGCAGAATCTCGGCTGTAAGGCTCTGCAAATCGGTACGGACGGCATGGATTGGGCGAAGATTACGGAGATTCTGGTGGCAGGGGAGCGCAGCGCAGAGGTGAAGCGAACCACCCGCGAGACGGACATCTATGTGAAGCTGGAGCTTGACCGCCCCGGGGTATGCGATATCAGCACGGGCCTGGGCTTCTTTGACCACATGCTGGCGCAGCTGTCTCACCACGGCGGTATGGGGGTGACCATTCGCGTGAAGGGGGATTTATATGTGGACGAACACCACACCATCGAAGACACGGGGCTGGCGCTGGGCGAATGTCTCCGCAAAGCTATCGGCAACAAACTGGGCATCTCCCGCTACGGCTATTGCCTGCCCATGGATGATTGCCTGTGCCGCGCGGCTCTGGATTTCGGCGGCCGTCCCTGGCTGCAGTGGGAGGCCGAGTATAAGCGCGAGCGCATCGGCGATATGCCCACGGAGATGTTCTATCATTTCTTCAAGAGCCTGAGCGATGCGGCGCTCATGAACCTGAGTATCACCGCAGAGGGCGATAACGAACACCACAAGATTGAGGGAACCTTCAAGGCTCTGGCCCGTGCCATTCGCATGGCTGTGGCTCGGGATGTGCGCCATCTCGTGCTTCCTTCCAGCAAGGGAACGTTGTAAAAAATATGAAAGTCGCCGTTATCAAATACAATGCAGGTAACATCTGCTCGGTGGTGAACGCCCTCCGTCGTGTGGGGGTGGAACCGCTCGTAACGGATGACGCCGCAGCTATCCGCTCGGCAGACCGTATTATTTTCCCCGGACAGGGAAGTGCCGCCCCCACCATGGCTTACCTGCGGGAGAGCGGCCTGGATGCCGTAATAGCCACCCTCACGCAGCCGGTGCTGGGTATCTGCATCGGCCAGCAACTCCTCTGCGGTCATTCCGATGAGGGCGATACAGATTGTCTGGGCGTGTTTCCCGATACTCGGGTGCAGAAGTTTGTTGCACCCTTCGGGGAGAAGCTGAAAGTGCCGCACATGGGCTGGAATTCGGTGGAGGAGCTGAGCTCCCCGCTGTTTGACGGCCTGAATGAGGGTGATTTCGTGTATTTTGTTCACAGTTATTATGTGCCGGCCTCACCGTTGAGCATCGCTGCCACGGAATACGGTGGCGTGCGCTTCAGCTCTGCGATGCGGCGCGGCAATTTCTATGCCACCCAGTTCCACCCGGAAAAGAGCGGGGATGTGGGTGAGCGTATCATCCGAAACTTTATCCATCTCTGCCATGATTGAGCTGATTCCTGCCATTGACATTATCGGCGGCAAGTGCGTGCGCCTTTCCAAAGGCGACTACGATGCCAAGAAGATTTACGATGAACACCCGGAAGAAGTTGCCCGCCGCTTCGAGGCCATGGGCTTCACCCGCTTGCATGTCGTGGATTTGGATGGTGCCAAGGCCAGCCATATCGTCAATATCGACGTGCTGGAGAAAATCACCACGCAGACCAAGCTCACCGTGGATTTCGGCGGCGGTATCAAAGCAGAAGCCGATTTGCGCGCCGCATTTGACCACGGTGCCGCCATGGTGACGGTAGGCAGCCTGGCTGCCACGAACCCGGACAAGGTGCTGCAGTGGGCGGAGAGCTTCGGCGCAGACCGCTTTATCGTGGGCGCAGATGCTCAGGACGGTCGCATCCGCATCAAGGGCTGGCTGGAGGACGGCGGTATGTCGCTGCGCGAGTTTGTGGCCCTCTACATGCAGCATGGCGTCACCCGCGTGCTCTGCACGGATATCAGCCGCGACGGCATGCTCTCCGGCCCGAATATCGAGCTTTACCGCAGCATCATGCAGGAGTTCCCCTCCTGCCGTCTCATTGCCAGCGGCGGTGTCTCCTGCACGGAGGATATTCTGGCGCTGGATGCTGCGGGTATTCCCTCTGTTGTTTTCGGCAAGGCCTTCTATGAGGGGCGCCTCGATATGAACGTACTTCTTCAATCTCAATCCTGAATCAACAACATGTTAGCCAAACGCATTATTCCCTGTCTGGACGTGAAAGACGGTCGTACCGTCAAGGGTGTGAACTTTGTAAACCTGCGCGATGCCGGTGACCCCGTGGACTTTGCCCGCCTGTACAGCGAGCAGGGGGCAGACGAGCTGGTATTCCTGGACATTGCCGCCAGCCATGAGGGCCGCAAGACTTTTGTCGATGTCGTTTCTCGCGTGGCAGAGGCCGTTTCCATCCCCTTTACCGTGGGCGGTGGTATTCATGAGCTGGACGACGTGTCCCGCATGCTGGACGCCGGCGCGGACAAGGTGAGCCTGAACTCTGCCATCCTGCGTAACCCGAAGCTCATTGATGATATCGCTGCCAAGTTCGGTTCGCAGGTATGCGTGGCCGCCATCGATGCCCGCTGCGAGGAGGATGGCACTTGGGCCTGCTACCTGAACGGCGGTCGCATACGCACGGAATACAACCTCTTTGACTGGGCTCGCGAGGCTCAGGAGCGCGGCGCCGGTGAAATCCTCTTCACCAGCATGGATCACGACGGTGTGAAGCAGGGCTTCCCGAATGATGCCTTGGCTCGCCTCAGCGACAACCTCACCATCCCGGTCATCGCTTCCGGTGGTGCCGGTACCCGCGAGCACTTTGCAGATGCCTTCCGTTTGGGCCATGCCGATGCCGCTCTGGCTGCCAGCGTGTTCCACTTCGGCGAAATCCTTATTCCTGAGCTGAAAGCCTGGCTCCGCGAGCAGGGTATCAGCGTGCGTCTGTGAGTAAAATCTGACTTTGCAGACAGAAAGAACCCCGCCGGAACATGCCGTTCCGGCGGGGCTTTTTTCCATGTGAAAGCAATGAAAATGGGCAGATAGGCTAAAAAAACTTGAATTTTACGGAAAATCTGGCAGCATGAGCCTATGCCCCTGAATATTGATAACTTACGACCCTATATTTGCCTGGATTGCAAGGCCGGTAGCAAGGCGTATGGGTTGGATATGCCAACGAGTGATGACGATTTCAAGGGGGTGTATCTGGCTCCCCTCCCGTTGGTTCTGGCGGGGCAGGCTCCTTCTCTGGTGCAGGATGAGAAGCATGACCGGCAGTATACGGAGCTGGAGGCTTTCTGCCGTGAGCTGGAGCTGAATAACTCCGGGGCTCTGGAGCTGCTGGCTTGCGTGGGCGGGGAACAGGAGCTGTACTGCGCTCCTTGGCTGAAAGAGTTTCTGGGAAAGTATCAATTTCTTTCGAAAAAGTGTTATTATACCTACTTGGCGAATGCCCGGAGACAGTTGAAACGCATAGCCTCCACTCATGCCAAGGCTATTGAGCCTGAACCGCAGCCGGCGGTCGCTTCGGATTTTGCTCTGGTGGTGGTACCGGGCTCCTCCGTTCCTCTGGCAGAATGGCTGGAGGGGCAGGAGTTGACACTTCAGCAGGTGTCGGCCCGGCGGGTGAGCCCGGATGAGAATCTGTATGTGCTGTATCGGCACGTTTCTCGCTATGGGCTTTTCGGAAAGGACGGCACGGGCGTTTCATGTCCTGCGGTGCCGGAATCGGCTGAGCCGCTGGGGCTCATGCTGTTCCGTGCGGAGGCGTATGCTCAGCAGAACAGGCGTTGCGCTCAGTACCGGGAATGGGCAGAGATGCGCAACCCGGACCGTCTGGTGACCGCTGCCGGGCTTCCCTCTGAGCAGGGATTGTATGATGTCAAGCACATGGCACATGTGTTCCGTCTTCTGCATACCGCAGAAGAAATTGCCCGGGAGGGGAAAATACATGTTCGCCGGACATGGGACAACGGATTCCTGCGGCAGATCAGGGCAGGGCAGTTGCCTCTGCAGGAGCTGGTGCAGCAGGCAGAAGAGAAAATGGCCGCGCTGAAAGAACTCTTTGAGCATTCCGACCTGCCGGAGACACCGCAATGCGGAACACTGCGCCGGGATTTGGCAGAGCTGCGTATAAGATTGCATGATGAAGAATATTGAACAGCAAATTCAGAACAAACTGGATGACTTGCAGCAACAGAAGGGCTGCCGCCTCCTGCTGGCGGTGGAGTCCGGGAGCCGTGCATGGGGTTATGCCTCTACAAACAGCGATTATGATGTGCGCTGTATCTATTACTATCCGCAGGAGCGTTACCTCTCCGTTCGCCTACCCAAGGATACCGTGGAATGGGAGCTGAATGAGGTCTTTGATATTACCGGTTGGGAGCTGCGAAAGGCATTGGGGCTTACACTGAAATCCAATCTGTCTGTCTATGAGTGGGCGGATTCTCCCATCGTATATCGCAGCAGTCCGTGGTTACCGGAGTTCCGCTTCTTGATTCGCAGTGTGTTGCAGCCGGGCTTGCTGGCTTCCCGTTATCTCGGCATGGCGGCATCTACCATTCACCGCTACCTGGAGCGGCAAGAAGTGCCGTACAAACAGTATTTCTACGCGCTGAGACCGCTGTTGGCGGCACGCTGGGTGTTGCAGGAGCGACGGCCTGCTCCTGTGCCGTTTGCTGATTTGCGGCACCTGCTGCCGGATGAGATGCAGGAGGTCACGGATGAACTGCTGGCTCTGCGCAATAGTTCTGTTGAGAAAGCCTCCGGTCCGGCGCATCCGGCGGCTATGGCTTTCATTGTTCGGGAGATGGCCGCTCTGGATACCGTGTTGCGGGCGCAGCCTGTTTCTCCGACTCCGGATTTTGCTCCGCTGGATGATTTTTTCCGCCGCGTCGTTTCCGAGTGAACCGGTGAAGCTGCGGCCGTGCCGCTGTACCAATAAAGTGGATTGCCCAGATCTCTCTCTTGAGCCAAGAGAGATAATGCACTACACTCCGTCCTTAAGCGGGCGTCAACTGCTGACTGATACATACCGCTTGACCTCTTCCGTATCTTGCTTTTTCAGCGCCACATGCAAGGGCAGCTCTCCGGATTCCAACGGTGCATTCACATCCACACAGGCCACCTGCGAAGCAGATATAACTAATAGACATCCTAAGCAAAACGTAGAGTAAATGGGCTTCCTCATGCGAGGGTGATAGCAGAATCCAATCTGACAGTCAACTAAAATCATACAAACCACTCGCAGGCGATGATAAGGACGCTTTTTTTGCTTGATTAACAGAGAGGAATGCGGTTCAATGTCTGCGTATGAAAAAGATAGCATATCTGATTGCCGGTGCGGTGGCGGCATCTCTGCTGGCCTCCTGTGGTGAATGTGCCTGCAATTCTTATAATTCGGACTATCTGCGCGACGTTCCGGTATCATCCAGCCGCAGCTTTGAATAAAGCGTATGTCGTTTGAGATTAGAGAGAAACCGGATATGGTGGAGCGGGCGTTGCTGGTTGGCATCGCCCTGCCCGGGGAGTCGCGTCGCGAGCGCGAGGCGCTGCTGGCGGAACTGGTGGATTTGGTGAGCAATCTGGGCATTGGTATTGTCGAAAGCCGTTTGGAGTTCACCCGCGAGCTGCAGGCGAAATACCTCTGCGGCATCGGTAAGGCAGAGGAAATTCGCGCGCGCGCCGAGGAACTGGGGGCTGACTGCGTGATTTTCGATAATTTGCTTTCGCCCTCCCAGCAGCGTGAGTGGGAAAAACTGGTCAACGTGACCGTGATTGACCGCGAAGAGGTTATCCTTGATATTTTTGCCAGCCGTGCCCGCACCCGCGAGGCGGTGATGCAGGTGGACCTGGCCCGCATGCAGTATGCCCTGCCGCGTATGACGGGCATGTGGAAACACCTTGACCGCCAGCGTGGCGGCTCCGGCGGCGGTAAAGGCGGCGGTGCTGCGGCTCGTGGTGAGGGTGAGAAACAGATTGAGGTGGACCGCCGTCTGGCTCATGAGCGCATCGAGAATATCCGGGCCGAGCTGGAGGTGGTGCGCCGTCAGCGCGGTACTCAGCGCAAAGAACGCATTCGGCAGGGCATTCCCTCTGCCGCCATTGTGGGGTATACCAATGCGGGTAAATCCTCTCTGCTGAATCTGGTGACAGGGGCAGGTGTGCTGGCAAAGGATATTCTCTTTGCCACGCTGGAGACCACCAGTCGCAAGATTGAGCTGCCGGATGGGCAGCCGCTGGTGCTGACGGATACCGTCGGCTTTATCCGCAACCTGCCGCATCGTCTGGTGGAAGCCTTCAAATCAACGCTGGAGGAGGCGGTGCTGGCCGATTTCCTCATTCAGGTGGTGGATGCCGCAGACCCGGATGCCCTGCGGCATTATGAGACCACCTGTGAGGTGCTGGCGAGCCTCGGGGCAGAGGATAAACCCATGGTGGTGGTCTGGAACAAGTGTGACCTCATTCCGGAGGAAATGCGGGAGGTGACGCTGGAGGCGCTTTCTGCCAAGGTGGAGTGCCCCAGCCTTTCCATGAGCGTTCTGCGAGAGGAAGGGGTGGAAAAGCTGCTGCGCGCCTGTGTGGAGATGATGTCTCACCGCGTTTGCAAGTGCTGCTATCGCATCCCGCTTTCCGACAGCCGGACGATTGCCATCATGCACCGCGACGGTAAGGTTCTTTCCACCGAATATGACGGTAATGATGCACTGGTTGAGGCCATCCTGCCGAAGGAGTTTGCCTCCAGAATCGAACACTATCGCATATGAAGTTCCGGTTGTTATGGGCGGGGGCGATGATGTTACTGTTGGCCTGCCAGCAGAAAAACACACCCGAATGGTACCGAGCCGAGGGTGACCGCTTGGAGGCAGAAGCTCGTAATAAGATGGTCCTCAAAGGCTTTGATGCTTTTGTTCGCAGCCCGGGGTATCGTCATTCCCGCGATATCTGGCGGGGGCCTGCCGTGAATTTGTACAATCCGGCAGAGTCGTACGTGGAGGTGCTGCTCAATGAACAGCGGGGCAGACTCTATATCGAGGGGCGCATCGCCATGGACTTCCCGCTGTGCTCAGGGCAGGCGGGGGGTATGGAAACCCCGAAAGGCACGTTCCGCATTTCGCAGAAAGTGGAGAAAGAATACCGTTCCAACCTGTACGGTTCGTTCATTGAGCCATCCACAGGGCGTGTGGTGCAAGGCGGTGTCAGTTCGACTGATCCGGCTCCGGCAGGAACGGTGTTTCAGGGGGCCGAGATGCCGTATTGGATGCGTTTTAACGGCGCTATCGGTTTGCATGTGGGTAATGTTTATCGGAATGAGGATTCCCATGGCTGCGTGCGTGTCCCGGTGGAGGCGTGCAGCATTCTGTTTGAGAAACTAGCCGTGGGTTCACGGGTAATGGTGAGGTAAGGATATGATTTCCCGACTCTTTTCAGCATCTGTCACGGGTATCCAGGGCTATGAGGTCCAGGTGGAGGTGGATGCCCGCCCTGTGGATGATGTAGGCCGCATGACAATTGTCGGGCTGCCGGATGCAGCGGTACGGGAAAGTATACAACGCGTTACCTCGGCCCTTACCAATAGTAATTTTTTTCATCCCGGTCAACTGCTCGTGACTGTCAATCTGGCTCCTGCCGATGTCCGTAAACAGGGGCCGGGCTTTGACCTTCCCATTGCTCTGGGGCTGGAAATGGTGATTCAGCAGAATAGCGATAGCGTCCCGGAGCTGTATCGCCGCCGTGTGCCCATCGGGCTGGAGGATTGGTGCATCGTGGGTGAGCTGGCGCTGGATGGCCAGGTGCGCGGGATTCGTGGCGTGCTTCCGCTGGCCGTGGCGGCGCGGAATGCCGGGCGCAAGTACCTGATGCTTTCCCCGGAGAATGCGGCAGAGGCCTCCGTGGTGGAGGGCATCAGCGTGTATGCCGTCAACACCCTGCGCGATGCATGGGACGTTCTGCTGGAGAGGGAACGGTTTGCCCCCTGTCAGCCGCAGAATGAGCACCTGAAGCCTCTCCGCGATATTGATTTTGACGAGGTTAAGGGCCAGCCCTATGCACGCCGCGCCATGGAAATAGCCGCAGCGGGCGGGCATAACCTGTTGATGTGCGGTTCTCCCGGCAGCGGAAAAAGCATGCTCGCCGGGCGTCTGCCTACCATCCTTCCCCCGCTTTCGCATGAGGAAGCGCTGGAATCCAGCATGATTCACTCTGTCTGCGGGTTGCTTCCCCGGGAGGGTGGGCTGCTTCGTCGACGCCCGTTCCGTTCGCCGCATCATACCATTTCTGATGTGGGGCTCATGGGGGGAGGCACCAATATCTCCCCCGGCGAAATATCGCTGGCTCATCACGGGGTGTTGTTTCTGGACGAGCTGCCGGAGTTCAACCGCCGCACGCTGGAGACTTTGCGCCAGCCGCTGGAGAGTGGCGTGGTGACGATATCCCGCGCTTCTGGCACCATGGATTTTCCCTGTTCGTTCATGCTGGTGGCGGCGATGAACCCGTGTCCCTGCGGCTATCTGGGAGACCCGCGCCATGCCTGCCGCTGCCGCCCGGCAGAGGTGACGCGCTATCGGCAGAAGATATCCGGACCGCTGCTGGACAGGTTTGATATTCTCATTGAAGTCCCGCCGGTCAATCCTGCGGATTTGCTGAGTAAACCGGATGGCGAGAGCAGCGCCGCTATCCTGGAGCGGGTCATGGCGGCGCGGGAGCGTCAGCTCCGTCGCTACGCCGGAACGGGTATCTCCTGCAACGCACGCCTCAGCAGCAAGCAGCTCAGAAAGTACTGCCCGCTGACGCCGGCTCAGCAGGAAATGTTGCTTTCGGCCGTGAGCCAGCTGGCTCTTTCTGCCCGTGCCTTTGACCGCATCCTTCGTGTCGCCCGCACCGTGGCAGACCTCGCCGGGCACGAGCAACTGACGGATGCAGATTTGTATGATGCCATCCAATTCCGCCAGTTTGAACAACAACTGCGCTCCTGATTTTATACGTTATTGTGCGGTGGTGCTGCATGCTGCGTCAAAGCAGTACTATGCCCGAATTTTCACATGCATTCAGAGGCCTTGCGGCTAATCGCAAGTTGACCCATAGTGAGTTGGTGCGCGCTATCCGTTTCATGATAGCCGCAGAGTATGAAGCCATCCAGCTGTATGAACAGCTGGCGGAATCCACGGATAATCAAGCGGCTCGCAAAGTCCTGCTGGATATCGTTCGCGAAGAGATGGAGCACGTTGGTGAGTTCCGTCGACTGCTCACGGTACTTGCCCCTCAGGATGAGCCTTTTTACTACCATGGTGTTAAGGAGACGGAGGACACGCTGGAGGAGCTGGGTATCCCTATTCCCGAAGCGGAATGCTGCGGGGAGAAATCCTGCGGCTGCTCTCATTGAAAAGAAGCGGGTCAGGCCGGAAGGCATGACCCGCTCTTTTATAGTGAAAGTGGAGGAATACTGCTTACGGGTGGGGTTCCCACTCGCCGTCCTTGCTCAGCTCGTCATACAGTTCCCTGGCTTTATCTCCCATGTCGAGGGCTGCCATGCGAACATATTTGTCTGCACGCTCGGCATTTGCCGGAACATTCGGCGCTCCTTTTGCCGTGATGTAGGCCATGTAGATGTATGCCTCCGGGTAGCCCATGGCTGCAGCTTCCTGCAGGGTGGTGAGGGCCTTGTCTGCATCAGCCGGCATGCCGAGCCCCTTGTATTGGGCGTAGGCCAGCAGCACTACCGCATAGGGATATCCGGCATTCGCGGCACCGCGGATGAGAAGCACCCCTCGCTTAGCATCGGCCTGTGTTCCCAGTCCGCGCAAAAGCATGTAGCCCTGCGCCGCTCCGCTGGGAGCGTGGGCGCGTCCTGCACCTTGTGCAAAATGTCGGTAGGCACGCTCATAGTCCTGCCGGATTCCGTAATCCCCGGAGTAGTAGGCATTGCCCAACCAGAAATTGGCGGTCGGAGAGTTCAGCATGGCGGCCAGTCGGATGAGGTGACGTCCGGTCTTGTCATCCGGTTCAATGCCGGCTTCTTTCAGAAGGGGATTGGAGGAATTGAGCTCGCAGAGCGCGCCGCCCAGCGTCCACATTGCCTCGGCATGGTGGCGCTTGATAGCTTGTTGCAGCAGTTCGTAGCTCTGCTTCGGCTTGGCTTTGGAGCAAATGGCTGAAAGCGCGTATAGTGCATCAGGATTGCCCTTGATGGCTGCGGCCTGCAGCCCGGCGATGCGTTCCTTCGTTGTGGCGTTCAGCAGGGCCATGGCGTACAGAACATAGTGGTTGCCGCGCTCTGCCTCGGCCTTTACCTCCGGTCGTTCAGTATCGCCGTACTGACCAAGTCTGCCGGATGCCTGCAGCCAGAGGAAACGGGGCAGGAATCCTCCCCGTTTGCAGGCTTCCATGAGCTTTTTTTCGGCATCTGCCTCATTCTTGGTCGTACCGATGCCGGCTCGCTGGCAGGAATAGCGGTGAACGACTGCGGCATCGAATCCGGCATCCGCAGCTTTGCAGAGCATGGCATAGGCCTCCTTGACTTCCGGAGCCTGTTCCTTGTTGTGTTGGATGCTGCGCAGTCTGGCATCGGCCACATAGGTCATGGCGGCCAGATTGCCTTCTTCTGCTGCTTTTTCCATCCAGGCAAGGGTGGCGAACTCATCATTGGTGGCAGAGAGCACCATGGAAATGGCCGGGCAGTAGTCATCGAGGTTGTGTTTTACCTGTTCGTCCAGACGTTCCTTGAATGTCTTGTACGCTTCGGTATGCGCTGCCGGGCTCACGTCTGCCGGGCGCTCAACATCTGCACTATGCTGCAGCACGGCTTCCTCTGCCATGGGAGGCTGGGGGGCAGGGATATCTGCAGCCGGAACTTCCGGTGCGAGCGCCGGTTCAGATGCCGGCGGTTCTGCCACGGCTTTCCCTGCAGGCGGCAGGAAAGAACGAATGGCCGACAGCGTATCACTCTGTTCCGCTGCGTAGGTCGGCAGCGCGAGCACGGGAATCAGGACGGAGGTGAGATGCTTCTTCATAGATGCAATACCCTGTCATTTTACTGGATGTGCATCATTTCGCAAGTACAATTCGTGTCTTTCTGACGAGCCTCCGGCCATTCTCCCGCAAAATGACTGCACCGTTTTTTTATCAGGATACATCGCAGATGGGGATAATAGTTGGTTTTGTTTGATTGACAGGGAGAAACGAGGCAGGGTATAAACACCATCGCACCATGCGTGCGAATCTACACCTAGAATCACCCGGACGATATGAAATTACATTTACCTCGCCAATTGCGGGCAGTTTTGCTCGCCGTCGTATCCGCAGCTTCAGCCACGGGGGCAACCGTTCCCTATACCGGTACCATCTATACCTGGGAAGGAACCAATAATAATTTCCATCAAGGCTCATTCTATGCCACCACCCAGAACGAGGATGGGAGTTTCACCATTCAGGCGGAGCCAACCGGGAACTGGAACAGGGATTTCTGCGCTGCCTCCACCGCCGGTGGAACGCAGACAACGCTTGATACGGCGAATACGCTTCGCTTTGCTGCCGGAGCCATTTTCCTCACTGTCAATTACAGTTTTACGCCTTTGGCTGTGGGTGGATTCATCATCGAATCTGATACGGCGGTGCGGCAGATGTCCGGCGGTAATCGCGTGATACGCTTCGGCAATTCGTCAGAGGTGGAGGCTTATTCCACGATTTTGGCGGATTTTACTTTGTCCGGCGGCACCTCTATCACCTATCTGCGGGGAACGCAGTATTGGAATGTGGGAGAAGGTGCTACGTTTACCCTGGCATCTCCCGCCCAGACGGAGCGTTCGCTGACGATAACGGGCAAGGGGACGGTGAAGTTCGGAAATGTACTGACCATCAACAATGATGCATCTTTGACACTCTCGGATGCCGGCACCTTGCAGATATCCAATGCCGTGGTGAATAATGGTACGATGAATCTGGCAGGAACGGTGGATTTGCAGGGCTTTCCCTCCGTCCCCGCTGTCACTGCTCCGACCGCCGGCACCAATGGTTTTGCGACCCGAGCCGGATTCAGTCTGACGGTGGTTAGCGGAAGCGGCTCCGTGACGGGAGCGGAGGCTGTTGCGTGGAAAGTGCAGGGTGATGCGCTTGCCGCATCTGCCGTCAGCTTCAGTAATGGAGTGCTGCAGGTGCAGGAAAGCCCCACGACAATCTATTATGTTCAGGCAGATGACTCCGTTGTTGAGCGCAGCGATACTTCTTTGTCAACAGCCAGCGGTTTTGTTGTCAGCTCTTCCGGTAACACGCTGACGCTGAAAGGTGTGGATAGCTACCAGCTGTACAACGGCATTACGTTCAGCACAACAGGAACGAATACGCTGGTGATTGACAGCGGAAGTCGCCTGAGCGGGGCTGATCTGGCCCGTACCGGTGGCACGCTGAATGCAACGGTGAACGGAAGCCTGACGATTATCGGCACAGCGGTGCGGGTGAATGGCAGCATGAGCATCGGCGCCGGTGGTGAGCTTTCTCTGCAGGCGTCAGATGCTCTGGGGTATCAGGGCGGGGGCGATTATACCGATTCTATTGCGTTGCAGGGAAGTGCAGATGCTCCCGCACTGCTGAGCCTGTCTCGCCGGCAGACGATGAGCACACTGCTGGAGCTGAACGGGCATGCCTCTGTTGTCAATGCCGCAGATGCCGTCACTACGGGTGACCAAGTGGCGGGATTTGAGGCGTACGGTTACTCCATTACAGCCACCGGCACGGACAATCTGATAGAAACCCGACTGATGGGACGTGGTGGCAATGATGTGGAAATCAATGTGGTGGGCGAGGATGATGAGCTTGAGATTGCCGGACCGATTATCCCCCGAGCCGGACAGGGAGATTCCGATTATATCAAAACGGGCATGGGTACCCTCTGCCTTTCCTATGGCGGTAATGATTTGACCCGCCTGTATGAACATAGGAGCGGGGTGACACAAATCACCGGACAAACGGTGATGCAACAGGGCTTTACCGTGGCAGACGGTACGCTGCGTGTTGCGCAGAGCGGGGAGCTGACGTCCGGAATCGGGGTGACTGTGACGGGGAAGATAGAGGTGGACGGCCTGCTGAGGTTGTCCGGGGAATCCGCTCTGGCACAGTTGAGCGGCAGCGGGATTCTGGATGCTTCCGGTAATGAGGTCAGTCTCGGGAGTTCCGTGCAGATAGGTGCCGTGTTGGCAGATTCGGTGACCATGAGCGGTGAGGTAGGTTCTCGGAATCTGACGCTGACTTCTTCCACCATGAATTCCGAAATCGGGACGCTCTCTGCCGTGGAAACGCTCACTCTCGGCCCGTCTGCCGGCCTGACGGCATCGGATTCGCTGTATGTGCAGAAGGTGGAGATGAATATCGACACGCTGACGCCGCTGCTGACGGTGGGTGCGCTCTATTCCTCTGCTGCTGACGGGCAGGTGCAGATGAATGCCGTGGCCTCCGATGCTTTGCTGCTGGGGATGGCCCATGGGGATACACTCACGCTGGCAACAATCACGGAAAATAATGCCGATTTGACGCTGACGGTCAATGGAACAGCTGATTATGAACTGGTGAATGACTCCGGATTCCGATACACCTATGCTCTGGTGGAACAGGGTGCGAACGGGGTGGAGGTCGTGCTGACGGCTGCGCGCGATGCCGTTGGCTGGATTGGTATGGAGGGGGATACATGGTCAGATGGTTCATCGGCTGAATGGGTGGGAACTCCACCATCTGCTTCTGACCCGGCGCGTTTTTTCGGCGATGGTACCGGGGCGGTAAGAGTGGATGCCGCCGGGGTGACGGCGAGCCGTGTGTTGGTATCGGCTGACGGGATGACGACATCCTATTCATTCAGCGGCGGTGCGGTGAATACTTCCGTGCTGGCGGTGAGTGCCGGTGGACTTACCATTGGTAACAGGGTGGACGTCAGGTCTGATTATTTTTCCCCCGGTGCTTCCGGGTTGGTTGTTGTGGGCGATGCCGGTAGTTTGTCCATTGCGGCCGGAGGTTCGCTTTGGGTGGAAGATGAATTACAGGTGCAGGGAAACGGCGTGCTCCGCAATGCCGGTAACCTGACGGTGGCGCATCTGAATGCGCCTGATACCATTTTGCAGAATACCGGTACGCTGACCGTTTCTTCCGGCTCTCTGGCCGGTCTGTCCGGGGGAGTATTGGTATTCGACACCGTGGGGCAGAGTGCGGTCGGTACACTGCGCGTGGGTGCAGATGTTGAGTTGACTCGTTTGTCCGGTAACGGAACGCTGGATGTCGGGACTCATGATTTAACCCTTTCGTCTGCTGAGGGGGCGGTGAATGTATCGGCTCAACAGTTGATGATTCTCTCCGGCGATTCTTCGCTGGGGAATGTAGCTGTGGAGACGCTGTTGCTGAGCGGTGATATCACCCTCAACACCACGGAAGCTCCGCTGCAGGTGGTGTCCATGAGCTCCGGTACCGTGCGGGTATCCGATGCGGTTTTTGCTACGATTCCGACGGAGGCGGATGGCTTCTACGTTGAGGGTGATTATCTGCTGGTGCGTGGTGCCGGCGCGGGGGTGAACTTTGATGACGAATCGCGACTGCAGGCGGTGCGTCGGCTCGGTCTTACGGCAGACTCTCGTTTGGAGCAGGACGTGCTCTTGCTGCGGATTGAGGATTCTTCCGCGCCCATGAGCTGGAATACAGCCGATGGTAACCGAGTGACAAGTAATGGCTATGTTGTGCCGGAGGAAACCGGATTTTACAAGGCTTTGGACTATGTGGAGCAAGTGCTGGTGAGCGGGGCTGTTTCGTTCAATCTGGCTTCTCCCGCCGTGGGGGATTCGGTGCCCGGTAATGCCACAATCCCGGCGGCCGGCTTGCTACTGCGTAATCTGCAGGGTGGAGGTATTCTTTCGCTCTCCGGCAACGGCAACACAGCTGATGTGGTGACGCTCATCCGAACGGAGAATACGGTTGTTCCCGCGCAGTTGATGGCTGATAATCTCCGCGTGAACTTCGGCCTCCCTGCGTCTGTGTCGGGGATTTTGCCGGATGATGATTCGCGCATGCCGATAGAGCTCACCTCGCTGAAGTTGCAGAACAACGCGCAGGCTGTCGTTGCTGCTGAGCAGACGCTCGAATTGGGCACGCTTTACGGTGATAAAAGCTCGTCGCTGAGTGGTGAAGTGCATCTGTCGGGACGAGGAAGTGTCTATACGGGTAGTTACAGGGAGGCTGTCATTCGTGCGCTCCCGCAGAGTTCGCAAACACTCCGTCCTGACCGTGAGCTCAGCTTATTTTCGCAGGCGTCTGACACCACGCTGGATTTTAGTCAGGCCGATGCGCGGCTCAGGCGATTGCAGGCAGTGCAAATGTCGCTTACCCTGCTCAATACAGGCAAAGATTCCTCCGGCTCGCTACAGCATCATCTGTTGTCGCTGACCGATTCATCGACTATTACTGATTCGAGAATGTCTCTTTCTCTGGGGCTGACGGAGAGTGCTACTTCGTTGGGAACAAGCGAGACTCCTGTGCTTATTTCCGGCCCGGTAACGATGAAAGGAACGCTGGTGCAGGTCAACATGCTTGCTGATGAATCGCAGCCCGGTAATTCGCTTCCGGTGACGACAGACGGTACGCAGAATCTGGTGCTGGCCCGTCTGATTGAGGGGGGCGCGGTGCAGGATAACCGCGTAGAATTGCAGGGAGACTCTGCGGTCAAATGGCTCTTGGATAAGTATTATACCAATGTTCGGTTGATAGATGACGGTACTATCCGCGTGGACAGGGTGACTCAGTATTACAGCAATCGATTCGTCCTGTCGGGGGCAGAGGCCAATCAGGGCTTGACCATGATGGATGAGACGCTGCTGTACCTCAATCCGCAGGCGAAGCGAGAGGTGTTTCCGGACCTGGCAGCGGTGCTGGATACGCTCGATGACCAGCTTCAATCCGGAGGACAAGAGTCCGCAAATGAGCTGATGGCGTCGGTAACCGGGGCTTCGGCAGCAGCCATGAGTGCTGCGGTTGCCGGTGATATGGAGAGGCAGTTGAGAGCCATGCGCAATCGTGTCTCCACCATGGGAACGAATCCCAATTCCTGTCAGGGAAATATACCGGAACTCCCGGCATTTCACGCATGGGTGAATGCAGAGGGCGATTATGCCCACCTCAACCGCAGCGGAACCACTCCCGGCTATACGCTCTCCACCTGGGGGGGGACGGTTGGCCTGGCAGTGGATACGACTCCCGGCCTGACGACCGGCTTTGCGTTCACCTATATGCATGGCGAATTTGAGGCAAAGTCCGCAGAATCCGCCGATGGGAATCTGGATTTCTTCTATATCAATGCCTTTGCACGCTACGCTACGGCCAACTGGGTACATTCCTTCATTGCAACGCTGGGAATTGCGGATACGGAGTTGTCGCGACGGATGCCGCAGTTCCATACAGAGGGCAAGACTGATGGGCTGGGCTTGGGCTTTTTGTACGAAGTGGCGTATCAGATTCCGCTCAACGAAGCGGCGGATATCATCTTTCAACCCTTGGCAAATGTGGCCATCTGTCATACCTCTCTGGAGGGATACAGCGAAAGCGGCAGCGATGCGGGACTGCACTTCGGGAGTTCCGATGTGAGCGGCGCTACTTTCGGGTTGGGCGGTCGCTTTGTCGGCTCTGCCGGGGAAAACCTGTATAACCGTCGTTCCCGAGTGGAAGGTCGTGCGCTGCTCAAACTTCGCGCCGGTGACAGGGATGCGGCCATATCTTCATCTCTGCTGGCGCTGCCCACTGCCGGGGCTCATGTGCGCAGCGCGGAATCGGATATCATCGGTGTGGAGCTGGGCGCCGGAATCGTGATACCCATTGGGGTAGACTCCGGTTCGCTCTTCCTGGATGCTTCATTCGAGATTGCTTCCGATTACTCAGAAATGAACGGAGTCATCGGGTATCAACTGGATTTTTAAAGCAAACCTACGGCAATTTCATCCGCCACGAGTCGTCCGCTGCGTGTGAGCAGCAGACGTCCGTCGGCGGATACTGTTGCCAGTTTTTCCTGTTGCAGCATGGCTACGAATGCCGAATCTTCCGGGCGCAGCATGCGCGGGGGCAGCCCCTCATCCGTGCGCAGCATCAACCCCAGTAGCTCCGTGCGGCGTGTTTCCGGATGAAGTGTTTCGTCGGTGCCGGGGGGCAGTTGGCCCTCATTCAGCGCCCGGATATAGGCGACTGTATCGCCGTCATTCTGATAGCGTACTCCGGCAACGCTGCCAACGGCGCCGGGACCCAGTGCATAGTAATCCTCGCCGTGCCAGCATGCCAGATTGTGCAGAGATCTGCATCCCGAGCGGGCATAGTTGGATATCTCGTAGTGGCGATAACCTGCAGAGGTCAGGATGTCGTCACTCATCTCAAACATAGCCACATCGGTTTCTTCATCCCCGGCATCGCGGCCGAATTGTCGGTAGAATGCCGTATCTTCCTCATAGGAAAGATTGTAGGTGGAGATGTGGTTGGGCGCGAGCTCCAGGGCTGCCCGCAGGGTTTGCTCCCATTCGCCTAATGTTTGCGTGGGCAGGGAAAACATCAGGTCGAGATTGATTTGCGGTATGCCCACCCGGCGTAAGAGTGCCACGTCCCGCACTACATCCTCCGGGCTGTGGGTGCGCCCAAGCAGTTGCAGCAGACGGGGATTGAAACTCTGGACGCCCAGAGAAACCCTTGTGATGCCCAGCTCCCGCCATTGCTGCACTTTATCCTCGGTGAAAGTGGCGGGGTTGCTTTCAAAGCTCCATTCTTTTACCTGAGAAAAATCGATGCTCTCTTTCAGACCTCGAATCATGTTACCCAGGTGGGTGGGGGAAAGCATGCTAGGGGTTCCGCCGCCGAAGTAGATGGTCTCCGGTGCATAACCCATCGGCAGGCGCAGGCGCGCCTCCTGCACAATAGCGCGCACAAAGCCGCGCATATCCGTGTCTGCCGGTGTGTGCTTGAAAAAGGCACAGTACGGGCAGATGCGGTGGCAGAATGGAATGTGGACGTAGAGGTGCGCCATGGCGAAAAAAGCCGGGGAGTATCACTCCCCGGCCTGCGTTATAGAAAAATTCGTCTGACTGAGCTTTACAGATCAGCAGCGGCCGGCTTGTCCAGGAAGTACTTGGCGTCGGCGTGGTTCTGCAGGTAGGAAGCAGCCACGTCGATGGTCACAGGACCCTGAATGGCCTTCTGCACGATAGAGGCCTTCTTCTCGCCCCAAGCCATCAGACGCACCTTCTTGGCGCCCATGATGGTGGCCACACCCATGGTGATGGCGGTGCAGGGCACGTTCTCGAAACCACCGAAAGCCGGAGCAGCGTCCGTCTTGGTCAGGTCGTCAAGCGTCACCTGGCGAGTGATGGTGGTATCATCGGAGCCGGGTTCATTGAAGCCGATGTGGCCGGTGCGGCCAATGCCGAGAATCTGCAGGTCAAGACCGCCGTTGGCCTTAATCTTGTCCTCGTATGCCTGGCAGTGGGCAGCAATCTCCTCCTGGGGCAGCGTGCCGCAGGGCAGGTTGATGTTCTCTGCAGGAATGTCGATGTGGTTGAACAGATTGGTGTGCATGAAGTACCAGTAGGACTCCACGTGCTCGTGGGGCAGACCGGTGTATTCATCCAGATTGAACGTCACCACATTCTTGAAGGAAAGACCCTCTTCCTTGTGCAGACGAATCAGCTCAGCATAGAAAGGAAGCGGGGTTGCACCCGTGGCCAGACCAAGAACAGCGTTCTTGCCCTCTGCGGCGCGGCTGCGAATCAGCTCTGCCACCTCGGCGGCCAGCTTTTTGGCGGCCTCTTCCTTTGTTTCAAAAACTTCGTATGTCATAGCAGCTCTATTCTATACTTTCCTGTGCTAATTTCAACCCTAAAATACCTGTCAGAGCCGAAATTTTGGAAAAATTAACAAATTTTTCGCAAAAATTAGAAATTTTGCTTGCAATTCGTTTGAATGTGTGGTTAACTCTGCCCGCACACAGCATCGCCGCTGTAGCTCAGGGGTAGAGCAACGCATTCGTAATGCGTGGGTCGTCAGTTCAAATCTGACCAGCGGCTTCCCCTCCGGGAAACAGGTGCGAGCGTGTTCACAGACAAAGTGCCTCCTTAGCTCAGTTGGTAGAGCAGCTGACTCTTAATCAGTTTGTCCGCGGTTCGAGTCCGCGAGGGGGTACCAGTCTGTGAGCAGGTGAATGAGTGCACATAAAGCCTCCTTAGCTCAGTTGGTAGAGCAGCTGACTCTTAATCAGTTTGTCCGCGGTTCGAGTCCGCGAGGGGGTACTGAAAAGGCAACCGAACAGGTTGCCTTTTTTTTGTTCTTTATTTCAGCGCGTTGCGTAACAGGAGTACGCATTCCTCGTTACCGGAAGCCAAGGCAATCTTCAGCGGAGTAGTTCCGTTCCTGTCAGCTTTCTGCAGGTCGATTTTCGGGTGACTGAGCAGGAGCCGGACGCAGTCGGCATGACCCTGCCAGGCGGCGAGGAAGAGAGGGGTTTCGCCCATGTTGTTGGCTTGGTTAACATCAATCCCCGGCATGTCCAGCAGGCAGCGCAGACAATCGGCATGTCCGGCGTATGCTGCGTGACCCAGCGGCGGTTCTCCGTCTTCATCGGTCTGGTTGGGGTTGATGCCGGGGGCAGACAGCAGAAGTCGGACACAGCCTTCGTGCCCATACGAGGCTGCGCGGATGAGGGGTGTCCTAGAATCGGAGCCCGGGGTGGAGGCATTTGCACCTGCTCGCAGAAGAATGCGGACACAGTCTTCACGGCCGAGCCCGGAAGCCCAGAGCAGGGGTGTCATGCGGTAGAGTCCCACCGTGTTTGCCATGTATCCCTCAGCAATCTGTCGATTTAATTCCGCAACATCATTGCGGAAAATGGCCGTGGCAGCTTTGTCGTAGGCTGATGTGTCAATACCTTTGCGGAGCAGTCGCCGGACACCGTCTCTGTAGCCGTTGAATGCCGTGTGAAAAAGCACATTGACACCATAGAGATCCTTTTTGTTGATGTTGATGCCCGGTGCTCGGAGCAGTCTGCGGAAGCAGTCTTCGTGCCCTTCGATGGCAGCAATGGTGAGCGGAGTCCAGCCGTATGTGTTCTCTGCTTTGTTGACATCTATTCCGGGTGCCTGCAGCAAGAGTCGGACACAAATCGAGTGTCCGCCTGCAGCTGCTTTGTATAGGGGTGTTTCTCCGTCATCCACGGCTTTATTGACGTCGATTCCCGGAGCGTTCAGCAGGAGCTTGACACACTCGCTGTTGCCCCATCGCGAGGCAAGCAGCAGGGGCGTATAGCCGCTTTCATCCGTCTGATTGACATCCGGCTGCATTTGCAACGCTCGCCGCAGTAAGCGTGGGTTATCTTTTTTCACCGCTTGGAACATCATGCGTTTTGCCTGACCGGCGGTGAAAACAGGGGCGGGGATTTTTGGAGAGGTGGTGCAGGATGACATCATCGGGCAGAGTGCCGTGAATGCAGCGGCACTGAGAAGAGCAAGGAAAGCTGTTCGATGAGTCAAAGGCATGCGGACCGAATCCTGTTCGTGCATTCTACCACACGCGCACCAAAAGAAAAGCAAAAAAGCAGACCTTTTTTACGCGCCGGTTTCCTCGGGAATCGATGATGTGTCATCTGGTTCGGTCGGGGGTAAACTGTCGAAGTAACGTTCGGCTCTATGGCAAACGTGTGAGACAACAGTCGGGATGTCCATGCGGGAGGAGTTGAGCCTGTAGTGTGCGGCTTCGCGGTAGAAGGGACGCCGCTCGGAGAGGAGCCGGGAGAGGATGGCATGCCTGTCCGGTGATTGCAGCAGGGGCCGGTTGGTTGATAAGCGCGTGCGATGCAGCAGCGTGCGCACGGAAACGTTCAGCCAGACCGTGAAGCCCAGACGGCGGAGGATTTCGCGGTTTTCCGGTCGCACGACAATTCCGCCGCCGGTGGATATAATCGGCGCCGGTTGAATTTTCTGCTCCAGAAGGTAGCGCAGCAGAGCTGTTTCAAGGGAGCGGAAATGGGCTTCGCCGTATTCCCGGAAGATATCGGGGATGCTGAGGCCTGTTTGTTCCTCAATGATGGCATCCGTGTCCAGCAGGGGCATTCCGGTGCGTTTGCTGAGCATTTTTCCCACGGTTGTTTTCCCGCATCCCATCAATCCGATGAGGATGATGGGGTGCCCTTTCGTGTCGATGGGATGTGTGGGGGCCGGAGACATAGTTGTATCAGAGCACGTCTCCCCATTGCGGTTGGGGCTGAGGCTTGCCCAAATCACAGATGCGGTCAATCATCCGGTCCCAGTATTCCTGCCCCTGTTCGATGTCAATCTGAATACGCAGGAAATAGATGGGTACATCCATTTCGCCCGGCTTGAGGAAGCGTACGGCATCTTTTTCCGTGGTGACGATGAGGTCCATGGCGCGGTCGGCGCAGCGCTCCACAAAGGCATCCAGCTCTTCCTGGTCGAACCAGTAGTGATCCGGGTAGCGGCGGCGTATTTCGACATGCGCCCCCAATCCTTCCACGAGCCCTTCGAAGCTTTCCGGGCGGGCGATACCGCTCATGCAGGCTACGTATTTACCGTTGAGGAAGGAAAGTTCCTGTCGCTCGCCGGTGAAGATGTTTTCCAGATAGGAGGGGGCGTGGTTGCAGACGATGATATCCGCCACCTTGTTGTACTTGCGGATGGTGGCGATGAGCTCGTCCTGCGGTTTGCCGCCGCTCTTGGTCAGAATGATGTAGCTGGCGCGCTTGAGGCTGGTGCGCGGCTCGCGCATGGTTCCGCGGGGCAGCAGAGAACCGGTACCGAAGGGGAATCCGCAGTCCACCAGTACGATGTCTATCTCGTGCTTGAGCTTGAGGTACTGCATGCCGTCATCCAGAATGAGGGTGTTGCTGCCCAACTGTTCGATGGCGAAGATGCCGGATTTCACTCTGTCCTTATCGACGAGCACGGCAACGCCGTCCAGATTGCGTGCCAGCATGAACGGCTCGTCCCCGGCATACAGCGGGGAGAGATAGCGGGTGACACCGTCGCTGGCAATTTTGGGAAGCCTTTTGATGCGGCGGCCTGATTTGTCCAACCATATCTGCGGCTCATCCAAATCCGCGCTCTTGTAACCACGGGTCAGAATGGCGCACTTGCGGCCGCGCTCGGCCAGCGTGCGAGAGAGGAACTCCACCACCGGGGTCTTGCCTGTGCCGCCTGCGGTGATGTTGCCGACACTGACCACGAATGTTCCCAGATAATGCACCGTCTTGATGCGGCGGCGGAAGAGGAAGAGACGCGTCTTGACCAGAATGTAAAAGAAAAAGGAAGCAAAGCGCAGGACGCCGCGCATCATCCATGCGCGGAATCCTCTGGCGCGACCGAAGATGACCTCGGTTCCCCATTCCTCAAATTCTTCCATTCTGGTTTTCATGACAGTAATCCGCTTGTTTGGTGATTAGAACTCGCAGTTGCGGGGAGTGCGCGGATAGGGGAGGACGTCGCGGATGTTCTGAATACCTGTCACGAACATGATGAGACGCTCGAATCCGACACCGAATCCGGCGTGCGGTACTGTGCCGTAGCGGCGCAGGTCGCAGTACCATTCGTAGCCGGCTTTATCCATCCCCATGCGTTCGATGTTGGCCTCCAGCTGCTCCAGTCGTTCCTCACGCTGGCTGCCGCCGATGAGCTCGCCGATGCCCGGCACCAGCACGTCCATGGCGGTCACGGTTTTGCCGTCATCGTTGAGGCGCATGTAGAAGGGCTTGATTTCCTTCGGGTAATTGTACACAATCACCGGGCATTTGAAATGCTTTTCCGTGAGGAAACGCTCATGCTCGCTCTGCATATCCATACCCCAGTGCGGCGGGAACTCGAACTTCTCGCCGCTCTTCAGCATGATATCGATGGCTTCCGTGTAGGAGCAGCGCACAAAGGGCTGTTGAGCCACGGCTTCCAGTCGGGTGCGCAGACCTTTGTCCACAAATTTGTTGAAGAAGTCCAAATCGCCGCCGTTGTCGGCCAGCATGGTGTTAACGATGTGTTTGACGAATGCTTCGGCTACATCCATATCGCCCTCCAAATCGCAGAATGCCATTTCCGGCTCAATCATCCAGAACTCAGCAGCGTGGCGGGAGGTGTTGCTGTTTTCTGCACGGAACGTGGGGCCGAAGGTGTAGATGTTGCTCAGCGCGCAGGCCATGGTCTCGCCCTCCAGCTGGCCGGAGACGGTGAGGCTGGCGGCCTTGCCGAAGAAATCCTTGTCGTAGCTCTTATTATCGGCCAGCGGGTCAAGCGTGGTGACGTGGAACATCTCGCCGGCACCTTCGCAGTCGGAGGCGGTGATGATGGGGGTGTGAATCCAGACGAAATCGCGCTCCAGGAAGAATTGATGGACGGCTGCGGCCATGCGGGAGCGGGTGCGGAACACCGCGCCGAAGAGGTTGGTACGAGCTCTCAGATGGGCAATGCTGCGCAGGAACTCCGGGGAATGCCCCTTCTTCTGCAGAGGGTAGGTGTCCGGAGCGTTGCCGACCAGACGCACGCTCGTTGCCTGGATTTCCCAGCGCTGCTTGCCCGGGCTTTCCACGAGCCGCCCCTGCACGGAGACAGAGGCGCCTGTTCCCATGCGGGCGATATCCTCATAGCCGGGGATGCCGGCATCCGCCACTACTTGAATGGAGGCCAGACTTGTGCCGTCATTTACCTCCAGAAATGAAAAAGCCTTGGAATCCCGTCGTGTGCGAACCCAACCTTCCACCAGAATTGCCTCCATCGGGGTTTCGCTTGCCAGTGCGTGCTTAACGAGTGTACGTTTCATGCCTTTGATATAATAATGGAATTTACCGCCGACTACTATACCACTCAGATGGTGTTAGCGCAAGCAAAAGAACTGTTCACCGGAAAAACAAGGAGTGTGGGCAGGTGCCGTTCTGGGTTTTTGAAGACTATCGTCAATTTTCGGTAATTCTGACAGCGACGGCTTTGTCATTGCCAGCGACGGGCAGGGTGTGGTATAGTGTGTGCTATTGTATGGCACAGGAACGTAAGACCGGAGTATTGATGCCGCTGTTTTCACTGCGGAGAACGGGTGACCACGGCATCGGGGATTTGAAGGCATTGGAAGAGTGGATTGATTGGGCTGCTGAGCACGCAGTGGGTTTCCTGCAGCTGTTGCCGGTGAACGCTCTGGGCGAGGAGGACGCGCCTTCTCCCTATTCTGCCATCAGCTCGGTTGCGTTGGAACCTCTGTATCTGACGCTGGAGCGTGTGCCCAGCATGCCTCTGCCGCTTCCGCCCTATCAGGAGGATTTGCCGCCCCTGCAGTTCCCGGGTGATGCGGATTTGGTGGATTATGCCCGGGTGCGTACCTATAAGCGGTTCTGGTTGCGGCGGGCGTGGAAAGAATTTTCGCAGGGTGATGAATATGAACTGCTGCGGGCCGAGTTCCGTTCCTGGGTGGCCGAGCAGGGGGATTGGCTGCGGGAATTTTGTCTTTTCCGTGTGGCGTCTCTTGTGTTTAATACCACGGCATGGTGGCAGTGGCCGGAGCAGAATCCGGATTCCATCCTCAATCGCGTGGTCGGTGGCCCCGATTCGCAGGAACCGCTGCACTATCAGGAGTGGCTGCAATGGCTCTGTGCCCGTGAGTGGGCACAGGTGCGTGGACATGCAGATGCCCGCGGGGTCATGCTCATGGGTGATATGCCCATCGGTATTTCTGCGGCCAGCGCGGATGTGTTTTTTGAGCGGCGCTACTTTGATATGGACTGGAGCGGCGGTGCTCCGGCCGAGGGTAACTTTGCCGAAGACCCCTTTACGGCCAAATGGGGGCAGAACTGGGGCATTCCTCTCTACCGCTGGGATGTCATGGAACAGGACGGCTATGCCTGGTGGGGGAGACGCGTGCGGAAAATGGCTGAAATCTTCCGCATGTACCGCATTGACCATGTGCTGGGATTTTACCGCATCTATGCCTTCCCTTGGATGCCGGAGCGTAATGAGGAATTCCTTCATCTGACGCCGGATGAAGCAGCTGCCCGCTGCGGAGGTCGCCGCCCCGGTTTCCGGCCTCGGCCGGACTGGGAAAAGGCTGATCGACAGGCCAACCTTATGCAGGGCGACCACATTCTGCGGCAGTTGATTAAGGCCGCCCCGCAGCAGCTCATTATCGGCGAGGACTTGGGCTGTGTGCCGGATTACGTGCGTCCCGATTTATCTTTCCTCCGCATTGCCGGATTCAAGATCCCGCATTGGGAAATTGACGGAAAGCAGAAGGTGATTCCGGGGGATAGCTATAATCCCTGTTCTTTTGCCACGTACGCGACGCATGATTTCCCGCCGCTTTGCAATGATTGGAATGACTGGTATGTGAACGTCAAGCTGGCTCGCGATGCTGTGGCGAACGAGAAGCTGAGCATCGAGGAGTTGCGGCCCATTCTGCTTGCGGCACGCGACAGCGGGCGTGTGATGTGCTGGCTGGGCGATTTTGCCGGACTTTCCATGGAGGAAAGCATGGTCCCATGGTGTTCCACTATCAAGAACGCGCTCATGCGGGCCTTGCTGCGTTGTCGTTCATCGTACGCCGCCCTCATGTGGACGGAGCTGTTCGATTATCCGGAGCGCCTGAATACGCCCGGCACCGTGGGCGGTACAAACTGGCGCCCACGAATGCCGTTCACGGCCGCAGAGGCGGGCGCGATGCCGCAGAGTGCCTGGCTCAGAGACCTGTCGACGGAAGCAGGCCGCGCCTGATGGCCTCGGCTCAGTTGCCGTGGTAGGTGACGATGAAGCGCGCGGTGCCCGGCAGCGTTGCGCTGAGCTGTTTGGTCAGCCTGGTGAGTCGGGCGTGGCTTTCTTCCACGGTGAGTGATGGTTCCGGGGGGATGGTGACAATGCAGAAATGCTTGTCATCCCGGCTGTAGGTGCTGATGTCTGAGGGCAGGGGGGCTCCCTGCTCAATCATGGCTGCTCGCACCATCCGCTGCCACTTCTCCTGCGGAGGCAGGGGGTGCGGCTGGCTCGGCAGCTCGCGTATCTGCGGCTCCACGTGAACCACCACTGCATCGGCCTGCAGGTGGCGCTTTACCTCATTGCGGAATGCCTGAATCGGCACTTGCCAGTTATCCAGAGAGGCATCTTTCGGCAGCTCCAAATCGGCAAAGATGAGGAATCCTTCCTCTGCATGCATCAGCACCAGCCCATGCACACCGAAGCGGTGCGTGAGCGCGATGCGTCGGATGACGAACTCGGGCGTGTCCGGTAGGCTTTCGGACGGTTCCACATGCAGGATGGTCTGAGCATGGGGTAGGTGTTGATCCACCAGAGCCTCGATGGCTTCCGTAATCTCGTGAGCTGTGTCAACATGCAGGTTGCGCGGCAACTGAACCACCATTTCCACGTGTGGTTGGTTTCCTACTTCCCGCACGCGAACGCTGTGCAGGGGGTATGCCGGCATGTTTTCCTGCATGAGACGGCGAATCGTTGCTGCTGCTTCCGTATCGGCCTTGTCCATGAGGTTCTCAACGGATTTTTTTCCAAGCTCCCAGCAGATATGCAGGATGAACAGCGCCACGACCAGAGAGGCGAATACGTCTGCGCGCATCAGCAGCCAGTGCTGCCAGCTGTCTGCCTCTGCCATGGGGGCCAGCGCCACACAGCCCAGACCCGTCAGTACTGCCAGACTGCTCCAGATGTCGGAGGCAAAATGCGCTGCGTCCGCTTCCAGTGCCGCGCTTTTCGTCTCCCGTGCCACTCGGTAGAGCATGCGGGCGCGGTTAACGTCCACCACGATGGAGACAATCACCACCGCAAAGGCCCAGATGCTCAGCTCCACATGCAGGGCTGCATCCGGATTGTCGCTGCACAGGCGTTCCACGGCTTCCATGATGACCCATATCGCCGTCCCCAGCAGCAGCAGTGCCTCGGCCAGCGCCATGAGGTTCTCCACTCGCCCGTGTCCGTAGGGGTGTTCCTCATCTGCCGGCAGAGCCGCTACTTTCACGGCGTAGAGGGTGCCGCCCGCTGCCACCAGGTCCAGCGCGCTGTGCAGCGCCTCAGACAGTATACCCAGCGACCCGGTCATCAGCCCCACCACCAGCTTCATCAGCGTGAGTAATCCACTCCAGATGACTGATGATATAGCAGCTATTGATTTTTTTAAATCGGATTCCATGTCTGCTCTGTACTCTACCTGTAGATTGATGATTAGTCAAGACAAATAGGCTTCTAACTTTGTAAGCTTGCTCGGAGGTCGCGATTGTGTGGGGCTGCGGAATACAGAGTTGACGAAGACGCATGAAGAGTCTATACTTCGCTCATGGCGATAGAATCTTTTGAGGGGGCTCAGCCCGAGTTGGATGCTCCTGCTTTCGTGGCTGCGAGCGCGGATTTGATTGGTCGGGTAAAGCTGGCTTCGGATTCTTCCGTGTGGTACAATACGACTGTGCGCGCTGATGTTGCGGATATTATCATCGGCCCGGGCTCCAATGTGCAGGATAATTGCTGTCTGCATGTGGATTACGATATCCCCTGTGTGTTGGGCAGCCATGTGACGGTCGGTCACAGCGTGACGCTGCATGCCTGTACCATTGAGGATGATTGCCTCATCGGTATGGGGGCGGTGGTGCTGGATGGCGCTGTGGTGGGGAAGGGCTCCATTGTGGGGGCTCACGCATTGGTGACGAAGAATACCATCATTCCTCCCCATAGTCTGGTGTTGGGCTCGCCTGCAAAAGTGGTTAAGCAGCTCCCACCTGAGTCTGCCGCAGCCAATCACGCGCATGCTGCGGATTACATCACCTTGGCGCGTCGCTTCGCCGCACGTGGCTGAGGAGGAAAATCGAATAGCCCTTGACATGCGGGCATCCGGCTGATAGACTGAGCTCGTCCGACCGGTTTCCCATGAATAATCACGAACTCTACCCTGTGTATCGTTTCTATGTCCGCATGATCAGATTGTGGTTTTTGCTGTTCCTTCCTCTTAGTGTGGGAATTGCGTGTGTGGTGCATCTGATGGGTGGCAGTAGAGATGCGGTTATGCTCACATTCGGAGGCTGTGTGTTTGCGGTGGTGGTATATGGGGTGTTACGCAATCATTTTCTGCCTTGTCCGTGCTGCGGCAGGCGAACGGTTACGCTTCGCGGAGAGCCCGGGTACATCCTGTCAACGAAGTGGACGCTGTCTCCATTCGTGGCCGACTGTCGCTCATGCGGAAAACAGATGCGAACGGATTTGGCATTGAAATCCAACATCTTTTTCAAATCCATACCAACCAAGGTAACGGTTGAGCAGTTGGATGAGATGAGGCACGATACATTCTGAACCAAAGCCATTGTATGAAACTTCCGCTTGTTCGTCTCTCTCTGCTGTTGTGGTTCGCTGTTACGACTGTTTCCGCTGCGGTGTTGAATTTCGGCCCACCCCCGGTGCAGGAGAGCGCGGCAGCCGCGGCTGCTAATCTGCGGGCAAGCCGGTCGAAACTCTCTTCCCTGCAACAGGCGGCTTCCGCTTGCTGCGGGATGCGGGTCATGCTGGTGCATTCTGCTCAGGCGCGCATGCGGCGGCCTGTGGAGTTGGCTCGTTTCAATGCGGCTGAGACGGCGCAGATGAAGGCGCTCATTTCCCGCATGTGCGCGGTGAAGGAGGTGCCTGCTGCTGCTCCCAATGCGGGGATTGTCGTGAAGCTGGAGCTGCTGGGACGGGGTGATGCTGTGCTGGATAGTGTGGAGTACTTGGACGTAACCGGCGAAGGGCTGGTGAATGCACAGGGCTATGCTGTGGGGTCGCGCTTGCTATTGCGCGGTGGGGATGCCACGTCTTGGCATCTGCTTATGCGGGCAGAGCAGGCCCGCGCCATGGCGGCCAACCCCGCACCATCCCGCCAGCGCAATCGCCCCATCCGCTTTGCTACCGTGCCGCCGCCTCCTGCTCCGAAAGAGGAGTCAGACCCATTCCCGAAAGACGAGAAAGAATACTACCACAAAGACTGTCATCACGAGCACAAACATCACAAACACAGAAAGAAGAATCACTACGTAAGCACTCAACCAAAAGCCTTGTATCAGCCCGTGCGATAATGTGAACCTATGTTCACATTACCACACAATACCATTGCCTATCTCTACAAAGACGCCATCGACATGCGTCTGGGTATGTTCCGATTGCAAGGAGTCATCTCTCAGCAACTCAGCCAGCCCATGGACAAGGGCAGCTTCTTTCTATTCATCAACAAACCGTACACCCTGCTTAAAGCTGTCTGGTTCGACGGAACAGGACTTTGCCTGTTCTGTAAGCGCCTTGAACAGGGGCAATTCAGTTGGCCTCAGTCTGCTACTGTAAGTGATGAAAAATGGTTGCAGATTCAGCCTTCTGCCCTCACTTTACTGCTGGATGGAATAGAGTTGAAAAACTGCAAGAAAAAAGCATGGTATGAGGTATAATTCTCTTGAAAAATCAATACTTTTAAGGTGCAATCGCGCGCGCGAGCACCTCTGAACTCCAGCAGATGGACTTACCCTTCTCTCAAGCAGACAAGGTTCAGATGCTCGTAGATTCCAACCGTCATCTGGAGCAGGAAATCGAGTCACTGCGAGAAGAGGTAGCCATGCTGCGGCGCATGCTTTTCGGTAAAAAAAGCGAAAAGCAGATTCATGCAACTATCGCTTTAGAAGAAACGGAAGAAGGAGAGAAGGAAGCGGCAGAATTACCGGTTACAGAACAGGCAAAAGCTCGCAGTTCCACACAGCCGAAAAGGAAACGCCGTCTCTCCGCTACTGTGACCAAAGAGATAGAACACCTCGTTGTTCCGGAGGAAGTGCTGAAGAACCCGCTTGCCTATACACGCCTGCCGGAAAGCAGCGACCGCATTTCTCGACGTCTGGAATATGTGCCCGGCCATTTTGAGCTGCACATCTACCGCATGCACAGCTTCGTCAAAAACGGAAAGCGGAGCAAAGACGGGCAGGATGCTCCCCTATACGCAGCCGCGCCGCAGGGGATACTTCCGGAATCCAATATGGGAGCAAGCATCATTGCACAGGCTCTTCACAATAAATACAGCTTGCACCTCCCCCTCTACCGCCAGATAAAGGAGCTCGAACGCATCGGGCTATAAGGCGTGAGCGAAGGAGTGCTCTGCAACTGGGTGAGAGCCGCCGCAGATGCGCTGGAACCCGTCTGGAAGGCTCAGCATGAGCTCATGCTTGACGCCGCTGCCTTGCATATAGACGAGACTCCCATCCGCTGTCTCAAATCAGACAAGACCAATGGCTATATGTGGGCCATGAGCAGTGCGGATACAGGAGCAACGCTCTGCTATTGGCAGAACAGCCGCAGCGGAGAAGTGCTTGACCACATGCTGCGCCATGGTATGCAGAAAAACGGAAGTGTCTATGAAGGAGCCATTCTGAGCGATGGTTATGGCGGATATGAAAGCTGGATGAAAAGTCTGCCAGCAGATCAGAAACCGCAATGGCAAGTTTGCTGGGCACACGTACGGCGCAAGTTTGTAGAAGCGGCATGCAGCAGCAATGACCCGGTCTGGAGCAGGAAGATGGTGGAACTCATCAGACCGCTCTACGACATAGAGAGAGTATTAAGGGAAAGTAAGGCACCACCGGAGGAAGTAAAGCAGAAACGAAAGGATCAATCCCGTCCCATCGTAGAAGAATTCTTCAAAGAGCTCATCAAACGCCATCAGGACACCCAGAATCCTCCACGAAACAAGTTGAAGGATGCGATAGACTATTCTCTCACTCGGCAGCCGCAACTGAGCAGCTGGCTGCAGAATCCCTATCTGCCAATCGACAACAACCAGGTAGAGCGGGCCATTCGTCCCATCACAGTAGGGAGAAAGAACTGTCTGTTTATAGGCGCCCCGGAAGCCGGGCAGAGAGCGGCCATCATCTATTCCATGGTGGAGGAATGCAAGCGCACGGGAACAGATTTTAACCGCTGGCTTACGGAAGTCCTGCGGAAGCTGCCGACTTACCGCGTTTCAGACGGATATCTGAACTTGCTTCCCGGAATGCTGAAACTAGAGTCACCAGATCAGAACAGCCGAAATGTCACGCTTTAAGCATGGCGTCAACAAGGCTTTTGGTTGAGTGCTTACGCATTTTCTCAAAAAAAATTACATGTTGACATACACACTGATTTTATACTTGCAAGGGATATGGGCAAGGAGTATGCTCTCCCTTGGAGCAAAAAGCTCCTCTAACTGTTAAATTACCAATTATGAAGACTCATTTACCAAAAAAATTACTCGTAGCGCTGCTGGCGGCTATGACAACCGGTGCGCTGCACGCTGCCCCGGTAACTCCACAGGATGGTGAAATAGTAACCACTAAAGAGAATTTCTCAAATGCGACCACAGGAAATATTTTCTATGATGGAGACACGATCGAAATAACAGAAGATATCTCCAAGGGCAACCTGTATGTTCGTAACGGCGAAATCAAGTTCACTGCCGGAAGTGCAGAAGATGCAACAGCCCCGATTATCACCCTTGGCAACATTGCCGTGGCAGGTAATAATGCTGTCATGACCTTCGATAAGGCCAACTACTCCAGTACCGCAGCTCTCAACCATGTCGGTGGTGTGGACGGCAATGGTATATTGAATATCACCAATGGTTCTGACTTCAACAGTGATGCCGAAGTGTTTACCATTGGCGTGCAGGGGACACAAGCTGGCAACGGCTCTGAAGGCTCAGCATATACCAACGGTTCCTACGATGATGAGGGACGTGGTCGTGGCGATGTCAATATCACAGATTCTACAGCCAAGCTCACCTACCGTCACCTGCAAATGGGTGAAGGTTCACTCAAGGTTGATAATTCCACCGTTACCGTTGGTAATAAGAACGGGGGCAGTGAATATTACAAAGGGTTTAAAGCAACTCTCGGCACAGGCGAGAACACTACCTCTGATATCAACGTGACCAATGGAGGCCAACTTAGTATCTATGCCTCCGCTAACGATAACTATCTGGGCGGTTTCTCCACTAACTACAGTGATGGGTCTACCGCCAATATCACCGTTGACAATGCAACACTCAGTGTGGCTAACCCGGTTCATGCGAATGCCGATAAGTATCCCGAAGGACGCGCCGGCGATACCTACATCGGGTTCAGCTTCATGGGAGAGCTGGAGGAATACACCAAAAATGCCACGACCAACATCTCTATCAAGAATGGAGGCACGGTCAATCTGGAGAACCATACAACCCATTTTGGCTATGCCGGGATGAAAGAGAATGGGACATCCGTTAATGTTACGTTGCATGATGAAGATTCCACACTCAACGTCAACAGTAAGGATATCGACATAAACGAAGGTGTAACCATTGAAAATAAGGGCACCATTAACATTGATACCACCTATGCGCTTAACCGTATGGCTAACGGAGAGCTCGCCATGTCGGAAAATCCGGTGGATATGTATGGCGGCTCCCTCAACAACCACGAGGGCGCTAAGATCAATGTCGAAAATGATTTCACTGTCGGCGGCGCGCCTTATGGTTCCTCGGAGCAAAAAGCGGTTATCACCAATGAAGGGGATATCAGCGCCAGAGAGATAACATTCGATAGTGGCAGCGATGTTACTAATAAAGGTGTCATTGCTACCACCTCCGGAGATATTTACGTTGAAGGAACAGCGAAACTGACCAACAGTGGCACCCTTGCCGGGTATCTGAATATTTCAGGAGATGCAACTGTCTCCAACACCGGTTCAGTCGATGCTACCACATATATGCATGGCAGTGGCGCAATCTTTAATGCCGGTGATGGCAGCACAATGAAAAGAGTGTACCTGAATTCAGGGACATTTAATGTAGAAGGTACTGTAACGCTGAACAGTGCATTTACTTCTTACTATCCCTCTGAAGCCAGCCTTGTGTTCAGTGAGGGTGCTACTCTCAACATGCAAGACTACACGGCGACCCTGGATGGACTGACAATTAAGCTGACGGAGAACGGTTCCCGCACCTCTGCAGTCGTTTCGCTCGGTGCAAATGGAAGTTGCAGTGTGGGAGAAGATGCCGCTGTTGTTCTTTCTCTTGCCGATTCCTATTTGGATAAACTG
Source organism: Akkermansia sp. (assembly GCA_045121855.1). Lineage (GTDB taxonomy): Bacteria > Verrucomicrobiota > Verrucomicrobiia > Verrucomicrobiales > Akkermansiaceae > Akkermansia. The sequence continues at coordinate 84,023 of JBGVGW010000021.1, forward strand.
AGCGATGCTGCCAGCAGCGTTTCCATTCTGTTTGCGGATAAGGAAGCGAGCTCTACAGAAGCATCCATTACGGTGAACGAGTCTTCAGATATTCTTTGGGATATCGATGAGGAAAGCTTTGCATGGGAAACCAAGGATGGCAAGACCTACATTACCGGCACCGTGAATGCCGTGACGGAGATTCTGGTAACTGAAGAGGGTGAGCTTTCTGAGAGCATCACAGACGTAGCGGATGGAACGCAGCGTTCTGTCAACGTCAAGGGCACGGTTGCTACCCTTTCCGGTGACAATAGCCATACGGGCGGTACCACAATCGACAATGCAAGCGTGACGCTGAGCAGCGCCACAGCAGCGGGTAAGGGTGGTATCACCACCACGGGCAACGCCAGCATCACCACGGCTGAGGACGTGACGGCAGAGCTGTATCAGCCTATTCAGAATAAGGATGGGGTACTGACTCTGACCGGTTCCTACGATGTATCTGCGCTGACACCTGATACAATCAACGAGACCTGGCTGGATGCTCAGTTGAATGAAGGTGAAAATGGCTTCTATCGCCACGAGAGCAGCTCCATTCAGGTGGTAGAAAATGAAAATGCGACCATCGCAGAGATTTCTGACCCCTCTCTGACGCATGATAACGGTCTGAGCTATACGCTCGATACGGCTACAGGTATAGCTGTGGCTGGAGGCGAAACCAAATGGGACACCTACTACATCAACACCGAGGATCACACGGGAACCGTCAGTGAGATGATGACCGCCAGTAATAACCGGCTCGAACAGGTGGAGATGGAGGCCGGTGTGCTGAATGCGGATGCGAGCGCAAAGGTCAACGCCACCGGCGGCAGCATCTTCATGACCGGCCAGGATGTCAATCTCACCGGTACGCTCAGCGGCGACACCCATGTGCTGGTGCTCGGCACCGGTACGATTACAGGCGACAATACGCACATAGGCAACACGGTCATTGCCGGTGAAAACGCCAAGCTGACGGTGGGCTCCGCCACGGCACTGGGCGCAGGCACAGTGACGCTGCAGGACCACGGCACGCTGGATCTCAACGGTATGGCAGTGAGCAACGCTATCAACGTGACAGGTTGCACCATTTCGCGCGCCGGTAACTACGACGGCTCGATGGAGGTAAGCGGTAAACTGACGCTGACAGACGCTACCACAGCCAAGGAAGTGATTATCCGCGGCGGCAGCATCGAGGGTGCCTCTCTGCGCACGACCCGCCTCGAAGTCTCCGGTGAGCAGGATGGCCAGATTACCTCTGATGTCACCATCGCTGACCAGGGTTCTATCGTGCTGAATAATGGCACCCAGCTGAACATCACCGGCAGCCTGACTCTGGGTCAGGGCTCGACCCTGACTCTGGCGGGTGATGGCTATGAGGCCGGCAGCATCCCCATTACCTGGACCGGCACCCTGACCGGCGACACCTCTGCGCTGACGCTGAACATGAATGGTGACTACGAACTGGTGCAGGATGGCGATCGGCTGGTGCTGGTAGAGAAGACCACGGAGGGTGAACCCGAGGAAGATAAGCCCATCGTGGAGCCTGAGGAAGATGAGCCCACCGAGAAGCCTGAAGAAGACGCTCCCATCGTGGAGCCTGAGGCGCCTGTAGCTCCCGTGTTCGACCAGGCCACGGCAGATGCGCTGGCCCAGGCAAACTGGGGTGTATACACCGCTTCCCGCGCCTTCGTGGGTGCTGTGCAGGGGCAGCGCAACAACACCGGCTGCATCGCCAATGGTCGCGGTACGGCCTGGGGTGCCCTGCTGGGTGCTACCAACAGCATCGACTCCAACGGAATCGCCGGTGGTTCTGACACCACGCTGTATGGTGCCGCTATCGGTGTGGATATGAATCTGGGCAAGCGCAGCGTACTGGGTGTGGCCTTCGGTTACACTGATGCGAAGGTTTCTGCAGACGGTCTGGGTGATATCGACCAGGAGGGGGGACACATCGCGCTCTATGGTGAGCACGGGCTGAAGAAGTTTGCGAACAACTCCTGCCTGAGCCTGGACTGGGTGGCTGCCACCGGCACCACAGAATCCTCCTACCGAGGCTCTGACTGGGAGCAGGATCATATGCAGCTCAACACCCGCGTCACCTGGAACAAGAAGGTGACGGAGCGCTTCGCCTACAATGTGTTCGGCGGGCTGGAATACTTCGCCTCTGAATCTGACCGCGTGCAGAACTGCAAGACCGGTTCCGTGCAGAATCTGCGCGGTGAGCTGGGTCTGGGTGCCCGCTATGTTGTGAAGAAATCCGGCGCCGATGTCTACGATGGCAAGGCCGGGCTCTGCCCCGCCGCCCCTGCCTGCGAGCGCGTGGTGGTGTACGGCGAAATCAGCTACATCAACGATATGGTGCGCAACAATCCCTCCATCGAAGTGGGTGGTCTGCGCGGTAGCGGTGCGAACCCCGGTCGCCAGGGCGTGGGTATCGAAGCCGGTGCCACCTTCCGTATCGGCGAGCGCTGGAGCGCCAACGCGAACTACAGCTTCAACGCCATGGATGACGCCAACGAGCACAGTCTCAACCTCGGCGCATCCCGCACGTTCTGATAAGAGCGCTGCGTTAACGTAAAACTCCGGGCGGTGCAGAATCCCATGGTGGGTTCTGCACCGCTTCATTATTTCACCCCGGCAAGTGGGCCGATAAAGGCCCACTCCACGAGCGTAGCGAGTTTTTCACTCAAACTCCGAAGGAGTTTTTCTTCACTAAGGCAACGCCTTTCTTCACTATCGACGCAGTCGATTCTTCACGCGAGCAAAGCGAGCAAATTAACAATGGAACCCGAGCATGAGAGAAGCGACGTTACATCACTACTGTGACCACCCGCAGAAAAAGTGAAGAATGCCCCCGGAAAGGGGCATTCTTTCGTTTAATCGGATGGTGTGCTCCCGTTACACGGTGAGTGTTTCCTCCCACTCCGGCAGGTCGTGGCCGATGAGCCATGGCTGGTACTCCGGGGGGATGGGGGACTGGAGCGCGATGCGGCGCCCGTCTGCCGGATGATTGAATGCCAGTCGCCAGGCGTGCAGCATCAGACGGCCGGGTTTGGCTTTCTGCCGCTGCGGGTGGGCGTAAATGGGGTCTCCCACCAGGGGATGCCCAAGATGCAGCATGTGGACTCGGATCTGGTGGGTGCGTCCGGTATGCAGCGTGCACATGACCAGCGATGAATCTGTGGAGGCGTCGTAATGCAGGACTTGCCAGTCTGTGATGGCGGGTTTGCCGGAGCCGGGATTGACTACCGCCATCTTGAGGCGGTTTACAGGATGGCGCCCGATGTTGGTGAACACGGTGCCTCCGTCCTCTTTCGGGCGGCCCTGTACGACTGCCAGATAGATTTTTCCGGTGTCTCGGTTGGCAAATTGTGTGGTGAGCGACAGGTGAGCGGCGTCATTCTTTGCCACCACAATGCATCCGCTCGTGTCTTTATCCAGACGGTGGACAATGCCGGGGCGTTCTACACCGCCGATGCCGGACAAATCACCGCAATGGAACAGTACTGCATTCACCAGTGTTCCGTCCGGGTTTCCCGCCGCCGGGTGGACAACCATGCCGCTTTCCTTGTCGATGACAATGACATCTTTATCCTCATATAGCACGGAGATGGGGATATCCTGCGGCTGTGCTTCGGCGGGTTCCGGCTCGGGAATGGTCACCTCGATGCGCATGCCGCGCTCCACCGGGGTTTTGGCTTTGGTTGCTTTGCCGTTGAGGGTGACAGCCCCTTCCTTGATGAGGGCCTGAATGCGGGCGCGGGAGAGTTCCGGCAGCTGAGCTGCCAGAAATTGGTCCAGCCTTGTTCCGAAAGAATCTTCTACGATTATCAGCATGATGAGGGTGGAGCAGGGGTTACATGCCCGTCGGATTATCGAGGAAGACAACGGGAAGCCCGAATTTCTCTGCCAACAGCTCTCCCAGAGCTTTCACGCCGAAGGTTTCCGTTGCGTAGTGCCCGGCAAAGAAGAGATTCATACCCATGTCCTCTGCGGTGTAGGATACCCAGTGGTTTTCCTCGCCCGTCAGGAAGGTTGTATAGCCAAGCTTTTGCACGGCATACACCTCCGGACCACCGCCGCCGGAGCAGATGACCACCCTACCTGCCGGAGCATTCGGGGTCGGCATAGGTCCTGTCACTTCGCAGCCGGTTGCCTCTGCATATCGGGCGCGCAGTTCTGCCACCGTGCCCGGGAATACGCCGGAGAGGCAGTATTCCAGCTCCGGCTGTACTTCCTGCAGACCGAGTGCCTGTGCCAGCCGTGCATTATTGCCCAGCACGGGATGCACATCCAGAGGCAGGTGTGCAGAATATACTGCCAGATTGGCTCGCAGACAGGTCTCCACCTTGCGCTTCCACCAGCCCGTCAGCGGACGCAATCCGCACCAGTACAGACCATGATGCAGCACCAGCAAGTCTGCACCCGCTGCCACGGCGGCATCCAGCGTGCGCTGTGAACCGTCCACCGCGAGCGCCACCTTGTGTACGGTGCCGTCATTTTCCACCTGCAGCCCATTGAGCGCCACGGGCGCATCCTTCACCTCAGCCACGCGCAGCGTGCCGTCCAGCAGGCTCACTATTTCGTCAAGCGTTGTCATCTCGTTCGGAAAGGGAATATCAGTCAACCAAAGGCATCAATCTTCTGCAGCGGGTGTGCTGCGCTGGCGGATTTCGCGGTGCAGGCGGCGATTGAACTCACCCGCCATATCATAACCGCTTTCGCGCAGATATTGCCCCAGGGCCGCTACCTCCACCAGTCGTGTCATATCGCGACCGGGTGCTACCGGCAGGTTCAGTCGCTCTACCTCCACGCCCAGAATGGGCATCATCTTGCGCTCCAGTCCAAGGCGCTCCAGCTCCGACATCTGACCGTCCGTCAGGTTGATGACCAAGTCAATCTTCTTTTCTCGTCGGTATGCTTTCAGCCCGAAGAGGTTGGTGACGTTGATGATGCCAATGCCGCGAATCTCGATGAACCCGCTGCTCAGCGCGGGAGCAGATGCTATCAGCTCGCCCCCGATGTTGCGGATGCGTACCATATCATCTGCCACCAATGAGGAGCCTCGCTCCACCAGACCCAATGAAATCTCGCTCTTACCCACACCGCCCTTGCCGGTGATGAGTACGCCCACGCCGCGCACGTCCACCATGCAGGCGTGCATCGTGGTGCTGTCGGCAAACTCGTTCTCCAGAATCACCGTGGCACGGTTCACGAAGTTCATCGTCAGCATGTTGGTGCGGAAGACCGACACCGTGTTGCTGTCGGCCATGGCCAGCACGTCTGCCGGTACATCCATCCCGCGCGCAAAAATCAGACACGGGATGTTTTCGCGGAAAATGCGTTGCAGGCGCTCTCTGCGCTCCTCTCCCTGCAGGGAGTTCAGATAGGCCATTTCCGCCGCCCCGAACACCTGGATGCGCTCGTGGGCAAAGTAGCCGAAATACCCCGCCAAGGCAAGCCCCGGTCGGTTGATGGAGGGCTGCAGGATGTAGCGCGACATCCCCAGAGGACTATTCAGCAACTGCAACTCCAGCACGCCGCGGTAATTCTCATAAAACCGCGAGACCGATACATGCTCCACTTTCCGTACAATCGGGTTCTTCATACTCTTTCCGCTCATTGTAACGAACTTATCTTTCCCGGTCAAGGCTATTCCTGTTTTATCCCGGCCTATGAAGCATCAGGAGAATTATTCTTGGTGGGGGCGGTGCATGCGTTAGCTTTGCCTTATTGCCGAATACATCATATTCGTTGGGCTCGTGTTCCCTGAACAGGAATTTACTTCTACTTGACAAGTGGATTATTAAAATTTATTATCTGAATACTCTAGGAGTGCTCCGGTATGTACAAAAAAACTTTTTTGCTGATTATCCTTTTTCTGACAATAGCAAATATCATACTGCTTGCGATGATATGGAATCATCACAATGATAAGTGTGGTATAGATGCAGATAAGATGCCTATTATTTTCAATGTGAACCAAGAAAGCAACTGGTCGCATTTCTGCTCTTTTTTGCGAGAGCAGTACGCCAATGGGGCAGAGCCTGATAGAGAAATTATCATCATTAATAATAAAAGCTGCATCTCGTTGTCTCAAAATTATATTAGCATGCCATCAAAGTTACATTATTATCTCCATTTTGAAGAAAACTCCATTAAATGCTATTTAACAACTTTCAGGTATCCGGCTTTCGATAAAGAAAACGATTCATGGTATTATATTGCATCAGATTGTATTGAGTATAATTGGATTCAAATACACGAAATAGTTGAGCTCATTAATAAAGAAGATACTCTGTTCTCTTTGTCTGCATCTCCCGATTTCAAATTTAATTCTTATTGGCAATATTTGAAGTATTTCTTTCAAAATATAGCGAAACATAAATTGATTTCACTTTATTTTGATAAATTCAATGTTGTTATAAACTGATGTCAAAGCAACAGCTGTATTGTGTAGCCCTATACCATCCTTATTCGTTTCGGGTAGTTGTTCGCAGTGCCATTCTATCGCAGGCTGTAGTGTTAATATAAAGGGTATTCTTTTGCTGGAATAATGCAAATGATTAACATGATTATTTTAATAAATAAAAATATTCTAATTAACTATTTAGTATATTTCGAACAATGAGAATAACATAAAAAAGAGGAAATCGAATCGGATGGGCGTTAAAAATATCCAAGCCTATTGCAGACGCTTTGCCAAACCGGGAGTGTACTCAAAAGTTGTCTTCATATATCTCACAGTAAATGTTTTGAGGCTACGAATATAGTGGTAATAGTGTGTATGAATGCTCTATAAAATAAGCAATGATACCATATTTGAATGCGGATCTATGAGGATGATTTTTTGCTTTCCCCATAATTTGTTGTTTTTTAAACTGATAAGTTGTCCTTGAAAATCTCGGGGGGCATATAACTCTATATCCGATATTCGAAAACATGTCCCTGATTTTATTTCCTCTAACTGATGAGCTGGGAATGATTCTTTATAAGAGTTTAATTTGTTTTCATTTAATTTTGCTTGGATACACATCCCTGTATTGTAGTAACCTGTTCTGCTGACAGATGCAACATCATTGCTCGGTATACCTGTCTCTTGTGTGAAAGTTTTTAAATCTAATTGCGGGTCTTGCCGGGAAGAAGGTGAGAGACCTAAACGTGTATTGCTTCCTGTTGCCAGAAGCGGTATTCGTATATTTTGGTAATAGGTTCCCCGTTGAAATAACGGTGTGCCATTGAATCCCTGTTCGAATGATCGAAAGGAAAAGATAAAGAAAAGTAGTGAAATTATCAATTGTGAATAATAAAATGCTTTAAGCTTTATAATATTGCAATCAATTTTTTTGACGTATATAAAGTAAGAATTTATTATTATGGAAGATATGAAAGCAATGACTGTTGTTTCAGCATGAAGGTGTAGCTGCCATAACCCGACTATGGTTTGGAGCGAAAAACTGCATATAATCGAGGATATAATTACAGTTGTTAATGTAAAAAAATGATTGTTCCTGATGACTTTTTGGAGAATTTCTAAAAGGATAAAAAAGATATAATACAAAGGTATTGGAAATAATATTGTACAGATAAACACATAAAAAATCAAAGGAATAATGCCTACAATAATGTCTATGATTGTTAATTGAGGCATCAACTGCCAATTTGCAACTACTAGCGCTATCGCTATGCTTAATGGTGTTGCAAGTATGTTTGAAATCAGTATTTTAGTGAAATAATTTTTCCTCATATCTTTTATTAAATCAGCATTGGAATATTTTAATTCCAATGCTGACTGATCGTCCCAACATGATACTCTACCCATTGCGTTGAAGTCAAGTTTCTTTCGTCAATTGTTAGATTTTTGCTCTCCAGGGTATCTGATAGATTGGAAACGAGTGACTTCTGCACCCTCGCCAGCGGATTGCCCGCTGCATTATAACGGGTGCGGGTGACGGTGCGATAGATGCCGTCCGTCAACGCTTCAGCCCCGTAGGCCATCTCCGTGACGGGTGAGTTCAGCGGCGTAGGCGAGCTTGCCAGCGCGAGCGTCTGCTTCACCACATTGCCGAACGCATCATATTCGTAGAGCGTGGCGGCGGTTTTTGCGGTATTCCAGCCCGTATCCTGATACTGCTTCGTGAGCTGGCCGAGGGCATTGTACTCGCTGCGGGAGTAGATGAAGCCGCCGTTCGCATTCGGTTGAGCTTGTGCCACCACCTGACCGAAGTCGGTCGTAATCGTCTGCGAGAGAATCGTGGTGTTATCAGCCAGCTTCACCGTCTCGCGGGCGTTGTTGCCGCTGAGGTCATAGACATAGAACAACTCCCGCTGCCCCGTGCCGTAGAGATGCGCTACGCTACCATCCCGGTTGCGGGTAGTGATGAGCGTCGCTCCGGCGGGCGTGGTCAGCGTGGTCGCCAACCCATCCTCGCTGTAGGCGGTGGAGGTGATGCGGCCGAGGCTATCCGTGCGGGACGTGACCCGCCCCAGGATATCATAGGCCGTTGATTCCGTAGTGGTCATCGGGCCGACATCGCGGCGGGTGGACAGCACACGCCCGGCGGCATCGCGGGTGTAGGTCGTGATGGCCTCCGGTGTCACGATGACATCGCCGTCCTTGACCTCCTCGCGAATCGTCTCCACCAGCTGGTGGGCAGAGTTGTAGCCGTAGCCGGTCGTGATACCGTCCTCATTCGTTTCGGAAAGCCGCCCGCAGCACATCCACGATGTCGAGGAGAAACGCCCGTGCCCTTGATAACCGTCACCGTGGTCGTCTCCACGCTGTTGATGGCAGTCGTCAGGTGGGTGGAAGTCTTGTAAGGCTCGCCGGAGGCGGAGTAGTTGCCGGGTGTAACTTGCAATAGCAAAAAGCTACTTTTCGTATCATTGTGATTTCATGTTGTTTATATTTTACAATTCATCAAACTATAACTAACTGTAATTAAAGAAAAATCTTGACTAAATAAGGAGAATATGGCATTGTCTATCTAGCTGAAATTTGCTATCTTTATGAGCATATTAAAAATAACGAGAATAGAATTAATTATAATATTTTTCTTATATTCAGTTTTGTTCTCAATTTATGATGGCATGTCTTTTTTTACTTCATGTTATGAACAAGTCTGCACACTTATTCATTACAATTATTTTGAAAGAAATAAAAATAAAATATTAGATATCGCAAAAAATAAAAATTTTCATCATTACAAAAACGATGATGACATATCTATAGTTTTCGTTAATAAAAAAGCCAAAATGGCATACATTTATCAAATCAGAAATATTCTATTCGAAAGACGCGAGGTGCTAATGATGGCTTTTGATGATGGTGTTTATTCGTTTTATGAACGGACGGTATTCAAAAATAATTTAGAATGGGATTTTCTTGATTATATAATTGATTTTGCGGATACCGAATCAAAAATAAAGAATGGACATCTTTCCTCAATTGTATTACATAATTTTAATACACCAAACAATCATTACTACTTTGTATTTCGTAAAAAAATAAAAAAAATCATGAGCAGTCTAAATTTTAAACTTATAAGAAATGAAACATTGTAAGATATATAAAAACGCCGGATTTTAAGACAGAGAGTTAAGTCCCCCCCCTTTTTGGCTTGTGCAATTCATTGGGCGTGCGTATAATCAAACAAACACACGCACAGGTAAACGAAAAGATACATAAGAGAGGGTGTTGTAGCGCGGAGTTTAAGGAAAAGGTAGCATTAGATGCTCTTTCTGGAGCGAAGACGCACGTCCAGATAGCATCAGATTATGGTATCAACTCAGATCTGGTGAAAGACTGAAAGAAGCAAGCCACGGAGAAGCTGAGTGAATGTTTCCGAGGAGGTGAACAGATACCCGTTTCCGTTTTGATGCGGGTCTGGTTGCCGTCGGCATCGAAGAGCGGAGTGAAAGCGGCTTCCTCATTCTCCTGAATGGCGGTGTACTGGTTGAGAGCATTGGCAGTGTAGGTGGTGAATTCATCACCCTCTACTGAGGTTATTCGATTGCCAATGTTGTCGTAATTATACTGATAATTGTCACCGCTTACCTGTGCTGCCGTCAATTCGGAGCGGGTGTTATGGGTGAAGCTATCGTTTACCACCGTGCCTTTGCGGGCGGTATTGCGGGCGGTGGGGCGGCCGAGGGTGTCGTACACATACTCACGCTGCGCCACGAGAGTTGTGCCTCGGTGGTAGGCCATTCCGGTGAGCAGGTCGCGGTGTTCCTCGTAGCTTTGCGTCAGCGTCATGCCGTTGGGCTTGGTGAGTTTGTGCAACAGGTTACTGCCGCTCAGGTATTCGTAGCCGAACACCTTTTCCGCACCGCCATGCAGGAAGCCTGCGCTGTTGATGCGTCCGTCGGTGCCATAGCGTTGCCTCCATATCTCAACAAAGGTTGGAGATATGACAAATTCTGCTGTGATGTTGAATCAACATCACAGCAGATATCATATTACTATACAGTTATATGCTCAAGTGACGAGGAAATCGCCACATTGCTCTCCTGCTTGGTTTCATTTTTAGAGCTGGCTTGGGAATTCTCATAATAAAGTGTTTATTTAGCGCTCTTTTTTGACAAGAAGGCATATAAATCATCATTTTATGTAAAAAGCTCAATGCAGTTTTGCAAGAACAATGTCTTACTTCAATTTCATCATTTCGTATCCTCGCTACAGTTATACCATAACAGTTTTCAATTGCAGGCAGAGATAGTTCTTGAGAAATTAACAGCATACTCCAATCCGGTAACTTTATAAATAAATCGGGAATAACAATTGTCTCAGTATGGCGATTTATAATATTTTTAGCCTGTTGGTAAGCTGTGTTTTTATTTGTAATGTACACATAAGGAATCGGAGAGTCAGATATTAAATTATCATACGCAAAGAAGAAGCAACTTGAGTCTTTATCTTTTCCATATGTGTAAGAAAATGATAAAATTAAAATAATTATATAAATATAATTTTTCATTATAATGTTATTATATTAGGCTCGAATGATTGCATGCTTTTATCGCCATAAATATGAAATCCATAATAAATATAAACAATATCCCTTTTTACTTTGCCTTTTTTGTTAAGGCATTTTAATATAAGTTCAGCTCGCCAATATATATTTGTGCCTTCTTTGCCTTCTCTTGTAGGAGAATCAAAAAAAACAGTTCCGTTAATTAACTTATGTTTTTCATAGTCCTCGTCAGTATAATACCAAGGTTTATCATCTGTATTTGGTCGTGGATCTACATACGGAGAAGAATCACCACCCAGAGGAGCGTTAGTCCAAATAGTTTGCATCCATCTCCAGCTTGAACAGCAGCAGGAGTCAGACAAATTTCCTTGTTGATACATGACAGTTATAAAAACTCCTGCTAATACGCCTTGTTTTTCTCCTTTATAATAAATAGTTTCATTTGGATAATTGTCTTGGAAAAAGGGCGAATATTGTTTAATTTCCACAGAGCCATCACATGATGTACTAGCTTTCATATGTTTAAGGCCCAATCTGTCTATTGTAGAAACGTTATTGCAAACAAATGAATAAGAATTGTATATCTTTTTCTGCGAAATTAAATCTTTTCCCAGCCATCTCCCATCCATCGGATTATAATGGCGGTAGTTATAGTACACCAAGCCTAGCTCGGTGTCATTATACTCGCTGCTCCAATGGATGGGCTGGGTAACATCGCCGCTGGCTGTCACTTCACCATAGGGGGTGTAGGTGTAGGCGGTGCGGATGTAACCGTTTGAGCCGTAGAGCTCGCAGATATTCTTGGTTAAGTCCCAGCCGTAGGCTGGGTGCGACTTAAGCAACCAGACCCCGAGCCGCGAACACACTTGTGAGCGGAAACCTTGCGATGCAAGGCGAGCGGGAGCGGAGTACCAGGTGGCATCCTTTTGGATGGCTAGCGGGCGCCCGGCGGTGTCTGTCACCGTGGTGGCCGTGTTGCCTCGGCCATTCGTTCGGGTTTGAATCATCCCGTTGGCGGTGTAGCTGCGTCCATTGGTGGTGGTCACTCCGCCGTTATCCGTTTGCGAGAGCGTAAAACCATCCACACTCACCGTTTCTGCGGTGATGTTGCTGGTGGGCAGGGAGTTGTAGGACTTGCGCTTCGTTCCAACATGATACTCTACCCATTGCGTGGAAGTCAAGTTTCTTTCGTCAATTGTTAGATTTTTGCTCTCTATGGCATCTGACAGATTGGACATAAGCGACTTCTGCACGCTCATCAGCGGATTGCCCACCGCATTATAGCGGGTGTTGGTCATGACGCTGAATACGCCCTCGTCTGTGGATTCTATGCTGTAAGCCATCTCCGTGACAGGTGAGTTCAGCGGAGTAGGGCTATCGGACAACGCGAGTGTCTGCTTGGTCATGTTTCCGAACGCATCGTATTCGTAGAGCGTCGGGGCAGTGGTGGCGGTGTTGCTGCCGGTATCCTGATACTGCTTCGTGAGCTGACCCTTGGCGTTGTATTCGCTGCGGGTGTAGATGAAGCCGCCGAGTGTGTTCGGCGTCGCGGTCACGAAGATCACAAGAGTCTCGTTTAGAAAGTTCTATACAATGTACGCTCGTGTAATCGTATTATAAAGAATAAACGTGATTAGGTATTTAAAAAATCAAATCAACTTAATAAGATACGTACCGCACCTGTTGCATTGTGAGTTCCTGAATGAGAGTCATTTAACTCTCATTCAGGAACTCTGACAAAAATGTTTACATTTTATTCAAAATTAGAAATTTATACATGTATATTAGACGCAAAAAGCTCCTTAAGAGTTAATTTTGTATCTATTGCATAATTAATGTTTGATATCTGCAAACGTTCTTCAATGTATAGTATAGCCTCAACATCTGAAAAATCGGAATAAGGATTAAATAATATATCACTCAAGTAATCATCTGGATATAGATAATGATTAGGAAGGCTCATTATAATGGCAACATTTTTTATTATTTCATAATTAATGTTTATATTGAGCGATTTCCAATTCGTTATAAATTCCTTTTCTGTTCTATTTTTTAGGCTTTTCCTCCATTGTTTATTTCTTTGTTTAATATTCATGAAATAAATCTATTCTGTAGGATTAAACGTTTTCAAAAAGCTATCAATTTTGTCCTTTATTTTATTCCCTAAATTATCTTTAGATCCATCGTAGCAGTCATTCCACATACAATGCCATGTACAATATCCGAATATCATGGAATCAATACTTATCATTAAAATATTGATGGGAGCCATTACTCTTCCGAGTATACGCAAACCACTTCTTGCACCAAGTCTAAAATAAAGTGAAATACTACTTGGCAACGTTGTCATACGACTAACCTTAGGATTTTTAAGAGAAATTAATATTTTGTTAGCTTCCTTATTTCTTTTTAATATTCTTAGTACCTTTGCAACCCATGTTTTAGGATACAGCTGGCCAGATAGAAAAGAAAATATTTTACCGGCAATATAGGACCATGGATCATGATCAATTATACAACAATCGAAACAACTTGTTCCTTTATTATCTATTCCGGAAATAATCCAATTGCGAGCGTATGAGTACAAGTTTACACCTCCTTGTTCATATATCGGATCTATATTAATCCATCTTCCATCTACTGAATTGTAATGCCTATAGTTGTAGTACACCAAACCGAGTTCGGTATCGTTGTACTCACTACTCCATTGGATGGGCTGCCAAGTGTTACCGCTTTCCGTTACGCTACCGTAAGGGGTGTAGGTGTAGGCGGTGCGGATGTAACCGTTCGAGCCGTAGAGCTCGCAGATGTTTTTGGTCAAATCCCAGCCGTAAGTGTACCAGGTGGCATCCTTTTGAATAGCCAATGGGCGGGTGGCGATAGGCTGGGTCGGATCCCAGGTGATGAGCCAAAGTGCCGGGGTGTTGCTGCGGGTGAGGTCGCAGCAGGCGATTTGTAAGTAGCCTCGGTAGAGGTAGCGCTGGTGAAGCGTTACTTCTCCGTTTACCGTTACCTTTTTGGTGGCGCGGCGGCCCGTGTGGTCGTAGCTGCACTCAATGGCGGTGTTCGTCTCCGTGTTGGAGAAGCTCACGGGGCGGTTTTCGGCATCGTAGGTGATGAACCAGATACCTGTGGTGGTTTTCACCATCGTTTGGTTGCCGTCGGCATCGAAGGTGGGAGTGAAATCGCCCACGGCGGTGTATTGGTTCAGCTCATTGGCAGTGTATTCTGTGCGGCTTGCCACGCCGGAGCTGTCTTCGACCGCGGCGGCGCGGTTGCCGATGTTGTCGTAGTCGTAGTCGTAGTTATTGCCGTTGACGGTGGCGGAGGTGAGCTTGCTGCGGTTGTTGTAGCCGAATATGTCGTTCTTCACCGTGCCCTGGCGGGAGGTGTTGCGGGCGGTGGGGCGACCGAGCGAGTCGTAGCTGTACTGGCGGTTGGCTACCAGAGTGGTGCCGCGATGATACGCCATGCCTGTGAGCAGGTCGCGCTGAATCTCGTAGCTCTGCGTCAGCTTCATACCATTGGGCTTAGTGAGCTAAAATCCCTGCTGCAAGCCACTACAGCAGGGACTCATTGCAAAGTTCGACATCACCAGAAATACGTCTACATTTTTTTGTTTCGCGATGGCTTAAGCAATAACATCACAAATGAGCGAATAAAATCCAATCTCTAACTATATAAAACAGAGAAACCAATAATGCTATACAAGTCAATTTGATATAATTTCTGCTTAATAATTTCCGGCAGATTATTAATACGCAAGAAGCCCCAAAACTACACCTTGCACCCAATATATGAAATATCAGTATTAAAAATCCAGCGTACACGTTATCGTATGATTCTGGTGCCAAATAATCTTTCGCTAAATTCAAATATCCACAAATAATCTCTCTGTAAAAACGCAAGCTGAACCATAAGAAAAATATAGAAAAATTAACAATTGCCAATATTCTCGATATTATCTCTATTAATTTCATATGTAATTCTAATTAATTTCATCCTGCCCTACATTTTCATAGGGCAGGATGAACATTTTTATTGCTTACCTATATTGGTGCAAACATGGAGTACATTTTGATAAATCTCTATCTGAGTCTCCTGCTTTCAATGATTCAATGTTTTGCTTTATGTAGTCACACAAATTACCATTTTGATCGAACATATCCATTCCAATAATGATTGCGGCAGCATCGTGCGATTCATCGACACCTCCATTTTGATAAGCAGCAGCTGCTGCAGTAAGAATATTCCGTGGAAATCCAATAGCTCTACCTATCCAGCCATAATGAATATTACCTATATTCTCTATTAGAGTACATTGCCCACACAAGGTTACCCCCTTTTTACAAGTAGGTGATTTAGTTTTGCACTCTGAACTTTCAAAAGAAATGGAATTTTTTAAATCCCACGCTCCCCCTGTTCGGACTCGTTTATAAAATTCAATAGGAGTCACGGCTGCAAGTAAAATATTATCTAAAACTTCTTTTTTAAATTGTTTAAAATTTTTGTGCATTGTACTTATCAACCATTCTGTAACGTCTGGGCCACAAACATCACAATATCCACCTTTGACATCGTATTTATTCATAGGTATGTTGTCCAAAAAACGTATGTATTAAGAATATTATGCGTTATATTGATGTGATAAATTTCAGATACAACATCCCTTCCAAGCCATCTCCCATCCATGGGATTATAGTGCCGGTAGTTATAGTACTCCAAGCCAAGCTCTACATCATTGTGCTCGCTGCTCCATTGGATGGGTTGCCATGTGTTACCGCTTTCTGTTACTGCTCCGTAGGGGGAGTAGGTGTATGCGGTGCGGATGTAACCGTTCGAGCCGTAGAGCTCGCAGATGTTTTTGGTCAAATCCCAGCCGTAGGTGTACCAGGTGGCATCCTTTTGGATGGCTAGCGGGCGAGTGGCTATCGGTTGGGTCGGATCCCAGGTGATGAGCCAAAGCGCCGGGTGGTTGCTGCGGGTGAGGTCGCAGCAGGTGATTTGCAGGTAGCCACGGTAGAGGTATCGCTGGTGGAGCGTGATGCTGCCGTCTACTGTTACCTTTTTGGTGGCGCGGCGCCCCATGTGGTCGTAGGCACATTCGATGATGGTGTTGCTTTCTGTGTTGGTGAAGCTCACGGGGCGGTTTTCGGCATCGTAAACCACAGCCCAGATACCTGTGGTGGTTTTCATCAGCGTTTGGTTGCCATCGGCATCGAAGGTGGGGGTGAAATCACCCACGGCGGTGTATTGATTCAGCTCATTAGCGGTATAATTTGTGGTTATGTCGCTTTCTGTTGCTGTTTCTCTATTCCCGATATTGTCGTAGGCGTAGGCGTTGTTATTGCCGTTGACGGTGGCGGTGGTGAGCTCGCTGCGGTAGTTGTAGCCGAAGGTGTCGTTCTTCACCGAGCCCTGGCGTGAGGTGTTGCGGGCGGTGGGGCGACCGAGCGAGTCGTAGCTGTACTGGCGGTTGGCTACCAGAGTGGTGCCGCGATGGTAGGCCATGCCGGCGAGCAGGTCGCGCTGGATTTCGTAGCTCTGCGTCAAGGTCATGCCGTTGGGCTTGGTGAGCTTCTCCAGCAGATGCGTGCCGGAAAGGTACTCATAGCTGAACTGCTTTGCCGCGCCGCCGTGGAGGAATCCTGCGGTGGAGATGCGTCCGTCTGTGCCGTAACCCGTGGTGACCGTCTGCTGCACCGTGCCGTTCTTGGAGTATGTGTAGCCTGTGGAGCGACCTTTATCATCGCGGGTTTCCGTGATGAGGTGGGTGACGCTGCCGGCTACGAGCGCGTCAGATTCCTGCTCGCCGTAAGCGTTGTAGCTGAGCGTGCGTACCCCTGCGGCATCCGTCACCTGCGTGGGTTGACCGAGGTGGTTGTAGGTGTAGGCGCGGGCTGTCGTACTGTCACTGTAGGTAGTACCCAGCAGCAGGCCTCGGGCGGGTTCATAGGTATGGGCTTTGACTTTACCTCGTGCATCTGTTTCCGTCAGCACGCGGTTGTAAGCATCGTAGGTCTTGCTGACGCTGCTGCCGTCTGCGTAGGCCTTGGCGGTTTCCAGACCTGAGGCATCGTGGTAGGTCCAGGTGGTGACATCCTTTTCTGTGCGCTCGCTTGGGTCGATGCTAATAACTGCATCCGGGCAGCGGAAGGTCGTCAGCGAAGTCATGCGGTCGGCATCATCGTAACCGAAGCATACCGGCTGCAGCCCTGTGCCCCATTCGGCAACCTTGCGACCTCGGACATCGTAGCGGTAGCAGGAGGTGTTGCCCTGTGCATCCGTCACCGTGGCGGGTAAATCGTGCGCGGAGTCGTAAGCTGTGGTGGTTACATTTCCGGCGGCATCTGTCACCGTGAGTGTGCGTCCGGCCATATCCGTCACCGTGGTTGTGGTATTGCCGCGGCCGTTCGTCTGCGTCAGAATCATCCCGCTGGCCGTGTAGCTGCGTCCGGAGTTGCTTGTTACGCCTGCGTTATCCGTTTGCGAGAGCACGAAACCATCCACCGTCACGGCTTCTGCTGTGATGTTACTGGTGGGCAGGGTGTTGTAGCTCTTGCGTTTCGTTCCAACATGATACTCTACCCATTGCGTTGAAGTCAAGTTTCTTTCGTCAATTGTTAGATTTTTGCTCTCTATGGTATCTGACAGATTGGAGATAAGTAACTTCTGCACGCTCACCAGCGGATTACCCTCCGCATTGTAGCGGGTGTTGGTGGTAAGGCTGAACACACCCTCGTCTGTGGATTCTACGTTGTAGGACATCTCCACCACGGGGGAATTGTCCTTGGTGGGGGTAGCGGTCAACGCAAGTGTTTGTTTCACCACATTGCCAAAGCTGTCGTATTCGTAGAGCGTCGGGGCAGTGGTGGCTGTGTTGCTGCCGGTGTCCTGAAACTGCTTCGTGAGCTGGCCCTTGGCGTTGTATTCGCTGCGGGTGTAGATGAAGCCGCCGAGCGTATTCGGTGTGGCGGTCACGATGGTCTGGCCGTTGCCGTTGGTGATGCTCTGCGAGAGGATGCTGCCGTCGGCAAGCGTCACCGTGGTGGCGAGATTGTTACCGTTGCGGGTGTAGCTGTAGTGCAGCTCTCGCTGTGCCGTGCCGCTGATGCTCTGCGTGGAGCCATCGGCGTTGCGCAGGGTAATCGTGGTGGCCCCGGCGGGAGCGGTCGTGGTGGTCGTCAGACCATCCGCGCTGTAGGCGGTGGTGGTGACGCGGCCGAGGATATCCGTCTGTCGGGTCACGCGACCCAGGATATCATATTCCGCGGACTCGGTGGTGGTCATCGCGCCGATGTCGCGGCGGGTGGTGAGCGTGCGCCCGGCGGCATCGCGGGTGTAGGTCGTAATCGTTTCGGGAGTTACGACAACATCACCGTCCTTGACCTCCTCGCGAATCGTCTCCACCAGCTGGTGGGCAGAGTTGTAGCCGTAGGTGGTCGTGATACCGTCCTCATTCGTTTCGGAAAGTCGTCCGCAGCACATCCACGATGTCGTGGAGAAACGCCTGTTGCCGTGGGTGGTTTTCACCACGCGCTGCTGCTCATCGTATTCGTAGGTCGTAGTGTTGAGCAAGAGCCATTCCGTGCCGTTCCAGATACTCTCCTGTTCAAAGGAGGTCGTGCCGTCGGCGGCGATGAATTCTTCCGTCTTGCGACTCTGCGCCGCCACCAAGGCCCCGTTGGCTTTGGTGATGGAAGTGTGCTTATGGACAGCGTTGTGCAGCGTGGTCGCTTCGTATTCATGATAAGTCTGTACGCCATTGACATCCTGACTGAACTTCGGTTTCCCGGCAGCGTAGGCATAGGCAGGTTGCTCGCCGTAGCTTTCCTCAATCGTCACCTGCTGATGGCTCACGCCTGCGGCGTAGGTGCGGGACGTGGTGCGCTCCACGGCGGCAGAATCCTCATAGGTGTAATCCACCACCTTGATATTGAGCCAGCTGTTCGTCCCTGCCTCCTGATAATCCGTATAGACCTTGATGGGGCGGTTGTCGTAGAAACGAGCGGAGTCGGCATCATAAACCCGGCGCGTGCGCTGCTTGCCGCCGTTGCCCCAGGGGGAGATTTCCTGCGTCACGCGACCGTCGGCGTCATATTCATATTCCGTATAGCCGCCATCCGGGCGGTTGATGCGCGAGACAAGGAACTGCTCATTGTAATCGTAAGTCGTGGTGCGGGCCAGCTCCGTGCCGTAGCCCTCCGTCCGGCTGATGGTGAGCCAGCCACCCACTGTGAGCTTGCGCTGTTCGCAGGAGCAGGAGGCAGGCGCGGCATCCGCAGAGCCCCTTCTCACCGTCTCCACAACCTGCAAAAGCCCCACCTCAGGATAAGAATTTTCCCAAGTGTGAATGATGGCCTCCTCGCCCGTGCCCTTGATAACCGTCACCGTGGTGCCGTCATCCGTGCGCGTCTCCGTGTGGGCGGGAAGCCCGACCTGCTGACGCGTCACCGTGGTCGTCTCCACGCCGTTGGCAACAGTCGTCAGGTGCGTAGAAGTCTTGTAAGGCTCGCCGGAGGTGGAGTAGTTGCCGGATGCATCCACCGACACCTGAGCGGGAGCGAACCAGGAAAGAATTTTTTCTCCATTCTCCCCATCAGAGCAGAGCATGAGCCCCTGCGTGGGGGAGTAGACCGAGAGCAAGCTGCCGTCATCATCAAAGCGCTCCTGCACCTGCGCAGCATGCTCCGCGGCAGTCGTCACCCTGCCGGAAGCGGAGATGACCGCCGCGACCGCGCCCTGCGCATCGAAACGCACGCGACGCCCGGAAGCCTCCGTGAGCGTCCGGAAAGCGGGAGAACCGGAGGTACAGGGCGACAAATCCGCATTCTGCAGCTCCACGCGGGCAGCATGGTGACGCGTGAGCGCGGCGGGACGCGCCACCGAATCGCCGGGAACAAGAGCAAAGGTCATGCGGCGGCCGGAGGTGGGGCGAATCGTCAGCACGCCATCCTGCACCAGCGCCTGCCAGCGCCAGACCGAATCATAGCGCATAAAGGTGGAGGAAGCAGCCTCTGCCGCATCATCCTCAAGAGCAACAGCCGCAGGAGATGCGCCGCCATTACCGCCGCCGGAAGAAGAGGGACTGACCGAGCCGGTGCATTCCTCGTCGGGCGAGCCGGGAGCATTCTCTTTACCATTGCCCTCATTATTGCCTGAGTCCTTGCCGCAGCCGCAGACATCGCAGGTGGGCGGCTCCTTTTCCTTATCCTCATCGTCCAAACCCTTGATGACGGTATATTGCGCCGCAATCTCATAGCGCAGGTAAGCGAGATTGTTCTGCGGGGTGGGCATGGGGTCATTTTTTACGAACCCGGACACGGTATACACGCCTTCGTCGAGCGTTGCGGAAGCCGCATTGTGCCAGTAGGTGGGATCCTGCGTCCTGGTCCAGTCATCAACCTGACCT
>JBGVGW010000022.1:0-144153 GCA_045121855.1 Akkermansia sp.
AAGTACTTCAAGAACACAACACTGGGCATGGTAGGAGTTTTCTCCTCCATGCTCAATGTTTTTCTGCTCTTTGCTAATACTTTTCTCCGTCTTCTTCTCTTCCTTGCGGCGCTCATTCCACAATTATTGCAGAAGAGCCGAACTCGCAATACCGCCAGCGGTCATATCAAATTCATGCAGAAAGCATTGGCGAGGCGCATGCCGCCATGTCGGAGAAGTTGAAGCGGGTGGCGAGTGCTGAGTGGAGATGGAGTTCTGAGTGCGATGGTTGCGATGAGAATTTGCTGCCGAAACCGTTGAAGCTGGGGCAGCGTGAGCTGGAGGAGACTTTGGAGTTGCTGAAACAGGTACAGCCTATGCCGCTGCTGGATGTTTCTGTGTTCGAGGCGTTGCCGGGCGTGTATGTGCTGCATGAGGGGAAGGTGAAAATGATAACGCAGATTCCCGGTCCGGCATGTTGCTGCGGGGGAGAGAGTTTGGATTTGGTGTTCTACGACAGGGCGGGAGAATACTTGTTTGCTTGCAATGAGCAGGAGCCTGTGCGGGCTTCGCTTGCGCCGAATTACCGCACGGATGAGCCGCATCGGCCCCGGTTGATGTTGCCGGATGCTGCGTATGAGCAGCTGCTGAGCCTGCCTTCTGCTCGCCGGGCACGTGAGCTGAATGAGAAGCTGCAGATGCAGATAAAGGAAAGAAGGGCCGAGGAGGCTCGACGGGCAGCGGAATATGATGCGAAGCATCCCGCCCAAGCTCCGGGCGATTCTTTGCTGAAGAAGCTGTTGGAATCTGCGGTTCAGAATCCGGAAACGCAGCGTAAACTGCAGGAGGTGTTAGAGCCGGTATTTCCGGCTGAGGATTGAGGGGCTGTGCCCAACAAAAAAGACGCTGCGGTGGCAGCGTCTTTTTTTGTTCAATTGTTGATGATGGAAAAATCAGTTATCCAGAGATTTGAGGATAGGGTTGATTTTTGCCATGGATTCGATGATGCGCTCGTTCACATTGTTGCGGCACATGCCGTCTGCCATGCGGATGGCATTGTAGATGGCGGTGGCGCTGGCGGAACCGTGTGCGATGATGGAGACGCCGCCCACGCCCATGAGCGGGCAGCCGCCGATAGTGTCGGCGCTCATCTGCTTGCGAAGGCTGCCGAAGGCAGATTTCATGAGCAGGGCACCCAGAATGGTCAGCGGGTTCTGCTTGATGGCTTTTTTAATCTGCCCGGAGAAGAACTTGGCGGTGGCTTCCACGCTCTTGAGGAGGATGTTGCCCACGAAGCCGTCCGTCACGGCTACGTCTACCTCCAGCTCGCTGTCAAAGAGGTCGTGCCCCTCGCAGTTGCCGATAAAGTTGAAGGGCAGCACCCCTTCGTCTGCCAGACGGCGCAGCAGCTTGTAGGTCTCCTTGGAGAATTCGCTGCCCTTGCAGTCTTCTGTCCCGTTGCTCATGACACCCACTTTCGGGTTCTCGATATTGTAAATGTAGCGCGACATGAGGGCAGTCATGACGGCATAGCCCACCAGGTGGCTGGGTTTGGCGTCCGGATTGGCGCCCGTGTCGCTCACCAGCACATAACCGCGGGCTGAGGGCAGGGGAGAGACGATGCCCGCGCGTTCCACGCCGGGCAGAAGGCGCAGCTTAATGGTGCTGGCGGCTACGGCAGCACCGGTGTTGCCGGCGGAGAGCACGGCATCACAGGTGCCGTCCTTCACTAAGTCCACGGCGATGCTCATGGAGGAGTTTTTCTTCTTTCGGACGGCCACGATGCCGTTCTCCTCCATGCCCACCACCTCGGGGGCGTGCACTATCTCCAGACGCGGGTCGGCTCCATAGCCGGCCGCATCGCAAAGTGGCTTCAGGGTGGCTTCATCGCCCACCATGTAGAGTTTTTTCAGTGTATCAAGCTTCTGCAGGGCAAGTTTTGCCCCGTCGATATTGGGTTGCGGCGCGAAATCGCCGCCCATGGCATCCAGTGCGAGCTTCATGTAAGTGGATTATGGTTGTACGGTCAGCCGTAAAAGCTTTATCGTACTCTAGCAAAATGAGGACGAAATGTCAACAACAAAACCGCCCGTACTTGAAGTACAGGCGGTTGAAAAAAGCGTTGAGGTGAATGAATCGTGGAGGATTAGTCCACAATCTTCACGATAACCTCAGCACCGCTCTGGGTCTTGTAGGTGCCGCACTGCGGGCAGGCGGTGTGACCGGGAACGGCTGCGCCACACTTGGGGCACTTGCCGAGCTTGGGAGCCTTCCAGGCCTGTGCGGCCAGGCGGGAGCGCTGCTTCATCTTGGACGTTCTGCGTTTCGGAGCTGCCATAGTTCTATACTGGTTTAAGAGTTTTCTAGGTGATATAGAGTGGTGCTTTGCGCTTACTTGGCGGGAAACTGATCCAGTGCATCCCAGACGCTGTTGCCACTCGGGGTGGCAGAGTCTACACCCAAAGTGGGGTCTTTGTCCAGTCTAAAATCACCAAAAGTGTCATTTATTTCACATTCTGTGTCTGCAAGTTCGCATTTTGGGTAGGCCGGGAGTGCCAGAATGATGTCTTCGCGGACAAATTCGGTGGCATCGAAGGCGATTTTACCTTTCACCTCCTCGGAGAGGGTGAAGTCATCGACCACGACCTCGTAGTCGAAATGGTGCAGGCAGCGGTCGCAGCGCAGGGAGAATGCTGCGCTGAGCGTGCCGCGGAGCATCAGCTCGGTGTCGTAGAGCTGGACTTCCAGGTCATACACCAGCGGGCCGGTGCTGTGGAGGGCCTCCGTGTCGATGTCGAACACGGAGCCGTCCAGCTCACCGCGCAGGCGGAGGCCTTCTTCGGGGAACTCTTCCAGGGAGATGATGAGGCGGTCTTGCATACAGATAGGATTCTATCGTGGCCGTGAGGCTTTAAATCAGCCCTTCATGCCGGAGATGTTGCCGTCGGCATCCACGCGAATGTCGCAGGCAGAGGGAACTTTCGGCAGGGCGGGCATGCGCAGGATATCACCGCAGAGGGCGACGAGGAATCCGGAGCCGTTGGCAATCTCGAAGTCGCGCACCGTGATGGTGAAACCCTTGGGTCGCCCGGTGAGCGCGGCATTGTCGGAGAGGGAGTTCTGTGTCTTGGCCATGCAGATGGGCAGGTTGGTCAGGCCGTTTTTCTCCATGAGGGCCAGTTTCTTCTGCGCGGGCTTGGTCAGCACCACGCCGTCGGCTCCGTAAATCTTGCGGGCGATGGTGGCCATGCGTTCCTCCACCGGTATATCGAGGCTGTAGAGGCATTCGAAGGGGGCGGGGGTGTCAGAGATGCTGTCGGTGACCAGCTGTGCCAGCTCCGTGGCGCCGGCGCCACCCTTGCCGAACACATCAGCCACGGCGCAGCGCACGTCCATGGAGGCACACAGTTCCTTCACGGCTGCAATTTCTTCCTCCGTGTCGCTGGCGGCAAAGAGGTTGATGGCCACCGTTACCGGGCGCTTGTACAGTTTTGCGCTCTCAATATGGGCGGCCAGGTTATCCAGACCGCGGCGCACGGCTTCGGCATTCGGTGTTTCAAGCTCGGTCTTGGCTACGCCGCCGTGCATCTTCAGCGCACGGATGGTGGCCACGATGACAATGGCGTCCGGGGAAAGCCCGCTCTGACGGCACTTGATATCCAGGAACTTCTCTGCGCCCAGATCAAAGGCGAAGCCGGCTTCCGTCACGGCATAATCGGCACAGGTCATGGCCATCTTGGTGGCGATGACGGAGTTGCAGCCGTGAGCGATATTGGCAAAGGGACCGCCGTGCACAAAGGCGGGCACGCCTTCCAGACTCTGCACCAGGTTGGGGTTGATGGCCTCGCGGAGAATGGCCAGCAGGGCATCGGTCACGCCCAGTTCGCGGGCGTAGACGGCTTCATCATCGGCAGTGAAGCCGATGACGATGTTGTCGATGCGGCGGCGCAGGTCGTCCATATCCTCGGCCAGGCAGAAGCAGGCCATGATTTCGGAAGCGGGGGTGATATTGAAGCCCTCTTCACGGGGTACGCCGTTGCGGTTGAGTCCTACCACGATGTTGCGCAGGGAGCGGTCATTCATGTCCATCACGCGCTTCCATGTCACCTTGTTCTGGTCCAGACGCGTCGTCTTGTAGAAAAGGGCGTTGTCAATCACTGCGGCCAGCAGGTTGTTGGCGGCGGTGATGGCGGGGAAGTCGCCGTTGAAGCAGAGGTTGATGCTCTCCCCGGGAGTGATGCTGGAGGCACCACCACCCGTGGCTCCGCCCTTGCGACCGAATACCGGGCCCATGGACGGCTCACGCAGCGCCAGACACACTTTCTTGCCGATAGCTTTCATCCCCTGAGCCAGACCGATGGAGACCGTAGTCTTGCCCTCGCCGGCGGGGGTGGGGGTCAGAGCGCTCACCAGAATGAGCTTGCCGCGCTTGTCGGAACTCTTGAACGCCTTCAGGCTTACCTTGGCCTTATCCAGACCGTAGGGGATGATGTATTTCTCGTCCAGCCCTGTTACGGCTGCCATCTGTGCTGTGAATGACGTGTGTGCCATGGGGGTATTATATCATAATGCCTCCCTGTTGGCAATTGTTATGTTGACCCATGATATTCGGCAAGGAAAAGGAGTGATTGCCGGTGGCCCCCCCGTCGGCATACAGAGGATATCTGAAAAAACAACACTCCGCAACTTTTTCATGAAAAATTGCGGAGTGTTGTTGAAAATGAGGCAGAGGCATTACTTCTCCCAGCCGCCGCCGAGGGCGGTGCAGAGGCGAGCCAGCGTCATGCGAATTTGCTGTCGGGTGGTGATGAGGTTCAGCTCTGCTGCCAGCCAGGCGCGTTCGGAGGCAGCCACGTTCAGGAACTCACCCTCACCGGCGTTGTAGCGCTCCAGCGAGAGGCGGGCAGCTTCTTTGTTCGCCGCGCAGGAGGCCGCATACTGCGGCAGCTGATTGGTGAGGCGGGCGTAGTCGATGAGGCATTCCTCCACCTCGGCAAAGGCTGCCAGCACGGTCTTGCGGTAGCTCTGCATGGCTGCCTGCTGCTGGATTTCGGCCTGTTTCACGCTTTCGTTGAGCGAGACGCGGTTGAGCAGGGTCTGGCTGGCAGATGCCGCCAGACTCCAGGAGGTGTTTTGGAAGAAGTTGGCAAAATCCGAGCCGGCAGAGGATGATGTGCTGCCGGTCAGCGAGAGGCGCGGGAAGAGGTTGGCCACATTCACGCCTATATTGGCAGTAGCGGCATGCAGGTCACGCTCCGCGCGGATGATGTCCGGGCGGCGGCGCAGTAAATCGGACGGCAAGCCCGTAGGTACGCGCGGGATGAGATTGTATACACCGGCTCCGGGCATTTGCAGGCTCACGTTGTTGACCGTTGTCCCCAGGTAAGTGGCCAGAGCATTCTCGCACTTGCGGATGTTGGCTTCCAGTGCGGGAATCTGGGCGCGGGTGGAGGCAATGGTGGCGCGGGCTTCTGCCAAATCCAAGGCGCTGTCCATGCCGACGCCGTGGCGTTTGGCGGTAATTTTGTAGGTGCGCTCCTGGTACTCCAGCTGTTCGCGGGCAATGCGGAGGCTTTCGCGGGCAGAAATCCAGTCGAAATATGAGACGGCGATGCCGGAGGCCAGCGCGGCGCGGGTGGCACTTGCCGCTGCTTTGACAGAACCCACGTTGGCAAAGGCTGCCTCTACCTGACGGCGTGTGCCGCCCCAGATATCCGGTGTCCAGGAGGCAGAAAGTCCGCCGCTCCAGCGTCCGTGGGAGAGGGAGGTATCAAAACTGCCGCTGTTGGTACCGCCGAGGTTGACACCCACACCGGGGAAGAGGCCGGACTGCGTGGAGCGCAGGGCTGACTCTGCCTTGCTGATGGACAGGGCTGCTGTGATCATATCCGGGTTGGCGGCGAAGGCGGTCTCAATGAGTCCGGAGAGTTGCGAATCATTGAAGCTCTGCCACCAGCGGGTGAGGGTGTACTCATCCGTGCCGGGGGGCAGGGCATTAACCCAGGTTTCCGGCAGTGCGCTGTCCTGCGGGCCGAGGTAATCCGGTCCCAACAGGCAGGAGCTCAGCAGCAGGGCACTCAGAGAAAGTGTTGTAAGCGTACGTTTCATGAATGGAAAAGAAATGGTTACTGTTATTCGTGGCGCAGGGCATCGATGGGGTCCATGCGCGAGGCTTTCCAGGCCGGGTACCAACCGAAAACAATGCCGATAGCGGCGGCTACGGTGACGGCGAGGCCCATGGCGGCAGGGGATGTTTCCACCGGCCATCCGTTCTGGGTGCTGACGAACTGCGAGGCGCCGTGCCCTACGGCCAGACCGATGAGGCCACCGATGAGGCAGAGCAGCACGGACTCCAGCAGGAACTGGTACATGATATCGCGCGGACGAGCGCCCACTGCCATGCGCAGGCCAATTTCGCGGGTTCGCTCCGTGACGGAAACCATCATGATGTTCATGATGCCCACGCCGCCCACAACCAGTGAAATCATGGCCACAGCCACGAGCAGACGGCTCATGTTCTCGCTGGTGGAGGTCATCATTTTGCTGAACTGGGCACGATCGCGCATTTCGAAGTCATCCAGAACGCCGGGTTCCAGCATGTGCTGGCGGCGCAGCACGGTGGTCATCTCATCCATGGCTGCCTTAGCCGTCACGCCGTCCTTAATCTGCACCAGCAGGGAATCCACCGTGCGGGTGCGCAGCGGGTGCGGAGCGTTGGTGAAGGGTTGCAGGTCGCAGCCGGGATAGAAGTTCACGGCAGAGGTGGAGAAGGTGCTGTTGGCAGAGATGGTCTGGGTGCTGTTGGCTGCCCCGCCCTTGGAAATGACGGCAGAGCCGGAAGCGCCCATCAGACGGGTGCGAATGCTGGTCCATGGCAGGATGAGGCAGTCATCCTGGTCGTTACCCATGGCATCTGCGCCTTTGGTGGCCAGCACTCCGATGATGGTGAACACCACGTCCTTGATGCGCACATCCTGCCCAACCGGGCTCTTGTCGCTGAAGAACTTATCCGCAATCGTGCTGCCGATGAGGCAGACACGCGCGGCTTCTTCTACCTGCTTCTTCGTGAAAGCGCGCCCCTTCTGTACGGTCCAGCCCTCAATGTCCAGATAATGCTCGTTTCCGCCTTTGATGGAGTTGGGACTCCAGTTTTCATTGCCCACGATAATCTGCCCGCTGGCGCGGACAAAGGGTGATGCCAGCTTGACGGTGGTGGTGCACTCGCGCATGATGGCATCAGAATCCGTGGGGTAAAGAGAGGCTTTGCCACCCATGCCGGAGCTGACGCCGGAGGTGCTGACGGAGGCGCCGAAGATGTTGATGACGTTGGCCCCCAGTGAGGAGAATGAGGCTGCAATCTGTTTCTTGGAGCCCTCGCCGATTTCTGAGATGGCCACCACGGCGGCAATGCCGATGACGATGCCCAGCACGGTGAGGGCGGCGCGCATGGGATTGCGCACCAGCGCACGCAGACAGGTGATGAAGAGAGTGGTGAGCTTCATTTGCTGAGAGTGGCTGAGAGTTCCTCCGATACGCCTTCCATGATGAGGCCGTCGCACATGTTGATGGCGCGGTCGGTGAAGGCTGCGGTCTTGCGGTCGTGGGTCACGATGATGACGGTGATGCCTTTCTGGCGATTGAGGTCGCGGAACATGTTCATGACTTCCACGGATGTGGTGGAGTCCAGATTTCCGGTGGGCTCATCTGCCAGCAGGATACCGGGGTTATTGATGAGTGAGCGGGCGATGGCTACGCGCTGCTGCTGACCGCCGGAAAGCTGGGCCGGGGTGTGGTGCATACGCTCCTCCAGACCTACCATGCGGATGAGCTCCAGTGCGCGCTTGCGGATTTCGGAGCTCGGCATGGCCGGATGGTGGTAGTAGGCGGGCATCATCACATTCTCCAGCGCAGAGGTGCGGGCCAGCAGGTTGAAGTTCTGGAACACGAAGCCGATGCGCTGATTGCGCAGGCGGGCTCGCTGGTCAGCATTCAGACCGGCCACGTTCTTGCCGTCAATCCAGAACTCACCGCCGCTGGGGCGATCCAGACAGCCCAGGATGTTCATGAGGGTGGATTTACCGGAGCCGGATGCCCCCGTGAGCGAGACAAATTCGCCGTCTTCGATGCGCAGGGAGATGCCCTTGAGCACCGGCAGGTCAATCTCGCCCAGGTGGTAGACCTTGGTGATGTTTTTCAGCTCAATCACAGTAGTGAATCGTATGAGGATGAGAACTTACATGCGGGGGCCGCCGCGGCTGCTGTCCTGTGCCTGACCGGGCTTGGCTTCTACTCCGCCTGCGGTGCGCTGGCGGCGCTCCGGGCGCTTGGGGGCGAAGGGGTTGTTAGAGCCGCCGGGGGCTGCGGATTCTTCTGCGCTCACGACCATGACGCCGGTGACGAGCTCTGTGCCGGGCTCCAGCGTCTCATTCTCTGCGGGCACCACAATGGTGCGGGTGCCGTCCGTATCCATCTTGCGGACGCGAACGGGAGCCACGGTTTTGTCGCCCACCTTGCGCCAGATGATTGCCCGTTCGCCTTCCTCTGCCTGTTTGGCGGGGGCTGCCTCATCCTCTGCCGCCACCTCCACGGACGGCGGCTTCGGGCGGGATTTGCGGAATTTCTCGTCAATCATGTCGGGCGAGGGGCGGAAATCGAACACGGCATCCGGCACCATGAGGGCATTTTTCACCTCTTTAACGATGAAGTTGGCATTGGCGCTCATGTAGGGCAGTAGCTTGCGCTCCGGGTTTTCGATGTCAACCTCCACAATGTAGGTTACCACGTTGGAACTCATGGTGGCGTTCGGGCGAATTTTGTTCACCACGCCGGTGAAGTTCTCATTCGGCAGGGCATCTACCGTGTAGCGTACCTCCTGGCCGGGTTTCACCTTGGCGATGTCGGCTTCATTCACGCTGGCCCAGATTTGCATCTTCGAGAGGTCTCGCGCCACGAGGAAGAGGGTGGTGGCGTTCATGCTGCTCACCACGGTTTGGCCCACGTTTACCTGGCGCACCACGATGGTGCCGTCCACCGGGGTGGTGATGCGGGTGTAGTCGCGGTTGCGCAGTTCGCTCTCCAGCTGAGCCTGAGCGCTCTGCAACTGGGCGGCGGCGCTGGCCTGCTGGGCGGTGGCCGTCTGTAGTTGGGCCTCTGCGCTTTCCAGCGATGCGGCGGCGGTTTCTGCTGCGTTTACATACTGGTCATAACTCATCTGGGAGAGGGCATCACCCACGCCCAACTTTTTGGCGCGGTCCAAATCGCGGTCGGCCTTGTTTTTATTAGCCTTTGCCTGGGAGATGGAGGCCTTGGCCTGGGCGAGGCCTGCTTCTGCGGAAAGAATCTGGGCTTTGGCCTGTGCCACGCTGGCTTCGGCGCGTTTGATATCCAGCTCCACGATGGTGTCATCGATTCGGGCGAGCAGCTGCCCGGCCTTTACCTCGCTGCCGTAGTCCACGCGATTGCCGTTGGCATCGGTGCCGAATTCCTTGATTTCACCCGTCACCTGAGCACCTACGTCTACTAGCTCCTCCGGTTCCAGTGTGCCGGTGGCCTGCACCTTGCTCACAAAGTCACCCTTGGAAACCTTGTCGGTTTTGAAGCGGAAATCCTGTTGGGCATTCTCTCCCATGCTGAGCCAGGCAGCCACCCCGCCGCCTGCCACCAGAGCTGCTGCTCCCCATTTGTAAATTCCTTTCACGTTTGTCTGTCGGTTTGGTTAATGAATGATAAGACTTTCCGGAAAATAAAAACGCAGTCAGGAAGTTGGATTCTACACCGATGACTGCGTTTTTTTGTTGATTATCTGCGGGAGCGGCCGTCATCCCAGCCGCTGCGCGAGTGGCGTTTTTCCTGCTCGCGCTTCTGGACTTCCTGTGCGGCGGATTCAGCTGCGGCTGCTGCTTCTTCCTGCTCGCGGCGGAGGCGTTCCTCTTCGCTCAGCTCCTCTGCCGGAACATCTGCACTGCCGGCCTTCGGTTTGGACAGAGCCTCCTGCATGCCGGATTTGATGCTCTCGAAAAACTCCCGTACCACGGTGGCGGCCATGTGGCCGCCGGAGATTCGCTGGTGGGGTTTGCCTTCATAGAGGGCGGCATAGGCGTATCGCGGCTCGTCTGCCGGCATGAATCCGGCGAACCATGCAAGGCGGCAGTCATCGGAGGGGCGCCCCCATTGTGCCGTACCGGTCTTGCCGGCGTTGGAGACATAGCTGAGCTTGGCGCGGCGCCCTGTACCGCCGTTGACAACGGCTTTCATGCCTTTGCGGACCGTGGCCAGTGCGCTTTCCATATCGCTGAGGTTGGTCTGGGAGGTCGGGGTGAACTGGTAGACCACGTTACCTTCTGCATCCAGCACCTGCCGCACCAGCTGTAGTTTGGGCAGGTATTTGCCGTTGGCAATGCCGGCAACGGCGTGCGCTACCTGCAGTGGTGTGGCCAGTAATGCACCCTGACCGATGGATAGGTTGGCGGCGTCACCCGCCATGAAACCGCGCCCATAGTTGCGGTGCATCCACGATTCGTCCGGCACATTGCCCGCCTTATCCGGCAGGGGAATGCCGGCGGTGGAGCCGTAGCCGAAACGGCGGGCCACATCGCAGAGCCTTTGGGCGCCCAGGTGGGGATTGCGGGTGGCAGCCACCTGGTACATGAAGGGGTTGTTGGAGAGAACCAGAGCCGTGACGCAGTTGATGGAGCCGGTGAACTTGCTGTGGTTCTTGAATTCGTGATTACCGATGCGGACGCTGAACGGGCAGTTCACATAGGTGCTTTCCTCAATGATGCCGTGGCGCAGAGCGGCTGCAACTGTGATGGTCTTGAAGGTAGACGCGGGAGGGTAAACACCGGCGAAGGCTCGCGATACCAGCGGGGTGTTCGGATCATTTCTCAAATCATCATAGTCTTTCTGCGAGATGGCCGGGATGAACTTGTTCGGGTCGAAATTCGGTGCGGAGGCCAGCACCACAATCTCACCCGAATGGACGTCCACCATAACGAAGGCGCCGCGGCCCAGCGTGTTGTCGCGCAGGGACTGCTCGGCGGCTTTCTGCCATTCCAGATTGAGGGTGGTGACGATGGTGCCGCCGGGTTTGGGCTTGGTCTGCAGTTCGTCGAGAATTTTTTTGCCGCTCTCATCGAACATGAGACGCCAGACGCCGGGTTTTCCGGTGAGCTGTTTGTTGAATTTGAGTTCCAGTCCGGCGCGGCCTTCCTGGCGTTCGAAAATCGGATCATTGTGGTTGATGGGGCCGGTTGGTAGCTTTGCCTTGGCACCGGTGTAACCCAGAATGTGGCAGGCAGATGTGCCGGAGGTGTAGTTGCGGATGTAGAGGGGAATGAGATGAGAATGCTCAATTTTCTTCACTTTTTCCCGCAGTGGTGCCAGCTCGCGTTCGCGGACGGTCGGTCCGATGGCCAGCGGCAGCCAGCGGCGGTTCCGGTAGTGATCCAGCAGCTGTGCATTTGTCTTTTCCAGGACCTTGAATCCGGCGGCTTCATATGCGGCAATAGCCTTACGTGCCACGCGGAGGATGTTTTCCTCGCTCTCGTCCTGCAGCTGTCCGAAGTTGATGGCCGGCTGGTAAGCAACCTCGGAGCAGGCCATCACATGGCCATCTCGGTCTGTTATCAGCCCGCGCGGCCCCGGCACGGTCAGCGACATGGTGCGGGCATTCGGGCGGGTGGCGGCGTACGCCACGCGGGAAGGGTCATGCACTGTGGGGTCCATCACTTCCTCATCCGTCTTGAGCGGCGGGGTGGCTTCTGTGTCGGTCGTGCCTCCGATTTCCACATTTGTGGGGGAATCCGGTGCGACGGTGCTCTCGTATGATTCCGCCTGCTGCACACCTTCCTGCACGGTTGTTTTCTCTTCACCGCCCAGCTTCACGGTTTCCACCGTTTCCTCCATCTCATCAGCGGGTATGGCCTCTGCATCATCCGGCATGGCTGCCGCCGCCTGTTCAGGTGTCAGCACTTGCGGTGCCTGTGCTCCCGCAGGCACTACTATCCATGGCATCATCAGACAGATTGTAGAGAAAAAAAACTTTCCGCGCAGCATAACACCCGCATTCTACCCCATTTGCTCCCATTCTGCAATCTTTCATTGCGCTTCCGGGTTATTATTTGTGTGATGACGGCTTGTTTAAAATCAGATAAGTTAAACTGTAGCTTTCCGGGGATTCCTTCCTTTTCGGTGGGGTGTTATCGGGGGAGAATCAAATAATCGTTTCTGATATCCAGATTCATGCAAAAATCGATACCTTTACCCAGAATAGATGCGGAAGAGTTCCTGTGTTCTTTCCATAATGCCGATATATCAGCATGGGGATAAAAATGATGTTGTACAGGTAAATCGCTACCGAATAACACGCGATTAGCTAATCCGGTATTTGCTAAAATTTGCATTTGTTCAGGAGACATAAAAGCTGAATCCAGCATGACGTTAGAGTGCTTTTTTAAAAGAGACATTGCTTGATTTAACGGTCTACCATGTGCCAAAATGATGCAGACATCAGTATAGCGCTGACACAAATCATCATATCTTCCGGCTTGGCAGCAAACATGCTCTCCTGTATGTATAACTAAAGGACATTTCTCTGCTGATGCTAATGCAAAAGCTGTTTCTCTTGCCGCAGCGGAAAGTTTTTCAAACCCTTCATGTATCTTAATTCCCCGGAAAGGATGATTAAAATACAAATCTGCTTGTGTTAGCATGGCTTCATTCATCCACAGCAGAGGAATGCCTCGTCCGGGTGCAGCTGTTTCCATACGTTCCACACACTCCTGAAACCACGCAATGTAATTTCTAGGTTCGCAGGAAAACGCCGTTGAAAAATAGACCCATCTGTCTACGTTGAGTTGCGTCAGTATGTGAGCAACATACTCGGGCTCAAACATCAGGTTCCCGAAAAACGGTCCTATGTGTACATGGTAATCTACTATCATGGTAAAATGACCGCTTCCCATTTGAATGGAAAGCGGTCTGCTTTTCTTTTCATTTTGCGCATTCGGCACAAAACTCATTGGCAAGACGATGATTCAGTGCAGCAACTTCACAGAAGTGTTTGCTCACTTTGAACATGTCACCGCCATTTTCGTTGAAGTTGCGAACCAGGCATGCATTGCAGAAATCACGGTCATTACATTGCAGGCATTCCTTGAAATCTCCTTTTCGGATATTTCGCACCATTTGCAGAGATGTCGATTTCTCCCATACATCACGCAGTCGTTCCTTGATTGTTCCGACAGGATATCCTTGCCAACCGGAACATGGATAATAATTCCCGTCTGCTGATACACAGATGTTATCTATTCCAGCACCGCACACATACTCATGCTTGATTTGTTCAGGAATAGAGGGTGTGTAGTCTTTCATCATATTGATGTAAGATTTATCTGCGGAGATGATATCACGAATAAGGTCGCCTGTTTCTTCCAAAGTAAGGCGTTCGTCTAGATTGTCGGAAGTAAAGTCTGTTCTAGCCATCATGATATAATCCGTCTGAGCTTTCAACCTTCGTTCCTGCGCCCACTTAATTACCTCTTTGTAGGTTTTATAATTGCTGCGCATTGTTGGACAGGAAATCTGAACCGGTACATCAGCCTCTATTAGCTTCTCGATTGCAGCCATGGTTTTGGCGTACGAACCGTTCAGCTTCGTGATGTGATCATGCTCCTCCGCCACTAAACTGTACAGAGAAGTTTGCACGAATGATACATTGCAATCTTTGATGGCCTTCAATTTAGCTTCGTTGAGACAGGTGAGATTGGAAAGCAGATTAATTGTAAAATCCAGTTCACGAGCTTTATAAAGCAGAGGAATAAAATCCGGATGAAGCAATGGCTCACCACCGGAAAGAGTGAGACACAGAGTCCCCATATCATGCAGTTGTTCTAATATATCAAATAGATCTTCTTTACTTAAACGCTTAGTTTTCAAATGGTGGGGGATATAGCAATGTATGCAACGCTCATTACACAAATTGTTAATTTCAATCTGGCATCCATGAATTCGGGGATTAGTGCGGTGTTCTTCATTAAATACCTTTGAAGTATCAGTATCGCATGTTTTCCATGGTAAATCCTGTTTGAAATGGTCTGTCTCCGTTTTGATGTCCTCTGTGGTACGGTAAGAAAACACTATTTCCTGTGCATCACATTCCTCCGGGGTTTCCCCTTTGGTCAGGTACTTGTATTCGGTTAGCATCTCCAGAAACTCTTTAAAATCGGCACGCACGATTTCAACAGGAGGGGCAACAAATGCCGTCAGCAATTTTTTGAATAGTTGTTCAAAAGTACATGCTTCTCTGCTGAGCACCCGCAAAAATTCGGCTCCGGCAGCATCAAATACCAAATCATGTTTGGTTAATTGCGAATAGATATACCCTTTTTGTGCTACCATTCGCACAAAAGTGTTCTTATTTAATCTGTAAAACATAGCAATCTTATAGATTTGTGCGCATGGAGTTGCTCCATGCGCACGTTAATTGAATCTATGAAGTGATAATCAGATAAGACTTTGTTACCCGAGAAGATGCATTAGTGATTCTTTTGCGGTTCACGAGTTTATCTTCATTTATCACTTTGATTTTGTTGTTACCGTATGTGACTTACTGAGTGTTACGGTTATCGAGTCCGTTCACAGCTTTTGCATCCATAGTCAGTCCCCATCTTATTGAGAGGACAACCAGCGGCATAGTTACCCTGCGGGGCGTTCTGAGCGATGATGATGGGTTTGCTGTAATTCATGGTATTTTTATCTATTGTTTTTTGTGTTGAAATTACGGTCATTGACCGCCTTTCCACAGGAATGTGGGAAGATTTTATCAGTTAATCATTCTTACAAAACTCCGATTATCTGCGTCGTAGACGACAATAGTTCCGTCTGAATGGGTTAAGGAGACATATTTCCCCTGAACATGGACGTTGGTGATACAACCGTTGCCTACATTGGCGTAAAAGCTACAAGCGTAAGCTCCGGTTATAGCGTTGAATACATCCACTTTATTGCTGTTAAAGCTGTCTATTCTGGCTGTGTACATGATGCGTTTAATGACTGAATGGAATGTGAGTTAAAAAGTATGCATATTTATCCCAACTCAATGGATACCATATATGCAGGAAGACAATGGTTCCAATCAGTATGAGATAGGGGAGTGAGAAACAGAAAATATGTTTAATAATACGGAAGATGCTTTTGTTATTGTGAATGAAGTCCCATTCGCCAATGACACATCTTTTAATCATTTTTTTGTATCTGAGCGTTTCTTCTGCTGTATTGTTCTTGGCGTATTCAGTGTAGTTTTCTTCGTTGTCGAGGCTTATATGAGAAAAGGTCTCGGGATGACTACGGCTGCGTAACATATAGCTGAGGCAATGTGAAAAAAGGGTAAACGTACTCAATTCGAAGATTTTAATTTTACCTGCCGGGCATACGGAGCTGTTGATATACAGAGGCTCGTAGGTAATTTCCCGTGTAAGTGAAATGCCAACATGAAAACAAAATATCAAAAGAGCCCCCATCCATGCATCACCCCATGTTGAAGAGGGATGGAAGGTTATGGCTACTAGTTGCATATAGAGTGCAAAGTGCAGGCTTGCTCTGAATATGGCTCCCGGTATAGTAGAGCAATCTTCATACTCGTCCAGAGTACCATTCAAGAGCAGGATGAATATCCATACCCCCAAATACCCCATCAGGAGAAGCGGAATCAGGCAGACGAGCCAGCTTTTGAATCCCGGTTCTATGCAATCTATACAGTGCGCCAACATGAACAGTATGTAACAGCCGTATACCGTATAGAAGAAATATAAAAGTATACGATTGTTGATACGCGTTGCATCCGTGACTTTTTCTATCTGTGTGAGAGCTTTGAGTATCATGTTACTGCATGGTAGAGGTGATGATGCATGGATGGAGTGTAGGTTTATTCAACCGAAGCTGCAGGCACAGGAGCGTGGGTTTTGTTTTTGATGATAGCTCCCATGATTTTTCCGCCTTGGGTCAGATCCTGAAAGACGGCCATAGAGATGGCAGCGATGAGCAGCCAGTAACAAGCTCTGGCGAGCGGTTTCAGCAAATCAAGTAAACTGACGTTGCTGCCGCCTTTCAATAGGCCCGGTAAGGAACACAAAAAGTTCCAGCCATTTGCCGAAAATAACCAGAAGATAAATTTAATAGGTACCAGAATGAAGCCCAATACTCCATAAACCAGGAGGTCTTTAATTAAGTTATAGAGTCTCATAACGGTTGTCACTTTACTACATTTTCTCTCGTGCTGCAAGTAAAAATATCAAAAAGAGACTTAGAAAGGGCAAATCTGGCTAAAAAATGCCACGAAAGCTGAGTAAAATGCGAAAAAATGGTCGCTGAGAGGTTAATTAGTACAACAAAACGGGCGCAAAGGGATGGGAATTACCCTTTGTATTTCTCCAACCAGTCGCGGTAGAGTTCCGGGGTAATCTCGCTGGGGCGGATTTCGGCGCGGTTGCTCCAGAAGACGGCGGTGTGGAGAATGGGGATGCCGCAGGCGGCAAGGTGGGAATCGATAGCGGCTTTGTGCGCCAGTACTTCCTCGCGGGTGGGGGCGTGGACCACGCCCATAATCTGCGCACCGCCGAAGACGGAGCCGCCGCTGCGCCAATAGCAATGGGTCATGCAGATGTGGCGCCCGCATTCTGCACCGGCGCGTTCTTCCATGCCCTCCGGTACTGCCCAGTGGAAGAGCCCTGCCGCGCCGGTACCGGCGTGGCGGTTGCGCGGGGCGGTGTGGTCCAGAAAGGTGGCAAAGCGGCCGATGACTTTACGGGCATCCAACGCAGCAGCGATATCGCAGTAGCGCTGCTCACTCATGCCGAGGGCGGCGGCGCGCCTTGCCCATGGCGTGGGACAGATTTCCTCCGGGCTCAGACTTTCCTTGAGGCTGAGCAGGACCTGCCATTCCTCCGGGCTCAGGATTGGGTGCTCCGGCACTTGCATGGTGGGCGGTTCGGGCAGCTTGTCGCCCGGTTTCAGCCCGGCGCGGCGGGTATGCCCCACTGCCAGGGCAAACATGCCGACCACGGGTAGGGGGACGCAGTCCTCTGCCCCGATGATGCGGGAGAGGATAGCGCAGTGCTCCTGCATGGAGCCGTAGCCGGTGGGCACTTTCAGGGTAGTCCAGAGCCGATAATCGGCACCGGGAGCGGCGGGGTTCTCACTGCTGCGCAGCACCACATGCCCGGTAAAGGGGTCGTTGTCCCGCAGCCAGGCGTAGGCAGACTCCAATTTATCCTCCGGTACTTTCCAGGCAATGAGAGCCCCCTCTGCCAAGCTGGTGGAAAGGAGGGTCTGCCGAACGCGGCGGATGGTGCCGGCGGCCAGCATGGCGCGGAGCCGCTCGATGACCAGCGGGGTATCTACCCCGGACTGACGTGCAATCTCATCAAACGGACGGGCATGAAACCCGGTGACGCGGTCCTCTGCCACGCAGAGGATGCGGCGGTTGATGGGGTCGGCGCAATCAGAGGGAATCATTGAGGATTGACAGTACCGCAGTGGGTGAAAAGGGATTCGCCGAACTCTGCGCGGGCGAGAGTAGCGATGGCCTGCGCCTGTTCCGGGGTTTCCGTGAGGGCAAAGAGGGAGGAGCCGGAGCCGCTCATGAGCGCTACGCGTACACCTTCCTGTTGCAGCAGCCACATCTTCATGATGCCCAGAATGGGGAATTTGGCAAAGACCGGGCGTTCCAGTTCGTTGATGAAGGTGATGCCGTCCGCTTTCTGTGCACCGTAATTGACTGATTTGAAGCGCTTGGAGCAGGTGAGTGCTCTGTAGGCGGAGGGGGTGGAAACGCCGAATTGCGGTTTGATAAGCACCATGGGGCTGCTCCAGTTGGCCAGCTCCGGAACGGGTTTGACGATTTCGCCGCGCCCGGTGCAGCGGCTGATGACCGGATTGAGGAAGAAGTTTACATCGCTCCCCAGATTGGCGGCCATGGTTCCCAGCTCTTCCATATCATAGTTGGTACCGAGGATTTCATTGACCGCTTTGAGGGTGATGGCTGCATCCGCAGAGCCGCCGCCGAGTCCGGCGCCGTGGGGTATGTTCTTGGTGAGGGTGATGCGCTGCTTGGCTTTGCGACCGTATGATTTTTCAAATTCACGAACGGCTTTGATGACCAGATTGCTTTCGTCCGTCGGCACGCCGGGGGTATCACACAGCAGGGTTGTGGTGCGTGAGTTGTGGAAATCCAGCCGGTCGTAGAGGTCGATGGAAGCCATCAGGATATCCACATTGTGGTATCCGTCCTCGCGAAGCTTGCTTTGAACACGCAGGGAGAGATTGATTTTGGCCGGGGCTGTGTACGTGGTCATGGCTGTATATTACACGATTTTCTGCTGTCCGTCAATCACCTGTCGCGTAAGTGACGGAAACACCCCGCCGGACGCATCGGGAGGTCCGGCGGGGTGTTGGTTGTTTTGGTTCTTTAATTGAGGATAATCTTCCCCTCTGCGGCATCTACGCGGATGGTGCTTCCTTCCGGGTAGCGGCCTTCCAGAATGGCGAGGCTGAGCGGGTCAAGAATATCCTGCTGGATGGCGCGCTTGAGCGGGCGGGCGCCGTACACCGGGTCATAGCCGTGGGCGGCCACCAGCGCAGCTGCGGCATCGCTGAGCTCCAGACTGAGATTGCGGGCGGCCAGACGCTTACGCACGCGTTCCAGCTGAATGTTGACAATTTGCCGGAGGTCGGATTCCTGCAGGCGGTCGAAGATGATGATTTCATCGATGCGGTTGAGGAATTCCGGGCGGAAGTGCCCGCGCAGGGCATCCAGTGCCTTGGTGTTGCGAACGGCGGCATCCTGCTCATTGAGGATGAACTGGCTGCCGATGTTGCTGGTCATGATGAGGACGGTGTTGGTGAAATCCACGGTGCGTCCCTGACCATCCGTGATGCGTCCGTCGTCCAGTACCTGCAGCAGAACGTTGAATACATCCGGGTGCGCTTTCTCTATCTCATCGAACAGTACCACGCTGTACGGGCGGCGGCGGACGGCTTCCGTCAGCTGCCCGCCCTCATCGTAGCCCACATATCCGGGAGGCGCTCCGATGAGGCGTGCCACGCTGTGTTTCTCCATGTACTCCGACATGTCGATGCGCACCATGGCCGCTTCATCATCGAAGAG
Organism: Akkermansia sp.; assembly: GCA_045121855.1. Lineage (GTDB taxonomy): Bacteria > Verrucomicrobiota > Verrucomicrobiia > Verrucomicrobiales > Akkermansiaceae > Akkermansia. The sequence continues at coordinate 19,142 of JBGVGW010000022.1, forward strand.
GAATTCCGCCAAGGCTTTGGCCAGCTCGGTCTTACCCACACCGGTGGGCCCCAGGAAGATGAAGGAACCCAGCGGGCGGTTTTCGTCCTGCAATCCGGCCCGGGAGCGGCGCACGGCATCGGAAACGGCCTTCACGGCTTCTTTCTGGCCGATGAGGCGCTTGCCGAGCCTCTCCTCCATGTGCAGGAGTTTTTCGCGCTCGCCCTCGGCCAGTCTGGCAGCGGGGATGCCGGTCCAGGTGGAGACGACTTTGGCGATGTCGGCCTCAGTCACTTCTTCCTTGAGGAGCCCCTCTCCGCTGCTTTGCAGTGCGTTGAGAGCATCACGGGCTTCTTTTGCCGCATTTTCCGCAGCAGGAATTTCTCCGTAGAGGATTTGAGAGGCGCGGCCGAGGTCGCCCCGTCGCTGGGCCTGCTCCGCTTCGGTGCGCAGGGTGTCAATCTGCTTCTGAGCTTCGCGGGCGCGGGTTACCACGTCTTTCTCGCTCTGCCACCGCGCCAGCATGGCATCCACCTTCTCGCGGGTGTCGGCCAGCTCGCGCGTGATGCTTTCCAGTCGCTTGCGGGAGGCCTCGTCCTTTTCCTTTTCGAGCGCCTGGCGTTCCATCTCCAGCTGCATGGCCGTGCGGTTGAGTTCATCGATTTCTGCCGGCATGGAATCCAGTTCAATCTTGAGCCGCGCGGCGGCTTCATCCACCAAATCCACGGCCTTGTCCGGAAGGAATCGATCGGTGATGTAGCGGTTGCTGAGGATGGCGGCAGCCACCAGCGCACCGTCCGTGATATGGACGCCGTGGTGGACTTCGTAGCGTTCCTTCAGCCCGCGCAGAATGGCGATGGTGTCGGCCACGTCCGGCTCTGCCACCAGAACCGGCTGGAAGCGGCGCTCCAGCGCGGCATCCTTTTCGATGTACTTGCGGTATTCATCCAGCGTGGTGGCGCCGATGGTGCGAAGTTCGCCGCGGGCCAGCGCCGGCTTCAGCAGGTTGGCGGCATCCATGGAGCTGTCGCCGCCCGCTCCGGCTCCCACCAGTGTGTGCAGCTCATCAATGAAAAGGATGATTTCGCCCTCGGAGGCGGTGACTTCCTTGATGAAGGCCTTGAGGCGTTCCTCGAACTCACCGCGATATTTGGCGCCGGCCAGCATGGAGCCGATGTTGAGGCTCACCAGACGCTTGCCTTTCATGCTTTCCGGTACGTCTCCGTTCACAATGCGGCGGGCCAATCCCTCTGCAATGGCTGTCTTGCCCACACCGGGCTCACCGATGAGGACGGGGTTGTTCTTTGTGCGGCGCGACAGTATCTGCATCACGCGCCGGATTTCCGAATCGCGGCCGATGACGGGGTCAATTTTGCCGCGTCGGGCGAGTGCTGTCAAATCCGTGCCGTATTTTTCCAGTGTCTGGTATTTCTGCTCCGGTTCCTGGTCGGTGATACGCTGATTGCCGCGTATCTCTTTCAACGCCGCCAAGTAGCTCGATTTGTTCAATCCGCAGCTTTCCAGCAGGCGGGTCAGGTCGCTGTCTGCCTCAAAGACGCCCAGCACGAAGTGCTCAACGCTGAGGTAGTCATCCTTCATGCTGTTGCGCTGCTGCTCCGCGGCGTTCAGCACGCGGTCCAGTGCAGGGCCGATGCCGGCTCCGCTTGCTACGGCGCCCTGTTGGCGCGGCTGGCGCGCCAGTCGGTTTTCCAGCTCTTGGCTCAGGCGCTTGGCATCCACGCCGGCTTTCTGCAGTACTGCGCTGAGTACGCCGCCCTCCTGCCGGACAAGAGCCAGCATCACCTCTGCGGGGTATATCTCCGCACGCCCGGCTGCTGCTGCCGCTTTCTGTGCAGCCTGCAGCCCCTCCATAAACTTTGTAGTAAGGTTGTTGGTCATGCCGTGTTGACGCTTCTTTTTTCGATAAGGTTCAAAATAATTATGCGAAGTTGTTATTTTTTCTAAAAGCTTGCCAAGAAAGGGCGGTTGTGGTAGAAAAGGTGGCGAGGTATGAAGTTTTATATAGTAACGCCTGCGTATAACGCAATGGAATGGCTGCGACGCTGCGTGCGTTCCGTGGCCGATCAGGTAGGGGAGGAAGTGGAGGTCCACCACCATGTGCAGGATGGCGGATCTGCAGATGGCACAGCGGAGTGGCTGGAGGACTGGAGGGAAACGCACCGTGGGATTTCCGGTTACACGTTTACTTACGAAAGCGGAAGGGATGCCGGGATGTATGATGCGCTGAATCAGGCATGGGAGAAATTGCCGGAGGATGCGGACGTAACGGCGCATTTGAATGCCGATGAGCAGTATCTGCCGAAAGCTTTGCATCAGGTGGTTCAGGAATTCAAGCGGAAACCGGACACGGACATCGTATTGGGCACATTCATTATTCTGAATCCGGATGGAAGTTATCACTGTCATCGTCGCCCGGTCAGACCGCAGGCATGGAGAAGTAAGCTGTTTTGCGAAATGATTACCTGCAGCTGTTTTCATATGGCAAGTACATTTCGGAAGCACGGGGTGCGCTGTGATGCAACGTATAAATCCATCGGCGATTTGATTTTTTTCAGCGATATCATGAAAACAAGTCCCCGTGTGTGTGTGAAACCGGAGTTGCTGACTTCTGCTTATGCCATGACCGGGAGCAATTTAGCGTGGACACCGGCTACGGAGAGAGATTTTGAACGATACTATGCGAAATTATCGAAAATGGAAGTTCGGGTGGCAGGGATTGTTCGCCGCGCGGTTAATTTCACTCGTCGCATAGTAGATTGTTTCTGTGCGCCGCCGAAGGAGGTCACCATTTATCACGGGAATGATACCAAGAGAAGGGCACAGGTGGTGGATAAACCCACCTGTCGATGGAAAATCAGGAGCTGATATTGTAACGTATCAAAAAAACAGGCGGTTCATGCAGAACATGAACCGCCTGTTGTGTATCAGGGAAAATACTTACATTGTCATGCCGCCGTCGCAGACGATGACCTGACCGGTGATGTAACGAGCCTCGTCGGAGGCGAGGAAGAGGGCACAGTTAGCAATATCTTCCGGCTTGCCCAAATCACCCAGAGGAATACGAGCCAGCATGGCTTCTTTGGCTTTCTCCGGAATGGCATCGGTCATATCCGTGGCGATGAAGCCGGGAGCGATGGCGTTGACTGTGACCTTGCGGCTGGCGATTTCCTGAGCCATGGATTTGGTGAAGCCGATGACACCGGCCTTGGAGGCGGAGTAGTTGGCCTGGCCTACGTTGCCGGTCATGCCGACGATGGAGCTGAGGTTGATGATGCGGCCGGCCGGGCTCTTCATGAGCGTGCGCTGGAAGGCCTTCACAAAGAGGAATACGCTCTTGAGGTTGGTAGTGATGACGGCATCCCAGTCGCTTTCCTTCATGCGCATGAGCAGGCCGTCCTTGGTGATGCCGGCGTTGTTCACCAGAATGTCAATGGTGGGGTATTCGGTGAGGATTTCCTTGACGCAGGCTTCCACGGCGGCGGCATCTGCCACATCGCAGGGGAAAGCTTTGCAGCTGCCGGGATATTCGGCATTGATAGCATCTGCTGCATTACCGCAGGAAGCGGGATTGCGGGAAATGAGAATCACTTTGGCACCTTCAGCGGCGAAACGCTGGGCGATGGACTGACCGATGCCGCGGCCGGCGCCGGTAACAACTGCTGTTTTGCCTGCAAGTCTGTTCATAACGCTCTCATTCTAGCGAAAAGCTAGAGCTAAGGCAAGAATTATTTTGATGCCTTTGCCTCATTTAGCCATGGCAATATGCTTCATGAATCCGGGGAAGTAGCGGCGCAGCGGGTAGAAAATTCCCAAACAGATGGCAGTAATGAGGAAAGGCATCCAGAGGCATTGAGCCGTGGTGAAATGCCCGCCGTAGGAGCCGGTGATGGCGAGCCGCAGGGCGTGCAGCACGATGTAGTGAGTGACGTAAATGAAGAAAGCTGCCGGTCCGAATGAGGCAACAAATCCGCAGAAGCGGGGCAGGTATTGCTCGCAGAGCGCCCCGATACCCATGGTGCAGGATACGCCGAGCAGCACCAGAGCACTGCTCTGCACCGGCGGGTAGAAGCCGAATCCATATACCGCCGGCAGGAGGATGAGTGCCGCCAGTACCGGAGCCCATGCATAGCTGCGGACAAAGATTGTGAAGCGGGCAAAATCGGCGTATCGCCGAATCCAAAGCCCCAGAGAATAGAAGCCAAGCGCCAAGACGCTTTCGTAGAGCCGGAAAGGCAGCCACCACACGCTCCAGCTGCCGTGGCTGCGGGCCGTTTCGGCATCGCGGGCACAGAGTACATCACTCCCGGCAAAGCAGAGTAATACCAGCACCAGTAGAACCTTGGAGGGCAGTCGCTGCAGCAACGGGCTGAAGAGTGCCAGCAGAATCAGCGTGCGCAGAAACCAGAGCGGCACGTTGTCGAAGTCCCAGTAGCACCAATTGAGCAGCCCCATTTCGCGAGGAAGGAGCGACCAGTTGAACCAGCTGAAATCCCCGGCAAGCGTCTGTCCCCAGTGCATCATGGGCTGCAGCAGCAGGATGGATGCAACGGCTGTCCAGAAAATGAAGGGCAGCAGCAATGTTTTGGTGCGTTTCCAATCCAGCCATTGCCCGCCAGTCGCTTTGTGGGTGAAGTAGCCGGATACCAGGAAGAAAAAGAAAATCAGACTCCGATAGTTGAAGAGGTCAATGATATAGTTGAAGCTGCCGTACGGGCGGTCCACATGGCGCAACACCACGAAAAATGCCGTGTACACGCGGCAGAAATCAATCCACTGGATGCGTGCAGACGGCATTTGTTCGGTTTGGTTACCTTCTCTTTAATCAGACGGCATCATCATCATCTGCCACCTCAATCATGCGGCGCAGACGGCGGTTGAGGAAGGGGCGCACAATGAGTCCGTAACCCAGATAGCACAGGAAGATGAGAGCCGGGGCAATCCAGGGGAAGGTGATGAGTGCACAGACGGCTACAACCGCCATCAGCATGGCAACGATGGTGCCGCGCTTCTCGAAGTTGATATGCTTGAAGCTGGGGTAGATGACGCGGCTCATCATCAACAGGGCTACCAGCGTCATGATGCCGGCCATGACGTACTGCCAAATCTGAGGTATCTGAAGGTCCCGGTTGGCGGTGAGGTCAATGACCAGATACATCGTGCTGACCACGGCACCGGCTGCCATGGGGACCGGAAGCCCCACAAAGTCCATGCTCTGGTTGGGCTTTTTGGGCTCTGCCGCCATGCAGTTGAAGCGGGCCAGACGCAACGCGGCGCACAGTAGGTAGACAACGGCAATCGCATCCCCCAGGTAGGGAACCGGCAAATCAAACAGCACCGCGCGTGCCAGCAGCATGGCGGGGGCGATGCCGAAGGATACCACGTCTGCGATGGAGTCGAACTCGCGGCCAAAGGGACCGTCTGCCTTGCACATGCGGGCTACTCGACCGTCCAGCAGGTCGAAGATGCAGGCTGCAAAGATGAGGTAGGTAGCCTGCTGGTAGTGGGCGAATGCCTCTGCCGTGCCGTCATCAAAGGCCATGCCCTTGAAGATGGTCAGAATGGCAAAGAAACCGCAGAGCAGGTTGCCTGCCGTCAGCATGTTCGGCAGGATGGGAATCTTAGGTTCGTCCGGGTATACCGGGGGTTGAGGAGTGGCCATAATGCGTAGTAATGTTTATTCAGCTGTATTATGCCAGAGTTTCAGCCGCTTTGGCAAGAAGATTCTGCTTTTCTGCCAGATTCTTGCCGGAACCGCGTGCCATATCGGCCTTGCCGCCGCCCTTGCCGCCCACGATGGGAGCGAGCGTACGGATGAGGTCGCCTGCCTTCAGCCCGGCGGCCTGAGCATCCTCTCCGCAGTAGGCACCAAGGGAGAGGGAGCTGCCGTCATCGACCACCAGGAAAGCGGCTGCGGCATAATGGCGCTTACGCAATCCGTTGAACAGCTCGGTGAGCAGGTCATTGCCACCCTCGGTGCAGATAATCGCATTGCCGCCGGTCAGCTGCTCTGCCAGCAGAGCATCGGCCATGCCGGCCGCAGCAGCGGACTGCGCTTTCTTCAACCGCTTATCGGCCTCCAGAGCGGCCTCTTTCAGCTTGTCGCAGTAAGCGTTGAATTCATCCAGCAGGGCATTGACTACACGGATATCGCGGGATTGTACGGCCTTCTTGGCCGGCTGAGAATCGTTGGTGGGCACGGGAACGGTGGGTTGTCCCATGGCGGTGAGCTTTGCATTGGCAGAGTTCAGCTTATCAAGCATTTCCTTGCCTTCCGGAACACGGGCGTCAATCATGTCGCGCACCACGGCGAGACCGGCTTCACCCACGGCGGCCTCGATACGGCGCACACCGCTGGCAATGGCGCCCTCGCTGCGAATCTTGAAGAAGCCGACTTTTCCGGTGGAGGCGGCATGCGTGCCGCCGCAGAGTTCCATGGAAACGCCGTTGAAGGCATCCGTTTCACCGCCCATCTGGACCAGTCGCACTACATCGCCGTACTTGTCACCGAAAAACTGGCAGATTTCCGGGTGTTTCCGGATTTCGGTCATGGGATATTCGTTGGCCAGAATGGGGAGGTCTTCCTCCACCCACTGGTTGACTAGCTCTTCCACGCGGCGGAGGTCGTTTTTGGAGATGGGGCCGCTGTTGACGTCGAATCGGAGACGATCGGCATCCACCAGAGAGCCCTGCTGGGCGATATCCTCGCTCACCAGAGAGCGCAGAGCCTTGTGCAGCAGGTGAGTGGCGCTGTGGTGAGCCTCCAGGGCGCGGCGGCGTGTGGTGTCGAGCGTCAGCGTGACGGTGTCGCCCACGGCGGGAGTCACTCCGTCAACCATGGAGATGAGGTGGGCGCGGGCATTGCCAATCTGCTGGACGCCCAGCACGGGGGCAGAATCGCCGCCCAGAGACAGGGTGCCGCCATCACTCATCTGACCACCCATTTCGGCATAGAACGGGGTCTTGTCGGTGATGATGAAGAGCATGCCGTCGCTCTCGTGTATCTCGGTAACGGTGGCCTCACAGGCGTCTTCCGTGTAGCCGGTGAACGCCGTGATTTGCTCTGTCTGGATGTCCAGAGCGCGCACAATCTGCTTCTTCTGAGCGGCCTTGGCGCGCTGGCGCTGTTCCTCCATGAGGGCTTCAAAGCGCTCGGTGTCGATGCTCAGACCGCGTTCGCGAGCCATCAGCGCCGTCAGGTCGATTGGGAAGCCGTAGGTGTCATACAGCTTGAAGGCAAAGTCACCGGAGACGGCACCTGTGGCAGCCACTTCCTTGTCAAAGAGCTCCAGACCGCGGTCGAGTGTTTCGTTGAAGCTGGTTTCTTCACGCAGCAGCACTTCCTTGATGGTGGAAGCGCGGCCGATGAGCTCCGGGAATACGCGGCCCATTTCTGCTGCCAGGGTGTCTACCAGCAGGGAAAGGAAGGGCTTTTCCAGTCCCAGAGTGCGACCATAGCGCACGGCACGGCGCAGGATGCGGCGCAGCACGTAGTTGCGGCCGTTGTTGCCCGGCAGAATGCCGTCAGCAATGGAGAAGCTCAGCGTGCGGATGTGGTCGGCAATCACACGGAAGGCGATGCTTTCCATGAGCTGCTCACGGTTTTCATCATTAGCATCCTGCGGATAGATATCGGCGTAGGTGCGGCCGGAAATCTCCTCAATGCGCTTGAAAATCGGGCGGAAGACATCTGTGCTGTAGTTGGAAACGCGGGCGTTGAAGTCCGTGAACCCCTTGGTGCACTGAATCATGGCGCAGGCACGCTCGAAGCCCATACCGGTGTCCACATGGCAGGCCGGCAGGTTGCGGAAGGTGCCGTCGCTCTCTGCATTGTACTGGATGAACACGAGGTTCCAGATTTCGATGCACTGCGGGCTGTCCTGGTTCACCAGGCTGCCTTCGGTCTTGCCCTCGGGGGTGAGGTCTACGTGCAGCTCGGAGCAGGGGCCGCAGGGGCCGGTCTCTCCCATCATCCAGAAGTTGTCTTTCACGCCGCCGTTGACGATGTGCACCTTCGGGTCCAGCCCCTTGGATTCGAAGAGCGGAGCCCATGTATCCCATGCTTCCCGGTCAAATTCGCCGGGGTCACCCTTGGATTTGTCCGGGCAGTAGACGGTGGCATACAGACGCTCTGCGGGAAATCCCCAGCGCTCCACCACCAGCTCCCAAGCCCAGGCAATGGCCTCTTTCTTGAAATAGTCACCGAAGGACCAGTTGCCGAGCATCTCGAACATGGTGTGGTGGTAGGAATCCTGCCCCACATCCTCCAGGTCGTTGTGCTTACCGCCGGCTCGGATGCACTTCTGCGTGTCCGTGGCGCGGGCGGGCTTCCACGGCGGCGTCCAGACGCCCAGGAAGTACGGCACAAACTGGTTCATGCCGGCATTGGTGAACAACAGACCCGGGCTCTGCGGCATCAGCGATGCAGAGGGGACAACGGCGTGCTGTTTCTCGTGGAAAAAGTCAAGGAAACTCTGGCGGATTTGCGCTGCGGTCATCATAACGTCTTGCGAAATGGTAAAATGGTGCTCGGGGCAGTATACACTCTTTGTTTTCGGGTGTAAAGGCTAAAGACTGTGTCACTCCTGTGCCGTTTTCGAGCTGTGCGCGCTTTTGCGGCGGGCATTGAGATACAGGAACAGGAGAATGACGAAAGCCAGAGCTTCTGCGGCGATGTACAGATGCTTATTCCGCGTGGCGGTATCTTCATCCGGCAAACGAGTGGCTTTGATTCGGATGGCGGGGCTGTTGTAACGCCATTTTTTGTTATAGTAATTTTCCTGCGGTGTGCCGCCGGCAAGCTCGCCCTTGTCGTTGAGATTCATGGCGGTGCCGGAGATGATGCAACCATCCGTCGCGTTGAAGTAGCGCATGTAGATGCCGCCCGGATTTCTGTCTCTCCACCGGATGGTCAGTTCCAGCCGGTCTTCGGCGGTGAAACTCAATCCCTCTCCATCCGCGCTCAGGATAACACCGGGATTACCGTCCTTCTGCTTGTTGAGACCGGACTGGGTAACATATTCTCGGCCGTTAGCAATGCGCACGGAGCGGTTGCCGCCGACAAACCAGCCCTCCGGGTGTCCGATCCAGGAAACGGAATCTATCCGGTAGCGGGCTCCCTGCTGCAACTGCTCAGCACCCAGCAACTTGCTGACATCCACGTGTACGGTGATATTGGCCTCCTGATGCCAATGGGGCTCCAGTCCTCCGGCCTGAGCGAGCTCCGGATGCTCATACAGGGAAGAGTTCGTTCCTGCCCTGTCAATAAACTTGGTATCAAGTGTGATTGCTTCGGCCAGGAGAGCTGAACATCCCAATATGAGAAAGAGAATTTTTTTCATGGCTTTTTCGGTGTTAAAGGGCGGCCGTTGTATCACAGGTATGCGCGGATGTCAAGCCGGACACGAGGCTGTGCTTGGTATAAGGTGAAATCTGTTAAGTGCTTCTTTTTTAATTATGATGGTATTCGTTTTTTTAAGCCAAGCAAAGACTGTATGATAGAATAAAAATAGTGGTATATCATTGAAAAGATAATGCAGAGTATATAGATGACAAGGCCATACATCTTAGCAGCAGCCGGTGCGAAGTTGACCCATGATTCGTAGCAGAAAAAATGCGCAATAAGCATATGGAAGTAATATATGTTAGCGCTGTCTCTTTTGCCTATTGTTGAGGCGAGGCGACATGAATGATTAAAGTTGATGGCAAAGATGAATATGCAGGCGCTCAATGGTAAGGTAGTTAAAAAATAGACGGGAGTAGAGGTGTTTCCGATGGTGTAGAATTCAATGTATGCGAGAATGATGCAAGAGCACGTGAGTATGCCCCAATGATGAAACTGATTGATTTTTTCCTTGTATTTGCCAATGATGTATCCCAAGCTCAGACACGGTATAGCAACGCTGATGAAGCTCATTGCAAGCCACAGGGATTTGAAGGAGTTGTTGAAAATATAGCAATTATATGTGCTTGTGGCTAAACTTATTAAAAATGCAGCAGGTGCAGTCATGATGAGAAACTGCACCATTTTTTCAGGGAGCATGCATCTAATGACAATGAAAACGAGAAGCGCTTCCCATAAGGCTGTCATGTACCACAGAGGTGTTGAGATAACTCCCCCCTGAAACAGTATGTATATAATATTAAATAATGAAATATCTGTTTCAAATTTTTTTACAAAAATAAAATAGAGTATATTTAATGCAATTGTCCATAAAATAATTTTTTTGAGCCATTTTTTTGCTTTCGAGATTTCGCTTTTCGCGTATCCGGTATAAAGAAAGAATCCGCTTATTATATAAAACACATGTACTGCTATATGTGTAATAGGTTTAAGCTCAGTGTTGTATAAGAAATCTACGTGGTAGATTACCACAAAAAAAGCGCAGAGAGCTTTCAGCATATAAATACCATCGTAACTTTTGTTTTGCTGAGCCGGATTCATTTTGTAAATGACGATACTTAGTAATGTTGAGGGACAATGAGCGTTCCTTTGATGGTGATGAGGGTGATTTCCGGGCTGTTGAAGAGGCGGAAGAGCCAGCCGCTCCAGAGGCGGGTACCGCGCGAGACATAGAGCTGACGCCCGCCCCGGGTGTAGTGCCCGGCTACGTAGCCTTTGTTAGCGAGGGCAATGAGGGAGCGGAGGCCGGGCATCATGCCGCCGTGAGTGTGACCGGAGAGCTGGAGATCGGCGGTATTATTCGGATGGACAAAGGTGGAGGGCTGGTGTGCCAGCAGGATGGTGGCGCTGCCGGTCGGTGCATGGCGGAGTGCTTCTCTGTAATGGGGCTGGCGGATGATGCTGCGGGAGAAGCGGCGCTCTGCCTCATCACGGACACCGCATAAGTAGACGGAATTCGTGAGCAGAGTGCCCTCGTTGTTCAGGAAACGGATGCCGCGGGCGCTCAGGAATTGCTCCCACTCGCTCAGCCCGCTGTACACATCGTGATTGCCGCCTACGGCATAGACGCCCAGCGGGGCGTGCAGCTCTCGCAGCGGTTCCAGATGCGCACCGAACAGCTCCACCGTGCCGTCTACAAAGTCGCCGGCAATGACAATGGCGTCCGGTTTCTGTGCGTTGGTGATATTCACCACCCCCTGCATGAAAGCGGCATCCGCAATATCATCCGCGTGCAAATCTGCCAGCAGAGCCAGGCGCAGCGGGGCAGCATCGGCGGGGATTTTCGGCAGTTCGATAGTGATTTCGTTTACCTCCGGAAGTTGCAGAGAGTTGTACATTCCCACGCTCATCATGGCGGCTGTCATCACCAGTAGTCCCACACGGATACGGTTGCCGATGCGGCGCCAGAGCTGCTTTTCTGTTTTCCGGAACAGGGAGCGGCGCAGTACGCCCAGCAGCAGACTTAACAACAGGAGCAGGGGAGCATAGAAGAAAATAAGCAGCCAGACCCAGTTGGCCGGAATGAGGATGGCGGGGTCCAGATGCGGAGTGAAGTACGATTCCTGCCCGCCCAACAGGTAGAGAATCTGGATTTTGCAGGCGGCAATGGCGGTGATGAACAGGTAGAGCATTTTCCACCACCACCGGCAGTACAGCGGCCGGATGAGCAGCAGCGCGACAACCAGAAAGAGTACCAGAGACAGCGCGCAGGAGACGTAAGCAAGCATAGGGAGCGGTAGGAAGAACGGCCGGTGCGGAATGCTTACCGCACCGGCCGTTCATGAGGATGAGAGTTACATGTTGGCCTGGTAGAGAGGCTTGTTGCCGTTGGCCGGATTGAGAATGGCGAAGGATTCGCGGTGGATGGAGGGGTCGCTGCGGAAGATGAGGCGTCCGGCGCATTGGCGCTCCAGCTCCATCAGCAGCTTGGCATCCTCATTCTTGAAGCGGGAGAGTACATCGCTGTTCACCACTACAATCATGTCGCCCACCGTGTCGCGGTAGCGCTGGATGGTGGCTTTGATCTGGCGCTGAATCTCCACACTCATGGTCATCACGCTCTTGATACGGCCGCGACCGTTGCAGTACGGGCACTGGTCATTCACGTAGTCCAGCAACGATTCGTTGATGCGCTGGCGCGTCATTTCCATGAGGCCGATGGGCGTAATCTGCATCACCTGCGTCTTGGCCTTGTCGCGCTTGAGAGCTTCCTTCATCGCCTTGTAAACGGCCATTTGGTCCTTGCGGTGGCGCATATCGATGAAGTCCACCACCACCAGACCGCCGATGTTGCGCAGGCGCAGCTGGCGGGCAATCTCGCGGGCGGATTCCAGATTGGTCTCCAGGATGGTCTTGTCCAAATCCTTGTTGCCCTTGTTGCGGCCGGTGTTGATATCAATGGCGATGAGGGCCTCCGTCTCATCGATGACAAGGTAGCCGCCGCAGGGCAGCAGCACCTGGCGCTGGAAGGTCTCGTTAATCTGTTTCTCAATGCCGAGTTCCTCGAAAATCGGCTGGCGGCAGGGATAGTGCTGGATGTGTCGCTTGGCGCGGCGGGATATCTTGCCGGCAATCTCCTGCATGCGCTGGGTGGTCTCCAGATTGTCGCAGACGATGTTGTCTACGTTGTCTGTCAGGAAGTCGCGCGCCGTGCGCTCGATGAGATCCGGCTCGCGGTACACGCTGACGGGGGCGGGCTGAGAGGCGAACTTCTCCTCCACCTCGCGCCACTGGGTCAGCAGCATGGCCAAATCGCGCACGAAATGGCGGAAGCGCTGTCCCTGAGCCACCGTACGCATGATGATGCCCATGCCCTCCGGCACGTTGAGCTTCTGCACAATCTGGCGCAGACGCTGGCGTTCCTTCGGATCATCAATCTTGCGGGAGATACCGAACTGATCGGTGAAAGGCATCAGCACGATATAGCGCCCGGCCAGCGAGATGTTGGTGGTCACGCGCGGTCCCTTGGAACTGATGGGGCCCTTGGTCACCTGCACCATAATCTCCGAACCGATAGGGTAGATGTCCGGGATGTCCTTGCTGGTGATTTTCTTCTGCTGCTTGCGGGGGCGGCCTTCGCGCTGAATCTCTTCCAGCGAGGAATCCAGAGCCAGCGGCAGCGCGTCCCAGAAGTGCAGGAAGGCGTTCTTCTCGTAGCCGATGTCCACAAACATGGCCTTGAGACCGGGTTCTATGTTCTTGACGCGGCCTTTGAAGATGCCGCCCACGATGTTATCTTCGCCCTCGCGCTCAATGCTGTATTCCTCCAGAACGCCGTCCTCCAGCAAGGCGACGCGGCGTTCCAGTTTCTCCGCATTGATAACGATGGTCGTGCCCTCCTTTGGGTTGCACTGTCCGAACCCGAAGAAGTGTTTGACGCTATTAATCATTTTGGAAATAAGTGACAAGGTTTTGGTTAAGGTTAAAAGGTTGTTCACCCGGAATCACCTTGTGCTCTCAGCTGCCATGCGTCCTGAAAAAGCAGAGAGCAACACCCCCTTCCCCGACCGGAATCGGGGCGGCAGTGTTGCTCTTGTTTCAGTTGGCTGTGGGGCAGACCGGGCTGCCGTTGCGCTGAGATGCGGTGACGCCTGTGGGTGAGGAAGATGGGTTATCAGTCCTCAAACACGTCATCGTTCTCCTGCAGGTAGCGGCCGGTGCCTTCTGCCACGGCGCTCAGCGGATCTTCCGATATCACAATCGGAAGCCCCGTCTGCTCGTGCAGCAAATCAGCCAGTCCTCGCAGCAGAGCTCCACCGCCGGCCACGGTGATACCGCGGTCATACAAATCACTGGCCAGCTCGGGCGGGCAGTGATCCAATGTCTGGCGAATGGCGCTCACAATGATATTGAGCTTATCCTGAATCGCTTCGCGAATCTCTTCGGAGCGAATGGTCACGGTCTTGGGAAGACCGGTGCCGCGGTCGCGGCCTTTCACCTCCATCTGCAGCTCCTGCTGCAGGGGGTGGGCCGAACCGATACGCACCTTGATGTCCTCTGCCGTACGCGGTCCCACTAACAGATTGTGAGCCGCCAGCATGTGGCGCGTAATCGTGTCGTCCATGGCATCGCCGCCGCATTTTTCGGATTTGCTGTAAACGATGCCGGAAAGGGACAGAATGGCCACTTCCGTCGTGCCGCCACCGATGTCCACAATCATGCTGCCGATGGCATCCGAGACCGGAAGCCCCACACCAATGGCGGCTGCCATCGGTTCCTCCATCAGCTGCACATCGCGCGCACCGGCCTCGTATGCCGACTGCTCAATGGCCTGGCGCTCCACCTCCGTGATGCCGGAGGGGTGAGCTATGAGAATACGCGGCTTGCGCAGCGTGCGGCGCTGGCAGGCCTTCTTGATGAAGTAGCGCAGCATCTGGTGCGCTACATCGAAATTGGCAATTACGCCATCCTTCAACGGTCGAATGGCCGTCACGCTGCCCGGGGTGCGCCCGATCATGCGCTTGGCTTCTTCGCCCACGGCTTTGGCCTTATCGCCCTTCATGGCGACCACCGAGGGCTCGCGCAGCACAATCCCCTGATCCTTGATGTAGACCAAGGTGTTGGCTGTGCCGAGGTCAATCCCGATGTCGTACGAGAGCAATCCGGCTAATTTTTTGAAAAAACTCATTGATGATTAAAGATTGTATAAGGTGATGTCGAATGCGCCTGCTTGCTTTGATCCTCGGGGCAGCCCTCCTTTTCAGGGGATGTGACTGTTGGCTCCCGTGTCGTCGCGCGCTTTTCATAATGATGTTACGCGCATTCACGCGGAGTATAGAGATTGCTCTTTCCACTGTCAAGAAAAAAGCAAATACTGCGTTTTCTTCGCTCTGTCAGTATTTTCCTGCTTCTCTTTTTTATTTTCTGTTACCGATTTAGACACAACGAGATAATTCTTTGTAAATTTCTGAATTTATATACTGAAAACAATCAATTTTACTTAAATAATTACATACCGAGCAGCGTAGACTCTAAAAAAGCGTGCGTATACGCGTGCGGGCGGAATATAGGCTTGACCGCGCGTGGGTAATGCGGTAGAAAAGGGTGTTCATGCTCAGAGAAATCATCACAGTAACCGCTGCCGGGTTGTTATTCTGCCAGTGCCAGACCATATCGCTGGAGGATGACTGCCGCGCCATTGTAGCCCGCGAGGCCGAGATTGCGGCCGAACCGGCGGGGGATTATTTTATCGGGCGGCGCTACTATATACCGATAACCCGCTTTTGGGGATATCTTCGCAAGCCGGGGGAGAGCTGGCGCAGCGCAAAGCTGGTGATGATGGATGAGAGCAAGGTACACACCCCGGATCGGGGCATGGAGCCGCCGGCACCGAATGCTGTCTACGGGACGGATCAGAACGTGGAGTACGTCATCCGTGGGGAGTACACCGGGAAAATGGCATACGATCCCAGCACTAACCAAGTGCTGCCGATGTTCCGCGCCACATCCTACGAAGTGCGGAATACGAAGCCGGGATTCCTGTTCAAACCATCGGAAGAGTATGATACGAACTTTGTGACCCTGATGCCGGGCATCATGCCGTCGCCGAGTATGTGTGAGTCCATGACCCGCCAACCCGCCGACAGATAAGCAACCCTTTCCTTAAAATTTTCTTTTACACGTTACCTATGGCAAAATCTAAAATTTTAGTCGGCCTTGAGATAGGAACCACCAAGACCTGTATGGTGGTGGGTGAGATACGCCCGGATTCCTCTGCGACTATCATCGGCATCGGCGAGGTGCCCAGTGCGGGTATCCGCAAGGGCGAGATTGTGGATCCGACCATGGCACGCCAGTGTGTGAGCGATGCCTGGCAGCTGGCGCAGGACCATGCGGATGTGGATATTCTCAATGTGTTCCTCTCCGTGACCGGTGACCACATGCAGGGCGAAAATAATATCGGCTCTTTCCGCCTGCCGGATAATGAGGATGTGATTGATGAGGAGCATGTGGACAATGCCCGGGAAAAGGCTGAGAAGCTGGAGATTGCGACTGATCGAATCGTGCTCAATCGTGAGTTGGGCGGCTATTCCATAGACGGCGGGGAGCCTACCCGTCACCCGGAGGGGCTGACCGGACGCACGCTCGATGTGAACTGCCACGTGGTGCATGGTGTGCGGACTCGCCTGCAGAATTCGCTGTTGTGTGTTCGCAATGTGCCGTTGGAGGTGGAGGACTTGGTGTTTGCTCCGCTCGCAACGGCTCAGATGGTGCTGACCCGCCAGCAGAAGGATGCCGGTGCCTTGCTCATCGATATCGGCGGTGGTACGACGGATTTTATCTGCTACAAGGGCGGTGATGTGATTGCCTCCGGTTGTATTCCCCGCGGCGGTAACACCATCAATCAGGATATCGTTCGTCTGACGGAGCAGCGCGTGGCAGCCAAGGCGGCAGAGGTGCTCAAGTGCACGGAGGGTAATGCCTTTGGTGATGTGAAAGACCGCTCTCTGGCTCAGTACCGCGATGAACTGGGCATGCACGAGGTGAGCATCCCCCGCGGTGAGCTCAACCGCTTCATTCGCGACAGTCTGGCCCACACGCTACTGCGCGTGCGCGAACGCATCCCGCAGGAGGTTTTTGCCCGCAACGGCATGAGTATCTACCTCTCCGGCGGCACCAGTCTCATGCGCGGACTGGATGCGCTCACGAAGTACATCTTCTATAATGTGCCGGTGCATCAGCCCGCCCCCATGCAGCCGGGGCAGAACCACTCCTATCTGGCAGACCCGCGTTACTGTACAGCCATCGGGCTCATCCGCTTTGCTCAGCGATACGATGATGATGCTTACACCTTGGGCGGGCGCAGCTGGTGGAGCCGGTTCCTGCGTTCCCTGGGTATCGGTCGTTGAGTGTAAACCATTTTACCGCTTATCACTATGCTTCCCTATCAGTCAGTTTCCCGCAAGGAAGACGGTATCGTCATCGTCGGACTCGGTGGTGCCGGAGCCAATATCCTGCAGCGCTTCCGTGGCTCGAGTGCGGAAAATGTGCGCCTGTGCATCATGTCGCTGGATGAGCGGCTGGGGCGCGAGGCCGGTAACGTAGAGTTCATTCAGCTGGGAGCCGGTCTGAACCATGGTTTGGGTTCCGGCGGTGACCCGGAGGTGGGGCGTCTGGCTGTGGAGGAAAGCCGGGAGGAGATTGCCGGATTGCTGGAGAATGCTCGTCTGCTGGTGATGGTGGTAGGTCTCGGCGGCGGTACGGGGTCGGGTGTGGCCCCGCTGTTGGCAGAGATGGCGAGCAAGGCCGGTGTGTTCCTGGTATCGGTGCTGGTGATGCCCTTTGCATTTGAGGGGCGCCGCCGTCGCGAACAAGCCGACCGCGCGTTGGAAAAGATTTCTTCCGTGTCTGACCTGGTGTTCTGTTTCGAGAACGATTACATGGAGGACTTGTTCCGTACCCGCAATGGTGCCATGGCAGTCTTTGAGGAGGCTAACACCATTCTGTCTCAGGCGACGGCATCCATCCCCATGCTGGCGAATTCTCCCGGTATCATCAATATCGGCCTGGATGAGCTGGTGACCGCCCTCCGCAACAACGATTCACGCTGTATCTACGGCACCGGCACGGGCTATGGCCCCCATCGTGCGGAAGATGCCGCCCGGGCGGCGCTGGAATCCCCGCTGGTGGCTTTCCACAACGCGCTGGGGCTGGCCCACACCGTGATTGTCCACATTGCCGGCGGTAACAACATGTCGCTCTCAGAACTGCGTACCGCCATGGAGACGGTGCGTAAAAGCTTGGGGAATGACGAGGTCAACTTCTTCTTCGGTGCAGCCGTCAAGCCCCGTCTGGGCGAGGAAATCCGCGTGAGCCTCATCGCCTCTATCGATGCCGGAGAATTCCGCGCCGCCATTGAGGCCGAAGAAGAAGAGTCAGCCGCCGCTGCGGAGGTTGCCGAAGCCGCCGCTACTGATGAAGAGCCCGTGATGGAGGCAGAGGAAGAAGAATTTTCTGAGGAAGAGGAACTTGCGGAAGATGAGACCGAGGCTGAACCGGCTGATGTCTTTGCTGATGAGGAAATAGTGGAAATAGAGGAGGAGATTGCACCGCCCATGCCGCAGCGCTATGCGCCCAATCCCCTCCCTGAACCGGTGGTGAAGCCGGTGGCGCCTGCGCCCCGTCCGATACCTGCGCCGGTGGAGCGCCCTGTTTCGCCTGTGCCGATGCCGCGTCCGGCCGCGCCTACACCGCGTCCTGTTGCTTCCGCTCCGGTGGAGATTTCCCGCCCGGTATCTGTTCCCGTGCGTTCGGAGCCCGGTCTGTTTGACGGCTCCGGCAGTCAGGGATTTTTTAATCTGGACGGCCAGCCGGTGCAGGGGACTCTGCCCAGAGACTCTGAGGACGAGATGGATGAACGCGTGCGCAGTCTCTTCTCCGATGATGTGCAGGCTGTTCCCCAGACTTCCCGTCATTACAGCCCGGAGGCTTCCCGTCGCCGCCGCATGGCTGATGATGAGGAAGAGGAGAAGGATTTTTCCCTGCGCTACAATGACCTCCGCGACATGTTCCCGGAGTAATAACCGCCCCTCGCATTCCTGAACAGCACCATGATACCGCCATCCGAAACCGAGGCGGGTACTGCCCCGCGCCCTCGCGAAGTCTGGATAGATGCCGCCCGCTGCATTGCCATGTTCTTCATTATCTGGCTGCACACGGGAAAATCACCTGCGTGGAATGGTGATTTGGTGGGCGGGGCGCTCTGCCTATTCTTTATCTTTGCCGGGTACTTCATGCCGCGCCAAGCCGGCAGATGTGCGGCGCGCGCCCTGCGGATGCTGTGGCTGTGGGTGCTGTGGTCGCTGCTCTCCGCCGGGCTCTACATGCTCACCAAACAGGGAGCCGTCTGGAGCTGGGAGCGGCTGCTGGGCTGGGGTGTGGGTGCTTATAATACCCCGCTCTGGTTCCTGCGAAACCTGGCCGTCTATCAGTTGCTGGTGGCCGGTATGCTCGCCCTGCGGCTCCTGCCGAAGCACGCTTGGATAGTTGTCGCCCTGCTGGCAGCCTTTGCCTACACCTGCGAGTACAGCCAGCACACCACCATCCGCTTTGACTGGATGGTCGCATTTGTGCTGGGAGCAGCCCTGCGCACAAACGCTGCTCCGGAGGTGTTGAGTGCCTGGCTGCGGAGTCACGCACTCGTGTTGCTGCTTGCTATCGCCATTCTGTTGGTGCAGATACACGCCCTGCCGGCGCTGGGACGTGCGCTGGACATGTCCGTGCGCGTCTGTTCTCTACCGGTGGAGGCATTGGCCTACACCATCCTGTATTCTCTTGCCGCCATGGCTCTGGCGCGTTGGCTGCCCCGTGTTGCCGCTGCTCTTGCGGCCTCCGGGCGCTGCATGATATTCTGCTATATCACCCACTCCTTTGCGCTGGCCGTTTTCTATAACTATCCGCAAATAGACTTTGCCCGAAACATCTGGGTGCCCGTTCTCCTGCTCGCCCTGCTGACTTGGCTCCACGGTGTTCTCAACCGCCTCTTCCCCCGCGCCATGCGTGTCCTCTTCGGCTGCTGAGGTAAAAGCAAGCTCCCCTGCATAGGCGAAGCGATGCAGGGGAACCCAATAAAAAAGAATTTCGGTTGGTTATTATTGCTCGGCTTCCGCGGGGGCTTCGTCAATATGCTCTGCTCCCCAGCGACCCTTGCGGATATCGCGGATGTTGGCGGAAACGCAGCGTGTCCATTCATTGCGGCTCTCGCAGTATACGCGGGCTACCTGAGTCACGGAAACGCGACCCTTGGCCTTGTGCTTGCCCAGGATACGTGCCAAATCCTGTACACACTCCTCCTTTGTTTCATAACGACGCTGACCGCGGCGTCCCATGATGCCGGCCAGATTGTTCTTCTTGCGTGCAGCCTTGGAGGTGGCATGAGCCGATTCGTGGCGGATGATGGCCTCCATCATCACGGGATCCACTCCATGCTCGGCAGCCGCCTCACGGATGGCCGGGCGCAGGGCTGTAACCGCATCGGGCTCGTTCGCCATTGCGCCCATCACCAGCATCAGACTTGTCAGTATGGTAATGGTTACTCTCATGTCGGACGACATGATAACAGCTGGGTTCTTGCTTGTCAAGCTTATTTTCTGGCAGTTACGACGTTGTTTAGAAAAGTTAAACTTAATATAGGTTAAATAATTTCCGTGAGCCCGCGTGGTTACTGGGAAAACTCGCTCTTGACAAAAATGACCTCTAACAACAATTTTTTTCTTTTTCATGAGTAAATCTGCTCTTCTATTCGGGGGCATCGGCACACAAAAAACGCCTGTCGGCGAGAACCGACAGGCGGGAAGTTGTTCTGATGAGCCGAGCTTAGCTGAAGAAGCCGACGGCACCCAGGATGGACATCATAATGATAGTGATGACCAGACCCAGAATGCAGAGGATGGTGCCGGAGATGGCCATACCCTTCTGCTCCACGAGGCCGGTGGCGTAGGCCATGGCGTTGGGCGGGGTGGAAATCGGCAGAGCCATGCCCAGAGAGGAGGCGAAGGCCACCGTGACGAGCAGGGCGACAGCACCGGGGTTGTCCATGGAACCGGTGGCAAGCATGGCACCGGCCACGCCGGCCAGAATCGGTACGAGCAGGGCGGCGGTAGCTGTGTGGCTCATGAAGGTGGCCATGAAGAGGCAGATGCAGCTGGCACCGATGAGCAGTACCGTGGAGTTCCATTCGCCGAAGGGAATGGCACTGATCATGTCCTTGGCCAGGTTGGTCTCGCTGAGAGCCACGCCGAGGGCGAAGCCACCGGCAACCAGCCAGAGCACATCCCAGCTCATGGCGCGCAGATCCTTCTTGGTGATAACACCTGTTACGGAGAATACGGCGATGGGGATGATGGCCACGGAGTTGGCATCAAGCCCGTGATACTCCTTGGGAATAATCCACATGAGGATGGTGATGATGAAGGTGGCGTATACCACGATGGCCTTGGGCGTCTTGAGGAATTTGCCCTTGAGCTCCTTGGAGAGGTCCAGACTGGGCTGGGAGATGGGGAACATCTTGATGAGAATGAGCCAGCCCACCAGCAGCATGATAATCACAAAGGGAATGCCGAAAGCCATCCACTTGCCGAAGGATACGTCCAGACCGAGGTCCTGCATGGCCTTGAGGGCGATGGCGTTGGGAGGCGTGCCGATGGGGGTGCCGATGCCGCCTACGTTGGCACCAATCGGGATGCAGAGGGCAAAGGCGGCGCGGCCGCGGTCCTCCGGCTTGAAGAGAGCCAGCACGGGGGTGAGCAGGGCGAGCATCATGGCGGCGGTGGCCGTGTTGCTCATGAACATGGAGAAGATGGCGGTCACGCTCATCAGACCCAGCAGCACGAACTTGGGATTGGTGCCGAAGGGCTTGAGCAGCACGCGGGCCAGGTTGATATCCAGACGGTACTTAGTGGCGGCATCTGCCAGGAAGAACCCACCGAGGAAGAGGATGATGATGGGGTCGGCAAAGGTAGCGAAGATGCTCTTCTGCTTGGAGACGCTGATGAGCTTCAGCTCGTCAATCTTCTTGCTCAGCTCACCATCGTAGAGCTTGGCAGAAGCGGCCAGCAGGGCGGTCTTCTGTGCTTCATCAGCCTTATTGGCTACCACGGGCTTGAGAATGGCCGTATTGATGGTGGTGCGCACATAGCCGGAGTTCAGAGAGGTCTGCTTCTTCATGTCGGCCAGTACAGCGGTCTGCGTGGCCTCCACAGTGGCGGCATCGGCTCCGGGACCGTAGGCATCGGCAATGATGGCCTTCACCGCAGCGGAATCATAGCGGTCGACCTGCAGGAAATTCAGGGACTGGTTGGACATACCCAGCAGCGTGAGGGTAATCACCAGCACGGAGGTGGTCCAAATCGGAATGGGTTCCAGAATCCACATGAGGGCGGCGAAAATGAACAGGGCGATGACTCGCGCCTGGATGACATTGATAGCCACGCCCATATCTTCAAACGGAATCATGAGCATGCTGCCGCTCAGGAGCAGCACGATGATGATTTTAATCAGGCTTTTGATGGTGGTGTTCATAATAACTGACGATAAGTTACCATACCCGAACCCGGGGGCGCATCAGCCTGTTTGTTGAGGCGCCCGCGTGCCCGTGCACGTGAAGAGGGTACTACAAATATCCTGTTTTGGCAAGTTCTATCTCATTTCCGGCTAAAAGAAATGCACCCGCACGTGGGTGCGGGTGCAGCGGGGGAAGATTGGTTGGGCGGGATTACCCGCCGCGGCCGGGTATCAGGCTTTCAGCTCGTTGCCCAGCTCGATGATGGAATACTCGCCGGGGCTGAGACGATAGACAATCTGCAGCACGTTGCGGCGGGCATTGCGGTACAGCACGAAAGGCTTGCCGGAGATTTCCAGCTCCATGATGGCATCTTCCTTGTACATGGTGCGCAGGTCGTAACCTTCGCGGGAGATGCGTACGGGCTTCGGGTCTTCCGGTGCGTCAATGTCCACATCATAATCCAGCACTTCTTCTTCGTATACTTTTTCATCCAGCTTGCGGATGCTCTTGGAGCGGTGCGGGCGGAAATGCTTCATGAGGCGGGTTTTGTGCTTGCGCATGCGGCGCATAATCTTGGTTACCGTCTCATCAATGGCGGCATACAGGTCTGCCCCTGTGGTCGATGCCTGAATGGTGATGTGGTCAGCACAAAACAGAACAATTTCTGCCATCTGTCGATCCTTCTGCACATCCACCACCACGCGGGCTTCCACAATCTTCGGATAGTCGATATGAATGCCCTGGATTTTCTTAGTGGCGAATTCGCGGATTGCCTCTGTCACCTCAATGTGACGCCCCGTAACAGTAATGTTCGTTTCTGAATTCGGCATGGTCTGTACCTCTTTCTATTGGTTGGTTTCTGTTGTTGCAGGGGAAGGCCGTCAAACGTCCTTTCTGCAATACTCATATTAAACGCTGCAATCTATTTTTGCAAGAAAAATCGGCTTTCCCGAAGCTTTTTTTGTTGCTGTTGCACAGAAAAAGAAAGGGCGGGTCGGTATGCGCCGACCCACCCGGGAGATTAAGTTGTTGCAGGGGAGAATCTTACTTGATTTCAGCGCCCATGCCTTCGTATTCGAGGATGTCGAGCTTGGGGGCGTTGATGAGTTTCATGACATCTTCCCCGGGAGCCTGAGCGGTGGACTGTACCGGCAGAGCTTTTGTCTCAAATACCTTGAAATCGGATTCCATGGCGATGGCGCCGCCGGTGGCCAGGGAGAAGTAGCCGCGCTGCGGGTTAAAGCGGCAGTTGATGTTGTTGTTGAGGTTGCCGTCCTTGGTGAAACGGAATTCCGTAGCGGGATGCCACTTCTGACCGTCCCAGCGGAAGACGGGGCCGAAGGTGGCTCGGCGTTCGTAGCTCTTGGATTCGACATTGCGGCGGAAGTCCTCTACAAAACCGCAGCCGCCGCCCAGTCCGCGGCGAATGGCCTGCACACGCCAGCAGCTCATCAGCTCCCACTTCCCGGTGGTCGGGTTCATGAGGTAGCCGGCAATCTGGCGGAAGTGCTCGCCGTCCGGTTTTTCAATCACGAGTGTGCGGATGACATCACCTTCTTTCCAGTCGAACACGCGCATGGACTTGCCGCCGGTGCCCTCACCGCCGAAACGCTCCGTGCGCACATTTTCACCGCGCTGCACCAGTTTGGCGCGTTCATGTTCGGGAGCGGCGTGGGGGTTGTCGCCGGAATCCTTGGCATCCCAAATAGAGAAGATAGCCACACGGATGGGGGTGCCGTCCTCGCGTTTGTTGGCCAGTTCCTGCACGCCGATATAGCCGTTGGAGAAGTTGTTGCAGCTGAAGTAGGTGCCCGGGGCACTCTTTTCAATGACGGTTTCCTGGTAGGCTGCCATGCAGTTGTCCACGGCAGGCAGGTAGCCGATATGAACGGAAGTACACATGAGCTTCGCCATGTTTTCCGGTTTCCAGTAATCAGCGTAGCGGTCGGCGAGAGCCTGCGGGGCAAGGATGCCCGCCAGCGCCACCAACCCTGTCAGAATTCGGGAGGTAACTCTCATATCGCGTTCTATTATACAGAATTTGCGGCGGCATGACAAGAGATTTATTGCCTGATTGCTCCCAGCGGGCTCATTCGCTTGACAAACAGGGGGCGGGGAGCTAAACTCTCCCGCGAACATGAACACTTACAAAATCGCTGTACTGGCAGGGGATGGAATCGGCCCCGAGGTGATGGAGCAGGCTCTGCGTGTGCTGGATGCTCTGGAAAAGAAACATGGTTTTGCCACGGAGCGTACCGCCTGTTTTGTGGGTGGTGCGGGTATTGACAACTGTGGCAAGGCGCTGCCGGCAGAGACGCTGGCGGCCTGCGAGGCGGCGGATGCCATTCTGTTCGGTTCCGTGGGTGGTCCGAAGTGGGATACACTTCCCCCGGATGAGCGCCCGGAGCGAGGGGCGCTGCTGCCGCTGCGCAAGCATTTCTCCCTGTATGCCAACCTGCGTCCGGGTATCTGTCTGCCGGAGCTGGTGGAGGCTTCTCCCATCAAGACTTCGCTCATTCCCAATGGCTTTGATATTCTCTGCGTGCGCGAGCTGACCGGCGGCATGTATTTCGGGGAGCCGAAGTTCTATGGTGAGCGCGATGGCGAAATCGTGGGTATCGACACTCTGGTGTACAAGAAGAGCGAGGTGGAGCGCATTGCCCGTGTGGCTTTTGAAGCCGCCCGCGGTCGCAGCGGCAAGCTGTGCAGCGTAGACAAGGCAAACGTGCTGGCGTCCTCGGTGATGTGGCGCGAGGTTATGAACACCATTGCCGCAGAATATCCGGATGTGCAGCTCACCCACATGTATGTGGACAATGCGGCCATGCAGCTGGTGCGCAATCCCGGCCAGTTCGATGTGCTGGTCACGGAGAACACCTTCGGCGATATCCTGACGGATGAGATGGCCATTGTCTGCGGCTCTCTCGGCATGCTGCCCAGTGCCTCTCTCTGCGAGGGGTCCGACAGTTTCTTCGGCCTCTATGAACCCTCCGGCGGTTCTGCGCCTGATATTGCCGGCAAGGGTATTGCCAACCCCATTGCCCAGATTCTTTCCATGGGGATGATGCTGCGCTACACCTGCCGCGAGACGGCTGCTGCGGATGATGTGGATCGCGCCGTGCGCGCCGTCATCGCCGCCGGTTATCGCACCGGCGATTTGGCCACCGGTGCAGCGGGTGAAATCCGCGTCGGCACCGCCGGCATGGGGGATGCCATCATTGCGGCTCTGTAAAACTTTTGGCCCACACGAAACAGCCGCAGCGGAATCATGCTCCGCAGCGGCTGTTTTCTTTTTGGGATAAAATCGGGTGGATTATTTCTTGAGAATAAAACCTTCCGGGGTGACGGTGAGCATCTCGAAGTGGAGGCCGCGGGAGCCGTTGGCATTGAGCACGGTGACGCGCAGCTCAATCTTGTCCTTGGCATAGCCGGGGCGGGTGATGGTGATGTCGAACTCACCCTCGGGAGAGATGTTGCCGGTCACGGCGCTGGTGTCGTAGTCGCACCAGCTGCGCGGGCGAATGAAGCGCTCGCCGTCGTATTCCACCCACGGGTCATCCTCCGGCGGGTCCAGATAGAGTGTCACACCGTAGGGCTTACGTTCCGGGTTGATTTTGCCCTTCACGCGCACCCCATCCGGCACGGGTGTTATCTCCAGCTTTTCCACGGTCATCGGTTCGTATGAGCCGCAGAACTCACCGGGTATGGTATCCGCCGCGAGGGTGGTTTCCACCCCGCAGAACAGGGGGCTGGAGGCCAGTTTCATGGCATCTGCCGGGGCCAGATAGCTGCCGTTGCCCTCGCCGCGCAACTCATTGCCGTAGGTGTGGTTGCCATCGCCCATGAGCGAGCGGCACGAGGCATCCGGATAGCGGGGATCCTCTCCCGTGTGCGGCAGGCCGAATCCGTGGCCCAGCTCGTGCGTGGTGCCGCCCACATACACCGTGGTGTTGCGACCGCGCGTCATCGGGTAGCGGGCTTCTTTCATTTCCTCCGAATCGCAGAAGTTCAGCGGGTCGAGCCCGGGTTGGTCGCAGGTGTAGCCGATGCCGGCGTGGCTGTGTCCGGCGCCGTAGTAGGGGCCCACTCCATCCGGCAGCTGGCATACCAGCAGGATATGCTCATTATCAAGATTCAGACCCTTTGCAGCCAGCACTTCGCGGGCGGCTTCGCGCGCCACGGTGCCGGAGCTGCGGATACCCACCTCGGCCATCAGCTTGTCCACATAGGCCTCATGCACCACCACCTTGCCTGCTTCATCCAGCTCCAGGTCAAAGGTCAGAGCGGGGAAGCCGTTGGCTTTCATCTGGTCGGCATAAAAGGCCTGAATATTCTTCAAGATTCGGTCGTAGCGTTCGCGGTAGCCCGGCAGCGCGGGGCGGTCGCGGAAGGTTACGTAGACCACCCGCAGTTTGCGCTCGCTGCGGGGAAGCCCCGCATGGGTGGCACTAAGCATTTCCCATGCGCGGGCGGCGATGGCCCGGTCTTCTTCACGGGGTGTCCAGTTCACCCGCATGCGGGCGAAATCCTCTCCTCCGGTCGGTTCCCGGTATTCTCCGGCGCTGCAGAGGCTTGCGCCCAGCAGCAGGGGCATGAGAAGGTGCTGTATCTTCATACACAGGTGTACGCTCCGCGCCGCTTGTTTCTTTCATGTTTTGATTGGTAAAACTTTAGTCTTGTCTAACTCGCGGCAAAGGGTTAAAAGGATAGTATGGCAACCACTGTTGAAAATCTCAAGACTGCAATCACGGGCGAGAGCAAGGCTTGCGCCAAGTACTCTGCCTATGCCACCCGCGCTGCCCAGGAAGGTTATCCTCAGATTCAGAAGATGTTTGAGGCTGCTGCCAAGGCAGAGCGTATTCACGCCACCAACCACAACAAGGTGCTGGTCAAGCTGGGTTATGACCCCATTGAGCTGGACATCGAGATGCATGTGGGCAACACCATCGAAAATCTGCGCGATGCCAAGGCCGGCGAGATTTACGAGTTTGCGGAGATGTATCCTCCCATGATTGAAACGGCTGAGGCCGAGGGTGTGAAGGATGCTGTGCGTTCCTTCACCTGGGCCATGGAGGCCGAAAAGGGACACGCCGAGTTCTACGGCGAGGCGCTGCGCCAGCTGGAGGCCGGTGAGAAGCTCAATCTGCCGGAGAAGTACTACGTCTGCCCGCTCTGCGGCGATACCTTTGCTGCGGATTCTGCGCCTGACAAGTGCCCGGTGTGCAATCTGCCGAAGGCAAAGTACCTGGAGGTCTGATTGTATAGTAATTATAATTCATCAAACCGGAGCGGAAGTGCCACATCGCGGTGCTTCCGCTTTTTTTGGGGGGGGCTCAGAACAGGCGTTTGGCCTGGCTGGCCTCCTTGCCGTCCAGATAGCGGACATAGCGGCTGACTCCGGCGCCGTAGGGAGAGGAAAGCCGCAAATCCGGTGTGGTTTCTAACAGGATGGCTCCCCTGCGCCGCACCAGGAAGTAGTAGGCAAAAGTCAGCGCACCCAACAGGAAGATAATCCCAAGCGTGATGAAATAGGGCAGGTTGATGGGGTCGGTCGCCATGGCGGCGAGCTTCTTCTTGAGCGAGTCGTCTTCCTTCTTTTCTTCCGGGCGGTATTCGATGTCGATTTTTTTCGGCAACTTGACCGAGTTTTCTGTTTGAATCTTGGGAAAATCCCCGGAGACCGGAGAAATGCTGGCAGAGATGGAACGGATAGCCGCCAGAAGACCGGCAACACCGCCCTCTCCATCAGAAGCCGCGGCAACACGTACCTTCTCCAACCATTCCTGGCGGTTGATTTTTTCCTCCGGGATGCCCTTGTAGGCAATTTCAATGGCAGACGGCATCCCGATGGGGTAACGCAGCATGACGGCATAGTCGCTTCGCTGTGCATTGGCAGACAGTAGGCTGCCGGTAGTGAGCACGGTGGGAATCTGCTGAGTCCCCTTGAACAGGCTCACGTAGATGTGAAAATTGGCATGCACATTCAGCTCGTTCAGGACGTAGAGCACATCATTGCGCTCCATGGTGGTGAGGAGCTGCTGCGGATCCGTCAGCCCGGAGAGTGATTCCGCAGTATAGGCTGCATGGTACTGCACCGGCACGGTTGTGTCGCTTTCCCGGGGTTTGGTTGTCCCGCTGCGGCGAGGCGGGCGAACCGGCTTTTCCGTTTTTTTCTTTTCTGCCTTATCGGCGGGCTTTTTCTCCTTATCCGGTTCCGGCGGGGTGGGGAAAAGCGAGATGTAGCCCGTGGCGAGCTCCCCGGCCATGAGCAACCGATAATGCTCCTCGCTCCAGCGTGGCACGAGTGTGGCTGTCGGCTCTGCTGCACCGGATTCCTGTTGCGCCGGTGTTTTGCTTTCTGCGGCGGCTGACGGTGTGGGTGGGACCGGGGGGACTTCCTCCGCTGTATCATCCTGCACCAGCTCTACCGTGGGCGTGGTCGGCTGTTCCTGGGCATGGGCATCCGCTATCAGCCCCATGGCGAGCAGGCCGGTCATTAACAGGGAGACCGTGCCTCCGCGGGACGATATCATGCTGCGGCGCAGACGCCGGTTCACGCTGTGTGCTTCCAGCGCGATGTGATGAACGGCGCTGCGCATCACTTTTTTGAGCCCGGTCACCATGGCGCGTTCGCGGAACTGCAGGCGGGCTTTAATGATGCAGCTGTTGATGCTGTCCGGGTTGATATAGGGGTCCAGCAT
Organism: Akkermansia sp.; assembly: GCA_045121855.1. GTDB lineage: Bacteria > Verrucomicrobiota > Verrucomicrobiia > Verrucomicrobiales > Akkermansiaceae > Akkermansia. Next base: position 47,745 of record JBGVGW010000022.1, read on the forward strand.
GTAGCCCCAGGTAAAACAGGCTGTTTCCAGCTGCACATCCATCACCAGTATGAGCATCCATTCCTGCCGCACCGGCGGCGGGTAGGGGTGGAAGGTGTCGCGCCAGCGCTCTTTGATACCGTTCCAGAAGGAGGAAAGAAATCCCTGTTCCCGGTGAGGGAAGGGCTCCGGGCTTTCTCCCGGTCGGCGCTCGCGGAATTCGGCGTCTTCGAGCGCCTTGCGCTGTTCCCGTTTGCCGAAAGAGGGGTGGTGGATGCGGGCGTGATTCAGAATCCAGTGTGCATGCGTGCGCACATGTTGTACCTGTCCGTTGTCTGTCAGGTAGATGCAGAGGCCGATGGGCGGCAGATTGCGTTCCAAATCTTCCAGCAGGTGCATCAGCTCCATGCGTTCCTGGTGCGTCAGCGCTCCTGCCTCATCCAGCACTCGGGTAAACTCCACCTGGCGATCCCCGAATATCTCATTCGCCCGCAGCAGGCTATACCCACACGCCGGACACTGATCATCAGCACCCGTGTGAATTGTGGCAGAGCATCTCGGACAAATAGGCACGGCGGTATTATAGCCTTTTTTTGCTCCTTCGGGAAGTCAAATAACCGTCACTCGGCAGATTTTATCCCGCCTGTCCGGAATTTTTTGTAAATGATTCTACTATCAACACTATTTTTCTCTCAGCTCACCATGGGAAATCCGCTGTGTTCTGCCCATACGAAAAACGCGCAGGCTCCGGTGGGGAACCTGCGCGTTGAAAGCTCGTGGAATCCGTTACTTCCTGCGGCGGCGTGCGGCGAGCGCAGCCAGCGCCAGCAGGCTCAGCGTAGCGGTAGTCGGCTCGGGAACGGACATAGCCAGCATGGTGATGTTGAGGCTGCCGTCGTTCGTGCCGGTATAGGTGATTGCATAATTGCTTTCCAGATTGCTGAAATAGGGAGCCGCCAGAATGGAATCCTCTGCGGTGATGGAGGCGTACTCCTTGTTGCCCAGCGTCAGACCGTCCACTCCGCTGAAAAGGGTGGTGGATTCGCCCACGGAGAGGGAATGAATTCGCTCCAGCGTGGTTTCACCCAGTGTGATGCCCTCCTGCAGCGTCAGCGTGCTGCCCATAGCCAGTCCGCCCTCAGCCACCTCCAGCGTGGAGCCGGTGGTCATGGTCAGATTGGCATTCAGCGTGCTGCCTGCACCGAATGTTGCCGTGCCGTTGACGCGGACGCTTGCTTCCTTGGCGGCGTCGCCCACGGCGCCGATATAGAAGCCGAGCTTGGCAGAGGTGGCTGCCTGCAGGTCCTGCAAATCATAGACAGTGTCGCCGAAGACTTGCAGTTCACCTGCCTCTGCTCGGATGTTCGCGATGACATTGGCTGTGTTGTTGATAGCGGCCGTACCTGCTCCGAGCTTGACCAGGTTGCCGCGGGCACCTCTTGCCGTAAGTTGACCGGTGGAGCTCAGGGAGGCACCCTCTGCCACATCGTAGGTGATGGTGGCGCCGTCTCCCAGTACCGTGTTGGCAGCAACGGTGTTGCTGCCGCCGGTGGCGCGGATGCTGCCGGATTCAGTCACGCTGAGCGCTGCCTTGTCACCCTTGAGCGAGGCGTTGTTCAGCTCCAGACTGCTCTTGTTCAGCTCCACGGCGGTGTTGACATCGCTTTCTGCCGCCAGACTTGCTCCCTCCTGCACACGGATAGCGGCGGCGGTGTTGAAGACGCTCTTGTGCTTCAGCGTGCCGCTGCCGATGACATCCAGAGACACATTGCCTTTCAGCGAGATGTTTCCGGTCATGTCCATCGTCACACCCTTGTCCTCGCTGCGGGTCAGGAGGAGGTTCTCATCAGCCGTGGTGGCGGCGGTATCAATGGTGATGGTGCCATCCGTGCCGTTTGTTCCCCAGCTCATGTTGTTGCTGAAGGTTACCGTGGAATCTGCCTCGCCGATAGCACCCAGTGTGGTGTCGGCAGCAAAGGAAACCACAAATTCGCTGCGGTTTGTGCCGCCTGCAGCGTACAGTTGACCTCCGGATAGAACGTTCAGATTGCCTTTCACGCCACCGTTGACCCACTCATTAGAAGCTGTGCCTTTCAGTTCCAGCCCGCTGAGCAGGTTCAACCTGCCCGCATCTCCCACCGTGACATCGGCAGACTTGTAGTACAGGGTCATGGATGCATTGGAGGTCAGCGTTCCGTTAATGTTGATTTTGTTGGAACCGCTTGTCAACTGGGATTTTTCGCCACCCACAGCCAGCACGAAGTCAGAAGCTGTTGTGCCGGATTTCTCTCCGCTGATGATGAGGTGGGCACCTTCTGATACGTTGAGTATCGAAGTAGCTCCCGCGATATCATTCGGCATCAGGCAGATGCCTTTCACATACATGGCACCGTCAGCATCACTCCCCCCGATGGTGAGTGTACCGGAGCTGTGATTGTAGTAGGAATCACGGGTATCGAATACCGCCCCGTTTTTCAGGAGAACGGTATGATTGTCCCATGTGCGTGTCTGGGCAGAGGTCTCGGCAATATGGAGGCCGTCAATGCTAACACTCTTGACAGTGCCCATATTGAAGTGCCCGACGCTGAGTTTACCGCTGCCGCTCAGGACGGCATCCTTATAGATGATATTGACGGAATCTGCTGAGGTGTCTGCATTGACATTGACGGTCAGCTTGTCTGTGCTGTTACCTTCTCTGCCGACATTCAGGGTGCCGATAGTTGTCTCCCCATTGAGGTTCAGCGTATTGTTATGCTGGCCGATGGTGACGGTTCCCAGCGTGGTTTCAGCGGCGAAGGTCATGTTGGTTCTGTTCTGGTCAATCATGACCGTTCCCACACTTGTCTTACCGTTGAAGTTGTTGGTGGTATTATCCGCATTGATATCGAACGTGCCCAGGTTGACCGTGCCGTTGATGGTCAGCGTACCGCCGCCGTGGCGATTCCATGTGCTGTTTTCGCTTCCGGAAACCGAGCCGTTGATGGTCAGATTGTTGCCGCTGTTCTGGTGAATACCGCTGGTGCCATCCAGCACAATGTTGCCGTTGATGGTTGTTCCGCTGCTGATTTGGGCATTGACTCCATTGGCCAGTCGGAGCGTGTTGCCGAAGCTGCTGCCGTCCAGCGAGAGGTTGCCTTCCAGCACATGTGTTGTGCCGGAGAAGCTGTCGGTAATGTCCAGCTTGTTGTTATAACCATTTGCCGTGTCCAAGTGAACCTGCAGCGTGCCGGTGCCGGTGATGTTGTCTACCTTGGCAATTATATCTGTGGTATTGTTCAGCTTTTGCGACAGATGCAGGGTGCCGTTCTCTGCAATTTCCAGATGTTCTCCGGCAGCTTGATAGGAAGCGGCGGTGAGCTTGTTGTTGAGCACCAGCTTGCCGCTGTCTATCTGCAGAGCGCCGCTCAGCGTGACATCACTGCCGCTGAACGTGTAGGTCTCATCATTGACGAAACGAAGACCTGCTGCCGTTGCTGCTGCGGTGAAGTTGAGATTCTTGGCCGCCACCGTATCGCGGAACAGAACCGTGTTGCCGGCGTCGAAGACATCGTAGTTGCTGCCTTTCCATTCCGCAAATCCATTGGCCAGGGTCACCGTCAGCTTCAGCCCCGTGCCATCTGCCGTGAAACTGCCTTGCAGGTAGTCAGACGTCGTTGTGTCCAGCGTAGCGGTTTTGCCGGTCCAATCGTTGGAGAGCAGGGCGTAGGTGTGCCCCAGAATCAGCTCGGTCGGATTGATGATGCTGATGGTCTGGGTGTTGTGGCCCTCTGCAAACTGCATGGTGCCGTTGAATTGTGCGGCCCCGGCGTTCAGGGCTGCAGAATCAAAGGCAAGCGTACCGCCGTTGAGCACGAGCGTGCTCTCGAAGGCACCCCGGTTGCCGATGATGGCCAGAGTGGTGCCTTCATTCAGGTTGTAGCTTTCTCCCATCTTCAGGATACCACCCTTGCCCAGATAGATGGTGTCTGTCACCACGGTGTTTGCAGAGAACTCCAGACGCCCGGCGTTGGCGTGGATGTTGGCAACGGATACATTGCTGCCGGTGAACTTCTGCGAGCCGCTGCCATCCATGGCAATGCTCAGCCCGTCCACTGCTCCCTTGAATTCATAGGTGCCGTCGCCGGTGATGTGCAGCGTGCTGTTGCGCGTGGAGGTGGGTGCTGCGTCCTGATTGACCCGGTAGGATTCTCCGCCGTATGCCAAGGTGTGCTCATTGCCGTTCAGCCCCTTGATTTGGGCGTTATCCGTATTGACGGCCAATGCCATGTTGGAACCGTTGTAGCCCTGCAGCTCGAGCGTGCCGTTTTGCAGTGCTTTGTCATGTGCCAGCTCCACATAGCTGTTGTAGGCTGCTCCGTTTGCCGTTCTTCTTGCAATGACATTACCGGTAAATGAATTTTCGCCCTGCAAAATCAAGCGGGAGGAATTTGTCTCTGTGACGGTATCCCAGTATTCCCCGGCTCCGGGAACAAGATAGCTGGATGTGGTTGTGTGGGATGCAGTCCAGGTAAGGGTGGAGTTTTCAGTGGCCTGGAGATTATTGATTCTCCATACGGCCTGGTTGGTTGTTTCTTCCAGATTCAGGTTCTGACCATTGAGCTTGATGGTGTCAAAATTCAGCTCCTGAACATGGCATTTAGCAGCGGATTGGATGGCTGTAACACTTTCTGCCAGCTCCAGAGTGCCCTTGACTCCGACCCCTACCGTGTAGGGAGAGGACCCGTCATAGCTTTTATTGGAGGACGGGAGATCTCCGTAGGTGAATTTTACCTTGTCGGCATCCTCAATTCTGAGGGTGCCGCCACCTTCGTTATAGCCCGTATAGCTGAAATCCCAATTACCCGTGCCGGTCAGACGCAGCGTGGCACCTTCCATGGCACCGATAATGCTGCGGAACACCATATCATTGGAGCCGCAGGAGAGGGTGGCTGTTCCGCTTGTGGCCGTGACGTAGGTATAGGCCCCAATCTCAGAACCAGCCTTGGAGGCATCAATGACAGCTCCATCTTCTGCGGTGATGCTACCCGTGTACAGGTAATGACCATTGATGTCAAATTTGTTGTCGCGAATGTTGATGTTGCCTATTTGAGCGTAATCTGCCGTCACTTTGACATCGCCTTCCTCGACAACGAGTTGGCGATATTGAAGGTTACTCTTGTTATAGATCCCGTTGTTCAGCTCAAGTGTGCTGTTGCCGTATCTGTGAATGGTGTCAACATTCAGCGAACCCTTGATGTCATCGATGGAGTCAATCGTCACATGCAATTCACTGGCTTTGGGATCTGTTGCGCTTTCCAGTCGATTGCCGATGAGGGAACTTCCTGCTTCCAGTGCCAGATGACCGATATGCTGGGTAGAGTCGCCGATATGGAGCGTGCCACCTTTCTTCAGGTAGACTCCGGTGGCGTTGTCCAGCAGGTTGTCCTGATCAATTCGCAGTGTGATATTGCCCGCCGCTACGCCGGAGGAGGCATCGGCACCTGTGACGGTGACGGAACCGGTGATGGGACTGATGTTCGTGAGTTTGACGGTGCCGCCCGTATAGCCCTGGGCATCTACGATGATGTTGTGGTTGCCCTGAAGCGCAGAATTGACGGTAAAGGTGCCATTGGAGGCAGAGAAGCGGTAATTCTGCCCATTTGCCACGGTGATGTTGCCGGTATAATTCAGATTCCCCTCAGAACCGACGAAGAGCTTGGAGTGCTGGCTGAGGTCCATATCCGCATCTGCATCGTTCTGGAGCAGAATACCATCAGATCCGGCGGTGATGTTGTTCAGCATCGGCGCCATGGTAGCGCGGTTGCCGTAGGTCAGATTCAGGGAGACTTTATCAATGGCTGCCGGGTCGGTGTAATTGAGCGTCACGCCGCTGCTGACAAAGTCAATGCCGCCGGTGAAATCATTGCCGGTGTTGGTGAGGGTGACCGTACCCTTGGTGTGCCCATTGCCCAGGATGAGCTTGTTATTGCCGGTGAGAAGATAGTTCACCACCAGCTCACCGCCGCCGCCGCCCAGACGCCATTCATTGTTGGCGTTGGTGCGGAGCTGTTCGGTAGTGCCCTTGGAGCCGTAGTTGATGGTCTGCCCTTCCAGCGCGCCGAGGATAAGGCTGTTGTGCTGTGTTAAATCAATCTGGGAGGTCTGGTCTTGAGTCAGGGCAAGCACACCGGTGGAATCTGTGCTGACGTATTGAAGCGCAGTCGAGCCGTCTGCGCCCTTGGCGGCAAAGATACCTTTATCTTTGACCAACCATTTCTCAGACCCGGCAGCGGCAGCATTCGCTACGATGAGGGTGCCGTTTTCCACGCTGCGGGCACCGGTGAAGCTGTTCGTTCCGGTCAGTGTGAGTGAGCCTGAACCGGTATCTACTGTAACAGTGCCGTTGCCGGTGATATTTCCGGCGTAGGTGTTGTTGGCGGTGGTGGAGGCATCAAACTGCACTTTCAGCGTACCGTTGTTCAGGATGGTGTCACCATGGTGTCCATAGTATTCAGACCATTGATAGGTGTCTTCCTTGAATGCTCCGCCTTCAATATATTCCATGCGATGGCGCACCCCTTCATTCATCACATAGGTGCCGCCGTTAACCGTGATGTCGCCTTTCAGGCGGGCGTGGCTGCCGAGTTGGAAAGTGCTGCCGGTATTGACGGTCACATCCATCTTCGCATCCGCATAGTGCCAGTCTTCCGTAGAGCTCCAGACATCGTTGCTGTATTGGACGGAGCCCGGACCGTGCTCGGTATTGGTGCCGGCCAGCACCACCGTGCCGCTGTTGATGGTAAAGCTGCTGCCGGCATGGTTCGTCAAATCCGTGCCGATGCTGTTCATGGTCCACACGGAGCCGGCGCCTGCATCTGCTACAATCTGAATGGCTCCGGTAGAGGTGTCCTTGAGCGAACCTTTCCAAGTGCTTTCCCCGCTCTGCTTGTACACCAGCGTGGCTGTACCGGAGGTGTTGGTGATGATGGCATCATCTGTCAGGGCATTGATGCTGAAGCCGTCGGCTGCAATGTCGGTGTTTTTGGTGTACCAGTCCATGCGGTTGCCGTTCATGTCCAGCGTGCCGCCGTTCAGACCGAAAGTGAAGTCCCGGGCAATCTGCTTGATATCGCGGATGACCACGGTAGCCCCGCCGGCAGCCATCACATTGTAGGCGGCGTAACCGCCGTCGCGGTCCAGGTAAGTGGTGCCGCTGCCGCCCACCGCCAGCAGGATATTGTTGTTGCCGCTGCCCTCGATGTACAAGTCACCCGCACCGTTCTTGCGCCATTCTCGCATGTAATTGGCGTCATTCGTCAGCTGCACATGCACCTCTGCATCATCGTTGATGACATAACCGGCAGAATTGAGCATGTAGTTGCCGTTTTCCGCATTTTTGATGATGAATTTGCCCTTGTTGAACTCCGTGTAGCCCACGCCCGTGTCCACGGTGGCGTTCAAAATAATCTGATGCACCGTGGAGCTGCCCGCACCGTTGAAAATCAGGTTGTGGGTGCTGCCCAGACCGCTGATGCCGTTCTGGTACCCATTGTCGTAGGCAAACCAGTTGTCTTTGTCTTTTTCGGCAGCAAGGTTTTTCCAGGTGTGGGAGCCGGAGTTGACGGCCAGATGTTCAATTTCCGTGTCACCCACGGTGATGGTGCCGCTTCCTCCGCTGACGGCATTCAGATAGGCTGTATTCGTCTTGCTCATGTCGACCACTCGACTGTGCATGTCCAGCGTCTCATTCGCGAAGTCAATGGAGCCGTGGCCTACGTTGTAGGTGGTGAAGTTGGTGGCTCGTTCGGAGAAGAAATACTCGTACTGCCCCGTGGCTTTGTTGTAAATATAGACAGGAGTACCGGAGTCACCGCCGCCTGCGGTGGTGGGCAGGGGATTGGCAGGGGAAACGCCGCCTTCCTTGTTGTCCATGTTCCATGCAGCAAAAATGAAGCCTTCATCCGTGATGGCAACCTGTTTGATGGTGGAGACACCGCCGATGATATAGGTATACGGATCGCCGGAAACAATGTTTGAACCGTCATGCATCCAATACCACATGGCGCCGGCACCGGCGCGGTACATCAGCTCTCCCAGCAACTGGTCCTTGATGTCCGGCTCGCCGTTGCCGTCCAAATCTTCGCTTTCAGACGTGACGCCGCTGTAGTTCTGAGCGCCGACGACATCCGTGAAAATCTTATTCTGGCGGTACAGCGCCCAGTCTGCGGAACTGCCGTGGTCTTTTTCGGAAGAATTGACGATACTATACTTAATGGTGTTTTCTGTTCCCACTTGGTAGCCGCCGAACATGGCGCTGAAAGTGGGGTTGTGTGCAACCGTTACCAGATAGTTGCTGCCGAAAGCCGCGGCTGCACCTTGGCACTGCATGCTCTGACCATAATCCAGCACGCCGGAAAAATTAATCATTCCCTGATCCAGAGAGATTTTGTAGTCTTCTGTATTCGGATTCGTATCGGGGATGACAATGCCGCCGTCTTTGTCACGGATAGCCTGCAGCATGCTGCTTACGCCCGTTACCTTGAAACGCCCTCGGTTCTGCCCGAAATCGGCGTAGGTGCGCTGGGCAATATCCTCATGCATGACACCTGCCCACACAGTCGGGGCTGCGGCGGCGGCAACACTGAGCAATAAGATACATTTACGGAGCGGCAAGGGGAGATGCAGTTTCATAACGTTCTTTGGACTACCCTCCAAATATAGCACATAGCCCCGTCAGGTAAAGAAAAATGAGCCGGATAGTAGAGTTTTAATGGCATTTTTTCTCGTTGCCGCCCCGATTTGTGTTTTTTTGCGGGTAGCGAAATGAAAAAAACACATCAGCCACCGGGAAAGGTGACTGATGTGGGATAAAGAGAATAAATCCGGAGACTTGATTAGGCCTCGGGGGCAACGTTGACGCGGCGACCTTCGCGGTCGAAGAACACGCGGCCGTCAACGAGGGAGAAAATCGTGTAGTCGCGACCCATGCCCACGCCCTTGCCGGGCTTGAACTTGGTACCGCGCTGGCGGACGATGATGTTACCGGCGATGACAGTCTGACCGCCGAACTTCTTCACGCCGAGGCGCTTGCTGCGGGAGTCGCGACCGTTGCGAACGGAACCTTGACCTTTCTTATGTGCCATGACTTGTAAAAATCGAAATAGGGGTTAATAATCAGGCGTTGATAGCGGTAACCTGTACTTTGGTAAGAGCGGCGCGGAAGCCCTTCTTCTTGTGGAAGCCCTTACGACGCTTGAACTTGAAAGCGATGCCCTTGGCGCCGCGAGCCTCCGGATCCAGCACCTTGGCCGTCACCGTTGCGCCTGCCACCGTGGGGGTGCCAACCTTCGTCGTCTCGCCATCCTCAACCAGGAGAACCTGGTCAAACGTGGTCTCGCCATCCTTCTCCAGCCCGGAGATGCGGTCCACGGTGAGCACGTCACCGACCGTCACGCGGTACTGCTTGTTGCCGGAAGTGAAAACTGCGTATGCCATAATTTGTTGATTTTTGTGTTGCACCCGCTCATGCGGGCTGGCACATTATAGGCATGCCAACGCATTTGGCAAGAAAAATTTCACAAATTTATGAAAAATTTGCAAAAAATTTTCAATAACGCACCGATTTCTGTCGAATCGGAGGCCGCCATGGTGGCATTGGGACAGACAATAGCCGCCGAGCTGGAGCCCGGGGATGTGCTGGGTCTGGTGGGCGATTTAGGCGCGGGAAAGACGCATCTGGTGCAGGGGATACTGCGCGGGGTGGGGGCATCTGACCCGGGCGCGAGCCCCACGTTTTCTCTGGTGCATGAGCACAATGACGGCGCGCTGCCGGTGGCGCATTTTGATTTTTACCGCATGAAGACGCCGGACGAGGCACTTGGTATGGGGTGGGATGAATATCTGGCCGGGGAGCAGGTGTTGCTGGTGGAATGGGCAGACCGTTTTGACGGGGCTCTTATGCCGGAGGACACGCACTGGCTTGTGCTCTCGCACGCCGGCGAGGGTACGCGCGAGGTAAGATACATGAACGAGGATTGAGCGCCATGGCACGTATATTGGTAGCATTGAGCGGTGGTGTGGACAGCGCGGCAGCCGCCGCCCTGCTCACGGAGCAGGGGCATGAGGTGGTGGCAGCCTACATGAAAAACTGGGTGAATGATGAGAATATCCCCGGTGAATGCCCCTGGGAGCGGGATATTGAAGACGCGCTGGGAGTCTGCCGCAAGCTGGGCATCGAGTTCCGCGTGGTGGACCTCATTGAGCAGTACCGCAATCGTGTGGTGAACTACCTCATCGAGGGTTATCGCAATGGCTCTACGCCGAATCCGGATGTGCTCTGCAACCGGGAGATGAAGTTCGGTGTGCTGCTGGATTATGCGCTGGAGCAGGGGTTTTCCTCTGTGGCAACAGGGCATTATGCCCAACGGATGGATGTGCCGGGGGAGGGCAGCTATGTGCTGCGCGGGGCAGATGTGAATAAGGACCAGTCCTATTTCCTGGCGCTCATGCGTCCGGAGCAGGTAGCGCACGCGGTTTTCCCCGTGGGCGGTATTACCAAGCCGGAGGTGCGCGAGATTGCCCGCCGCTTCGGTCTTCCGAATGCCGGGAAGAAGGATTCGCAGGGCATCTGTTTCATCGGGCAGGTGAAGATGAGCGACTTCCTGCGCCACTACCTGCCGGATAATCCCGGCGATATTGTGGATATCAACGGAAAAAAATTGGGGCGGCATGACGGCCTGCACCTCTTCACCATGGGGCAGCGCAAGGGACACCATGTAGCCTCTCCCCGTGAGGGCATAGCCTATGTTGTGGTGGGTAAGGATTTGGCGCGTAACCGCCTCATCCTCGGCTACGAGGGACAGGAGACGCCCGGGCTGTACACCCGCCGAGCTGTGGTGGGCGGCGTGACCAACACGCTGCAGCCGCTGCCGGAGCGGGTCATGGCGCAGCCGCGCTACCGCGCTCCGGCGGTGCATGCCACCTGCACCCCGCTCTCTGCCGGGCGCGTGCAGCTGGATTTCGACGAACCCGTGCGTGCGCTCGCTCTCGGCCAGGTCTGCGCGTTCTACGCCCCGGATGAACAGCGCGGTGAACGCCTCCTCGGCGGCGGTTTCTTCGAGGAGATTCTGTAAACGGAGCTAATCGGTGAGTCGCGTTGTGCGCGGAGGAGATGGAGGCATTAAAATAATTATTTAATTGCCTCAGAAATAAATTTTGAGCGTGACAATTGCTTGCTGATGATGCATAGTAGCATTATGAGCAGACCCGAATTTCTTGCAGCGCGCGATTTGAACAGCCGTGCCGAGCGCCCGGTGGCGTTTTCCATTCCGGTGAATACGGGAAATCCCGTGCTGGATGCAAATTTGTATGACCTTTCCCGCCGTTTCTGCGGGTCGCATGACCCGGATACAATTCTTCAAATGCTGGCCACGGTGATGAATGCCGCCGCCAGTGAGCTGGGTGAGCACGAGCTGGAAATCATGAACACCTCGCTGGATGAGCTCTTTGTGGCGGACAAGATGTTCCACCCCTACCGCAATGTCCGCAAGATTACCTGTTTCGGGTCTGCCCGCATCAAGCCGGAGGAGGACAGCTATAAGCTGGCGGTGGAATTCGCCCGCCTGGCAGCAGAGCACGGCTATATGATTATCACGGGCGGCGGACCCGGTATCATGCAGGCTGCCAACGAAGGGGCCGGGCGCGAAAAGTCATTCGGGCTCAACATCACGCTGCCCTTTGAGCAGCATCCTAATCCGGTGGTGGACGGCAGCGACAAGATGATGAATTTCTACTATTTCTTCACCCGCAAGCTCAACCTGCTGAAGCAGACACACGCCCTGGTGGCATTCCCGGGAGGATTCGGTACCATGGATGAGATTTTTGAGACGGTGACGCTGATGCAGACCGGCAAATGCTCCATTTTCCCGGTGGTGCTGCTTGATCCGCCCGGCGAGACCTTCTGGGCGCGCTGGATTCGCTTTGCCAACAAGGAATTGCTGGCAGACAAGCTCATTTCCCCGGAGGATATGAGCCTGTTGTACGTGAGTAAGAGTGCGGAGGATGCGTATAACTACATCGCCCGCTTTTACAGCCGTTTCCATTCCTACTACTTTGACGGGAAAAAGGTGGTGCTGCGCATGAATGCGGCTGCTCCGCAGGAGACGCTGGACTGGATAAGCAAGGATTTTGCGGATATTCTGCCGGAGAACGATGTGGCACAGCAGCTTGGCGATTCTGCTGATCCGGAGCCCTTGCTGGCACACATGCCGCATATCTCCTTCACCTTCAAACCCGGTGCCTACGCGCGGCTCAAAGAGCTCATTGACGTGGTTAATGATTTCTGATGCCGGGAAGGAGCCGGGCGGGCTTCCTGCCCGCGCTGCGCGTGCGCGACATGCTTTGCGCTTGCCATGAGTAGCGGAAACGGTTACAATGGACGCATGAAGAAGTTAATCACGATGCTCTGTGCCTGTGCAGCTCTGCTGGTGCCTGCTGCGGGGCAGGGGGTTAACCTGACGGAGAGCGGCGATATGGTGCGCGTGATGCGGCATCCGGATGGCTCGCGCTCCATCTACCAGCGCCAGGCCGGCTGGCGCGGGATGCGCTGCTCCACTTATTCTCCCAGCGGTCGTCTGGCCGCCGTGAATGACTACACAGAGGGTAAGTACGGTCAGCTGGTGGGCTGCCTTATCTACGACCATACCAAGAAAAATGTCATCTACAAGGTGTCCTACGGCTATGACAGCCGCGCTCGTCTGGTGGAAGAGCGCATGTTCTCCAATCCCGGCGGAAAACTGGTGCAGCGTGTAATTTACAAGTACGACAACCAGGGCAACCGCTCGAAGCCGCTTATCATTTCTCTGAACACCGGCGGGAACAACGTGCAGGAAATCACGCCGACGATGCGTGATGATGTGAACCGCATCAACCGCGAGATGGGCGGCGGGCGCCGCAGACGCTAACAATTAACGAAATCAATCGCTATGGAAAAATTCTCCTGGCAGGATAAGGATGAGGATGGCAACAAGGTCATCTATGAGGCTCAGCACTTCGGCGGCTGGTGGCAGCTGATGGTTGCGCCCAAGGTGGGGCGCAGCATGCGCGATGATGTGGAGTTCACCCCGGCGGAGTTTACGAAGGAAATCTGGGAGGCTCTGCGTGATTTGTTGTGGCGCAAGTACCAACGCCGCCGCGTGGCCTGGAGCATGGTGGAGCATATCGATGATATTTTGGCCGGTAAGGCTTCCAACGAGCGCAAGGAATGCCCGGCTCAGATTTCCAAATCCAAACCCGCCAACCATACCCGCGGATTCCGCACCAATAACCCCCGTATCGGAAGATTGGAAAAATGATGACGGATGAGGAGATGATAAACTGCCGCGAACCGGAGCGGCAGATAGAGCGCGCTATCGCTGTCATGCACCGTTTGCGCTGCCCCGGCGGTTGTCCGTGGGATGCGGAGCAGACGCATGATTCCATCATCAGCAATCTGTTGGAGGAATGTTATGAGTGCATTGATGCCATCCGCGCCCGTGATTGGGCACACATGCGCGAGGAGCTGGGCGATGTGCTACTGCAGGTGATTTTTCATGCCGAAATGGCGCAGGAAAACCCGGAGGCCGGGTTCGGTATGGCAGAGATTGCCTGCGATTTGGCCGACAAGCTGGTGCGCCGGCACCCGCACGTTTTCGGGCAATCCGAAGTGAAGGATACGGAGGGTGTGCTGACGCAGTGGGACGCCATCAAGCGGCAGGAGCATTCCATAGAGGATAAACCCTACCTTCAGGATTGTGGTAAGGGGCTTCCCTCTATGCTGCGTACTTGGAAAATCACCAAAAAAGTGGCCAAGGTAGGTTTCGACTGGCCGGACCACGCCGGGGTGGTGGAAAAGATTCGGGAAGAGACGGCAGAGGTGGAGGAAACGCTTGCCCTGCCGGATGATGATCCTCATGTGCAGGAGGAACTGGGCGATTTGCTCTTTGTGATTGTGAATTTGTGTCGCCGTCGCGGCATTGACCCTGAGCTTGCGCTGGATGCTGCCAACCGCAAGTTTGAGCGCCGTTTCAATGCGCTGGAAAGTCGCCTGAAACAGGAGGGTATCAGCCTCCGGGATGCCTCTGCCGAGCGCATGGAGGAGGCCTGGCAGGCGGTGAAACGCTCGGAACCGACCGCATGAGCTTTCGGACCACAGCCCTGTTGACGCTACTGTTCCCGGTGCTGCTGGGTTCCTGCTCTCTCCGGCAGACGCAACCGGAGGAACAAACGCAGAATGAACGCCGCTCGGTGATGGGATTTGAGGATGCCATGCCGCAGATGGGCAATCCGCTCATACCGGGTACGGGTGATCCCAATGCGGTGAATTACAATGTGTCCACCTCTGAAGAGCTGGCGCAGATTGACAATGGCGCGGAGGGTGAGGTCTATTTCACTGACCCGGACAATCCCGACAAGGAGATTGAGGGGATTACCAATGCCTTTGAGAACCGACGGGGCGGTAATGGCTGGATGGAGGATTATGGCCGCGCTATCCGCTTTGCTCACCGCGAATGCCGGCCGATGATTATCTGGTTCCATGATTCGGTCATCAGTCCCAAGAGTAAGGAGCTGGGCGAGGCGCTGCTGGATTCGCCGGAGTTCAACGAATGGTGCCGCGACAGGGTGGTGCGTGTGAAGCTGGACAGCGGCGCCAGCATAGATGACGCCACCCGTGACCACGCCCGCTATTCCCGCAACGCCATCAATCGCCTTTCCCTCCGCTATGGCCTGTCCCGCAAACCGTCTATGGCCGTGGTATCGCCCTCCGGCAAGTTGATGGTGGGTATCGATGGCTACAACGGCTTTGTGCAGGAGGTAGAGATGCTGCTCAAGAAAGGCGTGGAGGATTGCGAAAAGGATATTGATGCCATGCGTGACCGTCTGGCTGACCGTGGCTACCGCACCTGGCATGCCGCACAGGGCAATATGTCCCTTTTTGCTAAGCTCCAGCGCTACGATGAGAAAAACAACATGGTGTACCTCCGCGAATACGGTGGTAAAACCTCCCGCACCAAATTGAAGCGTTTCTGCGCGGAGGACAGAGCCCACATCCTGCAATGGAAGCAGGAAAAAGAGGCTAAGAAAGCGAAAAAGAAACAGCGCTTGGAGTCATGAGCAAGTCTGATGAAACAAAGGCGCAGATTATGCGCGCTGCGGTGCAGCTCTTTACCCGCCTGGGCTACGAGGGCACGGGGCTCCGCCCGCTCGCGGATGAGGCCGGGGTGAACGTCGGGCTGATTCGTTATCATTTCGGGCATAAGGTGGATGTGTATCGCGACACACTGGCCTATGTGTCCGAGCAGTACAATGCCGTTTGTCTGGAGGCACTCCGGGAGGTGCGCCACACCGGGAGTGCGGAGGAAATCATCTATTCCTGGCTGGCGGCCCCCATCACCCGCTGGAAGGATGCTTCCGTTGCATCCGGGGAACAGGTGCTCTGTTTCCTGAACCGCATGGGTTACGAATCCCCGGAACTGACTCGCGGGGTTTATGAATCCCATTACTCCTATGCCCTGCAGGAGTGGCAGGACGCCGTCAGAGCCCATTTTCCGGGCATGGAGCGCGGGGAGTGGCTGTGGTGTCTGACCTGTCTGCGCGGGATGTATTTCAACATTGTCGCGCACAATGACTTTACTCTCTGGGGAGTGCCGGCCATCACAGACAAGGAGGCCGCCATCTACCGTCTGGCACAGGATGCCGTCAAGCTGTTGCAGACCTATTCAGCGGAATGAATGCCGGAGCCCTGTGTTACAAATGTGTTACAGCGGATGAACGGGGTTGACGGAACGCCTTCGGCATGGTACGGTGAAGCCGTATGAGAACCTTTCTGAAGATAGTCGGCTGGCTGTTATCTGCTCCGGTGGCGTTTATTGCCGGCCTGTGCCTGCTTCAATTGGCACCGATTGTATATGAGGTAGAGGTAATCCCCCTGGAGAACCTGCCGCCGCATGTGCTGACGGTGAAACGAGTGTCAGATTTGAATGAAAGGCTCAGGGCGTGTACCTCGGGGATATGGGAAGTGGGCCCCCTGATGGCTTGTTTTGACAAGGAAGCCATGCTGGCGGTTGCCACGGAGGAGGGCGGTTTGCAGCTGGTGCATGTATACCCGGCACTGGCGTGGCGCGCTCATTCCCCGGAAAATGACTGGCAGACGGTGGTGCAGCAATGGCTTGCCTGTTGTGAACAGGAGGAAAGGAGGAGGCGATGAGCCGGATTAAACGCCTGTATTGCTTCATTCTGCTTCTCTGGCTGGTGGTCTGTGGCCTGAGGTTTCCGCTGAGCTATCTGGGCGGGTATCATCGGGTCGGGTTTGACGGAGTGCATGGCTGGTGGGTCTGGTTATCCGCTCCTCCGAGCGCTAAGGTGCCTCTTTTCCGCTTTGCGGAACTCAATAGACGTCTTGCTGAGGCTCAGCCCGGTTCGCGCTTCTATTTCACCCCGACAGACGGGGGGGATAATCACATGGGAATCATCGTATCACCTGCTATGGGCGGCAGCGAAACGCTCTCCCCGGCGGCTGAAGAGGTGTTAAAGACCTGGGTAAGCGAAAATCAGCAACACTACGACCCATGTTATGCCTTTTGATAAGTTGATGTGACTCTAAAATCTCAAGACTGAGCGACAAATGGGAAATTGGAGGGGGGATGTTCACTCTGATGAGCGAAGTGAAATTCTCGCCTGCGGCTCGAGTGAAATTCGGCTTTCGCCGAGCGAAATTGCTGCCTCCGGCAGCAGTGATAGAGTTCCGCAGCCCTTCGGGCTGCCACTTATTTTCACTACCGCCGTTCAGGCGGTAATTTCGCTATCCACGTAGTGGATAATTTCGCTCATGGCTCCAGCCATGAATTTCGCTGCCCGTCAGGGCAATTTCGCGTGCGGGCTTGCCCGCACATCTTCTCCTACAATTTCCCATTTGAGAGTATATAGATGCCCAAAATGCCGATTGTTTATCCCACTTCCCACAGCTCCATGAGGTCGGAGGGCAGGGAGGTGAGGAAGCGTGAGGGCGGGCAGAACTGGGAATCGTAGCTGCGGCCGTTGTAGCGGGGGAAGCTGAGGTAGAGCTGGTCCTGCGCACGGGTGAGCGCCACGTAGAAGAGGCGTACTTCCTCTTCCATGTCGGTGGGATTGCCGCTGTCCATGACGCGGCGGTGGGGGAAGAGCCCTTCTCCCAGGAAGATGAGGAACACCACCTTCCACTCCAGCCCCTTGGCCTGATGGATGGTGCTGAGGGTCACACAGTCGTCATCCGGGGCGATGCTGCTCTGGTCCACCTCGCTGAGCAGGGCGACCTGCGCCAGAAAGCTCTCCAGATTTTCTTCCTCGCCCACGGTGCGGGCGAGCTGGTGCAGGTCTTCCTCTCGCTCATCATAGTTCTCGTAAGCCGTGCGCATCCAAGGCTCCAGATAAGCATGCACGGCCGCCACCAGCTCGGCAGGGAGAAGTTCCTTCTCCTCCGGGTGGAGGGAGTCCATCAGGCTCAGAAAGGCCGCCCAGTGCGGGCGCACGGCTGCGGGCACGGCAGCCTTGGCGAACACCTCACTGTGCGGGGCGAGAATGCGCTCCGTTTCCGGGTGCGCGAGCAGGTAGGCCGTGGCTATTCCCCGCCAGGAGGCCCACATTTTGCCCGCGGTGGCTTCTCCCACGCGGGGGAAGGTGGAGACGATGCGACGGAAGGCGATTTCGTCCCCGGGGTTGCAGAGGATGCGCAGGAAAGCGACCACGTCTTTGACGTGTGCCTGTTCGAAGAAGCGCAGGCCGCTGGTGATGCGGTAGGGGATGTGGTTGCGCGACAGCTCCATCTGCACGTCTGTGCTGTGGTAATGAGCGCGGTAGAGAATGGCGATGTCTTTGCCGGGGATGCCGCCGGCCATCAGCTCATCGATGCGTTGGGCGATAAAGCGGGCCTCCGTGCGGTTATCCGGGGCCGGAATGACGGCGGGAAGCATGCGGTTGCTCTCGCGGGCGGGCTGTAGGTCTTTCTCAATCCGGTCGGCATTGAGGGCGATGGCCGCGTTGGAGATATTCAGAATGGCCGGTACACTGCGATAATTGGTCGTGATGCGGTACACCTCTGCCTGCGGATAATGGTCGCGGAAGTTCAGAATATGCCGCACATCCGCGCCGCGCCAGGAATAGATGCTCTGCGCATCATCCCCCACAACCATGAGGCTGCTGCCGATGCCGCCACCCAGCAGGGCGATGATTTTTTCCTGCGGCAGGTTCGTATCCTGATACTCATCCACCAGCACATGGGCGAAGCGCTCCTGCAGCTCCGCGCGGATGTCGGCGTGCTCCTGCAGCAGGCGCAGCAGATTGGTCAGCAGGTCATCAAAATCCATGGCGTTCTGCTCTTGCTTGCGGGTGCGGTAATCGCGGTAGATGGCCTCCAGCGTATCGGCATAGCGCGCGAGGTGGCGGTAGTCGCTGTCCAGCACGTCCTGCCAGTTCTGTCCGGTGTTGACGGCGAGACTGTGCAGGGAGAGGATGACTTCTGCTTTGGGAAAGCGGTCGTTTTTGGCGGTTTTGCCGTGGTGTTGTTTCACGAGGGCGCGCATGAGGGCGCGCTGGTCATCCGAATCCAGGATGGAGAAGCCGGGACGGTAGCCCAGACGCTCCGCATGGCGGCGTAGGAGTCGATTGGCAATGGAATGGAACGTGCCGCCCCAGAGCATGCCGGGGGCGGTGCCGGTGAGCTGCTCCACGCGCTCCAGCATCTCGCGTGCGGCTTTATTCGTGAAGGTCAGCAGCAGGATGCGCCACGGCGGTACGCCCTGCTCCAGCAGCCACGCCACGCGGTAGGTCAGTGTGCGGGTCTTGCCGCTGCCCGCGCCGGCGATGACCAGCGCGTGGCGAGCCGTGGTGGTGACAGCGGCGTATTGCTCCGGGTTCAGCTCGGCAGCGTAGTCATGCGCTGCTTCCTGTGGCCGCAGCCGGTATTTCATGACTCGAAGTCGAGGTAGATTTCGGCGCGGCGGTTCTCACCACGGATGTAGTTGACCTCCTGCTCGGAGGCATCGCTGGCGTAGGTGCGGCGCGGCTGGCTCTTGCCCAGACCGTGGGTGGTAATCTGTTCAGCCTTCACGCCGAAGGAAACGAGGGCCTCCTTCACCGCATCGGCGCGGCGCTCGGAGAGCTTCTGGTTGTAACCTTCGGAACCCACGTCATCGGTGTGGCCGGAGATGTTGAGCTTACCCTGGCTCTGCTTCAGCAGCTCGGCCACAATCTGCAGCTGGCGCAGGGAGCGCGGGGTCAGCGCAGATTCGTTGAAGGCGAAGAAGAGGGCAAGGGAATCGCCGCCCTTGGGATTCTTCACGATGGGGAAGTAGTGGCCGCCCTCGGCGGTAGCCAGACCTTCATAGCTGCTCAGCAGGGCATCCAGCCCCACGGCCTTGACCAACCAGCCCTTTTCCTGCACCTTTTCCAGCTCCATGCCGATGTTGGCGGGCTTGTCGCTATTGCGGGATTCCACATAGACGATGTAGCCGGAGTTGGTCTCATTTTCGAAGGTGTTGCGGATGGGGGCCTGCTGGCGGAGCTTGAACTCGCCCTCCTCGAAAATCATGCAGAGGCCGGCGACGGTTGCGTCCGACACTTCCGTGCCGGTAATCATCTTGCGGGCGGTGCCCATATCCCCGCGGCGCACGGCTTCCACGAAGCCCTCGGCCACGGTGATGGAGTCGCAGGCGGCGCTGATGGTGGTCTTATCCGCGGAGGTAGTCTTGACGCTTTCCACGATGGTGGAGCCGTCGCGGGTGGTCACCACGTCCAGCAGGAGGTCCTCCTGCCCGTTTTCGGAAACAATGCGGTAGCGGGTCACGCGATCTCCGTTGGCGCGGCGGCTGTTGCCCACTTCTTCCACGGCTTTCACCTTGTTGTTGGCTGCCCAGGCGGCCAGCGCTGCAGCGGCTTCCGGGGTCATCTCGCCCTTCTCCACCAGACGCTGCAGGGCGGACTGCGGGTTTTCCGTTGCCATGGCGGCGGCGGCGGTGAGGGCGGCTGCATGCTCTGCATTGCGGGGTGTTTCCGCCAGCTTCAGCGGCGCAGGAGTCGGCTGCGGGGCGGGTTCCGGTTCTGCGGTGGGAGTGGTTACCACGGGCTCTGTGCGCAGGGCCGGCGCGGGTTTCGGTGCAGGTGCCGGTGCGGGCTCCGGTTCTGCCACGGGCTTCGGCTCCGGGCGGGCGGGTTCCTCTGCCTTGGGCTGCTCAGGCTGGGCCGGGGCTGTTACTGTGGGCTGAGGTGTGTCTTTGCTGATGATTTTGGACAAATCATCAGCACGGACGCCCAGCAGCCAGAAGATGCCGATGCTGATGCCGATGGTGGCCAGGAATGCACAGAGGAAAAGGATGATGTTGCGGCTCATAATGTTGTATCAGTTAAAGGAATTGAGATGGGGTGACGGGGATGGCGCCCTCGGGGACGGCGGCGGGCTTGTTATCCGGCGCCTGCAGGGCGGCTTCGCGGATGCGGAGACGGCGGATGCTGTCGTACACATCCGGGTGGGGCGGTGCCGGGTGGTGATTCATCAGCTCCTCCGGATCCAGACGGTTCATGACACCTTTCGGGCTGTAACCGGGCATGCCGGCTTCCACGCAGCGAGAGGCCACCATTTCAAAATGCAGGTGGGCCGGGTATTGCCCGTCTGCGGTGCCGATGCTGCCTATTTTGGTGCCTCGGGGTATCAGTCGCCCGGGGGTGACGCAGGTGTCTTTCAGATGGGCGTAAAGGGTTTGGATGATGCGGGCATCACCGGGGATGCGGTGCGCCAGCACCACCACGTTGCCCCAGTCCGGTGAGGGCTTGCCGCAGTAGATGACAAGGCCGCGGGCAGCGGCACGCACGGGGTCGCCCTCATCGGTGTTCTGCCCGCCGATGCCGTTGAGGTCCTGCCCGCAGTGGTTGCCCCCGCGTTGCGGATTGGGGCTGCCGAAGGGCTGGGCGTCATAGGCCATCGCGCCGTTATCGGCTCCGATGGGCGATTCAAAACCATCGATGAACGGAATCTTGACAATCTCCTCCGGTCGCAGCTGGATGAGCCCGATGATGAGCTTGTCGGGCATGGTGGCAAGCGGCGTGTCTTGATTGTAAATGCTCTGCGTTCCTTGGTGCGGGGATTTGGGGATGCGGGAGTTCTGCCAGACAATATAGCCGACAATGGCGATAAACCCGGTGACCAGAAGTCCCAGGAAAAGCCATTTAATCGGACTGATGCGAATCTTACCCGCCATTGCGCGGGTATTATACCTGCTTGACTCTTGGTAATCAAGCAAAATGACAGGGAAATGACGGCTTGTTTCTTACTTTCGTCTTCGGCGGGCAGCCAGACCTGCTAGGGCCAGCAAAGAAAGGGTGGCGGTGCCGGGTTCCGGGATGACAGCCAAGGGCATACCCCAGCCGGTGGATACGGTGGGATTGACACCAAATAGCACGGAGATGTAGGTGTTATCAGCCTCCCGGTACCAGTCGTTTTCCGGGCTGCTGATGTACAGTTTGTTGTTCCGGCTCTCGACATCAACCGCAAACAAGCCGTCCTGATCATACCGGGAATACTGTGCATCATCAGAATCCGTCAGCCACATGCGGGAGATGTCTTTGGTATCGCTGTTGTATTCAATGCCCCAGAGGGTGATGGCGTGGCCAAAATTGGAGTTGCCATCTTGGGAGAGCCCGAGCCCCAAGCCGCATCCCTGAGTCAGTAGAGAGACGATGTTGTCCGACGTGACTGTTTGTCGGTCAGTGGCGCACAGGAAATCCTCCAGCGGATATACCCACTTCAATTCCTCATCATCGCGGTATTTAAGCATCTTGTCCCCATAGTCCTCAAAATAATATCCATCCCATTCCGGGAGTGTTGAAGAATTGTATGTTTCGAAGATGGAACGTTTGCGCTCCTCTTCATTTGTGGGTTGGTAAACTCCTGTCACCCACCACAGAATGGCGGCGTGTGTGTCACCGCCCACGTCTGCTGCCACGTTGTTTTTGTAGGTGGACCAGATAGCATCAATGTTGTTGGGAACGCCGGCCGGAGTTTCATATTTATCCTGCCACCAGGCCACAAGGTTGGAGGCGGATGCAGCCCAGCACAAATCGTTGTCTCCGTCTTTACTGTAAGGGTCTTTCTTGTTGGCATCATACCAGCCGGAGGTCTGATTGACGCCGTCTACCCAGAGGGTTGCACCGGATGCCTGATTCACCGCAGCAGAGCAGGTGATGAGGGCGATGAGAGCGGAGAGAAGATGCGTCTTTTTCATGGCAGAGAGAAAGGTTTGCTCGGGAAAATGTTCCCGTTGCTCCTCAATCTAATCTATTTCTGCGATTGATTCAAGCCGAAACTTCCGGAAGAGCAAAAATGAGGGTCTGTTTCTTACTTTCGTCTGCGGCGGGCAGTCAGGACTGCGAGGGTCAGCAGGGAAAGTGAGGCGCTGGCTGCCCAACAGAGCTGGTCATCTCCGTCATGCTCAGCATGCGTCTTTGCATAGTCAATCCACCCATTCTCAGAGGTGACTCCGTTTGCCCGGACTATCACGTTTCACTCCGAAAGTTAATGAAAATTCAGCTATCGCTTGTTTCTGTTTGCACTTTTCGCAGGCGCAGCTGGCCGCAGGCCGCGTTGATGTCGTGCCCCTTTTCGTAGCGCATGGTGACGGGAATCTTTTCTGCCATGAGGGCGCGGCAGAAGGCCTTGCAATGGGCTTCTGAGGGGCGCACCCAGGGGAGCCCCTCCACGGTGTTGTAGGGGATGAGGTTGACCTTGGCGTTAAGGTCGCGGGCCACGCGCGCCAGCTTGCGGGCTTCATCCATACCGGCGTTGACATCCTGAATGAGGATGTACTCCAGCGTAATCATGTGTTTGCCGGTTTTATTCCACTCATGCAGGGCGGGGATGAGCTGCCCCAGCGGCCATTTGCGGTTCACCGGCATGACCTGAGAGCGCACGTTATCGCTCGCGCCGTGCAGGGAGACGGCGAGGCGCAGCGGTTTGCCGAATTCGGCCAGACGGCGCAGTCCGGGGACGTTGCCGGAGGTAGAGATGGTGATGTGGCGAGCGCCGATGTTGAGCCCGTGCGGGTCGAGGATGACGCTGAGGGCCGTGAGCAGGTTGTCGATGTTGGCCAGCGGTTCGCCCATGCCCATGAACACCAGATTGTTAACGCGGTTACCGCTCACTTCCTCTGCCGCCAGTATCTGCCCCAGGATTTCACCGGCTGTCAAATTGCGGGTGAACCCCAGCAGCCCGCTGGCGCAGAAGCGGCAGCCGAACGCGCAGCCCACCTGCGAGGACACGCAGAGGGTGATGCGGTCGCTTTGGGCGCCTCCCTTGCCCTCTGCGGCGGGGATGATGACGGATTCCACCAGATGGCCGTCCTGCATGCGGGAGAGGAACTTGCGGGTGGTGCCGGTGGTGCTTTCGCTCACTTCCACCACCTGCAGCGGGCGCAGGGTAAAGCGCTCTGCCAGCTGTGCGCGCAGGGCGGGCGGGAGGTTGCTCATCTGCTCAAAATCTGCCACGCGGTGCTTCCACATCCACTCCAGAATCTGGGTGGCGCGGAAGGGTTTCTGCCCCAGCTCGGCCAGCAGCTCCTTCAGGGCTTCCGGCGTGTATTCCAGCAGAGAAGGTTTCGTGGGCATGGCGGTGCGGGAATCAGAGCAGGGTGTTGGCGTACTCATCCGCACGGAAGGGGATGAGGTCGTCCTTGCCTTCCCCGGTGCCGAGGAAGAGGGGGGAGATATTCAGCTCGTCTTGGATAGCCACGGCAACACCGCCCTTGCCGGAGCCGTCCATCTTCGTGATGACAACGGCGTTGAGCGGGGTGGCTTTGTGGAACTCGCGAGCCTGCATCAGGGCGTTGCCCCCGGTGGTGGCATCCACAACCAGATAGCAGGCGTGCGGCGCGGCTTCATCCTGCTTGGCGATGGAGCGGCGGATTTTGGAGAGCTCCTCCATGAGGTTGTGCCGGGTGTGCAGGCGACCGGCGGTGTCGCAGATGAGGTAATCCACCCCTTCGTTGAGGGCGCGGGTGTGAGCCTCGTAGCAGACGGAGGCGGGGTCCTGATTCGGGCGGCCTTTGTAGAGGGGCACGTTCAGTCTGTTGGCCCAGCTTTCCAGCTGCTCCACAGCCGCAGCGCGGAAGGTATCCGCCGCCGCCAGCAGCACTTTGCGCCCTTGCTTCTGCAGGCGGTAGGCCAGCTTTGCGCTGGTGGTGGTTTTTCCGGCGCCGTTCACGCCTACCATCATGATGACCACCGGCTTGCCCGCCTGCGGGACGGGCAGCTGCGGCAGCTCTGCCGGGAAGGCGGAGCGCAGCTGCGCCTTGATGTAATCCGCGATATCGCAGGCATCCTGACTGTCCTGTTCCTGCAGCTCCTCGATGAGCGGCAGAACTCGCTTTGCGCCGATATCGGCAGAGATGAGGTCTGCCTCCAGCTCGTCCCAGTCAATTTCCGGTTCGCCGAGGAATTTGTCTATCAGTCTGGTGAAGAAATGGGCCATGGGACAGAGGGGGGTGAGGAATCAGGCTTTGGCAGCAGCTGCCAGAATGCCGTGGATGAACGGTGCGCTCTTGGAACCGGAGTAGGTGTCGGCCAGTTGGTTGGCTTCGGAGATGACAATGGCGGGCTCCAGCCCGTTGAAGCGCAGCTCGTAGAGAGCAAGTTGCAGGATGCTGCTGTCAACCATGTCCACGCGTTCCAGAGAGTAATTATCAATCAGTCCGGTGAGCTCGGTTTCCAGCTCGTCGAGGTGCTGCAGCACGGCTTTCACCAGCTCTTCTGCAGCGGGACGCAGTTCGTTGAGATCAGACGCCTGGCGGGCAAGACCTGCATGCTCTTTGCTGTCGCTCAGTGTGATGGGGTGGGTAAGCGCAGCCGTTGCTTCCAGTAGGCGTACTCTGCGGCGAATAGCGGCCGCCAGCGGCTCGGTAAGGCTGCGGGAGGCAGGATAATCCTCGAAGCGCGGCAATAAATTATTGGCCATCGTGACCAGAGCGCCGGCCAGGTGCAGCACATCGCTGATGCAGCGGGCAAGCTGGTCAGTTCCCTCCCGTCTCGTGTCATTCAGACAGTAGGAAAGTGCGGAAACGGAGGCTTCAAAGGCCTGGTTCTGGCGGTTATAGTGCTCCGTTTCGTCACGCAGGGTGACGGTTGTCAAATCGCCGTGCATGGCTTCCAGCAGAGCCGTTGCGCGGGTGTTCAGCAGCTCCGCGCTGTCGCAGGAGGCTCGGCAGGTATGCAGGATGGCGCGGGCGTGCGATTCGCGCAGCTTGTCCGTCTTTTTCTCCTGGGCAATGCTCCAGAAGAGGTCAAAATCAAAATTATCGGCTTTGCCGCCGTTCTCCCGAATGGCGTAGAGGAGGGTGAGGGCGGATTTGCGTACCTCGCTGCGGTTGATGCTCATGGTGAGTAGAGGTTATTGATTATTGTTGCGCCGTAAGACGTTGCGATTCCATGCCCGCTCATTTTCCAGCACGTTGAGCATGTCTATGGCGGCGCGGGCGGCTTCGCGGCCGCGGTTGAGAGTAGAGGCAATGCAACGGGCGAATGCCTGCTTTTCATCATCCAGCAGCAGCACTTCATGAATAATCGGAATCATGGAGTCACAGGCCATGGTCATAAGCTGGGTGGTCACGGCGGTACCCACCAAGTCTGCGTGCGCGGTGCTGCCGCGCAGAATGACGCCGAAGGTGATGATGACATCCGGCTTATGCGATTCAACCGGGGTGTGGATAGCGCGTTTCACCATGACCGGCACTTCAAAGGCTCCCGGTACCCGCACGATGTGAATCTGGGCGTATGGGGCGCATTGCTCCAGTTCGGCCAGACAGTTCTGCAGCAGGGCGTCTGTGTACTTTTGATTGTATTTTGCGCAGACAATGGTGATATTGGCGCCGGCAAGACGCGAGTGGACTCGTTGCGGAAGTTCTGTTGACATGGTGAAAGATACGTGGTTCGGTGTCGGTGACCGTCGCGGGCAATCTATCATGAAACCGCCTGCGGGTCAAGACAAATCCGCTGCGTTTGCTGCGGATGATATCAGTTGTGGAGGTTTTCCTGTTTCCGCTCCAGTACGAGGCGGAATCCGATGGTGGCGCGTTTCATGCCGGGGGGATGCGGGATGCGGCTGTGCGAGGAAAGCTGCCCCGGGCGGAAGGAGAAATAATCCCCGCCGCGGGTGACGCCGTATTTCCGGAATTGGAAGTCAGCGGGCCCACCGTATTCATCGCTCACCCATTCCTGCACATTGCCCGACAGGTCATGAATCCCCAGCGCATTGGCGGCAAAGGAACCGACCGGGGCGGTGAAGGGGAAATCATCCCGGTACTGCGGCAGGATATGGTCCGCCGGGC
This sequence comes from Akkermansia sp., assembly GCA_045121855.1. Lineage (GTDB taxonomy): Bacteria > Verrucomicrobiota > Verrucomicrobiia > Verrucomicrobiales > Akkermansiaceae > Akkermansia. The sequence continues at coordinate 74,081 of JBGVGW010000022.1, forward strand.
GATTGCCCAGGGTGCTCATGTCGGCGTAGTTGCCGCTGCCGCGCGGCGGCGGCCAGATGATGCCCCAGGGGTAACGCACGGTGGCGGTGACATGCTGGCGGTGGCGGTCATAGGGGCTGTTACCCTTTTCTGTTCCGCATCCCACCAGGGTGCTCCATTCCTCATCTGTCGGCAGACGGTAGACATCTGTTCTCTCAATGAGGCCGTTGTCCTGCTCGCTCTTGGTCAGCCATGCGGCAAAGGCCTCCGCATCCCGTCGGGAGACATTGACGACGGGGTGGTGTTCATTGTGCTCCGGCGCGGGGTGTTCCGGCAGCTCGATTCCCTTGGCTCGGCAGTAGGCCCGGTAGTCGGACACTCGTACCTCCGTCGCGCAGGCCATGAGACTGGGACTGATGGGGCGCAGTTTCATCCCCAGACTGTTAATCCATTCGCTGCCGAAGATGAGGGAATGATTGCGCTTGAGGTTCAGGTTCAGCACCAAATCGCGCGGGGAGAGGCCGCTGCGCTTGATGGTGGTGTAGCCCGGAAGGCGCACTTCCAGGAAATAGGGCGCCAGCGGTACCTTGATATCCTGCATGGGGGTCATCCCCAGCGGCAACCCGTTGAGGGTGACGCGGGCCCCCGGCGGATTGGAATAGATGCTGATGGGTGTCTTCTGCACCAGCATGGTGTAGAGGCGGTAGCCGCACAGATTGGCGCCGGAGGCCATACCTGCCTCCGCACGGGCGATGAGGGAGTGATCGCGCCCGATAGTGCCCGCTTCCTCACACTTTTTGGTGAGCCAGAGGGTGAATTCGCTGATGCCCTGTTGGGAGGTGCGCACTCCGTCGGTATGTTTTTCGTAGGTGATGCGGCGGGCGTGTGCGGGGCGGGATTTCAGGAATGCTTCAAACTGCTCCGTTGTCACCGGTGTGGCGGCTTTGTGCAGCCCGCCTGCCGGTTCATAGGCTGTCCCCATGGCGTCTTTCCATGCCTGCCCGGTCACGGGGGGGCGGTAGGGACGCAGCTCCGGGGTGAGCGAAAGCATTTTGCTGTCGGTTATCACACCGCTGACGTAGGCATCCGCAAAGCCCTCCTTGCGGAGGATGAAGCTGACACGCTTCCCGGCTTTCAACGATATGGGGCCGTAGGGCGTTTCATCCACATATTCGCCATCCTCGGTATAGACGGAAGCGCTGCTGGGCACACTGCCGATAAACAGCTGCCCCTCCCCCGTGAGCGCCGTTGCACCGGGCACAACCGAGTCAGGAGCCGGCAGGGTGGGGAGTGTGGGCAGGGTGGGTATATCCGTTATCGGCAGCGGGGCGAGAGGGGGAGGCGGGGGCTGCGGTCGACCGCTCAGCTCTGCCAGCGCGCGCCGTATGCGCTGCTGCATATCCTCCGGCAGAAAATAGCCGCCCGCCGCCAGCAGAAAGCCGATGCCCAACACCCCCGCCACTGCGTAGCTCTTGCGGAAGCTCTGCCGCTTTTCCGTCCTGCGGCGGCGCTTGTTGCGGCGGCGGTGCGGCACATCATCGCGGAGCTCTTCCAGCAAATCCGCGAAGGCTTGGGCTGTGGTGATGCTGTTTTTGGTGATGGTCGGCTCAGCCGCGCTGCAGATAAGCCTGTTGAATTGCAGCCAGCGCCGGTGCGGTGTGCCCTCCGGCAATTCATCCGGCAGCGCCGGGAAACTCAGGCGACTCATGCCGGTGCTCATCTCGTAGAGCACCTTTGCCAGCGCATAGACATCTGCCCGCGGGGTGCCGGGCCCCTCCGGCGGGATATAGCCCTCCGTGCCGACAAAGGTGCGCTGGTTACTCGTGGTTACCAGACCGGCGTCTGCCAGCTTGGCTCTGCTGTTCACGAAGATGATGTTGCCGGGCTTGACATCCCGGTGCGACAGCCCCTCCGCATGCAGTGCCTTCAGCGCCCGCGCCAGCTGGCAGCCGACCTCCAGCACATAGTCCAGAGGCATGGCCCTCCTCCCATACAGCTTCATATCGCTCTGCAGCGTGCGGGGTACATACCCATCCGGGTCCAGGTGAATGCCGGTGTACGCATCGTCTGCCAGCTCCATCACATAGTAGTAGTACGGATTCTCTCCGCCGTGGCGCCCCACGTGCAGGATATGCACCAGACCGATGATATCCCGCGCAATGGGCTCATAGTTCAGCACCCCCTCGAATTCCTGCGCGAATAGTGCATCGTTAGCAAAATCCTCCCGCCACACCACCTTCACCGCACGGTGAGCCCCCGTCAGCGAGCAGGCCAGCCACACCTCGCCATACGCACCCCGCCCAATCATGCGTATGATTTCATGATCGGGAATGCTTGGCTTTGTGCCTGCCGGGCGGTGCGGGCGACCGACGGTCGGCTGCAACACCGCTGAACTTTCGGCTTCCTCTGGCGCAGATGTGCTCATCCGCTCCCAGTATATCACCTCTTCCTGCTCACTGCAAGCCGCTTCCTCTCCCCCTTTTCCCTCTTTTCTGTACTTTTTTTTATTTTTTTACAAATTTGTCTTGATTTTCGGTTTGAATTGTGGTTTAATTCGCCCGCACCAATCCAAATGCGCACGTGGCGGAATTGGTAGACGCGCTAGTTTCAGGTTCTAGTGATGAGAGTCGTGGAGGTTCGAGTCCTCTCGTGCGTATCCTTAACAATGAGGGAGTTACGATAAAAAGTAACTCTCTCTTCTCTTTGTAATCATTCTCAAAAAACGCCCAAAAACGGCTGAAAACGCATACCAACAACTCTGTTTTTGCTCTGTAACTATACGCTTTGATAATCAATGACTAGACTAAAATTCTAGCCGTTTGAGAAAATGCCTATTGCTCTGTTGCCTTGTTTTGTGTACAAAAATGGGTGAAAAATGCCTCTTTTTATGGTCAAGGAGGGGCAAATTAGAGCGGTTTCTCTGTCAGTATAAAAATATTTATCAGGGACATTCCTCCCAGAAAGCCACTTTTTTAGAGAGACATCCCCTAGGAATGAGCCTTTTCTAAAGCCGTCTTATCTATACACAGTAAGTCTCTTATAAGTGGTTCTAATAGAAAATGCTTCTAATCACAGATAGGGTGGCATCCCTAAAAAATTCCATAAAAAATTTTCCAAAAATTTTTACAATACTTTGGTGTTAGATGGATTAGAGTATGTGCGTGTAAGAAAAGAAAGGAGTGACAAGCCATCTGTCACTCCCTTTCAACAATTACAGGGTCAAACCAGCATTCACAGATAACGATTCACCATCTCGGTAAAGGTCATCTGTCGGTTGTTGCGTATATCCTCGGCAATCTTCCTCTCAAAGTCACGCTGTCGTGCTTCCTCATAAGCATCCTTACCTTTGCTCATCTGTTTCGCATCTTCCGTCAGAGCCTTCCTGACAGCCTTACTCATACGCTCCACACTATTGACTGCTCCACCCTTGGCAACCTGCTTGTTTAGTATCTCTGACATCTGTTCAATCTTCATACTGGTATTTACCCTCATCAGGTGGAGGTAGAGGTGAGTCTGACTGAAATGTATTAGAAAAAGTTGTTGCAATTATAAGCCTGCCAGAATAGCCCTAGAAACGCTCGGAGGAATGTCGGCGATTGTCGGTGCGATTTGAAGCCAAAAAGCGGTTTTAGGGGGCAAATTTCGCATTTTTGACCCAAATTTGGTCTCATTTGCCATTTTGGGACAAAAAAATCACTTTCTGCGAAAAAAATCACGCATTTCAATCTTTTTTCTTTAAGTTGATATACTCTTCTGTAACATACGACTAATCAGTGCTTTGTGGTGGCTGATAGTTAAAATTCGTATAACTTTCATACGACTCATTAGAGGCATAATTCATATAATGATAATATGAAGTTGTATAAATTTTAGCATAACCACCTATACATAAGAGCACTACACAAAAATTCTAATACTTCTATATCATAATTATTTAATGATATTCCACATCGTTAGAGCAGGAACAATTCGCTTGACTTATATGATATATTCTAGTATAATGTGCTCATGCAAAAGAAAAACACAAACGCTGCAAACATACTCCCCTTTGCAGCACACATTAACAGCCTTGGGAGTAACGGTATCAATACTTTCTGCGGAAAGCACATTGATTCAACATTAGATAAAAAAGATGAGATGAGCGCAAAGTTTTCTGCTCTCAATCATCTCAATAAGATTGTGGGGTTTGATTCCCACAACTCCAACGGATATATTATCCGCTTGATTGTAGATAAGGGGGAGCGTGCTCGCCTGCTGGATGAAATCAACATCTGCCAAAACCTCCTCAAAGAGTGTTTTGAAAACGGATGTATTGATGAGGGGCTCCGCTTGAATGGTGTTATCAATCACGCCTGTGGTATTCTTGCCACGGCTACCAACTATAACGGCGTGCAGGTTGCCTAAAACATAAACCGAGGGAGGGGCAACCTCCCCTCCCTCTTAACAAAGTTAATAATATATAGTTACAAATTATAATGATTAAGGTTAGCAAGTTTAACTCCGAGTTTATTCCGAGTTCTTTTGATAAGAGCAACAATGATAATTATCATTGTGAGTATTATGAGGGTTACACAATCATAGAATGTAGGGGTAAGGTTAGTGGATATACCTGGAATTACCAGAGTTGGTTCGGAGAATTAGAAAAGGCAAAATCAGCAAAAAACCTTATTGGATGTGTTTGTGATTACGCCTCTAATGATAAAGAAAACGGTAATTTTGCACTCTGCAAACTCATTCAATTCCGTGAATTCCTGCTGCGTTATTCCAACGGAGAATTCAAAACAGCTAAGCCTCGTATATCAAACCGAGGAAAAGCCCCCAATGAAAAGCATTATAATGAGTTATCCAATACTTTCCGTAAGAATATCGTTCTCATGATTGAGGCAATATGTTTTATAGAAAGGAATCTCACCGATATATCCGCTGCGTAAGATTAATAAAAAGGGGGAGGTAACTCCTCCCCCCCTCCGAAAAAGCTAATACTGAAAAGATTATGTTTGACCCTCTTTATATCTCTGAAAACGAGCGTTGGATTGCTGGCTGGCGTGGTTATTACTCTGTCACCAAGGCAGGTATCGTAAAGTCCTATGTCAATGATTCAGTAATTGAGTTATCAATCAACTTCCAGAAGGATAGGAACGGCGTTGAATACGGCACTGTTGGTTTCTGGGTTGGAACAAAGATGGAGTATTACCATGTATCTCGCCTCATGTATGAAACCTTTGTTCGCCCTCTCTCTGATAATGAGCGTATCGTATGCAAAAACGGTAATCGTAGGGATTTACGCTTGGAGAATCTGGAAGTCCAAACCGTTACCGAGGTGAATAATAACCCTAACCGTATCGCCAAGGATAAGGCTTCCAAGTATGCCACCATTCTGCTTCAACATGAAAATTCAGATAAGGTTATTGAGATAGTGGGGTATGTGAATGCTCAGGAGACTTGTGGCATGAATGGAGGAATGCTCCGCACCAAAATTCGCCAAGCAGAGCGTGAGGGTAAGTCTTACATCACCTACAAGAAAACACGCTACGAGTTCATTGTGGAGCGTTCTGCTCGTTATGATAACTGCGACCCCAACAACGCTCGTAAGAAGGCTGCGTAAGTAGTGCAACCTGTTCGCATTCATAACTACCCTTGGATGAAAATAAAAAGAGAGAGGAGTGACAAGCCATCTGTCACTCCTTTTCAACAATTACAGACTCAAACCTGTATTCACAGATACCTATCCACCATTTCCTTGAAAGTCATTTGCCGTGGGTTCTTCATGTCCTCTGCTATCTTCCTCTCAAAGTCACGCTGCCGTGCTTCCTCATAAGCATCCTTACCTTTACTCATCTGTTTAGCATCCTCCGTAAGCACTGACCGAATGGCATTACTCATCCGCTCCACATTATTGACTGCACCACCCTTAACAACCTGCTTATCTAGTATCTCTGACAACTGTTCAATCTTCATACAAGTATTTATGAGGTCGCTACCCATGCAGGGAGCATGGATGAGACATTCTCCGTGGATTTATTATCAAGTCGGATTTTTTATAGAACATGCGTATAATAGTGGTTGAAGTATAAGTAGATGAATAAAACGAAGAAACTGATTATACAAGAATTATGAGCATGACTAATTATAACTTGGATGTAGATGCCCTAGTAAAGTAGGTAGAAGCACAGAACAACTTGCACCAATACAAGCCTCATGAGAAGGCTGTATCCAAGTGGTGCAAGGAACATGAGGTGCAGGAGGTGGAGCGATTGAAACTCCCCTCTGACTTCTACAAGATGACGAGGGATGAACAGGACGCAGAGATTACCAAGGCTATCAAAGCCATCTATCCTGACAGGATTGAGGAGAAGATTTACCACTTCCCCTTCCAATGGTTCTACCTCATTACTGATAAGGGATATTACTTCACTCTCAAATCCAAGGCAAGACCACGAACCGAGAAGGAAGAGAGCAAGATTTCCAGATTGAGAGAGACAGTTAAGAGCATGGAGAAGGACAGAGTGTTCCAAAACGCTAGGTCATTATACCTCAATGCCAAGAGTTTTTATGACAAAGGAATGAAAGAAGTTGCTAATCTCATCTTCACGCAGAAGGCTCATGACATCATGCTCTCTTATCAGGAATCTATGGAGGAAATCAATAGTGCGGTGAAGAGCCTTGAAAGGAAGTGCCGCCATGAGAAGTATTACTCCCTCACTCCTCATGAACTCACAAGGCAGGTGAGCATCTACATCAATGGTCGTATCGTAGGAACTCTGGAAAGACTCGGATATAAGATTCATTCGGTAACACGGACTGAAACTGTGCGAGAGTGGAATAGTCAATACCTGAACTGGGATTACAAAGAGGTAGAAGCCAAGCATCTGTTCATCAAGGTATCCAATACGGTGTTTGAGAGTGCCTGTAAGACTGGCAGATTGCTCCCCAAGGGTAAGTATCTTGATGAAGATGGTAATGAGGTAGAGATGAAGAAGGGACGAGCCAAGGGCTGTGTCAATGAATATCTGCGTAAGGAGATAGCACTGTTTGACCCAATAACCAATCAGGTGTTATCGTTCTCATCCATACAGGATGCAGCCAAGGAACTAGGAGTAGATAAGGGTAATTTGAGCAAGAAGTTGAAAGGGCTGTCTGCTGGTGATTCTGTGACCATCAAGAAGAAGAGATACATCATCGGCAACACCTAGGGATAAGACAGGGTGAATTGAGAACCTTGTATGGGGTCTAAACTACAACTTGAAATGAGAACAATATAAGATAATCTATTATATTATCCTCATTTTATGTTGTATTTCTAGTAGTTCAGGACTAGGTGAGTGGGGGGTAAAAGTGTGGTTTGATGTTATACCATACAAGGTTCTCATTTCTGACAGTTCTGTGGCGAATCCTACATTGACGCACTGCGTCAAATTCTCATCGCCAGCGGTTTATGCGAAATTTGAGAAAGTGTCCTTGGTAAGGGCATAATAAGCAACCCCACCTTTCATACGAAGGGTGGGGCTTATAGTTTCATGATTGAAGAGCCGATAACTCAATCCTCATCTTCTCAATCTCAAATTTGGATGGAAGCAACCGTTCAATGATGTCCTCTATCAACTCATGGAAGCATCGGCATCGTGGTTCATACTCCAAGTAATCCTTGGTCGTGAGCGTGTGGAATTTCAGATAATCAGCCACTCGGTAGATGTCATCATCAATCATGATGGTTTTATCATTGATGGGCAAAGGTAGTTCCGAGATGGGACTGTAACCAACATCTTCAAGATATTCGTGAATCTCCTCCATCGTGGTATCAGTGAATTTGCAGTTACCGATTCTCTTGCGTAAGAACGGTGGCAGTGAGGTAATCTTATCCTCAATCCACACCTAGTAATCGGAGTTAAAGTAAGCATCCAACTCGTGTATCAGTTGGGGTTCAATCTCATCATGGTAGAACGCCATCAGTTCCTCGCTTGTCTGAATTTCATTGAAACAACGGAGGATGCCATCAACAGTAGTCTAATAATTCAATTCAATTGTCATACCACTATTATAACGGAGTTCTACACGAACACTCACACGGTTGCATCAGGTCAATTCAACATTCCTCTGATAACGCCACAGAAGAAACCAAGGGCAAATTCCCTCACATCTGCAATAGAAGACCAACCATCAGGAGAATCAGGATAATCATTGACAACTTGTTCAACCGTCATCGTGGCGAGTGATAATGCGTCTCTAACCTCAAATTCCTTGCCACAGATGTAGAACTTGGCATCCAATGAGGGCAAAGGAAGTCCATCAAAGGAATGATTACCTACCTCATCCAATGCAGCCAATTCATGCTCATCATCTGTGAAACGGCTGACAGTTTTCACCACATCGCCATACCAGCACCAGAATTCAGATAAGACCTTGTAAGCCACTTGCTTGGTCATCCAGTTGGCAAAATCTATTCCATTGTTCCAATTCCATTTGTAAGTAATCTATTCTCTCATAACAATAGTATTTAGGGAGGATTAAAAAATACCCACCCAAGGCATAAAACCAAGGGTGGGTCATGATGGAAAGATTGATGAGTGGTTACTTATTTCTTTGCTCCTGCTTTTACGAGCAATTTGACGACTTCAGACCTCCTCATGCTTACTGCATAATCCAGCGGAGTTCTACCGCGAGTGTCAATTTTATTGACATTCGCACCCGCATCTATGAGCTGTTTTACGACTTCTATTTGACCTTTGTATGCAGCTTGATGTAATGAAGTATCGTAATTCTCATCTAATTTATTATCTTTCTCGATTTTTTTTGCATCTAAACTCTTATCTATACTTGCGTTGCATGAGAAACAAATTAAAAACAATATTGTGTTATAAATGCCACCAAGAACAATCATAATAATAAATCCTTCGAAACAAAACTTTGTTATAAACACAAAAGATAAAAAAGATACGATAATATTCGGAATTACCGAACAATAAGTATAACTCCATCCAAAAGCGTGAACCCTTTTAACAGTAACCCTAAAATTATCCCAGTTAAACATTATAGTGAATGCAAGCAATAAAACCTCGCTTACATCAACTAAAACATCGTTTGGAAATTGAAATATAAAGATTAGGGTAATAAATATTAAAATTGAAAATAACAGACTAGACAAACATGCTTTGTGATATTCCTTTTGTGTAGCAACGCCTGCAAATGAGGGAAATACTTCTGAAAGACATGCTGTATAATTTTGCGAGGAAACTATTGTAGTTGTTTTCTCCTTATCTCCTTCTATAATTTGTTCCTGTTTCTGAGACGGCTCATGTTGAGTGTGAAGAGTAGAAGGAATAGATTCCTTAGGAGGTGCTGGTATTGTTTCAGACATGGCTTGGAGAGAGTTTGTGTTACTTATCTTGTGAAACTATTTTGCCCCAAAAAGACTATTCTCTTGGGGTGTAAATGAGAGTAACACCTCTATGCTTTCACTACAAGAATAAAAGTAACTAAAATTCAAAATTTTGGAACGAGAACAACAGAATTATACCCACACCTCACACGCTATCAGGAGTGATGTTGTAATAAGCCTCGGCTTCCGTCTTGGTGATAGCACGGCGGTAGTGTTTCAACAGCATGCCGATGTCGTGTCCCAACTGATTAGCCGTGGAAGTATAACCTTGACTTTCTGCCATGAATGATGCAGCAGTGTGACGGATGCAGTTCTTCGGAAGTGTAATCCCTGTCTCCGTTGCCAGTGCTTTGAGGAAAGAACTGTGAGCCGTTTTACGCTGTTTGAGAGTATCACCTTGGATAAGCGTATCAGTAGCATTCATACTCACACCATGAGCACGAGCAAAGTCCATCCAAGCCTTCACATTCTCGGTAGGGTAGATGAAGCGTGCGATACCATTCTTGGCAACAGCAGCGGATACAAAGATTTCATTGCGACCGCCGATGTAGATGTCACCGTAAGTAAGTTTAGCACGCTCCTCCACACGAGCACCACAGAAGAAGCCTACTGCCAAGACAGGGATGAATGAGTGATACTTGGGGTTATTCTTCACGAAGGAGAAGATGCGCTTCACCTCATCCACAGTCAGAATTTCAGGTTCAGCATCCTTACGCTTCTTGGCAGGCTTGATGAACTTTGCAGGATTGTGTTCCTTGGAGATGCTTCCTTGCTCAACAGCAAACTTGAACACAGACTTAAGCAGATTGAGATACTGCGTGCGAGTAACGAGTGATGCCTTACCACCATTCTGACCTTTCAGACCATCCAAGAAGTCCAGAACATCGTTCTCGGAGATGGTGTGAGAAGGTTTGTTACCGAAGTAGGGGCAGATGATGTTGAACAAACGCTGACGAACCGTCTCCGTGTGTTCTGTGAGTTCGCCATCAGTTTTACGCATCAGTTCCTTGTCAAAGTAGTAGCGAGCCAGGGTCTTGAAATCAGGAGTAGTTGTGTTCAGTCCATCAATACCACGCTTCATCACCTCGTATGCCGATGAGAACTTGAAACCGTAACCCATCGCTTCCTTGACATAAGCTCTCCACAAGTCCAAAGCCTGCTTCTCATCATCGGAGATAGTTCCGAACTCCTGACCGAACCTTTTCAACTCCTGCTTCTTGGTAGCATTGATGTCTTTTGCTTGCTCCACACCCTCCAAAGAGTAGTCAAAGTAGCGTCTGCGAACCTTACCATGCTCTGACCAAGTAACCGTGACCTTACGGATACCGTTCTTCATCTCCACGGATACACCCTTTGGCAGAGATACACGCTTACCCTCCACTTCGTGGAACTTGGTCTTGGACTTGGTTTGTTTCATCTGCGAAAATCTTACCAAAGGACCCTGTTTTGTAAAGGCATTTTCTCACTAATTACTCACTTTGTAAAGAATTTAGTATAAATTCATTAGAAATACTAGTTTCAGCATCTAGTAAGGTGAAAATTTGAGCAAAAAAAGAGGAGTGGATGACCACTCCTCTGATAGTTTTTTTGTTGTGATGTGAAGTCACCAAATGATACCGCTCTTCCGATTTTCTATCCAAGTCATCACCTGTGAAAGGAGGTAACGAGGGCGTGCTCCTCTTGCTACGCCTCTCACTTTTCCAATGTAAAGAGCAGGTAGCCCCTCTTTTGTCCATCTCGTGATGGTATCAGGAGCAACCCTGAAGTGCTTGGCTATCTCACGGCGTGTCATTACTGTATTTTCCCCCTGTGTATTACTATGCGTCTATTTCTTCATACCCTTATTATACATCAGTTCTGAAAGTGTTGTTATCATACTGCATCAGGCATGATGTTGAAGTATTCTTCGGCTTCTGTTTTGGAGATGGCTCGGCGATAATGCTTCAAGAGCATCGCAATGTCGTGACCAAGTTGATTCGTAGTTTGTGAGTATCCCAGGATTTCGGCCATACAGGATGCAGCCGTGTGACGAATGCAGTTTTTGGGGAAGGTAATCCCAGTTTCTTCTGATAAGGCAACAAGTAACTTGCTGTGTTTATCTCTCCGTTGCTTCACCGTGTTACCTTCAAGTAAGTAATCAGACGGATTCATGCTGATGCCTTGCTCTTTGGCGAAGTCTAACCACTCCTTGAAGTTGTCAGCAGGGTAGATGTATCGTGCGATACCATTCTTTGCGTTAGCAGCAGGGATGTAGATTTCGTTACGAGCACTTACATAGATGTCTCGGTAAGTCATCTTGGCTCTTTCTTCAACACGAGCACCACAGAAGAACCCTACGGCTAGCACAGGGATGAATTTGTGATACTTGGGGTTCTTCTTTACAAAGGCAAAGATGCGTTTTACATCATCCACAGATAAGATTTCAGGTTCTTTATCCTTTTTCTTCGTGGGAGGGGTAAGACCTGCCACAGGATTGTATTCAGCAGGGAGTAACTTCTTTTTGATACAGAACTTGAATACTGATTTGAGCAGATTGAGGTATTGCGTGCGAGTTGTAGCAGATGCTCGCTTTCCATTCATACCTTTCAATCCGTCCAAGAAGTCTTCAACTTCATCTTCTGTGATGGTGTGGGCAGGTTTGCCACCAAGAACAGGGCAGATGTGGTTGAACAGACGGTTCTTCACCGTTTCTGCATGCTCGGTGAGTTCTCCATCAGTCTTACGCATGAGTTCCTTGTCGAAGTAATAGCGAGCCAAGGTATTGAAGTCAGGAGATGTCGTTTTGCGGTTCTCCAAACCTGCTTGGACGATTTCATAGGCAGATGCGAACTTGAAGCCATTCATCTGTGCTTCTTTCACATAGGCTCTCCACAAGTCCAAGGCTCTTTTTTCGTCCTCGGTGATGTTTCCAAATTCTGCTCCATACTTCTTGGCTTCCTTTTTGAGAGCATCATTCAGAGCCTTGGCTTCTTCAAGACCTGCTAGTGACCAAGAGAAAAACTTCTTCTTCTTTTTACCGTGTTCTAACCATGTAACGGCTAGTTTGCGGATGCCTCCACGCCAAGTTTCGGTGCTTATCCCAACAGGGAGATGCACTCTCTTATCTTCAATGACCCAAATTTTGGTTTTGGCTTTTGTTTTCTTGGTTTCAGTTGCTATCACAGGTAGTTCTTGTGTCTTATCTTTTATCTCTTTGTTTTCCTATGTCATCTTATTTTGTATGTGTGAATGACAACTCGAAGATGATGTTTTTAAACCTCTTTTAGTTGTCGTTTGTTAGTATTGTAATTCTATGTAATACCTTCATTAGGAATTCCATAGGCGTAGAAAGATTGTATCACAATAGAAGTCATTTGTAAAGACTTTTCTCTGTTTCTTCTCTGTAATTTCCATAACTTATTGATAATACTTGGTAAGCGGATTTTTCAGGTTCTAGTGATGAGAGTCGTGGAGGTTCGAGTCCTCTCGTGCGTATCCTTAACAATGAGGGAGTTACAATAAAATGTAACTCCCTCCTCTTTTTTTTGTCTCTGTTCTCCAAAAAGTGCCCCGAAAACGTATACCGATAACTCGGATTGTACTCGGATACATCGGATAAGGGGAGCAGAGCTGGGCTTGCGCCTGTGCCCTGTTGCTATTCTTATCACGAATCTGTGTTGAAGGGTAGAAAGGCAACAAAAGGGCCGCTGCTCTGTTGCGAGCAGCGACCCTTGTTTTTTCAAGCTGAAAAAGATGATTTACTTGCGGCGGCGGCGTGCAGCCAGACCGGCCAGCGCCAGCAGGGAAAGCGTAGCCGTAGTCGGCTCGGGAATCATTGCTGTTCCCTTATAGCTCAAGCTATTAATGCCAAGGCTTTTGCCGCCTGCGCCCTGGCGATACAAAACAACCAACTTATCCGTGCTTTGAATAGTAGAAAGATTACTTGCGGTGAGAGTGATTGTTTCAGTTGTTTTATTTCTTAAATCGTTATGAGAACCTGAAGAATCATCACAAAGATTAGAGAACATGGTAATGCCTCCTTCTGAATCCATTTTATACAACCCCCACCATGAATCAGAACCCTCACCATTTGTCACACTTGTGGTAACAGAAAGGCTGCGCAGTTGGTCTGTTGTGTATGTCCCGAGGATAGAAGTTACATTTACTACACTGGCAAAAAGCGTTTGCTGCCCCACGCCATTGCGCCCAATCAAGGTCAGTGTTTCTTCGGTATAGCCTACACCAAAGCCGTAAGATGTATTTTCTGTATTACCTGCATGGTTAAAACCGTAATTACCTTCGGATGTGATTCTAAGCAAGGCGAAATCGGTTTGCAGATTAGATGCGCTGAACTTACCCCAGTCGAGATTAACCCAGCCTGTCGCGTCTCCTTTAGACTTATAACCGTCATACGATTTGCTATCCAATGCTACATTGTATGTGAATGTTTCTGTCGTTTCACCGGCAGCCACACCACAGAGCGCGAGGAGCGTGAGAAGTGTTTTCTTCATGTTAGTAAGAATTGATTATTATGCGTTTAGATTGGCTGTTCAAATCATTCAATCTCTTACGTATCAAGAAGAGTGTAGACTTGCTGCAATCCAACGGCCCTACAATACAGCATTATTAATGCTGTAGCAAGCCTAAAATTCGCAAAAGATTAGAATTTTTCGAGTTAGGTCATCATCATCAATGACCGGCAGTGCGTGTGAGAGATGCTTACTTATCCCCCAACAGACAGAGTTTCAGCGTGAAGAATAAGCATCTGCATTAATAATGCTGATACCTCCTAATCCAATGGTCAAAGTCTGTGCCATTATTTCAATTCTATCTTCTTTATAATCTTCTCTCTCGTTATAGAGTATTTACCGGATTGGCAAGGAGTAGAGATAAAAAAGTCCCTCCAAGGAACTAACCGAGGAGGGACTTTTGGTGTTGAAGATTGGTGTGTTACTTGCGGCGGCGGCGTGCAGCCAGACCGGCCAGAGCCAGCAGGGAAAGCGTAGCTGTGGTCGGCTCGGGGACAAGTGCCGCATTCAGCGACTTGGCATTCTTTGTTGTGGCGATGGAGTCAAAATAGTAGGCAGAATTGACAACGCTGCTATTAAATGACACAGAATTGATGTCTGTCGTACTTCCAAATGAATAGCCGGAAGTGGTTCCAGTGTATTCCAAAAGCGAACCGTCCGTCTTTTTCATTGTCAGGCAAATGGAAAAATTGCTACCCACGGTTCCGCTGATTGTCACAGCTGCAGCTTTAATATCAGATGTTTTTGTTGTGGAGTTGTATCCCCAAGCAGATGAAACAATGGATGAAAGATAGGTGGTGGTTGTTGTGCCATCCGTCACATTGAAGTTTTTTCCAACCAATTTATTGCCGGAGTTGTAATATCCTGCCATCAGAGACGCATCTGTCTCGTTTGAGCTGGAGGCATACACTACGGCCAGGCCTGTAGAATAATCTGTATTACCACTACGCTCGGTGCTGATTTGCGCAATCCATGTGTTGGTTTCCGTGGAGGCAGAAGTAGAGAGTAACTCCATGAGCTTATTCGCATTAATACTCATGGTAAGTGTAAACTCCTTGTTGGCGGCCATGCCTGCTGCATCCATATTCATCTCTGCGCCATTAGAGGAGGTCAGTGTTGCGTCAGAGAGCTTAAGACTTGTAGTCTCTGTTGCATAAGCGGACATGCTCAACATGCCACTGAGTGCCAGAAGTGTGATTAATGTCTTTTTCATAATTTGATTATTAGGTGTTTGGAGCGGATTGAATAAAGCTCATAATCTCTTGCGCATTGAGATGAGTGTAACTTTGATACAACCCGACGAGCGGATGGTACAGCATTAGCGATGCTGTACCTTTATCTTCACATTGAAACTCCGTCTGTCAGGTATAAATTAACAATCGCTCAATCGTACTGTTTATCTTTCATAAATATGGCCTAACTCTTTAAAAAATTACACTTTTGCAATTTTTATGCTTGAATCAGCATCGCTAATGCTGTATCGTGTGCCCGACGAGTTGTGGCAAAGCTGTACTCATCTCAATGCGCAAGGGATTATGAGTTTTGTGCAATTCTTTATAAATATCTAATAATTAAAGCATAATAATCATGAAAAAGACAATCGTAGCTCTGATGGCTCTGGCCGGTCTGGCTGCTGCTGCCGAACTTAGTCCGGTATGGAGCAGCGGCAGCCTTACTCTCGGCGGTAGCGGGGAGGATGCCATCAAAAACAAAAACATTGCTATTACCCTGAGTGATGGCACGTATATCACTTCCGACAACGATAACGGTTATACGGCTGTTGTTACCCTTACCTGGACGCAGGTGGCGAATGCACCCATGTTCTGGCTGGGGACGGATGATGGCAGCGCTTACGGAAAGTCCACTGCCACCTTTGGTTTTGATAAGAATCGTAACCATGCCGGGTTGTTCAGTACCGGTGGCTCGAATGGCGGTGGTACCGATGATGCTGCCGGCATAACAACCACTTTGCAGGATAATCTGACAGGAGTTAGTGATTCCGGTGTTACTACTACCGGTACATCTTTGGAGGGTAAGTCGCTTACTTTCTTCATCACATCTAAAGCCGGTACTTCTACTCTGTATAGTCTTACCGACAAGAATGAAGTGGTCAAGAGCTTTACACGAGGCGGCATGGCCACCGGTAATGTCACCGGTTTGCATGTCGGTCACTGGGGAACGAATAATACCCATTACAGCGGAACCTTGAGCATCGATATCTACAAAGGTGTGATGGAGACCTCCGCCATGCAGGGTATCGCCGGTGCAGTCGTTCCCGAGCCTACCACTGCTACGCTTTCTCTGCTTGCTCTGGCCGGTCTGGCTGCTCGCCGCCGCCGCAAGTAAGTTATCTTTTCATCAACTTGAAAAACAAGGGTCGTTGCTCCGTAAAGGAAGCAGCGACCTTTTTTTTGTTCACTTAATCCATCACAGAAGAGGGGGCAGGAATGGCAGCAAAGCGCGCAATGCCGGGGGGGGGAGGGAGCTGCGTCAGCCTTTTGCTGCGCGGGCGGCGGCGTGTTTGCCGTAGGCGGTTTTGGGATGCCGGGTGGCGGCGCGGGAAAAATAATCGGCGGCGCGTGCGGGGGATTGGAGCTTGCCGGCGGCGAGGGCGCCGGCCCGGTAAAGGAACATGGCTTTTTCTTCCGGGTCGGGTACGGCATCGGCGCCTTCGAGGAGGGTGCGCAAGGCGGCCTCATCATCATGAGTCACGTCCTGTTGAAGGCGGGCGAGCTCCAGCCAGCCGCGGGCGCGTTTGCGCTGGCGGCGGACGAGCCGTTGCATGTCGGGGAGCAGGGAGGCGTCCTCCGTGCGCCGGATGCTGGCAGAGAGTTGGGCGAGTTCATCGTCCTCCGGCATATAGGAGCCGCCATAGAGTCGCTCCCCCAGGGATTGCCCCCAGGAGGGCAGAATCCAGAGGCGGAATATCAGCCCCTCCACCAGCGCAAGGGCGGCGAGGCTACCCAGCAGGAGCGCAATGCCGTTGAGCTTTTGGCCGTTTTCCAGCCAATCCATCACGACCCCGGTGGTCAGAGCAAAGGGGAACAGGGGGAGCAGCACGGCTCCCCATCTGGTGAGGGAAGACAGCATCAGCGCTTGTCGGGCAGGTCGTCCATTTCCAGATAATTGAGGGCGATGGTGCGGTTGGGGTCTTGCGGGTTGCGGACTTCGAGCTTCATCTGCTTGAAGAACCAAGAGCCATCGCTCAGCTTCTGAACGGAGGTGATGGTGAAACGCTTCCTGAGCTTGCCATCGCGCCCGTAGCCGTCAATCTGCCAGGAGGTGCCGTTCTCTTTGTCGACCCATACCCGCACCCAGGCAAACTGACCGGTGGAGGGGGTGGGATTCGGCACTTCAATCACATAGCAATCGCGCCCCTTGATGCGGGAAGCGGCCGAATCCGGCAGCACCTTGCCGCCTTTCCAGTAGAGGAAACGCAGGGAAAGGTCTTCGTAGCAGACATCGGTGCCCGGGATGGTTTTGGTGTAGGAGGCCGGAGCCATGACGGAGGCCTTGCCGCCGTCCACCTGCACCAGCTGGGCGCTCTTTTCGCGGATGCGGACGTCGAATCGCTTCCAGGTGCTGTTGTCCTTGTACTGGAAAACGATGGTTTCACCGCGTGCGCTGAGGCTGAAGGGGATTTTGGTGCGGGCTTTGCGGATGGTGCCGGCAACATCCTTGTTGCCTTGGCTGACGGTCATATCGCGCATGGCTTTGAGCAACTCATCGGCAGAGGGAGCGTCCTGTGCAATGGCGGTGCAGGTCATGCCGAGGCAGCATGCCATCACCAGGGTAACAATACGACGAAAGGAATTCTTCATGGCTTGTGTATACAGTTTGGGCGGTTGAGTGCGCCGGTTTTATTTCCCGGATGGGGGTGTTTTCTTTGAGGACTTATTTTTGGCGTCCAAAATCTCTTTGCCGGTGAGGCCTCCGGCATCAATGAGAAGCTTTTTGATTTCGGGGTTAGCCGCTTTGTCCAGCGGGGTGTTGCCGAACTCATCCAGAGCATTGATTTCTGCATCATTGCTGATGAGGATGCGGGTGAGCTCAACGTGGCCGTTCCAGGCTGTCAGGTGCAGGGGGGTCCAGTCATACTTGCCCCGGCGGTCGATGGTGGCACCGTAGCGAATCAGTAGCTCTGCCGTCTTGTTGTGGCCGTTTTCCACGGCCCAGTCGATGGGGGCCTTGCCGTCCTGCGTTGTCACATTGATGTCGGCATTGTTCTCAATGAGGATGTCGGCAACATCGGGGTTGTCGTGCTCAACGGCTTCCACCAGCGGGGTGCGGTTCTGCTCATCGCGGGCGTTAACGTCCGCATGGTGTTTGATGAGCATATCTGCCACCCTTCCGCGATTATCGAAAGCGGCCCAGTGCAGGGGGGTGCTTCCGTCTGCATTTCTGGCGTTGATATCTGCGCCGGATTCGATGAGCAGTTTCGCGGTGTCGCTATGGTCATGGATGGCAGCCTGATGCAGCGCGGTGTCACCCTCAGAGGTGCAGGTTCTGACATTGGCACCGCATGCCAGCAGAATGCGGGCTATGGTGGTGTGCCCGCTCTCGCAGCAGACAATCAGAAGCTGGTTGCGGAACATGTAGATGGTGCACAGGGCTACGAAGATGATGGAGCCAAGCGCCAACAGGGCACCCTGGCGAACGATGCGCTGCTGCTGCTCCGGGGTCAACTCCTCTTCTTCGAGGTCTTCCCAATCTTCTTCCTGTGAGTCCTGCATTCGAGCGAATTATGCCTGCAGCAGCATCCTTTGTCAAGTTTATAAATGTTTTGGGAGTTTGTTATCAATGCCGATAAGTTGTCGGCAGCAGCAGAACGGGCGGTTGCTCCGATTGTGGTGCGGCTCCTGTTCTGCGGTGAATGAAAAAGCTGTTATTCAAGAGACCAGTCGACTTCGATGCGCTCGGTTTCGCCCTTTTTATTTTCGTAGAGGACGTAGCCGTTCTGCGCCCCGAACTTGAATACCTCCATGGTGACTTTTACGTCGTAGCAGCAGTAGCGGGCAATATCGAGCATTTTCTGCGGGTCGCCCTCCTTCTCGTATTCAGCCCACCATTTGAGGGCATCTGTTCCCTCCGCTGTTTTGGAGTTGC
The DNA here is from genome assembly GCA_045121855.1 of Akkermansia sp. GTDB lineage: Bacteria > Verrucomicrobiota > Verrucomicrobiia > Verrucomicrobiales > Akkermansiaceae > Akkermansia. The sequence goes on from JBGVGW010000022.1 coordinate 93,050, forward strand.
CGCCCAGTGTGACCTTGGCTACGGAATCCAGCTTGAGACGGTGTCCCAGCTTGGCTGTCAGGTAGGTGCAGATATCGAGGTTGTGGGTCACATCTGCCACGGTCCAGAAGGTGAATGCCTGCAGCACGCCGTAATCAAACCCGATGTGGTTGTAGCCCACCACGAGATCTGCCTGGCGTAATTCCTCAATGAGCTCTTCCGCCTGCTCCTCTGTATAGATGTGGTAGGCGTTGTCACGAGTGGAGAACGTGACACCGACGGACATGCCCATCTTGGCGGTTTCGTGCCAGCCGCCTACTTCTGCGGCGGAGCGGCGGGTTTCTAAGTCGAAGTAGACGATATTTTTCATAATTGGGTTGCGGGGAGGGTGCGGCGCAGCCCTTCATAGAGCATGATGGCTACGGCGGTGGAGAGGTTGAGCGAGCGGGCGTGCTCGCCGGGCATGGGAATGCGGAGGGCGGTGTCCGGGTGGGCGTCTATCCAGCGCTCCGGCAGCCCTTTGGATTCCGGCCCGAAAACGAGATAATCTCCGTCCTGCAGAGGGATGGTGGCATCCCAGATGCCGTGGCGTGCCTTGGTGGAAAGATACCAGAAGCGGGCACCGGGGGCGGCAGCGGCCTCCAGTTCATCCAGACTGTTCCAGAGGTGCAGGTCTACATGCGGCCAATAGTCCAGCCCGGTGCGGCGCACATGCTTCTCATCCAGACTGAACCCCAGAGGCTTGATAAGATGAAGACGGGAATTGGTCGCCACGGCCAGTCTGCCGGCAGCTCCGGTATTGTGAGGAATCTCCGGATGGAAGAGGACGATGTGGAACATATTTACTTGGCGCCTTTGCCGAAGAGAACGGCAGGGATGGTGCGGAAGAAAAGAACGACATCCAGCCACAGACTCCAGTTGTCAATATATTTGACGTCCTTGTTAATCATGTTATCGAAGTCTCCGTTGTCGCTGCGATCCTCAATCTGCCAGTAACAGGTAAGCCCCGGTTTTACGCTCAGTCGGCGGCGGTGCGCAATGGAGGGGAACTCTGCCGTCTCATAAACCGGCAGGGGACGGGGACCTACGATGCTCATATCCCCGGCAATGATGTTGAGCAGCTGGGGTAATTCATCAATGGAGAGCTTGCGGATAAGATGGCCGAAGGGGAAAATGCGCGGGTCATTCGTCAGTTTGAAAATAGGGCCGTTCATCTCGTTGCCGTATTTGGCTTTTACCTCTGCCAGCCGCTGTTCCGCATCGGAATACATGGAGCGGAATTTCCACATGCCGAAAGGTTTGCCATACAGACCGGAGCGCTGCTGGCGGTAGAATATCTTGCCCTTGGGATCGCTGATTTTGATGCCGATGGCGGCAAAAATCCAGAGCGGGAGCGAGCAGGTGAGAATGAGGACGGCCACGATTCGATCCAGCACGCTTTTCAGAAGTCGTGCCCAGAATTGGCTGGGGCGGGAGCTGAGGGTCAGCATGCGGCTGTTCTGGATGACGTTGATTTCCGCACTCATGCTGCCGGGGTGCACGGCGGTGTTAAGCATGAGGTGGACATCAATGCCCTGCAGTTCGCAGATGTTGATGATGTATTCGTTCAGGTGGTAGGAGCCCAGCCCCCCGCAGACGACCAGATGGGAGACGTTGTGCTCCTCTATCATTGCCTGGAGTTCCTGCTCCGTGGTTTTGCCCGGAATGGCTGTGCCGGCCACGCGGAAACGCTTCTTCCAGTATGGGGGTAATTGATTCCACTGGCTTTCCACATCTTCCTCCCTGCCGGCGCGAATGACAGGCAGTAAACTGCGTCTGCCGCGGTTGGTATGCAGCATCCAGAAGCGGGTGAGGAGAAAGCGCACATAAAGCAAGCAGGGGATGCCGACGGCATTCACCAGCAGCACATGGTTCCGATACACGGATTCATCGCTGATGCTCTGGTAGATGAAAAGGGCAACAAAATAGTACGCCGAGAATGTGATAATCTGGCGCAGAGCGGTTGATGCGCGTTGCAGGCTGTTCTTGTGGTAAAATCCGACTAATTGCAGGATAAAGGGAATACCTACGAGCGCTGCTCCTGCCAGAAAGGGGGTGCTGGTAATCAGATTGTACGAAACCTCACGTTCCCATCCGAATATGGGAGCAAGACGATTAGTGATACCCGCAGAATAATAGGCGTAGATAAATGCCAATGCGAGGTCAATCAGAGGAGTAATACGAGAGAGAAAGCCTTGTCGATGCCCGGTCATGTGCTTGTGGCTCCGAGTATACCAGTCATGCCGCTGATTGACAAGGCAAAATTCTTTTTGCTTGAAAGATGAAGTGTTTTCTGGTAGTACCTTTATATATGAACTTGCTGAAAACCGCTATGGCGATGATGGCAATGACAGGAATGCTGGCGGCTGAGGATGCTGCCTATGAACCGCATCCCGATTGGGAGAACCCGCAGAATCTCTCCGCCGGTCGGGAGGAAGCGCGTGCATTCTTTGTCCCCTTTGCAAACAGAGAAGAGGCATTGAAAGGGAATCGCGAGGATTCCTCACTGGTGCTTTCCCTCAATGGTAACTGGAAATTTAACTGGGTGCCCTCTCCGGAGAAGCGTCCGGTGGATTTCTTCAAGCCGGATTTTGATGTGAGCGGCTGGGCTGATATTGATGTGCCCAGTAACTGGCAGATGCGCGGTTACGGTACGCCCATGTATATCAATCAGGCGTATGCCGTGGTGCGTGACTGGCCCCGTGTGATGACGAAGCCCCGCAATGATCGCGAGAAGAAGTACACCATCCCGGCTACGGAGCCGAATGCCGTTGGCTCCTATCGTCGCGACATTGAGCTTCCTGCTGATTGGAACGGGCGAGAGGTGTTTATTCGCTTTGATGGTGTGGATTCCTTCTTCTACCTCTGGGTGAACGGGGAGAAGGTAGGCTTTTCCAAGGATAGCCGCTGTGCTGCCGTCTTTGATATTACGAAGTACGTGAAGCCCGGCAAGAATGTCATCGCCGCAGAGGTGTACCGCTTCAGCGATGGTACTTACCTGGAATGCCAGGACATGTGGCGTCTCTCCGGTATCTTCCGCGATGTATACCTGTATTCCACTCCCCGCACGCTGGTGCGTGACTTCTTTGTGCATACGGATTTCCCGCAGCATGCCGATGGTATGAGCGATTATTCCGTGAGCAAGTTCAGCGTGGATGTGGATGTGAACAACCGCAGTGAGGCTGCGGACGAGGTGACGGTGGAGGGCGAACTGCTGGATGCTGCCGGTAAGGTGGTGCAGTCCGTCAAGTCTGCGCCGCTGGCGCTGGCTGCCGGCGAGGAAAAGGCCGTGAAGCTGGCCGCCGATGTGGTGAACCCCGCTCTGTGGAGCGCGGAGAAACCGAATCTCTACACGCTGCTGCTCACGCTGAAGGATAAGAACGGCGCGGTGACGGAGACGATTTCCCGCAAGGTGGGCTTCCGCGATGTGAAGCTGCTCAACGGTCGCTATCTGGTCAACGGTATGCCCGTGAAGCTCAAGGGTGTGAACCGCCACGAGAGCCAGCATGCCAACGGCCACACGGTGACGAAGGAAGAATGCCGCCAAGAGCTCTTGCTCATGAAGCGCGGTAATATCAACCATATCCGCAACTCGCACTATCCCCAGCCGGATTGGTTCTACGAGATGTGCGATGAATATGGTATCTACGTCTGCGATGAGGCCAACATTGAGTCCCATGGCTATTACTACGGCGAGCTCTCCCTTTCTCACCCGGAGGAGTGGAAAGCCCAGCATGTATGGCGTAACAAGAACATGGTGGAGCAGAGCAAGAACAACGCCTGCGTGGTCATGTGGTCCTACGGCAATGAGGCCGGTCCCGGCGATAACTTCGCCGCCGTGCGTGACTGGATTAAGCAGCGCGATGCCTCCCGCCCCACCCAGTACGAGCGCAATAACGATTTGGCTGACCTCTGCTCCAACCAGTATCCCAGCGTAAACTGGGCGCGCGAGGTGGCTGCCAGCAAGCTGGAAAAGCCCTGGTATGTGTCCGAGTACGCCCACATCCTCTGCAACTCCATGGGTAATCTGGCAGATTACTGGGAAGCGTTTGATTCCAGCGACTCCATCATCGGCGGTGGTATCTGGGAGTGGATTCACCAGAGCTATGACCAGGAAGTTACTCTGCCGGACGGTCGCAAGGTGACCCGCCAGAGCTATGGCGGTGACCATGGTGAATTCCCGCATGATGGTATTTTCTGCATCAAAGGCGTGATTTACAGTGACCGCACACCGACTCCGCTCTATGCGGAAATTCGCAAGGCGCAGCAGAATGCTGATTTTACCTTTGCCGGGCTGACGGAGGATAAGAAGTTTGTCCGTGTCAATATCCGCAATAAGAATCTCTTCACCAACCTGTCAGAGTTCGACGGTACCTGGCAGCTGACAGAAGAGGGTAACAACGTGGTGGCTCAGGGTGCGTTTGTGACTCCTGCCGCCCCCCTGCAGCACGCAGAGGTGCTCATCCCCATCGAGTCGGCCAAGGCGGTGTTCAGTTCTGACCGTCACTATTTCCTCACCGTGAATCTGCACCTGAAGGAATCCACCAACTGGGCAGAGAAGGGGTATGTGGTGGCTACCGAACAGCTCCCCCTGCCGGAGTCGCTTACCGGATTCAATCCCCGCGCCTCCATGGTGCAACTGGAACCGGATGACAGCCTGAAGGTCCGCAATCTCAGCGGTAAGATGCTGGTGATGGGTAAGAACTTTACCCTGACGATTGACAAGGCTACAGGTGGTATCAGTAACTATATCGTGGAAGGAAAACAGCTCATCGGCGATAAGCCTACGCTTAATCTGACTGCTTTCCGTGCCCCTGTTGCCAACGATAAGTGGGCCATGAATCAGTGGCTCAACAACGGTCTGCGCAATATGACCCACACGGCAACACCTCTGTTGGTGGAGCGTCTGGACGGGCAGGCTGTGCGTATATCCTGCGATGTCCGCAGTCAGGGTGTGAGAAAGGAAAGTCTGGATGCCCGTAACTATGACAACGGTAAGTTTGAGATTGAGGACTTGGGCGCTGTCAGTGAAAAGGACTTCCACTTTACTACGCAGCTGGTGTATACTATTCTGCCCAATGGTCAGGTGAGCGTTCAGGCCGGTATTGTCTCCTACGGCGAGAAGATTGTGCTGCCCCGCCTGGGTTATACGCTGAATCTGCCCGAGCGCTACAACAACGTCCGCTGGCTTGGCCGCGGCCCCGGTGAGAACTATCCGGACCGCAAGACCGGCACGCCCATCGGTATCTACAACCTCAAGGTTCAGGATATGGTAGAGCGCTATCCCTTCCCCATGGAAATGGGTAACCGCATGGATACCACATGGGTGGCTCTGACGGATGATGACGGCGTGGGCCTCATGGTCTCTTCCGATCAGGATAGCTCGTTCAATTTCTCCGCATTGCCTTACACGGCACAGGATATCTTCAATGCCCCGCATCCGGAGGTTGTGAAGCCCGCCGGTTCTACCGTGCTGAATGTGGATGTGGAGACGCTCGGTCTGGGTGGCGCAGCCTGCGGGCCCCGTCCTCTTGACCGTGATATCCCCCTGTCCGGTTCTACCACCTTTGCTTTCTCCCTGCGTCCGATTCGTCTGGGGCAGAAGATTGAGGAAGTGGGCCGCCAGTCTCTCCCGCTGACCAGCGCAGTGACCATATCCCGCGATTCTATGGGGTATGTGACGGCATCCTGCTCCACGCGCGATGCCAAGATTGAAGTGACGCTGCCCGATGGTTCCAAGATGGAATACTCCGGACCGTTCCTGCAGCGCGAGGATGGCTTTGTGCGCGCCCGCGCGACCAGCCCTGGTTGCCTGAATTCTGCTTCCACGTTCCAGCATTTCACTACATGGCAGCCGGATCGTCTCATGCGCGTTGTATCCTGCTCTTCTTCTGCCGGGCGCAGCGAGTCTCCCTGGAGTCTCGTAGACGGCCGACGCGATACTTACTGGCATTCCCGCTGGCGTGAGCCGGTGGCCGGGTACCCGCATGATGTGGTCATCAGTCTGGGCGTGGAGTCCATACTGCGCGGCTTTACTGTCACGCCGCGTCAGGGGCGTTCTTCCTCCCGTGTAGGCAAGGTTGCTTTCTATCTCTCTGATGATGGCATGTCCTGGCCGTCTCAGCCTGATTGCGTTCTGGATATGGCAGACGAAGATACGGAACAAACGGTGCGGCTGGGCGAACTCCGCAAGGCCCGTTTCTTTAAGATGGTCTGTCTGGAGCCTATTACCAAGGGAGAATCCTATGCCGCTGTGGCAGAGGTGAAGCCCTTGGTTGAGAGCGTGGTGGGTGAGTATCCTCCCTATGCGTTCTTCTCCGTCAACTACGTCAGCTCTGACCTCCCCGGTGAGGGCCCTGCCTCCAACGTGCTGGATGGTAATCCTGACACCTATTGGCACACGATGAAGGGTGTGACCATGGCCAGCTTCCCGCATGATATCCGCATTAACCTGGGCGGTGAGCGTCACTTGCGCGGCTTGCTTTATCGCGGAGCTCCCTCTCCGCAGGGCCGTGTGAAGGATTACGAAGTCTACGTGAGCCTTGATGGTAAGAACTGGGGGGAACCCGTGGCTCGCGGTGCATTCAGCAATTCTGCCGAGCTGCAGGAAGCCATCTTCTTCACTCCGGCGGATGCCCGCTTCATCCGTCTGGTGGCCCTTTCTGCTCACGATGGTGGTGATTCTGCCGCTGTGTCAGAGCTGGATGTCATCCCGGCACAGTAAGGTAGTTTTATCGTTTTGTTATCCTGCACCGGTGTCCTTTCTGGATGCCGGTGCTGTTTTTTATAAAAAGAGCAGAATCCGCTTGCCATGACGGGGGCAATATGTTAGCATGTTACGAGTGGTTGAAAGCCCGACTGAACATTTTTATATCTTATGAAACTCAATTCTCTTTCCGTAAAGAAGTTGCTGCGAGCCATCTCAGCCCCGGTGATGCTCGCTTCTACTCTCCTCTCCGGCTCTCTGGCCACGGCCGGGACGGTCTATGTGGCAGATGGTATCAATTTGGACGACTACAACAAGTCTGAGCGTTTTTATCATAGCGTCAAGGGCCCGTACGCGAATTGGCGGGCACTGCAGGCGAAATATGAGGAGACCGGTAATCTTGACTTCCTGGGAGAGTTGGCTCAGTATGTGAAACCCAATGCTGCGGGTAAGATTGATTTGACGGATTATGATTGCCGGCGGGATTTCAGTGAGGATACCATGATGTGCTGGGCTCATGCTGCGGCAGATGTCATTACCTACTGGCAGACGTATTACGGTGTGTTCTATAAGGGCGAGAAGGAACTTCCGTATGGGTTGAATTATGACCGCAGCCTGCTGGATGATACGAATAACTCCGAATTTACGCAGGTTATCACCGATTTTGTGCTGAATTGGACGGATGACGGTGGTAATGCCCTCTATGCCTACGAATGGTACTTCAACGGGGGTGTGCCGCAGGGCTATCCGGTCGGCCAGACTTCGCCCATTTCAACGGATGGCCCGGCCTTGAAGGGTAATCCCACGTTGAAAGGCTGGTCACAGTTGGAGGAAGAGGAATCCGGCGGCTATGGTGCAGGCTTCGGGGTGCAGATGGAGTGGGAGTGTACTAACGGCGGTTGGATAATTGGCGGAGACATGAGCCGCGCAGAGCTTCTGGATGAGGTGGCCGGCGCTTTCGGATACACCCGGGATGGTAACAAGTGGGAAAATACCAAGGAAAATCGTATTTGCTCCGTTGGCTTGGGCGGCGGACTTGCGCATGCTCTTACCTGTCTTGGTTTCGGGGTAGATGATAACGGTGAACTGGAGTACCTGATTTTTATTGATAATGACGGCTTGTCTTCGGAAGGTGTCACCAAGGTATACCTGCAACAGGAGGAAGTGTATGCAGACGGCAGTAAAGCTTGGGTCTTGTTCTACGACAAGGCATGCACGCGTCCGTATGCCGGAACCGTTGCTATTTTTGAGTCTCTCGAATGGCTTGAAACACCTGATGAGTTGAAAGCGAAGTACAACGCCTACAACTCTGCCGACAGCGTGCTGGTCTGGAACGGCAAGCGCCCGGACGGAAAGTGGGTTGACGGTGAGTATACGCTGGAGGTCCTGCCGACGGAGCAGAGCGGGTGGAAGATTTATGCCGTAGATGACTATTACAATGCCTATTACCGTTCGGATCGTGACGTGCGGTTCGATGATTCTGCGGACGCGACGGCGGTGGCTCTCGCCGGTGCGTTGAAGACCGGGGACTGGGTGGTTAACAATACGACCAAGGCTTATAGCTTCACCGGTAGCGACGGTGCTGCCCTGACGGTTGACTCGTTCACAAAGAACGGCTCAGAGAAGGTTTCCCTGAAGGGGCTTTCTGTGACCTCCGCCGGAGCCTGCACGGTGAACGCCGGTACTCTTGAGGTGGGCGATTGTACGCTGTCCTTCGATTCGGCTTACGTTGCAGCGGATTCGACGTTCAGTGTGGCTGGCTCGACTCAGCTGACGGTGACGAATGCGCTGACGATGGCAAGCGGATCTACCCTGAATTTTGTATTGGGGGCTGCTGATAGCGCTGCTTTGCTGACTTTTACCGGTACGTTCACTTCGGAAACAACGGTATCCGTGACGCTGGATGATACGGCGGCCGTCATCGGCTCCGTGTATCATTTGATGAGTTTCTCCGGCAATACAATCAGCGGTGTGGAGCTCTTCAACTGCTCGCAGGGTGTGCTGGCGTTTGAGAATAATACCTTGAGCCTGTTGTACTACCCGGGCGGATATATGGTGTGGGAAATCGGCGATGGTGAATGGTCCTCCTCCCGCTGGGAATCTGAGGATGTGCTCACCACGGATTACGCCGGTGTTGTCTTCACCGGCGAAGGCGAGGGTAAGACGGCTAATATTACCGTGGTCGGTGATGTGAAGCCTGCACAGATGACGGCTGACAACGCCGGTACGATTGTGCTGGGTGGTAGCGGTCGCATTGTTGGCACCTCTTCGCTGACGATGCGGGGCACCGGCGAACTGAAGCTGGAGATGGCCAATGCCTACACCGGCGGAACGGTGCTGGAGTCCGGTACTCTGACGGCGGGACATGCCGATGCGCTGGGTACCGGCAAGGTGAGCCTCAAGGGCGGTACGCTTAATCTGAGCGGCACCGAGTTGGCCAATGCTATCGAGGTGCAGGGTACGGCCGTATTGAACGGTGCAGAAGCCTACCAGGGCGGCTTGTCGCTCGTGAGTGGTGAGCTGAGCGGCGGGATGATTAACCTGCGCCAGAAGCTCGAGCTGAGAGAGGGCAGCATTGCCAATGATTTGCAGGGTACGGGTTCTATTGTCAAGCTGGGCACGGGTAAGGCTATCTTGGCCGGTAAGAATACCGGTACCGGCACGGTGACGATTACGGAAGGTACGTTGGAAGTGGCCGGCCCCGATTCTCTGGGTGTTGGCAACGTGGAGCTCAATGGCGGTATTCTTTCCACTCCCGCAGGGGTGACGCTGTCCGGCCAGACTCTCAGCCTGAACGGTGGCGATATCTCCGGCTCTCTGACTCTGGGTGAGTATGCCACGCTGGATGTGCTGGATTCCGCTACGGTGAACGGCAGCCTGACTCTGCAGTCCGGTACGGTGAAGATGCATGGTGAGCTGCTGACGGTGACGGAGACTCTTGTTATCGACGGTAATACGAAGTTGGATGTTTCCTGCTGGCTTGAATACGGCACCTACCGAGTGATGCGAGTGGGTAGTGTCTCCGGTAATCTGGAGGATTTGGAACTCTATACGACCGGCCGTAATACCAATCGTATGACCAAGAGCGGCTCTTTCATCCTGTTGACCGTTTCTGCTGCCCCCACCACCCTTTACTGGACGGAGGATGAAGGCGTGTGGGCCAATCGCGGCGATGTGGAATGGACCGGGTCTCCCGGCGAAACGCTGGCCGATGCCCGTTTCCACGCCAAGGACGATGTTGTATTCGCCCAGGGTGGAGAAGTGACGATTGAAGGCGAAGTTGCTCCCAACAGCGTGGTGGTATCCGGTGCTGATGCTCTGATTCTGAAGGGTGAGGGCTCTATCACGGGCAAAGCCTCCCTGCGCAAGGATGGCAGCGGTTCGCTCCGGATGAATGCAGCCAACTCTTATAGCGGCGGTACCACTATTAATGATGGCTTGGTGACAGCCGGTGGAGCAGAGTCCTTCGGTTCCGGCAGTATTATTCTCAACGGCGGTGTCCTGGATTTGCAGGATTACGCTGTGAAGAATGATATCCAGGCGTATGGCGGTGCTCTGGCAGCTTCTGCCTATGAGGGTAATCTGGCGGTGAGCGGTGATTTGCAGATTGAGCCGAAGCTGCGTGCTAAGGGCATTCGCCTGATTAGCGGCAGCATTTCCGGTAAGTCGAATGCCCGTGCCCGCGCTGCTGCGGCTCCCGCATCTATCGTTGATACCCCGATTGAAGCTTACAAGGGCAGCATCGGTGTCGATATGCTCGGCACGACCAGCCTGAAGGTCAGCCGCGGTGCTGTGGAGGTCTCCGGCCTGAATAACAGCTATACCGGCGGTACGGTGGTGGAAGGCGGCTCTCTGACGGTGGCTGAGGGCTCATCCCTCGGTGCCGGCCCCATTTCGCTCATGGGTGGTATTCTGAAAGCTGCAGGCGGCATTTCTCTCGGCGAGGGGCAGACCATGGCCATGCAGGGCGGTCGTTATGAAGGCATCCTTCGTACCACATCCGGCTCCGTACTGTCTGCTGCCTCCGGCAGCACGGTGGAGGGCTCTCTGACGCTCGGCGGTGGCTGGGTGAAGATTGATTACCAGATGGGTGCGGTACACACACCGGGAATCGCGGTTTCCGGAGATTTGTCTGTGACGGAGACGACGGGTATTACGCTGAGCGGGAACTATACGCAGGGCTCTGTGGTGTTCAGTTTCGACAGCATGACGGGCAGTGTGGAGAATCTGGTTCTGGTGGATGCAGAAGGCGAGGTCAGCAAGGACTTGCAGCTGCGCCGCGAAGAAAACAGCATCGTGCTGAGTCTCTCGGAAACGGTGCGCCCGGATGAGAAGCCAACCTGGAAGTATGATGCAGCTGAGCTGAATGACATGCTGGCACAGACCACATGGGGGACCTTCCATGCCTCCCACGCCTTCACGGATGCCATCCGCGGTGAGAAGTTCTCCGGTGCTCCGGTGGGGCAGGGTGTGTCGTTCTGGGTATCCGGTATCCAGTCATTTGCCACGGTGGATTCTTCCGGCCTGAACAAGGGCGCTGATGCCTCTCATACCGGCGGTGCAATCGGCTTGGAGATGCTGGTGGGTGACCGCAGCTGCATCGGCATGGCTGCCGGTTTGCTGTATGGCGAAATCCAGACGGAGGGCAGCCAGACAGAAATGGATCAGGACAGCGTGCATCTTGCTGTTTACGGGGCAACCCGTCTCTACGGCAACGAGAAGTCGGCCCTGACGCTGAGCGCCTATGCCGCATACGGTACGTATGAGTCCACTCCCACGGCACAGTACGCATCTGATATGACCTGGAAGCAGGATGCCGTTCAGCTGAATGCTCGCCTGGATTGGGCGACAGCTGTTTCCGATACGCTTACTGTGAACGTGTTTGGTGGTTTGGAATACTTCTCTGCTTCGGATGATGAAGTGGACGGCATTTCCTCCGGCAGTCTGACCAACCTGCGCGCTGAGCTGGGTGCCGGCGTGACAAAGTATGTCGGCCGCGCCGGTTTCCACGCGGAGGCACGTCTCCTGGGTGATGTCATGCGCGATGACCCGACTCCGACGGTCAAGGGGGTGAAGGGTGAGGCTGCTAACCCCGGTTGCGTGGGTCTCGGCCTGAGCGCCGGTGCTGTGTATAACATCACGCCGAGCTGGAGTGTAAATGCCAACGCTAACGCCGAGTTCATGGATGGAGCATCATCCTGCAACGTGAATGTCGGTACCGTCATTCGCTTCTGATTCGTAACGCAGATAATTGCAATAATAGCGGCGCGGGTGTGTTCACCCGCGCCGCTTTGTTGAGCGTATGGTTATGGTGCCCAAGAAAGCCGGTAGCAGATGTGGCTGATGATAAGGGGTAATCCGCTGCTCTGCACGCGATTATCAGCGTTTCTGCGTTATCTGAGGGAGGTTTTCAGAGGCGCTGCTGCAGGGGGCGCGTGAGCCGGTGATAAATGCGCGCAGCGGGTGGATGTAATAAAGCCGATAATCGCCCGCCCCTTCTGCTTTGTACAATAAAGACCGGGTGGGTCCTATCATGCAAAATGAAACCGCCGTCGGCTCATACCGACGGCGGTTATTGAGAGAGATGATGTGATGGGAGGGAAATCAGAAGCTTTCCTCGTCGGAAATCTCTTCTTCATCGGAGGCTCCCTCATCGGCAGCTTCCTCATCAGAGCTTTCCTCATCCGTGGATTCTTCATCAGAGGAGTCTTCCTCATCGGAGGAGGAGTCTTCCTCTACATTGTCCACGTCCTCAGTCGGCGGCTCGGAGGAGGTGTCTTCCTCTTCGGAGGTGTCATCTTCATCCTCTTCTGCTGCGGCAGCAGAGGCGGCTTCCTCAGCCTTCTTGATGGCTTCAATGCGTGCCTTCTCCGTTTCGGTCAGCGGCTTGGAGATGAGGTACTGCTCGCCCTGCAGACCACCGGCCTTGCGGGTGTCGATGCGATAGGTGTCGTAGCCGGCATCAGCCAGCGTTTCCATGACGGCATCGCTGATAGATTTGCGATCCTTGGTGTCGCAGACATACATCTTATAGTTGCCGACGAAGGGAAGATCCCAAGCAGCTACACCATCGCGGGGAATGAGCAGACCGGTCATGTTGCCCTGACCATCGGAGCAGATAGCCCAGGTGAGAGGTCTGCCGGTGCGCGGGTTTGTCATGGTGATGTAGTACTGCGGATAGGCGTAGGAAACCTGCTTAATGACAGACTTGCGCAGCCACATGTCCAGAGCGCGTTCTACATTATCGGGCAGGGGACCAGCCTCTGTGCAGGTGCGGCTGCGGGGAGAGCATGCATCGTTGTAGCTGAACACAGTCGGATTCACGCTGTCGGTAAGCTGCTTGGCCTTGAGATGAGGCAGCGTGACGCTGGAGCAGGAGCTGGCGGCGGTGCTCACAGCAATGGCTCCGCAGGTCAGCGCAATGTTTTTGAGGAGGGAAAGATGTTTCATGTCGTTCGGTGTTCTTTATTCTATCCAATTCAAGAGGGAAAAGACAAGCAAAAAGTGATTTCTATCCCGAAAAAAGAGTTTTTTTTCACATTCTCTGCATCGGAATGGCAGATATTTGCCTTTGCAGACGCAGATACGGCTTAAAATGAGCTTGACGCATGGAATTGAAAAGTACAGAATAGACGCGTATGAAGTTTTCACCGTCTATGAAGAGTCGTTGGAGTGTGGGTGGCGCCGTTCTTGGGCTGGCGTCTGCGCTGGTTCTCTGTTCCTGTGAAGATAAGGAAGCGGCGCCTGCCGCGCCGGCAGAAGAACCGGCTGTAGCCGCAGAGCAGAAAGCACCTCAGGAACCGGAGCTTTCTGCGTTTGATGAGACTCGCGATGCTCTGTTTGATCACGTTGTGTTCCAGCTGGCACAGAAGGTGAGCAATCCGGAGCTGTACCCGGAGGTGAATGCCGAGGTGCGTGATACACTGGCGCTGTTGAATGATTATTACGCCGCTCTGGAGAAAGAGGCAGAGATGGCCGAGGAGCGAGTTCGCACCGCGCTCCTTATTGCGGGGATGACCTGCGATTTGGGTGCTTATGCCAAGGCCTATACGGCATACGAGAATGCCCTGAAGCAGCTGGAGCTTCTGCCGGAGGATGTGCGCGGCGGTCGTGATGCCAAGCGTTCTCTCAGCACGATAGAATCCGGGCTCGGGGCCTGTCTGTTGTATCAGGGGAAGAGCGCGGAGGCTCTGGAGCATTTCCGCAAGTCTCTTGATACGGATTTAGCTGTGTTCAAGGAGCTGCATCCGGATGAGAAGAAGCCCTTGGAGGAAAATAACGTTGACCCGGAGGTAGCGTTGGCTGCTTCTGCAGTGATGGATTCCTACCGCTGTCTGGGTGATTGTCAGAATGTGATGAATGACACCGAGGAGGCTCGCGAAACATATAAAAAGGGGCTGGAAATGGTGCCTGCGCTGCGCGTGGTGACGCCGAAGATGGCCATTGCCTACATCAAGCTGCTGATTGCCTCTGCCGACTTGGAAAATTCGCTCGGTAACATGAAGGGCGCCTATGTTTCCTGGTATCAGGCCGGAGACCTCAGCAAGAAGCTCGCTTTGGGGAATCATCCCCTCGCCATTCGTGCAGAAGCCAAGCGCTTGAATGAATCGTTGATTCGCCCGCTTCTGCAGGTGGAGGCCAAACTCAAGGAAGAACAGCGCAAGGCTGCAGAGGCAGAGGCTGCCTCCAAGCCCGCCGATGCACCCGTCACGGAGACGCCTATCCAGCCGGTGCCGGAGGCTGCTCCGGAGGTCGCTCCTGCTCCTGTGGTGGCACCCGAGGCTGAAGCACCCAAACCCGAGCAGAAGCCCCGTAATAACCGTCGCCGTAACAAGCGTAATCGTTAATTTATTTCCCCGTCAGGACGCGTGGCCTCTTTCCTTATTTCAGAAGCAGCTCTGGAGCGCAATGCCCGCATCCTGCACGAGGTGGCTACCGCCTCCGGTGCGCACCTGTTGGTGGCGCTCAAGGCCTGTTCTACCACATCCTGTTTTGGTATCCTGCGTCCGTATGCCGCAGGATGCTGTGCTTCCGGGCTTTACGAAGCTCAGTTGGCGGCTCGTCACATGGGTGGGCATGTGGCGGTTTATTCGCCGGCTTATCGGGACGAGGAGTTGGATGAACTGCTGAACTTTGCTCACCATATTGACTTCAATAGCGTGCCTCAGTGGCAGCGTCTGCGCGCTGCATGCCTGGCACACCCGCGGGTGAAGAGCGGGGAGCTGCAGCTGGGACTGCGCATCAATCCCTGCTTTTCGACCGGGCATACACCGCTCTACGACCCCTGCGTGCCCGGTTCACGGCTCGGTATTCCGGCAGAGCAGCTGGAGGGCGTGGATTTGAGCGGTATATCCGGTCTGCATATTCATACCTTGTGTGAGCAGGGCGCTCAAGAGCTTATTGATACCTTCCGGGCTTTTGAAAAGCAGTTCGGCGCTTTGCTGGCTTCTCCCCGCATCCGCTACATCAATCTGGGAGGCGGTCACTGGATTACCAAACCGAATTACGATAGGGCGGCGCTGGTGGAGCTGGTGCGCGAAATCAGGGAAGGGTACAACGTGGAAGTATTCCTGGAGCCGGGGGAGGCGTGGTTCATTCATACCGGGGTGCTGCGCGCTCGAGTGTTGGATGTGTTCGAATCACTCGGATTCCGGCATGCTATCTTGGATGTCAGCGCCAGCGCACACATGCCGGATGTGCTGGAAATGCCGTACCGTCCGGATGTCTTTGCGGTTCGCCCCGACGGTATCGGAAGTCCGGCGGTGTCGCTGCCCGGCGAGCACTATCAGCCCGCCGGCGTAGCCGGAGAAAAAGCCCATACCTATCGGCTGGGGGCTCCGACCTGCTTGGCGGGAGACGACATCGGCGACTATTCGTTTGATGCCCCCCTTGCCGTGGGGGATGAGCTGGTGCTGGATGATATGACCCACTACACCATCGTCAAGACAACGCACTTCAACGGCGTGCCGCATCCGGATATTGCCATGCTGCGCCGCGAGGGGCGCGTGGAGGTGCTGCGCCGCTTCTCTTACGGCGATTTTGAGGGGCGTCTGGGCTGATTTTGAACCGAATTTTCTTTTTTCGGTAAAAAAATACAGAAAAAAGCTTGACTCTGTCGATATTTTTGGTATACTGAGCGCACCGCAACACCTTGCGGCTCCTGAAAAGGAAAACGCGCCTGTAGCTCAATTGGATAGAGCATCTGACTACGGATCAGAAGGTTTGGGGTTCGAATCCCTACGGGCGTGCTTCTCGCACCAGGCTGAAAAGCAAAAAATGCCGGATTTCTTCAACGAAACCGGCTTTTTTGTACACTAAACACTTGTGTGAGATGCACAACATGGGGGCGTCCCGGTTTCGACTGAACATTCGAGACGCCGGCTGCATGTGGAGGTTGATCGGCTGGCCTCCTTAAAAGCCGCTCAAAAGATTAAGTGCCTATTCTGATAACGAATACGCCATGGCTGCGTAACATACGCGCCGGATCCGATTCCTGACGCCTGCTGGGGATGACGATCTTAGCTTAGCAGGCAGGTGCCGTGTGGGGGAACCGCGCACGGCATGACATCCACAGGTTCCTGGCCAGAGTGGAAGGCTGACGCGGAGCGGACCACCGGTAAGATGCAGCAATCCGCGTCTGAACATGGAGATGCTTGCGTCAACAGTGTCCAGGACAGGGGTTCAATTCCCCTCGCCTCCAGTTATCATAACAATCCTCCGGTCAACAGCTCATGGCTGACCGGGGGATTGCGTTTTTCGGGAATTGTCGCAGCTGAAAAAGATTGACGGGAGCAGGACGGTATGATATAGATTTTTAATCATGTTGAGAAGATTATGTGGAGTCCTCATTGGGGTGGCGTGCCTGTGGGCAGCCGCTGTACCCGTCTCCGCATTTTCGGCAGATGAGTTTATTGAAACGCTGTCGCAGGACACCGTCCTGGCGGAGTTGGAAAGCTCTCTTGCTTTGTCGCGTGGGATACCTTCGCGCAAGAAGGCCGTACCGGGATTGCAAAAGCGGATTAAGGAAGAGAAGCAGCGGGTGGATAAACTGGTCAAGACTATCCGGCCGCTGGCGTTGAAAGCGCAGCATAAGCAGGATGTAAACGTGCGCGACAGCAAGGGGCGTACGTTGTTGATGCTTGCCGCAGAGGCCGACAATGGTCCGGCGATTGATTATCTCCTAGGCGAGGAGCCGGATCTGAATGCGGTTGATCAATCGGGGCGTAATGCGCTGGATTATGATGAGAGCAGGGGCGGAGGTTTGCTGATTACCCGCTTGCTTTCCGCGCTGGAGGTCGCCTTCCAAGCCAAGGACTATGACAAGGTGCGGCGGTATTGCAAGGCGGGAATCGCGCCTGATTCCATGCTTCCCGGCGGACCGCTGGTGGGCAGATTGTTGATGGAAGGGCAGTATGATGTGGCGATTGAGCTTTGTCGCGGGAAAAAGATAGAAAATGAAGCCATGCTGGACGGAACGCTCGTCAGCGAGCTTATCGTCGGCTGTGGTAATGAGAAGATGTTACAGATTGGCGCAGAGATGCTGGGAAAGGAATTGTGGCGCAGTTCTCCCGGCGGGACGGATGCTCTTTTGTTCATTTTGCGTCGGGGAAATCTGCGGGCGGTGCAGTTCTATGCTCATCATTTTGGTTTTGGTAACAATCTGTGCATGCTGGCGGTGCGCCACTCCACCCCGGAGGTTGTTGCCTGGGTGTTGAAGCAGGCGGAGGGTGTCGGGAAAGCGGATTCCTGGGGTAGCTTACCTTTGTTTGAGGCAGCCCGCCGGGGAGATTTGCCTGTTTATCAAGCCGTTTTGGCCGCCGGGGCAGATATCGCCGCGCGGAATGATAAGGGGGAGACGCTTCTGATGCATGCTGCTCTCGGGGGAAACGTGCATCTTGTTAATGCCGTCTTGGATAAATTACCGCAGGATCTGCTGGCCGCCACAGATGCCGCCGGTCGCACCGCTGCGGATTATGCCCGTATGTCCGGCGTTGCTATGGTGGAATCCCTGTTGGCAACCCGCGGGCTCAGACCCCAAGCTAAATAACATTCAACGCAACCATGGCCATTCACGTACGTTCCACCCGCCGCGCTTCCCGCCTCTGGCGTGAGCTGCGCCGTCGTCTTGCGCGTTTGGCAGCCATTGTGGCGATTGTGTTTATTCTGGTGAGCGGCGTGACGATGTATCTGATACGGATTTTTACACCGCCGCCTCCCAGTGCGTCCTTTGTTGCCTGGCAGGAGCCTCCCGGCGGGCAGGAGGCCGATGAGGTGCAGGATACCCCGAGGGCTGCCTCGGCCGCCAAACCTGCGCAGGTGGATGTGCAGCCGGTGATTATCACCACGGCAGATGTGCTGCCCTTGCCGGAGGTTGTTGAGATTGATTTCGATGACTCAGAGGAGTTTGCCGACGACTTCTCTCTTGAGGTGGGTTCAGATTTGGGGGATGCCATGGGGACTTCCGGGCAAGGGAAGGGGGGTGGCGGCTCCGGCGGCGGACGTGGTTCCGGCAAGGGAATGGGCTACAACGATGACGTGCAGGTAGTGCTGGCGCTGGATGCTTCCGGCAGCATGGATCGTCTCTTTCAGGCCGTGGCAAACTCATTGGAGGAGCTCTTGCGGACGCTGAGGGAATGCCGGGTGAATGGGCAGCCTGCCAGCGTGAACGTGGGTATTGTGGTCTACGGCCAATTGGAGGGCGAAGGTGCGCCTTATGAGCTGACTCCGTTCACCCTGGAACTGGAAAAAATGCGGGACAAGGTGCGCTCCGTCAACTGCGATGGCGTGTATGAAAATTGCGGTGAAGCGATTGATTTTGCGGTGAAGCATTATCCGTGGAACAAGCGCAGGCGCAGCCGTCTGCTCAAGGTGCTCTTCATAGCCGGCAACGAATCGTTTGACCAGGGCGCTGTCAACTATCGGGATGCGTTGGCCGCTGCCCGGGAGCAGGGTATCATCGTGAACACGATTCATTGCGGAAATCCGAATCCGGAGTGGCGCAGCGCGGCGCGCATGGGCGGCGGTGAAGGCCTCACGTTCGCTATGGATGAATCGGCGGCGAATACGGGGCAACAAGTTCCCCGCGGCGAATTAATAGACGAACTCTTTCGCATGCCTATCCTGCCTGTCGGTTCGCCGGACGAACAGGCGGCTCTGCGGGAAGAATATGCCAAGCGGCCTCCCTTACCGGATAAAAATGATGAGAATGCCGTGTATGCCTGGTCGAAACAGCACCTGTTTGCCCTCATGCGGGGCAGCAGGAATGATGCGGTGGAACTCTGCCGCCAGCAGGGGATGAAGATCAGCGTGGATGCGCTGGGCGGCCGCGGCAATCTTCCCCCGGAGTTGCGGGGGATAGCAGATGAAAATCAGCTGGTAGCCACGGTGACGGAGTTGGCAGTAAAGCGACAGGAGCTTATCAGCAAACTACGCTCCGTCGACAGCTCCTCTTTCATCTCCAAGGTGCTCGATACACTTATTCTTCAGGCCGCAGAGCGGGGAATTGATATCACTCGATAAGACCATGAATATACTCCGCGTTATAGACAGTCAGGATGTTCTCAGCGAGTATTCTCTTGATTTGCAGGAGGGTGAGCAACTCTCCTTCGGACGCTCGGATGCCTGCCATATCTCCCTGCCGGAGGAGGGAAACCTTTCCCGCATGCACTGTCATATCCTTTGCTGCCGCGGGCGCATTTTTATCCGCGACAATGCATCCGTCAACGGCATCCTGTGTAACGGTGTCTCCGTGGTGGAGGCAGAAATGAAGCCCGGTCAGGAGTTTGTGCTGGGGCTCTGTCGCTTGTCTCTGGAGTCCCGTCCGGATGAAGCCCCTCGTGAGCAGACGCCGGAGACGGTCGATATCTATATTCCCACGCCGCCTGCTCCGGAACCCTTCTTGCCGGCGGTGGAGCAGCAGCAGAGTGCACCGTTGCCTGCGCTATCAGCCGTGCCGATGCGTGAGCCTTTGCCTGTATCGGTGGTTCCGTTGAGAGAGCCGCTGCCGGTGTCGGCGTCTGCTGTCCCGTTAAGTGCTCCGAGCCCGGGGCCGGCAGATTCATCCCGGGCCGGGGATATTGTGCCGCCCCTCCCATCTATCCCCACGGATGAACCCGTGCGGGTGAGCGTGACAAAACGCCGTCTGGCGGCCACCGTGGTTCCGCCGCGGCAGTTGAAGCATGCTGCCGCGCCGGTGCCTCGCCCGAAAAAGCAGTTTTCTACCCGCTCCGTCAAAACAGCTGCTCCGAAATCTGCCGGAACGAAGAAAAAGCGCCGCTTGACCGTTTCGAAAGAGAAATGGGTGGATGAAACCGCCGTGCCGGAGGCCACCTCCGGAGCGCTATTGGGGCTTCCGTCGGATTTTGCGGTGCAGCTGCGCCCCTTGGTAACGCGCTATCCCATGCGGGCAGAGGATATTATGGCTCTGACCGTTGCATCAGAGGAAAAATGTTATATTGCGGTGATTCAGTATGATGCGGCCGGTGTTCCCTCGCTCATCGTACCCGGCTCGCGGCGGGACAATACTGCCGTTTTTCCCCATGTGCTGACTCGCTTCCCGCAGGCTACGGATGCGGATTATGAATTAGTGGTGGAAGAGCCTTTCGGCCCGGTGCGGTTGGTTTTGTTGGCATGCAATCAGCCTTGTAAATGGGCTTCTGCCTATGAAAAAGCCCTTGAAACGCTGGGCCCCACTCCCTATCCCGGGAAGCTGGAAGCCGCCATTATAGCTTCTGTCTCTCCGTCGGATAAAGCTCTCCGCTGGAGTTCTTCTACGATTCTGCTCCATACTTGCCCATAATTTTTGAAAGATTTTTCAAAAAAGTCTTGACTCTGTGCTTTCTTTTTGCTAAATTGCCCCCGCTGCAAGGCAGCGAGCATCAAGATGTCCCCATCGTCTAGGGGTTAGGACATATGATTCTCAGTCATAGAACCGCGGTTCGAATCCGCGTGGGGATGCTCAAAAAGGTTCACGGCTTACGCTGTGAACCTTTTTTGTTGTGAATGATGAGACTGTCAGTCTCGTACGCTATCTGAGGGCGGGAGGGAAGTCAATGGTAACTTCTGTGGCTTTGGCGCATTCCTCCAGCTGTTGAACGGTGCGCGCACCGATGAGGACGGAGGTAATCTGCGGCTTGCGGAGCAGCCAGGCGATGGCGTATTGTGTGAGAGGTACTCCGGCATCGAACGCCTGCTTGTTGAGCTGGGCAACCATATCGGCAGAAGCCGCCACTTTGTCCGCATCCAGGAAGACGGAATCGGCACGTGCGGCGCGGGAATCGGCGGGTAGGCTGCCGCTCAGGTATTTGCCGGTGAGCAGCCCCTGTGCCAGCGGAGAGAACACGATAGCGCCGGAGCGTTGTTCCGTCGTGGCGGGCAGCATGCCTTGCTCTGCCTCCCTGTTCAGCAGGTTGTAGCGGAACTGGTGGAGCAGACAGGGTATCTTCGCCTCTTTCAGCAGGGCGCAGGTGCGGTGGAAGAGCTGCGGCGGGTACTTGGAAAGGCCGATATAGAGAGCCTTGCCGCTGCGGACAATCTGCGCGAGCGCCTCCACTGTTTCTTCAATCGGCGTTTCCGGGTCAGGGCGGTGGTGGTAGAACACATCCACGTAGTCCATCTTCAGGCGGCGCAGGGATTGGTCCAGCCCGGCGATAAGGTGCTTTTTCGAGCCCCAGTCGCCGTAGGGGCCCGGCCACATGAGGTGACCTGCCTTAGTGGCGATGAACATCTCATCCCGGTGTCCGGCAAATTCTTTCTGCAGCAGCTCGCCGAAGCAGCTCTCTGCCGCACCGGGAGGCGGGCCGTAGTTGTCCGCCAGGTCAAAGTGGCAGATGCCGAGCTCCATGGCTCGCCCCACCAAATCGCGGCAGCGTTCGCGGGCATCTGCAGCGCCGAAATTGTGCCAGAGTCCAAGGGAAAGTTCCGGGAGAAGGATGCCGCTGTTGCCGCAACGGCGGTATTTGATGGAAGCGGTCGTCATATCAGCTTTTTCAGAATCAGACACCGCCCGCTGCCGGTGCGTTCAAAACGGCAGCGGACGGGGAAAATCGGGCCGGAATCAGTGCTTGTAAGCCTCTGCAGGAACCGCTGTCTTGTCATGCGGGCCGTGTCCTTTCTTCCATTCCAGCTTCAGCTTGCCGGGGGCGCTTGCTCCCTGAACCACCGTGAGGGTGATTTCATGCAGACCAGCCTTCAGCGGTACGCCGCGTACGGCTTGGGTGCTGACGGCTTCTGCCGTTATCTCCTCTGCATTCGGGACGGAGGTAGAGGTAGCAGTTTCACCCGGCGTGTAATTGAAGTCGGCATCCACCAACGGGAAGCGGTGCATGCGCAGGAATGCCTTGCTGCCCGGCACGCCATCCAGCGTCAGGTAGAACTGCCAGTGGTTGCCATCCTGCGGCACATGCACATAGCCCTTAAACTCCGTGATGCTGCCGGCAGGCAAAGTTTCCGCAGCCGGATCGGCCACCACCGTGGCAGCCGCTTCCGCAGCGCCGGTCAGGGTGGAGAACTCCGGCACCCAGTTGCAGGAAGCCTGCACGCGGCGCATTTCCAGCCCCGGCGCTGTCTCCGCAGGCGTGTTCGCGGGGATGAGGAGGGTATCATAGCAGCGACCGCCGGAAATGCCGTTGTTGCGGCGGCCTGCAGCGCGGTCATGCGCATAGCCGAAAGCGCGGCGGTTCTGCAGCACGGCGGCGCGCAGCTGCTCCTGCATCTCCGGCATGCCGGAGGCCAGGTTCTGTGTCTCTGCCGGATCTTTTTCGGTATCGTAAATCTCGAAGTCCTCCTGGCCGGTTTTGATGCCGGTGCGGATGGCTTTCAGGAATCGTCCGTCTTTGGCTCGGAAATAGATGACTTGTTGCTCACCGCGCGGGCGGTTGCGCTTGTTGTCTGCATAGTCTTCATACCAAGCCATACCGCCGCCGAAGTTGTATTCGGCGTAGATGGTGCCGAATTTCTGCTTGTCTTCCTCACCGCGGAGCAGGGGAAGCAGGGATACACCCGTGCTGCGCATCGGCGCGGGGACTCCGGCCATGTCCGCAAAGGTGGCCATCCAGTCATGGAACTGGCTCGGGAAGCTCGTGCTGCCGCTCTTCACGATGCCCGGTCCCCACACGACGCAGGGTACGCGCAGCCCTCCGTCCCAAGTATCGCGCTTGATGCCGTTGAGCGGGCCGTAGCTGCGGAAGAAGGCCGGATTCTGCGCCGGGGCAGGGTGGCCGGCAAAGCCGCCCACGGCACCCGGTTCATTGTGCGGGCCGTTGTCGCTGGTGAATACCACGAAGGTGTTTTGGTCAATCTGCAAATCGCGGCACAGCTGCAGCAGGTCACCCATGGCATCGTCCACACGCGTTACCATCGTGGCATGACGCTCTGCCGCCGTAATGGCTCCTTTCGCGCCGCCGCCGAAGCGCTTTTGCGCGTATTCTTTCCATTGACCGTTATTGATATAGGCCGGGTAGATAAACGAATCCCAGGGGCCGCTTGTGGCTGTGTTAATCATCTTGCCCGGCACACCCGTCCACTGCACACCGCCCTTGAGCCCGCCGCCCGCAGGATACGGCCCGGAGGGGATACCCAGACGCGCGTGCGGCGCCGTCAGTGTGAGCGCCAGGAAGAAAGGCTGTTCCGGCTTCGCGGCGCGGTGGTCAACAATCCATTTCTTGGCGCGGGCGGTGAAGAGGTCGGTGGTGTAGCAGTTGTCCAAATCATCCGTCAGCATCTTTTCATTCTCCCAGACGGCATTGCGGTGGGTGTCCGGATCGGCGTTGCTCTCTTCCTTGGGATAGTGGCGGTGTCCTGCCAAATGGTTGTGGTAGCCGAAGAAGAAATCAAACCCACGCTTGGCCGGCCAGGCTGCGGCGGTTTCCGGGGTGCCGCCGCTCTCATTGCCGCCGCCGATTCCCCATTTGCCCACCAGCGCCGTGGCATAGCCCGCGCCCTTCAGCACCGTGGCCAGAGTGTGCGAGTTTTCCAGCGCTGCGTCAAAGTTGTTGTTGCGGATAACTTCTGTCACGCCTTGGTGCATACCGCCGAACAGGGAGGCGCGCGCCGGGGCGCATACCGGTGCTGCCGTGTAGTGACGCTGCAGCACCAGCCCCGTCTGTGCCATTTCGGCCAGCCGCGGCATGTCGATGCACGGTGTACCCTCTACCTTGGGTGTGCCCTGCTGCAGGTTCATATCCCCCCAGCCCAAGTCATCCACCAGCACCAGAATGATGTTCGGCTGCGCCGCTGCTGCCATGGTGCCGGTGCAGGCAAGTGCCGTACAGGCACTCATCAAGAAATTTCTCATGCTCATATCTCTGCTCATTATAGCAGGTCTTTTTGCCCCTGCAAGTTATTTTGTTGATGGGCAAACGCCGCTGCGCATGAAAGGCAGCAGCGTTGCAAAATGTGAGTTCTGTTGTTCCATTGTTTTACTTGCGGCGACGGCGGGCTGCCAGCCCCAGCATGCTCAACAGGAGCATGACCGTTGTTGTAGGTTCCGGTACATTGAGCGTATGGTTTAGGTACAGTATGGTTCCCGTTTCGTCCCAGCTGAAGAAGTCACCATTGCTTAACCCCGTTACTGTGATTCCTTCCGTGAGGTTGAGGTAAGACGCATCCAAACCCGAGTCGGAGAGGTTCAAGACTGCGTACTTGCCATTATTCAGTGTGCTCAGCCCCAAGAAGTCGATTGCCTGTGTGCCGCTTGAATGGATGGTATCCGTGTTCAGCGTCAGAAGCGCCTGAGTGGGAAGTGTGCTTCTGAGAACTCCGTTGCTTACGAGATTATCCGCGCTCAGCCGAAGTGTTAAGTTTGCTCCGTTTGCTACATTGACGGATGCTGCGGAGATGCTGTTGACTCCTTCTACTGAAAGCATGCCGGATAGATTCAGTGATGTTTTTGCCTGCATATCCAGCATGCCGTTGTAGAGATTCAGGGTGGCATCTGCGCTGAGCTGCATTCCCTGACTTTGCAGAATAGCGCCGTCTTCCAGACTCAGTATTCCCCGGTGCAGGTTGACGTTTGCAGCTATGGTGCTGGTGCGGGAGGCTGTCTTCTCTTCCGTGGATGCATTCTCCTTTACGGCAAGTAGGTCGCTTTCCGCATGTTTTCCGCTGAAGATAATGGTGCCGGTTTGCCCCTCAACTCCGTTAAAGTCTGCGCTGAGGGTATAGGTGTTACTGCTGGCTGCGGCATACAGGGAATCATAAAATGTGATGCTTCCGCCGGTGGCTGCAGAAAGATTCAAAGCACCTGTAGTGGATTTGCTGTCTACATAAACACTGCGCAGAATGGTTTGTGTGCTGTCCTGCTGAACATTGCCGCGGAACACCACACCGGCGTTTCCGGTGATGCTGAGCGTGTCCTGCACATAGATTGCACCGCCCTTGGCGGTCCCGTTGTTGACAGTCCGGGCGGTATTGTTTTGTATCAGAATTGTACCGGTATTGTTTTTTATATTCAGCGTTTTACCGTAGATTGCGCCGCCCTCTGCAGAGACGCCGCTTTCCCAAGAGCTTGTCTTTGTGGCTATCACCTTATTGCCTGAAATGTTCACCTCTCCGGTATTCTCATTGATATCCATGGAGGAGTTATAAAGGGCAATCGCGCCGCCGTAGGCAGATGAATTGGTCTGAGCTGTATTGTTGTTCAGTTGTACGCCGGCATTGTTATTGATGCTGAGCGTGCTGCCTGTGTCCAGACTGACAGCTCCGCCGTAGACGTTTGAGATATCTGTTCTGCTGATATGATTGTCTGACAGACTGACGGTGCCTTGGTTGCGGTTAATCTCAACAGTACTGCTGCTTTGGCCGCGAATGGCTCCGCCGTATAGCGTGGCGCTATTGCCGGTGAAGCTCACGTTGCCTTTGTTGTTGTTGATGCGTACGGAACTGTTCTTTTGATTATAGATGGCTCCACCGTTGTTTCGGGCGCGGTTATTACTGAATATCACTTCATTGTTGCCGGTGATGCTTAGTTCTGCATTGCCGGGGGTATTGCTGTTGTTCAGGTAAATGTACGCTCCGGTGTAGACCGAACCACCGTTTTCTGCTGTGTTGTTTGAAAATCGAATCGTTCCGTTGTCGGAAATAGTAATGGCGGAACCATAGCCGGCAGAGACAGCTCCGCCTTTACCTGCCTCATTGTTGCAGAAGCTGATTTGTGATTCTCTGTTGCCGCTGATGGTGAGTGTTGTGTCTGCATAGACCGCACCTCCGCAGGAGAATCTCGGCTGGTCTGTTTGAGCCCCCACTGTGCTATCCCATGCCTTGTATTCGTCTACCGCTTTGTTGCCGGTGAACGTGATGCTGCTACTTTCGTTGTTGCAGATGCTCACCGTGCCTCCTTTGATGGCGCCGCCGCGTACCCTTGTGCGGGCATCATTTGAGGTTTTTGCCCGTAGTGCGTTTTCTGAGAAGTTGATGTCCCCTTTGTTGTTGCTGAGGGTGACGGTACCGCCGTGGATAGCTCCCCCGGCCGCTAAATCTGCATCAACTGTCGTGTGGGAAGATGTATAGCTGTTCTGTGTCAGGTTGTTGCTGAAGATGATGCTGTCCGCTTCGCTGATGCAGATAGCTGTATCACTATTCAAAGCTGCCCCTGTCACCCGGGCATTTTGACTGCTGCTGGTTTGGGTATAGTAGGTGTAGCTGATGTCTCCCCCTGTCAGGTTGATACTTTCCGCCTTGCTTTGTCCGGCAATGATGGAAAGGATACTTGCTAGAATAAGACGGTGTTTCATGTTTTTTCTTTGCGCTGAATGCAAAAGACCGCTGAACCATGCGGAACAACGGTCTTTTAATGATGTTTTTTCTCTTGCTTTACTTGCGGCGGCGGCGTGCGGCCAGACCGGCAAGCGCCAGCAGACTCAGCGTAGCCGTGGTCGGCTCAGGAACCAGAGTAGCACCGGCCAGACCGATGAAGCAACCCTTGGAATCAGACTTAGAAACTGTCAGAGTGAAATCTGCGGCATCACCGGCAGCAATCTCAAGCGGAGCGGAGAAGGTGATGGTGGGATTGCTGTTCCAGTAATAATCATTCGCATAGCCATCGCCATCAGTATCCACGTTTGTGAAAGAGTGCACGACGCTGGCATCAACAGCACCGGTCAGAGCAAACGAAATCGCTCGTGTATAGGTGTCTGCGTTTTGTGCATCTCCTCCGTTGTTGTAAGCGAAAGCATCAAAAGTGATAGCCTTCATAGTCAATGCTTGAGCCGAAGCGTTGCTGATAGTGAAGTCGATACTCCAAGTGCCGCCATTGCCGACGTTTGTGTTAGGAGTAAGCGCTTTAGAAACAAGATTATTGGCTTTCGGGCTTGCCGTGTCAAAATCAACAGAGGTATCGTCAATCTTCATGCCGGTCACAGTCAGCGTGATGCCGGGTGCGTTAATAAAGGTGAATTCCGGTGTTGTGTTGGCCTCCCAAGCGAAGGTTCCGCTGTAGTTAGCAGAAGCTACGCCGGCGAGAGCAAGCAGTGTTATGATGGTCTTTTTCATAATTACTGAGAGTAAGTTAGTTTTTTAAGCTGAGGCTGTATCAGGGATACCCGGTTCCACGCGCGCCGGAATGCCGAGAGACCTGAGCCATGCCTGCTACGCGCAGTATAGCGTATTTGTAATGCGATGTACAGATTTTTTTGTTAAAAATTGAATTTGGAGCGTTTTTGTGTATTTCTGCACGGAGGTAGGGTAAGATTACTTATCTCGTTAATGACTGAATATATACGGCGGGACGGTACATCGCATTACAAATGCGACAGGAATTAGACTTTCAGGAAGTCACGGTGGCGGTAGAGGAAAAGGAGGATGAGCCAGAGCAGCAGGAGACTGAGCGCTGCAAAGGCGAGGGCGGAAGCGAAGCCACAGCGGGCAGCGATTCCGTAGAGAAGCGGGTGAGCGATGCACCACCAGATGCTGTAGCCGGAGGGACCGTGGATTTTGGTGGGAGGTAGGCGAACAGGGCATTGCAGCCGAAAACTCGCATAGGGATTGCGATTGCTGCGGTGCGGGGACCGTAGCAATCGAAGATGAGGTCGAAAATGGCGAGCTGGAGGATACACCATCCGCCGCTCCACAGTACGGCAGTGGTGGTGTAGATGTGCTTGATGAGGGGGGGCTATCCTGCTCCAGTAGGCAAGCCTGAGGCGGTGGAGTATGAAAAGCTGCCCACGCAGGCTCTCAATCGCTACCGTGCCCTGTTTGCGAGGAGGGATAAGGAACGCTTCTTCCGCACGCTGGCAGAAAAGAAGCTGAATAGTTCCGCCGGTTATCCGCATGAGCTGTTCCGTCCATGGTTCGGCAGAATGCCGAAAGGTATTACGCGGGAGGAGCTGAAGCGTATCATCGATGCCCAGTGGCATCATCTGGAAAATTTTTTGCCGTCAGAGGGCGGGAGCATCCTCCCGGTGCTTGACACCTCCGGCTCCATGTGGTGGGGGCGGGCGCTCCCGCCGAGGGAGGTTTCCTACCCGCTCGCCCTCTACTGCGCGGAGCGGCTGATCGGTCCATTCCGTAACCGCGTGTGCAGCTTCAGCTCACACGCTCGCTGGCTGGAACTGCCGGAGGGTAATTCTGTGACGGACAGGATGGAAGCATTGCAACAATACAACATCGTGGAAAACACCAACGTGGCAGATGTGTTTCGGCTTCTGCTGGAGACGGCTCGCCGCAGCGGGGCAGGGCAGGAGGCGCTTCCCCGCTGCCTACTCATCCTCTCCGACATGCAGTTCGATGCCGGCGCGGAGTACGACGAGACGCTCATGGACAGACTGCGTCTGGATTTCAAGTACGCCGGATACGAGTTCCCCGCCATCGTCTACTGGAACCTGAACGCCGTCAACACCGGCTCCCCGGATTCCGTCCACGACAACGTTGCCTTGGTCAGCGGTTTCTCCCCGCGCATCCTGCGCGCCGTGTTCAGCGGGGCTGTTCAGACGGCCTCCCGGTGCATTCGTCTGAATCCGCAGGAGGTGATGGAGAACGCCCTCGCCCCCATTCGCTCCCTGTTGGACACCTCTCACCTGAGCCCGCTTCCCCGTGCACTCGCGCACGCTGTCTGCAACGTGACGCGCGGGCTGTCGTATCGCACTTGAGCGGACGCATGCCGGAGCGGCTTCGGGGTGAGGTGTTGCATCAGAATACTGATGAACAAAGGGTAAATACAAGTAAGGAGCTGTGTTTATCCCAAAGGAGACAATAGACCCTGCCATCCCGGCTGTCTGTGGCAGAGAATAGTCCGTCATAGCCGCTAAGCTCATGATAACCTATTTGGAAGTTGTGCTCGCGGGTTAATTTATTCCATGTTTTAAAATGGGTTGATGTCAAACGTATCTCTTCGAAATCCTTATCGGAAATTTCCAGGAAGATGGCATAGTCCCCATTTATGGCTCTTTCATAGTGCCTGATTTCGGTGTTTTTCAGGGTGGGGATGAAATCATGCAATCTGTTTTCCATAGATTGAAGCGATGGGAGGCTTAGCCATATCGCGATGCATGTGAATGTTGATGCTGCGATGATAAACCATGCGCTTTTTTTTAATGCGTATAAGATAGGGCTCATCATTTACTTTTGTGTGCGTGTTGTGATAATTAGATTCGTTGAGATGTTTTGACAACTCAATGGGAGGCGTGGGCGGAAGTCCCGGCGATCGCGAGCGCCTCGTTGCCCATGGCATCGTACTCAAAGCGTGTGGCGGCGATATGGGAGAAGGACAGGGAGGTGTTTCGGGTAATCGGGCGCCCCGCAGCATCGTAGGTATAGGTGCGGCTTGCCACGCCGGTGCTGCCGCGTTTGTACGCCATGCCGGTGAGCAGGTCGCGCTGTGTCTCAAAACTGAGCGTGAGCGACATGTTGTTGGGCTTGGTGAGCGTTTGGAGCAGGTGTGTGCCGGAAAGGTACTCATAGCTGAACTGCTTTTCTTCGCTGCTGTGAAAGAAACCTGCGTGCTTTATCATCGCTGGATTTTGAGATGAGGTGGGGATGCTGTCATTTGCAAAAGAATTGCTTTCCTTTGAATCGGATAATTTGTTTTCTTATTGATTATGCTTGCAGTATGATATGCTTGATTGGTTTATTTGCCTTGTGTTGAAATATGCGAATTTGAAATTTCATAGTCTATTTTGAAAGGGATATTGTGTGCTGCTTTTAATAATTTTTTAAATGAAGCTTTGGATTGAATAACCGTTCTATATGGATATCCATTGTATGAAATTACAATTTCATCATTTACAGTATGAGCCAAATCAAAAGTTTCTTTTTCGTTGAAATAAAATGATACAATAGGCATGTAGTCTGTTGATGTGATTCCTTTTAATGGATCACTTAGTGTTTTGTTTTTTTGTAGGTATGCTTTCACTATATACTTTTATTATTTTTTGTTTTAAGTTAGATGTATGGTAATGCGATGTGATGACTATGCCAACTTGATTTCTATAATCATATATGTAAAGCTGGGTGCAACTAGTCGAAAATATGGATATAAGTGTGATTGTTTTTATTTTTTTTGATAATTTCATGTTTCTTCTTTAGAGAAAAGGTATGGGCTCTTTTTTCATTTGTTGGTATGCTTTTTCTGCTTGTGCTGCGCAATCTTGATCTGTTATACAGCATGTATTCCACATAACCATTTGCTCTTTACTGTATTTTTTGTTCATGTCTGCAATTACACCTGTAACACTTCTTTTTGCTCCTTTGAATGCGCAAATTTTTCGAGATGATTCATTTTTGATTTGTGCACATTGACCATAGTAGCTTCCTCGAATCTCTCTGTACCACAGTTCTTCACAACTTAAAATAGGTCCTCGTTTACATTCATCGTATGCATGAAGAATCTCGTGGTTAATTGTATTAATTAATCCAATTTCTCCATCTCGTAGGCATTTTGGTATATAAATAGTTATATCTTGACCTTTTGTGACTGCGAAAGATGGAGGATTAGTTGTCCATTTGCATGTAATTGTTATATCGCATTTTCCATAATCTTTATTTTTCTTAATAGACGCAAGTCTGTTTTCCTTTATTCTATGGCAGAGTTGCATTGCATCCGTTCGGTTATTTGTTGTATTTCGTTCACCTAATATATCAATGCTCCACAGAGGACGGTTTGTTACATATATGTACTCATTCAATATGTCTATTCTATCCCTTCCCAGCCATCGGCCATCGGTTGGGTTATAGTGTCGGTAGTTGTAGTAGACGAGGGCGAGTTCGTCATCATGGAATTCGCTGCTCCATTGGATGGGCTGGGTGACATCGCCACTGGTGGTTACTGCTCCATAGGGGGTGTAAGTGTAGTTTGTGTGGATGTAGCCGTTGATGCCATAGACCTCGCAGATGTTTTTGGTCAAATCCCAGCCGTATGTGTACCATGTGCCGTCCTTTTGGATGGCCAAGGGGCGGGTGGCTATCGGTTGGGTGGGATCCCAAGTGATGAGCCACAGGCTGGGGTGGTTGCTGCGGGTGAGGTCACAGCAGGCAAAACGGACGACGGCTGTAAGGCCGGTTGGACAAACACGCAGTGTTTGCCCTGAAAGGGTGAAGGCGCAAAGGGGTGCGCCTGAATCAATTTGCAGGTAGCCTCGATAGAGGTAGCGCTGATGGAGCGTGATGGCTCCGTCTACTGTTACCTTCTTGGTGGCGCGGCGGCCCATGTGGTCATAGGCGCATTCGATGACCGTGTTTGTCTCTGCATTGGTGAAGCTTACCGGGCGGTTTTCGGCATCGTAAGCTACAGTCCAGATACCCGTGGTGGTCTTTACGAGTGTCTGGTTACCGGCGGCATCGTAGGTGGGAGCGAAATCACCGATAGCCGTGTACTGGTTGAGGTTGTTGGCCGTGTAGTTGGTGATCTCTTCTGTTATTTCCTGTGCCGTGTTCCTATTTCCGATGTTATCGTAGTTGTAGGAATAAGCCCCATTATTCACGGTGGCGGCAGTAAGCTCGCTGCGGGTGTTGTAGCCGAAGGAGTCGTTGACGGTTGTACCGTTTCTGGCGGTGTTTCGGGTAATCGGACGCCCCGCAGCATCGTAGGTATAGGTGCGGCTTGCCACGCCGGTGTTGCCTCGCTTGTAGGACATGCCGGTGAGCAGGTCGCGCTGTGTCTCATAGCTGAGCGTGAGCGACATGTTATTGGGTTTGGTGAGCGTTTGGAACAGGTGCGTGCCGGGCAGATAGGTATAGCCGAACATCTTCTGGCTCTTTAGTGTGGATTACAGGAAGAATCCTGAGGATTGAGTTTGACGAATATCTCTTCGATAGCAGTTTTTTCCCATGTATAATAGATGTAGGATAAAGGTAAGGATTTAATCGAGGAAAATACCATTTGTCGGCTGCCTCCTATACCGTAATCGGATACACGTTCCGGATAGATGTTCTGTCCGTTTTTCATTTTAGCTACCAAAAATGCGAACAAATCGTCATGGTTGGCGTGAATGGAAACAATGAGTCCGTTTTCATATATTCTCTTGACTGAGCCCTTTTTTGTGCTTTTTAATCCTATTCCTTTTCTTAAAGTAATTTTGGCATGTGTAGGTGATGTTCCGGGAGATTTTTTATAACTACCCCATACTCTAATGCTGTTGTATGGAAAATATAGCCCGTCTTTTGAAGGTTGAATAGTGAATTGACATTCTGCTGCTAATTCTTCTTCTTTTTGTTCTGGAACAAGATTGATTTTTTCTACGGTATAGTACACTTGATTTATTAGCTGATATTTATATTTGAAAATATTTATTAATTCAACATCAAAATGTATTTTCTGTTTTAGGCTTTCTTTGTCGAATGTGGATGATATGTTTGCTTCATACGCAAATGGTAACGAAGCGGTCAATAAATAAATTAATATGTATATGCCTTTCATAAAAAATGTTGTTGATGTTTCTTACTTGTTTTATATTAATTGGATTAAGTAGGTGTTATGATTCTACAGTTCTTTCTTCAATAAATGCATTCCAACGATCTTCTTCTATGTATATACCTGTTCCTCTGATCCATACTCTTGTAGGAACACATTTGCAATTGATTTTAAATTTAAAGTAATGATGAAACTTGTACTCATTCTCATTTTCCGCAAAGAATCCCACTATTGATATTATAAGCGAGCCAGCCGCAATCCAGATGTTATTTGATTTAAGAGAGACTACGCCCCCTGCAATTCCACCGTATCCCGTTATTTCTCCTATTAGAGATGTTTGTTTAAAATCTAAATTAATAGGAATTCTTACTTCAATAGCATGCGGATTGTCTAAGTGTGTTATGGTTTCTTTCAGAACTGTAGAGTTCGTGTCAAACGGTGGATAAATGCTGACATGTGCAGAATCTAATTTGGGAAGTCCGGTATCAGAACAAGAAGCTTTAATATTAACTTGGTATTGAGCGATTACATCGTCATCAAAACGATGGATATATCCAGGGTTAACCTTTGTCGGACTGGATGCCTGTAGCCCATTTATGTCAAATTTATATAGTGGCCTGTTTTTTGAAAAATCATAAAGATTTTGTATATCATATATTTTTATCCTATCCCTCCCAATCCATCTCCCATCGGTTGGATTGTAGTGGCGGTAGTTGTAGTAGACTAGAGCGAGTTCGTCATCATGGAATTCGCTGCTCCATTGGATGGGCTGGGTGACATCGCCTGAAATGGTCACCGCGCCATAGGGCGTGTAGGAGTAGGTGGTGCGGATGTAGCCGTGCTGCCCGTAGAGCTCGCAGATGTTTTTGGTCAAATCCCAGCCGTATGTGTACCATGTACCGTCCTTTTGGATAGCAAGCGGGCGGGTGGCGATGGGCTGGGTGGGATCCCATGTGATGAGCCAGAGTGCCGGGTGGTTACTGCGGGTGAGGTCACAGCAGGCGATTTGCAGGAATCCACGGTAGAGGTAACGCTGGTGGAGGGTAATGCTTCCGTTGACTGTTACCTTTTTGGTGGCACGGCGGCCCATGTAGTCGTAGCTGCACTCCATGACGGTGTTGGTTTCCGTGTTGGTGAAGCTTACCGGGCGGTTTTCGGCATCGTAAGCTACAGTCCAGATACCCGTGGTGGTCTTTACGAGTGTTTGGTTACCGGCGGCATCGTAGGTGGGGGTGAAATCACCGATAGCCGTGTACTGGTTGAGGTTGTTGGCCGTGTAGTTGGTGACTTCTTCCGTTATTTCCTGTGCCGTGTTCCTATTTCCGATGTTATCGTAGTTGTAGGAATAAGCCCCATTATTCACGGTGGCGGCAGTAAGCTCGCTGCGGGTGTTGTAGCCGAAGGAGTCGTTGACGGTTGTACCGTTTCTGGAGGTGTTTCGGGTAATCGGGCGCCCCGCAGCATCGTAGGTATAGGTGCGGCTTGCCACGCCGGTGCTGCCGCGTTTGTACGCCATGCCGGTGAGCAGGTCGCGCTGTGTCTCATAGCTGAGCGTGAGCGACATGTTATTGGGTTTGGTGAGCGTTTGGAGCAGGTGTGTGCCGGGCAGATAGGTATAGCCGAACATCTTCTGCGCCCCGCCGTGAATGAATCCGACGGAGGAAATGCGTCCGTCTGAGCCGTAATCCGTGGTAACCGTCTGCTGCACCGAAGCGTTTTTGGCGTAGGTGTAGCCGGAGGAGCGCCCCAGCTCATCGCGGTTTTCCGTGATGAGGTGGGTGACGCTGTCGGCTGTGAGTGAGTCACTTTCCTGCTCGCCGTAGGAGTTATAGCTGAGAGTGCGTGTTCCTGCTGCATCCGTTACCTGCGTGAGCTGACCGAGGTGGTTGTAGGTATAGGCACGGGGGGTGGTGCTATCGCTGTAGCTTGTGCCCAGCAGCAGACCTCGGGCATGTTCATAGGTATGGGTTTTGACTTTGCCCCGGGCATCTGTTTCCGTCCGCACGCGGTTGTAGGCATCGTATGTCCTGGTGACACTACTGCCGTCTGCATAGGACTTGCGGATTTCCATGCCGGAGGTATCGTGATAAGACCATGTGGTAACATCGCCGTCCGTGCGGTTGACCGGGTCGGTTGAGACTGTTTCCGTGGAAGCGCGGAAGGTCGTCAGCGAGGTCATGCGGTCTGCGGCATCGTAAGCGAAGAGGGCGGGTTGAATTCCCGTGCCCCATTCGGCAACCTTGCGCCCGCGTTCATCGTAGCGGTAGCAGGAGGTGTTACCCTGTGCATCCGTGACCGTTGCGGGCAGGTCGTGCGCGGGGTCGTAGGTGGTTGAAGTGGTATTCCCGGCGGCATCCGTGACGGAGAGCGTGCGCCCGGCGGTGTCCGTGACCGTGGTGGTGGTGTTGCCGCGGGCATCCGTGTGGGTGATGGTCATGCCGGAGGCGGTGTAGGCGCGCCCGGCGGTGGAGGTGACCCCGGCATTATCCGACTGCGAGACGACAAAATCATCCACGCTCACCGAGGCGGCGGTGATGTCGGAGGAGGGCAGGGAGGTGTAGCGGGTTCGTTTCGTAGCTGCATTATAGACAGCCCATTGGGCAGAGGTCAAGTTTCTTTCGCTGACGGAAATTGATTTGCTTTCAATGGAGGAAGAAAGCGAGGAAATCAGCTGCTTCTGCAGCGAGATGAGCGGTGCGCCTGCCGCATTGAATCGGGTGCGGGTGAGGACGGAGTAGATACCGTCCTCCAGGGATTCCGCGCCGTAGGCATAGACCTCCGTGGGGGAATTGGATTCATCCGGCGCTTCGGCGAGAGCGAGCGTCTTTTTGGAGACGTTGCCTATGGTATCGTACTCAAAGAGTGTGGCTGCGGTGGGGGGGGTGTTCCATCCTGCATCCTGATACTGTTTGGTGAGTTGCCCCTTGGCGTTGTACTCGCTGCGGGTATAGATGAAGCCGGAGACGGAGGCGACGGCTTCCGTAATCAGCTCATCGAATCCGTTGGTGATGGACTGTGACAAGGTAGTCTGATTATCCCCCAGTTTCACCGTCTCGCGGAGGTTGCTGCCGCTGACATCGTAGACATGATACAGCTCCCGCTGCCCGGTGCCGGAGACGTGGGCAACGCTGCCGTCCGTGTTGCGGGTGGTGATGAGCGTGGCGCCGGAGGGGGTGGTGACGGTGGTGGTCAGTCCGTCTGCGCTGTAAGACGTGGTGGTGGTGCGCCCCAGTTCATCCGTAGTGGCGATGGTGCGTCCGGCGGCATCGTAGACCGTAGAGCGGGTGGCGGTCATGGCACCGGTGCGGGTGATGGTGGAGGTGACGCGGCCTGCGGCATCGCGAACAAACTCGGTGATGGTTTCCGGGGTGATGCAGGTGTCACCATCATAGACGGCGGCGCGGGAGATTTCCGTGAGGCGGCGGGCAGAGTCATAGGTATAATCCGTGCGGATGCCGTCCTCATCAATTTCCCAGAGAACATCCCCCGTGCAGGAGAGAGCCTGTGAAGAGCTGCGGCCGTTATCGCGAACGCTGCCACAGAGGCGGTTCTGGGTGTCGTAGGAATGATTCACGCCGCTGAGCTTTGCCCATGTGCCGGAGGAGAGCAGGTGGTACACCTCCTCGCGCACGGTGTTGCCGGCGGCATTGATGAAGCGCACCGTTCGTCGGGACTGCCCCGGCACGGGGTTGCCCTCCACCTGCGTTTCCGTGGTGATGGAGTAGATAGCGCCGTGGTCGGAGGTGGCGGCGTAGGAATAAAGCGTCTGAATGCCGTCCTTGCTTTGGGTCATGTGCAGGCGGCCGCGATGGAGCGGAATGGTGGCGGCATCCGTCCAGGTTTCGGAGATTTCCGTGTGCGTGTGCGAGGAGCCCGTAGCCGTGGTGCGAATGGTCTCGCGGCGCAGCCCCTCGGAGGTGGAGTAGGTGTGAGACTCTGTGCTGAGCTTGAGGAGGGAGGACGCGCCGGGCTGCCGCAGCCAGCGGGTGACGGAGGCGAGCTCCGCAGAGTAGCGTGAGTCAGAGGAGTACGCATAACTGTATTCCGTGATGAGGGTGCAGCCACCGGCGCGCCAGGGTTCAATGGTGCGCTGAACACGCCCTGAGAGGTCGTACTGGTACTCCGTGCGGTGACCGTTGGGAGCGGTCTGAACGAGGAGATTGCCCACGCCGTCATATTCGTAGGCGGTGGTCTGAGCCTCCGGTGTGCCATAGCCCACCACGCGGGTGAGGAGCAGAGCGCCCATGGGGGAATTCTGGTATACTTCACAGATGCAGGAGGCGGTTACACCGCCGCGGCTGACAGTGGTGACCAGCTGCCAGACCTCCGTTTCCGGGTCGGGTTCCAGCGTGGTGCGAACGCGTGAGGTGGTAACGGCTTCCGCAGCTGCACCCCGCACCAGACTCCACGCACCGTCCTCGCCCATGCTCCAGGTGCAGGCGTAATCCTCTCGCCCGGGAGTCTTTTCCACGATGGTGAGGCTGTTTTCTGTGCCGGAGACGGTGAAGGTCTTGAACGCGGTGCCCGGTTCGGGGATGAAGAAGCCGGAATCGTCTGTGCCGGTGATATGTTCTGCCGTGTAGAGACGGATGGCGTAACCGGAATCGGAGATGTCCTCGATATTGAGGAGCCCGTCCCAGAGACTCCAGATCTGGCGGAGGGAGTCATCCTCCGGATGGCGGTTGACAATGAGATAGTCAGATACATCGGAGACAGAGACCTGTTCCGGGGAGGTGTAGGAGAGCAGGGCACCGGAAGTACCGTCAAATACCCAGGCGGCACCGGAGGTGTCCTGCCATTTGAGGGCGGTAACGCTGCCCGCTGAATCCTGAGTGAGAGATACCAGCCCTTTGCCGGCAGCGTCTACGCCGATGGGGGCAATGGAGCCGTCCAGATAGTAACGGAGGGCAATGATGCGGTCGCCGATGCGGATTTCAGCCTTGGTGCCGGGTACCAGCCCGCCCTCCGGGAGAGAAAGAGCCGCCAGCATGGGGTGATTAAAGAAGAGGGCGGCAGGGGAGGTGAGGGAGGAATCGAAGGAATCCGCATAGAGCTGCACCTTGCCGGTGAGCAGAGCACCCAACCCGCGCAGTGTACCCACATTGCAGGACCAGAGCATACTGTCCTCCGTCACCTCCGCTGTCACGGCTGAACCCGCAGAGGATGTGGCGGCGGCAGAATTGCCGGAGCTGCGGGTAACGGGTGGTTGTCCGCCCTCTGCCGTGCAGGAGGAACCGTTACAGGAAGAGCAGGGCTGTGGCTCCTTTTTGCCGCCCGGTTCCAACTCCACAGCCCGATAGGAGTAGACGCAGACGATTTGGTTCATGTCTGCATCCGGCATGGTGATGTTGGTGTAGGTGAAGCCGAGGCTGTGCATGCCGGATGAAACGGGAACGCAACGAGACCCGCCCCATGCTGTGTGCCCGCCGTAGGGGCCGGTCGGGGCGGCGGTGGCGGTGGTGAAGTTCATGACCATGTTTCCGTCCACGGAGGCAGTACCCCAGTCTTCTACGGTGTAGGAGAGCTGTAGTTGGGCATGGATGGGGGTGGGCATGCCCTGCTCATTGACCCCCATGGGGATGAAGACCTGGGCCGACAGCGAAAAGGATTCGCCGTTGGTGGGCGGAGCCTGGCTGCGGTCATCACCGCCGAAGGTGATGATTTGGCCGGGTTGGACGGGCTCTTCCTCTGTGAGGGTGGAGGCAGCAACGGCAGGAACGATGCCGGAGGCATCGAACCACTTTTTATAGGGAGGGATGGCATTCATGGTCTGAAGCTTGGTTTGGTTGTTTCTGTCTGTTGAAAGAGGGGGTAGACGGGCAAATTGCCCTTGACCTGCATAAAAGTTAAGTCGATCCAAGGGGAATATCCGCCACTTTTTTGCAATTTTTTTGAAAAAAACGATTTTTTTCTGACATTTTTCGATGGGAAGTGGCGGATTGGCGTTTGGGGACGATTAATAAGGGTGACGAAAGCATGTTGTCAGGATTTTTCCAGCGAAGGGAAAAACGGCTTCGGCGGGAAATCGGGGAATGGTTCCTGTCGATGCAGCACCGTTTGCTGGTGTATGCCCGGCAGCAGGCAGATGACGTGACGGATGTGGAATTGCTGCTGTCCGAAGTGATGAGCCGCGTGGCGGCAGCCTACTGTACAGGCCGACTGGAGAAGGATGGGTTGTTGCCGTATGCACTGCGCTCCCTGCGCAATGCTGCGATGCAGACACGGGGGCGCAACATGCGGCGACGGGAGGTGGAAAGCACTTTTGGCCGGGAGGAACAGGAACGCCGCCGTGAGGATGATGCAGCTGCCGATCGAATGCAGCAACTGGCACAGCTTGTGCAACAATTGCCGGAGGAGGAGGCCATGGTGGTGACCCTGCGCATCTGGGATGAACGGAGTTTTGCAGATATAGCACGAGGGCTTGGTGTGCCGGAATCTACTGTGCGCCGCCGCTATGCTTCGGCATTGGAACGAATCAAAACCAGAATGAATCAATCATGAACAGAAAAGAATACAGTACCCGGGAGGTGGAGGAGATGCTCCGCGAGCTTGCCCGGCAGAATGGGGGGCTGATGGATGATGCCATGAGCAAGCGTCTGCTGGCAGTGCTGCATGCGGAAGCTGACCGGGTGTTCCACCGCCGGCACTTCCGCGCGGTGCTGCCGTGGGCGGCGGTGATGGTGGGCTGTGCTGTGGCTGCCGGACTGCTGCTGCCGGGGGACGATGCACAGATGGTGCCCGGGGTAGCGGAGAGTTCTGCATCGGTGCGCCGATATACCGGGGAAATGAGGCTGGCCGAGCTGGAAAATCCGGAGAGCGGTGATTGCGGGCGTGTGCCGAATATGGTGTACCGAAGTCAGAGTGGAGGTGAATGCGGGATAGCTTGTCCGGCGGCATTTGATATCGAAGTGTATAATATACCATTGTAAAGGAAAAGGAAAGATGAAACGCCGGTTGACAATCGGGCTGCTGCTGACTCTGTGTTCCCTGTTCGGGGAGGACAGACCGCAGCCGCTTGCTCCGGCGGTTTCTGCGGTGGAAGTGGTGTCGGATATCTTTCTGGGCGTTGATGTCGTTGCCATGAATACTGCGGAAAGGGTGTCAATCGGGAATGCGCTGCCGCCGCAGCAGGGTTTGAAAGTGCGCGGGGTAGTGCAGGGTAGCCCGGCAGAGAAAGCAGGATTAAAAGCAGGAGATGTGCTGCTGCTGCTGAATGGATACCCGCTTGACAGCCGTGAAGATTTGCTGATCAGTATGCGGTACAGTCGTCCCGGGCATATAGTCCACTTGAGTGTGTTGCGGGGCGGGCAGCTGCTGGCGGTGCCGGTGGCGGTGGCTGCGCGTCCGCAGCCAGTCAGCATCGGTCGTGTGGTTCCGCATGAGCGACAAATGTCAGATGCTGTATCCCTGTCCCGACATCAGTCAGCGGTAGCCCGATTGTTGTCCCGGGAAAAAGTGGATTGGGCATCCGTTCACCGGGAGTTGGATGCACTTTGCCGTTTGCCGGATATCGCATCGCGCTCCGGTAATATCCGTCTGTTTTATCGCCTGAGCGATGCCTGCCTGACCGTATCGCGGACCCGTGGCAATATTACGCTTGAGTTCCGGAAAGGAGGTAAGGTGGCAGATATACCATTTTCTCGCCCGGTCGATTCTTTGCCCGCAGAATATCGCGCACACTTTGCCGAATTTGTCGGTCAATAGTGCACCCTGAGAGATGCAGGGCAGGGGAGGGGCGCTTCATTCGTCGCGGAAATCGGTACAAAAAGAGCTATCCCCTTATAATATATAATAGGGGAAGAAGGCAACATATCGTGTCATTTAAGAAAAATTTAATAAAATTCGGTGAGTGAGGGGCATGGGAAAGCGGCGATGAGAAAAAAGGTGCAAAAAATTGCAGAAATTCGTTAAAAATGCAAAGAAAAGGCTTGCAATATAGGGGAAAATGGCTATACTCTGTGACCCGCTAAGTGTGTAGAACTACGCACCATAGAAGGATTTTATCGGGTCCGCCGCCGGAGAAATGGCAGGTTTCCTCAAGGGAGAGGAACTTGCGCATCTACCCCGCAAGGGCCTGAAAAACAACAAACTAAAAGGAAACATGCCGACCATTAATCAGCTCGTCCGCAAGGGACGTACCGTACCGGAAGAGAAGTCGAAGTCTCGCGCTCTTCATAGCTGCCCGCAGCGTCGTGGCGTCTGCCTCCAGGTGATGACCCGTACGCCGAAGAAGCCGAACTCCGCTATGCGTAAAGTTGCTAAGGTTCGCCTTACCAACGGTGAAGAAGTAATCGCCTACATCGGCGGTGAGGGTCACAACCTGCAGGAGCACTCCATCGTGCTTGTGCGTGGTGGCCGTGTGAAGGACTTGCCCGGTGTGCGTTATCACATCGTTCGTGGCGCCCTTGACTGCCTGGGTGTTGACAAGCGCCGTCGTGGCCGTTCGAAGTATGGTGCCAAGCGCCCGAAAGCCGGTGCCGCTGCCGCTCCCGCTAAGAAGCGCTAAGTAATTGAACCTGTAACGATTAGAAAATACAGATATGTCTCGCCGTAAACGTGTTTACAAGAAGATTGAGCGTCGCGACTCCCGCTACGATTCCGTGCTTGTGGGTCGCCTCATTGGCAAGGTGATGCTTGCCGGTAAGCGTGCTCTTGCAGAGCGCATCGTGTACAAGGCCATCGATCTGGCTAACGAAGGTACCGATACTGTGAGCCCGCTGGAGGTTCTGACGCGTGCTATCGAGAACGCCAAGCCCCGTGTGGAGGTGAAGAGCCGCCGCGTGGGTGGTGCTACCTATCAGGTGCCGCTGGAAGTGGCTCCGGACCGCTCCGAGGCTCTCGCTATGCGCTGGATCATCAATTTCGCCCGCAATCGTAAGGGCATCCCCATGGCCAAGGCTCTGGCCAACGAAATTAAGGAAGCTGCCGCCAACCAGGGTGCTGCTGTCCGTAAGCGCGACGACGTGCACAAGATGGCTCAGGCCAACCGTGCCTTCGCTCACTTCCGTTGGTAAGAAACGGCCGCGGAAGTTACTCGTAATCTCTGAACAATAAATAACTTCATATTACTTTATTATGGCTAATGTAAGCAGCCCCAACCGCAAGGCCCCGCTGGAGCGCTACCGTAACTTCGGTATTGCCGCTCACATTGACGGTGGCAAAACCACGCTTTCTGAACGTATCCTGTTCTACACCGGCATGATCCATAAGCTCGGTGAGACGCACGATGGCTCTGCAACCACCGACTGGATGGAGCAGGAACAGGAGCGCGGTATTACCATTACCTCCGCCGCCGTTACGACCAACTGGAAACAGCTCTCCGCTGAGGGCTGCTACAAGATCTTCGAGAACGAGAACTTCCAGCTCAACGTTATTGATACCCCCGGGCACGTGGACTTCACCGCAGAGGTGGAGCGCTCCCTGCGCGTGCTCGACGGCGCTATCGTGGTGTTCTGCGGTGTTGCCGGTGTGCAGCCCCAGACGCAGACGGTGTGGCGCCAGGCCACCAAGTACAACGTGCCCCGTCTGTGCTTCGTGAACAAGATGGACCGTATCGGTGCCAACTTCGAGAATGTGCTGTCCGACATCCGCACTAAGCTCGGCGCCAATGCTTCCCCCGTGCTTATCCCCATCGGTTCCGAGGATGCCCTCGCCGGTCAGATTGACGTGGTGAACCAGAAGGCCATCATGTACAACTCCTCCGACAAGCTGGGCTCCACCATCGAGGTGACGGAGATTCCCGCCGAGCTGAAGGAAGAGGCTGAGATGGCTCTCGAGGAGCTGAAGAGCCGTGTGGCTGACGTGGACGACGAGCTCGCCGAACTCTTCCTCATGGAGGAGCCCATCGATGCTCAGACGCTCAAGGCCGCTATTCGCCGCGCTACCATCGCCAACAAGTTCGTACCCGTCGCCGGTGGTTCCGCTTTCAAGAACAAGGGTGTGCAGGGTCTTCTGGACGCTGTTGTGGACTACCTGCCCTCCCCGCTGGAGGCCAAGCAGGCCACAGTGACCTCCACCATCGCCAACGGTCTCGACGAAAACGGCTATGAGACCTTCGAGGTGAAGGAAATCAACCCCTCCGATGACGACAAGCCCGTCGCTCTTGCATTCAAGCTCTGGGCCGACAAGTTCGTGGGTTCTCTGGTGTTCATCCGCGTGTACACCGGCGTTATCCGCAAGGGCGACACCGTGTACAACCCCCGTACCCGTAAGCGTGAGCGCGTAGGCCGTCTCCTTCAGATTCAGGCCAATGTTCACACCGACGTGGACGCTGTGTACTCCGGTGATATCGCCGCTATCGTGGGTCTGAAGAACGCTACCACGGGTGATACCCTGGCTACCGATGACTTCGACTTCACGCTCGAGCCCCCGACCTTCCCGGATACCGTGATTTCCATGGCCGTGGAGCCCCTCACCAAGGGTGACCAGGAGAAGATGTCCAACGCTCTGCAGCGCCTTTCCGCCGAAGACCCCACCTTCCGCGTCAAGACCGACGAGGAAACCGGCCAGACCATCATCGCCGGCAT
Source organism: Akkermansia sp. (assembly GCA_045121855.1). Lineage (GTDB taxonomy): Bacteria > Verrucomicrobiota > Verrucomicrobiia > Verrucomicrobiales > Akkermansiaceae > Akkermansia. The sequence goes on from JBGVGW010000022.1 coordinate 136,140, forward strand.
GGGTGAGCTTCACCTCGACATTATCGTGGACCGCCTCAAGCGCGAGTTCAAGGTAGAGGCCAACACCGGTAAGCCCCAGATCGCCTACCGCGAAACCATCACCAAGTCCGCCGACCGCGTGCAGGGCAAGCTCGTGAAGCAGTCCGGTGGTCGTGGTCAGTACGGTGACGTGGTCATCGCCATGCGTCCCGGTGAGCGTGGCACGGGTCTCAAGATTGCCAACAAGATTGTTGGTGGTGCCATTCCCAAGGAGTACATGAACGCTGTGTACGCCGGTCTGAACGAGGCTATGAACTCCGGTTCCGTTGCCGGTTACCCGGTGGAAGACGTGGAAGTGGACGTTATCGACGGTTCCTACCACGAAGTTGACTCCAACGAAAACGCTTTCAAGATGGCTGCTATCTTCGCTATGAAGAACGCCTTCGCCAAGTGCGCTCCCGTGCTTCTGGAGCCCATCATGAGCGTGGAAGTCGTCACCCCCGCTGAAAACCAGGGCGATATCATGGGCGACCTCAACCGCCGCCGCGCCCAGGTGAACAACATGGAGCACAAGGGCAGCGAGTGTATCCTCACCGCTTCCGTGCCGCTGGCTGAGATGTTCGGTTACTCCACCGACATCCGTACCCTCTCCAAGGGTCTGGCCTCCTACTCCATGGAACCCTCTCACTTCGAACAAGTACCCCCGAACCTGGTCGCTCAGATCGTCAAGGCTCGCGGTGGTAACAACTAAACCAACCCATACAATATTAACCTAAACATAACCGCACGTTCATGCAAAGTCCCAAAATCCGCATCCGTCTCCGTGCATTTGACAGCCGCGCTATCGATCGCTCCGCTTCCGAGATCGTCGAGACCGCTAAGCGTACAGGTGCAAAAGTCGCCGGACCGATTCCTTTGCCGACTCGTATCGAGAAGTTCTCTGTGAACCGCTCGGTCCATGTTAATAAGAAATCTGCCGATCAGTTCGAAATCCGTACCCACAAGCGCCTGCTCGATATCATCGAGCCGACCTCCCGCACGGTGGAAGAGCTCAAGAAGCTCAACCTGCCTGCCGGTGTGGACATCACGATCAAGATCTAATCCTGCGTCTTGTCAGCAATCATTACGAACCTTAACACAGATTTTTTAGAAACATGTCTTTAGGACTTATTGGTAAGAAGGTTGGCATGACCCGCGTTTTCAATCAGGAAACCGGCGCCATGATTCCCGTCACTGTCATCGACGTGACCGGCAACACTTACGGCCAGATCAAGACCGCTGAAAAGGACGGCTACACCGCCGTTCAGGTGGCGTTCGACGCCCAGAAGGAGAGCCGCCTCTCCAAGCCGGTCGCCGGCCATTTCAAGAAGCTCGGTATCGCTCCCGCCAAGCTCCTCAAGGAGTTCCGCGTGGACGCCGCTGAGCTGCCCGCAGAGGGTGCTGCTCATCCCGGTTGCGAACTCTTCGAAGAGGGCGCTTGGGTAGACGTGATCGGCACCTCCAAGGGTAAGGGCTTCCAGGGTGTTATGCGTCGTCATAACTTCCATGGCTCCCCCATGACGCACGGCTCCATGATGCACCGCCGTACCGGTGGTGTGGGCGCCTGCGCCACTCCGTCCCGCGTGTGGAAGGGTCAGAAGATGCCCGGCCACCAGGGTAGCGAGCGCAAGACCGTGCAGAACCTGAAGGTTGTTCAGGTGCGCAAGGACGACAACGTAATCCTCGTTTCCGGCCCGGTTCCCGGTGCCAAGGGTTCCTACGTGGTAGTCCGTCCGGCCAAGAAGAAGAACGGTAAATAAATAAACGAACTAGGAGAACCTATCTATGTCCGCTACAGAATTCACAATCGAAGCAGCCAACGCCGCCAATATCGTGACGGTGGGTGCTGAGAAGGGCAGCCAGGCCGTACATGACCTGGTGACTGCCTACCGTGCCAACCGTCGCACGGGCTCCGCTAACACGAAGACCCGTGGTGAAGTGGCCGGTAATAACCGCAAGATCTACCGCCAGAAGGGCACGGGTAATGCCCGTCACGGCGACCACCAGAGCCCCATCTTCGTGGGTGGTGGTGTTGTGTTCGGCCCCCGTCCCTGCGACTACTCCAAGAAGGTGAACAAGTCCACCCGCAAGCTGGCTCTGCGCCGCGTGCTCGGTGACATCATCTCCGGTGGTAAGGTCGTGACCGTTCCTTCCTTCTCCGTTGAGGATGGCAAGACGAAGAGCTTCATCTCTGCCGTTGCCTCCATCGCTGAGGGCAAGAAAATCCTCATTATCGCTGATTCTTTTGACGAGATGACGAAGCGTGCCGGCCGCAACGTGGCCGAGGTGCTGCTGATGTCTGCCGCCGAAGTGAACGTGGAGCAGCTGCTGCACGCTAACAAGGTGGTTCTCGTTGAATCCGCTCTGGAAACAATCGCCAACCGCACCAAGTAATCATGAACGACATTTACGACGTTATTAAGAAGCCGCGCGTGTCCGAAAAGGCCACCGTGATGCATGAGGAGACGGGCGTGCTGACGCTTGAAGTGGCGGTTAAGGCCACCAAGATCGAAATCAAGCAGGCCGTGGAAAAGGCTTTCGGTAAGAAGGTCGCTTCCGTTCGCACCGCCAACTACGACGGCAAGGTTCGCCGCAAGCGCACCAAGGATGCCGGCAGCGCACCCGCCTGGAAGAAGGCCTACGTGCGTCTGAAGGATGGCGAGACTCTTGACCTTGTGTAAACCACAATTCAGAACCCCTAAATACGTAAGCTATCATGTCCCTCAAGTCATTTAAGCCTACCACGCCGTCCAACCGCTACAAGGTTCTGCCCTCTTTCGACGAGATTACCAAGTCCACTCCCGAAAAGAGCCTTCTGCAGCCCCTGCGCAAGAGCGGCGGCCGCAATAACAACGGTCGCATCACCACCCGCCACATCGGCGGTGGTCACAAGAAGCACTACCGTCTGGTAGACTTCCGTCGCTCCCGCACGGACGTTGCCAAAGTTATCGGTATTGAGTATGATCCGAACCGTACCTGCCGCATCGCTCTCATCCAGTACACGGATGGCACGAAGAGCTACATCCTTGCTCCCGTCGGTCTGACCGTCGGCATGCAGGTGCAGGCCGGTGAGAATGTTGCCCCCAAGGTGGGCAACGCCATGCCCCTCAAGAATGTCCCCCTGGGCACGGCTATCCACAACATCGAGGTGCGCCCCGGCACCGGCGGCAAGATTGCCCGCTCTGCCGGTCAGCAGGCTGTGCTCTCCAACCGTGACGGTGAGTACGCCCTCGTGAAGATGCCCTCCGGCGAAATCCGCAAGTTCCGCGTGGAGTGCTTCTGCACCATCGGTCAGGTGGGTAACACCCAGCACATGAACGAATCCTCCGGTAAGGCCGGTCGTACCCGTTGGATGGGCATCCGTCCCACCGTGCGTGGTATGTGTATGAACCCCGTCGACCACCCCAACGGTGGTGGTGAAGGTAAGTCCAAGTCCGGTGGTGGTCGTCAGCACCTGAAGTCCCCGTGGGGTCACGTCAAGGGCCAGAAGACTCGCCGTCTCCGCAAGCCCTCCGATGTGTTCATCGTGCAGCGCCGCAAGTCCAAGTAATCATACTAACCACAAACATTTCTAAGAACAATGGGACGTTCCCTCAAAAAAGGACCCTTCGTAAGCCAGTCTCTTCTCGACAAGGTTGACAACGCTCTGCAGAGCGGCGACAAGAAGCCGATCAAGACCTGGAGCCGCGCCTCCATGGTGATTCCGGACTTCGTCGGTCTGACCTTCCTCGTGCATGCCGGCAAGAGCTTTGCCACAGTGTATGTGACCGAGAACATGGTGGGCCATAAGCTTGGCGAATTCGCTCCTACGCGAATCTTCAAGGCACACGGCGGCATCGGCAAGAAGTAATAGGACCTAAGAAATCATCAACATGATCGCTCTGCGCCAGCATTCCGGCCTGTTCGCCGTGGCTCTTGCAGCACTGGCAGCGGTAACCGGAACGGCGGGCGCGAGCGAGAGTGACACGGAACGCAAAATCAACCAGCTGGAACGCCAGATTGCCACTCTCCGCGAAAGCTACACACTCGCTCGCAGCGACGCGGCAGAAGCAAGACGGCAGCTCAGGGAAATCCGCGCCAGGCTTGAAGCCATCGGTGGGACAGCCCTGGGAGAAGGGGAGCAGAAACTGATAGAGACCGCCTCACAGCTCGAGGCCACACGCACCGAGCTGGACGCCCTCCGCCAGAGCACCCTTCGCCTCACATCCGCCCTCAGCGTCTACATGCGCGCTGCTCTCGTGGATGATGCGGCTGCCCGACAGGCACTGGAAGCCGCCCTCGCTGACCTGGATGTCGCCCTCGGGCTCCGCCAGGCAAAGCAGGACGAGCTGAGCGGCACGGTGGATGAGGCCAGAGTACTGAGCATCGACTCCGAATCCGGACTCATCGTTATCAACGCCGGCAGCAGGGCAAAGGTAGAAGTGGGCATGCCCATGGAAATCACCCGCGGTGACCAGGCTATCGCCCTGGCGGTTGTGACAGATGTTCGCAAGAGTGTCTCCGGACTCCTGGTGCAGAAGCACCTCAACCCGGCACTTTCCGTCAGCGTGGGCGACCGCGTTTCCGTGACCACCAACGATTAATTCTTCAACAAATACCGTAACAATGGAAGTGAAAGCACAATACAAAAACGCTCGCATCTCTGCGAAGAAGATGCGCGATGTGGCTGCCGCCGTCCAGGGTATGTCTGTCTCTCAGGCTACCGACGTGCTCAGCTACACCCCCAAGAAGGGCGCTTATCTCCTGAATAAGACCCTCAAGGCCGCCGTGGCCAATGCTGAGAACAACAACGGCCTCTCCGCCGATGAGCTCATCCTCAAGAGCGTCATGGTTGACGAAGGCCCCACGTTCCGCCGCACGATGGCTCGCGCCCGCGGTTCTGCCAACATGATCCGCAAGCGCACCGCCCACATCACCGTAATCCTCGCCAGCAAAGAGGCATAACCACATTAAACTGAACATAACATTATGGGACAGAAAGTAAATCCTATCGGCTTCCGTCTGGCCGTGACTAAGGACTGGCGCTCCAAGTGGTATGCTACCGGCAAGGACTATGCCACCAAGCTCCACGAGGACCTCAAGATCCGCAAGTTCATCAAAGACTACTGCGCCGATCTCAACAAAGATCTCAAGGGTGCCACGCCCGCTATTTCCCGCATCACCATTGAGCGCGCCTGGAACAGCGTCCGCGTGACCATCTCCACCGCCCGCCCCGGTCTCATCATCGGGCCCAAGGGTAAGAACATCGAGGACATGACCGCCGCCCTCACCAAGCTGTGCAGCGGTGCTCAGGTCAAGCTCGACATCATGGAAATCCGCCAGCCGGAGCTCGACGCCCAGCTTGTGGCTGAGAACATCGCTACTCAGCTTGAGCGCCGCGTTTCCTTCCGCCGCGCCATGAAGCGTGCCGTTCAGGTCGCCATGGACTTCGGTGCCGAGGGTATCCGTATCCGCTGCGCCGGTCGTCTGGGTGGTGCTGATATCGCCCGTGCTGAGCAGTACCGCGAGGGTAAAGTGCCGCTGCAGACGCTGCGCGCCCCCATCGATTACGGCTTCGCTGAAGCCCACACCCTGTACGGTCTGATCGGTATCAAGTGCTGGATCAACAAGCGCCCGGAGGTTCCCGGTGCTGCCAACAACAATGGTCGCCCGAACCGCGCTCCGCGTCCCCGCCGCGATTCCCGCCGCGATGCCTGATGCCTTAACCCATTAACCGAAACATTAAACCAATAGGAGAATAAGACTATGCCTTTAATGCCCAAACGAATCAAAGGTAACCACCGCAAGATGCACCGCGGCAACAGCGGCGGCAATGCTACCAGCGGCGATTATGTTGCCTTCGGCGATTTCGGTCTGCAGGTTCTTACCCGCGGCTGGGTTACCAACAATCAGATCGAGGCCTGCCGTATCGCCATCAACCGTTACCTGCGCCGTCGTGGCCGCGTGTACATCCGTATCTTCCCGCAGAAGTCCTTCACCAAGCGTCCGCCGGATACCCGTATGGGTAAGGGTAAGGGTGCCGTGGAGGGATGGGTGGCCGTCTGCCGTCCCGGCAACATCATGTTCGAGGTCGGCGGCGTGACCGAGTCCGCTGCTCGTGAGGCTCTCCGCCTCGCCTCCAACAAGCTGGGTATCCGTACTCGCTTCGTCTATCGCCAGGGTGTTGAGCCCCAGGCCTAAACCAGTAACATTCCAACATTACAGATATTATGCCTGTTAAGAAAGCTAAAGACTTCCGCGGTATGCCCGCCAAGGAGCTCGCTGCCCACATCAAGGGCCTTCGCGAGGAGTACTTCAACCTGCGCATCCAGCAGGCCACCGGCCAGCTGGAAAACAACCAGCGCATCCGCATCGTCCGCAAGGAGCTCGCCTGCGCCCTGACTGTTCAGGGCGAGGGCAGCGCTGCCGACGCCAACTAATCAATACGAAAACCCAAAGGACTTAATCTAATGAGCGAAGAAACTACTACGACCAAGCCCCAGGGCCTTCGTAAGACCCGCGTCGGCGTTGTTGTCTCCACCAAGATGAGCAAGACCATCGTTGTGGAGTATGTGGCACGCGTCCCCCATCCCGTTTTCAAGAAAATCGTGAAGAAGAGCAAGAAGTTCTATGCTCACGATGAGAACGAGACCGCCTCTGTGGGCGATACCGTGCGCATCCGCGAAACCCGCCCCCTCTCCGCCCTCAAGCGCTGGGAGCTGGTGGAAATCATCAAACACTAAACACGGAAAGGAACTGATTTACCATGCTTCAGATGGAATCCCTCGTCCAGGTCGCTGACAACACCGGCGCCCGTACCGCCAAGATGATTGGCGTTATCGGCAAGTCCGGTACCGACCAGGCTCACATCGGCGACATCATCACCTGCCACATCCGTGAATCCATCCCCACCGCTTCGGTGAAGAAGGGTTCCGTGGTGAAGGCTGTGGTGGTCCGCACCGCCGCCCCCATCCGCCGCGATGACGGCTCCGTCCTCCGTTTCGACACCAACGCTGTTGTGGTCATCGACAAGGACAACAACCCGAAGGGCACCCGTATCTTCGGGCCGGTGGCTCGCGAGCTTCGTGAAAAAGGCTTCATGAAGATCGTCTCCCTCGCCCCCGAGGTGCTCTGATTCATACGCAGAGGAAGGGTATTTGTTGAAGTCAATTCACTTCCCCTCTTTAAGCTCCGTTGGTTTACCCCAACGGAGCTTTCTGCTATCTCCGATCCGGCGGCTTCGCCTAGCGCCATTCTCGCGCCTTCTGCGTCCTCTTACCTGCAAGGGGCAGGGGGAATACCCTCTGTACCCCCATCCCCCGCTTCCGGGCCCCTTCCGGGGCTTGCTACATATCATTTAGTCCTGCATGGCCTCGCCTCCATAGCCTGCGGCTGTGTTTCCTGCGCGTGTGGAAGCAGCATCTTTGCTCCCTAAAACCGCATTGATTTCTTTTCTTTTGCTCCAATTTGCAAAAAAAACACATTTTTTTACATTTTTGGCTTGCATTCTGCTTGGGGATTGTCTATAATTTGCTCGCACCCCTTTGGGAGGCATACAAAAATGGCAGGGTAGCTCAGTGGTAGAGCAGAGGACTCATAAGCCTTTGGTCGGGTGTTCAAATCACCTCCCTGCTACTAGCGGACGTAACTGATGAGGTTACGTCCGCTTTTTTCGTGCCTTGATTTCAGCAACTTATAAAACCGTAACTCATAGGGTCAAGCCCAAACAATGTGGAATTTGAATTTTCATATCACAATGTGCCCACATTCAATTAACACTCTTAAACGGTAATTTTGAAAGTTACGATATCCATAGGCTCGGCGTTGAATTAATTTCATTTTTCTATGGAAGCCTTCGGTAATTCCGTTGCTCTTGGTGAAGCGCCACATGCGGATGATAGGTTCAAACCATTGACGTATGGTGCGTCCCAGCTTCTTAAATATCTCAGGCGCATCGTGAAGCATCTGCCACACCATTTCTTTGAGTCTTTCGAGTAAGGGTATACAATTGATACGT
>JBGVGW010000023.1:0-178408 GCA_045121855.1 Akkermansia sp.
GAAGTTCCTCAGAACTCCGTCTTCGCAGAAAACCACGGCACGCGTCACGACCTTTTTCTTCCCTCTCTTTAGCCTCTCCGGCGTCCCACATGGTAGGTTTACCATTGGTTCCGCATCGCTGCGGTCCCGACGCCTCGGAAAGTCCGTGCATTGAAAACTGCCTTGCCCGGCTGAGCCCGCCTCGGTGATTCGCTCACCTTCGCTTTCTCTTTCGAGCCGCCCCGTAGTGGGGTGCGGGGCAGAGTATACATGAAACACCTCTTCACGTCAAGCATATTTTTGAAGATTTTTTCTCACAAACACGCAACAGTCGTCACAAACCACTCATTTTTGTTGGTGTTGCAGAGAAAAATATTTTTTGCATATTTTTCAGCAACATCACTCGAATCGGAGTCAGAGTCCAGAACTGCAAAACACCCGCAAACCCGCGCCAGACGTGGGATGCAGACTTTAATTTACAGATAATCAGACTATTAGACAATTCTAAGCAACTGCCTGATTTTTTTGAGGCAAAACATGGACACCATCTGACACCGCAACATCACACCCACTCCAGAACGGCAATCCCACCCGGATGCAGCGAGACATTCACGCCCGATTCGCTCAGCATTTCTGAATCCAGCTCTATCGGAGACTCCTCCGGATGCAGGAGATTTTCAAAGCTGTATGCGCCGGTCTTCTTGGCCGCCCATTCCTGAGCGTGACGAGGGATGCGGATGGAGGCTGCTATTTTCCGCTCCGGGTCAAAATTACAAACCACCAGCACCGTGGATTTTGCCTTACGGAAATGGCGAAGCCAGGCGTAAAGGCGATGACCGGAGGTCGTTTCACCCGGAAAGCGCCCGAAATCGGGGTTATCTCGATTCGCCCAGTTGAGGCCGTAGAAAGTGCCCTTACTCAAAGCCGGGTGCTGCAGCAAGAGTAGCAGCTGAGCGGTATTACCTCGCAGCTGCGCCAACTCCGGCGGCAGCAAAGCGCCATCAAATGCACCATTATTTGCCCAATCCTGTAAACGCGGCAGCGAGGTATAATCAAAAATAGAAGTACGGCCATTATCACCGCCGAAACCACGGGGGCCCTCTGCTGCCTCTGCGGTTTCCTGTCCATTATATACCAGCACGGGCCCGCAAGTGGTGGCGTATTGAGCAGCCATTGCCGCAAGCATCACTTTCTGCCCCACTCCCCCCCAATGGGCAGGCGAAGCGACGCGGGGTTCATCATGATTCTCGATGTAACGCACCCCGCCACGCGCCATCGGAGCATCCGGGTTATGATGCGTATCCAAATCATTGGCCCAGACACGCTTCTCATACATGTCCCGGACTGCCTGATACGCCGCGCTGTCGTACACGCCATTGAATCCGGCGGAGAGCAGCTCCGTGTGAACATCTCCGTGGCAGAGCTTCATCCGGTCATTATAGGCTTCTGCCATGAAGAAAACGTCTTCATCGCGTAAGCGCGCCTCCGCGATAGCCCAGCGCCAGAACGGCAGCGGGACAAGATGCGCCATATCGCAGCGGAAACCACCCACGCCCAAATCCTGCCAGAATTCCAACACACGGTTCATTTCGTGCCATGTACGGGGAAGATATGCCGACGGCGCCATCACATTGGGCAGAGCGTCGGCCGCAGGGCTTCCATGGCGATAATCCGAGCCGTAATTGAGCTTAACCGTTTCATACCAATCATAGACGGAGGGCTGCCAGGTAGCTGCATTGTTCCCTGTCACCCTGCCGCAACCGCGCTCCGGCTCAAACTCTCCCTCCGGCAGCTGCATGGGGGCAGCTCCACCATGCGGTTCCAAATAATAAAAGGCGTTATCCCTGGCAAAGAACGTACTTTTATTATCCCGTGCGCCCAGATTATCGTGTTCGGAATGGTAATTACGCGAGACGTGATTAGGGATAAAGTCCACCACCGGTACCATGCCCCAACGGCGGCAGCGCAGCAGCAAGGACTTGAACTCAGCCATCCGCTCTGCCGGATTTTCCGCCAAATCGGGGTCAACATCGTAATAATCCGTGATGGCGTACGGACTGCCGGCAATCCCTTTGACGATACAGGCAGGGTCTGCCGGGAGCCCGGGATGCGGGGTCTGCGTGGCATGGCGGATAACCCCCGTGAGCCAGAGATGGGTGACCCCCATGCGGGCTAGCGCCTCAAGAGCCCGGTCATTGATACCGTTGAACGTGCCGCATCCGTTCTGTTCCCGCGTCCCCCAAGGTTGCCCGTCTCGGGTATAATTAGAAAAGTGGCGCACGAAAAGCTGGTAAATGACAGGTCTCATATTGCGGCATACTAGCACAGGGGAATTCCTCTTTCAAGAGAAAAGGGCTCAAAACCCAAAAAACAGCTTGTTTCTACCTTGCGGAAAACGGATTTTTCAGGTATACTGGCAGGCATGGCAAGACTGTCACAACGGCTGCGTTACGGCTGGAAAGGATTCCGGAGCTTCATCTCTCAAGGGCTTATTGACCCACTCCCGGCGCGGCACGCCATTCGCGGCTATACCCCAAGCAAGGCGGGAAAAGATTTGAAAGCTGCCATCGATGTGGCGCTGGTGGGGCTGCCGCAGGGTATGGCCTTTGCCGCCATGGCCGGGCTGGACAGCATCTACGGTATCATGGCGGCCACAGTAGGCACTTTCATTGCCCCTTTATTCACACGATGCAGCCTCACCGTGAGCGGACCCAGCAACGCCACGGCATTCATGTTGGCCAGCTTCTTTCTGGCGGCGTCTCCGGCCATCCAATCCCAGCCTTTCATCTTCGTGCCGCTTATTGTCTTTCTGGCGGGGCTTCTCTGCGTCATCTGTGCTTTTGTGAAAGCCACAGAGATGCTGCAATTCGTGAGCCGCAGCGTGCTGGTAGGTTACATCACCGGTGCAGCCACTCTCATCATCGCCTCCCAGCTGCGGTACGTCATCGGACTCAACGATGTAAACGCGGGCAGTTCCTTCTTCTCCATGAGCGGGGCTATACTGCAAAACCTGCAGGATGTGCAATGGCAACCCATGGTTCTGGGAGCATTGTCATTTATCCTGTTCATCCCGCTGAAAAAATATTTTAAATTCCTGCCGACCTTTGCCATCATTCTGGTGGTGATGAGCACCCTCAACTGGATACTCTGTCAACCGTGGACAGGAGCCATGTTCACCAACGTACGGATGCTGCGCGATTTCACCATGAGTGATTTGGTCTGCACACCACCCGCAGTCTGGGAAATCCCGGGGCATCTGGTGGAGCTGTTCCCGATTGTGGTGGGTATCGCCTTCCTCTCCACCCTGGAGCAGACCGTCATGAGCAAGACACTTTCTGCCAAAACCGGAGAAGCGTTGAACCTGAATCAGGACACCTTTGCCGTGGGCATGGCCAACATTGGCTCATCCTTCACCACATCCCTGCCCTGTTCGGCATCCCTCACCCGCTCCATGCTCAATTACAACGCAGGAGCCGCCACCCGATTCTCCGGGGTAATCTGCGGGCTCATCTGCCTGGGCATCACCTTTGTACTGGCCAATTTCCCGCTCATCTCTCGGATTCCTCACTGCGTTCTGGCCGCACTGGTGCTGGCCAACGCGGTATCGCTGTTTGACCGCAAGCTGCTGCGCATCTGTTTCCGCTCCACGCCGGGGGATGCTATCGTGCTGCTGATTACCTTTGTGGCGGCGCTGCTGCTGCCGCTGCACATTGCCATTTTCGTGGGCGTGGTTATCTCCGTCTCCCTCTTCCTGCGCAAAGCCGCCAAGCCGGAGCTGGTGGAATACACCTTCGACAACGAAGGCACGCTGATGCAGGTGAATGACGAGGTGAACCGCCTGCCGCAGATTTCCATCGTGCATGTGGAAGGCGATTTGTTCTTCGGTGCGGCCGACCTCTTCCGCAAGCAGGTTTCCCGCATCGCAGAAGACCCCTCGCTGGCCGTGGTCGTGCTGCGTATGCGCAACGCCCGTAATCTGGATGCAACCTCTGTCTGCGCGCTGGAAGAACTCATCAAGTTCATCCGCGAGAAAAAACGCCACATTATCATCTCCGGCGCCAGCCGAGAGGTGTTCCGCATCCTGAAGAAGAGCGGCGTGCTTGATGTGCTGCAGGAGGGCTGCGCCAAGGGAGAGAGCAACATCTTCCTCATCGAGCCCCGTAACCCCAACATGTCTACCCGCAAGGCCCTGATGCGCGCGCAGAAACTGCTGGGCACCTCCCGAGCCGACATCTCCATCTACACCACGCAAAACACCACCTCGGCCTGATGCCGCACGCACACGCAGCAGATATCGCCCAAGCGCTGGTCGATTGGTTCACCGCCCACGGCAGGGATTACCCGTGGCGGCGCACCACGGACCCTTGGGCTATCCTGGTGAGCGAAATCATGCTGCAGCAAACCACTATTCCCACCGTACTGGGGCGCTACGAAGAGTGGATGGCACAGTTCCCGACCCCGGCGCATCTGGCCGCAGCCACAGAGCAGGAAGCACTACGTTCCTGGGAAGGCTTGGGGTATTATCGCCGCGTGCGTGCGCTGAAATCGGCTGCACAGGCTATCACGGAACAGTTTGGCGGACGGTTCCCGGAATCAGAAGCCGATATCCGCTCCCTGCCCGGTATCGGCGATTACACGGTGGGCGCCGTGCTGAGCTTTGCCTACAACAAGCCGGCCCCGCTGGTGGATGCCAACGTCTCGCGGGTCTTTTCCCGCCTGTTCAACAATTTCACGCCCATCGACTCCCCGGCCGGTCGCAAGCTACACTGGCAATGGGCTGCCGAAATGGTGCATCCCACCAACCCGCGGGCCTACAACTCTGCCCTCATGGAGCTGGGGCAGACCATCTGCACCGGGAACGAGCCGAAATGCCTCACCTGCCCCATCCACACTTGGTGCCTTGCGAAAAATCCGGAGGCCCTGCCGGTCAAACTACCGAAAAAGGCAATCACCGCCATCGAACACCGGGATATCCTCTGCGTGCGAGAAGACGCCATTCTGCTGGAAAAACAGAGCGAAGGCAAGAGGCATGAAGGTATGTTCCGACTGCCGCGAAGAAACGAGGCCGAAACTGCCGGCCTCCCCCTGCTGGCAACGCAGAAATACAGCATCACCCGCTACAAAGTCACCCGCCACTTGTATCGGGCTGCAGCAGACTGTGCCCCGGCTGAGGGAGAACAATGGATACCGCTGGCAGAATTGCCCGACATCCCCCTGGCCTCCCCCGACCGCAAAATCCTGCGTAAAATGGGCTACTGAGCCCTCAGAGCTGCACATTGATGCGCGGCGTCAGGATGCAACGGCGATACGAGCCGGGCTGCACATGCGTACGAGGCCAGACAATGCAATCATCCAGCACACAGCCCGCCGGGATAACCGCATCCTGGCCAACCACACAATCCTCCCCCAAATCTGCACCGGGGGCAATGGTAGCGGAGTGGTGAATGCGCTCGCGGCTGCTCATCTCCAGCACCGCATCGAGATACATCTCCGGCGAGCCGATTTCGTGCCAGGCGGCCCAATCGAACACCACGCCGCCCACTTTGCCGCGCTTGATGAGCTCCAGCCAAACGGGCACAATGGAAAACTTATCATCCTCCGGGAAAAGCTCCGCCACACAGGGGTCCATGAGGTAAACGCCGGCAAACTGGTGCGTGCCGGGATTCACCCCCAGCGCATGGCGCATATCCGTCACCTTCCCGGTAGCTTCGTCAAATCCCACATTGCGCTTACCATCCAGACTACGCAGCGCCAGCGTGACCAGATTACCGTTACGCTTGTGCGCCGCCAACAACTCCGCCACGGGAATATCCGTCAGAATATCTCCATTGTGTACCAGAAGCGGCTCATCCTGCGGCACCTGCGGCATGATTTTCTTCACCCCGCCACCGGAATCCAGCGGCTCCTCCTCCTGACTGAAATACACGGGACACCCGCGATAAGTCGGCTCCGGGAACGCGCGCTCCCACATGAGCGGCAAACAGGAAGTGTTGACAATGAAATCCCTAATCCCACAACGGATGTAGAAATCCATGGTATGCTGAATCAGCGGTTTCTGGAACACCGGCACCAGCGGCTTGGGAAGAATATGCGTGAGCGGCGCCAGGCGTGTGCCTAATCCGGCTCCAAGAATAAATGCTTTCATATCAGAATCGTTTTATGCAGTTATCATCTTGCGGCGACGAATACGGCGAAGCACCATCCAGCCCACCAGGCACAACAGCACAAAACCAAGCCCGGCCAGCAAAGGTGCCAACACCGCCATCACAGCACCAACGGTGGCCATGATATTCTCTCCCGTTGCCACGACAAAATTACCCAACCCTCCGGTAGTGGCCGTACTGGCGGCTCGCAGCGTGGCTGTTCCCGCCTGCACCACCCCAGCAGACCCCGCTCCCGCCACAATCGCCAGGCCCCACTGCATCACCTCCGGCAACGTATCCATCTGTCCGCCCACCATCAGCGTTCCCGCCACCAGCGCCAGAGGCGTACTCACCGTATCCAGCGCATTATCCACCCACGGAATATAATATCCCAGCGTCTCCGCCAGCGTGGCACAACCCAGACAAACCAGCCCGGTGGTCGACGCCGTCCACGCCATCACATCTGCCAGCGGCAGCTCCCCAAAGCGTCCCATCAGCCCCAGCACCAGCAGAGGAACAAACACGCGGAATCCGCAGGCAGCCGCCAACGAAATCCCCAATGCCAAGCTCAGAATCATCTCCATAATCTATTCGCAGTATATGACAGCCCCCCGCAGGAGTCAACCACAAACAGGCCGAACACAGCAGTCTGCCCGTAGTGCATCAGCCAAAGCCGCCTTCCGCACATAGAATCATGACAATACCCAGCAATACAACATAAAAAGCTCCGCACTGGCTACCTCCCTCTACAAAGCTTTTCTGCAACAGTCCCGGCGGGAATCGAACCCACATCTGCCCTTTAGGAGAGGGCCGTTCTATCCATTGAACTACGGGACCGGATGAAGATTACGAGAATGCGGCGCGAATACGGTCGAGCTGCACCGGGGAGAGGATGGGGGAGAGTTCAGAAAGCATACGGGCGAAGTATTCCGGGCGCGTCCAGCCGTGGAGGGGTTGAACATCCGGCTTCGCAAAGGCCCAAGTAGGCACGGGCATGACTACGTCCAGCACATACGGGGCGGCGGCTCCCATGCGGCAGAGAGCATCCGTCGCCTGCGCTGCAAGACCGGGGTACAGGCTCAACAGGGTGAGCACCCAGGTGCAGGCCGGGCGATTGGCAGCGAGTGTCAACTCCTCCAACATATCAGACAGACGTTCCTCGCTCAGCAGCTCCAGAGGCTTGAGCAGAGGGAGCACGCGCATGTCTGCCATACTGAGGATGGCTTCCAGCAGCGTGATGGGAGCATCTTCGTTGCTGCGCAGCTGCTCCACCAGGCATTGCACGCCGGCGAGTTTTTCCTCCGGACCGGGCTGTGCCAAGGTGGCAATGCAAAGAGCGGCTTTGCGGCTCAGCACCGCATCCGGTTCCTCCGTGGCATAGGGCAGCAGGGCTTTCCAGCCTTCGCCCTTGCGCCCGCTGATGAAACGGGTAAACTGCGCCAAGCTCGCCTTGCGAGCGGCAGGTGTGGTCTTTTCGGCAAAAATGCGGTAGATATCCAGGTTTTCCTTCTGCTTTTCCTCATCGTTGCTGGCCATCAGGGCGCAGGCCATCATTGCCAACGGCCACTGGTCGGCTCCGATTTCATGCACGCGCACGGGATCATGCGCCATGGCTGCGAGGCGCTCCAGTTCGGAAAGGCTGGAGAAGTTGTCCTGAAAAATACCCATAATGCGGAAAAAATAATGTTACAGGGCGGGCGTTACCGGGCCGTTGGGACCTTCACCGGGCTGCGCCGGAGTGGTCAGGCCAAAGGGATCGGCCGCCGGGGTGGATGACGGTTCTGCAGCAGCGTCATCGCCGAAGGGATTAAGGGAGTCCTGAGCCGGAGCATTGATGGGAGCAACGGGACGAGGAGCATCCACATCCAGCAGCAGGAGGCGCATTTCCACCGTCTTGGCAGACACGAGAGCGCTGGTCTCGCACTTGGTGCGGGCCTGCTCGTAGTAGCCGCGGGCTGCCTGCTTATCACCACCGGCGGCTGCGAGGTCGCCCAGCGTCACATAACCGAGAGCCACATAGGGAGAATCGCCCATCTGCACAAGCTTCTGCCATGCTGCGGTGGATTCCTTCTCCTTGCCCTCCTGCATGAGGTGGGATGCGATAGCAACCTGTGCGCGGGAAGCTATCAGGGGATTGGAGGCACTGTCGGCCAGCTGCTGAAGAGCGTTCATCGCCTCGTCTTTCTTATCCCCGCCCAGCAGAGAAAGCGCGCGCAGCAGCTCTGCCGTGGCGGCAGAGGGGGTCCCGGCATAATCCTCAGACAGAGATTTCAGAGCCGCGGCATCATAGGCAGAGGGGGCAGCCACAGCACCGGGCTCTGTTGCCTTAAACACCTGCATGGCGCAGGCAGATGCCTCGTTGCGGTGGTCGTTGCGGTGGGAGAAATAGGCAATGATGCAGGCCGCAGCCACGCTCAGGCCGATACCTCCCCACATCAATTTCTTGTAGTGGGCGTTCAGGAAAATCTCGTGCTTGGAGGGTCCGATTTCAATCTCGCCGATGGCCTTAATCTCCTCGGGAGAAAGGGGGCGGATATCGTCATCGTTTTTAGTTTTGTCGTCCATGGTTCAGGCTCTGTATATATCGTTGAGCATGTGGATGCGATCCACATCGAAATAGTTATTGATACCGAGATTGCGGTAAATCTTCAGCGTTGCCCTCGAACGGTTGAGGGTATAGAAGTGAATGCCGTCCACATCGGCATCCAGCAGTTCTCCACACTGGTTGCTGGCGTAGTTGATGCCGATGCGTTCGATGGATTGTTTATCTCCCCCGGCGCGCAGCATCGCCTTGAGCAGACGGGCGGGGAAGTTGGTCCCGGCAGACAGCTCTGCCATGCGGTTCATGCCGGAAATGGTGGTCACGGGCATGATGCCGGCAATAATCGGCACATCAATCCCCATGAGGCGACATCTGTCCCGATAATCAAAGAAGGCGTGGTTATCAAAGAAGAGTTGCGTGCAGATATAGTCTGCCCCCTCATCGAGCTTGGCTTTCAGATAATCCATCTCTTTGAGACGATTGCGCGAATCGGGATGCCCCTCCGGGAATCCGGCCACGCCGATGGTCAAGCGGAAGGGGAAACGCTGGCGTTCCTCCCACGCGCGGATAAAGCGGACCAGCTCTGCTGCGTGATGAAATGCCTCGCGGGTCAATGATGCGGGAGCATTACGGGGGGGGTCACCGCGCAGCGCCATGATGGCACGTGCACCGGCATTGATATAGCCATGGAGGATTTCCTCCAGTTCCTCTTCTGTATGCCCCACGCAGGTAAGGTGCGGCACGGTGGGAATAGCGCGGTTCTGCAAATCGGTCACTACTTCGCGAGTGAGTCGGCGGGAACCGCCCCCTGCCCCGTAGGTGACACTCACGAAGCTGGGGCGGAAATCGCGGAGTTCCAGGATGGTGTTGGTGAGCGCCTGCGCGCCTTCCGGCGTTTTGGGCGGGAAGAACTCAAACGAGAAGCTCGGGACATGCCCGAACAATGCTCTGGATGAATCGGAACTCATGGTTAAAATGAAAAAGGGGGTATCACTCGATGGGAGTGAGCGCGGCTTCCACCTCCGGGAGCTGGTTATCCTGCGGCTGCTGCGGAGCCGGCTGTTGCTCGGGGTTGCCAAAGTTGCCCACATCTTGCAGACGAAGCTGTTTGCTGCTCTCAAAGGGAGAAATAATCACCTCATCCCCTTCGCGCGGGGTCGGGATTTCCATCTGAGGCATGGAGGCTCCGAAGTCTGCCTGCTTGATGGTGGCGCTAAACTGCCCGGACTCCGGGTCTTTACCATCGACCACGGCTTCGCAGATGAGTTTACCCTCGCGGCGAACAGCCACTTCCAAGCCCTCGGTGATGGGGGTGTCGGCCTGCGGCATGAAGAGCAATACATTCCACTCCGCATCAAAACCTTTCACCTGCCCCAGCACGATGGGTTGATTCTCCTCCTCGCGAGCGGCCTGAACGGCGGCCTGGGCTTCACGCTCTTCCTGTTTGCGCTTGGCAGACGCGATAACGCTGATTTCTTCAGCCTCGTTGATGGCTTGTTCACGTTGACGCTCGCTCTCCTCGGCAGCTTCACGGGCGTCTTTCACCGCCTGTGTATCGGTTTCAGGAGCCAGCTGTTCCATGCGAAGGCGATGATCATATTCGCGCTGCTCATACTCCTTGCTTTTCATCGTGGTCTGGTAGACATTGTAACGCTCCTGCTGCTGCGGCAGCAGCACGGTCACGGCATAAAACATCAGCCCCACCGTCAGGCAGAAAAGCACAAGAATTGTCACACGAAAACCGTTCATGTGCGCAAGTATAGCAAAAAAGAATGGGCATTCAAGAAAAGAATCTGTCACAAAAGCGGTAGTTTTTAGTCTACAGCCTCGTTTTACACTTGCAAATTACCGCGCCCGACTATATAACACCTGTATAGACATGATGAATCTGCCGAACATCCTCACTCTCTGCCGCATTGCCTTGGTAGTACTCTATACAGCCGTACTGGCAGTGGATGGATTGCCACATGAGGGAGTCAACGCGGTAACGGGCGGTTGGTTCAGCCCGATTTCCATCACCGCCTGCATTGCCCTGTGGGCGTTTGTCGTGGCTGCCATTACAGATTTTCTGGACGGCTACCTTGCCCGCAAATACAATCTGGTGACAGATTTCGGCAAGCTGATGGACCCTCTGGCGGACAAGATTCTGGTCTGCGCGGCGTTTATCTACCTGACCTATGTGGACATGTGCCCGTTCTGGGTCACCATCATCATTATTTTCCGTGAGTTCCTGGTGACCGGGCTGCGCCAGCTGGCGGTCACAAAGGGGTGTGTGATTGCAGCCGATTGGTGCGGCAAATGGAAAACCGGGGCTCAGCTCGGTTTCTGCATCGCCAGCATGGTTCCCCTGGCCTATGGGGGCAATCTGCCGGAACCGCTCTGCACACTGAGCATCGGGCTCGGCGGCGAACTGACCCGCGGCATTTTCCTGTGGCTGAGTGTCCTGTTAACCGCGGGCAGCGGCATCAACTACTGCATTCAGGGGCGCAGATTCCTTTCCTGATACAGCACATTTTTCCTCCCGACGCAACGAAACGGGCGACATCCTAAAACGATGTCGCCCGTTCTGCTTGTTATAAGAATTGCTTATTATTTGCTGTGGATATTCAGCATCTGAGCATAGGTGGGAACCGGCCAGAGGTCGGCATCCACTATGGCTTCCAGAGCATCCACCGTCACGCGGGCAGACTCCATGGCAGCGCACATATCAGCAGTGTTGCCGGAGGCGATGGCTCCCTCAAGCGCGGCAACCTTGTCCGGCAGCTCGTCATAGAGCGCACCCACGGATTCAGCCTTGGCGATAGCAGCCTTGAGACCGACGCTGAGTCCGGCAGCCTTGATGGCGGCAATCGTACCGCAAATCTGGGTCATCTGTGTCGCGACCGCCGGCAGGTAGATAGTCTGGAGCATGTTGAGACAGGTCTTGGCCTCGATATCGATAATCTTCTCGTAGTTCTCCACCTGGATTTCCTTGCGGGCCAACAGCTCGGCGCGGGAAAGCACGCCGTACTTCTCCATGAGCTCCAGCGCAGCCGGAGAGGAAAGAACCTCCAGAGCCTCCGGGGTGCTCTTGATATTGGGCAGGCCGCGGCGGGCTGCTTCCTCCACCCACTCCTCGGAATACCCGTTTCCGTTGAAGATGACGCGGTCATGACGGGTAACGATATCCTTAAGCAACGCGGAAACTACGGAGTTAAACTCCGGCTTGCCGGCATAGGGCTCCAGATAGGTGGCCACCTCATCAAGGGTTTCAGCCATCATGGTGTTGAGCACAGCCATGGGCCAGGCACAGGTCTGGGAAGAACCGACGGCACGGAACTCGAACTTATTGCCGGTAAAGGCAAAGGGAGAAGTTCGGTTACGGTCCGTGGTATCCTTCGGCAGCTCCGGCAGAATATCAACACCCAGCTCCATCATGGTCTTGCTGCAGGAGCTCTTAGCACCGCCGTGTTTAATCTGATCGATGATGTTGGTGAGGTCATCGCCCAGGAAAATAGAAATGATGGCGGGCGGTGCTTCCTGCGCGCCGAGGCGGTGATCATTACCGGCCTTGGCGGTGGAGGCACGCAGCAGGGATGCGTGGCGATCAACAGCCTGAATGACACAGGCCAGGAAGGTGAGGAAAAGAATATTGCTGTGCGGGGTCTTGCCCGGGCTGAACAAAGAGCCGAGTTCCGGGGTAGAAAGCGACCAGTTGTTGTGCTTACCGGAGCCATTCACACAGGCATAGGGCTTTTCATGCAGCAGGCAGACCAAATTATACTTGAGAGCCTGGCGCTGCAGGATATCCATAATCATGACATTATGGTCAACGGCCACATTGTTGGGTTCGAAGAGAGGAGCCAGCTCGAACTGACCGGGAGCCACCTCGTTGTGGCGGGTTTTGGCCGGCACCCCCAGCACCCAGAGGGCGTGATCAACAGAGTTCATGAACTCCAGCACGCGCTCCTTGATGGATCCGAAATAGTGATCCTCCATCTGCTGGTGCTTGGGCGGCAGACAACCAAAGAGCGTGCGTCCGGTCTCGATGAGATCCATGCGCTGCTGGTACAAATCGCGGTCCACAAGGAAATACTCCTGCTCTGCCCCCAGATTGACATCCACATAGCTGGGAGTTACGCCGAAGCAATTCAGCAGTCGGGTTGCCTGACGGCTCACAGCCGCCATAGAGCGCAGCAGCGGCGTCTTCTTGTCCAACGCCTCACCCGTGTAGGAGCAGAAGGCCGTGGGAATGCACAGCGTAGCCGTGTTGGCCGTGCGCTTGATGAAAGCCGGGCTGGTGGGGTCCCACGCCGTATAGCCACGGGCTTCAAAGGTAGCACGAATGCCGCCGGAGGGGAAAGAGGAGGCATCCGGCTCTGCCTGAATGAGATTCTTGCCGGTAAACTCACATATCATACCGCCCTTGCCATCCGGCTCCACAAAGGAATCGTGTTTCTCTGCCGTGGCATCCGTGAGCGGATGGAACCAGTGTGTATAGTGCGTAGCGCCCTTGGAAAGCGCCCATTGCTTCATCGCCTGCGCCACCTCATCCGCAATACTGGTATCGAGCTTGCCGCCTTTGCGAACGGTAAGCATCATCTTCTTGAATGCGCTCTTGGATAGATATTTCTCCATAGCTTTGACGCCGAAGGTATCGCTGCCATACAGGGCCTCGAGTGCCTCTACTGAGTCGGTAATGGTAGGTGTTTCCATTGCGTGATATCTGAGGATGGTATACGATTGCAGCAGGGCGTCATCATACACCCTGCGCGGGTATTATATCTGATTTTTCGCCACATAGCAAACCTCTTTTCGCATCCGAATCGCTATTTTTAAGGCATTTTCATTGATTTGGCGGATAATCCCCCGCAGAGCAAAAACAGATTGACAGAGCAAAGAGAACTTGTTACCCTGCCAACATGACTATAACCAACCGCATTTTCACCGTACTGAGTACCGCCGTTGCCCTGTTATCCGGAGTCGCCGGGGCGCAGGATTCCGCCCCTGCCACCAAGAATGCCCCGGCCGGAAAAACCACCGCGCTGACCGCAATGCAACAGGCTTTCGAAGGCACCAACTGGGCCACAGACAAGAAGCCCAACCTGCGAGCCAAGTACTACATCTACCTGATTTCCGCCAGCTGGTGCGGCCCCTGCCAGCGCCTGATGCCCGGCATTGTGGCAGCCTACAAGAACGATATGAAAGAAGGCAAGCTGGTAGAAGTAATTCTCACCGCCTGCGAACAGACCATGGATGGGGTTCCGGCATACCTTGCCAAGTACAATGCAGGATTCCCCGGCATTCACATTTCCGCCCCCGATGTTGCCCGCTTCGTCGGTTTCGATAAGAATGACATGAAGAAGGGTATTCCCTTCGTGGTTATCTGCGACAACAACGGCAAGGTATTGGACAAAGGTCACGGAGCTTTCAGCTCATGGAAAGAAACCATCAAAAAAGACCTTGAAGCCAAAAAGGCCGCTAAAAAATAAGATTCAGGTAACCGAAAAACCTCTCAAAATCCCCGGGATTCATCACCCCGGGGATTTTTCTTTCTCAGGGGCAAGCCCGAGTGCGGCTCTCTCAGGATTCATGGGCACATACCCTGCCCCGCCGTGCCATTCACCTGTAATAAAAGTCGAAAATAGACCGAAATAAGAGCTTCATGCTCAAGACTTGCACAATTTTTTCTCGCCAATCGACAAAAAAAGTGATAGTATACTCTCGAAACAGGAATAAACCTGTCAGCATTCATTAAATTATGAACGACTTGACCAAACCTTTCAAGCGTCTGCCTGTGGCTCTCATCGGCACGGGGTCCTATGTTCCGGAACGCCGTCTCACGAACTCCGATTTGGAGAAAATGGTAGACACATCCAACGAGTGGATTGTGGCGCGAACGGGTATTGAAGAACGCCGCATTGCTGCCCCGGATGAAAAAACGAGTGACATGGCCACCAAGGCGGCGTTGCGCGCCATGGAGGCAGCCGGGGTAAGCCCGGAAGAGATTGATCTCATCATTGTCGGCACAGTAACGCCGGACACCTTTACCCCCTCCACCGCCTGCTACGTGCAAGCCAACATCGGTGCCAAGAACGCCGCAGCGTTCGACATTTCCGCCGCTTGCTCCAGCTTCCTCTTTGCTCTCAAGACGGCCGTGCAGTACATCGGTTGCGGTCAGGCAAAGACTGCCCTCATCATCTCCAGCGAGAAGCTCAGCCACATCGTGAACTGGGAGGACCGCGCCACCTGCGTGCTCTTCGGCGACGGCGCAGGCGCAGCCGTGCTCCGCACCGGTACGGGCATTGAAGGCGACAGCGCCATTCTGGCCTCCGACATCGGTGCCGATGGCACGCTGACAGACCTCCTGATGGTGCCGGGCGGCGGCTCTGCCATTCCCACCACGGAGGACAACATTCACGAGAAGCTCTATACGCTGGCCATGCGCGGCAATGAGGTATTCCGCCACGCCGTGGCACACATGAAGGACTCAGCCCTTTCTCTGATTCACCGCACAGGCATCAAGCCGGAAGACGTGAGTCTGGTGATTCCGCATCAAGCCAACCTTCGCATCATCAACGCCGTAGCAGAGCGCTTGGGCATCCCGGTAGAGCGCGTGTTCATCAACCTCCAGAAGTATGGCAACACCTCCGGTGCAGCCTGTGCCATTGCTCTGGATGAAGCCATCCGCAGCGGCAAAGCCAAGAAGGGCGATATCGTGCTGATGGTCACATTCGGCGCCGGTCTCACCTGGAGCTCTGCAGCCATCCGCCTGTAAGGACTGCTATGTAACCTATTTTCACACACCGCAGCACGGGCCACAGCACCGCTGCGGTGTTTTTACCTCACAGAAACTCAAACCAAAATCCCATGGAAGTATACAGCATTAAAAATCCGTTCCCGTCCACCGTGGTGGACGTTCGTCCCGTCACCAAACCCGGTAGCGCCAAGGAAACCATCCATGTAGACTACTGTCTGGAAGGCTCCGGGCTCACCTACACCACGGGCGATGCCTTGGGCGTCATTCCCAACAACGATCCGGAGCTGGTAGACGCCCTCATCGCCGCAGTCGGTCTGGACGCAACAGAGGAAGTTCCCCTGCCCGATGGCAGCACTGCCACCCTGCGTGACGCCCTCATCACAACCTACGACATCACGAACCTGAAGAAAGGCAACCTGACCAAGTGGAACGCCGTGGCCAACAGCGAAAAGCTGGCCGCCATTCTGGCGGACAAAGACGCGCTCAAGGATTACATCTGGGGACGCGACTTGCTGGATGTCGCCACAGACGCTGACACGAAGGCCACATTCCCGGATGCTGCCGCCTTTGTCGGCATCCTCGGCAAGATGAATGCCCGCCTGTACTCCATCGCCAGCAGCCCGGATGCAGTCCCCGGCCAAGTTTCTCTGTGTGTAGGCGCTGTACGCTATACAAGCAACGGTCGCGACCGCAAGGGCGTATGCTCCACCTTCATGGCCGACCGCCTGAAAGCCGGCGATAAGGTGAAAGTGTTTGTCCACAGCAACAAGAATTTCCGACTGCCGGAAGACGGAAACACCCCCATCATCATGGTTGGTCCCGGCACCGGCATTGCCCCGTTCCGTGCGTTCTGGCAGCAGCGCGTGGCTGACAATGCCGCAGGCCCGATGTGGCTCTTCTTCGGCAATCCCTACAAGGCCACGGACGGCTGCTACGAGGATGAAATCACCCCGCTGGTAGAGAGCGGCAAGCTGAAGCTCTCCGTTGCATGGAGCCGCGACCAAGCCTACAAGATTTACGTGCAAAACCTCATGGAAGAAGCCGGC
This sequence comes from Akkermansia sp., assembly GCA_045121855.1. Lineage (GTDB taxonomy): Bacteria > Verrucomicrobiota > Verrucomicrobiia > Verrucomicrobiales > Akkermansiaceae > Akkermansia. The sequence continues at coordinate 16,450 of JBGVGW010000023.1, forward strand.
GAGGAAATCTGGCAGTGGCTGGAAAAGGGTGCAGCGTTCTATATGTGCGGCGATGCTAATCGCATGGCCAAGGACGTGGAAAAAGCCCTGTTGTCCATCATTGCCAAGTACGGCAACCGCTCCGAAGAGGAAGCCACTGCCTATCTGGCAGATATGAAGGCAGCCAAGCGCTACCAAAAGGACGTGTACTAATTCAGCTCCTTCCCCAAAAAACGGATAAGCCCCCGCAGCGAATAACTGCGGGGGCTTATCTCTTTATGAAAAAAACTTAATCCCAGAGGAAAGATTTACGGGTATCACGGGGAGTGGTCTCATCACCGCAATATACATCCATCCGCCAGCTGAGGATATCACCGTCCGCAGCATGGGCATTCACCGGCACACGGACAGTTCCATGCATCAGCGACTCAGGAACGCTATAGCGCACTTTTGACGGAGTCACACCAAGCGGCATCGCCGTATCCTGCGCCAACTCCACGGCAGCTCCTTCTGTCTTTGCCTTAACAAACTGAAAATTAACCTTGCGATACCCGGAAGAGCGCCGGGGCTGAGCATACTCCACCGTGCAGCTTCTCAACTCAGAAGCAGACCCCGCCTGAGTATACTGCATGACAATTTTCACCGGTTTTTCCGGCTCGGCATCATACCAGCTCAGGAAATAGTAATCACCCAGTCGAGCCCTGCGGGCTTTGTTGGAATGAGCGCCATGAAACACATACTGGTAATTCGCACGAAGAGGGCTCACCTCCCAGTCACTCATGCTATACAAGGTCGTATCTTTCACCGGCAAATCAGCCACCTCAGTAATACGCACTGTCTGTGTACAGGCAGACAGGAGGGCAACGCTACATAACACAGGTAAAAGCACGCGAAATCTCATGCTTATATTCAATACCAAGAGACAACTTTTGTCAACTCCAATTCTACCACAAATGCGCGCTTTATGCTTGCAGAACAAGAGTAAAAGAGATATAACACCTTTATGCCGGTTCCACAGAACACCATCGCCATCGTTTTTGATTTCGACAAAACACTCTCCCCGCACAACATGCAGGAAGATACCATTTTTCCCGAGTTCGGCATTGACCCAGATTTATTCTGGCAGCGATGCAATGAACGCAGCAGGAATGAGGACTGGGACGGCGAACTCAGCTACCTGAAACAGCTGTTGGATGAGCTGAGCATTGACGGTGTCAGCAACGAACAGCTGAAAGGACTGGGAAAAAAACTGACTTTGCACCGAGGGCTCCCGGAATTTTTTGCAGAGTTTCAAAATAGGGCACTAACCCGCGAACACCTCTATGCCGGGGTAAAAGTAGAGTTCTACATCATCTCCAGCGGCATCAAAAGCATCATAGACGGCTCTGTCATCCGCCCGTACATGCGAGAGGTCTTTGCCTGCGAGTTCAGTGAGCGCAACGGCTGCATTGACTTCCCCAAACGCGTTATTTCCCACACAACCAAAACTCAGTATCTTTTCCGCATCAACAAAGGGATGCTCAAGTATACAGAGGACGTGAATGACCACATGGACAGTAATTTACGTCCCATCCCCTTTGAGCACATGATATACATCGGAGACGGACCGACAGATGTGCCCTGTTTCACCATCATGCGACAACAAGGAGGCACCAGCATTGCCGTTTACGATCCGAATGACAGCTCACGCGCCAGTTTCAGTAAGTGCTACTCACTCAAGGCCTCTCAGCACCGCGTTGATTTCTTTGCTCCGGCAGACTTTACTCCCGGCAGCCATCTTTCCAACATTTTGGAAGAAACGGTGCGAAACATGGCCGATGGCATCCTGCACGCCCAGCGCAACGGCTGATTCAGCCCAGATAGCACGCCGCGCATACCCCTAGCGCCGCCATCAGGAACAAAATCCGATTCATCCGTCGCACCCAATAACGCGGCACGCCGCAATACCAGGCATACGCGCTTCTCAGTTCACGGAACGACCAGTGGCGTGGGCGCAGCGTGCACCCTGCTCCGGGGGCTATGCGCTGCACCAGATTGGCTGCGGCACAGATAAACAAATCTCCGGCGTACTTCACCGCCAGCATCACCGCCGGAAAACACAATACAAAACGAATCGCAGAAACCCCGCCCACTGAAGGAGGAAGAGGAGTAGTTAACGTTTGCAGGAGCATCAGACCGGGCACCAGCAGAGTAATCAAACCGCAGCAAACGCCCCAGAAATTTACCCATGCTCCGTAATGCCGCTGCTGCTCAGCCACCTCCGGTGCATGCAACCAATGGTGTTCCCTACCCTTCCGCACGCCGGCATCCGGCAGGAAATGCACATACCCATCCAATGCCTCAATTATCTGCCGAATGGGCGCTTTCATGGAAAATTCCGAGAGATTCCGGCCTCAGCAGAGATCCTTCTCCACCATGGCGTAGGCATTGTGGTTGTGGATAGACTCGAAGTTTTCGGCCTCCACGCGATACCAGCTGAACGCATTGTAACGCTCCGTTGCCACAGCGACGTTGCGCACCAAATCCTCCACAAAAACGGGTTGCTCGTATGCCTTATCCGTCACATATTTCTCATCAGGGCGCTTCAACAAGCTGTATAACTGGCAGCTAGCACAGCCCTCTATCAAATCGATGAGGTCTTCAATCCAGACAGCCGCGCCGGAAAAACGCACGGAATAAGTCACAATCCCCCTCTGGTTATGAGCACTCTTCTCGCTCATGGCCTTGGAGCACGGGCAAAGCGTGGTCACCGGAACTTTCAGCGTCAGCGTGAAGGAGCCGGGCTTCCCGCGTTCGGCATCTATCTCGAAGCGGACATCATAGTCCATCATGCCTTCCATTCCGGAAACGGGGGCTTTTTTCAACCGAAAAAAAGGAAACTCAATTTCCACGCGCGCGCGCTGAGCCTCCAGCTTGCGCAGTAGGCGGTCAGGCAACCGCACGGCTGTGTGCACATCAAGATAACGCTTGTGCTCATGCAACGCCTCCACAAAGCGGCTCATGTGGGTGCCCTTGTATTCCTTGGGCAAATCCACCATGAGAGCCACACGCGCAACCGTGGACTGAGTGCGGCGCTCCTTATCACTCACGATGATGGGGAAGCGTACGTCGCGCACACCCACGCGGTCAATGGAAATCTCGCGCGTATCGCGCTCATTCTGCATATCCTTCAACTCTTTCATCGTAAGCCTGTTAGTTAAAATTATTACAATAAACAAGAGAAAAGCCGAAGGGAGCTTGTAGGCCGAAGCACACAAGCCCCCTCAATCAACGGACAATCTGCCGTCGAGAACTCCGCTGAAGAGTTATCGGCTCAGGGGAGCAGATTCACGGCGCGGGCGCGGCGAATCTCTCGAGTGATCTTGCGGTGCATCTTGGCAGAAACACCAGTCACACGGCGGGGAAGAATCTTGCCCGTCTCAGACGTGAACTTGGAAAGGAATTCGGGGTTGCACATATCCACGGCACCGGCGGGGATGTCGATACGACGACGGGGCATCGTCTTGTTGCAGGTGCGGAAACGGATACGGCGCTCAACGCTCTTGAATTCAGTCATCATAGCTTGTAAAAGTGCTTTATGGTTGATTTAGCGCATTTCACGATGCAGCGTACGGCGCTTCAGGTAGGGATTAAACTTAACCTTCTCCAGACGACCGGGGGTACGCTGACTCTTCTTATTACGGGTGGTCACATAGCGAGAGGGGGTCTTACCCTCTGCCTTAGCTTCCGTGCATTCCAGGATGATGATATCTCTAGGCATAATTGCGAATTGTTGACTTGCGGGCGCCTATAATACACTATTCTTCGTTATCGTCAAGCGAAATCGCATTTTCCATGTCATTTTGTAGGTCAGCATACCCGACACGGTCCTGTTTTTTGGCGCGATAGGTGGCATAAGAGCCATATTTTTTCTCGTATTCCTCTTGGCATTTCACCGTCAGGCGGCAGAACGGGCGCACCTCCAGGCGTTTCTTGGGAATGGGGTCGAGCGATATTTCGCAAATACCGTACGTACCGCGGCGGATGCGCTCCAGCGCAGCATCAATTTCAAAGAGCTGCTCGCGGTCCTTATCCAGCAGACGTATGGTCAAATCGCGCACTTCTGCCTCACTACCGGCATCGCCGATGTGCTGACCGGAGGAGGAAGAGACATTGGAGGCACCGCTGCGCAGGTGGTCGCGCGTCACATTCTGCATGTTGGGCACCAGCTCATCATGCAGGCGATGCAAAGCAGCCTTCTGCTGCTCCAGGAAAGCAGGCCATTCCGGGTCGGCTTTCAGCAGAGCCAGTGTTTCCTTGAGCTTCTTCACACGCGCTTTCTCCTCTGCTGTGAGCTGCTCACGCACAGGGGCTACTTTGCGAACGGTTGCAGCCTCTGCCGGCTTCTTGGTTTTAGGGGCCGCCTTGGTCGTATTCTCAGCGGTGCTTTTCTTTTCTGTGGTCGTTTTTTTCGGCGTTGCCATAATCGTTGATGGTGCAGAATGTCTATGAGCAATCGCTGCTTTGCACACACAGCGAAATACCTTGTCTGCTACTACCACAGCATCCGACAAATTTCAAGAAAAAATCGTCAAATTTTGTTACTTTTCACTGTTTTTTCTGTCACCGAAAAGCAACTTATTCGAACAGTCCGGGATAGGACTTCTTCGCAAGCGCCTTGGAGAGCGCCCGTATCGTGTAACTATCCTCGGCACGAAGCGCTTCTTCTGCCATGGCGCGGCACTCCTCATAGTTCAGGTGGCGGATGGCAAAACGCACCAGAGGCAGCAGGTGCGTCCCCACGGAAAGCTCCGTAGCCCCCAGTCCCACCAGCAGAGGCAGCAGCGTGATATCCGCACCCATCTCTCCGCAAATAGCAGTGGGAATGCCGGCATTGATGGTCTGGCGCATGAGGCGAATCACCCCGGGATGCGTAGAGCGGAACATGCTTGCCACGCGATAGTTCACGCGGTCCACTGCAATGGTATACTGCGTCAGGTCATTGGTACCGATAGAGAAGAAATCCACATAACGAGCCAGCACATCCGACATCATGGCGGCGCTGGGCACCTCTATCATGATACCCACACGCATATTCTCATCAAAAGGAAGGTTGCGCGCGCGCAGCTCTGCGCGGCACTCCTCCAGCAGCTCGTGGACTTCCCTCACCTCCGTGAGGCCTGAGACCATAGGGAACATGACTCCCACCTTACCATGAGCAGAGGCACGGAGAATAGCCCGCAGCTGCTCCTTGAAAATCTCCGGGCGACTGAGCGACACGCGTATGCCGCGCCACCCCAGGAAGGGATTATCCTCCTTTTCCTCCAGCACCTCGAACGGCAGCTTATCGCCGCCGGAATCCAGCGTACGGAAAATCACCTCATGCGGGGCACAGCTCTCGACCAGAGACCGGTAGTGCTCATACTGCATTTCCTCATCCGGTATACTGTCCCCACCCAACAGAAAGAACTCCGTACGGAACAGACCGACCCCCTCCGCTCCGGAGCGGCGAATGGCGTCGTACTCATGCGCAAACTCTACATTGGCCGCCAGGCGGATATGGCGACCATCGAGCGTTTCCGACGGCAAATCGCGCATGTCTACCAGCGCCTGATAGGCTTTATCCTTCTCTTGCTGCAGGGCGCGGTAGTAATCGCGCGTTTCCGGAGTGGGATTAAGAATCAGCTCACCATTATAGCCATCCAGAATCACCTGCTGCCCTGCGCGGGAGTCCATTACCAAGCGCGGCACCGCCACCACGGCGGGCAGGCCCAGAGAGCGCGCCAGAATGGCAGTATGCGACACCGCAGAGCCGGTTTCCGTCACAAAGCCCAGCACCTTGTTGGAGTCTAAATCTGCCGTATCGCTGGGGGTCAGATCGTATGCGGCCAGCACGCAGGGGCAATGTTCGCAAAGCGTCCGCGCACCGGATTTTTCCTCTGCAGGGCGCATATTCTTGAGCACCCGCTGCAACACGTCCGCAATATCCACGACCCGCGAACGCAGGTAGGGATCATCCACGCGGCGCATGACCTCCATGAAGTTCTGTACCACCGCATAGTACACCGCATCGATATTCTGCATGCGGGAGGGAAACTCCTTGCGGAGTTTACTCATAATAGTGCGGTCACGCAGGAAAAGGAGATGAGCATCGAAAATGGCAGCTTCCGTAGCACCGGAAAGCTTCTCCACACGCACTTTGAGTGATTGTAATTCTGATTCAGTTCGGGAGAGAGCCTGTTCAAAGCGCTGCCACTCTGCCTCCATCTCCGTGGGCAGAATCATGCGCGTCGCAGGGGCTTCGCAACCGCGAGCCTCCACCCGCAGCACCCCCATAGCGATGCCGGGAGAAACCGGTTGCCCCGAAAGGCGACGCTCAAAATGCTCACTCATGAGTGTCGGATTCAGAACAAGAGGTGCATCAGGAATCAAGCCTCGCCGAACTTGCCGTTGACCAACTCTTCCAGCGCAGCAATCGTCTCTGCCTCATCCGGACCGTCTGCGGTCACCTTAATCTCCGCGCCCCAGCCGACCGCCAGCATCATAAGCCCCATAATACTCTTACCATCAACCGATTCATCATCTTTTACCACCGTCACATCTGCCTGAAAACGACTGGCAACACGCACAAACTGTGCGGCCGGGCGAGCGTGGATACCAAGTTTATTCTGAACGGTGAGAGTTTTCGTAATCATACGGTTTACGGGGTGATACTTTCTTTAGCGTGCATTATACCCTCCGGGCTCAGATTTGGCGAGCTTTTTTTTCACAAATTCCGCGATTCTGCACGGAATTTTCAGCATTCTCCTGCAGATGCTGCGGAATCGGACAGGTTGGCAGACGGGTTCAGCAGCACCGGCAACCATCACTTCGACTCCTCTTATCCCCGGGGTGATTCCGATGACAGCCATTTCTTCCAGTCCGGAAATACAGAGATGGAAGCGCGCCGCTTCCATCTCTGTCAAAAAAAACTTCAGCCGGGAGTTCCTGCCATTCATCCTTCCGAAATGAAGAGAGGTGGTGGGCGGCCTACAGTCCGAGCCGGCTCCGTTTAATGTTGCGATTGTTATTTTCTATTGTGATAAGGGCACCGATGCCACCCGTATATGGGCCAAGAAGTTCCCCGGCATTTTTTCAAGGTAATGCGCATGAAAACCTTTACTTATCAGCCCCCCTAAGCCACCGCACAATACCGGCACCAATAGTTCGGGCAAGCTTTCGCGCATTTTTATCGTCGGAGATAAAAGCAGCGTGAGCACGATTGTCCGTATATACCGCTTCGAATACCGCAGCCGGGATTCCTGCCTCATCCAACGCATTCATCCAACCGGCCGATGGTTGCGAGCCAATATAACGGGGTAGCACTTTGATGCCTTTTCCGGCATTCGGGAGGCCACCGGGTTTATCCAGCAGCACCTCACGCATGCTTCGGCAAATACTCTCTGCCAACGCATGCCCGTGAATACGGTTGCAGATAATCAACCCCTTCGGCGGTTGAGTGCTCCACTTACCCGTAATACAGTTCAAATGCAGAAACACCACACAACGAGCCTTGATATCGATGGCATAGTCCGCACAAACCATCCCGGCACCTATATGCGCCGGATAATGCCGGGAGGGATATCTCTTGGCATTCTTGTCCGGGCGTTTCATATACAGCACCTCAGCCGATTTATCTTTGGCAGGAGGATTCCCGCGGTTGGTGAGGATACAGTCATAGCCCGCATCCTGCACCACTTTCTGAACCTCTCCGGCATAGCGCAACCAAAAGGAGAACTCATTGATTTTGCCGTCCGGCGTCTGTGCCCCGCCGGATGTGCTCTGATGCCCGATATCCAGCACCACGGGACCGGATGCCGCAGATGCCACACCTAGCCAGAGCAAGACAGAGAGAAATAACTGAACAATCCTTTCCATCCCGAGCAGATATATGTTGAGTGAAAAGCTCCCCGAACGGCAACCTTCTCCGCCCGGGGAGCTTTCTGTATACGTGTGTTAGTTTTGTCCGGCTCCGTATTGCTTCAGCAGCTGGATAATCGCCTCGCGATTATCGCTGCCCACGCAGGTGAGCGGGTCGGCACCCTTATTTGTTCTGGCATTGGGGTCAGCACCATTTTCCAACAACCACTTGGTAATGCTCAGACTCCCGAGCGCACACGCATAGTGCAGCGCGTTGCTCCCCTTTGTTTCCACAGTCGTGACATTGATATTTGCCCCATTGCGGATAAGCCCCAGCAACATCAGCAATCGCCTCTGGCAAAGAGCGGAATACGCTTCTCGGCAACGGAGTCTTGCCAATCGGTCATAAAGCGGCACCAGATTCTGCAAGGCTTGGGGTGACACACTCCCCTGTGAAGGACGAGCAACCGGCTGCGGAGCGGGAACAACCTGAGGTGTCGGCTGCGTTGTTTTTTTCAGCTTTGCTCCGCGTTCCAGCGCACAGGCCGCTTCGCTCCCGGGCGTCAAAGAAGGATACCCCCCTTCCTGATATTGCGACTCAATGCTGAAAATCGGATTCTGGACCGATGAATTTCCCGACTCCAAAGCAGCAGCTCGAGATTCAAACTGATTGGCGAGGTCTGATAAAGCACTTCCCGAACGTGCACGCAGCCAAGCAGCTGCCTCCCTCAGCGTTTCTGCATTCATCGTCAGAGCCACCTCAAACAACCAGAATTTTGCAATCTGAGGCTCTATCCCCAAACTACGCTTAATCAACTCAATCTGCGAGGGCCCATGCCCGGCACCGGCCGCAATCGACAAACAGCGCAGCACCACACTGGACGGCCAGTCCTGTTTCTCACCGCAGCAGCGAACCATCTCATCAAACGCAGCATTATCCAGAGTCTGCACCCGCGCAACCAGCTCCTGCAAATCTGCGGGAATCTCCACGGCCTCCTTCTTCTGTTCGGCCTCCACCACACGTGCGGGATGCTTCGGACGCTCCGGCTGCGGAGCAGGAGCAGGCGGCGGCGGAGCCTCTTCCTCATAACTCATAGCACACACCACCGGGGAACACAGAGAAACTACGCTGAATACCGTTATCCACAATGTATTTTTCATCGTTATCAAAACTTTTTAAGGTTAATCTGCAGGCTCAGACTTCTTTCTTCTCTTCAAGCATCTCGTGCGCGGCCTGCGCGCGCAGCGCACCGACCAAGATGGCGGCAGCAAAATCAATCCAGGTCATTAGGATAACCCAGAGCAACCAACCACCGGCAATCGGCAGAGCCGCATACCACAGCAGCGTTTGAATAGTTTTCTGCACCTCCGCACAGTCGGACTTCCAAGATGCCTCCTCCTTAACACGACAATCCTTCATCTCCCGTTCATACTGAGCGATGAGCGACTCCTTCTTTCGGATGTAAGTTTCACGCAGTGTTTCCAGTGCCTTTACCGCATCCTGCACTTTCGTGTATGCTACGCGCACGCTCTCCAGTGCCGGGTCCACCTTCCACTTACTGAGCACCACCTGCTTGGTCGCGGCAATATCCTTTCGCGTCAGCTCCAAATTCTCCAGCTCCGTTTCGCAGCGGCCCGCTTGTTTGCCCAGATTACTGATTTTCTGATCATTGGTGGAGTACTTCTCATTCAACTCATTAACCCGCTTTTGGTCTTCCTCACTCAGCACCAGCGGATCCATCGGTATTTCCTCCTCCGATCGCTCTTCTACCCGGCCACCGGCCACCAGCATCGGCAACCATGCCGACAGGCGGGAAACGCGCGCATAGAGAGGCTGCGACACCTCCTGCGGCAGCAGATAATTCGGCGACGAGAGGCGGTTTACCGTCGCCGGCAGCATGAAACCAACAGAGGACAAGTCACGAGCATGCTTCGACACATCCTCGCCCGGCGCCGAGCTCAGGTCATACACACAATGGTCAGCCAACAGTGCATCCTTTTGCTGATAAATAGTCACCACCTCGCGCGTGTCCTTATACTTCGACTTGATTTGCTGAATTTCCGCAGCATACTGGGCATTTTCCTGCTTCAACTTCTGGATTTCGTTTATCACGCGGTTCTTTTCAGTCTGAACCGCGCTCACCATGGCATTGATATCAGCATCCATCCCGGCGTAGAGCGCATTCTTCAACTGACCAATAACCCCGGAGGCCTGGTCAAGCACCGGCTGCACCGCTGCGCAGGCCTCCAACGTTGTCATCGCATCTCCCGGTAACACAACGGCGACAGGGGCAGACTCAACCGCTTTCTTCACCATTTCAGACGTCGCCCGCAGCAGTTCATTAAACTGCGTCGCGCTTCTCCCCCATGCTGCATTTACCGACTGAATCTCCTGCTCCAGCCGCTGAGCCTCCCTGCTCTCCTCTCCGGCCAGCGCCGCCACGCGCTCATCGCGCTCTGCCGGAATAGCCTGCACACGCTGCCGCAGCGCCTCGCGATCATCGCTGTGATTCCAAAAATCCGATATAGCCGCTACCATCACATAGCAGGCCCAACCAATTCCGGCCACCGCCGACAATAACAGGATGACGTTTGTCACCACCCGCATGACTCGCACAAATATGCGCGCCAAACGGAACTCCTCATGAGGTATCATTTTCATTTATCGCTTCCGGTTAAAGTTAATCTGCCAACTGCCACATCGCTATCAGGTACACCACTCCACATACCAGAGCCACGCCAAGCGTACCCAAGGCCGACCACACCGCCGTTCGTATCGAAAAACGCTGCAACTTATCACACCATTCCTCAAAACTGCACTTTCTCTTCGAAGCATTCGCCTCCACCGCCGGGATAAGCGCCGACGGCTGCTCCTTCTTCCCCGCTTCGGGATTGTCTACTGTCGTATTCATAATCTTAATCAGAACGATTTATCCACGCCACATGACACCAACTTCGGTCCGCAAACGCGCCGCGCACCGACATCATGCAACAATACCTGTTATACCACATCGCAAAAGCAAGTCAATCCCATTCAACACAAAATCTCGCGAGTAGTTTTTCTGCGGCTAACAGCGGAGTACGCTGGCCACTTGCACCGGCTGAGAACAGGAGCTTCAGGCACTCCGTATGCCCCTTCTCCGCCGCTCGCATCACGACACTGTAACCGGAGCAATCCTCCGCATTCACATCTGCCCCGGCGGAAAGCGCAGCCCGCAGTCCCGCTGCGTCCCCGGACGCAGCGGCTGCCGTCAGCCGTTTGTTTAATTGTTCATCAGACATACATTCACCTTTCCCCCGAAAAACGAAAACCGTGTTTTAAGCTACACATTCACACCATTTCGGCTTACTTCGCCCAGCCGATTGATTTCATTTTCATCCATACTTCCGGGGCAAAGCGCACCTGAGCTTCCGTACCCCGCCCCTCAACGGCAAAATAGCGGCCATAGGAATTACCACCATCCGTTTTCATGGAGTTGATATGGTATTTCTCAACTCGCCCCACCGTCAAGTCATCCACATACACGGCGTTTTCATCCGTGCAGCCCAAATCAATAGCCCGCTGAATAGCATCATGCACAATGGAATCATCGGCATAGACCTTTTCCAAACGAGATAAAGCTTTATCACAACCATCCACGGGTACAGATAAAGACTTCTCCATCGTCACAGACTTCGCCCTCTGCCGCTTATTACAGCGCGGTAACTCCAGCCATTCAGCAGGATAGTTTTCCGGCTTCTCCGGAATATCCTCATCCACCGGTTTCCAACCGAACAATTCATAGGCACGGTACTTCAGGCACGCTTCTACATGCGCATCATAATCCGTCAGCGAATGAATAGCTGCGGGGATGTAAACCAAGTTGGCAAAGCAGGTATGATAGCGGACATCATAGCAGGTATCCGGCCAGACATGGCACACGGTAAAATCCTCCAGACGAGCACCATAGTAATTCTTGACCATGGCTTTCATTTTGGAATTAGGACGCGAATTATCATCATAGATGATGCCGTTGACCTCACCGCGCGGCTCAAAATGTTTTTTGCGGCGGCAATTCGGCACACTGGCATACACGCCGTGACCATCATGGCACGCTTCGTGAAGCTCCCGTGGTGCCCAAATAGCACACTGAGCAATGAGTGCGGCAAAGTCAATGTTCAGTTTCTGAGCGGCAGCAGTCTGGATTTCTTCTCCTGTAATGGTATTCATGTTGTTATATGTGGGTTACCGCACTTATCTTACAGCAATGAATTAACTTTTAATTATTTTTTTAGGACACCTATTATCAATAAGTTTCAACTTTTAATCATTTTCAGCAGATACTGCATCGGCAGCTCTCAGTAAGTTTACTACTGTCATTTTTCCGTTTAACTCCGCTTTCATGAGACTGTTTTCGCCTTTGTTGTCAACTGCGTTTACATCCGCTCCGGCGGCTAGCAGCTTCTTCACGCAATCTGCATGACCATTATAAGCTGCGTACATCAAGGCACTGAATCCGTCACAATCCTCCGTGTTCTCTCAGAAGTCTGTAGAGAGTAATTCCTGATATCAGGAGGCTATCTGCTGCTGATAGGCAGCTGCATTGCGCTGAATGGCTGCATTACCGCGAATGCCTTCGGTGTACTTGCTCTTGTTGCCCAGCGACGCCGCCCTGCGGAACATCTCGTCAGACGCGGCAAAGTTCTGTGCATGGCGCTCAATCAATCCCAGCAGATAATAAGCCTCTGCCTCATTCGGATTGACAGAAAGAGCCTGCCGTGCCAGCTGCCGGCCCTGATCCCAGTTGCCTGCTGCGCACGCGCGAGCCCCCTGCCCCAGCGCGGGATTCTGTTCATTCTCATCCACGTACTCACAATAAGTGGAAACGTGAGGCGTCAGTTTTTTCATTGTCTTGCGCGCAATGTCGCGCGCGGCATCATACAGCTCCGGGTGGCCGTGACTATCCCGGGACAGGTAGACATCCTCCCGGCGGCGATAGAGACAGCGGTACCCGGATTCCACCTCAATCGTTGTACAGAGACGAGCAGTAGGATGCTCTCCCTCCCCTGTATGATGCACGTGCGTATCATACATCTCAATCCGCGCATCTGCCATCCCACCCCGGGCAACAGGTATATAGTAGCCATCCACTTCCATCTGATGCCGGAAAGCCCGGCACAATGCTCCGGCTGCATTGCGATTCAACGGGCTGTGAGCATGGGTGCTATCTCTCACCACCACGCGCGCCCCCCGGCCCAGATTCACCTCTGCGGGTACCGCATTCTCCAGCTGGATCTGAATCCCGCAGGAGCTCAGCGCGGCGCACAAAGCCAATATCCGTATACATCTCATCGTTTTCAAGCTGACCATAAAACACGTCGGAGCATTCACCGTCCCGTGCACGCCATTCTAACAAACCAGAAGAGGCAATTCAATCCTTTTGACGAAATTCCTCAACATAAAAGCGCTTTTACAGTAAACGGAAAAGCAAAACGACGGAATGGGGAAGAACGCCATCCGTCCTTCCCCATTCCTGTGGCCCTTTATGCCACCTTTTTAACCGAGATTCGCATTATTTTGCCCAACCGATAGCTTTCATTCGGTTCCAGATGCGCGGGGCAAAGCACACCCGGGCCTCCGAGCCTCTGCCCAGCCCATCGAAATAACGGCCATAGGAATTGCCGCGCTCCGTTTTCATGGAGCTGATGTGGCCTCTATTGACCGGGCCAAGCGTCAAGTCATCCACATACACGGCATTTTCATCTGTGCACCCCAAATCAAGTGCACGTTGAATGATGCCATGAATCAGGGAATCATCGGCGTAGACGCCTTCCAGGCGGCTCAGTGCTTTGGCACAGGAATCATCCTCAGAAGCCTTGGGCAAAACCTGTTTGTTTTGCTGCGACTCATCGCAACGCGGTAACTCCAGCCATTCAGCAGGATAGTTTTCCGGCTTTGCCGGAATCTCCTCTTCATCCGGCTTCCAACCGAACAACTCATACGCACGGTACTTCAGACACGCTTCCACATGCTCATCATAATCCGTCAGCGAATGAATGGCTGCGGGGATATAGACCAAATTGGCAAAGCATGTATGATAGCGGACATCATAGCAGGTATCCGGCCAGACATGGCACACGGTACAATCCTCCAGGCGTACACCATAGCAATTCCTAACCATGGCTTTCATTTTGGCATTAGGTCTCGAATTGTCATCGTAGATGATGCCGTCGCGCTCCCCCCGAGGCTCAAAATGTCTTTTGCGTCGGCAATTCGGCACTCCGGCATACACGCCATGACCATCATGGCACGCTTCATGAACTTCCCGAGGCGCCCAAATGGCACACCGTGCAATAAGAGCAGCAAAGTCGACGTTCAGTTTCTGACCGGCAGCCGTCTGGATTTCTTTTCCTGTAATGGTAATCATGTTGTTATAGGTGGGTGACTGCATATATACTACCACCATTCATCCACCCCATCTTATTTATTATAGGTATCTCGTTATCAATAATTTAACAATTTTCACCAGAAAACTCCGACGGCTAACAGCGGAGTACGCTGGCCAGACCGCGGGTGCTTGCACCGGCTGCGAACAGGAGCTTCAGGCACTCCGTATGCCCCTTCTCCGCCGCTCGCATCACGACACTGTACCCGGAGCAATCCTCCGCATTCACATCTGCCCCGGCATCAATCAGCAGCTTCACGCATTCGGCATCTCCCCGCTCTGCGGCAAACATCAGGCTGCTCCAGTCGTCTGCCGCAACTGCATTCGCATCTGCCCCGGCAACCAGCAGCAGGCGCACACATTCGGCAGCCCCACCTCGTGCAGCCAACATCAGGCAAGTATACCCCCATTCGCTTTTTTCTTTTACATTTGCCCCCGCTTCCAGCAACAGTTTCACGCATGCCGCGTGACCGCCCTCCGCAGCCGGGAACAACGCCCTACCGACAGCCGTGGCTCCCGCCCCGGCAGACAGACACCGGAGGACTTCCTCTGCATCCCCTCTCTGTGCCGCTTTCGCCAGAACATGTTTCGGAGCAGCCTCCGCCGCTCGCAGAAGCGAGAGACAATCCTCATTCCCCCCGTCGTCTGCCAACGTCTCACAGATATCTGCCAATTCCTCATCATCCGGCACATCTGCCCCTGCTTCCAGCAGCAGCTCCACGCAAGTCACATCCCCATGCCACGCCGCCTTTTTCAGAGCAAAATCCAGTTGCTGGGAGGTATACTCCACGCCAGACTCCGCACAGAGCTGCCATTTCAGGCAATCCACGCTCCCCACATCGACAGCCCAGGCGAGCACATAGCCCATGAAATCATCATCTGCCGTCCTAAGCCTGCCCTCGCACAGCAGCTTCAGACACTCCGCATGGTCATATTGCACCGCCCACATCATGGCCGCTGCGTATGTCCCGCCATCCTCATACACATCCATCAGATTCTCATCCACCCAGTGCGGGTCAACCTTCGTGCAGCCCTCCTCCCATCGTCCGCCATCTCCCACAGCCCCGGCGGCCAGCAACAGCTCCACACACTCCGCATGCCCTCCGCCGGCAGCCCATTCCAGACTGCCGACACCGTAGGCATGCGCTTGGACATCTGCCCCCGCCTCCAGCAGCAGCTTCACGCATGCAGCATGCCCATGCCGCGCCGCCATCATCAGCGCCGTCGCCACAGACTCCCTGGCATCTACCTCTGCCCCGGCGGCAAGCGCAGCCCGCAGTCCCGCTGCGTCCCCGGACGCAGCGGCTGCCGTCAGTTCTTTGTTTAATTGCTCCTTAGTCATGATTCCCTTATGTATTATCTGCCTGTAATTTAAGCTCAACATCTGCTCTCCTGCTCAGGCTCCCTCTGACTGAGCGGCAGCATTGAGCTTCCGCGCGCGAAGCTCCGCGCGCCGCAGCTCTCGCTTCCTTGCTTTTTCCTCCTGCTCTTGGCGGTCGCGCTCCGCGCATTCCTCCATGGAGAACCCGAGCAGGTCCATCAGCCTCTGACTCTTCAGATTGTATGCTATTTTACTGTGATGGCTGAAGTTCCCGTGGGTATCCGCCACCGCACCGTATTGGAGCAGCAGCCCTACCATTTTCAGTACTTTTCTAAGGGAATGACCGCGGGTCATGGCGTACTGCAAAACCGTGTGCCCCATCATGCTGCGGGCATTGGGGTTCGCACCGGCTTTCAGCAGCGCCTCCAGAATAACAGGGTTGCCGACAATGGCTGCCGCATGCACCGGAAAAATCCTCAACCGGAAGTTCGGATCCGTCCCCTTCTCCAGCAGCGCCAATACAGTCTGAGTATCGTTATCCCGCGTAGCCTGCAACAATGTTTCCTGGTCGTTTGTCATGGTGTGTTTTTTGAGGTTCTGAGCTGCCGGAAAAACCATTCTTCCGGTCGCGCCCTATATATATACATCTACACCAATTTTTCAAAGAACGCTTAACGCTTCCAGACTGTTGTATTTACGACAGGTAGAACTTTTTGCGTATTCCATGAAGCGACTCAGGCTCCTGGCAACACCGCCTTTTTGCCACTCAGAGAAGCCGTCCATGACCCGCAGCAAGCGTTCACTCCGTCGCAGCGCCTCCGAGTCCGTGTTACCGAACAAATCCGTCTTCACCTTGGCGGCACACCGGTTTACCTGCGAGACACAGGTCGCCCGACTGGAGGCGCTCACCATCCCGCTCCTGTGCAAATAAATCCGGAAGACCCGTTCATCTATCTTATCCGCGTAATCGGCCAGAAAATCCACCGTACTCTCGCGGTTCAACATAAAATCTTTCGGGAAAATCCCCTTGCTGAAGCGTGCAAAAAAATCCAGCGGAGTGCCGCTGAAATCCGGAATCGGGCCCTGTACCTCCGCGCGCGGATTCGCTCCATTTGCCAACAGCACAGCTATCATCGGAAGCTCCCAGCACAAACAGGCCAGATGCAGAGGAGTCACCGGAACCAGCCATCTCTCCGGACTAAGGCCGTGCAACAGCAGTTTAAAATCCGTTCTAAACCGCTTGGCGCATTGGTGTTTCATCACGTGCTGCGTCAACACCGTCTCCACATTCACCTCCGCCCCATACTCCAGCAAGGCCAGCACATTATTCACCTTGACAGAAAGCACAGCATGCATCAGAGGAGAAAGCCCCGCCGCATCCGGTGCATTCACATCCGCCCCGGCATGAATACAGCGCAACAGCGGCTCGCATGAGTCGCACGTGGCAAACTCATGGATGGTACTCTTCCCCACCGCCGCCCCACGCCGCGGGCGCCGCCCACGGCGGTGCCCCTTTTTTCCGCGCCCTTGCGGGCCGGGCCGTTGTTTACTGTTAGCAAGCATTGGTGTTACTCCGGCATTTATTACGGATGAGTTCCTCACCCCCGTTGGTCTTAATACGCCTGTGGCAAAATATAACATAATATGAGGACAATGTCAGTCATATTGTTCCATAAAAGTCTCACTTTTTGGCACTGCGTCAAAAAATACCGTTTCCGGCAAATCGTTTGCGACAAGTTCGGCTTTTCATTCCGAAAAGAACGGTACCCTGTTTCTATTCGGAATCGAGTTCATCATCATCTTCTTCAAACAAGTAAGAATGCAGCAGATCCTGTAGCATTTTGTTGTTCTCTATATACCCGGGATTCGCCGCTTCCTTTTCTCTGTGATATCTTTCATGAAACGTCGCATCTCCCGCCACGATTTTTTTACTGTCATCTGCCCCGGCTTCCAGGAGCAGTCGGCGGGGACGATCATGCTCACCCCAGGCAGATGCCACCGACAATGCTGTGGTACCATACGCATCCGCAGCATTCACCTCCGCTCCGGCATCAAGCAGCACCCTGAACGGTCCCGAACTACAAAAATGTCCGGCCGCAAGGATAATCGCTGTGCAACCACTCATACTGCGAGCATTCACATCTGCCCCGGCATCAATCAGCAACTTCAGGAAAGGAGCTCCCACCCCGGCAGATGCCAAATGGTGCAATGCCGTACAACCGCATTTATCCGCAGCATTCACATCTGCTCCGGCTTCTATCAACAGCTTAATGGACTCTTCCCTTCTCGCCTTCATCAGCGCCGTGCAGCCATCCTCATCGCGGGCATTCACATCTGCTCCGGCAGCAAGCAGCAGCTTGACTGCCTGACGGTGCGCATATTTTCCAACGGCCAGCATCAGCGGGGTAACTCCTTTTCGGTCTGCGGCATTCACATCCACCCCGGCAGCGATTAGTATCTCGATAGACCGCCTCCCCGTCCGTCTCCCGATAACGGCATATTGCAGGGCAGTCAAGCACTCCTCCGGATGGACAGCATTGATATCTGCCCCGGCATCCAACGCGGCTTGCAGTATTTCAGCGGAGGAGAAATCCAGAGCCCTCCACAATTCGCGCATTGCATCTACCTTTGTCATGTTTTTGTTGTTCTCAAGATTTGACATTGTATCCATATTCCGATGCCCAACCGGGTCGTTGGTAATAGCCGTCTATTACCAACGACCGGAAGGGCAGGATCACGCACGCTTCGGCAGGAGACGGGTGTAGCAGGAATCGTTCACGCAGCGCACCAAGACCAGCCAGGGGCGGGGAATACTCTCCACTCCGTGAGTCAGTGCCAGCAGCGCACCGGCCAGCGCGGCGTTCGTGGCCGTATCGCCGCCGGCATTCACGATTTCTTCCAGCGCGCTGCGGAAATCCGCCGCATGCAGTAGCATGCAGAACACATTCTGCAGCGCATCGGTGCACTTCATCCCGTCGTATACGGAGCGTTCCGATGCGGCACAGAGCAGAGCCTCCTGAACCGGGGTGCTTACCCCTTGCTCCGCGGCAAAATCCAGCGTAGACTCGTAGATGCCCTGCGGCGTGGCACCGGGCTGCATGGCCTGCAGCAGGGCGTACACGTATACCGCATTCACCTCGGCACACACCGGGTTTGGGTGCGTGACGGCGGCATCCTCGCGGACGGCAGTCTGCCAATCGAAGTCCGGATGCTCCGCTGCCCACAGAGCGATGGGCAACACCCTTGCGAGCGCTCCGTTGTCCCGGCTCGCGGCATCCGGCTCACCGCTCAGAGCCGCACGCTCCACCTTCCCCATGGCGGAAGATGGCTTCCGGTATTCGGTGAGAACCTTGCTGAGGCTCCACCCCTCAGCCTCATGCAATGAAGCATGGAGGGCATACGCCCGCTTGGTAGCATCTGCCACCATGCCGGCTTTCCGAGCGGCGAATGCGCCGCAGCCGGCCTCCATTTTTCGCAGCCCCAGCGGGTACATGCGCTGTACCTCTCTCCGGCTGCAAGCCGCAACCGGTGCGCCCAGCGCATCGCCCACCATAAACCCGGCCCAAGCGGCCTGCGCCCGGAGGCTGCCACGCACGAGGGTTCGGGTTTCCGCCGTCTCCGGTAAAGAAGGGAACAATTTCTCCAGCTTCGGACACTTTAGCGCCATGGCCAGATCGCGGTGATGCAGGAACGAGCCTTTCGCATCTGCCTTTGCACCATAATGCAGCAGCATCGTGACGAGCTTGTACACCTGCTCAATCGGGCGCTTGCCGGTCATGGCAAATTCCAGGGCTGTATGCCCCAGGCAGCTGCGAAGATTCGGGTCTGCACCTGCCTGCAGCACGGCCTTCAGTATCTTCAGATCCCCACGGATTACCGCCGCCTGAACCGGAGTTATTTCATACCGACAGTTAGGGTTCACCCCCTTTGCCAGCAGTTCAAAAATCTTCACGTCTTGTTTTTTATTCTGTATCGCCTGCAGTAGTTCGGATTGTTTGGGAGTCATCACAAAAATTAAATGTAAAAGTTCTAGTTTAATTTAATAACCATTTTTGCACCGGGCGGGTTTCCCCGTTACAACCTTAAATACAAGCTTCAACAAAGTTCGCCTCACAACATCAGGGGCAAATCCCCCGAGGCGCGCGTATCTTTTCGGCGCAGCATCAGCTCGGTGTAGCGATACTGATTGAACATGCGCACGCAGGCCAGCCACTTGCTCGGAATGCTCTGCGGACCATGCACCGCCGCCAGCAACGCACCGGCGATGGCGGCGTTGGTATCCGTATCGCCGCCGGAGGAAACGATATCCACCAGCGCGGAGCGGAAGTCCCGCGCGTGCAGGAGCTGGTAGAACGCGCTCTGCAAAGCCACATGCACCCAACCGATGTACTCACCATCGTAATCCGGTCGCTCAGTGGCTGCGCGGCGGAGCGTATCGATTACCTCCGGCATCATCCCCTGCGCCTCTGCCCAGGAAAGGGTGGAGGTATAAATCTCCTGCGGGCTCATGCCGCCCTTCATGGCAAGCAGGAGGGCGTACACATACACCACATTGCAATCCCCATTCACGGGGTGCGGGTGGGTGAGTGCGGCATCCTCTCGTGCAGCGGTCACCCAGTCGAATCCGGGGTGCTGTGCTGCCCAAAGCGCCAGCGGCATCACGCGCATGAGCGCGCCGTTGCCCTGAGCATCCGGTTGAGGATTCCCCAAGAGTGCATCCTTGGTAGCATCCCCTACATCAGGAGGGTCAGTAGCCAGCCACTCCTGATAGCGAGCCCATGCAGCAGCCGGTGACCAGCCGTCTGCATCCAGCAGGGATTGGTGCAGACACCAGGACATCTGCGTGTCATCCGTCACCACCCCGAGCCGGCGATCCGTGCAGATGCCGAATCCCTCAATCATGCGGTCCAGCCCATCCGGGAAGCGTTTCCGTATATCAACGGCATAGTTAAACTCCACGGGAGAGCCCAGGGCGTCTCCCACCATCAACCCGGCCCACAGGGTACGGGAAAGAAGATTCATGGATTCAGGGGTAGTGGTCATATTAGCGGATTTGTGATGAGTATGCATGTGGTATTGTTGGTAGAAACGAGGGAGTGAAAACCTCATTGCCCTCTATATATAGGTGTAACTGATGTGAAAAAACAAAAAAACGCTCGTTTTTTAACACAACTTCTTATGTTTCTATAGATTTTCACTTTTGTACAGTTGTGTAATTTTAATTTCGACACGAAGCTCGCCGCTTACACTGAAGGTCGTTATCCCGAGCCGCCTGCAACAATGTTTCCTTAGCGTTTTTCATGGTGATTTTTTTGTGAGGTCCTGAACTGCCCGGAAGAACCTTTCCTCCGGCCGCGCCCTATATATATATAAGTACACCAATTTTTCAAAGAACGCTTAACACTTCCAGACTTCTGTATTTACAAAGCTTAGAGTTTTCGCATATTCCTTGAAGCGATTCAGACTCCTAGCAACCTCGCCCTTCTGCCACGCAGAGAAGCCGTCCGGGGGCCACAACAACTGCAAGCGGTTATTGAATGAGAGGATTCCCGGTCCGGATAGTTCGCTTACATTCTGGTGCAGTGACAACAGCGAGCATGCCGCATAGTCCAGCCCCAAAACAAGGGCACCCGAATCCGGGTGCCCTTGGGATAGAGTCAAGATGTGTGGAGGCTTTCTCGGCGATTGGCATCCCCCATGCAGGTCAGATCGTCTAAGCCTGAAACTTTTGACATGCAGGATGTGCCCACTTACCATCAAATACCAGGATTGGGTGACTCTATTGTCCTTTCTTTATAGTCTATAACCTTCCATAAATATGGGTAAAAATCAGCAGCCTCCTGCCTGTTCATCCACATCTCTTTGCAATCTCGAAGATTTATTTTTATATCTCGCCTATTTTGATCTTCTCTGAATGGTACATTTTGCTTGTATCGCGCTTGGTTATTAGGCACAAAGTCGTTTTGTTCAAAACTTCCTCCGCGTATCTTAAAAATGTAACGCATACGGTCCATAACCTCGGCGTCTCTTCTACCTACAACCAAATATAAGTCATTATGTAATTCATAGTTATAAATGGTCCAGCAGCCCCAGCTTTGACCAGTTCTGTAGCTAACGTAATAGCTGGACACACGATTCCTACGACCATTGACTTCACTCATAATACTTTCTTCCTCCGCCTCGAAATCGAAAGGAGATTTCGGAATCAAAGGAGTTTCCGGGAGCTTACCCCCATTTTGAATAAACTCCCTTACTCGCGGGTTGATTATTATGTCTTCGAAACGTAACCTCTTACACAAATTAACACCGTTTATACTTCTTACTCGACTAAGCGCAACATAAACTTGCCCCTCTGCAAAAGCACCATTTTGACCTAAATCGATGTACACGTTATCCCATGTTTGCCCTTGTGATTTATGAATAGTAATGGCATAAGCCAATTTCAACGGATACTGTACGAATTCGCCTATCGTTTTTAATTCTAGTTGCTCATCAGCGTTCAGGTAGTATTCCTGTTGCTCCCATTTTTCTTTTTTCAAATCAACCGACGTCTTGTTATCGAGGCATACGGTAATAGAGTCTTGTCCAAAGGCTTCAACTCTCCCCATGGATCCATTAACATACTTACCTTCCGGGTCATTTTTACATATCATGACCCTTGCGCCTACTTTTAACTCCAAACATTGGGGAACATGGAATTCTTCTATATGACGCGCCCCCGCTTCTCCGGTATAATAGGGTCCTGTTGCTTCCGCCATATATGTTCTTTTTTCTCCGGGAAGCTCACTCAACCTAGCCTCGTTTATTCTGTTTGCATCATCTCTTCTGGCCGTTACGATTGATACATTTTCATTTCGCAGCCCCACTTGTGCGTTGAAATACTCCAAACTCTCCTCAAGGTCCTTACCTTGACCGATAGATTGCAGGTGACCAATAAAATCGTCATCACCTTGCTGTCTGTGATTTTCCGTCAACTGCATCAATTGAAAATTACCCTCTTTGTAACACGCGGCATCAAAGAAAAACGGTTTTTCCTGCCCGTATGTCTTAGAAAGGTATCTTCTAGCTTCTTCATCATCTGTTCTGTATACGGGAGGCAATTGGTATAAATCACCAATCAAGACGATTTGAATACCACCGAATGGTTGCTTATTTCCCTTAGCTCTTTTACATAATGCATCAATTGTATCGAACACATCTGCCCTCAGCATAGATACTTCATCTATAATCAATGTCGAAATATGTTTAACTATTTCCTGATACATTCGGTATTCCTCTACAATATTTTGAGGGAAATAGTTGTGCGCTCCCAACCTAAACATAGAATGAATAGTTGAACCACCAATTAATTCAGCAGCAATTCCGGTAGGCGCCACAACCGCAAGTTGGCGTCCCTTACGTTCCATTACTTGCTTAATGCAACGAATCAGGTATGATTTACCACTTCCGGCTTGTCCTTGTACAAATATGTTTCTTTTAGGATTGTTTATTATTGCCTCAAAGGCCGCTTTTTGGGATTTGTCTAACTTATCCATATTTACTATTAGGTTTTGCATATTTTTGATAGTGAGAATATTAATATATGACGGCGAAATTTTATAGCTGTGTAACTTGTTTTCTGAACTTTAAACTGGTGCCATTCTCATCTATTATAGGCAACTAAGCAGTAGCCAGCACAGTGGCTTTCATAATGAGATCTTTCGGGCATCTACGAAATATTCTATTCTAGCTCCAGAGGCACTGCACCAACTTGCAGAAGATATTTTTTTGCCGCAATATTTCCCCAATAGGAAGCTATCATGTAGGCTGTTTTACCCTCATCATCCGAAGCATTTACCAAAGCACCAGATTCTACCAAAAGCTTTAGTATTTTCATATTGTCTTCAGACTCCTCATGCACTGCATACATAAGCGTCGTACCACCATCTTTAGTAACAGCATTCACATTTGCACCTGCATCTATCAAGAGTTGCACAACCTCTTCATTCTGTCCACTTTGACACATTAAAGAGTGAATAAGGGCGGTCCACCCATCCTCATCCTCAGCATTCACATCAGCGCCAGCATCAATCAGCAGTTTCAAACTCGCTGCATATCCAGCAGAAGCAGCACGCATGACACATGTTTCGCCCCAGGCATCAGCCACATTCACATCAGCTCCGGCTTTAAGTAAAAGTTGAAGAGCCTCTACATTTTCTCCATCCTCATCATCGACAAGCATTCGTAAGGCTGTGCGACCTTCTACATTCTCAGCATTGACCTCGGCTCCAGCTTCGAGTAACAACTCTAAACTCTCAGTCCACATTATATCAGCTGCGTACATCAATGCAGTGCAACCTCTGGCATCTACCGCATTCACATCTGCCCCGGCTTTAAGTAACAACTCCAGGCCCGGGTTCCTTGTCCACGCTTTGCCCGCTGCATACATCAGAGCTGTGCGACCACTATCATCCACCGCATTCACGTCTGCCCCGGCTTCTATCAGTAGCTCCAGAAGCTGCGGTGTCCCTTTGTCCGTAGCGCTTGTTACTGGTGTATTTCCGTTTCCATCAATAGCATTCACATCTGCCCCGGCTTCTATCAATAGATTAAGGCATTGAGAGTCATCGTTCTCTACAGTCAGCATCACTGCTGTAAGGTCATAGCATGAAGAAACATTAGAATCAGCTCCAGCATTTAGCAAAAGCCGGGCACACTGCGCACAACCGCGATATACTGCATACATCAAAGCAGTGTTGCCATATGTATCCACTGCATCCACATTAGCCCCGAATTCTATTAGTAAATTAAGGCTCTGAAGTGACATATTATCCGCTGCGCGCATCAAAGCAGAAACGCCTTTTTCATCCACAGCATTCACATCCGCTCCGGCTTCCAGAAGCACGGCAATAATAGAGTCATTCCAAGAATCACCAAACACTGCCAGCATGAACGCAGTCGCTCCTTCTCTTCCAAGGGCATTTGGATTTGCCCCGGCTGCGAGTGCTGTTTTTACAGCAACTTCATCGTTGCTTTGTACAGCCTTAATCAAAGCCAAATTCACCGAACTCAATGACATTTCCTGATTTCCTCTCTTGATGGTAATTACTATGGCAACAAAGACGCGCTGGAATAATTAATTTAAGACTCCGTCCTACCAAATAGGTGCTAACGAATGAAAAAACTGGGTTTAACACCCGAAATATGATATAAAATTGTCTCCATCATATTGTAGCCTATTGATAATGCTCTATTAAGAAAACGCCTATTTGGTGGGAGAGAACCTAATTTAATATAAATAACATCATTATGTTAAACCTTCAGCATCACCGTCGTACCAATCTGCAGCCCCGGCATCGGCAAGCAGCTTAACCACTTCGTGGGCACTCGATTCAATTGCCAAGCTCAAGGCATTCTGGCAATCATCATCAGATGCATCAATATCAGCGCCGGCTGCGATTAACAGCTGAACACACTCTACACTACCCTTTGCTGCGGCAAGCATAAGCGCCGTCGTGCCCCCTCCACTGCGGGCGTTGACATCTGCCCCGGCCGCCAAAGCTTCTATTATTGCGCGTTCATCACAAACACCCGCAGATTCAATTAATGCTATGTTAGCCTCTTCTTTAGTCATAAAATCGTATTCTATTTGTTAGTTTTTTTCATCGGCAGATATCCATTCGTCTGGATGATACTCCCTCCACGACTAGGAGTCAAGGAATTATTATTGAAAAACATCATGAATAAATACGTGATAGTTTGCCTATACGATAAAATGGGATACCTGTCATTTATTAGCTATTCACAGCACTGCTCATGATCGCAAAACATGAGATTACACCAAGTCCCTTAAAAAGCGAAGATAATAACGCCAACCTGTTACACAATTCCTTATTTTTCTAAAGATTTCTGCTTTTATACAGTTGTGTATTTTGATTTCGACACGAATAGCTCAGTTTACACTGAAGGTCGTTATCCCGAGCAGCCTGCAACAATGTTTCCTGGTCGTTTGTCATGGTGATTTTTTTGTGAGGTCCTGAACTGCCCGGAAGAACCTTTCCTCCGGCCGCGCCCTATATATATACAACTACACCAATTTTTCAAAGAACGCTAAACACTTCCAGACTGCTGTATTTACAAAGCTTAGAGTTTTCGCATATTCCTTGAAGCGATTCAGACTCCTGGCAACCTCGCCCATCTGCCACGCAGAGAAGCCGTCCGGGGGCCACAACAACTGCAGGCGGTTATTGAATGAGAGGATTCCCGGTCCGGATTGTTCGCTTATTACAACAGCGCGCATGCCGCATCGGACGCATTAAAATATAGCGAGAGTCACCTCAATACCCCTTAAAATCTCTCGGTTTGGGAGAAATGAGCGCCTTCAGCTCTTTTTCGAGAAAGCTTGCTCCTTCGAAATTGTTTTCCACATATTCCCGATAAATTTCATTCAACTTATCATCCGTTTCTTTCCGCAGCTTTCTATCAAGTTTACGGTGTTCTTCCTTAGCGGCATGATAATCCTCTCCGGACTTGATTCTGGCACTTATCTCCGTGTACAACTCACCGCGTTTCTGCTGGTAATCATCCCAAATGGCCATGCGTCTACGAACATACTCATCTGCCACCGGAGGCAGGGGGGATTCCGTAGGATACACCATCTCACCATTTTCATAATAATCCAGATAGGCAGGATTCAAGGCCGCATTCTCTACCGTTGCGGTTTCTGCATATATGCCCAACTCATGAATCAAGTCGCTCCCGGCACGGTATGCGTACCAGCACACAAAGCAGGCAACGCTGACTACAGCCAGCAATGCCCACACAATGACATGGGGAAAATTCAATCTTCTTTTCCACGCCTTTGCGCTTTTGTGTCGCAGGTTCTTGTTCATCTCGCAGGCTTTTTCCAGACTGCGTCTCAGGCGTCTCGGCAGTTTAATCTCCGCCGCTGCGGCAGATAACAGCACCGTCCTCCCCATGGCATAAATATCTGCGGCCTGTGTAAGCCTGTTTCCGGGGACAAATTGTTCCGGGGCGGCATAACCGGGGGACCCTATCAGCGTCTGCGTATAAGTTGCTCCACTTACTGTCGCAGCACCGAAATCAATCAGCACCGGGGTATCATCCACCCGCATCATGATGTTAGACGGTTTGATATCGCGGTGAATTATACCATTAGCATGCAAATACTCCAATGCGCTCAACAATTGGCTGAGTACCTTCCGCAGAACGGTTGCCGTTGGCTTTTTCATCATCCATTCATCAAAGGTCACCCCATCCACATAACCCATGACCATAAAAGCCGTGCCGCATGCACTGAAAATCTCATGTACCGGCACCATGTTCGGATTACTCAAACCGGCCAGAAGACGAGCCTCCCGACAAAACGAATCCAGTGAGCGTGCAAAATCCACCTCATTCAATGCCACCACATCCGCAACCTCCGGAGTCCGGCAGCAAAGCCCCAGCGGGAAATGTTCCTTCAGCACCACCTCCCGTTCCAGCTGGCTATCCCATGCGAGATAGGAAATACCGCCGCTCCCCTGCCCCAGCACAGACTGCAGCTCGTATTTCTCTAATTTAGTCCCCGGCGGTAAAGCAGCAAAATGGATAAAAGCGCCGGATTTCTCTTCCGATAAACTCCCCTTCACGTCTCTCACACTAACACATTCTCCTGCTTAGTCAAGGTAATACTTAACGCCCCCTGCGCTGCCGACACTTCGCTTATATGGCACAAAATGCCCCCGGATATAATTCCGAGGGCATCTCTACAAACAACTAAATAAAGTACGATACGTCTATTCAGCGGATGTTGTTATGACGCGCACCTACCTGCGCAGGGCGCAGAGGCAAGACGACCTCCGGTTCCGGCGTAACCGGCTTCACCACGCGTTTTTTAGGAGTAGTGGGCA
This sequence comes from Akkermansia sp., assembly GCA_045121855.1. Classification (GTDB taxonomy): domain Bacteria; phylum Verrucomicrobiota; class Verrucomicrobiia; order Verrucomicrobiales; family Akkermansiaceae; genus Akkermansia. The sequence continues at coordinate 43,944 of JBGVGW010000023.1, forward strand.
CCTTCGGCTTAACGGGCTGCGGAGGAGTCGGCGGAGGCATCACCGGGGTCTGGGGCACAACGGGAGGCTCCGAACAGGAAACGCCAACGGCCAGCACGGCGGCGACTGCATAGGCTGCAATTTTCATACTATCAGGCTTTTATTGTGATATTTTACTGAACAATGAATCGAGACCGTTTTGTATGGAAGAACGGCTCACTTCTTCGAACGAGGCCATCACTTTCTGCACACAGCTCTCTTCCTGCCAGGCGGTATCGCTGCAGGAAACGGGGACAACTTCCCGGGCAACAATGCCCCCGGTTACGGTATCCACAAGGCGAAGCTCCAGCTGCACGTCGAGCCCATAGTTGTACTTGGTCCGTTTAGCCACTTTGAATTCCCGCGTTGTCATGGATTCATCGCCCTTTTTCATAGCGACATCAATGACGAAATCAGCCACTTTCATATTGCCGAATTTCTGATTCTCCCGGCGGGAAGTCTGAGCGCTTGTGGCAAACCGGCGTTCCGCCTGCGCCAGAGAGGATGAACGGTCAAGCAACACAAAACGGGAATCCTCCGTAATCGTTGTTTCCAGAACAGTGGACAATGTCTCGGCAAGTTTGCCGGCCGTAGCCGACTTGAGGTTTCCGGAGGCACATGTGGCCTGTAAATCCTGAATAGGCGGCAATACCAAGGCGATTCGTTTGGCGAACATATCTGCTGCCGGAGGTTTCACAACAGCCTTGATTTTGACAGCATATGTACCGTCCGACTTCTTGACATCCTCCAGCACACGATACGACAACAGAATGCCATCGTACATCGTCCCGCCGGATTCCACAGACACATCCAACAGGGAATGGACCTGCTTCACCACGGCAGCACCGCATACCTGAGACACCGCCTGAGTACAGGCATTGGCCATAGCCGCGGCATGATCTTTGCCGTACCCCTGCGCGACAACTTCTTCCGTATCAGTTGAGGTGGACTTGACGCTCAGCGATTTTGCTGCCGCTGTTTTTTGACCGACAGCCACACTACCTTTAGAAAGAGGAGTGCGCGTCGTCGTTGTGGTCGACACCGTTGCTTTCGCCTCTGCGGATGTTTCAACAGTAGTGGTGGTGACGGTATTTGCGGTTGCAGCAAGTGTCCCCGCAAGAAAACACGCCAGAGCTAAGGACTGTTTCATATTATCTCAGACGTTATTAAGGATTATTTTTACTCGCCGATGATGTTCTTTGCCTTCAGCTTGGCCAGGATTTCATCTGCTGCAAGAGGGCTGATGCCCGCAAGCGCACGCTTTTTGGCCTGAAGCTGATCAGCGGCTTTTCCCATCATCGTCTGCGGCGAAAGTGCAGCAACCAAGCGAGGTGTCTTTGCACCTAACTTATACACCTTTCCGGTTACCGTTGCCTCAACCACCCACATGCCGGTCATCGAGTCCTTTCGGGGAGTACCGAAATCCAACGTACCCACAATCATGTAGCCGACTCCCGGTTCTTCCTCCCGAAGTCCGGCCACCACCTTACGCCATACGGAGGCGGGAACTACATCTCCCTTGCCGAAAGCGTCATCGAGCACAGATGCCGCTTCAAAAAAAGCACCGTCCACGATGTCCTCAAAGCCTTTAGACGTAAATCTATCATTGAGTGATGAACCAAACTCCTCGCGAGCAGGACCATCCAACGCATACTGCAATACATCGGACTTAACAGTACGAGAAGCAGATGACTCGGAGATATTCACCTCCGTCCGGGATTCCGTGGTCGTGATAGCAGAATCCGTCTCACCCTCAGCCACGGCAGACTCACCTGTTGCAGAGCTTGAACTCATTGATTTGGTCGCAGCAGTATGCTGTTCTGCGGAAACAACGTTTCGCGCAGTAAAGAACACCGCCACCAGCGTGTCAGACAAATTGACCGTCTTCTTTGTTGCTGCCTTATTCATCAAGGTGTCTTTCATAACATCCTCATCAATAACAGCAGATACCTTAACCTCCATGCTATGTGTTGCTTTATTGTCCTTCTGCGTGTTCTGAACATCGCGGGCAAGCGCTATCAGCGTGGTATAGATATCGGGTTTTCTCTCCTCATACAGCTGACGAATGGCTCCTGGTTGAGAGGACATCATGGCGTCCAGGCCATTGCGAATGGCTTCTTTCTGAGCCTCCTCCGCAGCGGTCTGGCGGGAGGTCTTTACAGCAGGTTGATATTCGACACTTGCCCTGCCGGATATGGTTAAATCGGCAGCGGCAGACCAATTAGGGAATGCAACACATAACGCGCTCAATAGGGATAATACTAATTTTTTCATGGTTTTATTTTGTTGAACAAGTGAATATAGCGGATTTTGTTTCTTTCTGTTTCGACAGTTTCTGTGCTGCGCCTTTCAGCATCTTATAGGTGGCGGCCTGGTAATAAATCCAGGGGATTCCCAGCTTCGCATCGTGCGTATACATCGCCTGTACCGAATCGATGTACTTGGACGTATAAAGCGTTTTTTCGCCCTCTTTCATCGTTATCCGACAAGCGGAAACAAAGCCGAGGTGACGCTGATGCTTCTTTTTGGCAAGGACCTGCGTTTGAAAACCGGGGATAACTACATCGAGAGTATAATCGGGCTTTTTCAGGACAAAGGAGCGAGTCCCATCAGACGTAACAGACGGCGCAGAGGCATCATCTTCGGCCGTACGAACGCTCAGTTGAGCGGCATCGTCCACCTGTTCTCTCATGCTGTAGTACAGCAATTCGTTACCTCCGGAATAGGGTAAAACCGGCACCCCTACGGCATCATAAAATGCGGCACAGATATATGATGAATAATAGGTGTGTATGGATTCCTTCAGACTCTCCGGGACAGATGCCATGGCAACATCAAAGAACGTGAGTTCACCTATACCCAGAGTCTTAGGGGCATTCTCCGAATCGTATGTCCGGCGGGCTGCATCCATAAAGACATCCACCACCTTAGTCTCGTATAAATGGCGCAGCAATTCCCGTTTACGCTCTTCTGTCGGCACTCCGTCCTGGGCGTCTGCAATCTGCGCACGCAGGGGAAAAATTGCAACAATTCGCCTGTCACGGAAATTGCACAGCACGAGGTCAAATCCGATTTCTGCCAAGGTCTTGCTGATGGTCTTTTTGCCCAAGGGTAAGCGCTGCACCTCCACATGCTCATAATTCAGAGCACACGCCATGACTAAAGCATCGCCCTGCGTTGAGGCGAGCACCCCATCGCCATCATCCAATCTATCCAGAAGTCTATTGCCTCCCGGCTGTTTTTCCTTCTGCATTTTTTCATACAGAAGTCGCGAGAGGTCGGAATGCTTCTCCTGCACAGCAACGGAATCTTCCACGGATTCCCGCCGGCCACCATATAGGTGACCGACGGGGAATTGATTGGCAACAGCCTGTTCGTCCTGAGTACGGTAAAACCATACCCCGGCAAACCTCATATTGGAAAGATTTCCCGTATCTGCTGATGCAATGCCCATGCTCAGCATCAACGTCAATATGACAAACAGTGCCTTCATGGTATCGTTTTAGAATACTCCGAAAGAGCCCAGCGAAACCGATTTCATGAGATTGGGTGCAGCCTTGGCAGCAACCTCCTTAATATTGCCTACAACCTTCTTATTAAGATTAATGGCACTCTTGGCTGCGTGCTCCTCCCACATGGCTTTCACATTATCCTGCTCAGCAAACTCATCGGGCAGACCGGTCAGGAAATAAATAATCGGGCGGAACTGTACAGCCAATAAGCCCTTATCCATGGCAGATGCACCCTCAAGAGCCTTTGCCAGAGAAGCGCTTTGCAGAGCAGCCTTGGTAACAAGTGCCACTTCCATTATCTGAGCCTCCTGAAGCAGAGAGTGACTCTGCACAATCTTGTTGGCTGCTTCAGCCTGATGTTCCATGGCCTGAGCGATATACATATCACCCTTCTTGTTGGTTGCTGCAATCTGTGCATTGGTGCTCTTGGTAGCCTTGGACAGCTCGCTGTACCCTTCTGCAATCATGGCATCGATACCGGAGGTTGCTTCCTTGACCTTATCGATAGCATCCATGTCCTGTGCGTTGGTGATGTTCTCAATCTGAGCCAACAGCAACTTCTGCTTATCCTTACCATTTGCCGCAATCTTCTTCGCAGAGTTATAAATATCACCGGCTTTCTCGTTCGCAGCAATGGCCTCAGCATCAAGCACAAGAGCCTCCACCGCAGCCAGACGGGACTGCAACAGAAGCTTTGTTGACTGCGAGTACTGCTCCATCATCCCTTTCTGGGCATTAGCCACGATATCAAGTCCGGGGTACTGTGACATATCGATGCTGCGCACAGAAGAAATGGCCTGATTCACCATGGAACAGGAGCTTACCACAGTTCCTACTGACATAGCTGCCAGTACTGTCATTGCAATATACAGATTTTTTTTCATAGTTGTATTTAAGTTTTTTCTCCGGCTAAGCCCAAATTATCGTTTTGCGATTCAGCCGTAGTCACAATCTATCTCTTCGCTATCCTCTTGTCAACATAAAAATATCGTTTTGATAATTTACAAGCGATATTTTTTATGATATAACTCACCTATGAACAGCAAAAACGCACCGAAAACGTCTTTGAATGACTTGATTCCCAACAATTCCACACCTCAGCAGCAAAAAAAAGGAAGCCGCGACGTTTCACTATCTCAAGACTCTCGAAAAGAGATAAAGGTTAAACTTCCGTTAAATGATTACACCACGCTGGCGAAGCGGGCGGCACAAGAGGGGGTATCGGCAGAGGCACTGGTAGCCCAAGCGGTGGGAAAGTTGTTGCAGTAACAGGTTTTGCCACACGGACGCAGAGTGAGAGATTTCTTGACTTTGCGCGTTTATGTGCTAGACTCAGAGTCATGACGCAGGAAGCGGACCAGTCGGAATTCAAGGTGATGGTGAAGCGGTGGCTCAAGAGCCACAAGCTGGACTATCGCTGGGTGGCAGAGCAGTGTGGTGTATCTGAAATTACGGTACGCAACTGGATGAGCCAGAAAAACATCCCACCGCTCAAGCTTCAATTGCTGGAAAAGGTGATGGTGCAGATGCCCGCCACGGGAACGCCCGCCGCAGCGGCAGAACAAGAAATCCCCGGGGTAAAGGTCAATGCCTCTCTGGCGCTGACGATACAGCTGGCACCGGAACTGTATACACGACTGGCTGAGCGGGCGGCAGCACAGGGACTGACCATGGAAGCGCTGGTAGCGCAGGCCATTGCACAACTGGTGCAGGCCCCGGATGCGGCAACGGCAGCAGCCCTGCGTAGCCGCAAGGTTATTTTGCCCACAGGTCAATAAACTCCCTCCCTTAATCGTTCTGACGCATGATCAACTCCCCCGCCCTGCCGGAAAAAGCCGTATTGGGCAGCTGCGAGATTCGCGAGGTGCTGGGTCAGGGCGGCGGCGGCATCAGCTACTTGGCGTATGACCGAGCGCTGGAACGGGAGGTGGTCATCAAGGAGCATTTTCCCATGGGGCTCTGCCTGCGCCCGGAGGGCAGCGCAGAGGTTGAGCCGCTGGATGAAGGGCTTTACACCCGCTCACTAGCGACCTTTTGCCGAGAGGCTCGCATTCTGGCCGGGCTGAATCACCCGAATGTGGTGAAGGTGCATGATATTTTTGAGGGTTCCGGCACAGCGTATCTGGTGATGGAATATGTGGAGGGCAGTACGCTGAAAGAATGGCTGCCGAGCCACGCCGGGGATGTCGAAGCCGTGCAGCTGGTCCTGGAGCAACTGTTGCACACGCTACACTATCTGCACGGTAATAGCATCATCCACCGCGACATCAAACCAGGCAACATCATCATTCGCGAGAACGGACAGCCCACCATCATTGATTTCGGCTCCGCGCACCTGGGAACGGCCAATCATACCCTCACGCCCGTGGGCTCACCCGGATATGCCGCGCCGGAGCAGTTCAGTCCCGGTGGTCGCGTAGGTGCGTGGTCAGACTTATATGCCCTGGCACAGTGCTTCCTGCACCTGCTGCCGCAGGAGCAAAAGAAACACTACCCGCGCCGCCTGCTGCTCAGTCTGCAGGTGGCCGCCGCTCCCGAGGTGGCTGACCGCTTCTGCTCTGCACAGGAATGGCTGAAAGCGCTTCGCCTGCAAACTTTCAACAAGGCTATACTTTTCCTCCCGGCAGCATTACTGGTGGGCGGTATCATTGGCGGATTGGGGCTGAAAGCACTGCAATCACCCCCCGCAGATAAAACTCCGGCTACCCCACCCTTTCTCACCTCTGTACACACCGCTGTCCCGCCCGAACCGGAAGCAGACATATTCGCACGCAGAGATGAAATCATCAGCCGATACCAGAAACAGATAGATGACACCACGGCCAACTTGACCGTCCGCACCCTCTCCCCGGCGGAGAAAAACGCCTACTTGGACCGACTGCAGGAATTACAGAAAAAAAAGATGGAGGAGCTGGATCAACTTCTTGCCTCCTCCAGTGCGGAAACCATCGGCTTGCAAGACGGCACCATCATCTACGACTCCTCCGGGCAGCTGGCATCCGGCGATCCCCGTATCAAGGAGCAGGCAGAGCGGCTACAGGATGAATTCACTCAGGCTCTGATTATTTACCTGGGACAAGCAGAAGCTCAGGGCATACCGGAACAGGAACAGCAGAAGACCAAAGAAAAATTAAGGGCAGAACTGGATAACAAGCTCCGAGAACTGCGCCGGGATTGATTTTTCTCCATGACCGCCAACGGCGGGCATTCTTCACCACACGGTATCGTGTTCTTCGCCCACTTCGCCGACAGGCGAAGTTTCTTCGCCACAGGGCGAATGCCCTGTTCTTCACCGCGAGCGACTAGCGAGCTCAAAAAAATCACTCACCTCCTTGTTTCGCCGTGTTGATTGACTTTATCAACATAAAGCGAATACGACTACAGGCATTTTCGAAACGTTGTGCTTCCTCTGCGGTAATGGTTGCCGTATTTTTCAACAGCTCCAGCCAATAAAAAGTTTCGTGGCATTCCTTGAGTGCTATTTGCAATTTACAGATGAAGTCATTGCGGGAATAGCCGTATTGAGCTTCGTGAATGTTGGCTCCAATACTGCAAGAAGAACGCAAAATTTGATTTTTGATATGTGCTCTGTGGTGTATTCCATCGCACATGAGAATAACATCCGTGGCGAATTGCAAGGATAAGGCTGATAATTTATTGGCCATAGGATGATGATAACAATCTGATTGAGTATTGACAAGAAGAATTTTGCTCGCTAGTCGCTCACGGTGAAGAACGTCCTGTCGGACGTGGCGAAGAATCAGCTTTGCTGATGGTGAAGAAAAGCGCCCTCACGGTCGCTTGGGTGAAGAATGCCCGCCTATCGGCGGGCATGGAGGAATCAGGCACGCAGGAGCAGCGCGGCGTAGGCACCGTCTGCCTGCTCGCGATGCGGGAGGGCAAGGTAGTCTTCCTTCAGGGAGAATTCCGGGTGGGACGCCAGGAATGCATCCACCACAGCCCTATCTTCCTGGCGGTCAATGGAACAGGTGGAGTACACTAGTCTGCCGCCGCTGCGCACGGCTTCTGCAGCCCGCTCCAATATCTGCAACTGGAGAGCGGACAAACGGTCGATTTCTTCCTCCTGCATGCGCCAGCGGGCATCCACACGCCGCTGCAATACACCGGAGTTGGAACAGGGGACATCCAGCAGGACGGCGTCGAATGCCCCCAGCCACTCCGGAGGGCAAGGCTGTGTCCAGTCATGCTGCGCCACCTGCGTATGCAGACCTCCTGCGCGCAGGAGGTTTTCCTTTAATTGCGGCAGGCGGTGGGGCTCCAGCTCCGTCGCCAGCAGATACACCTCTCCCGCCGTGGCGGCAATGATAGCGGCGGATTTACCACCGGGTGCAGCACAGGCATCCAGGATTTTCTCACCACGCTGAGGATTGAGGAGTCGAATGCAATGGCGGGTGGACGGGTCTGCCACATACACCTGCCCCGCCTGCAGGGCGTCAAGCGGCAATGCACCGTGGATGCAATACCAGCCGGGGGCTCCGGGGTGCGGTGTCCACTCTGTCGGCACCTCCATAGGTCTGAGCGGGTTCAGACGAGCATAGACGGGCGGGGGCTGAAGATTCCACTCCATCATGGCGGCGGCTTCCTGCTCGCCAAACTCTCGCAGCCAGCGGGAGGCCAACCAATCCGGCATGGAATAACGTACTGCCGGAGGTAAATCGGGAAGTGCCGATTCAAATTCGGCACGGCGGCGCACGGCATTACGCAGCATGCCGTTGACCACACCGCGCACGCGGACGGGAGCAAGCTTCACCGTCTCGCTGACCACGGCATGCTCAGCATGGTGCAGGATGAAGAGTTCGCAGAGCCCGGCCAACACCAGCCAGTGCATTTTTTCCTCCAGAGCCCCCGGACGCAGGGCATAGCGCCAATGCTCCAGCAGTCGCAGGTTTCGCAGTGTGCCGTACACGATGCTCTGCATCAGCCCGCGGTCAGACCGGGAAAGTTGGTGCTCCGCGGCGGCACGCTCCAGCAGAGTTTCTGCAAAGACGCCACCGCGATTCCACCGCAGCAGTGCTTTCCAGGCAAGAGAACGGGCATTTTCGGGTTTAGGCTGCATGATATCAATCCATCTTGAGCGCTTCCGGCAGGGGGATGCTGCCATTCCAAGCCATCACGGCGCCTTTGATTCCCTCAGCATCTGCGGGGCTGAACTCCAACACACCGCCGGCAGCCTCCAGAATCACCCGAGCTGCGGCAAAATCCCAGAGGGAGATACGCCCCTCCACATAGGCATCCATGCGTCCGGCGGCGATGTAACAAATAGCCAGCGCGGCAGAACCAAGAATGCGAATCTTGCGTACCTGTGCAGAAATATGGGCAAAGCGGCGAATCCCCGCCTCGCCGGAGCCATCATGCCGCCCGTGACCGATGAACACCACAGCCTGAGCCATAGCATCGCGGGAAGAAACGCGAATCGGGCGGCCATTACAGCTGACGCGCCCACCCGCCAACGCTGCAAAACACTCGTCCTGCATGGGGTCATACACACAGCCCAACACAAGCCGTCCCTCCACACGCAAAGCAATGCTCACGCAGAAAATCGGGATACCGTAAAAGTAGTTGACCGTGCCGTCAATCGGATCAACAATCCACTGCAGTTCGGCGTTTCTGCCAACATTTCCCTCCTCGCCCAACACGCAGGATTCGGGATAATCCGCCAGAAGTTCGCGCGAGATGAGGCTCTGGCTCTCCTTGTCCAGCTGCAATTTAATATCCGTGGGCAACTCCTCATCCACGACCTTGATTTCGTGGAAACGCTGTTTCAGGAACGCGCCGGCCAGACGAGCGGCGCGCTCTGCTGTGCGCAAGTGGGGGGAATAATCCGTCATGACCGTGCCTGAGCGGCAGGATTTTGCTGCTCCTCCTGCTGTTTTTTCAATTCTGCCTCCCGGCGCAGCTCGGCACGGGCGGCCTCGTACACCTCGCGGGCCAGATTCATGGATGCGCGGCGCAGCAGATTGGTCATGCGCCCACTGGCCGCCACCTCGGTATCTGGCTTATCAAAGCCCATCCAGACAAAAACAGCCACCCCATTCTCGCGCAACACCATGGAAAACTGCCCCGTGTGACCCGGCAGCGTCTCGTTGAGCGTGACCGGCAAGCCCTCGCTCGCCGAAAACGGCGGCAAATCCATAACGGCGCGAGCACTCTGGCGCAGGATGTATTCCGGTGCTTTCTCCGGTTCATAGGAATAGAGCAGCGTGCGCTGATTGCTCCAGATGGCATTGATGAGGCTGAGCTTGTATCCACGCCCCTTGTTCTGAATGGAGAACAGGATGCGAGCCAAATCTATTTTCTTCATCCCGAACTCACCGTTGTAGAGCGCTTTTTCGTCCTCCTGCGAAGGGAGCTTGCAGTCCAGCTTCAGGGTATCATAGAACGCGCGCACCACGGGATAGCCCAGTCGCATGCCGGTCACCTGCGAATCACGCGCCACGATGTGCATATCTTCGCCGCCGGGCAGGCAGGCACAGGCAAACAGCAAGGGAGCAGAGGCCCGCCCGGGCTGTACACAAGTCTGCCAGCGGTCAACACCATCCACGGCGCTACGCCCGGATACCAGCGCCAGCACCCTGCCCTTGTGTCGATTGCGGTTATCCACTACCAGCACACAGCTCTGCAACAGGCCGGTGAGGTCGTTCGCGGAGCCGCGCACCCGCAGCTTCTCCGGGCGCTTCATCTTCATGAAACTCTTGCGGCGCTCCTCCGCATCTGCCGTATCGTTGCCGGAGAGCGCCAGCCAAGCCTCGGGATAGGTCTTGCTATCCTCCACCGCCGTGAGAGCGGCTTCCACAGCGCGCTCCAGATACTGCTGCAACGGCAGACGCAGGCTGGACACGACATAGACGCCGCCGTTGCCCTTGCCGGCTTCCTCCTGCAACTCTCGCAGTTCCATGCGCGCCCACATCGAGGCGTAGGAGCTTACCGCCGCATCCGCTTCGCGGTTGCGCACCAGCTCAATGGGTGCCGCGGTTGCGCGGCGGCATTCTTCCTCAGAAATCATCTCGCATTCCAGCATGCGCTCCAGCGTCTCGGCCTTCACCTCCATGGCATCATCCATGCTGTGAACGGGATTGAAGATGGACGGTGCGCGCACAAGCCCCGCCAGAGTGGCGCATTCCACGAGGTTGAGCTCGCTGACCTGTTTACCGAAGTAGTGCTCTGCTGCCGCTCGAATGCCGTAGCAGTTCTGGCCGTAATAGATGCGGCTCAGGTATTGCAGCATGATGGTCTGCTTATCAAAGTTGCGCTCTATCCGCTGTGCCAACATCACTTCCAGCAATTTGCGATCCATGGACTTATCGCGCAGTTCATAGATATTGCGCGCAAGCTGCATGGTGATGGTGGATGCGCCCTGCTCGTAGCGCATGGAGGTCAGGTTCCGCAGGACGGAGCGAATCACAGAGGAGAACACCACTCCATTGTGCTCAAAAAAACGAGCATCTTCTCGCGCCACAAAGGCATCGACTAGATTCTGCGGCAGTTCCTGCCAGAGCAAGGGGCGCTCTTCCGTGCCGGAGAGAGAACTAATAGGCTGATTGGAGGCATCATACAGCATGCACGCACCGGATGCCAGCTGCATCCGCTGCATATCGTACTGCATCGCTCGGCAGGAGTAAAAAATAACCGTCCCCAGAAATACCAGCACCAGAACGCCGGTCACCACACCCAGCGCCAGCAGCTTCTTCTGCCCGATGGTCAGAATCCGATACCAGCGCTTGCGCTTATTCTCTTCCTTTGCGTAAAACATGCCGGAGAAGATGCAAACGTGTTACCCCTGTGGTTGAGCAGCCGGAGCGGTAGCTGCGGCCGGAGCGGCAGCAGCCGCAGCAGCAGCCTTTTCCGCCGTCTCGACCAGCAGCATAGTCGCAGCATCCGGAACCCATCCCGGGAACTCTGTATTCAAATTCTGCTCATACTGGTCTGCTTCACCGGCTTTGCCACAGAGCTGCAGGGCTTTCACTATCTTGAACAGAGCCATGGGTTTAAGCTCTTTGTCGCTGACCACGTTGGCTGTGCGACCATAGTATTTGGCAGCTTCTGCAAACTCCCTGTCGGCAAACCAGGCATCCCCCAGCGTGATGAAGAGAGAGGACTTGATAGGGCCGTCAATACCCATGGCAATGGCCTGCTCACAAAGTTTGCGGGCCTCTGCCGCACGGTTCAGGCCGATGAGAATCAGGGCATAATCACGCAGACCTTCGGCCTTACGATAGGGCTGAGACTCCATACCGACGTAGAATTCCGCCGGCTGCAGAGCTTCTGCAAAAAGGCGCAGTTCCAGACGGGTTCTGGCCAGGGTTTTCCATACCAGAGGCTCCACTTTGGGACGCTCCTGCTCCGTGTTGTCGGCAGCTGTATACTTCTCCCTCGGTTCGCGCACCAGCGCATCGGAAAGATATTTATTGGCCTCGTCATAGCTGCGGCTCTGGAAACACATCCAACCGCACCAGCGCAGAATGGCGGGAGGCAGCGCGTTATATGTACCCACATTGGTGCTTTGCAGCGTGCGGAGGGCTTTGCGGAGATTCTCCGCATCCTTCATCTTGAAGAAACAATGCACCAAGCGCAAATCCACCAACGAGGCGTACTGCTCCGGATTCATGGTGCGGGCCTCGCGGAAATGCGGAACAGCTTCTGCCGGCTTGGTCTCATACAAAGCGCAGGCGATGTGATAATGCGCCTCTGCAATCGCTGCCGGCTTGTCCTTACCCCCGCGCTTCACCAAATCCTGATAGTATTTGATGAGGCCTTCATAGTACTCCACCATCTTCTGAGGATTAGTGGCGGCGCATACTTTCGCGGCGCGCTGCCAGCATACGGCAATGACCTCTGACTGCGGGAACTCGCGGATAACCCGGTCAAAATCTGCCAGCGCCTGAGCATGGCGCGATTGTTTCACCAGCACCGTACCGCGCAGTGCCAGCGCATCCGGCATACGGGGGTCATCCTTGTATGTATTGATAAAATGATCCAGCGACGGGAGCGAATCATAAGTATCGCCCTGCGCGGCGCACCACGCCTTTTTATATACGGCATCGGCCCGCACGGCTTCCGGAAGCTGCTCGATGTTGAGAGCCTCAAACTGTCGCGCCGCCGCCGCTACATCATGCAGCATCATCCGATCTGCATACATGAGCCGCACCAAATCAATGCAGGGCAGAGCCGCTGTGGCGCTGCCGGAAACCGCATAGGTATTGAGGTATTTCTCCGAAAGCTGAAAAAGGTTGGTTCCCTTCACCTGCTGAGAGCACACGATGCGGCGGTACCCGGCATCCGCAGCCAGCACAGACCCCGGCAGGGTATCCTCCACCATGCGGAACCACTCCATAGCCGCCGCATACTGCTGGATTTCCATGTGAGACTGCCCCACAATCAGTGCACGGCGTGCCTCTTTTTCCTTATCTTCCAGCGGGGTGTAATTCTTGGCCACGCGGTTGACCACCTCGCGATAATTTTTCTCCTTGTAAAGCGCCAGCACCGTCTCCATCTGCCCCTCAGCCGCGTACTTCTCCATTCCGGGGAGCTGACTCAGCTTGGTATAAAGAGCCTGTGATTCACGGCTTTTGCCTAGTCTTGCAGCCAAGCGGGCAGCCTGCAGTGTGGCAATTCCCTGCACGCGGTTGTCCAGCCCCGGCATCGCCAACAATTTCCTGAAAAGTTCGTAGGCCTCGGTATCCTGACCATCCTCCGTCTTCATCTGTGCAATGGACAACAGCGCGGACTGGGCGATGGCGGGCTTCACACCCTTAATTTCCTGAAGGCTACGGAATGAAGCCTCTGCCTCGGCACGCTTCCCGAGCAACAACTGGGAGCGCCCCTGACGATACAGGGCATCGTTGCGCAGATCTTCGCGGCGGGTTTCTTTCACCGTGATGGCATAGTAGCCCAGCGCCTTTTCCCAAAGCTGCCTATCCGCGGCCTGAGTGGCCAGTTTATAGGCAGCCGCTGCGGCATACTCACCGTGCGTATTATTGGCCAGCTTCGCCAGATTGTTGTTAGAGGCAGCTTGATCCCCCGCTTCATACTGACACAGCGCCTGGAGGTACAGGGCTCGGCTGTTGTTGGCGGCTTTCGGAAACTTTCTCACATAGGTCCCGAAGAGTGCAGCGGCTCGCCCCATAGCGGCAGAGCGAGCAGCGGGCTCCTGCGTGTTGCGAGCCTGCTGATAAACCTGATTGGCAATTTCGTAGGAGTCTGCCTCCTCATTAGCCACCAGCGGGCCATCGGCGGCAGCATCCCCCTGCTGACCGGAAGCCGGCATCAGCAGGAACGCACTCATTGCAGGGACACAGAAAAAAGGTATCTTCATCATATTGTTCATACGGTGAATGTTGAAAGGGTCTATCCGGAAAAAGTCTTCCCGCCTGCCGGAGACGGGAAGGAAAAGAAGTCTTACTGCTGTTCTTTGGGCATCTGCTTGGAGAACGACACATTCCACACGCCTGCCTGAGAACAAGTGGAAATGACATCGGCCATCTTCTGCCAGCTCATATCCGCATCACCTCGGATTCGCACCGGCTGATTGGGATTGACCGCCACCATGCGCTTCATGAGCGCAGAGAGCTTTTCACGGGTGAACACCTCGCGGTCAATGGTGATGACCAGTTCGCCGTCCTCCTCGCGGGCATTGATAATAATTTCATCGATAGCGCGAGAGGTTTCCTCCGTTGATTTGGGCGCAGTCGGCACCTTCACCTTGAGGTCCTGCTCATTGAGGATGAACTTCTGCGTCACCACGAAGAAGATGAGCAGCAGGAATACCACATCCAGCATCGGCGCGAGCTGGAAGCCTATCGGCTCCGGTAATTTTGCTTTCAGCTTCATGGGCAGAGCAGATTATCAATAATCATCATCATCCATCATCTCCGTGGCCGTACCGCGCTGGTAGGTACCGGAAAGGCGACGCTCGCGATCCATCTGCACCGCAATGACAGAGAGGATGTGCGTGACTGCCACTTCCATATCCGTGATACGCTTCTGAATGCGACTGCGGAAAAACACATAGGCTGCCATGCTCGGAATAGCCAGCACCAAACCGCCAGCGGTGGTGATGAGCGCCTCTGCAATACCCTGCGCCATCTGCATCTGTTTCACGCCTTCGAAATTGCCGGCCGCCATCTCCATGAAGGTTTTCATCATACCGATTACCGTGCCCAGCAGACCAATCATGGGAGCAATGGCGCCGATATCAGACAACCAGTTAATCTGGCGAGTCAGAATGTTGGCCTGGCGAGTGCCCTCGGCACCGGCGACTTCCCTCACCTCCTCAATATCGGCGCGGGGGTTACGCTGCAGGAACATCACAATCACATGCACCGTCAGTGCAAAGCTGGAACCGTCGCGCTCGCACATGCTCATCAGCCCGGCGTAGTCCTTGCGGCGAATGCAGGATTCCACCGACATCACCATACGCGGCGGCAGAACCGCAGACTGGCGCGTGGTCCACAGGCACACGAAGAACACCATCAGCGCCAGCACAGAAAGGAACAACAGCGCCCACATCAGGTGGCCGCCCTTATCAAAAAGCTCCAACACACCCCAGCCATCGGCCAGAGCTCCTATATCGGCAATCATATACGTTGGCATCATTACGCGGGCATTATAGCCCAACGCGTTCGTATTTTCAAGTACGATAGATGTCTGTAATTGATTTTTTACGCAAGCCCGGGGGAAATAAGTATTGCAATTACCCGCCCGCAGGCATAAAATAGCCGCATGCAGGACACCGCTCTCTTCCGCGCCTGGGCAGAAGTTGATACTGCCGCCATGCGCCACAATCTCAGCATCGTTGCCCGAGTGCTCCCCACGCACAAGCGCATGGCTATCGTCAAGGCAGAAGCCTACGGCCACGGGCTGGAGGGCGTGGTGAAAGCGCTGGATGACGCAGAGATAGAATTCTTCGGCGTAGCCACTCCGGCAGAAGCGGCTCGGGTGCGCGATGCCGGATGCCGAACCTGTCCGTTCATCCTTGGCCCCTGCTTCCCGGCAGAGCGGGAACTGGTTGTCCAGAACGACTGGCGGGCTGCGCTCTGCAGCATCGAGGAAGCGGAGCATTTCGACTCTCTGGGAAAACTCTACAACAAAAAAGTCAATCTGCATATCAACGTGGACACCGGCATGGGACGCGCCGGGCTGCTGCCCAACGACATCCCCGGACTGCGCGATAAGTTGGCTTCCTACGAGCATCTCAACATCGAGGGCGTGTACTCCCACCTCTCCGCTGCGGCAGAGGACATTTCCTTTACCCACCGCCAGATTCGCAGCTACGAGCACGCCGTTCGGGATTTGAGCGAAGCGCTCACCCTGCCCTATCGCCACCTGTGCAGCAGCTCCGCAGTCTTTAACTACCGCGCACCCAGCACCAACATGGTGCGTCTGGGGCGCATCCTGTACGGTTATTCCCCCATGCCCTCCCCCTACAACCGGGAGCTGCAGAATACCCTGACCCTCTACAGCCGAGTCACCCTCGTGCGCACCCTGCCCGGCGACCACGGCATCTCCTACAACCACACCTACATCACCACCGGTCCCACCCGCGTGGCCACCATCGGCATCGGCTTTGGCGATGGCTACCTGCACTACCTCTCCAACACCGGCGCCCGCGTCTACCTGAACGGTTCCTATTGCCCCGTGCTCGGCCGCATCACCATGGACCAAATTATGGTAGACGTTTCCCATCTGGACAAGGTAGAAGCCGGCGATGTGGCCGAAATCATGGGAGCGAACGTCCCTTGGAGCGAGCTGACCAGCCGCGCTCACACCATCCCCAGCAACGTCATCACCAGCATCACGGGAAGAGTCCCCCGGATTTATAAATAACTGAGCGCCGCCCACCCCGGGGCGGAATACCAACGCGGCTCATCCGCGGCGCGCTCAATCATGCATCTTGATAACGCGCTTGCGCGTATACAGCAGGAAGAACTCGAAAAGGTAAACCTTCTCGCGAATACCGCAACGCACTCGCTTCAGAATAGGGATAATCCCGAACAAACGAATGGTTTCCGTGTGCACAGCACACGAGAGATACATCTGGTGAAGAATCGGATATTCCGTTGCAACAAGCGCTCGTATAGCGAAAGTAGCCCGATTCATCCGTTCTGACATCTTCTTGGAGGTGTTATCCGCATGCTTGCGATAACAAACCAACTCTTCCTGAATATTGTGAAAACGCGTATGCGGAATCAGGCGGCACCAGAGAGCATAGTCCTCTGAGGGCGAATACTGAGCTTCGTATTTCAGCCCGGCGCGCTGCAGCACAGAGAGACGAATCATCGCACCCGTATGCGGAATCACACAGCCCCACATCAGCCCCATGCGTATATTCTGATCCGTTTCCGGAAAATCGCTATGCTTACCGGATGGAATCTCCTTCAGGCAGCATCCCACAACGCCGACCTCAGGATGAGCGTCCAGATAGGCCACCTGTTTTGCAAGGCGCTCCGGCATGGCCACATCATCATGGTCCAACACCGCCACATACTCACCCTTCGCCATCTCCAGCAATTTATTGCGACTTTCCGCAATCCCGTAATTCCTCTCATTGCAGGCGTATCGGATGCGCTCATCCTTGTAGGAGGCAATAATCTCTTCCAGCGCCGTATTGTTCGGAGAATCGTTCAGCAGCAGCAGCTCATAATCCGGAAACGTCTGATTCAACACAGAGTCTATCGTTTCGCGCAGAAACGGCTCCGGCGTGTTATAAAGCGGGATGAGAACGGAAACTCTTGGCATGTGGATATAATAAGACATGAGCATAATACCATTATCAACCTCTCTCGTAAAGTCTTTTTCAAAGTTCGTCTCAAAATTCGGAGGCGCCCCCCCCTATTCTTCCCGGATACGGGCACGCCATATTCAGAAACACATTCTGAAGAATCGCAAGAAAACAGTTGACCCTCCATCCGCTGATATGTTATATACTCGACAGCGCCTTTATTGTACTCCGTCAGGTCAACAAAACATTTTGAAGCAATGGTAGATTTTCTTGTACATATTCACGTCTTTTATGAAGAGATGTGGCAGGAGTTAAAAGAGCACCTGATCTGTTTAAACTCTCATTCCAGCGAAATTTGGATTACCGTACCCAACGGTAGCATGATACAGGAGTCTCACCTACTTCAGGACTTCCCCGGAGCGCATATTCTCCATGTTGACAACCGCGGATACGATATCGCCCCCTTTGTGGAAGTCCTGAAACGCGTCGATTTATCTCAATTCCGTTACTGTATCAAACTGCACACCAAACGGGACATGCCCGCCCCTGCCCACGTCGGCTGCGTTGATGTCAGCGGCAGCAAATGGCGCCGTCTCATGCTCTCGTTCCTGAAAAAGGATAACATTGCGCGCACACTGCAAGCCTTTGAGAACGATGAAAAGCTGGGGATGGTGGGACACCATGCCCTTATCTGCAAAAAAGAGCCGTCAGATTCTCGAGCATGGGCACAGAGCTTGCAATGGCTTCGATTCCAAACTAACGGGGGCATCCCACGTCCCCCCAAGTTTGTTGCCGGAAGCATGTTCATCTGTCGCGCACCGCTCATGGCAAAATACCGCGAGATTCTGGCAGACGCAGCGTTCGAAACACCCTCGCGAGAACACCCCTCCACCATCTCCCACGCCGCAGAGCGCCTTCTGGGGCATATCATCACCGCAGCAGGATACGACATCCGCGATGCCTATACTCCGGCCTCCTCCAAGCTGTTCTTCCGCACAAAAACTGCAATCCTGTACCCCCTCTACCAGTTCCTGCGTTTCTGCTACCAGAAAAAACACACCCGCAAGGGCTACACCATCATTAAAATCTGCAAAGTGCCTGTGTACCGATCCAGAAAAACAAAAATATCCTGAAGTTTGTATTACCTTTGCTTAAACAATCTTTTTTTGAGCACGCCAACCCTACATTTTAGGTTATTATGAAAAAACAGGCCCCTCCAAGAGGGGCCTGTTTTCTGTTTATTGACACAGCTGAGCTGTTTATATCTGCTGAATGGGTTCGCAAATGAACGGTATACCACCAATCGCCACAGCCGCGCAGCGAGAATACCCACTTGCGTATAGATTATCTCCGCGTAAGCTATATACTGCGCTTCCTCTGGACATAATCAGCAAATCAACAAACGCTTTCATGGTAACCTCGTCGTTTCCGCTATTCATGATTATATGCCCGGGAGCACCTTTCAATACGCGAATAAAAGAAGGATGTTCTTTCTGCAAAAAAGCATCAGAATCAGAGAACAGAATAATTGGCTTCCCGGTTTCTTTATGTATCTTTTCCGCAGTTGCATGAACTGCTTTTACCATTTTTTCACGCTGCTCTGGGGTACTGGTAACTTTGCCGAAAACTTCAATTTGTTGGAAGAAATTCAGGAAACGGCAATGCAGCGATACATACTCTCCGTTTTTACAACCGATTTCTGCCAGTTTTGTGTCAGCTTCCTGAACCACATTCGGATGAAAATTAAACAGTTTACGAAAAACGGAATGATCCGTATACTTTCCTTTGAGAGATTCCGGGAGCATATAATCCACAAGTATCTGACTCTGATAAATGTGGTAGTCTTTGCCTTGCTTATCTAATTTCCTAAATCTTCTCAAATAAAACAACAAATTTGCTTTATCCAAATCGTATTTAACCTCAGAAGAATCAATTAACCAATTTACCTCATTGGGTATAAGATAATTCTGCAATGTAAACCCAGCGTCATGATAGATATGAAATGGCATACCGGCTTCTGCTGCCAGCACATATGCCGTACACATAGTGCGAATACGGTCAACCAATCCTGTCTTAACAGTCTGAGAAGTCATATTCACGATTACCCTATTCTTGCACTCACCCTTCTAACATGTATCGGAGGGGATTCTGTACATATCTATAACGCAATCCATGAATGCTCGCAACTGTGGAAACTTCTGAAAATCGTCCACGGTATAATCAGTATCTGCCGAAAGACACTGTTTACTGAGCTGGTGAACTCTGCCTAGTAGGTACTTCTGGTTATCCTCAAGTTTTTTCAATTGTGAGTTAATTGCATCAAACAACTTGGAAAAATCCTGTTTATTTTCTGCTAATTTGTTTTCAATTTGTTGCACATCTTGCTTTATCTCGTTGTCCGACTTAAGAATAGCATTCAGCTTTTCATTTACCTGAAGAGCAGAGGTAAATTGTTCCGATGTTCGGGTCATTTCGCGCTCTATGTTGTCCATTTTCTTTTTTATGGCCAATGTTTCTGAGCGAAACTTCATTTTAACCCCAAAAAACGAATCACCTTATACTCTGCCTCATTGTATGCTCCGCATAAAGTCTCTATAAAACTTCGTTTTTTCATATTCACTACATTGATATGATATTTCCGTATTTCATTAGTCGTCGGCAATACTCGAATCACCAAATCATGCTACAGAGATTCCCTTGCGGATTGCGTATGGTAATCTTGTAATTCTGTTTGATTTCCTCAATATCAGCCAACAATTTATCCTTATCAGGAGCGCTATTGATGAAGGGACCGAATCGGGAGGATTTATCTTTGATGGGGGGGACTTGGTTTCCGACGCGGATATCCGAAAGGAAGGTGAGTTTCAGGGAAGGAACCGTTTGCAGGAAGTCTGCTCCTTCAATAGAAACAATTTCACCTTCCGGCAGAAGGAAACAGGTATAGGCAGAGTAACCACCGTGCAGTTCTATATCCTCAATTTTCTCCCCTGCCACACAGCGCATCAACAGGTCGTTGACATCCACGCCGCAGGCGTAGGGGACGAGGTGAGAGGAGACATAGCAGCCACCGCCTCTGGCTGCAATTTCATTGAAGTAGATTTTACCTTTTTTGTGGTTATAGATGTATTCTGCCTGAGTTGCGGCGAGAGAGAGCCCGAAACCAACAGCAATTTTCTCATTGGCGGCAATAATCTGTTCTTCCAGCTCAGTCAGCGGGCTTGCAGCGCTTTTGAAGATGCGCTGCTTGGAGATGCACTTATCCTCAATAGCAAAGTTATGACAGCGGCCAATAGCCAGTGTCTTATATTTGCCATCCCAGGCAAAGCCGTCCACCACATATTCATCACCCTCAATGAATTCCTGAATAACGGCCGTTTTATCTGAAGAATACTGCCGGGAGGTTTCAAAATTAGAAATCAATTCCGTCTTTGTGGCAATTTTGAATACACCGCGGCTGCCATCGCAATCCAGCGGTTTGAGCATGAGGGGGTAACCGACTTTTTGTGCGGCAGCAATTGCTTCTTCAATCGTAGAGACATTGAAGGTTTCCGCAACGCAAATACCCAAGGCTTTGACACCTTCATTCATCAGCTTCTTATCAGAAAAGCGCAGTGCACATTGATAGGTATTTCCGATGAGCCCCAACTGCTCCGCAGCATAGCCGCAGGCCGGTACGGCTAAGTCAAGTTGGTCGGAAAATATGGCATCAACACCTTCTTCCCTCGCTGCTTTTAATACGGCTTCTTTATCTCGGACATCACCGTAGCGCACCACATCTGCTATTTCAAAGCAGGGGGAATTAGCCCGCTCCGGAGCGAATACTACGAGTGTGTGATGATGCTCTTTGCAAGCCTGCGCGATGTAGCGCTGCCCGGGACCGGCTCCTAAAATCATTACTTTTTTATTCATAAAAAACTTTTTCCCAGAGTTTAATTTGATTTTCTTCAGTCATTCTGCTACGCAGAACTTGGATGTTACTTTCGCGTATACTGTTGTCCAGAGAAACGAATTCTTCAAAGGACATATTTTCGATTTCGTTCGTATCCGCCACTTGGATGCCGTTGGCGTGATAACCGATGTAAGTGCTGACGGAGGAACGGATAAACACTTTTTTGCCCATCAGCATGCAGGCAGACATATTGCCGACACCCTGCTGCCGGTTCTGGAAAGAGGCGTAGACATCAATCCCGGATAAGTATTCCACATATCCGGCTTGAGACATCCACTCAAATACCGGTTTAAACTTTTCACCGAAGAGCTCTCTTCCCCTTTCAATGATTTTCGGGATGATATTGTTGCTGCCGAAGGTTGTATAGGAGAGGATGGTGGCGATTTCTATGTTCTCATCCTTGAACTTGGATAATACCTCAAAGGCTTCAAGTGTGGTTTCATCTGCCGAGTTGTTAATCAGGATGCGGTAGGGCTTGCCGGTGACATGACCGGAGGGAGGAAGAAGATACGGAGAGAGCGGATTGTTGAACACCATATCATAGGTTTTCTTTTCACCGAAGCGTTTTTCGTATTCTTCCTTGTCAAATGTGGTGATGATGGCGTGAACATTTGAGCGGACATAGTTATTCTGCTCATCATTCGGAGCAGCATATAGATCTCCGCCATAAATGCACCAGTATACCTTGGAAAGCAAATGCTTGTTGTTGTATAAATAGTTGACTAAGCGGGGGGAGAACAGACCGTGCACGATAATTCTTTCCGTGATATCCGG
Source organism: Akkermansia sp. (assembly GCA_045121855.1). Lineage (GTDB taxonomy): Bacteria > Verrucomicrobiota > Verrucomicrobiia > Verrucomicrobiales > Akkermansiaceae > Akkermansia. The sequence continues at coordinate 65,935 of JBGVGW010000023.1, forward strand.
ATTGATAATCATGGTGGCAGCGCTGCCGTAATAGATGTTCTTGCCGAACAATTTACCGGTATTGCTTTCACTGGCACCACTGTTGAACACGAAAGCGTGCTGATCCTGCGGGAAGTATCTGTTGAGCATTTTGACAATCTGAAGGGTCAAAATGTTCTTATGCAGAATGTGGACATATTTATACGGAACCAACCCTACCGTGGCACCGTAATTGACCGTAGGCTCCGTACGCTTGAAGAGACGGATGCCGAGCGCATAATACTTCTTGATGAGTTTGTTTTCCTTGATCTGTTCCTCCTTATGGAATAAACGCATGCGAAGCAGTTTTGTCAAAATCATGTGTGATTTTTCTGTGCGTGCATTTGTTCTCTGAGTAAGAGTTTTAACGACCCCCAATTCACGCTGCAATACTTTTAACTGCCCGCTGAGCTGACGGAGTGTAACATCACTGGCAATATCTTCTATGCCGGCTTCAGACGTATTTAATTCAGGATTCAGCTTCATGGCGGAGCAATAATCCCAAAAACGTTTTTCCAGAATGCCAAGCAGAACTCCGGATGAGCATCCGTCCGAGTGAACATCAATCAGTTGTTTGGAGTACTGAATATCCTGCCAAACTCGCTGGGCTATGTGAAGAACTGTTTTTGTATAGTCCCGGGGGTCGGTGCATACTGCCATCTTACGCGGTAACCAGCATCCCCGGTGATTCTTCAGGATGTAATGGTTGAAAAGTTCCATGCGCGAGTTTTCCTGATAAAAACTTTCAGGAACGCTACGGAAAACTTCCCTCTTGTACAGACCGCAGGAAAGAGCGGGAATTGAATCTGCCACGTGGATGGCATTGGCAGCATCAACTTCCATGGCTTCATTACCCAAGGGGGTATCTGCCAGCTCCGTTATGCGGGAAGCATGGCGCACGTAGGCATCGTGGTAGGCCACTTCTGCCGCGGGGAACGCATGCAGGGCTTCCAGAAGTTTGCTGCATCTCTCCACATCCGTCCAGACATCAGAGGCCTCGCAAATGCTGAATAAATCGCCGGTAGAAAGTTCAAGCGCTTTCTGCAATAACAATTTTTCTTTGATTATCTGATCGATATTGCCGGAGGGCTCATCAGCTTCTTCATCCTTATCCTTTTCTTCTACCTCCTCGGATGTTTCCTGTGCGCAGCCTGTATCATCTTCATCCGTAACACCTTCGTCCGCAATTTCTTCTTCCGGTACGAGAACTTGAATCAATTCCGGGAAGCGTTCAGCATAATCGCGCATTACTTCTGCAGAACCATCTGTTGAGGCACAATCGCAAAGAATAATTTCTTTGTCGCATGCTATATCCTGATTCAAAACAGAATCAATGCAGCCGGGCAATGAATCCTTTTGGTTACAGCATTTTACGATGATGGATAACTTCATACCAATAATTTAATTTTTAGTAAAAATACAGAATAAATTGTATATAAGACGGAAGAATTTATAGGCTAATCGGCTCTTTTTCATGGTTGCAGCCATGCGCAGAGCCAAAACGAAGGATTTTTCCGTGCGGTTTGCTTTGCTCCATGGTGCAATCACGTCTGTATACAGCCCCGGGAATTGGTTTTGTGCCTTTTTTAATAATTCAACATTACCGGTATTAAGCGCAGCAAATATAACATCTTCCATCATGTTTCGCTTTTCCTGCGCAAAGCTTGCCCCGAATAATTTTTCCGCATGAGTATAAAAAATGAGGTGGCCTACACCATTTCTTACATAGAAGGAATCTTCCGCGCCGACCCCCTTCCACATGCTCCCCTTGTGTCTTCTGTAGCACCCCCATACTCTGTCTTTTACATAATACACCTTACCTGTCTGCGCATGAGCCAGCAACATCATCCAATCACCGGGAATGATACCGGGAACCAACATTTCTTCATACGTCGGGGTGGAATAAAACCGCCAACGGTACATAACGGTGCACGTTTGAACCCAATTTCTTTTCAGTAAATCAGCCAGTTCCAATGTGGATTTGTTCAACCCTTGCGGGTAAGTGCCCAAAATCGTGTTTCCGTTTTCGGAAACCACCTCTGCAGTGCCAAAAATGGCGCTGTAATCCGGATGACTTTCCAGAAAATCCACCTGTTCCTGTAATTTACCGGTATCAGACCAGTAGTCATCGCCCTCACAGAATGCCACATACTTACCGCGAGTATGGAGGTTCATGGAGCGGGTAAAGGAGCCATCCTGCTTGGAGTACAAATTTTCAGTTTCTATGAGCGGTATGATGATGTCCGGATATTTTTCGGCGTATTCGCGGATAATATCCGCACTGCCATCCGTTGACGCATCATCATGAATCAGCGCTTCAAAACGAAAGTTGGTCTTTTGCTTCACAAAACCATCCAGACATTGCCTCAGATAAGGCGCATGGTTATACACCAAACACCGAATAGTTACTAGTGGAGCTTCATTATTCATGGGGTACCGGAATCGGCACCGGAGGTGATGTAGTAATCACTCCGGTGCCGCAATAGAGCTCTTTATTTAACGATGACGCTGACCAGATTGCAAAGAGCCTTCTGTGCCTTTGCTGCATCTTCTGCTGTATCGTATTTAAGCACAAGCGTGCCGATGGCTTGATTGGCGCCGTCGAAAGCCTTGACTTCATCACCCTTGGTGACCCAGAGGTCAAGTTCCTCCACATGATCAGCCGCCAGCGGTGATATTTCTACATCTTCAAACACGCCTGCATTATCCGCATGCAGAATAACCTCCATCCAGTAACCATTGTAAGGGCGTTGCTCCAATCCTTCCGTGGGCATTCCCACTGCAGCCTTGACCGCATTGGTAATCAAATCCACACCGGTGGCATAGCGCAGCATTTCAGAGAGACGGTTGCCGCCGCCGCGCGGAGAAACTTCCATGATATAAGGTTTACCATTGGTTCCCACGCGGGTTTCAATGTTGTAGATAGAGGTACGCATCCCGAGCAGGTTCAGCAAACGCTGTAACTCACCGCGCAATTCACTCTCTTGTTCAGCGGAGAAGGTGGAGGGCCAAGCATACGCTGCGGGCGTATACGGATTTGCTGCGTGCTCATCGAATACCTGAGCGGAGAAGGAAACAAACTTCAATTCACCGTCGACGGAGAAAGAATCCGTGTCAGATGAGCAGCCTTGCTTTTCAATAAACTCTTCTATGATGATTTTTCCGCCGAAGGAGTGGTCCAGCGCGTGTTTTACAGCGGATTCCAGTTCTTCGGCAGAATCTACGCGTGTGACACCTTTGCTGCCGGCAGCATCAGTCGGTTTCACAATGGCCGGCCAAGTGAAGGAGTCCACCTTGGTCAAGACCTCCTCCATGGAGGTGAAGCCGTACGACCACGGGCAGTTAAAGCCATTGTCCTGGAGGAACTTGCGGAAACGGTCCTTGTTCTGCAGGATGCAGACGGATTCATACGGATTACCCGGGAGCCCCATTTGCTCCTGCACATAAGCGGCTGTTACGACACCGGGATCAACGGCAAATGACATGATACCGTCAATCTCCAGTTCCCTTGCCAGTTCCAGTACCTTCTCCTTATCCAGAATGCTGACATTGTGATACTCATCGGAGTACTTGTGAGCTATATTACCGGGAATATAATCGCAAGTAATGACATAGATACCCAAGTCATGAGCGGCCTCGATAACGGGCTTAAGATAGCGAAGTCCGCCAAGAAGCATCAGTTTCTTTTGTTTCATATCAGGATTTTTTTATAAGATTGATAATCATTTCCACCTCATCATCCGTAAGTTCATGATGCAACGGCAGACAAATGACGCTATTTGCCCGGCGCGTTGCTATCGGCAAATTATCCGCACCGGCGCTGGGCAGTCCTCGATAGGTGGAAAATTGCGAAATCAACGGATAGAAATAACGCCTACTCAACACATTATGCTCCTTCAACCGGAAATAAAGCGCATCGCGCGTTTCCCCATAACTCTCTGCACAAATAAATACGGGGAAATACGAGTAATTATAGGTAACTCCGGGCTGTTCGGCCAGCATGCTGAGGCCTTCGATTCCGGAAAGCCCCTCCCGATACTTTTCTGTTATTTTTTTTCTGACGGCAATGGCTTCATCGACCTGTTGCAAATTCAGGAGACCGTATGCAGCGCGCATTTCATCCATCTTGCTGTTAATTCCGGGAGCCACCACTTCCGTTTCATTGGCAAATCCGAAATTTTTCAGGTAGTCAATGCGTTTCTTCATGGCTGCGTCATGGCAAACCAGAGCACCGCCTTCAATGGTGTTATACGTTTTTGTGGCGTGGAAAGACAGAGTACTGATATCACCGGCTTTCAATACACTCTCTCCATTCACCTTCACCCCGAACGCATGCGCGGCATCATAAATGACTTTGAGACCGTATTTATCAGCGATTTCCTGAATTCTCTCCGTATCACACGGCGTTCCATATACATGCACCGGCATGATAGCCGTTGTATGCGGAGTAATGGCAGCCTCAATCTTATCCGGGTCAAGATTCCCGGTGAGCGGATCGATGTCTACAAACACCGGCTTGATACCATTCCACCACAACGAATGGGTTGTTGCCACAAAACTGTACGGAGTTGTAATGACTTCTCCGGTGATTCTCAGCGCCTGCAATGCCGTAATCAGCGGCAGCGTGCCATTGGTAAACAGGCTGATATACTCCACTCCCAGATATTCTGCCAACGCAGCTTCCAGCTTCTTGTGGTAGTACCCGTTATTGGTAATCCATTTTCTATCCCAAATATCTTTGAGCAGCTCATCAAAAGATTCCAATGATGGCAGCAGCGGAGATGTAACTGTTATTGGATTCATGGTAGTATATATTTAATAGTCAGCGTCCTTTGTACATTTCGGCGTAGTACTTCTCATACTCGCCGGAGGTGATATTGTCCATCCACTCCTGGTTATCCAGATACCAGCGAACGGTCTTTTCGATTCCTTCCTCGAACTGGAGACTGGGCTCCCAGCCCAGCTCGGCTTTCAGCTTGTTGGAATCGATGGCGTAGCGCAGGTCATGCCCGGCGCGGTCTGTCACATAGGTGATGAGCTTCTCACTCGTTCCCTCCGGGTTGCCCAGCAGGCGGTCTACGGTCTTGATGACCACTTTCACGATATCAATATTTTTCCATTCATTGAAACCGCCGATGTTGTAAGTGTCACCTATCTTTCCTTTGTGAAAGATAATATCGATGGCGCGGGCATGGTCGACCACATAGAGCCAGTCACGCACGTTTTCGCCCTTGCCGTAGACGGGCAGCGGCTTTCCGTGGCGAATGTTATTGATGAAGAGGGGAATGAGCTTCTCCGGGAACTGGTAGGGCCCGTAGTTGTTCGAACAGTTAGTCACCAGCGTGGGCATGCCGTAAGTGTCATGATACGCACGCACAAAGTGGTCGGAAGAGGCCTTGGAAGCGGAATACGGGCTGTGCGGGTTGTATTTGGTCGTCTCCAGGAAGAACTCGCTGCCGTAGGGCGGCTCGCCCTCCGGCTTGTCCAGCTCCAGTGCGCCGTACACCTCATCGGTTGAGATGTGATAGAAGCGTTTATCTTTCCAATCACCGTTCCAATACAGCTTTGCTGCCTGCAGCAGGCTCAGCGTGCCCATCACATTGGTGCGGGCAAAGGTGAAGGGGTCTTTGATGGAGCGGTCAACGTGGCTCTCTGCCGCCAAATGAATTACACCGTCAATCTTATGCTCCTCAAACAGGGAGCACATTTTCTCAAAGTCACAGATATCTGCCTTGACGAAAGTGTAGTTCGGCTTATCCTCAATATCTTTGAGGTTGGCCAAGTTGCCTGCATAGGTGAGGGCATCCAGATTGATGATGTTGTACTCCGGATATTTGTTCACGAAAAGGCGAACAACATGGGAGCCGATGAATCCGGCGCCGCCGGTGATGAGTATGTTCATAAGAGAGTGATAGATGCTGTAAGTTTATATTAGTTAGTGAGATATCTGAGGTAAAGAACGGCGAAGAGATTCGTACCAGTGGGGAATTGTTAAACTGAAAGCCTTGCGTATTTTGCTTTTGTCCAGCACGGAGAAGGGCGGGCGATGCACCTTGGAAAGAAAATCGCTGCTGAGGCACGGGGACACCTCGCAAGTACTGCCGGACAATTCCCCGATAGCAACGGCAAAGTCATACCAGGAGCAAACGCCTTCGTTGCTGTAGTGGTAGATGCCTTCTGCCGGAGTGGGAGTGTTGATGATGGAGAGAATGGCTCTCGCCAAGTCTTCCGTATTGGTGGGACTGCCCGTCTGATCATATACCACGCGAATCTCCGTGCGCGAAGCCATGAGTTGCAGCATCGTTTTCACGAAGTTTTTTCCGTAAGGGGAATATAACCATGACGTGCGAAGGATGATATGTCTGCACTCACTCTTTATTATGGCTTGCTCCCCGGCCCATTTGGTGCGGCCGTAAGCATTCAGCGGAGTGGGCGTTGCGTCCTCGGAGATAGGGCTATTTTCCTTATCTCCGAACACATAATCCGTGGAAATATGGATTAACAGAGCGTTTTCTGCGGCAACGGATTCTGCCAGATTTTTTGCTCCGATGGCATTGATACCGTATGCCGTCGATTCATTATCCTCCGCCGCGTTTACATCCGTATATGCCGCACAGTTAACAACGACATCTGCGCCTTGTACTGCTGACCGAACGGCAGCGATATCCGTAATATCCAGTTCTTTCTTTCCAGCAAAAAGGAAATCTGTATCAGGACACTCCCCGGCAACCCGGCGCAATGTCTGCCCGAGCTGCCCATCCGCACCTGTAACAAGAATCTTCACTACCTGATTTCCCTTAGTTAGTACACGAAATCCTCTGAGGAATCTGCCAATTTCGGCAATTTTTTATCCTTTTCCGACAAAATTACCTGCTCAAGAGGTAAGCGCCAGTCTATGCCGAGGGCTGAATCATCCCAGGCAATGCCGCCTTCACATTCAGGAGCATAGTAGTTGTCACACTTATACTGGAACACTGCGTCCTCACTCAACACTGCAAAGCCATGAGCAAAACCATGCGGGACAAAAAGCATGCGGTGATTCTCTTCTGTGAGCTCTACTGCAACGTGTTTACCGTATGTTGGAGAACCGCAGCGTATATCTAAAACAACATCCAGCACCCGACCTTTCGTCACTCTGACAAGTTTTGCCTGAGCATACGGAGCCTTCTGGTAATGTAAACCGCGAACAACGCCGTAGCCGGACTTGGATTCATTGTCCTGCACAAAATGAACATCCGCCACCAATTCTCTGAATTGGCGTTCAGAGAATGACTCAAAAAAATAGCCACGGGAATCCCCGAATACCCGAGGTTCAAGAATAACTACTTCCGGGATGTCTGTAGGAATAACATTCATTCGTAGACTTAGGACTTTTTGAGCTTGCGCGCTTTACGCACCAAGTGCATCAGGTACTGCCCGTATTGGTTCTTAATCATGGGTTGCGCAAGTTCCTCCAGCCGGTCTTCATCTATCCAGCCGTTTTCCAAGGCAATGGCCTCCAAACAGGAAACCTTGAGTCCCTGGCGCTTTTCGATAACTTCCACAAAGGTGGAAGCCTCAGAAAGTGAATCATGCGTACCGGTGTCCAGCCAGGCAAAGCCACGACCGAGTGTTTGCACCTTGAGGTTGCCCTGGGCCAGATATTCCTGATTGACAGTAGTGATTTCCAGTTCCCCGCGCGCGGACGGCTTAATCTTGGCCGCCACGTCCACAACGCTGTTGGGGTAGAAGTACAGCCCCACAACGGCATAACTGGATTTGGGCTCTTCCGGCTTTTCTTCAATGGAAAGACAGTTGCCGTCCGCATCGAACTCCGCCACGCCGTAGCGCTCCGGGTCAGCCACGCGGTATCCGAACACCGTAGCTTTGTTCTCTTGCTCAGCATCCTGTACGGCTGCGGCGAGCTTGCGTCGGAATCCGGACCCGAAGAAAATGTTATCCCCCAACACTAAGCATGCAGCATCATCTCCAATAAATTCCTTACCGATGATAAATGCCTGAGCCAAACCATCCGGACTGGGCTGCTCTGCATACGAGAAATTGACACCGTAATCACTACCATCCCCTAAAAGCCTCTTAAATCCCGGTAAATCCTGAGGTGTAGAAATAATGAGAATATCACGAATCCCCGCCAGCATGAGGACGGAAATAGGGTAATACACCATAGGTTTATCAAAGATGGGCAGGAGCTGTTTGCTTACCCCCTTGGTGATGGGATAAAGACGCGTTCCTGAGCCACCCGCTAGTACGATGCCTTTCATTGCGTTTCTTCGTTCGCTCTACATACTAACGGGAAACTTTCATATAGTCAAGATAAAAGTTCTCTTGCCTCAGAAGAATGTTGTTGATATAGGTCTGAACACAGAAACCGCTTCCCTATTCCTGCAGCAAAGCTGTATTGGAATGGTGATTGGAAAGATAAACGCTTCTATCACATCTCTACCGATGAGGTGTACGGTGCGCTGGAGCTGAACAAGCCGGAGGGCGAGCCGCCCTACGGCAGCGAATTCTTCTTGGAAACAACCAAGTACAACCCGCACAGCCCGTATTCCGCTTCCAAGGCCTCTTCCGACCACTTTGTGCGTGCGTATCATGACACCTACGGCATGCCCACGCTGGTGACTAACTGTTCGAACAACTACGGTCCCTACCAGTTCCCCGAGAAACTCATTCCCCTCTTCATCAACAACATCCGACACGGCAAACCACTTCCCGTCTACGGAAAGGGTGAAAACGTGCGCGATTGGCTCTATGTAGAGGATCACGCGCGCGCGATAGATGTCATCTTCCATAAGGGCAAGATTGGTGACACCTACAACATCGGCGGTTTCAACGAATGGAAGAATATCGACATCGTGAAAGTGGTCATCAAGACCGTAGACCGCCTGCTGGGCAATCCGGAGGGAACAAGCGAGAAGCTCATCACCTATGTGACCGATCGCGCGGGGCATGACCTGCGCTACGCCATCGATTCCAACAAGCTGAAGGCCGAGCTGGGCTGGGAGCCCGGCCTCCAGTTCGAGGAAGGAATCGAAAAGACCGTCCGCTGGTATCTGGATAACCAGGAGTGGATGGACAATATCACCTCCGGCGAGTATGAGAAGTACTACGACGAAATGTACAAAGGACGCTGATGGTAATTTGTTGCTGCCATGACCATCATTCCCACAGCCATCCCCGGTGTCATCATTCTGGAGCCCCGCGTGTTCGGCGATTCCCGTGGTTATTTCTATGAGTCATTTTCTGACCGCGAGTTTCGGGAAAAGGTTTGCAACACCACCTTTGTGCAGGACAACCAGTCCATGTCCTGCTACGGTGTATTGCGCGGTCTGCACTACCAGAAGGCCCCGCATTGCCAGAGCAAACTGGTGCGCTGCGTAAAAGGCAAAGTTCTGGATGTTGCCGTGGATATCCGTCAGGGCTCGCCCACCTTCGGTCAGCATGTGGCCGTTGAGTTGAGCGCAGAGAACCACCGTCTGCTGTTCATCCCGCGCGGCTTTGCTCACGGTTTTGCCGTGTTGAGCGAGGAAGCCATCTTCCAGTATAAATGTGACAACTACTATGCTCCGGATTGTGAAGGCGGTATTGCCTGGGATGATCAGGCTCTCGGGATTGACTGGCAGCTTCCTGCGGCAGATGTGATTCTTTCGGCTAAGGATGCCGATAGGTGTACGCTCGCAGATGCTTCGCATGATTTTGATATAAACACCCCACTCTACTGATACACGATGAAAATTCTGGTAACCGGCTCCAACGGACAGTTGGGCAATGAGATGCGGCGCGTGGCCACAGAGCTGTGCGCCGGACATGAGTTTATCTTTACTGACGTCGCGGAGCTTGATATCACGGACGCCACCGCCGTCATGACTGCCGCATCGGGAGTGGGGGCCATCGTCAACTGTGCAGCCTATACCAACGTGGATGCGGCAGAGGACAACGAAGATACTGCCTACCTCATCAATGCCACCGCTGTTGCCAATCTGGCCGCCGCCGCCAAGGCTGAGGGAGCGCTACTGATACATGTTTCCACTGATTATGTGTTCGGCGGTGAGGGCAATACGCCGCGTACCGAAGACCTGTCCACCAACCCGCTGGGTGCCTACGGACGCACCAAACTGTCGGGTGAACAAGCCATCATCGACAGCGGCTGCCGCCACGTTATCATCCGCACGGCATGGCTGTACTCCGTTCACGGTAAAAACTTTGTCAAAACCATGCTGGGTCTCATGGAAAAACTGCCGATGCTCAGGGTCGTCTTCGACCAAGTTGGCAGCCCCACCTATGCCGGTGATCTGGCAGATGCCATCGGCATCATCATCAACACCCCCGCTCCGACAGAGGGTACGTACCATTACAGCAACGAGGGAGTGTGCTCTTGGTATGACTTCGCCGTAGCTATCGGACAGCTGGCGGGAAGCCCCTGCGTGGTCAATCCCTGCCATAGTGATGAATTCCCCAGCAAGGTCACGCGCCCTGCATTCTCCGTGCTGGATAAGACAAAAATCCGTACAAACTTCTCTCTGAACATCCCGCATTGGTACAGCTCTCTCCAGCGCTGTATGGCTTCGCTCAAGGAAGTTACGATTGCCAATAATGGCTGTTCTGCCGCAGATTCATAAAGCATAAATAAAAATTCACGCCTACAATACATTGGAATCCTAAAATAAGTTGAATTGTCATGGAACCCCAGAAAACGATTGTACAAAGCATAGCGCTAGGCGATACCAAGACGACAAGTGTCCTGCAAGTGACAAAGAGCTACCGCATAGAAGGTGCCGGATTAGGAACCACGGCAGAAAATGATTTAATGCTCAACGACAATGCTATCAACACTTCCGTCTGGAATGATCAAACGATTGAGTTCACAGTGCCGGAGGGCACGGCAGAGGGTAATTATACCCTCTGCATCCGAAAACGGACAACAAATGAAGTTTTAGCGGCACTGCACGTCACTGTGGAATCATAAAGTAGATTTTTCATTCTCAAATCGTAAATATTAATCATTGGTATAAGATCTTTACAAAAAAACAAGAACTATCTTAAGAAACACAACATTTCTCCAATAACAACAAATAAACATATGCTTACTCCAAAATCTGCAAAAACGCTTAGAAAACTTCGGGTTATCTCTAAAAATGCTTATAAGAGTATCATTAGCTTACATGCTGATGGTTACAATGAGATAGCCGAGTCTCATTATTTCAATGCAAAGTGGTATCGCAAAACATATTTTTCCGCACAGGAAGATATGAGCGAGGATCCTGTAACCCATTATTTGACTAAAGGTTGGAAGATCGGGTGCAATCCATCTGCGAAATTTAACAATAATGCATATCTGAGTGAAAACCCTGATGTTATGGAAGCGAATATGGCACCCTTGCTTCATTATGAACGATTCGGAAAAAATGAGAAAAGATGTATCAGGAAGTCAAGTGAAGGCACACAAAAGCTGTCTTTTACGGAAAAGATATCATTTCAAATGTTAAAATCTGCACGCTTTCTCAGACTCATTTCGGATCAAAAATATGATAAGGCAAAGAAGTATTATGTATTTAATGATTATAGATTGCTGCATAAATCTGCACATTTCGATAATAAGTACTATGCCGCGATGTACAAATGTTATGTAGATCCGATTGATCATTATTTACATATTGGTTATAAATTAGGTTACAATCCTTCTCCCTCATTTGATAATGACTTTTATTTAGCAACGTACGCGGATATACTCGCGTGCGGCATGAACCCTCTGTACCACTATGAGATTGCGGGCAAAAAAGAAGGCCGCATGATAAGTACAACCATGGGAACACCGATTAATTACTCGGATATTTCATTTCCCAACAGCGTATTGATCGTTTCTCATGAATTGTCTCTTACCGGTGCACCGATTGTCCTTTTGAACGCTCTTAAATCACTTAAGAAAAATGGCATAAATCCGGTTGTTCTTTCTCCGAAATACGGAGAATTAGAAAATGAGCTTAATGCGAATGATATAGATTATATTGTCGATCCATATTTAATGGTAAAGCTCTACCGACACGATAAGGGGTTAAACGATTTCCTTGCCTCATTCCCCACCATATTCTTTAATACGATAGACACGATGAAGTTTGCAAAATATATAAGAACCTCTAATCGTAAAATAGTATGGATTCATGAGGGAGAATTAGGTTATCAGTGCGCCTCAGAGTCATTTGACGTTGCCGAAGCTCTCCGGAATATGGATGAAATTTACTCAGTCGGAGCATATTCAAAATCATACACAGACAACTATGCTCCTCTTGATAAATCAAAAATTCTTTTGTACGGCGTAGATGATCTGCATGTAGATATCCCTCAGACTGACGAAAAACTGACGTTTGCTGTTTTTGGTGTATGCTGCATGCGTAAAGGAACTGATTATTTCGTAGAAGCAGTCACGCGTCTTCCGGAGGAAATCAGGAGAAATTGTCTCTTTAAAGTCATTGGTCGCATTGATAATGATGACTTCTGCATGCGTGTTAAACAACTCGCTGAAGGTCATGATATTGTTTTCACCGGTCAGCTGACGCACGATGAAACGATGATGGAAATGGCTAAGTGCGACGTGATTGTATGTCCCTCATTGGATGACCCCATGCCTACGGTCTGTACTGAAGCCATGCAGCTCAGAAAGGTTGTCATCTGCTCCAATCATACGGGTACTGCTGCATTTATCCGAAATGGAGTCAATGGGTATACATTTAATATCGAGAACGAACAGCTTTCGGATGTCATGACCCGAGTTTATAACGAACGCAATAACATAAGAAATATCGGAAGAAATGGATATGAAACCTATAGGCAAAACTTCTCTCAAGCTGTATTTGAAAAAAATCTGATGTCCATATTTGGCGGTATCCCGATGGAAGAAAATAACACATCTCAGCATATACAAGTACATGAGAACGGAGCACCCCAGAAACAGGCATCCGCTCCTAGAAAAAAATGTCAAATACTTGTTAGTTCGATGTTTTCTTCTAATGAACCAACATATCGGTTTATAGACAAGAAATACATTGCACATATTAGTGAAAACACAGGCAATGCTATTATTGCCGAATTTGCCACGCGGCCACTAAATTATGATTTTATTACACGTCATAATTGGAGTGAAGACTCGGATGTGGATGAATACATGATTGCTGCGGCCAATACCTTACGCCCAACCGCACAACTTAGTTGGGATAAATGGTTTAATTTGTTTAAAAAGCTAGAAAAGCCCTTACATGTTATAGGTTTAGGTACACAGGCTACATTGGAAGAAATGAATGCCAAGGAGTATGTGAAAACACTCCCGGAAAAACTCGTAAGATGGGCTCATCTAGTGGCTGAACACTGCAAGGTAATAGGCGTACGCGGAGAATTTACGGCAGACGTTTTACACGAGATGGGAATTAACAATGTAGAACCGGTAGGCTGCCCGACGTGGTATGTGAATGGTTACAACCAACCGGAAATTCGCAAGAAAGAATGGGGAGCACATTTGAAGCCTGCATTCTACACCTGCTGGGAACCGTACTCTGACTGGCATGTTGCCTGGCATAGAGCCATGCTGGATAATGTTTTGCCATTGACGGATCCGAAGTTTGTCATGCAGTCGGAATTTGATTTTGTTCCATACATGCTGGGGAATAAAGACCCGATGCAGTTGCTGGCAAACTTATCGATAGAAGACTTCAAGAAATCTGCTGAAGCTGTCAAGAAGCACTTTGGTCTGAGCGATTACGACATCTACGAAAATGAGAAAATTAAGAACATGTTCCGGATTTTCTCGAATATCGATGAGTGGCAGCGTTTCACTCGTACACGAGACTTCCAGTTCGGATTCCGAATTCACGGTAGTGTGATAGCAATGAAAAACGGCGTTCCTGCCATTTGCGTTGTTTCCGATTCACGCATGTATGAAATGTGTAAACTGTATCACATTCCGTTCATTGCCGTCAATGAGATTGCCAGTGGTGATTTGAATTTGGAGAAAATATATAATGAAGCAGATTACTCCGAATTAAATAAGCAGTACCCGGCACTCTTAAATAACTACATTAATTTCCTGAATAAGAACAATATCAGTCACAATTTCAACTGATAACAGCATACACCAATTCAGCCTTTGTCCCTCAAAATAGGAATGATTTGCAAATGTTCCTATTTTGTAGGGCAAAGGCTGAAATACTCTGCTTAATGACTATGCAAGGAACATCAAAGACGAACTTTCTCATACACGCTCACATCTATTATGCCGAGATGTGGGAGGAATTAAAGCAACACTTGAATAATGTATCCGAATATTCCCGCGATATATGGGTTACTGTACTGAAAGATCAAAAGGAACTTGAAGAGCAGGTACTGAGAGATTTCCCTGCGGCACACATTGTGCAGGTAGCTAATGTCGGTTATGATATAGGGCCTTTTGTTGAGGTTCTGAAACGCGTGAACCTAAATGACTATCACTTCTGCATCAAAATTCATTCCAAGCGGAATCTGCAGCCTCCTGCACATGTCGGATTGACGGATGTAAGTGGTAGCAAGTGGAGAGATTATTTACTTTCCTTCCTGAAGCCGGAGAATTTTCGTAAGTGTATAGAGGCATTTGAAAAAAAACCGAAGCTTGGCATGGTAGGCCATTATGCAATTCATTGTGAAAAAGAACCGGCGGACGAAAGGGCCTGGGCTCAAAGTGAGCAATGGCTTACTGATTATGGCTTACTTACTCCGGAGAAACAAGTTAAACTCTCCTACATCGCCGGAAGCATGTTCATGTGCCGCGCTCACCTGCTTACACCTGTTAAAGAGATTCTGAGCAAGGTAGAATTTGAAGTGCCTTCCCGTGAGCATCCATCGACTGTATCGCATTGTGCGGAACGGTTGCTTGGACACGCCATTAGTGCTGCCGGTTACAGGATTCAGGACGTATACACCCGCAGGAAAAGTAAATTATACATAAAAGTAAAAGCGATTATCGGGTACTGTTGCCATCAGTTTCTGCGTTTTATCTACCAGAAAAAACACACTAAAAAGGGCTTCACCATCATCAAAATCTGCAAGATTCCGGTTTGGCACGGGAGGGGGAGAGACAACGCACGGGATTAGGCCGTTGTAACGAGCATAAAACGCTACTTTGAACGTGCCAAACCAGTAGTGCCTACTTATAATGACGGGCATGAAAGTGCGTTCTTTTGAAGAGTTTCTGAGGCAGCAAAAGCGCTCAGCTAACACGTTGCGGCTGTACACATTTGCCGTCAAGCAATTTTCTCGAATGTATGGGCGGATTTCACCGAAGAGTTTGCAGCAATACAAGCTGCATCTCATTGAGCATTATAAACCCAGAACGGTCAATATACGAATTTGCGGCATCAATGCCTATCTCGATTATGCGGGGAAGCGGGAGTGGCAGTTGAACCCGGTGAAGCTACAGCAGAAGCCGTATCTGGAAAACGTTATCTCTCAGCCGGATTATGAATTCTTTCGGGATAGTCTGCGCAGGGACGGCAGGATGAAATGGCACTTTGTGGTGCGATTTCTGGCGGCTACAGGTGCACGGGTCAGTGAATTATTGAAAATCAAGGTGGAGCACGTCCGCATCGGCTATCTGGATATTCACTCCAAAGGCGGCAAGAGTCGGCGAATCTATATCCCAGCAACGCTGCAAAGGGATGCGTTGCAATGGTTTGAAGCGATTCATCTTTCCAGCGGCTATATTTTTCTGAATCACACGGGCCGGGTATTGACCGCAACGGGGCTGGGCAACAAGCTGAAACAGCTGGGAGTCATGTATGGGCTTGATTCCCAGGTCGTCTACCCCCATTCCTTTCGGCACCGTTTCGCCAAGAATTTTATTGAACGATACAATGATATATCCCTGCTGGCGGATTTAATGGGGCACTCCAGTATCGAAACCACGCGCATTTACCTGCGACGGACTCAGTCCGAACAACGCGAGATTGTGGACTCCGTCATCACCTGGTGATATTCATGAAAGAGTCCCCAGCAAGCGAGCCACGTGGAAATGGCTGCGAATGAGTTTGCGGGTGATGCGGGCGCGGCGCAGGCCTTTGAAGGGGATGAGAACAGCCTGAGTAATGGCACGCGTTCGCAGTCGGCGGATGATTTTGCGGCGAATGATGGGGCGAATTACCCCACTCAGCTCGCGCAAAAGAGCATCGATAACCACCGGCGTATCACCGGGGACAGGCCATTCGCAACGAACGGCATGGCGCAGGATTTCATGCACGGTGCGCACAGCGTAGGAGGGATGCGCTTTGCACTGCATCAGGATTTCCTCATGGTGGGCAGCGATAAAACGTAGAAAATCCACATGGAGAGCCTCGTTCTCCTCCCTTTCCGGGCGCAGATATTGACGGCAGGTGCTCAGCGAAGCCACGCGATAAGCAACATCCGCCGCCAGCACGCGGTGCATCACATCCACGTCAGCCAGCGCGGGGTATCGCTGCCAATCAAAACCGCCCAGATGCCGCAGGAGGTCGGCAGAGCAGAAAAAGGCCGCATGATGGCAGGGAGTCCGCAGGAAGAGGTGCTCCGGATTGGGCGTCTGCGGACGATGGCGACCGTTATCGGGGTTCACCTGCACTGCGGTGGAGAACACGCACTCTGCATCTCCCCGCAGGATGGGCGCACAACAGGCGGCCGTATTCTCCACCATCAGCTCTGTCTCCGGCGTGATGAAGAGGCATACCCTGCCCTGCGCCAGCTGCAGGCCGCGATTCATGGCATCGAAGCGATTCTCAAACGCTTCAGAAACAAATCCGTTGATATGCCAGCGGTCGAGTTCTTCCGCCAGGTATTCCTGCGTACCGTCAGCAGAATCCATATCCACCACCAGACATTCCACGCGAAGCTCTCCCTGCATCATCAGCGGCTGCACCGCGCCCACGCAGTGCGGCAGCACCTCCATGGAATTACGGCAGATGATGATGAGCGAAAGATCGAAATCTGAGTTCTGAGCAACAGCAGCCATGGCTTATCCGGTACGGGCTTGAGTGTACAGCAACCTGACCGTATTAACAAGAAAAATGACGCAATTCCGGCACTATTCCGTTACTTTTGCCCCGGCCGTTTTCGCCATACGGCGCAGCAGCTGCTCCGGCTCCTGCCAGGCATCCGGCGGCAAATGCAGGAAGCCTTCCGGGTCCGGGCGACCGTTGGTTGAGGAAATGTTACTCTCCCCCATAATCAGACTGACTGTGCCGTCCACATGCCCTCTGTGTTCTCTGGGCTGTCTTTCCAAATCAACGATATCTCGAAAATGGTATTTTCCCAAAAGATAGCGGATGATGATGGCGCGTCCGGTGGTCAGGGCATACACACAGCGGCGCTGCCAGCGCAGACCAATCCACGGAGCCGCCACAACCGGTAAAACAAGAGGAAGGCCGGTGCAGAACAAAGCGAGCAATAATTTATTCGCCGGGTTCGAACCTTCATTCAACTGTACATATATCACCGCCCCGATGCCTCCCAGCAATGAAAGCATACCGCATAAAAAAAGCAATCCGCTCGTCACCGTCCACAGACGGGGTTTGGGTTGCCCCACCCAGAGTAACCCCTCATCTTTTTTGAGCGAACTTTGCAGCACCTCCCGCTCCGGCGGGTTCAAAGCATCTATATTCATAAGGCATTCCGGTAAACAAAAAGCGCCCGCAGATGCAGAAACGCACCTGCGGGCGGCGAAAATGAGAATTAGTGGATGCGCTTGAGCAGCCAGGGCAGCAGTTCCTTGATGGCCACACGCTCCTGCTCCATGGAATCGCGGTGGCGGATAGTCACCGTATCCTTGAGCGCAGGATCGCCTTCCTCACCCAGCGTCTCGAAGTCCACCGTGATGCAGAAGGGCGTGCCGACCTCGTCCTGGCGGCGATAGCGGCGTCCCACAGCACCCGTCTCATCGTAGAACACATTCATGAACGGGCGCAGCTCTGCCTCAATCTCTCGGGCGATGCGCACCTGCTCCGCGTTCTTCTTGAGCAGCGGGAAGATAGCGGCCTTAATGGGAGCCATGCGCGGGTGGAAGCGCATCACGGTGCGGATGTCGCTCTTGCCGTCCTTGCCCAGCTCTTCCTCATCAAATGCCTCACAGATGACGGCCAGCACCGTGCGGTCGCAGCCGGCAGAGGGCTCCACCACGTGGGGGATGAACTTCTCGCGGGTCACCTCGTCGAAGTACTCCATGGGCTTGCCGGAGCCCTTCTGGTGGGTGGAAAGGTCGTAGTCCGTGCGGTAGGCGATACCCTGCAGTTCCTGCACACCGAAGGGGAACTGGTACTCCAGGTCATACGTCTTTTTGGAGTAGAAGGCCAACTCATCCTTGGGCACGTCCAGGATATGAATCTTGTCGCGGGGGATACCGATGTTCTCATAGAACACAAGGCAGTTCTCCAGCCACTCATCCGTCAGACGGAAACCATCCTCCTCGCGGCAGAAGTATTCAATCTCCATCTGCTCGAACTCTCGGGAGCGGAAGGTGAAGTTGCGCGGGTTAATCTCGTTGCGGAAAGATTTACCAATCTGAGCGATACCGAAAGGCACCTTCATGCGGGAAGAATCCAAGATGTTCTTGTACTGGCAGAAGATGCTCTGCGCCGTCTCGGGACGCAGCCAGCCGGTGGCCGAGGGGTCATTCTCATCAGACGTAGCGCCGATGGTGGTCTTGAACATCAGGTTGAACGAGCGGGCCTCCGTCACCAGAGAACCGTTGGCGGGGTTGTAGCGCACGGAATCCGTCACCTCCTCCGTCGTCTCCTCTGCCAACTCAATATCGGCGGCCTGCAGCTTCTTGCCGGAAATCTGCGCGTAGTACTGGGCAGCCCCCTTGCGAGCCGTCTTGGCGCTCTTTTCATCCGCGCCGGGCACCAGCATGGAGAACTCCTTCTTCGTGCTCCAGGAGCCATCCTTGGCAGCAGCGCCCTTCCACCAGTAGGCCACACCGCTCTGAGCAGGAATCTGGTCAGCACGCAGGCGCTCCTTGGTGAGCAGGCAGTCGCACAGCGGGTCGGTAAAGCCATTCACGTGGCCGGAAGCCTCCAGCACGGAATTGTGGGTGAGAATGGCACCATCCATACCCACGATATCGGGACGCTCCTGCACATGCACGCGCCACCAGTAGTCTTTGAGATTGCGTTTCAGCTCAGCACCGAGAGGACCGTAGTCCCAGCAGCCGTTGAGGCCGCCGTAAATCTCTGCTGCCTGAAAAATGAAGCCTCTGCGCTTGCAAAGGCTGACGATTTTTTCCATTCGGACGGGATCCGTCTGAGTACGATCTGCCATAACGCGGATTATTCTATCTTAAAACTCAGGGCTTGCCAAGCCAAAAGCAGTTTCAACACGGCTCATTTCTGCGACAACATCACCACTTCCATGTCGTCCGGCACCAGAATATTACCGGAGAAATGCTGAGCAGCCTCCGCAGCATACTCCACCTTGCGCGTTGCCAGTGTGGCATCCTCTGTGTGGTAGAGCAGGAGATTCCGTACACCCAGCTGCGCCGCCAGCCGCCCGGCATCCAGCGCGGTGCTGTGGTGTTTTTCATAGGGACGGAAGCGCTCACGGTCAGCATACAGGCAAAAAGCCTCGCAAAGCAGCCAGTCCGCCCCCGCCACATGCTCCCGAGTACACTCTGCATACGGCTCATCCCCCAGACACACCAGCCGCTGACCATCCGGCAGTTGCAAACGGAAGCCGAATTGTTTCGTCTTCGTTGAGCCGATGTCGAAAGCCACCCCCGGCAGTCCCAGCACGGTGAACGCATCCCCATCTGCCACCGGACTGAACAGAATATCCGCGCCGAAATGCGCGCACACCTTCCCCGGCAACGTGCGGCGGCAAATCCACTCCAGCGTCTCCAGCGCCTCATCATGCCCGTATACACGAAGCGTGCCCGTATACTTTCCGGCATTCATGGCCTGCGCAATCATCCGCACCACCCAGACCACGCCGAGGATATGATCCGTGTGGGCGTGTGTCACGAACAGCTCGTGAATCCAATTGAGCGGAAGCTGTGCCTCTTGCAGGCGGGCCAGGATTCCGTTGCCGCCGCCGGCATCCGTCAGGAACACCTCCTCTCCGCGTCGAAGCGCAAAGCAGGTGTTGTAACAACGGGTCACGGCGGCATTCCCCGTGCCCAGCATCGTGAGCGTGATATCGTGCATGCAGACATGTTACACCTCTTCCCCTCTTTTTTCAACAACAAAGGAAGAAGGATTCCGCAGCATCCGCCGTTTCAGCGCATGGTCACAGGTTCTGCCACCGGGGCCACCGTAGAGCTGCCGTCGGCATGCAGGCTCAGGCAGTAAGGCTGACCGTCAGGACTGCGGGTATAGCGCTTCTCACAGCAATCGGCATGGGACCCGTCTGCCCGCCAGAAGTATTCATAGGTCTTGCTGCCGTCCGTGGAATAGAGACTCACCTTCTCCGCATACCCTTTGGACGGGTTATCGCGCGGCAAGCCATCCGGTCCGGCATAGCATTCCCACTCCGGCACCCCGCCGGAGGTAAAGCGCACCAGATGCTCCGTCCAACCATCAGGAGAGGGAGCCGGCGCGCCATCGCCCACTTGCAGAAAGCTGCGTCGCATCCGGGTGTCAGGATAATATTCCTGCACCACCGCAGAAGCCCCCACATGCGGATGCACCACCGGCTTTCCCTCTGCGTCCATCCACTCGCGCCGCAACTCCTGCCCCTCCTTGTTGCGTACGATGCGTTGCACCGCCACACCGAGGTCATTATTGGTCGGGAAATCATGCACTAAATTGCGTCTGCTTTCAACCCCGCAAGCATCATCATATTCGTAGCGCACCGTCTCCTCTCCCGCAGAATCAGGTTTTGCCAAGCCGTTCACTCCCAAATTGCGCACCATCAGCGGGCGTCCCTTGGCATCATACACCGTCCGCTGCTCCGCAACGGCCGTGGGATGAGCCACCGTGGGCTTTCCCTGAGCATCGAGATACGATGTGCGCACCAGATTTCCGTTACCATCATAAGCAAACTCGCGCACTGCTACCCCGGCGGCATCTTCCGCCGGTTTCCCCTTCGCATCCAGATTCATGCGGCGGGTTACCCGACCGGCATCATCATATTCCACCGTCTGGGTAGCCACCCGGCTCCCCGGCAGCGCATGCAGCTCCCCGTCAGCATTCACAAAACGAGCCTCCACGGTGCGACCTTCGGCGTTCCGGCGCATCTGCACATGCGCCACGTTCGGCACAGTCCCCTTCCCCAACACCCCCACGGGCTGAGGCGGCAAGGGGTCGGCCGGGTTGCTCAACCCAACGCAACAGACAACATTCGCCGGCTGCTCATGCAGCCTGAACATCTGCAACACACCGCTGCCCAGGGTCCCCCCAAGCACTGCTACGACGGCCAGCGTACCGGTATAGCCCCACACCTGTTCTACCCAGCGCCGATAACGAGGCGCCTGCTGCAATTCTTCCTCTTCCATATCGCAAAGGAAACCTCGCAGCGCTGATGGATTCGATAACAACTAGCACATCGGCGCGTTAATTCACAGATGAAAGCATAAACGAAGAGGGACGGGCAAAGTCCGCGCCTATCATTCCCCCTGTCGGGCAGCGCCATCCCCCTCGGCCACATATCCGCCCCCATTTTGCAACCACTTTTCGTGTCCAACCGAATCTTTAGCCTTGAAACCTCATCAAAAAGAGTATAGAATAACCCCGCGGAGCAGTAGAACGAACTGATTCCGATAAACTTCCAACAAAATAATAAGACTATGGCAAAACTGACTGTTCGCGACCTCGACGTCGCCGGTAAGGAAGTCCTCATGCGCGTGGACTTCAATGTTCCCATGAAAGACGGCGTCATCACCAACGATGCCCGTATCGTGGCCGCCCTGCCCACCATCAAGTACTTGGTGGAAGGCGGTGCCCGCCTCGTGCTCTGCTCTCACCTCGGCCGCCCGGAGGGCACCGGCTACCAGGCCGAGTTCTCCCTGAAGGCTGCCGCTGAGTGTCTGTCCGGTCATCTGGGCAAGACGGTTGCTTTCGTTCCGGAGACCATCGGCGAGGCCGCCACGGCAGCCCGCGCCGCCCTGCAGGACGGCGATGTGCTTCTGTTGGACAACGTTCGCTTCGACAAGAAGGAAAAGAAGAATGACCCCGAGTTCGCCAAGGCTCTTCTGGGCAACGCCACGCTGTATGTGAACGACGCATTCGGCTCTGCCCACCGCGCACACGCCTCCACGGAGGGTGTGACCCACTTCGCAGAGAAGTCCGCCATGGGCTTCCTCATCGAGCACGAGCTCGAGTACCTCGAAGGCAAGCTGGAGACTCCCGAGCAGCCCTTCGTCGTCATCATGGGCGGCGCCAAGGTGTCCGACAAGATTCAGGTGCTCTCCAAGCTCATGGAGAAGAGCCAGACCTTCATCATCGGCGGCGCCATGGCCAACACCTTCCTGGCCGCTCAGGGCCACAACGTGGGCAACTCCAAGATTGAAGCCGACAAGCTGGACCTCGCCAACGAGATTCTGGCCGATGCCAAGGCTCGCGGCGTGAAGTTCATCCTGCCCGTTGACACCCGCTACGCCTTCAAGTTCGAGGAAGGCGCAGAGACCTTCTGCACCGCTCCTTGGGCTGAGGGCGGCGAGATGCCGGAAGGCGGCATGGGCATCGACATCGGCGACAAGGCCATCGAGAACATCTGCTCCATCCTGAAGAGCGCCAAGACCGTCCTCTGGAACGGCCCCATGGGCGTGTTCGAGCTGGATTCCTTTGCCGCCGGCACCAAGGCTGTGGCCGAGTGTCTGGCAGAGTCCGACTGTACCTCCATCGTGGGTGGCGGCGACTCCGTGACGGCTGCCAAGAAGTTCAAGGTGGCTGACAAGCTTTCCTTCTGCTCCACGGGCGGCGGTGCTTCCCTCGAGCTTCTGGAAGGCAAGATTCTGCCCGGCATCGGCTCCCTGACCGACAAGGCATAATCGCCCCGAAACAAGCTATTTCAACTATCGGCAGTCCATTTCCCGGGCTGCCGATTTTCTTTCTACCCTAAGCTCAACAATCCGTTAACCGCAACAGTCGGCAAAACAGGAAAAATTACACTTGTTTGCGCTCAGGAGGGAGCGAGGGTTCATCATCAGATGACATCGCCACCCGGCGCTTGTAATCATCCGTACAAGCCCCATACATGACCCGGTACGCCACGATACCGGGTTCATCACATGCACCCGGCTTCACCGGCTGTTGTTCTATATGCCGTATGTATGCGCGGAGCCGCCTGTTGAAACACCGATTTAGCAAAAGCAGCAGCAGGCAGATTCCCATGCCATATATCAGTTGACCGCAAATAACGTTCGCCGCCAGAAAAAAGACAGCAGCTCCGGCCAGCAGGCATTCCTGTGAATACCGCAAAAATAAGCAAGGAACAACCTCCTTCTTTCGCCTGCGATATTTGCCTCCCATATCAAAAAAAGAACTACTTAGACATCACATCGCGCACAAGCATCAATCCCGGTGATAGGGAGAGCCGGCGAGAAGGGTATGAATACGGTAGATTTGCTCCAACAGCACCACAAGTGCCAGCTCGTGCTGCATCGTATGGCGACCGAGACAGAGCACCTCATCACAGGCATCGCGCAGCGCCTGCGTATGCCCGTCTGCCGCACCGATAAGGAAGGCCACATGCTTGACGGAATGCAGCTGCCAGCGGCGCACACGGTTCTCAAACTCACGAGTGGTCCAATTCTGCCCACGTTCATCCATGGCAATGCGCAGACAGCCCTCGCTGGCCTGCAACAGTCGCGCCGACACCTCCTCAGAGCTGCCGGCCTTCACATAGCGCAGCTCCACCTTCCCCAGAGGCTTCAGGCGTTCTTCAAAGAAGCGAACGCCGTCACGAGCGTAGGCAATGGAGGGCTTAGCTGCTGCTATAATACGAAAATCCACGAACGAAGCTTACCTCATCCCCATTTCCAAAGCAAGTAAAATCACGTCTGATTGCCCGGCAACGCATTCAGCCCCGGATTTTTCGTCTGTCTGAATTATAGCCTTGCCAATCCCGCGCGGGTGCGCTATAATGCCACGGCTTCAAATAACTAGCATGAAAGCAATTCTTGCACTCGAAAACGGAATTATCTTCGAAGGCACCTCATTCGGTGCCACCGGTACTGTCACCGGCGAACTCGCCTTTAACACCTCTGTTGTAGGCTATCAGGAGCTCCTCACCGACCCCTCCTGGAAAGGGCTTTTCCTCACCTACACCTACACCCACATCGGCAGCTACGGCATCAATGAGGAAGACAACGAAAGCGACCGTCCGCAGGCCGCCGCTGTCATTGCAACCGAACTTTCCCGACTGCACTCCAACTGGCGTGCAACTGAATCCCTGGGCGATTGGCTTGCCCGCTACGGAGTCCCCGGCATCGAAGGAATCGACACCCGCAAGCTCACCCTCATCATCCGCGAGCAGGGCTCCCTGCGCGCCTGCCTCACCACCGAACTGAGCGCCGAGGAGGCCATTGCCGCAGCCAAAGCGGCTCCTACGATGGTCGGCAACGATTTGGCAAGCTCCGTCTCCACGACCGCAGCTTATCACTGGGATGGTGAGTCCCGCGGCTGGAAGCTCCCGAACAAATCCCGAGGTGACCTTTCCTACTACACCGAGCTCCCCGCAGCCACCCGCAAGGCCGTGGTGCTGGATTTGGGCGTACAGCGCAGCGTGCTGGCCACCTTGCGCCGCGATGGTTTTGATGTGACCGTTGTGCCCGCCGCCACATCTGCCGCCGATATCCTTGCACTCGGGGCAGACGGCCTCTTCATTTCCCACGGGCCCGGCGACCCCGCCGCCCTTACCGGCATTGCCGCAGAAGTGGCTCAGCTCATCGGCAAGCTGCCCATCTACGCCATGGGACTGGGGCATCAGGTGCTCTCCATGGCTCTGGGTTGCAAGACCGTGAAGCTTCCTTTCGGCCACCACGGCGGCAACTATGCTGTGCGAGACCTGCGCAATGATGCCGTCTCCATCACCACGCAGAACAACCTCTTTGCCGTGGATGCAGACTCCGTATCCGGCGATGCCGTCATTACCCACACCAACCTGAGCGACGGCACCGTGGCGGGCGTAGCAAGCAAGAGCGTCCCCGCCGCAGGCGTGCAGTTCCTGCCCGTTCCTCCTCCCTCCGATGCCTCCCGCACCTTTGCGGAATTCATCGACATGGTTAATTCCTTCAAGAAATAAACCCGCCCCAAGGGCCCAATCCGCACTACATCATGAACACACTCGTTATCGGCTCCCAGTGGGGCGATGAAGGCAAAGGTAAGGTCATCGACTTCCTGACCGAGACTGCCGACTTCGTTATCCGCAGCCAGGGCGGCAGCAATGCCGGCCACACCGTCATTGCCAACGGCAAGAAATACGTCCTGCATCTGGTGCCCTCCGGCATCCTGTGGCCGGGCAAGGTCAACGTCATCGGCAACGGTGTCGTCATCAATCCCACCTCTCTGGTAGAGGAAATGACCTACCTGCGTGACCTCGGTGTTTCCATCACCCCGGAGAACCTCATCATCTCCGACCGCGCCCACGTGGTGCTGCCTATTCACAAAGAAATCGACGCCGCTCAGGAAGAAGCCCTCGGCGAGCACAAAATCGGCACCACCAAGCAGGGTATCGGCCCCACCTATGCCGACAAGGCTCGTCGCATCGGCATCCGTATGATTGACCTGGCTGATCCCGACCGTCTCCAAAAGGTGCTGGAAGCCCGCATCGAGACTGCTAACGATGAGCTGGCCCGCCTCGGCTGGCCGAAGGCAGACCCGCAGGTGACCATGGATGCCGTGATGGCCGCAGCCGATGTGCTGCGCCCGCATATCACCAACACCATCCCTGCCGTCAACAAGGCCATCAAGGCCGGTAAGACCGTTCTCTTCGAGGGTGCTCAGGGTGCTATGCTCGACATCGATTTCGGCACCTATCCCTTCGTCACCAGCTCCAACACCAGCGCCGGCGGCTGCTGCACCGGTTCCGGTGTGGCTCCCACCCGAATCGACAAGATTATCGGTGTCTGCAAGGCCTACACCACCCGCGTGGGTGAGGGTCCCATGGTCACGGAGGATGCCGAGATTGCCGATTATCTGCACGGTCTGGGCCGCGAATTCGGCGCCACCACGGGCCGTCCCCGCCGCTGCGGCTGGGCTGACGGTGTGGTGCTTCGCTACTCTGCCATGTTCAACGGCTTTGATGAGATGGCCATGACCAACCTCGACGGTCTCGACGAGTGCGACACCATCAAGATTTGCACCGGCTACCGCTGTGGCGACGAGATTCTGGAGTACCCCCCTGCCCTCATGGACGATTGGGCCAAGTGTGAGCCCGTGTATGAGTCCGTGCCCGGCTGGAAGCAGGACATCTCCAAGTGCACCACTTGGGAGGAGCTCCCCGAGGCCTGCAAGGCTTATGTCAAGCGCTTCGGCGAGGTCATCGGCTGCCCCGTGGGCACCGTGGGTGTAGGCCCTGACCGCGAGCAGACCATCAACGTCCCCCTGTAAAGGATATAACAAGACTTATACAAAGAAAGAACCGCAGCCGAAAGGGTGCGGTTCTTTCTTTTTGCTGCATACCGGCCGCATTCATCCGCTGCGGGAAGCAACAGCTATGATTCTGCTTCCAACGCTCGCCAAGCCCGCTCCTGCCTGCGCTCGGTCTTCCACGCCAGACAGCCGCCGGACAGAAAAAAGAGGCCCCAGAGCCCGAGGAAGAGCGGCAAGGCAAACAGCGGAACCGGACAAAGCGCATGCGCCTGCTCAGGAACATCCGGGAAATACATCATCACCGTCTCCAGCCCTATAGGATTGTTACTGAAATGCTCCGCGCTTTCCACCGTCTGACAGAAACGGCGGCCGTCTGCCACGGCGTATTCGTATATCGGGCGATACCCGTCCCCATCCCGTTCTGCACGCACAACTTTCCCGACAGTACGCTCCGCATGCAAAAAATAATGGAGCGAATCCTCTGCCAGCGCCATAGCAGCATACAAAGCCCCGGCCCCCGCCAGCATCATGACAACGGATATAATCTTCCAACACTTCTCCGGGCGCTGAACACTGGAGCGCGGATCTGCCCATGCCAGATACCGGGAGTGTTCCACATCATTGCGCTGCGGAAATTCTGCCGCGGCAGCCTGTAAGGCTGCCAGCACCGGCTCCACCTGCTGCAGATACAGGAAACCGATTAACGGACGCCTGCCGGCAGCATCCGGAGCAGTATTCTCATACGCCAACACTATATCCCCCCCGCCATTGGCGCGTTCCACCACCTCCACCACCATATTGGCCGCCAGCGGAAACAACTTCACATCCCGGGGCAGCGGGCATTGCGATTTTGCAATCACGGCGTAGTGTTGCGTCACCGCATAAAAGCTTCTCCTCCTGTTAAAAATCGTCAACCCAGGAATCAACAGTCCCGCCAATAACCATATACTGACAAAAACAGCCAACACCCAACTCAAAGCCGATTTTTCCTCTTGCCCCAACGTCAACAGTAGAAAAAAACCGCCAAATGCACAAAAGGCCAATAAAATGAGGCTCCAACCTACTATTTCTTTCCGCAGGGGGCCGCGCTGAGGGCGTATATACCACAACACTCTCTCACCCTCCGGCAAACGGTCTTGCAGTACTCTCTGTTCAACATGATTCAGCGGGCGTTGGACGCATGATTCACTCATGCCGGAGAGCCTACCACAAATACTCGTCCGCGACAAGGCAAATA
The DNA here is from genome assembly GCA_045121855.1 of Akkermansia sp. Classification (GTDB taxonomy): domain Bacteria; phylum Verrucomicrobiota; class Verrucomicrobiia; order Verrucomicrobiales; family Akkermansiaceae; genus Akkermansia. Next base: position 93,700 of record JBGVGW010000023.1, read on the forward strand.
ACATTCATTTTTACGCCTGCTGTAATAACTTAACCTTGCGTTACTGAGCAGGATGTGTTAGCCTTGGTCAAGTAGATTATTCAACTGTATATGAGCGACACGCCGAATCCACCCGTTGACATTGACTATTCCACCGTCACCGTACCGAAAAGTTACCGGCGTTCGTTTTTGAACATGCTGTTCCTGATGCTGGGCTTTACCTTCTGTTCTTCCAGCATGATGGTGGGTTCGCGACTGGGCAACGGCTTTGACCTCTCCAACTTCCTGCTGGTCATTCTGCTGGGCGGTCTTCTGCTGTCGCTCTACACGGGAATGCTGGGCTACATCGGAGCCAAAACGGGCTACTCTCTGGATTTGCTCTGCCAGCGAGCCTTCGGACGCGTGGGCTCCTACCTGCCCTCCTCCGTCATTGTGATCACCCAGATTGGCTGGTTCGGTGTAGTACTGGGGCTCTTTTCCGTTCCCACCGCAGAAGTGTTGGGAATTAACCCTTGGTGGGTAGTCATCATCGGCGGCGGACTCATGACCGCCTCTTCTTATTACGGGGTAAAAGGTCTTATTATCATCAGCGCCATTTCCGTACCCCTGGTGGTACTGCTGGGCTGTTACTCCGTCGGAGCCGCCGCCGTGGAAGGAGGCGGTTTGGTAGAAATCTTTGCCAAGAATTCCAATGGCCTCTCCTTTATGGTGGGCATTGACCTGGTGGTGGCCTCCTTCGTGAGCGGCGGTACCACCACCCCGAACTTCACCCGCTATTCCCGCACGCCTATGGGTGGATTGATGGTAACGGTAGCGGCTTTCCTGTTCGGCAACTCACTCATGTTCATTTTCGGCGCAGCCGGCGGTGCTCTTACCGGAAAAAATGATATTTTTTACGTGATGATTGCTCAGGGACTTATCATTCCGGCACTTTTCGTTCTGGGCACCAACACCTGGACCACCAACGACAATTCCCTGTACTCCTGCGGGCTGGGTCTTGCCAACCTCACCCGCCGCAATCCGCGACCGCTCATCCTCATCTCCGGGATTATCGGTACGCTTGCCTCTCTCTGGCTGAGGGATAACTTTGTCAACTGGCTCATCTTCCTGTCGGCCATCCTGCCGCCCATCGGCATGGTTCTGGTGCTGGACTACTTTGTTCACCGGAAGCGCTATCAAGCGAAAGTACGACCCTACCGCGGCGTATTTGTGGGACCGGTTATCTCCGTAGGAGCCGGCGTGGTGGCGGGCACGTTCCTGCAAGGCTACGGCATCAGCGCCATCAACGGTATGGTTGTATCTTCCGTAGTATACCTGCTCTGGTCGCTGCCGGGCAAGCTCAGAGGCAACTGATGCCCAACGCAGCGTGTCAACACACACGGTCATCATTGACAGAGTATGCCCGGCATGATATGATGCCGGGCATACCACTTTTCCACGATATGACCTTTTACGAAGAGCTTGAATGGCGCGGCCTGGTAAACCAGATTTCCAGCCCGGATTTGATTGAGAAACTCAACCGCGGAGGGATGACTTTCTACATCGGCACCGACCCCACGGCTGACAGTCTGCATCTGGGGCACTATTCCAGCTTTCTGGTCACGCGCCGACTGAAAGCAGCCGGGCACACTCCCATTCTGCTGGTAGGTCTGGCAACGGGTCTGATTGGTGATCCGCGAGGCACCGTGGAGCGCGAGCTGAAGCAGAAGGAAGAGGTATTCCGCAACTACGAGGCCCTGCGAGCTCAGGTGGAAAAGATATTCGGCTTCGAGGTGGTGAACAACTACGACTGGGTCAAGGATATCAGCATCATCGACTTCTTCCGCGACTACGGCAAGTACATCAACGTGGGCTACATGCTGTCCAAGGATCATGTGCGCCGCCAGATGGAGACCGGTATTTCCTATGCCGAGTTCTCCTACATGCTGATTCAGGCGCTCGACTTCAAGCACCTGCACGAAACTCGCGGTGTGGATTTACAGGTGGCCGGCAGCGACCAGTGGGGCAACATCACCACGGGTATCGAGTTGATTCGCAAGACAACGGGTGATGAGGTGTATGCCCTCACCATGCCTCTGGTCACGGATGCCCAAGGCAACAAGTTCGGCAAGAGCGAAGGCAATGCCCTCTGGCTGGACAAGAACAAGACTTCCTCCTATGAGCTGTACCAGTTCCTGCTCAATTCGGATGATGCCTGCGTCATCACCTACCTGAAGCGTCTGACCTTCCTGACACCGGAGCAGATTATGGAAATTGAGGCTCAGCACAACGAGCATCCCGAGCAGCGTCTGGCACAAAAAGCTCTAGCCAAAGAAATCATCACCGATTTGCACGGAGCAGAGGAATTCGAACACGCTGTGGAAATCAGCGAAAAGCTCTTCGCGGGAGATTTCAAGAGCCTCAGTCTCCGCGATATCAAGGCCGGAATGAAGAATGTGCCGCAAGTGACGCTGTCCCCCGGGCCGCTGGCCGATGTACTGGTTGCAGCCAAGGTATGCAGCTCCAAGCGCGAGGCACGCGAGTTTATCGGCAACGGCGCCATTTCGCTTAACGGTGAGGTGGTGAAAGATGCCGCTTTTGAAGTATCGCCCGCCATGGCACTGGACGGCCAGGTTGTCATCATCCGCCGTGGCAAAAAGAAGTTCTACATGGGCCAGTTTGCCTGATGAGACTCGGAACAACAGTCCTGTTGGTGCTGCTGCTGGCAGATGTCTGCCGGTCCAACGATGAGATGCCACCGGCACTCCAGGCTGTTCTGGACATCGAACCATACGAGGAATACGCGGCGGCCGAAGTTCCTCTCCCACCGACGGCCACTCAGATAGCGGCCATGCCCCGGGAGCTTTTTCTCGCGCGCGCAAGTGCGATGAAAAAGGTATTATACCACGGCATGGCACGCACTCGCGCCAACCGCTGGCGCGAAACTGAGCGAAATCTGGCAGCCATGGCAAAAGAGGCCGAATCGCTCGCCGATTCTCCGCCGGAGTTTACCGAGTTGCTGAAGATTCGGGCAACCGGAAACCTGTCGCGCACAAGAGCCTACACCCTCCGCAAAGCGCAGTCACACCTGCAACAGATGTATGCCGTGGATGAGCTCCAGATGCGACTGCTGCTCGACTACACAGAGGCCGACGAGAAAACGGCAGATGCGCTTCTGCAGCAACTTCCGCTGCATGCCGTGTTCAACATGGTGCCGCAGACTCCCCTCTCCCGAGCACAAATTACAGCAGATTTGCGGCTCTACGCCGATATTCTCCACAGCGCAAGCGGACTGCTGGAAAAGGTGCAGGACGAGGAAAGCGCCCGCTCCGTCCTGCCGGAGATGAAACACCTGCTCCTACTCCACGATACCACGCTTGCTACCCGCGCTCAACTGCTGCAGGGACTCATCCGCCCCGATTCCGCAGAAATGGAAGCAGCCGCCGCCACGCTGAGTCAGGCAGAAAAACTGCTCCGCACACAGAGAATCCGCCTGACAGAGAAAAAATGGTTCGGCTGCAAAGAGCTTCAGGCGTACGATTATTTACTCAACTGAGCGAGGTATCAACGCAAGCATAAAATGCTCGACACACAGATATTTGCGTCATTGCAGATTCTGTGCTTGCCTTTTGTACCCCCTTGCGGCATAATCGCCACGCATTTTTTTACAGTTTTCTAACTCCACCATACCATGGATATCAGCATCAACAAGACCAGCGATTGCCAGGCAACGCTTACTGCCACCGCCTCCGCTCAGGAAGTGTCCTCCATGAAGGACAGCATCATTGCAACCTATTCCAAGAGCGCCCGCATCCCCGGCTTCCGTCCCGGCAAGGCCCCCAAGAGCGTGATTGCCAAGCGCTACGCTTCCGCCATTGCAGAGGAAATGGACTACCGCATCAAGTCCGATGTGCAGGAACAGGCTCTGGAGCAGAACCCCGACATGAAGGTGCTTGACTTCGGCACCCCCTCCGTCACCAACAACGAAGACGGCTCCACCACCCTGACCTCCACCCTCACCATCGTGCCGGATTTCGAACTGCCGGAATACATGGGGATTGAGGTGACCGTCCCCTCCACGGAGGTGAGCGATGACGAAGTACAGGAAACCCTGCAGAAGTACGCAGAGTCCTCTGCCCGCCACGAAGTCGTGGAGCGCGCCGGCGCCAAGGGCGACATCGCCGTGATTGACTTCAAGACCTCCATCGAGGGCAAGCCCACTGCCGAATACTGCGGCAAGCCCGTCGGCTTCATGGAAGGCCGCGACGGCCACTGGATGGCTCTGGAAGAGGATTCCTTTGTTCCCGGTCTGCCCGAGGGTCTCATCGGCCTCTCTGCCGGCGAGTCCAAGGACATCGTGGTCACCATGAAGGAAGATTTCCCCATCTCTGATCTGGCAGGTAAGGAAGTAACCTTCTCCTGCACGGTGAAGGAAGTTCGCGAGAAGCAGGTGCCGGAAATCACCGAGGAACTCTTCGCCGCCGCCCTGCCCGGCAAGTCCCTCGACGAAATTAAGGACATCGTCCGCGAAAACCTCAAGAGCAACAAGGAACGCGCTAACGATGAATCCAAAGCAGACCAGATTTCTGAGAAGATTGCTGACCAGCTCACGTTTGCCCTTCCCTCCGACCTTGTGGAGCGCGAAAATGACAACACCGTCCAGCGCAAGGTATACGCCGCCATTCAGGCCGGTAACTATGACATCACCAAGGACATGGACGCTCTCCGCGCCGATTCCGTGAAGGAAACGGAGCGCAACCTGCGCGTCTACTTCGCACTGCAGGAGATTGCCGCCAAGGAGAACGTCACGGTGACCGATCAGGAGCTGCTGGAAGCCATGTCCCGCATGGCTGAGCAGGCCCAGGAGAAGAACCTCAAGAACTTCATCCGCAAGATGTATCGCGAAAACCGCGTGACGGGCATCCGTCTCTCCATCGTCACCTCCAAGGTGCTGGACCTCCTGGCCCGCAATGCCAAGGTCACGGTGAAGGAAGACTAATTCCTTACATTTCACGACTTTTCGCCCCGATGTGCGGTCTGTCACCGCCATCGGGGCTTTTTTATTTCTTCTGACAGATTTGATACTAATTATCTTCGGATTTACTCTCTTTTGAGCTTGACTCTATAAACCGATAGGGTAGAATGGACAAAGTAGGGATTTTGTTGTGCTCTTTGTGCCCGGAAGATGCATGAAGCAGTGCAACAAGCTCCTCCCCGGCCTGACTCCGGGTATCCATCTTCCGATATTTCAACAACATACATATATGAAACCACACCTCCCCGTGTCTCTGTTTCGAGCACTAGTTGCTGCCGCGATTGCTTTCCCTGCGTTTGTGTCCGGCGCGTTGAGCGATGTACCCGGCGACTATCATCAGGTCATCGTCACGACAACGGATAATGTTATCAGCGGACATGAAAAAACGGCATTCATTATCAAGCCGGCGAACGAAACGGTCACAAACCCTCAGATTTCATGGCCCAACGCCACCCTTCTTCAAGTCCCCGAAGACAGTGATGTTCTCTTCACCAGCTTTAATGATGCCAATCGCTGCGGCATTTCGATGAGCAATGGGTCCCGTGTGCTGTGGGTCGGCGATGCCACTTTTGTCGGGCTGCATGACATTAATCTGGAATCCATCCAATCCGGCGCTCAGTCTGAACAAACGGTTGCTTCTTTCGGTGCGGTCATCACATCCGGCACTCTGGAATTTGATACAGAGGCCGCCATGCTGAACCATTCTGACTTCAGCTACGAAATTCCCAATGCCGCTGTTAAGTTCGAAAACAACAGAAACGTCAATATCGCTCGCAATACACTCAGCGTCTCTGCCAACCATAGCCAGAATAGAGTACACGCCTTCGGCTTCGGCGGCGCTATCATGTCTCCCACCATCAGCATCTGCGGCAACAAGGACGTCACCATCGAAACTAACACCGTTTCAACGAATGCCGGCAGCAACAACGGAGACGACTCCGGTGGTTACGGCGGTGCCCTTTACGGTTCTGACATCACCATCAACAACAACGAAGATGTCTCTTTCCAGCACAACCGTCTGAGTGTTCAATCCTCCGGCACAACCTTTGCTGCAGGTGCTGCCATCTACTCCAGAGATAGCGTGACTATCGCCGGCAATGATTCCGTCATCTTCCGAGATAACGCCGTTTACCGTAAGGAAGGGTCAAATGAATCGTTCTATCTGGAAAGCATTCACAGCGAAGGCAAGCTGTCTCTGTCTGCCGGCGAATCTTCCAAGATTTCCTTCTATGACCCCATCAAAGCCGGCAGCGTATCCATCAATGAGGTCTACTCTGACGAAAACGGCGATCCCAAAACGGCCGTAGGCGATGTTATTTTCTCCGGCGAACATGCCGAAACAGATTTGACGGGTTTCATCAAGAACGTTCGGGGAGAAGGAAACGAAACCCCCGCCACGGAGGATATGTTGAGTTCTCTCACTTCAGAAGTGAAAGGAACAACATCTTTGCACGCCGGCCGCATGATTATTCGCGACGGCGCCATCTTCTCCACCCGCAGATTTGAAGCAAGCAGCGGTTCTACGCTGTACATCAACAACGCTGTTCTCAGAACGGAAGAAGCCGTTGTATTCGAGTCCGACTCGAATCTCTACCTGAAAGGCATGGGCAACACGCTTGAAGCCGACAGCATCACATTCAGCGGCAACAACCTGATTACGCTCAACATTTCTGCCAGCAACAATCAATTGGCTCTTGCCGATATCAGAAGCGACCTTTTCTTCTCTCCCGGCACGACCATCAACATTACGTCTGATAACCAGCTGGAAGATAATGCGTACACTCTCTTTACGCTCTCCGCGCAAAACGAATATTTCGGGTGGAACGCTACCAACGTGACGGTTACCAGTGATCCAAAAATCGGATTCACGGCCACATTCGCCAATCTTCACTGGCAGACACTGGGGGACGGCAATCGCAAGCTCGTCTACTATACCACCATGCCTCCGTTGCTGGATGCCACATGGCACAATTATGATCCGGAGGATCGAATCTGGAGCTTCACTTCCATCAACTGGGAACAGGAAGGGCAGCCCTATGCCTACTCCAACGGCGCAACGGTAACGTTTACGGCAGAATACGCCGGCCTTGTCATCCTGAAGGGAGATATACGCCCCAGCGAGGTGACAGTCAATAATACACCGACAGAGGCGTTCCCGAACGGGGACTATGAGTGGGTGGCACATGCCGACGGCGGTAAGCTGGTGGGTGACATGAAGCTCTACAAATACGGCAGCGGCGCTCTCAAGATTTCTCTGGCCAACGAATACACCGGCGGCACCGTTCTGGAAGATGGTAAGCTGGAGGCCGGGCACGAGCAGGCATTCGGCACCGGCGATATTACCGTCAAGGGTGGCATGCTTGATATGGGTGATTTCGCTGTTACCAACAAGGTGATGCTCAACGCCGGTTCCTTTGCCGGCACGGCCTATGCCGGCGAGCTGAGCATCAGCGGTGATGTCAGCATCGGCGACAGTACTACGGCTAAGTCCGTTGAAATCACATCCGCAAGCGTAAGCGGCGGTTCCTTTACCAACACCACCATCACCGTACAGGATTCCACAATCAACACCATCCTTGCAGACAACACCAACCTGATTGTCAATGGTCCTACAACGCTCCGCGGTGATCACACCACGAAGGGCGAATTCATCATCCAGAAAGGCGTTCTTGCGCTGGAAGGCACTACCGCCGCTTCTCTGATTGATGTGCAAGGCGGCAGCCTCCGCGCTGATACGCCCATGGTACTCATCTCCGAGCAGGAGATTAAGTTCAGCGGTGGCAACATGGAGGGCTCTCTGGAGACCACCGACAACTCCAAACTGTCAGCCACAACATCTGCCACCATCACCGGCGACCTGACGTTCAACGGCGGCACCTTCACCCCCGGAGGCCCCGGCATTACGCTGGAAATCACCGGCACCATGAATATCCTCGACACCACGACAATCAATGTGGAGAACTATGTGGACGGCGGCATTCACACGCTGGTAAACGCCGGCACCATCAGCGGCAGCGTGGACATGCTCAAGCCTGTCACCAACACCCGCAACGGCAACACTCTGGAAATTATCGATACCAGTCTGATTCTCACCGTTGTGGAGAATCCTGCGGAGCTGTATTGGAAACCCGGCGAGGTCGGTACCTGGGGTGTTCTGGATCAGCAGGAATGGGATACCGATGCTGAAGACACTCGATTCTATGACCGCGATAAGGTTGTGTTCGATGCCGGCGGCAACGTCGAAATCGTCGGTGATGTCAAACCGGCAGAATTGATGGTAACAGGGGCAGACAATGTCATTCTCGGCGGCACGGGCTCTATCGCCGGCAAGACGTCTCTGGTGAAGGAAGGGAGCAGCACGCTTACCATGAACGCCAAAAACACATACGAAGGCGGAACGATCATCAAGGATGGTTCTGTCAACGCAGGTGGTGTTGAGTCCTTCGGCTCCGGCGATATTACCTTGGAAAACGGTCTGCTCAATCTGGCTGACTTTGCCGTCAAGAACAATATTCTTGCTACCGGCGGTAAGTTCAATGGAACGGCCTATGACGGCAACCTCACGGTTGACGGCGACATCAAGGTAGGCGACAACACGACCGCTGCCGCCATTTCCCTGAAGGGTGGTTCCATCTCTGAGGGCTCCCTGAAAGATACCGATGTGACCGCATCCGGCAATGCTTCGATTTATTCTGCCCTCAAGGGCTCCACTTCCCTCAAGGTGGAGCGTGGAGAAGTTTCTCTCTATGGCATCAACTCCTCTACCGGGGATGTTGTTGTCAATGACGGGGCGCTGAACATCACCCGCAGCGAGTCGTTCGGCACCGGCAACGTCTATCTCAACGGTGGCCGCCTCAACATCGCAGACAGCACCACGCTGACAATCGCCGGTAAGCAGAGCCTGTATTTCCGAGGTGGACACATCCAGGGCAACCTCCGCTCCAGCAATGGTTCCGGAATTGTTGTGGATAAGGACGCCACCATTGATGGCAACCTTCGTCTCAATGGCGGCACCATTTACTTCAACGGCAAGGAAAAAGCGGCGAAAGCCATGTCTGCCGCCAACCGCAGCATGATTATCAAGTCCAATGGCTGCACCCTCACCGTAACCGGTAGTCTGACTCTGACGACGGACACGATGCTGCAGTTGGAAGCCGGCCAGTACACTGACGGTGACATCCTCATGGAAGCCGGCAGCCTGACGGGTGACTTCGGCAAGCTCGTTCTGAATTATGACGATGGCAATCCCAATACGGAATACACCCTTGCCCTGAAGGAAACGGATAACAAGGTGCAGGTGATGCTCGACCTTGACAAGGTTTATGAACACACCGGCGGCAAGTGGAATATCTCCAACGGTGACCTTCGCGACCTGCTTGTGCAGAGCAATTGGGGCATGTTCGCTTCCTCCCACGCCTTCTCCGAAGCCATGCAGGGTCAGCGCTCTGCCTCCGGCGTAGTGGGCAGCAATGGTGTCATGGTCTGGGCCTCTGCTCTCTACAATCACATGTCCGTGAATGATGACGGCACGAAGAATGGCGGCGATACCGATACGCTCGGCGCAGCCGTGGGTATTGAAACCATGATTGGTTCCCGCAGCTGCATCGGCTTGGCCGTGGGTGTCACCACCTCGGACATCAGCGTTGGCAAAATTGCTGATAAAATGGAGCAGGACGGCACCTACATCGGTCTCTATGGCGCAACAGTGCTCACCAGCAATGAAATCAGCGGGCTCACGCTCAGCTGGTCCGCTGCTTACGGTGCGGTGACTTCCTCTCCCTCGGCAGCAGCATCCGGTATTGAGTGGCAGCAGGACAGCTTCCAGCTCAACGGACGCTTGGATTGGAGCCGCAGCATCAGCGACAGCACCACGGTCAACGTGTTCGCCGGGCTGGAGTACTTCATGACCACGTCTGATAAGGTAGCCGGTGTGGAAAGCGGTGAAATCAAGAATCTGCGTGCCGAACTGGGTGCCGGTATTACCCGCCGCTACGCTTCCACCGTGCTGTATGCCGAAGCCCGACTTCTGGGCGATGTCATGCGCGACGATCCCACTCCCTCCATCAATGGCTGGAGTGAGGAAGGCGCCAATCCCGGCACGGTGGGCGCAGGCTTCCGTGTAGGTGCTGCATACGATATCAACGAGTACTGGAGCATCGGTGCCAATGGTAGCGTAGAAATCATGGGCGATGCCATGAGCGCCGGCGCCAACGTGGGCGCTTCCCTCAAGTTCTGATAACGCGCCCCTCAATTCTTATCAGCGTGCTGTACCGACAGTCGGTACAGCACGCTTTTTATCCCCCCCTGCCCCGTAGAAAAAAAGCCCTCTGCGCTTACAAACGCGCAGAGGGCATAAATTAAAATGAGGATTTACCCCAAGGCATCAATAATGGCCGCCACGGGGGCCGTTGTGCCACTTCCATGCCGTTTCCACAATCTGAGTCACATCCTGGTACTTGGGAATCCAGCCGAGGATTTCAGCAGCCTTGCGGGAGTCAGCAATCAGGCGAGGCGGGTCACCCTCACGACGCGGGCCGTAAGTAACCGGAGCCTTCATGCCCGTCACCTTCTCTGCGGCGTCAATAATCTGCTTCACGGAGAAGCCGTTGCCCGTGCCCAGGTTGAACCAGTTGGTCTCCCCACCCTTCATCAGGTAATCCAGAGCGCGCAGGTGAGCATCTGCCAAATCATCCACATGGATGTAGTCGCGGATGCAGGTGCCATCCGGAGTATCGTAGTCCGTACCGAACACGGTGATACCCGGGCGCTCACCCTTGATGGCCTGCAGAATCACCGGGATAAGGTGGCTCTCCGGCTCATGGTCTTCACCGATAGCACCGTCAACGGAAGAACCGGAGGCGTTGAAGTAGCGCAGGAACACGCTCTTGAGGCCATAGGCACGGTCGCAGTCCTTGCAGACTTTCTCGAGCATAAACTTGGAACCGCCGTAGGGGTTGATGGGGTCCTGTTTCTCCGTCTCGGGAATCGGCACCTGCGTGGGCTCGCCGTATGTGGCACAGGTGGAGGAGAACACAAAACGCTTCGTGCCCGCCAGAATCATGGCGCGCAGCAGCACCAGCGGCTTGGCAATGTTGTTCTCGTAGTATTTCAGCGGGTCCGTCACGGACTCACCCACCTGAATGAATGCGGCAAAGTGAACCACGGCATCGAACTTGCCGTTGATCAGCAGCGGGTACACCACAGCCGGGTCACCCAAATCGCCTTTGACAAGTGTTACTTCCTTATCTACAATGGCAGCCTGATGCCCGTAGACCATGCTATCCAACACCGTCACATCTGCACCGGCTTTCACCAGTTGACGCACCGTGTGGGATCCGATATATCCGGCACCGCCGGTAACGAGTACTTTCATCGTTTTATTCTGTTAGGATTGAAATTGTATCTTACAGCATGGATGCCAGCAGAGCCTCCAGCTTGCGAATGTCGGCAGAGAACTTGCGAATGCCCTCAGCCGTCTTTTCCGTGGCCATGGCGTCCTCGTTGAAGAGGAAGCGGAAGCTCTTCTCATCGGCAGGGATGCGCTCAATATCGCTGGCCTGCGCGGCCTCCGGCGTCAGCACCGGCGTCACAGTCTCCTCGCTGCCGGCCAGCTCTGCCAGCAGATTCGGAGAAATCGTCAGCAGGTCGCAACCTGCCAGCGCCAGAATCTCACCCGTGTTGCGGAAAGAAGCACCCATAATCTGCACCGGGTAGCCGAACTTCTTGTAGTAATTGTAAATCGTGCGCACAGAGATGACACCCGGGTCTGTCTCTGCCGTGTAGTCCTGACCGGTGCTGCTCTTGTACCAGTCCAGAATACGCCCCACGAACGGAGAGATGAGACGCACGCCGGCCTCTGCGCAAGCCACGGCCTGCACCAGGCTGAACAACAGCGTCAGGTTGCAGTGAATCCCCTCTTGCTCAAGCTGACGGGCAGCCTGAATACCCTCCCAGGTGGAGGCAATCTTGATCAGCACACGCTCGCGGGGAATACCGGCAGCCTCATACAGCGCCATAATCTCACGAGCCTTGGCCACCGTACCCTCGGTATCGAAAGAAAGGCGGGCATCCACCTCGCTGGACACACGACCGGGCACGCGCTTGAGAATCTCCAGACCGAACGCCACAATCACGCGGTCCATCAGCTCACCCACGCGCTCTGCCGGGTTGCTCACCGTAGCCTTGAAATCGGCCACCACCGCATCCAGAATCGGCCGATACTCCGGCTTGGCAGCGGCTGCCAGAATCAGAGAAGGATTCGTTGTAGCATCCTCCGGGGAAAACTCTTCCATCTGGCGGAAGTCACCCGTATCTGCCACAACCGTCGTATACTTTTTCAATTGCTCAAGCTGTGTTGCCATAATGTACTTGATTTGAGGTTGCGGTATTATAACACGTTTTTCACCCCGCTTCAAGCCCGCAACTCAAATCAACATTATTTCTCTCCTGCCCTCGTCATCAGTGCAAACGCAGATAAGCCCGGCGCAGGCATTCCCTTTACACCGGCGAATGCCATCTTCACACAGTTCCCCCTGTTCAGGATAGCGCAAGCAGAAATCACCCCAAGCCTTGCCGAACGAGTTTTCCCGATTCACAAATTCCCCGCACAACGACAGCAAAAAAGCCGGACGAGAAAGTTCTTTCGTAACAGAGCTCTGTTTCTGCTCATGAAGAGGGCTTTTCAGAGTCCGAAATATGCTATTTATTCCGATTTATAAAATACGAAAAAACTTCATTTTATTCATGAGAAACATAATACAGTTTCACACATACCGAAAAGAAAAAGAAGTTAGTCTTTTTTCTTGATTAGTTTCTATCCATATCATATTTACAAAACTTCTTGCTTTAGTATTTTTTCCGCTATAAAATTCTATTCTCATATTTTTTATCACCTCTTTTGTTTTAATCTTAGTAATTGCTACGGTTTCTTAACTTCTAATTTTAGCCTTCACATCATCACACATCAGTCACACATTCGACCCATCAAACGCCACATCGGCAGCACATCCGAGCAAAAGAACACCCCACAAAACAGCATTCACATCATACTTTCGTCCACATCCGATAAACTCGCCTCCAAACCGCCCAAAATTAACAATTCAGCATAAGTCTACCGCCCTCACATGAACAACATGCCTCTGTTATCGCCAAGATTCCCTATTTTCTTACATACTGTCTTTTCAACGCTATAATATCTCTTTTCTACTTGTTTCTGTTTAATTTCGGTAATTGTTTTGGTTTTGTACTATCGTTTCCCATCCCAAACCGAGACTCTCAGGAAACCTTTTCTAACGAAGATTTATATCCCTTCCAACGAATTGGACTCATGCACCAGCGAACTGCTTAAGGCACATTTTTCACCAAAACAACATCCGTGCGAGACATGTTACAGCTCCGGTTTTCGAACTTCAAAACGAACCAACTCAAGCAATCAACCGAAAATAAACATTGATTTTATCGTAAATCACAAAAAAGGCGTATTTATGTGCTTTTTTTACGCGTTTTATCGGTCTTTCGTCATTTCTATCATATTATATACCGTATTTATTACTTCATTTATGTTAGTCTTTCAAGGAAGATGAAAGAAGGCTCCTCCAAATACGCGATACGACCACATCAATTCCTCATTACCGACAATCAGCTTAAGCAATGCACCAACTGCACCATATTACTAGCTCACACGGACTTTTTCCGTCCGAAAACCTTACAAAACGCCATTCAGCAGGATAATAACTAAAAGACGCGAAATATCAACACATTACAGCAAAATAGCCCAACATGCGCGAGAATCGCATATTCCGTACAAAAGTACGGGGGCGTTTCAAATTTTCGATTCTCGCGGCACTTTAAATTCCGAAAAAACGCGCTAAATACCGCTTTTGCGTTTTTGAGCGGATTTCTTCTTCGTCTTTTTAGCGGGTGCAGATTCTTCCCTGGTCTCTTCATCAGAAGCGTCTGCCGGAGAAACTTGCTCCAGTAATTCCTTATAGGAAGCCAGAACAGCCGGGCCAACCCATTCATTGCCACTGTAACTACCCGTGCCGATTTCTTTCATGTTCCCGGTTTGCGCATCCATCATCGTAATAGCACCATTGGCATATTTGAAATAGGCCAGAGGTTTTCCGGAGGCATTGACCGCCCGCAAATCGTATGTGCCATAGCTGTACTCCTTGCCACGGGCATCCTTTTGAAAGAGCGCCTCGCGAGCCTTGGCGTGATAGATATTCACAACGGGGCAAGGAATACTCCCGCTAGCGGCAGAGCCTCGAGACTTCCCCTTCTTCTTATTTTTCCCGGATTTGCCCTCATTTCCATTCTGCTCAGGAGGGAAATCGAGATACAGGACAAGAGCTGCACCGCAGCGCTCTATCTCCTCATGCGTCGGAATCAGCGGGGCACAGACTTCGCCCAGCCTATCCTTCACATTATACCCCAGATAGCACAGGAAAAAGACCTTGGCTTTGCGGTCATATCGGGGGGTATTGATGACATATCCCTTACCGCGACGCCCCGCCTCTATCATCCCGGAAACAGAAGGAGACGCAGCTTGCAAAGGCACCGAAAGACAGGTCAGAAGCCCCAGAAAAATACAGCAGAATTTCAGATATTGATACATATTATTATCAGGTACGATAGTGTTTATTATTACAACTCACGAAAGAACTTTTCCACGGGCTCCATGGGAATGTCAGCGGGGATATTACCGATATCCTGCACCTCTCCGGTCTCGAAATTGAAATAATGAAGAGCACCGGATTGCTGGCGCAGGTAAAGCTTCGTGGGGTATTTCTTCCAGCCGGCAGTACCTCCCTGAAACCCGATACAGGTATACCACGGCTCATAGTAACCCTGCCCCTCATCCCCGGGCAGCCCCTCGGTCGGGCTTACTTGAACACTATAAAAAAGCGTATCGTCGACATGATAGGTACGCATATACCAGCGGCGCGTCCCGTCACAGTATAGCGTTTTTGTGCTGAAAAAGGTGCTGATGATACCCCCCAGAACAACCAGACAAATCACCCCGAAACACCCCAGAGAGCAACCATGCGAGCACCCGTTTTTCTTCCCCTGCAGGCGCATTTTTATCAACGCTCGTCCTATGATGACCAGCACAACCACTGCCGCAACAGGCATCACATAGGGTTCCAGGTAAATCCACATACGCACGGCATTTTAGAACTAACGAGCTTAACAGTCAAGCCGAATGAACTCTATTTTACGCAGAAAAAAGCATCGCTCCGGCACTGACACGCAACTCAGCGTATACTCCAATAGGCTTTCGCTTGCTGCACCTGCGGCAAGTTCAGATAACGCGAGCGCAGCAAGTTCACGCTCCGGTGCCCCATCTCTATCTGCAGAGCAGCTAAATCACGAAAGTAGGCAGCGTGATAGCTGGCAAAAGTGTGGCGACACACATCCGGCACCCACTGCCCGGGTGCAAATCCGGCCGCGCGTCTCAGCCGCCTCCAGCGGTTTTCCCAGTTACCGGGAATGCGCAGCGGCACCCCGCGCAGCTTCCCTTTATTACGCAGCGGCACGGCACGCCCGCCGCCGGTCTTACTGCTACTCGGCGGCACTATGACCCTGCCCTGCTCCGCTTGAATACGGCTTTCATCCAAACGAGCCACCTCCTGCGGACGCAGCCCGCAATACAGCAGCAAATGCAGCGACAGCCGCATCGCCCGGTGCTCCGGCTGCTGCGCCGCCGCCTCCAACCGCTTGATTTCTTCCGCGCCAAGAGGCTTGATTTCCTGCTCCCTCACCCGGCGGCATTCTATACGCGCCACGGGATTTTCGCCGCACCATTCCTGCTTTTGCCCATAAGAAAAAATGCTGTGCAGAATCGCCCTGCCCTTGTTATAGCTATGCACACTGCCACCGAAAGCCGCCTGCAACAGCTCCCGACACTCACGGCTAGACATCGCCCGCAGCGGTCGCTCTGCCACCCCCTCCACCCGCAGCATTCGCCGCACAAAATGCCGCAAATCACGCAGCGTCACCGGTCTCCGCCCCGCCCGAGCCTGCACACTCGCCCACGCTGCCGTTTCAAACGAAACCGTATGCTCCTCTGCCCTGATTGCCGCCACCCCCGCATGCAACACCCGCCGCATCAACCGCATCATTTCCCCCCTCTCCATCCCGGCACACCTCTCCCCCAGCTCCTCCGCCGCCTCCATCACCAGACGGGATATATCGTTGAGATTCAACGGCAACTCCTTAATAATTTCCTTTGCTGTTTTCATAGTCTTTTCGGTAGGTGGTTCAGCATTTGAACTGCTGTAGCAAGCTAAATATAAGTTTTTGCCCAGTTCTGCTGAAAATTGCACCATACGATAAATGACTGACTCAAGCAAGATAAATCTAGCCGCTTACACTTCATGCCCGTACTATAAATACGTCATGAGTATTAAGGAGTCATCAGCAGTTCAAATGCTGTATCATATCGAACATATGTGAGAGGAAATGACCAACAGTCTCACGAACATGCGAGGATACCTACTCACATTTCAAACTCATTTCCGGTATGGCACGTTCCAAGAACTCTCTAAATAATGGTACAAGCACAGCAAAAAAAACAGCAACCGTAAAAAAAGAACGTCTGGAGGACATTCTTTTCAGCTGCCGCAATCACTTGCGTGGTCGTGCGCCCATGACCGACAAGCGTGACTTACTCCTTACTCTGGTATTCCTCAAGTTCATTGGCGACCGCTTCAATGCTCGAAAGAATGAGATTCTAACGGAATTCGCTAATGAGCCACTATACTCGGAAATTGCAGTAAAAACGGCATCCTATTACAAGCAGGCTGGTATATTCTTTCTCCCTGATGAATGCTTGTGGAGTGAATTGGTAAAAACTGAATCCCGCAATATGGCGGTGGCTTTCGATACAGCGATTGCCAAACTTGAACAAAATGAGGAAAAGCTCCGCAATGCTCTACCGCAGCAGATCTTCACCAAAACGGCATTGGAGCCCGGTGTCATCAAGTCGGTAGTAGATGATATCAATCGTATCGACCCTGCCAAATTTACGGAAAAGGACCTTATCGGACGAGTATACGAGTATTTCCTGCAGGCATTCTCTATCAATGCCGACAAGGAGGAGGGTGAGTTCTACACGCCACATAGTATCGTGGAACTGATAGCATCCTTAATTGAGCCTTTCGACGGCACTATCTACGACCCGTGCTGTGGCTCCGGTGGCATGTTTGTGCAAAGTGCCAAGTTCATCGAGGCTCACGGCGGCAACACGCAAAATGTGACTGTTTACGGGCAGGAGTCCGAGCCCAGCACCTTCCGACTGGCCAAGATGAATCTGGCCGTGCGTGGCATTTCATACCACCTTGGCGATAAGGCGGCATCCACGTTCACGAATGACCACCATAAAGACAAGCGGATGGACTACATCATGGCGAATCCGCCTTTCAATCTGAAGAAATACTGGAGCTCCCAGCTGGATGATGACCCAAGGTGGGGTGACTATGGCACCCCGCCGGACAGCAATGCCAACTATGCCTGGATTCTGCACATGCTTTCCAAGCTGGATGCCCGGCACGGTGTCGCCGGGTTCCTGCTGGCCAATGGTGCGCTGGACGATAGTGATACGCTTGCCATCCGTCGCAAGCTGTTGGAGAATGACAAGGTTGAAGCCATTATTGTGTTGCCCCGAAATATGTTCTATTCCACCGATATCAGCGTCACTCTCTGGATTCTGAATAACAACAAAAAGGGTGGCAAGTGGCATGGTCGTCAGCTCCGGAATCGTGAGCATGAGTTCCTTTTCGTAGACCTCCGCACATGGAACACCAATATCTACGAAAAGAAGTATGTAGAACTCTCCCCCGAACAGATAGAGGAAGTGTGCCGCATTTATCATGGCTGGCAGACGCTTGCCCCCTCCGAAAGCCCCGCAAAATATGCCTGCCCGGAGTTGTACTATTCTGCAGGAATCAAGGAGGTAGAAGAGAAGAATTGGAGCCTTGCCCCCAGCCGTTATATTGAGTTCGTTGACCAGGATGAGGCTATGGATTTTGATTCGATGCTCCAAGAAGTTGGAGCTCAGTCGGCTGAAATAATCAAGCGTCAGACAGAAAATCAGAAGAAGTTGGTTGCAGCTTTCAAGACTTTAGGATATGGCTACTGAAGTTACATATATGCGGATGGGGGATTTAATTATTCTCCAAGATAAGGTAAATTCCGATAATAATGGATTTCCTGTCTTGGGGCTCAATAAGGAAAAATCCTTTATGCCAACAGTGGCTAATGTCAATGATGTCAATCTACAAAAATATAAGGTCGTAGAAAAAGGATGGTTTGCTTTCAGTGGTATGCAAACAGGTCGCGATGTCTGTATCCGTCTTGCTCGTTACACCGATGATTTTCCTGCTCTCATATCTCCTGCGTATACAACTTTCACTCTTCGTGACAGGGTAGGAGAAAAAGAGATTTCCCCAGCTTATGTGTTCATGTTTTTCAATCGGGAGGAATCTGATAGATATGGAGCTTTCATTAGCGATTCCAGTGTGAGAGCTAATCTCGATTGGTCTCGCTTTTGTGATATTGAAATCCCTGTTCCTGACATCAAAATTCAGCGACAGCTTGTCGATGTCTGGGAGGGGCTCAACGGTCTCAAAGTTGACAATGAGGCCCAAGCAGAGCCGCTCATGGGGCTGTGCATGAGTTACCTCAAAAAATTGAGGGAGGAATACGTTCCTGTTTCCATAGGAGATTTTCTAATACCGATTGATGAGAGAAATACCGACAATGCTTATAAAGAAAAGAGCGTACGGGGTATAGGCACTAGCAAGCATTTTATTGACACTAAAGCGAATCTTGAAGGCGTCAGTCTCTCTAGTTACAAGTTGGTAGCTCCCAATAGGTTTGCTTTCGTAGCGGACACTTCCCGCCGTGGTGACAAGATGAGCCTTGCTTTTAATGATACGAAAGAAACATTCATAGTATCATCCATTTCGACCGTTTTTGAAGTTGTGAACGACTGCTCTTTGTTACCAGAATATCTCTATCTCTGGTTCCTGCGCCCGGAGTTTGACCGTTATGCTCGATACCACTCGTGGGGGAGTGCACGAGAGACATTCAATCTGGAAGACATGAAGAGGGTGTGCATACCTATTCCAGACAAAGCCATTCAACAAGCCATTGTCGATATTTACAAATGCGCCAAAGAAAGCAAAGCCATCTCCTGCGAAGCGGAGAAGCTCCGCAAGGCGGTAGCTCCGGCTTTGATACAGAAAGCGATTCATTACTAACTACCTTATCGTCTGGAAATGAAAGGTAAATTTTACGAAAGCGAGTACGAGAAATCAGTTGTAGAGCTCCTGCAGCAAGCCGGTTGGGATTATACCCATGGCAGTGATTTGCACAACCGCAAAATCACAGAACCGCTGCTGCTGGAAGATTTGACCCTGTATCTTCATGAACGCTACGAAGACTCAGGGCTGACCGAGAGTGATTTCCGCCAAATTATCGCCAATATTCAGAATGTCAGCGGCACCAGCGATTACTCCACGCTGAAGAAAACAGTCAATTTATACAGGGAAGGCTTCGACTTCACGCCTTCCTATCCCGGAGCTCTGCCGCTCAAACTGGAATACATAGACTTTGAGCACCCGGAACGCAATTATTTCCGAGTAGTCAACCAGTTTGAAATGCTTCAGGGCCAGCAAGTCCGTATTCCGGATGTGTTGCTTTTCATCAATGGCATCCCCGTCTGTATCTTTGAGCTGAAGAATCCCACGGATGCGAATGCGACCATCCGCGATGCGCATACACAGATTACCGTGCGTTATCGCCGCGACATCCCGTTGCTGCTCAAGTATTGCGCCTTGGCCTGCATCAGCGATGGCAGCAATTCGAGACTAGGTAACACTGTCACCAACTACGAGTATTTCTATGCTTGGAAGAAGGTAGAAAACGAGGACACGCCATCCAAGGGCGTGGGCGAGCTCCAATCTCTTATTCAAGGTGCGTTGACGCCGCCCCGCATACTGGAAATATTACGCGATTTTGTTTATTTCCCGGACACGGCACCCGGAGAAGAAGAAAAGGAGATAGAAATCGTATGCCGCTATCCTCAATTCTTTGCAGCCAAGAAATTGCAGGCGCATGTATTACAGCACCTGCGGAGCGTTGGCGGTGACGGTAAGGGTGGCACTTATTTCGGCGCAACGGGCTGCGGCAAAACCTACACCATGTTGTTCCTGTCGCGCCTGCTGGCCATGCGAAGCAAGCAACACCTCGGGAATCCCACGATTCTGCTCATCGTAGACCGAGAAGATCTGGAGAATCAGGCAGACAAGCAATTCAGCAAATCCACAGAGTATCTGGGTAGCAACTCCGTGCGCACCATCAAGAATCGTGAAGACTTGTCCACCGAATTGACGACCAACAAGGGCGGCGGCTTCTACGTGACTACCGTCCAGAAGTTCACAGAATCGACAGGCCTACTCAGTGACCGCGCCGATATCATTTGCCTGAGCGATGAGGCCCACCGAACCCAAACCAACACCGGAAGCAAGCTGGTAATTCGAGACAAACAGGATGTTTCCGGCAATACTGAAAATATGGGAGCCTTTATCTCGTACGGATTTGCCAAGTATTTGCGAGATTCTTTGCCCAATGCCACGTATGTGGGATTCACCGGTACCCCCATTGATGAGACTATCCATGTATTCGGTGAAGTGGTGGATAAATACACCATGCTGCAATCGCAGGAAGACGGCATCACCGTGCCCATCAAATATGACCCTCGACTGATTCGTGTATTCCTGAACAGCGAACAGGCCCGCAAGGTGGAGGAATACTACAAGCAATGCGAAACTGATGGCGCAAAACCGGAGGATGTGGATAAGAGCAAGAAGGCCATGAGCAGTATGGATGTACTGCTAGGGGATGAGGACATACTGCGCCGCTTGGCAACGGATATCATTCTCGACTATGAGCGCCGCTGCGATGAACAGCCGGATTGCTTGCTGAAGGCCATGGTGACGTGTAGTGAACGCCACGTAGCCGTGAAGCTCTACAACATAATCAAGGAGCTTAAGCCGGAATGGTGCAAACCAGTGAAGGCCTTGAATGAAGAAGGTCTCAGTGCAGAGGAACTGAAAAAGCTCACAGCTGTGCCTTTTGTCAACGTGGTAGCCACTACCGGCAAGGACGACCCCAAAGATATGGTCGAGGTTCTGGGAGATGACAAGCGGCGCAAGATGCTGGATAAGGAGTTTAAGAGCGAAACTTCCAATTTCCGCATAGCTATCGTGGTTGATATGTGGATAACCGGCTTTGACGCACCGCCCCTGACCATGCTGTACAATTACAAACCGCTCCAGAAGCATACCCTTATCCAGACCATCAGCCGCGTGAACCGCGTATACAAGGGGAAGGAATATGGCTATGTGGTGGACTACATAGGAATCCGAGAAAACATGAAGGAAGCCATGAAGCGGTATGGCGGTGACGGCGGAACCAAAGTGGAGGATATCGAAGCCGCTCACGATATTGTAGCTAACCAGCTGGATATCTTGAGGAAGATGCTCAAGGCGGTGGATTTTGCACCCTTCTTTGGAGATAATGCGCTGTCTCGCCTGATGTTCCTCCAAACAGCAGCCGAATACATCCTTGCCAATAGTGTCAAGGAGAAGGGCAAGACTTCTTTCGAGACGAGCTTCAAGGGGCATGTGCGCCGACTGAAAAGCGCATATTCCATTTGCAGCCCTGCTGGAGTGCTTTCAGATGAAGAAACCGCATGGAGCCAATGCTTCATGGGAATATGTGCTTTCCTGAGCAAAATCACCGATTCACATCTGGATGTGACCACCATGAACAAAGCCGTGGAGCAGATGGTGCGAGAAGCCATTATGTGCGGCGGCGTGGAGAACGTGATGGAGCTGGCCTCAGTGGAGGAAAACATCTACGAGGAGAAGTTCTTGCAGGAATTAGAGAATGTGAAGCTGCCGTGTACGAAGTTCCAGATGTTGGTGAAGTTGCTTAGTCGAGCCATCAAGGAGTATGGCAAGACCAACAAGGTGCGAGCGGAGCACTATGAAAAGCTGCTGGCCCAGACCATAGACGAATACAACACCCGCGACAAGCTGGATTTCACCAATAAAGTAGCCAGAGATACAGTCGATGCAGTTAGCTCTGTGGTGGAAGAAAAAGTCAAATCACTCACCGAACAGCTTTTGGAATTGTTCCGCGACTTGAACACAGATAAAGCCGAGTTCCGCAAGCTCGGTATCACGTTCGAGGAAAAAGCCTTCTACGATATTCTCGTAGAGCTCCGCGATAAGCACGGATTTGAGTACGAAGATTCCCGGTGCATTGACCTTGCTCGCAAAATTAACGAGCTGATTTCCGATACCGCCATCTATGCAGACTGGCTCAATAATGATAACCTGAAGAGCAAGCTCTCCAGCAATCTACTGCGAACTATCTACAAGGCCGGATATCCGCCGGAATGGAGCGAGGAGATATTCAACAAAGTACTGGAGCAAGTCGAGAATTTCAAGCGTTGGGAATATCCAATTTACCAAGAACGAGCGTCTTTCGCCGCAGAATGAATGAAACGGACACAACATAACATGTTGCATCCCACCTCAGGTGCCGAATCATCGCAGCTATCTTATCTTCCTCACTTCACGACATTTTATACCTCTATCTATTGAAAGAGATTACCGAAATCTTCTTCATTTTGCCTAGCTTCAGAAATGCCAAAGCTCGCCGCAATGCACCGCCAGTTGGATACTGCGCACGCATCCGAACCACAAGCGAATACTCTAAGCATATTCGTCAACATCACAGAAACTCCTCATGACTATTGTCTCATATCTGCTAAAAAAGCAAGAGATTTTATGCGGATATGAGACAAATATTCTTTTCTGAACCTTACGCCTTGGGGGCATTTTTGCCGTCCGAAGCAGACATTGGTTCCTACGCATGATGAGTATTCCCTCTCCCTTTTCCTTGGAAATAGATAACACAAACGCCCCGCGCTTCGGGATGAAGGCGGGGCGTGTTTTTTTATGTTACAGGGTAGTCAGGCGATGTGACTTTCGCGTAGTGAAAAGAAGTACCAGTGGTTGCAACTAATGTTGGGGTTTTCATAACTTCTCCACAATAAAAATGAAAAAAAATATAACAAGCTCTTATAATTTCAAGAAAATATAAGAGCGCCTGCAAAAAAAACATAAGAAAAGCCTTATATTTTTCTTTACTTTTATCTTTTATCTTATATAATTCATAAAAAAATATAAGAAATCGTCATGGTAGAGAAAGAGCTTCAGGATTTGATACGCAAGATAGAGCAAAGAGGATGCGAATGGCAAACGACAGAGGTAAAAGCAGCTCGCCAAGGTTGTCCGGAAAAGCTCTATGATACGCTGTCCTCCTTTTCCAATCAGGATAGCGGAGGGATATTCGTTTTCGGGCTAGACGAAACCAAGGGATTTGAAAAGAACGGAGTCTATGATGCTCAGGATTTACAAAAAAAAGTAATGGAATACTGTGAGCAGATGACACCGGTCATACGCCCTGTATTCACCGTCTATGACGAAAACGGCAAAGTGTTTGTATCTGCCGAAATTCCGCCTTTGGATATAGCCGACCGTCCGTGCTTCAAAACAGGCAAGGGGCGATTGAAAGGCTCGTATGTACGCGTGGGTGAAGCAGATAAGCCCATGTCTGAATATGAAGTGTACAGTTACGAAGCATTCCGAAAAAAGTATAGGGACGACATACGGGAAACAGAACGGGCAACACTGAACATTCTGGATAAAAACTTAATAGACAATTATCTTCTTCTTAAGCGGACGGAAAGGTCCAATCTGTCCAGGATGACGGAGGAGCAGCAGCTGGAACTCAGCGGAGTTACCCGAAATCAACAGGTGACGCTGGCTGCCCTGCTTTTATTTGGTCTATACCCACAGGCATATTATCCTCGACTGTGTATAGTAGCAAGCTGTGTTCCCGGAAAAGAGAAAGGAGATGTTGATAATGAAGGTAACAGATTCACGGACACCAAACGGATCGAAGGCACCATACCGGAAATGCTGAATGATGCCTTGGCATTTGTACGCAATAACATGCGAACAGCAACGAGGATTGATGAAAAGACGGGAGAAAGGAAAGATATACCGCAATATCCGATGATTGCCGTTCGCGAGATTTTACTCAATGCTCTTGTACACAGAGATTACAGCAAGCATACGGAAGGCATGCCGATTCAGCTGGATATGTATTCGGACAGGTTGGAAATCATTAATCCCGGTGGTCTGTATGGTCGTCTTACGGTAAACCAATTAGGAAAAACGCAACCGGACACGAGAAATCCGCTTATTGTGACCGCCATGGAATCGCTGGGCAAAACAGAGAACCGCTATTCCGGCATACCCACCATTCGCCATGCGATGAAACAACATTCCCTGCCTGAACCTGTCTTTGAAAATTCCCTTTCTTCATTCAAGGTTGTTTTATATCATGCCCCTGCAGATACTCCCAATCGGCAACTGACAAACGAAGAAACAACCGCTGCCGATGTAACCGACCCCAAAGGGCTTTTAGAGTTCTGCCAAATCCCCAGAACACGTGCCGAAATAGCAAAACACCTGAATATTCGGTCAGAGCAATACGCGCTGCGCAGATATCTCTCCCCCTTGGTAGCAGCCGGATTCATCCGTATGACCCTGCCGAATATACCGGGAAGTTCCAAGCAAATGTTCATCACAGGTAAGTAAAATTCTCTCCCCCATTTCTTTGGAAAGAGATAACACAAACGCCCCGCGCTTCGGGATGAAGGCGGGGCGTGTTTTATGTTACAGGGTAGTCAGGCGATGTGACTTTTTTGGGGGATGGCTTACATCATGCCGCCCATGCCACCCATGCCGCCCATGGCGTCAGCGCCGCCGTGGCCACCGCAGGAGCAGGACTTCTTCTCCGGCAGGTCGGCGATGAGGCATTCGGTGGTAAGCATGAGGCCGGCGATGGAAGCGGCGTTCTGCAGAGCGGAACGGGTCACCTTCGTGGGGTCAACCACGCCGGAGGTGAGGAGGTCCTCATAGGCATCCGTCACCACGTTGTAACCCATGGTCGGGGACTCCAGACCCTTGACTTTCTCCACGATGAGAGCGGCTTCGCGGCCGGCGTTCTCCACCAGCTGACGCAGGGGAGCTTCCACGGCGCGGTAGACGATGGCGGCACCGGTCTTTTCATCGCCGCTGAGGTCGAGGGCGCAGATGGCCTTCTGAGCACGGATGAGGGCGACACCGCCGCCGGGAACGATGCCTTCTTCCACTGCAGCGCGGGTGGCATGCAGGGCGTCGTCCACGCGGTCCTTCTTCTCCTTCATCTCGGTCTCGGTAGCAGCACCGACCTTGATGACGGCCACACCGCCGGCGAGCTTGGCAAGGCGCTCCTGGAGCTTCTCGCGATCGTAGTCGGAGGTGGTGTCCTCAATCTGGCGGCGAATCTGGGAAACGCGAGCAGAGATGTCGGCGGAGGAGCCGGCGCCTTCGATGATAACAGTGGTATCCTTGGTGATGACCACGCGCTTGGCCATGCCGAGCTGGTCCATCTCCACGTTCTCGAGCTTGAGGCCGAGGTCCTCGGAGATGCACTGACCGCCGGTGAGAATGGCGATATCCTGGAGCATGGCCTTGCGGCGGTCGCCGAAGCCGGGAGCCTTCACGGCGGCCACGTTGAGGGTGCCGCGCAGGCGGTTCACCACGAGGGCGGCGAGGGCTTCACCCTCGATATCCTCGGCAATGATGAGGAAGGGCTTGCCGCTCTTGGCAACCTTCTCCAGCACGGGGAGGAAGTCCTTGAGGTTGGAAATCTTCTTCTCGAAGATGAGGATGTAGGGGCTCTCCAGCACGGCTTCCATGGTGTCGGCGTTGGTCACGAAGTAGGGGGAGAGGTAGCCCTTGTCGAACTGCATACCCTCTACCACGTCCAGAGAGGTGTCGATACCCTTGGCTTCTTCCACGGTGATGGTGCCGTCCTTGCCCACTTTGTCCATGGCCTCGGCGATGATGTCGCCGATTTCGGAATCCCAGTTGGCGGAAACGGTGGCCACCTGAGCGATTTCCTTGCCGGAGTCCACGGGCTTGGAGATGTTCTTGAGCTCCTCGACAATGGCGGCGGCGGCCTTGTTGATGCCGCGCTGCAGGGAGATGGGGTTGGCACCGGCGGTCACGTTGCGGAGGCCTTCGCGGTAGATACTCTCTGCCAGCACGGTGGCGGTGGTGGTGCCGTCGCCGGCGATGTCGTTGGTCTTGCTGGAGACCTCGCGCACGAGCTGGGCGCCCATGTTCTCATACGGGTCTTCGAGCTCCACTTCCTTGGCCACGGTCACGCCGTCCTTGGTGATGTTGGGGGAGCCGAATTTCTTGTCGATAACCACGTTGCGACCGGCCGGGCCAAGGGTGCTCTTGACAGCCTTGGCAATTTTGGTAACGCCGTTGAGCAGGCTCTGGCGTGCGGATTCGTCGAATGCAAGTTGTTTAGCCATAATATGAATTACAATTTATGAGTTAAAATGATATTTAGTCGATAACGGCGAGGATGTCGCTCTCGCTGAGGATGGTGTAGGTGGTGCCGTTGTAGGTGACCTCCGTGCCGCCGTACTTGGCGATGAGCACCTTGTCGTTCACAGCCACATTGAAGGGGATGAGGTTGCCGTCCTTATCACGGCCG
This sequence comes from Akkermansia sp., assembly GCA_045121855.1. GTDB lineage: Bacteria > Verrucomicrobiota > Verrucomicrobiia > Verrucomicrobiales > Akkermansiaceae > Akkermansia. The sequence continues at coordinate 120,395 of JBGVGW010000023.1, forward strand.
CCGGTACCGATGGCGCGAACGATGGCTTCCTGGGGCTTCTCCTTGGCGGTATCGGGAAGGAAAAGGCCGCCGGCTGTCTTGGTTTCGGCTTCTACACGCTCTACGAGCACTCGCTGTCCTAATGGTTTAATCATGGTATGTATGTTTGGTTATTTGTTAAAAAATTGTATAGAGAGGGGGATTCCCGGGCGGGTGCTCCGGCACCGCACCCGGGAGGGATGAATGATTTTTAGTTGTCGTCAACCACCTCGGCATCCACAACCTTGCCCTTGGCCTTGCGGGGGCCTTCCTGAGCACCGGAGTCAGCGGGGTTGCCGTAGGGAGCGCCGCCCTGCTGGGCACCGGCTGCCTGAGCGGCCTGAGCAAGCTCGCCGAGCATCTTCTCCAGCTCTTCCGTGAGCTGCTTGGCCTTGGCCACGTCCTTGGCTTCGGCGGCGGTCCTGAGGGCCTTCACCTTCTCCTCGATGGGCTGCTTGACCTGTGCGGGAGCCTGGTCGCCCATCTCGTTGAGCTGGCGCTCCACGTTGTGAGCCAGGGAGTCGGCCTTGTTGATGACCTCAATATCCTCTGCCTTGCGGCGGTCTTCCTCTGCGTGAAGCTCAGCATCGCGCTTGGCACGCTCGATTTCTTCCTTGGAGAGACCGGAGGAACCCTGAATGGAGATATTCTGCTCCTTGCCGGTCTTCTTGTCCTTGGCGGTCACCTTGAGGATACCGTTGGCATCGATATCGAAGGTCACCTCAATCTGCGGCACGCCGCGGGGAGCGGGCTCGATGCCGTCCAGCTTGAAGTTGCCGAGCAGCTTGTTATCATTGAACATCTTGCGCTCACCCTGGCAGATGCGGATGTCCACGGCGGGCTGATTGTCAGCAGCGGTGGAGAACACCTGGCTCTTGCGGACGGGGATGGTGGTGTTGCGGTCAATCATCGGAGTGGCGATGCTGCCCATCGTTTCGATGGAAAGCGTGAGCGGGGTCACGTCCAACAGCAGCACGTCATTCACGGAGCCGGAAAGCACGCCGCCCTGAATGGCAGCACCCACGGCCACCACCTCATCCGGGTTCACACCCTTGTGGGGCTCCTTACCGGCAAGGCGCTTGGCCATCTCCTGCACGGCGGGCATGCGGGTCATACCACCCACGAGCACCAGCTCATTGATGTCGCTGGTAGAAAGACCGGCAGCGGAGATGCAGTTCTTCACCGGAGCGGCGGTGCGCTCCAGGAGACGCTCTGTGAGCTGCTCCAGCTTGCTGCGGGTGATGTTCATCATGATGTGCTTGGGACCGGTGGCATCCATGGTGATGAAGGGCAGAGAGATGTCATAGCTCTGCGTGGAGCTCAGGGCAATCTTGGCCTTCTCAGCCTCTTCCTTGATACGCTGCAGGGCGTCCGTCTGCTTGGAGATATCCATACCCTCATTGCGCTTGAACTCATCCAGGATGTAGTTGATGATGGCGTTATCCCAGTCATCACCACCCAGGTGGGTATCACCGTCGGAAGCCTTCACCTCGAACACGCCGTCACCGATTTCCAGCACGGAGATATCGAACGTACCGCCACCGAGGTCGTATACGGCAATCTGCTCGTTGCTCTTCTTGTCCAGACCGTAGGCCAGAGCAGCGGCGGTCGGCTCGTTGATGATGCGGCGCACCTTCAGACCGGCAATCTCACCGGCAGCCTTGGTGGCGTTACGCTGGGCATCGTTGAAGTAGGCGGGCACGGTAATCACAGCCTCCGTGATCGTCTCGCCGAGCTTGGCTTCGGCATCAGACTTCAGCTTACCAAGAATCATGGCGCTGATTTCCTGCGGGGAATACACCTTGGTCTCGCCGCCCACTTCCACCTGAATGTGAGCATCGCCGTTGGGGGCCTCCACGATGGCATAGGGAACCTTCTTATCTTCTTCCGTCAGCTCGGCATACTTGCGGCCGATAAGGCGCTTGGCAGAGAACACCGTGTTGCGGGGGTTAGTGACAGCCTGGCGCTTGGCAGCCTGCCCCACGATGCGCTCACCGTTCTTGGTGAAAGCAACGATGGAGGGAGTGGTGCGGGCGCCTTCGCTGTTCTCCAACACCGTGGCCTGACCGCCTTCCATGACAGCCATGCAGGAGTTGGTTGTACCGAGGTCAATTCCGAGAATCTTACTCATTGTTCTGTGTCTTTCTATTGTTGTGTTGTTTTGTTTAGAATCTTCGTCGCCGCGATTCGGGCGCAGTTCTTACCTACTTATGTTGCAAATCCCGTGCCAACTTTACAAATTTTGTGATTTTTTTATCAAATTGCATAAAAAAGCTCATTTTTCAAGCTTTTGGAACACGTCTTACGCACTCTCACAGCCATGGCATCCCGAATCACAGGACATCCAAGTGCGGCATTTTGCCCCACCACCATGCGACAAATTGCACCATGCGGCATTTTGCCGCACATACACGATCGACCGATTACAAATCGGACGGATGAGGAATGCAAGCCGTTTATTGTCAACATGCGAAAATCGAGATTTACACATTGCTTGCACATAGCCTCTGTTAGGATGCTCAAAAAGAATAGCAGGCTTTTGGGCCTAATACCGAGTAAAGAAAAGCGTTTCCTTGGCTTCCTCTGGCAAGGCGTTTTTTTTGTAAAAAAAAAAGAGCAGCGGGAAAACCGCTGCCCTTTCAAGCCTCTGTGGAGGCCTTCAGAACTATTGTCATTTTTAACTCAAAAGGAAAGAAACTTGAACCTTTTGATGGGTGCTATTCTAGCACTTATGCAGCGCCTTGTCTATCCTTTTTTTTATTTTTTTTATTGCAGCTCGCGGCCTTGCGCGTCAAGCAGAGGGCTCCCTGTGCGGTCTCTGTATGCCTCCAACCCCGACCATAAATCGAGGATGAACAGGGCAACGGGGAGAGCCCACCCACCGGAGAAAACACCGAAGAAGAAGCAAAAGAACTGAATGAGCAGGCCAGACCATACCCTGCCTATATAAAGCTTGTGGAAACCTAAAAGGGCTAGCGGTGAAAAGGCCAGAAGGAAATAAATGCCTTTTTTATAAGGGGACCGCCGCTCTGCTGCCTGCTGTGTATAATAGAGCAGAGACTCTAGGAAGTATGCAGCCTTCTCCTCTGTGGTCAGACCTGCCAGCGGGTCAATGGGCTGGTGCTGGTGTTGCTCTATTCCTGCTCCGGTGACGGTCAACCCGGCCAGCGGGTCCGGGTCATGCACTTTCTTTTTAGCTTGCAGCTTGTCGGCTGCCAGCAATGTCTTGGTGTTTGGCTTCATGGTCCTTTCATTATACACCCACGGGAGCCGTCAGCAAGAAAAAAAAAGGCCGGTACTCACTCCCGACCTTTGAGGACCTTTGTCACCCGCTTTAGCACAGCATTGCGAGCGAATAGGTCAAGTTCTTCCTTTGCCTCCGCAGCTGCTTCCTGAACCTGCGCATATTCCGCACATGTTAGGCCCACTGCTACGGCCCGAACAGGCTCAGACGCGCACGGGGCAACGTCTTTACCTGATTGCATAAGCCTGCCGATTAAAAGCTGCTTTTTTTCGGGAATAGGGGCATTTCCCGATAACCAGTTATTCACCGTACCGAGAGAGACTCCTACCGCCTCTGCTAGCTCTTGGCGGCTCATGTTCTTCTTTACCCACGTTTTGATTTTGTCAAGGTCGGTCATGAATTCAGACTACCACACCATGCTTCTTTTTTCAAGAGTAATTTCACGAAACGTGAATTATTATTCACAAAACGTGTAAAATAGTATTGACACACTACACAAAACGTGAAATAATGCACCCGTAAACAGCAGAACAATATGCAAACCATTACAGCACATTTTACCGAGCAGGAGCTCGCCACCATCGGCAGAGCAATGGAGCAGGAGGGATATACCTCATTGGAACAATATATTGCCGATTCCGTGCTCCAACGCGCAGAGGGCCGCTGCGCAACACGCTAACAATTAAAAGCGAAAACAACATTACTCAATGCGTTGAACCTTTTTTTACACGAACCTGCAGCATGAAAACATTGATTGACTGCCTAAAGGCTATCGTCCTTTTCCCCGGTCTCCCGCTCCTCTGCGTGGTGCTGGGTGAATGTCTGTCAGACATGGTGAGCAATTCCCTGTCGCCTTGCATACAAACTCCCTTCATGGAAGGAGGGACCCGATGAGCACAGCAGAGAAATGGCAGCGCCTCGCTGAAAACGCGCGAACCCTTTTCAACCTAAAACAAATATGAAAAACATAATAAAAGGCCGCTGTGTGAAAGCTCATCGCATTGTAATATACGGACCCGAGGGCATCGGCAAAAGTACCCTTGCAGCAGGGGCTCCTGCTCCCCTCTTTTTGGACACCGAGCGAGGCTCGTCATTTCTGAATGTTGACCGCGTGTCGGTGGTCAAGGCCTCCTCTCTGTGGGAAGCTCTGGAGGACGTGCTGCAGGACATCAAGGCCGGGTCATTCCCATACAAGACGCTAGTGCTCGACACAGCCGACAACCTTTGGAGATACTGCGCTGACGCTGTCTGCCTGGATGAGGGCAAGAAGAACCTGGAAGCTTTTGGGTATAACCGGGGCTACGCTCTATCCGCAGACCGTTTCCGGCTGGTGCTGGCCACTCTTGACCGCATTAACCGTGCAGGGGTGCATATCGTAGTTATTGCACACTCCAAAATTGAGACAGTCTGCCCGCCAGATGGAAACGATTATACCCGCTATTGCATTAAAGTGGCCGCTCCAAACAAACAGGCAGAGCAGTCTCGGGAACTACTCAAGGAGTGGTGCGATGCTCTCCTGTTCTGCCATTATGAGGTAACAGTGCGGGGAGAGCAGAAAAAAACCGCATTAAACGCGCCCCGCGTCATTTCCACGACCTCAAGCCTTGCTTGGGAAGCGAAGAACCGGCACGGCCTTGCACCCACACTGCCGCTTGCTGCGGAGAGTCTGGCACCTATCTGGGACATGTCAGCCGCAGCCCCTGCACAGGTGGAGGAGACCGCACCCGCTCAGGACATACAGGCAGAGAATGAGCTGCTGCAATCGTTTTTTGTTGCCACCGGCAAGCTGCAGGAAGGCCAGACGCTGGACCAACTGCCGGAGCAGTTAAAATCCGCTCTTGCCGCCCGACGCTCTGCCGCGGTGGCAAAAGCGAAGGCCTATTTTGAAGAGAGAGCTGCCTAAAAAAATGATTGTTCACCGGTACACGCTGCGGGTCATTACCCGCCACACGCCAGAACAGGGAGGCGGCCTCGCTGTGACTCTGGAGGAATCCAGAGGCGGCAAATCTCTCCCTGTGGTGGTCAAGGCAGAGGTGAGGAAGAACGATGGCCGCTGGGGGCAGCTCCGCGCATCGGTCTATGACCGCGACCTCGCGGCCTATATTCCAGGGAGTTTCCTCAATGAACTCTTAGACTTTCTCATGGCAGCAAACAGCGTGCCGGTGACTGTCAAACTTGAGGCAGAAAGCCCTTGCGTTAAACCTAAAAAAAAGAAGAAACAATGATTACCATACGCCCATCCGCGCTGCCGAAACTGGCAGCATGCCGTTGCTTTGAAAGCAAACCCGCCAGCAGCCCGGAGGCTGCACGCGGCACCAGCCTGGACTCTATAATCCGCGCCGCATGGAACGGAGAGCCAATAGACGCAGACCTGCCCGCAGAGGACGCAGAGGCCGTTTCCTGGGCATTGGCCGCTCTGGCTGCCTTGCATGTTGGTGTTGACAAGAGCGACGTTTTCACCCACGAGGAACAGCTCCGCGCCGTGGTGCCGGTGGCAGGTGTTGAACCCGGAACCATGGACGCCTGCTGCCCTGCACAGTGGTGGCTTGCCGATTTTAAGACAGGACAGGAGCGCAGCTATTTTGAACAAATGGCCGCTTACTCGCTGGCCTGCATGGAGGAGTATTGGGCTGACGAGTGGACTGCGCACCTGCTTTTTGTTGACCAAAAGAGAGTGGTAACCCACCACTTCACCCGGCAGGAAGCCGCCGCCGTGGTGCGGGGCATAGTCAATGCTCCCGTGGTGCCCACCTGCTGCGAGTATTGCGGCTGGTGCGCTGCTCAGGAGTCCTGCCCGGCCATTCAGCAGGCCGCTGCAGAGGTTACTGAGCCGGAGCTTCCCGCTTGCACGCCAGCCGCGGCTTCCCGTGGCGAGCTCCCCTCTGTGCTGGAGGCGCTGGTGGAGAATGAAGAAAAGGCTCATGAGTTTCTGGGCAAGCTCAAGATTGTTAATGACTGGGCCGACCTGCTGAAGGACAAGCTCAAGGCCAAACTGGAGACCACCAGCAGCGCTTATTTTTCCCGCGTGGTAGTGGCGGGCCGCAAGGTAGTGAACCCCGCAGACCTGGCAAGCCTCATTCCTGCAGAACAGGTACTGCAGCTCTGCTCCTCGCTGCCCCTCAAAAAAGCGCAGGACGCGCTGGCAGCGTATGACCAGGACGCCGCACTGCCGGAGGAGATTGTCAACCTGAGTGGCGGCACCGTCTCTCTGCGTCTCAAAACCATAAAAAAATCTCTTAACCATAATTCCTAATATGTTTAAGTTCAAAACTAGAAACAGCTCAAATGAGCAGAAAATGACGGCTGCCGGGCACGTTCCGGCAGGGATTTATGCAGCCTCTATTGTAGACGTGCAGGAGCGCACCTCTAAAAGCGGCAACCCCATGCTGGTGCTGACGCTGGACGTGGACGCCGGAGGATGCCGCACCATTGAGGTGGCAGAATATGTGCCTCTCACCGAGCGCACCGCGTGGAAAGTAGAGAGGTGGCTCGCTGCCTGTGGCCATGTCTTTGACGAGGGGCAGGAGGTCACGCTGGAACCGCGCATGCTGCTGGGCCGCAAGCCCATGGTGCTCACCTACAACGAGCCCGGTCAGAAGGACTCTAGCAAGCTCTATATGCGCATCATGGCCGCTCTGACTCTGGCAGAGGTGAAATATAAAGGCCCGCTTAAGCCGGAGGACTTGCGGAAGTATGGCCTCAATCAGGACGGCACCATGGCCGGAGAAAGCAGCACGCAGAAGGCAACGCATACGCCGAAAAGCAAGCTGGGTCCTGCCACTTACGACGAGGACGACGATTTGGGCTTTTAATAACCATGGGCCTTGTCATAACACTCCCGCACCCGGCCACCCGGCTGGGTGCAAATGGGAGCCGGGGAGCCTCCCACGGCGCCGTGTTTCTGCTCAATAAACTCCGGCAGGAGGCCAGAGCAACCGCACGCGCAGCTTGCGAGGAAGCCTTGCAGAGCAGAGGCATCAGCTCATACAAGCCAGCCGCTTATTTTATAGAATGGCGGTACTGGGGGACGGTCAAGCCGGATGTTGACAACGTAGTGGCCAGGCTCAAAAGCTACCTGGACGGCTGCGCAGAAGCCCTTGGCCTCGATGACCGGCACCTGGAGCTGGCAGGCGTATCCCGACAGCATGCAGGCTGCGCTGCCCGCAAAGGCGTGACTATCTTTTTTATAGACCACTGGCAGCCTTTATTTAAAACAAAATAACCCTTAACCATAAAAAAGAAACATGAAAAAACATTACACCTTGTCAGAATACTGCATCCGTTTTGAGGTCGATTTTTCGACCCGCAAAAAGATGAACAAATTAAGCCTGCTTCAAAGCAGAATATCAGGAGGGAACGGCATCACCCGCGGCTCTAGGCGCCCTCTTGAATTTTGGAAAGAACTGCATGCAAAAGCGGAGAATACCAGCCGCATTCTCTCGCTGTTCTTCTCGGTGCCGTGTTACATCCGCAAGACTCCGGCCATGGAGGGCGTAGACCCTTGTGCATTCTATTCTTTTATGAAAGAGCATTACAGAGCATACCGCTCAAAGCTCCGGCACGGGGACGCCTTTGATGACCTCGTTTTCCTGTTCGCAGACCTGCAGGCCGGGGCAACTCAATTTTTGAATAAAGAAGAGCGGCCCGCTCCGCAGAAACGACGGCCAGATGCTCATGATGAACCTGTCTATTCCTCAACCAGCACCGGAAACACCACGCAGGGCAGCTTGTGCATCACGGTGCCGGAGAGGGGGCCGAGCATGGCATTCCCTCTGGCTTTCGGCTTCTTCCTTGGCTTGGTGGTGGCTGCCTCCGTGGTGATTCTCAATGTGTACTGCTAAATATAGAAAGGAGCAGACCCATGGCAACCAGTGAACAGAGAAAGCAGGAATCCCGATGGCTGGCGAGAAAGGCTATACGCCGCGCGATTATACTCCTTACAAGGGCAGAAGAGGCTGACGATTCAAACGGGAATCCGCAAAGCGCAGCTTCCTACACCGCGCAGGCAATGAACGAATGCAAGAAGGCTGAAAAGCATTATCATCTTGCAATCTACGAAAAGAAAAAAGCCAAAAGAGCACCCCAGAGCATGCCCATATTGAGCGCGGAGGAAGCCGAAAAGCAGAAAGCAACCTGCATTTCTTGCCGATTCTTTACGCCATACAATGACGGAGACCCGGACGGACGATGCTGTTTAGGAAGAGGCACATATTGCACGCACACGCGCGGAGCGGAAAAGGCTTGCAATGAGTACAGGGAACGAAAGGAGCAGGCATGAACATAAAAAATCTACCTCAAGGATTCTTGATCGCCATACCCGCCACCGCGGAGTCAATCATGCGTGCAATGTCATACCTTAACTATTATTATGGAAAGGAAATATTCTGCACCACGATACACATCTGCGGCTCCACCGCTTATATAGAAATGTGACCGATCATGAAAACACCTGAAAGAGACTACTATTTTTACGAGAGCGGCATCAATCCCGACAACGGTGCTATAATAATGGATGCGGTGATGCCGGAATTATATAATACCCGCTGGAAGCGCAAGAACCGCACGGCGCAGCTCAAGCGGAGCTTGACGCGATACAAAGACGCGACAAATCTCCCGAAATACAGCCACGAATTGCGGGCTTACAAGCTGCTTCAACACCTTAAAAAACCGGGGAAAAAAGCAACAATGTTTGAATGGACTTCATACATTCACAGGTTGCAAGAAATAACCTTTCAAATGGAAAGCGCTTTAATTGCAGCTTGCATATCCTCTGGGCAACACTTGGAAAGGAGAAAAAACAGGAAAACACTTGCCACCCACAAAACCGCCGAAAGTGGGCAACAAACCGATTTGCCGCCCGCAGGTGGGCAACAAGATAGAAAGGGGCAGAGATGAACTCAGAACCCGACACCATGCCCGATGCTCCCTGGCACATGTTGCAATACTGGGCGCTGTCAGAACAACAGAAAGAGGAGATTTTGCTCGCTCTGTTTGCCGCCTTGCAGGCCAACGACGAGTTTGTGCTGAAGTATTGCAAGAGGCCTACTGACTGCGGCATGAAGAACTGGCAGGCGGCCATAAATACGCGCCACATGTTCACCCTGATATTTAAGGCTGCGGGCATGACCGCGCCGCAGTATAACGGAGAGGAGGGAAAGAGTGAATGAGCTGGCATTGTTTGCAGGAGCTGGTGGGGGATTCTCGGTGGAGTCTTACTTGGCTGGCATACGGTGGCAGCGGTGGAACTTGAACGCTACCCGAGAGAATGCCTGCTGCAACGGCAGCGCGACGGAATCCTGCCACCATTCCCCATTTGGGATGACGTCACCACCTTTGACGGAAAACCATGGCGAGGTCTTGTCGATGTCGTCTCCGGTGGCTTCCCCTGTCAAGATATCAGCTCGGCTGGAAAGGGGGCAGGAATTGACGGAGCACGGAGCGGTCTCTGGGCTGAGATGTTTAGAATCATTTGCGAAGTTCGACCGCGATTCGCGTTCATGGAAAACTCCCCAATGCTCACTTCTAGGGGACTGCACAGAGTTCTCGGAGACCTGGCCGAAGCAGGGTATAATGCAGCTTGGATGGTGCTGGAAGCTGCCGATGTGGGAGCTCCGCACAGGCGCGACAGAATCTGGATTCTTGCAGAGGATTCTCAAATTCGGCACACCCACAGCGGCAATGAGGCCACGCTCTCAGAAGTTCAGAGGCATCTCCAAGCTTCCGAATCCGGCAGAAGTGGCAGAGATGGAGCTGCAGAAATGGCCTATACAGCAGGCGTCCGATTACAAGAGAGCCAGCTACACGCCGGAGGCTTTACAGAAGAGGCTGCAGGGACACCAGAAAGGCTTACCGGAAGCGGTATCCAGCAGGGAGCTTTTTCCAACGCCGACCTGCCAAGACGCGAAAAACAACGGAAGCCAGAGCCAGCAGAACCGCAACAGCAAGCCGCTGAATGCGGTGGCTGGTGGGGCTCTGAACCCGCCTTGGGTAGAGTGGCTCATGGGGTGGCCAACAGGGTGGACCGACTTAAAGCCATTGGCAATGGACAAGTTTCACTCGTGGCTGCAACTGCATTCTGCCTCCTTAAAAAAACTCTTGAACGTGAATTAACCCATGTCAGATTGGCTTAAAATTAACCATTCCCTGCTGCGGAGCCCTAAGCTCAAAAAGCTGGCTCTGCTGCTGGGGGTAGACGATGACACAGCACTCGGCTGCGCTGTGCGGTGGCTTATGTTTATTGACGAGCAGACCACGGACGGCAACACAGAACTTGAGCCCGCTGTGGTGGACTCTGTACTGGGTAGAGATGGCGCGTCTGAGGCTCTCATAAGCATCGGCTGGGCTGTCCAGAACATGTCACAACACATGTGTGCAGTTGACTACGAAAAGCACTGCGGTGACACTGCAAAACGCCGCTCAGAGGACGCACGCCGGAAGGCTTTAAGCCGTTTACGCGCAAAGAATAAAACCCGTCCGCGTTCTGTCCGCGCTCTGTCACAAAAAAACGTGACCAGAAAAGAATATAATATATCTAAAGATATATTATCAGATGGCGCGGCTCATGCTGACGCCGCCGCGCCTCTGGAGGTAGAAACAGAGGAGGAAGCCGCTGCTGCCCGCAAGGCCGAGCAGGAATATCTGGCCGCCCTTATGCGAGACCTCGCATAGAAAGAAAACAACACCCATGAACCAACACGCAAACACCAACGCCGCCGCAGATGTCCCGTGGAACGTGCAGGGGCAGCTCCCGCAGGTGCCTCGTGCGGAGCAAGCTCTGCTCTCCCTCATGACCACCCATCCCGACGAGGTTATGAAGGCAGGCATGCTCTCCGGCCTCTGTTCAGACTGTTTCTACATTCCCGCGCATGCTATTGTGTGGGATGCTCTGGCCGCCCGATACAACGAAGGCCGCCGCACGGATGACGTAGAGGGCCTCGTTTCTGCCTTGGCTCTCTCCGGTCAGCTGGATAAGGTGGGAGGCTTTATAGGTCTCTCCGATATTCTCAACGGCAGCAACACTTCCGTGCTATTCCTGAAGGACCGCCTGGCCGAGGTCATGCAGGCATACCGCGCCCGCCTCTTTATTATCCGCGCGCAACGCGCCGCTGCCGCTGTGTATGCTGGCGAAGCCCCACAGGACCAGATGCACCTGCTGGAGGAAGGCCGAGTATCTGTCACGCCGCTGGTGCCATTCAAGGACGCCATCCGTCAAGCTCTGGCAGAGCGTGATGCCGCAGTGAACCGGAAGGGATGCAAGGGCATTCGCTCCGGTTATGAAGAACTCGACCGCATGCTTGACGGTTTTGTGCCGGGCAGGTATTACGTCATTGGTGCCCGCTCCGGCATGGGCAAGACCGCGCTAATGCTCAATTTTGCGCTGGCTGCAGCCAAAAATCAGGACGAGGAGCCGCAGGGCACAGTGCTGGTGCTCACCGGGGAAATGCCTCCGCAAGACCTCGCCATGCGCCTCATGACCATCGAGGCCGGTGTATCTGCTCAAACGCCGCCGGATTGGACCATAAAGGCAAAAATGGAGCGCACCATGGAGCTTGGGGCAGCTGCTAACCGCATTCTTAAAACCCCTCTGCAGTTTCTGGAGGTGGCAGGCTGGACCGTGGAGAAGGTGGTGGCAACGGTGCGCTCCATAGCCCGCACCACGCCGCTCAAAATGGTCCTGCTTGACTACCTGCAGCTGCTCAAGAGCGCAGCTTCCGCAGAATCACGCGGGGACCGTGTGGCAGAGGTGGCTGCAGTTAGCAATGCGCTACGCGATTTTGCGCACGCCTCCAACTTCCCGCTGCTGGTGCTGGCTCAAATTAACCGACAGTACGCGAAAGAGGCACAGAAAAAACCGGAAGCCCTGCCCACCGTGGCAGACCTCAAGGGGAGCGGAGACATAGAGCAGGACGCTGACGCGGTTCTGCTGCTGCACCGCCCGGAGAAGTGCCTCCCGCACGATGCAAAGCAGGAGCTCCGGGACAAATATGCAGGCCTTGCGTTCTGCTCAGTTGACAAGAATCGTCATGGGGAAGGTGGCGTGGTACGCATGAAGTTTGAGGGCTTCTGCCAGCGCTTCCTGTCCGCACCTGGGGAACAGTAATGCTTTTAGAGGTATGGAGACTTATAATGAAAATTGGGAATTGCACCAGGGTGAACAGCCAGCCGCAGACGATGAGCCGGTACACCTGCCCGCAGAGCTGGACGCGGACATGTTCACCGACCGGCAGCTGGAATACCTGGCAGAGTTTTTCAGCGATGAGCGCGGTCGCATCGTTCGCTCTCTTGTCTATTTCCTCTCTATGGCTGCGCCAGGTGGCAGGGAGCGGGCTTGCGTTCTGGACTATTTTTTGAACCGCCGCACATTCAAAATCCGCGAGGCGTTCCGTTATTATGGCGTCTCTCAAAATACTTTCATGAAGGTCAAAAAGGAGTTGCTGTCTCTGCTGGGGGAGAGCTCCAACAGCCTGCGCGCTGTCTTTGAAGTCAAGAAAATGCCCACCTACCACCGCACCGGCAACGGCCAGAGTAAAAAGCCGAAACAGAAAGAACTTTTTGAGCATGAATAACCTAATCAATAAAATAATCCATGCTGACTGCATGGATATACTGCGCGCGCTTCCTGACAAGTGCGTGGATTTAGTGCTGACAGACCCGCCGTATTTTCGTGTTGTGTCAAACGAATGGGATCGGCAGTGGAAGGACATCAGCGAGTTTTCAAAATGGGTGGGAGAAATAGGCGCAGAGTTGCAACGGGTCATGAAAGATAACGCTTCTCTGTACTGGTTTTGCGATGACAAGGCAATGGCGTATTGCCAAGTGTCGCTTGACCTCCATTTTTCTCTTATAAACTCCCTCGTATGGCAAAAACCCGGCGGGCTGGCAGTAAAAGGCATAATGAATAACAGAAGCTATGCCACCATGACAGAACGGTGCCTGTTTTATGAGAAGAAAGGAGCTAGCGGCATGCCGGCAACAGGGAACGAGAGAATTCACAGCATGCCCGAAAATTTCCAAAGCATAAAAGACTTCATGAGAAGGGAACGAGACAAACTCATGGAGGCAAAAGGGTTCAAAACGAAAAAGGAAGTCAGCGATTTTTTGACCGAGCTTTTGGGGCATTCAGCACACTCCCACTACTTTGCAGATTCTCAATTCTGTATTCCTAATAAAGAAAACTATAAAAAACTGAGAGGCACGGGCTTTTTTCACCGCGAATACGAAGATTTTCACCGCGAATACGAAGATTTGCGGCGCGAATACGAAGATTTGCGGCGCGTCTGGAATCCTCACACTGAAGCGCTTGAAGTTCTGGAATATACTCCTATACCCGGAGAGATACACCCGACACAGAAGCCCATTCCCCTAATTTCCTTCCTCTTGGAGAGGTCCAGTAAAGAGGGAGCACTGGTACTCGACCCATTCAGCGGAAGCGGGACAACAGCCATCGCTGCGCATCGGCTTGGCCGCCGTTTTATATGCGTGGAAAAAGATGCAGAATACCATGCGGCCTCGGTTGAACGGCTCAACCGGGAACGTCAACAGCTGCAGCTTCCCGGCCTGCTGGCAGGTCCTGAACCGCAGCAGGGCGACCTGTGGGAAAGGAGGGGCAACTAATGAGTGCTGCCATGCAACCGGAACCCCTGCCGCTGGCCTTCTGCTGCTTCACATGCCGCAGAGACGTGGACCTGCTGCCGCTGCATTATGCCGCTATTCAGCTGGCCTGTCCCGGTGCTCCCGTGGTCTATGCTGTGGACGCTGCAGAGCAGGACATGGAGCTGCCCACCGGAAGCACGCGCATGGTGACCTCTTGGACCCGCAAAGGCAACCTGATAGGGCAGGCCGCGCTCATTGGCATTCTCGAAAGCTTGAAACAGGCCGCGATGCAATATAATGCTCTGCCGGTCAAGATAGATTCTGACATCATGCTTGCCGGTGTAGAGTGGCTCGGTGCTATCAGGCGGCAGCAGCTGGGCATGGTGGGCATTTGCCCCGGGCAATTATTCTGTGCCTCCGGGGGGGGGTATGCCATCTCTGTGCCCACCATAGAGGCCTGTCTCCGATACATCCGTGCCGGGCTCTATTATGACCTGCCGGGCCTCCGTGTAGAGGATGAGACCATCAGCATGCTTGCAGCCATGGCGAACCCTGTGGGCCGCGTTATATTCTATCAGCATCTAATGCCTAACCATATTCTCTCCTCTATATTTAAGGATGAACACTTTACAGACCCTTCGCCGCTTTCACTGGTGGAGGCATGGGTGGACTGCGGCGACAAAAAAATGCTTAATTTGAAAATTGGGGAAAATAGGCCAAAAGAGGCTATAAAACGGGATGCCATGGAGCTGACTCTGGAGGTGCTCAAAAACAAGCGCAAGGCTGAAGGTTAAATAGGCAAGTGTGTAAAACATTATAAAATAGCGAGTTGTGAAAAAGAATACTATTCAAGCGCATGCCTGCACCGGGTGGGGGGGTAAGGAATCTCTTGAGGGGGGGGGTGGGTCCCTCGTGCCTTTCCCGCCGCTTGCACCCTTTTTCGCATCTATTTTTTTTAATAATTAAGAAAACATAATTAAATGTCAAGAGCTCTGGCAGGGGATGAGGTTCGCCTCTATGCGGAGGCTTGCGGGATTAGCCGACAAGCCGCCAGAAACCGCATTAAACGCGGCCATGCGTCATGGACGGAGTGGCAGGCCAACCATGAGCGGAAAGCCCCTGCTGCGCCCATGCAGACGCTTGGGGAGAGCGTGCTTGACCGCTACACCGCCATGGCAGAGCGAGCCCACCAGCAGCTGCTCCACGCGCAAGCTCATGTTGACAACCTCCTGCAGGGAGGCAAGGCCGAGGAGCTCCGCATATATGTGCAGGCCGTGGAGAGCCTTACAGACCTATACAATGACGCACAGCAGAAGAAGCGAGCGGCCGAGGTGATGGAAGGCCTGCTGCTCCCGGCAGAGGTCATTGACGAATACAAACAAGCTTTCTACCCTAAAATCGCCGCATCCTTGCAGGAGCTGGGGCAGGCCGTGGAGAGCCTGCTGCCGCAGCACATGCGTGCAGATTTCGCATCCGCGTGGGAGCAATGCCTGCCGGGCCACTTTGCCACGCTGCAGGAGGCCGAGGCCGGCATCGAGGGGGTGACGCTGGCAGCGGTGGAGGCAGGCAGGAAGCTACTCAAAAAACAGCGCAAGACAGAGCTATGAACCGCGCCGACCTTTTAACCTATGACCTGCTGCAGGAGCCTGCGGACAAATGGCTGGAGGGGCATGTGTACCTCTCCAGAGACTCTTCAGCGAACGCTCCAGGCCGTCTCTCTCTACGCCGACAGCCATGGGCAAGGCAGATACTCCGCACCATACGCGACCCGCACAGCCGCGAGGTGTATATGGTTATGGGGGCGCAGACAGGCAAGACCACCCTCATGCTTTTAACTTGGATGCTGTTCGCCCGCTTTTTCCCGCAGCCCTGCCTTATAGGACTCTCTACGGACCCGCTGGCCGACCGACTTGTCAACCTCCGCTTGAAGCCCATGCTGCGCGATAATCCAGACTGGGGGAGACTGCTGCCGCCTGCAAACAAAGGGAAAAGTAACATGGTACTTTATCCGGGCATGCCCACATTTTACACCGGAGCACGCACTCCTGACAAGCTGGCATCTTTTCCCGCGCCTCTGCTGCTCCTGGATGAGGTGAGCAAGTGGCAGAGCGGCTCTAAACGGGAAGCCCACCCCTTCCTGCTGGTAAAAGAACGCGTTAAATCGTTCGCCCGCCATAAAATTGTCTGCTCTTCCACTCCAACCGTCAAGGAGGATGCTTTTTACCAGGGCTACTGGCACAGCAGCCGCGAGCATTACTTCATGCCCTGCCCTCACTGCGGAGAGTTTATTCAATTTGAGTTTTCGAGCGCCACCGTGCGCTGGACACCGGGTGGAACGCTTGACGATGTGCGCCGCTCTGCCCATTACGTCTGCCCTAAGTGCGCCGGTGAGATATGGGACCGCGACAAGGCCAAAATGATGCAGGCTGGCAGGTGGGAGGCAGAGAATGCGGAAGCGCCTGCCGGGGTTCATGGCTACCACGTTAACAGCCTGTACTCTCCCTACGTTTCTTTTGGGGATGTGGCGGTGGAGTTTGTGAAAGCCAACGCCTCCGTTATTAAGACCGAGGCCTTGCGCAATTTCTACAACTCATGGCTGGCCCTGCCTTGGGAAGTGGTGGTGAAGCGCCTTTCACAGAAAACCATCCGAGAGCTTGTCTCCGGCAACGGCGCTTTTATCAAGGGCTCACTGCCCGCCGCTCCGCTGCGGTACATTGTTACCGGCATGGACCCCGGTGTGGACGGGTGCAACTATGTGACATGCGCCGTGGAAGTGCTGCCCGGTCTGGACGGGGTAAAGCTGCATGTGCTGGACTGGGGGAAGCTGGCAGGCAACCGGACCACAGAGACAGGGGAAGGCCCGGGGAGCTTCGCCCTCTCTAAAAAATATGGCGAGGAGCAAATTGACGTTGTTTTTATTGACTCCGGCTATTCAACCGCCGACATATACGCCGAGTGTGCAGCGTTCCCTCCGGAGTTTCTGAACCCATGCAAGGGCACCACCGCCGCCCATGGTGTATGTGGTCATTCCCGCATTGCTTCCCACCCCGACCTGCAGCTGGCTACCTACAATGACACCGCACTGAAAACGGCTCTTGAAAACATGAAGCAGGAGAGGAAAATCGTGCTCCCCTGTGACGTGGACGAGGATTTTATCCACGGCATTTCTGGGCAGGAGCTCAAAGAAAACGCACGCGGGGAGCGCAGGTGGAAAGAACTCAAAGACGACCATTACAATGACTGCCTAAAGCTCTGCCTACTCTCCACCTGGTATCTGCTCCAGGATGTCTACTTCACCGACCGCGCCGCGCTGGAGGAGGAGCTGGGGGCAGGCCCGCCGCTATAAGCGGAACAGCGCTGCCTTTATAAATGAAATTAACGATGACCATAATTGAGGCGGTCGCTGACTCCTTCCCCTCTGTGGAGGCCTTGCAGGAAGCAAAAGACGCTGCAGTGCAGGCAATGCTGCAGAACCCCGACCAGATTGTAACAGCCGCCACCGGAGCCGGTGCTTCTTACACGAAGAGGATTAACGCCACGCCCGCCGAGCTGGTGGAACTGTACGCCCTTGCTTTGCGCGTCAAAAAGGGAGAGCCCATAGAGAGCAGCATGACGCAGGTGAACAACACCATGGTGTTCTGGCCTTTTTAATTACAAAATGGAAATTATTACAAAATGAAAAAGAAGAAAAGAAAGGCCCTTCGAGAGGCTCAGGCCGCTGCAGAGCAGCAGGGCAACACCGTGCCGGAGTCTCAGGCCATGTGGGGCTATGACGCTGCCACATGGAGCCCCGCCCGCAATTATAATTTCTGGCCGCTGGGTGACCCGCGCCAGCCGCTCACCGATTTTGACCTGATGACCATTTACCGCCGCGCGCGCTCTCTGGAGGCCAACAATCCCGCCGTGAAAAAGGTGGTGCGGACAACGGTGCAGGTTATGGGGTACATGACCCCGCGCGCCACGACGCAGGATGAAGAGTGGAACAGACTTGCCCGCGAGCTATTCTTGCGTAAGGCTATGAACCCCGCCACTTTTGACGCATCAGGCCGCCTTAATTACATACAAGCGCAGGAGTGGACAGAGAAGCGCGCCATCGTTGACGGTGATGTGCTCTCTGTCAATGTGACCACCGCAGACGGCCAGCCGCGAATCCGTTTCTACCAGGCACCGCAGCTGACAGCCTCCGCAGGTGCAGACGGTGCCGGGGACCGACTGGGCCGCCTCCGCGCAGGGGTGACACTGGGCGCAGGAGGCCGCATTACTTCCTACAGAGTGCTTGATTTTAACACAAACAAAGTCATTGCCATCCCCTCTTCCCGCGCATTTCTCTACGGGCACAGCAACGACCCCGCCGACCCGCGCCACATTTCAGAGCTGGTGGCGGTCATTCCCACCGCTCAGGACCTTCTGGAAATTAACCGCCTGCACAAAGGCCAAATAAAAATCGGCGCTACTTTCGGCCTCATTGAGACGAAGAACCTGGCAGACGCAGAGCCAGCCGCCACGGGCTTAAAAAACACGCGCTTGCTGAAACGCGCAGCAGGGCAAGCCGGAGCGGGGCAAGATGGCGCTACGCCTCTTCCCGGCCCGGTGAATGACCCGCCGCTGTTCATTGACGGTAATAAAGTCATTTCTCTGGCACCCGGTCGCGAGCTCAAAACGCTTCACAACAGCAACCCATCAAATGAGGTGCGGGCTTTCTTTGGGGACCAGCTGAACTCTGTGGCTTACGGCACCGCCTCCGGCCTGCTGCACCAGGTGGCTTTTGCACCGGAGACGCTGGGAGGCGCATCTGCCCGCTTTGTGCTTTCTCAGACAAAAGACCTTGCCGATGCGCGCAACAGAGACAGAGCGAACATGCTGAATTCATGGTGGCAGCATTTCATTGCTTGCGCCATTGCAACAGGGGAGCTTAGGCCTTGTAAAGACCCCGCCCGCATGTGGACGCCTAAATGGACCGCCCGCAGCGCTTGGGCCATTGACTACTCTCGCGACATTAACGCCTTCATTGCTCTGAAAGGAAACAACCTTGCCGCAGCCTCTCTCTACACCGAGGCCAACTATGACATGACCTATCAGGAGCTGCTGGACATGCTGGCAGCAGAGCGCAAGGCTGAAATAGAGACCGCAGAACGCCATGGCATACCTCTCTCTGCTCTGGTGGCAACACCGGCAGGCGCAGCCCCGCAGCCGTGGCTTCAGCAGGAAGAAACCGCAGAAAAAGCAGAGGGAACAAAAACCGAATAAATATGAAAACTGTACAAACACTTCCGGGCAAGTATTACACCATTACAGCCACCACCGAGGGCACCGTTTCCACTCCATCCGGCATCACCATTGCATCATTTGAACCTGGCGTGCAGTGTGACTTCTGGGCACCCACCTCCGCTGTGGTCATTTCCGATGCCGATGCTATTCTGACACAGGTTTTTATCTGAGCCCGGCCGCTATTTTACAGCGCCGCCGGGCTGCCTCTCCCCCATCCCTGCCCGCAGGCTTCACGGAGCTGGAGTATCTTGAAAGCTCCGGCACGCAGTATATTGACACGGGTATTGTGACTGATGGAACGTATACTATAGCTGCAACTTTGCGAGGAAATAATGTAGGTGGTTCTAATGACATCTGGGGGCGAAGAGGCTCGGCTGGTGCTTCTTTTGCACAGCGATACAAAGCGACATATTGGCTGATTTCTTTTTATTATGTTTGGGGCGGACAGATATCTGAACCACAGCTCAATTCTGCTCAAGTTCATGACTATATTGTCGCCGAAGGGCAAAAAAGAATTATTGTTGATGGCAAAAGTTTTAAACTTAATGCATTGAACCTGTCCGAAGTCAACGCTTCAAACCCTAACAGCAAAACTTACTATTTGTTTGCCTCGAATGGCGGCAGCAAAGGACAAGTTTATTTTTATTCGTTCCGCATGCAGGACGGTGCGGGAAATGTCGTTCTGGACTTTGTTCCAGTACTTCGAAAAGCCGATGGCGTGGCTGGCATGTTTGACAGAGTGAGCAAGCAGTTTTTTGAAAACATTGGCACAGGCACTTTCGGCTACCGCATTAAACGAACGGGCGAGACGTCTGCGCCGATGTCGCTGCGAGACCCGTGGCGGGTTGTTCCCTCTGGGGTGTACGCCCGCAAGGAGGGAGCGGCTGAGCTTGAGCTTGTGGCCGACACCGAGGAGACCACAGGCGAGGGCTGGGAGTGGTTCCCCACCACGGCAGAAGCTTATGAACATTTCGGCATAACGGAACAAGAGCCCGCTTAATATGGAAACAGCTCAAAAGAAAAAGATTTCAGCAGCCGCAACGTCCGCAGCCGTCAAGGCAGCAGACAAGGCCCGCACTTCCACAGGCTGGAAGAAATGGCTTTATTTTGCTGCGGCCATCGCCGCCGCTGGCATTGCCCTTTTTACGGCAACCGGGTGCATTGCCGGATTCACTCAGACCGCCGATGCTACTAGCGGCCTTATTGTCATTCTTTCCGCATCTAAATGACCATGAATCTCTCAACTCTGGCAGACCTCGTTGACAAGCATTCACGCACCGCGCTGGCCTGCATAGGCGTGGCAGGCTGCGTGTCTATCTACGCAGACTTCCGCTGTGTGGTGAATAAGCAGCTTGAGGGCTACGAGAAAATCTCTGCCGCCATTGTGACTCTTACCGACGAGGTAAAAAAAACGGAGGTTGCTGTTAGAGAAAACTCCATCCGACTGGAACATCTTGAAAGAGAGCATGAAGCAACACGAAAAGAAGAATAGTTATGAATCGAGAAGTAATTATAGCCGGACGCATTGACTCTGACAGCGCCGCCGCTTTCGCGCAGCGCTTGCAGAGCCTTACCGAGGCCGATGTGCTGACCGTCAAGATTGATTCCCCCGGGGGTGACACGGTGGCAGGCCTCGCCATGCACGACCTCCTCAAGACTCTCCCCTGCCGCACTGAGGCCGTAGTGCTGGGGCTCTGCGCCTCTGCAGCCACATTTGTGGCCTGCGGATGCCAGAGCATTGCCATGCTGCCCTCCGCGACGTGGATGATTCACTACCCCGCAGGCGGTCTCTATGGCACGGTGCAGGAAATTGAGGCGCAGCTGGAGCATTTCCGCAACCTGGAGAACACGGTGGTGGCAATTTATGCAGCCCACACCGGACGCTCTGAAGAGGAAGTCCGCGAGGAGCTCCGCACAGAGAAATTCTACAACGCCGCAACGGCTCTCTCTAAAGGCTGGGTAAGCTCTGTCATTGGTGGCGCTCCCGCTGCCGACACAGAGACAGAGCAGGAGCAGCCCGCTATGGTAGCCAGCTACTCCCGCACGTTTAAGCTGTGGGACTCCATTCCCGCCATGGTGGCAGCAGGCATTGACCTTTTCCGCAGTCCTGAAGAGAAGGCCGAGCGCAAGGCCACAGAGCAGCTGGCAGGCATGGAAGCAGAGCTGCAGGCTCTCCGCTCTGAATGCAAGGCCGCCACGGACGCCGCCGCATCTACCCGCGAGGAGCTGGCCCGCATGGCCGCAGAGCGCGAGGAATATGCTCAAAAGGTAGCAGCGGAAACCATCGCCCGCCTTGGGCTGGACGCAAAGCCGCTGCCCGAGCCTGCCTCTGAGCTCCAAATGGCCTCTGCCGCAGAGCGCATCCGCAAGGCCGCCGCCTCTGGTGGCATTGAGGCTGCACTTGCAGCATACAGGGAACAAATTTAGCATGAATATATCAACCTGATTATATAATTATGGACCATAAAGCAATCGCAAAGAAAAACATGGCCGGGCTTTTCCCGGAGAGCTTCGCCGCTCTCTATCCGCAGGAGGCCGCAGCCATGAAGAAGGCCGAGCAGGAGCAGCTCACCGAGGTGCCCGGCTCTGTTTCTGAAACCATCAATAACACAACCGCCACCAGCGCCCTCTGGCAGACCGTCTGGGAAGGTGGATGGATTGACAAGACTCGCAAGCTCATGACGGACCTCCGGCCTCTGTTTACGGATGTCAGCTCCGGCTTTGACGTCTCCAACCCCGTGGCCATGCCGGTGGTGAAAATCAATGTGGTAAACTCCGTGGGCTCTGCCATGGTGGACACCGCTGATTGGGAGACCTCTGCTGTTAATGAGGCTTGGGTAGACTGCCAGAGCCACCGCATTTCTGTGCCCTTCAGTCTGACCATGCGCGAGCTGACCTACGGCACCACCATCCGCTCTAAGGTGGCCGCCGCCGTCAATACCGCCGTGCAGGCCGTACTGGGTCAGTTCTATGCAGCCATCTCCTCCGCTTCCATCACCGCGCAGGCTAAGCCCGCCATGAGCCTGGAGCTGGCCGCAGAGCTCTCCTCCATTTTCGGTGACAAGGGCGAGACGGACGTTCTTCTGCTGGACGCTACCTCCCGCGCTAAGCTGACCTCTCTCTATAAGTATTCACTGGACCCGAATGTGGACGGCACTCTTGATATTGGCCGCATCCGCAAGGTGACCATGCTCAACACCGGCTGGAACGGCCTCGCGCTCTCCACGGGTGGTGTTTGCGGCATGATTGCAGAGCCCGACCTGTCTCCGCTGGCAGGTACGGACGTGATTAAGATTTCCATGGGCGAAGAGTATGGCATCAGCTTCGTGCTCAAGACTTGGATTAAGCCCGGGCAGGAGCGCCTCTGGTGCTCCGTGGAAACCGTCTGCGGCTTCGTTGTAACGGACGCCGACCGCGTGGCTCCGCTGACCTTCGCCAACACCAGCGACGCTGGCACCGGTGCTGCTGTTGACCCCTCCGGCGACTAACCTCTAACCGTGCCGGGGGAGCCGCTGCGCTCCTCCGGCAAACCATTTTTTCAGCATGATTGCAGACATTAAAACGAGGCAGAGGGCTCTCAACCTGGCAGGCTTTAAGGCCGGAGCCGTAGACGGCATCGCCGGACCTAAAACGCACGCTGCACAGGACAAGTGGGAGGCCATCCACAAAGAGCTGGCTGCCATTAAATCCTTTGATTTCCGCACAGAGAGCAACCTGCAGACACTGCTCCCGCAGTTCTGTGCAGCCGCACGCGCATGGCTGACTCTGGCTATTCCCGCCGCAGAGCGGCTCGGCTACACGCTCAAGGTGATATGTGGGACACGCGACTACGCAGAACAGAACCAGCTTTATTCTAAAGGCCGCACCACAACCGGCCCGAAAGTCACGAACGTGCGGGGAGGCTACTCCTTTCACAATTTTGGAGCGGCTTTTGACATTGGACTTTTCACCGCTTCCGGCGCCTATATGACATCTGGAGAGCCTTACAAGAAGCTGGTGAGCCTGTGCCCCTTTAATCATCCCTACATAAAATGGGGCGGCAATTTCAACAGCTTCAAAGACTATCCACATTTTGAGTGGTACGGAGCAGGCCGCACCACCGCAGAACTCCGCAAAAAATCACAGCCATGAGTCAGCTCGACCTATTCTTTCAAGCCGGACTGCAGGACCAGCTGGCTATTGCAGGGCAGCAGGTGACTCTGTGCGCTCGTGGCTCCGCTCCCGTGGTGGTGCGGGGAGTGCTTACAGAACGCTCTGACGGGATGCAGGTGGAGGTGGGGGAAGCTGTCCGCACCCTTAACGCCCACCTGCTCATTCCGCTGGCCGCAGGGGTGCAGCCTCTGCCCGGCATGGCCGTGCGGGCAGGTGGAAATAACTACACCATTTTTGGGGTGACCCGCTCACAGCACGAGGCTGCTTGGGCCTGTGACCTCTCCGCAAACTATTAAGCCATGCTGTCTGCCTCTTACAACTCTGACATGCCCGCCGCTGTGAAGGAGTTTGAACGGCTCCAAAAAGAGGCACGCCGCCGTGCTGTGGCAGAGGTGACTAACAGAGTGCTGCGGGTCACACTCCCTTTTTCAGTCTCAAACCTTCCAAAGAACGCGCCTCCCTCTAAAGGCTTAAACGCCAAACCTATAAACGCTCTAAAAAAGCGAATTAAAAAAGACATCCTTGGTGATAACAAAGTAGGCTCCGGCCTCATGACTGCAACCCGCTCGGGTGATGGCGGCTTTGTGTGGGACTCTTTCAAGGGCCGCAGCTCCATGCCTTTTGTCATTCTGCCTAGCCAGAGGGGACGAAAAAAGAAGAATCCTCGGCCTCCGCGTGGGCTTATCACCTTAGGGCCGGAGCTTGTTCGCAAATTAAAAGAGACCACGCATCTGGTAGAAAAAAAGAAAGTGACGCATCGCATTTTACGCCCTGGAGTCAAATACTTTTGGACCACCCTAAAAGCGGCCCGCTCAGCTGCTTCTATCTTGCAGCAGAATGCTGGCTATTTATTCTCCGGCTGGCATGCTCTGGCCCGTGTTTCCAAAAATGCCAAATTTTCACAGATTTCCGTACGCTCCCGCGCCAACGGAAAAGGCCGAGCAGGCATCCGCGTGGAAGATGGGATAACCGCTCTCGATGCAGAAAATCTCTCTGTTTCTAACAACAAAAGAGTGCAGTCTTACCAGCAGCGAGTGGTCAATTCTCATATAGAAGGAGCTTTTGACCGCGCTATGGATAATGCTGAATTTTACGCAGAAAAAGCGTTTAACAAATGGCTAAAAAATAACATAAAATGATAACTTTCACAGAACACCTTGCAGCCCTGCTGCAGACTGCCTTTGACCGCAGAGGGATGATGCTCCCGGTACTGTGCAACGAGGACGGCCTCAATTCTTTCCCGCGTTTCTGCCTGCTCACTCTCTCCTCCGCTGACGAGCGCGTGGACTTTAACCGCACCTACCAGCTGACCTACACGCTGGAGGCAGGTCTCCGGCTCCCTCTGTTCGCTGAAGAAGTGCCTCCTCCTTTTAGGGGCTGGAGCGCATCGGTGCAGGATGCTGTGCAGGATGCTCTATCCTCTCTCTCAAAATACCAACCCTTGCCAGGGCAGCCTGCCGGGTCTCCGGTGGTGTTGCAATGCTGGACCGGCACGCCACAGGCGCAGGCCAGCGAGGCAGGCTATTCCGCGCAGATGGACATTAACATGGTCGTGCAGTTCTAATGAAGGCTCAGAGGGAGACAGCTGCACTCTTGAACACTAAAAAGGCTGCCGCCTTTTTGGGCCTCTCTCTCTCGTCTTTCTATACCTACTGCACCCGCAAGGGGCTGCAGCCCACAAAAGTGCGCCGCTCGCGCCGGTGGTACTCTGTGGAGTCTCTGGAGGCATGGCGCAAGGGACATCCCGCACCTGCTCCACGTCAGGAGCGCACGCTGCCGCACGGCTATGTTACCACCTCTGAGCTATGGGCAGAAATGCACCGACTGAACGCCGCGGGGCAACGCCGCCCGCGCAGCAGACAGAAAATAATTGACATGTTGAACGCAGCCGGAGTGCCTCGCTTGCAGGTGGACAACGCAGCAGGTCCCGGAACCGGCTACGCATGGGACCAGGAGGCCGCTTTAAGCGTCCTGCTCTCTACTGAGCCCCGCCCCTATTCACCTCCGGAGAAGAACCACCTCCTCGCCTCTCCTGCCATTCTTTCCTCAAAAAAATGGGTAACATGCAGAAGGGCTGCGGAAATAATAGGCTGCTCTGCCTCAGAAGTCTCCTCCCGCGCCGTCAAGTACAGCGTGAAGAGTTACCTACACCCGCAGACCCGCAAGCTGCTGGTGAACTGGCTCGAGGTCAAGGAGGCTATGGCCTGGAGGAAGCCCCATTTTATCCGCAGGCACTTGGGAGCCGCAGGGCTTGCTCTTGTACGCAGAACCTGCCCCGTGCGAAACTTTTTCGACTCCGCAGGCGTGCGCTGCGGAATCTCCTACAGAGTGCCGGAGCTCATAACCGTGCAGGGAACAAAAGCATTTTAATTAAATAGCATGAGCAACCATTATTTTATTATTTAACATTATGGCAGGCATACTTAGACAAGGCCACGCCCCTGTTTGGGGCATTGAGATTGACAACGTGAGCTCCGTATGGGCCTCCTCTGTGACTCTTGCAGAGTCTTTTGGGGTGAATAGCGCATATCGCGAACACGAGCAGACGAACTACCTCGGGCAGCCGTGCGGTTACTTGGCCTATTACCAGGACCTCACGTATGACCTCTCTGCAACGGTGATTTATGACGCCGAGGCCTCTTCCGTGTTGGCTCCGGTCTCTCCGTATGTGTTGGGCAATAACGCCGCCGGTGAGCTTGCGCTCTCTGATTTCGCAATGAACAGCAGCTTGACGCCGCTCATTGATAAAACCATATTTAGCAATGCTTCCGGAGAAATTGACCCGGCCAGCTTTACTGTGGTCACAAAAACGGTCAACACTACGCAGAGCGCAGGCGCGCAAACTCAGTTCACGGCCTCCGGCCAGATTTACCAGTGGGGCTCGGTCATTGAGCCCACGGCACCGGGTGCATAATTTCCTCCATACCCGCAGGCCTCCGGAGTTTTTTTTCTGTTTTTTTTCCTCCGGGGGCCTGCAACCCCCTTTTTCAGCATGAATACCATTTCTTTTAATACCTCTGTTGACGGTGTAGACGAGGCCGCGCTTTTAATAGCCTTATGCTTTCCTTGCGAGCATCCGCGACAGGTTAAAACCGTTGATTGCACATCTCAAGGCCATGCCGCAGCAGAGCGGCTTGTGTGGCGCTTTGCTGAGCATTCAGTTGGCTCAGGCTACACCATGACAGCCGCCCGCATGGCCTTCCACCTTCCTAAACGGGGCACCGCTGCTGCCGACCTCTTCCAAAAGGCACGCGTCGCCGCCTGCAATTACCAGGCACTGAAGAGCGCCGTACTCGGTGCACCTCTTACGGTGTTGAACGGACCTAATTACACGCTGCTGAGGAATGGAGAGGGTACACCGCTCCCTCCGCTGCAGGACACCACGGGCGCGTCCGCTCACTTGCCATCTGTGGCTATTGCCGCCGCTCTGGGGTGCAGGCTATCCGCTGCTGGCACTTCTCTGGGCAAGGTTCATGTTCTGCCCTCTCCCGGTGCTGCCATGACTCCGCAGCAGGTGGAGGCCTACGGCCTCACCGGTGAAGCCTCTAAGGCGGGCAACTTCTCCGACCTCGCCGTGCTGGTGGCCATGTTCCAAAACAGAGCAGAGCTCATGCGCATGGCTTTTGGCCGCCGCGTTGTTTTCAAAAACGGCACCCGGTCCGCTATCGTTTCCGCAGACGCTTCGCAGAAAATGATTAACAAGGCCTACTCTTTCATTTCTTAACAACTCCGCACCATGGCCAGAGGAATCGAAGTAAAAGTGACAGCTAATACAAAAGCGGCCCGCACCGCATTGCAAGACCTCGATGCAGAGGTGCAGAAAATGCAGAAGAGGGCCGCCTCTAGAAACAAACAGGCTGCAGGGCAGGACTCTTCCGGCGGTGGCCTGCTTGGGGACCTATCAGGCAAAGGCGCTGCTGTTCTCAATGAACAGTTAGGGAAAATCCCTGTGGTGGGAGGCATGGCACAGAAGGCGCTGGGCGGCTTAAAGGGCGCTTTTTCCGGGATGGGCGCGGCTCTCGCCGGTGGCGTTGCTCTGGTGGGCAAGCTTGCCGGTGGCCTTGCGGATTGGGTGAAAATTGGGCAGAAAGCATCCGATGAGGCTTCTAAAATTAACGTCTCCCTGTCCGCGCTTGCAAAGAACTTAGGCAGCAACGTCTCCACGGAAGGACTGACGCAAGACCTGCAATGGCTGGCCGCTGAAGGTGTTGGAAACTTGGACCAGTTGACCGCAGCCGCCCGCACGCTTATGGTCGCTTTTGAAGGTAACCAGGGCATTGTCAAAAACCTGCTTCCGGTGTTTGACGACATGGCAGCGGCTACCTCTCTCACCGCTGACCAGCTGGCTCAGATGACAGCCCGCGTGGGTGCTGCTGGAAAAATTGAGACAGAGGTGCTTAACATGCTTCGCGACCGTGGCATTCCCGTTTACAAGCTGTTGGGTGAGGTCATGGGCGTCTCCGGTGACGAAGCTCTGGAGCTGGCCCGAAAGGGCAAGGCTGGCCTCGGTGAATGGCTGGACATGGTGCAGAAAATGCATGAGTCTTTTAAGGGCCTCTCCGCTGAGCTTTCCACAAACACGCTGGAGGGGGCTAAAGCAACCTATGAGGCCGCGAAGAGCCTTGCCTTCAAAGGCGCTGCCGATGCAGCCTCTGCTCAGGAAATGGCCCGGCTGAATGCCAAAAGCGCACAGTTCAAAATTGACGCTTTCGACATGGAGCTGCAGACAGAGCTCCGCGCCGCCGGTGAAATTGTGGGGAAGGTGCAGGGAATGTATAATGACGTGAAAGAGCTGCTGGATGACAGATGGGCTCTTGCCTCCCGTGCTCTGGCTGGGCTCATGGGGGCCTTTTCTGACACCGGCGAGGCTATCGGCCGGGAGCTGGTGGCAGCCGCCGCAGACTTCCGGCAGATACCTAATTTCGCTGGGTCAAGCTCAAAAGCCATTGGGGAATACCTCGCTAAGGCATCCAACCTTTACAAGCAGATGGAGGGAACTCTGAACGCAGGCACCGACATGGAGGAGGATACGGCCAACAAATTCAAGGTGGCCATGGAGCGAATAAAGAAGAACATTGAGCTTGCAGAAGAGGCTTCAAATGAGGCGCTCAAGGCTGAAACGAAAGCCGCAGCAGAGAAGAAAGCCGCAGAGGAGGCCGCCGCCACTGCGGCAAAGGAAAAAGAGGAAGCTGACAAGGCCGCCGCGCAACAGGCAGAAAAGGAGCGCATCGAGAGAGAGAAGAACGAGGCGGCCATTAAAAGAGAGCGCATAGAACGTCTTAAGGCTGTAGAGGAGTATTCAAAGACGCTTGAAAAGGAAGCCGCCCGCGAGCAAGCGGATGCTGCCGTAGATGCCGGAGATGTGGACGCTCTGGAGAAAGCAGCTGACGCCATGGCGCAGGCAGCAGGAGCGCTTAACCTGACTGATGCAGAGCTGACGCTGGAACAACTCGCCGAAAAAATCAAAAATGCACCGGAAACGGTTACGGAACAGGACCTCGAAACCCACAGAGAGCTGTCCGCGCTGCTGGAGGAGGTGCAGAAACTAAACGAGGCAGCTGTCAAACAGCGGGACGAGAATGCAGAGAAAGCTGCAGAAGAGGCCGACCGGCGGGTAAAAGAGAGGGATGAACTAGTGGACGCTCTTGCTGATTCTCTGGAGGAGGCTCAAAAGGAGGCGCGAGAAAAAGCGGAGAATCAAAAGGAAGCTCTAGACCCAGAGGAAATTTCAACCGCCGCAGAGCTCTACCAGCAGGAGCTCCTGGACTCTGGCCTTTCCATCCGCGAGGCCCGCAAGCTGTTTGAGCAATGGGTGCAGCAACAAATGGACGCGGCTCAAGACAAACTCATAAATGGCTTTAATTACACGGACGCCTCCGGCCATACGGAGCGCATCACCGCAGACCCGGAGAATCTCAAGGCCATGCGCGAACTGGTGAAAGAGACTCATTCCGGCACGCTGGCAGAGAAGAAGGCAGCTAGGGAACAAATCACCACCATGCAGGAGGCCAACAAACTGGCCAAAGAACAAATTAAGATTCTTGGGAAATTAAAATTTGAAGCTAAAGCATTATAACAGCATGAAAACAAGAGAAGAAACTGCAGCAACGTTCGCTTACCAGGGCGACACATTCCCCTCCGGAATGCGTCGGCTTTCAATGGCTTCCGTAGCTCTGCTTGACCTCACCGGCAACAAGTACCTTCCTATGCTTTTGGAGGGTGCAGAGAACCCGCATGACCGCATCGAGCTGCTTAAATATATCTTCATACATTCTGCGCCGCTGGATGATGTCATTCTGGCATGCCAGGCATTCCGCAAAGACCCGCGCACCTTTGAGCTGCTAGTGCTCAAATGGGCGCATGGAGTCACGCCGGAGCAGGCTCTGGCTGCCGTGCAGTATATAAACGAAGAGGCAGAGGACGTGGCCAACGTCTCCGCGAGAATTATCCCGAGCGCAGGTGGAGACGTCTCAAAAAACGGGCAACGCCAGCAGGGCTAATTTATCTCATTGTCTTGCTGGCAGAGATAACACATTGGGACGAGGAGAGAATTAGACTCATGCCTTATTATAAAGCATTAAGCTACATTCACGTTCACAATATCCGGCAGGGGCTTGCAACTGAATGGCGCCGTGCTGAAGGTGGAAAGAAGGCAATCACTTTAGAACAATTCAAGGAGGCTTTAACATGCGAACATTAAAACTTGGGAACGCGTCAATACTGCCGACCTCGGTTAGTTTCTCCATGCAGAACCCGTCGCAGCAGCTGCTCACAGACAAGGCTGCCATTGTGAGTGGCGAGGACGTGGTTACAAGGGAGTACGAAGTGCAGGAGCAGGCATTGGATGCTTTCATAGCAAACCAGCTTGCAGCCGGTTGTATTGACGGACAAGCGGGAACGCTGGTGCAAATTCAAGGCAGCAGCTCTGGCATCGGTGACGTTTACAATCTGACAGTGACTATTTCTAGCTTAAGCGTTCCGGCTCCTGTGCCATATTTCACCATTGCAGACGGCTTTATTTTCGTTCGCCCTAACCAGCAATAACCATGGCCAACACAACTCGTCAGGTAGAACTCTGGAAGCCGGGAGACGCTATAACCTCTGTGCGCCTCAATGAAATGGCAGAGGCTATCAATTTCCTGCTCAAGGCCTCCGGCTATATTTTCAACCGCGTAGCACTGGCGAACTACCATGCCAACGAAAGCTCCGGCACCAACTTTGACTATCCAGGCATAATTCAAGAAGTGGAGATGGCTGCCAGCAACGTGCGACCGCACATTAACGCGGGGCGCCTTGTAATTCCAGTTTGTGAGGCGGGGGAAGCTCTGACTGGCGTGAGCTATGATGCAACCGCCTCCGCGCCCTATATTGCAAGCAATACTCTTTTCCTGAACTATGCCAGCGCCGCCTCCGGCTCTAACTATCCCGGGGCCATTGCCGGGCTGGAGCAGTATGACCCATCATGCCCTTCCGCTCCTGCGGCTCCTGGCATTTTTAATGGCGTTATAACCATTCCCTCCGGAGTCACCGGGGTGTTGTACGACCCCGCCGCAACAGACCCGGAGATAACAGGCGGCACGCTGCACCTCCCGCTTGCTAACAGTGAAGCTTCCGACGGGAATACATATCCCGGCGCTGTCTCCTCTGTGGAACTCTATGACCCCTCAGACCCATCTGCCCCGACCTCTCCTGGCATTTTCAATGGCGTTATAACCATTCCATCTGCCGCATCTTCGCCCGCAGGGGTAACGGATGTTACCTATGACGAAAATGCAACCATGCCGTATATCACCAACGGCACCATGTTCTTAAACGTGGCTGACTCTTTACAGGGCACCTACCCCGGCTCTGTTTTAGGGGTGCAAACCTATGACCCTTCGCATCCCTCTGCGCCTTCTGGGCCTTGTATCGATATGGGTGTTATTAAGGTGCCATTCGTTGACGCTTCCGGTGGAGGAGGAGAAACACACACAGGAGTCACTTCCGTTAGCTATGGGTCAACAGGAAGCGCTACGCCAGCGCCTGGCGTGGATGGCTGGGTGCAGACTCTTTACATGTGGGGGTACTACACCGGCAACCTCGACCACACTTACTCAACCCGGCAGCTAATGCGCGTGAATGGTTCCGTGCTGGAAGTGGTGCAGCAGATATCTTACGACGATGGCAATTCCTGGACAGAGAGCTCGGCTTAAGGCATTATGCTCCAGAATGCCTCTGCAGCCGCTTTTGTGACCGCTGCGCGGTAGTGAATGAAAAGCGTATCACTGCCTCTAGTATGCCCCATGGCGGCTTTCGTTTCGTTTTCGTCACGGCCTGCGGCCAGATGGTAGCTAGCGAAGCTGTGGCGGCACACGTCTGCCCGCCCTGCTATGTCTGCAGCGGCTCTGGTGGCCTGGTCTTTGCGTTTCCAGTTATTGGGTACTATTCTTTCCTTGCCCGCATGCTGGCCCGCAGCCTCAAGCCATGCTTGCAGATTGGGAGACAGCTCTATATTGCGAGCGCTTCGCGTTTTAGCAACTCCGGCAGACACATGCAGGAAGCCATCTTTTATGTCTCCCCATTTCAACCTGGTCAATTCTCTGGGCCGCACGCCAGCGAAAAGCAGCAGCGCATAGCAGACCTTACAATCCGCTGGAGCAACCTCAAGCAGCCACTCGGCCTCCTCTGGCTTTAATATGTCAATGGTGCTCTCCCGCTGCTCCTTATTGCGTTCTATTGCGGCCCATGGTGAGACGGAGAGCAAGCCTTGCCGCACTGCATAATTAAATGCAGGCTCGAGGGTCCTTCTGCAGTGCGCTCTGCTGGTGCTGCCCTCTATTGTCTCCAACCAACGGCTAATTTGAGCCGATTTTAGCCGTATGATAGGCTCGGCCCCGAGCGCTTCCATCATGGAGGCTGCGGCCTGTTTGAAGTTCTGCATTGTTCTGGGCCTCCATGCAGAGCTGCGCAGCTCCATGAACTCCTGCAGCAGATGCTCAACCGTCAAGCAGCGCTCGCGCTCCAACATAGGCAGAGCAACCCGCACAGCCTCCTCAAGAGAGGCTTGCACCCCTCTGCTCCCTAAAAGGGCCAGCGCCCGCCTTGCGTCTGCATTCTGGGCCGAAGTCAATGGCAGCGCCTCCGCACCACGCTGCCACACCTCAAGGAGCTGCTGCCTGTATCTGTCTGCATCCGTTTTCTTTGAAAACGTCTTACGGCAGTTCCGGCCCTCAAGAGATAACCTTGCAGGGACCCACAGCTGCCAGTATTGCCTATTATTTATTGCGACCCTGCGAAGGGTCAAAGAAAGTTTCTTGCCCATGTTTCATGCTTTAAGTTAAAAATGACTTGCACAAATTTGCACATAAAAAGGCTTTTGTCAAGGCTAGTTTGAAATAATTATAAACTGGAGGCCATGCAGTGTATCAAAATCAAAAGCGACCTAAACGCTGTACTTTTAAGCATTTAGACCTCTTTTTTATTGCAAGCCGGTTATCGGATTTGAACCGATGACCGTCCGATTACAAATCGGGTGCACCCTCGCGGCACATTGAACCATTCCGACACAGCACACATATCCACTACTCCCGACAGAACTATGCAAAAAAAACACGGAGCTCTTCACTTATAAAAGAACGATGTTTCAGAAGAACGCTCACAACCATTCATTGCCACTATCGGCTGATTTGAAACATCCCCACATTGCGCGGCGGGCTATCGTAAATTCTTGACAAAAGCTCCACGAAGCAATAGACTTCTCACCATGAGCGTCACAAAATCCGTACGAACACTCTTTATTAAGGCGTATCGAGTGTGCATCAGTTATGATTTCCGGTTGATTGCACACATGTGCTGGAATCGCTTACGCTATAGAAATTATTTGGATTTTCTCAAAGCAGATTGGCCGTATAAATTTCAGTTTTTACTCAGGCACTACGGGCATATTTTGGAAAAATGCCGACAAGCGCCAATCACAGACAAACCAAACGAGGGTCCTATTTGGGTTCTTTGGTGGCAAGGGGAAAAACACATGCCTGATATTGTGCGTAGGTGCTATGACAGCTTAAAAAGAAATGCCCCCCATGATAGGCCCGTTATATTGTTGCATTCGAAAAACTACGCAGAGTATGCCAATATACCCGAGTACATCATTGAAAAGTTCAAAAAGAAAATAATATCCGTTACTCATTTATCAGATACCATCCGTCTGTCTTTATTGGCAGAACATGGAGGGTTATGGATTGACAGCACTGTCTTTTTCAGCGGGAAGATACCTGCATCGATGTTCGATAAAACATATTTTAGCGGAAGAACTCGATACTATCCTAATTCGGTCGCACAAGCTCAATACACTCTTTATATGATAGGAGCGGCGAAGGGAGCCCCTTGGATTGTATATGCCAGAGACATGTTGTTTGAATATTGGAAAACATCATGGATGTTGCTGGATTATTTTTTGATAGGATACGTCCTGTCTCTTGCTCTGAATGAGATTCCGGAATTGAAAGCATTTGTTAGATCATGCACGATTTCCACTCCTCACATTACCACCATTCAGGAGATACGAAACGAGACATGTGATATGGATTTATACAATGAAATAGTTTCATCAGGTCCCTATCACAAGCTTTCCTATAAACTGGATTTCCATGAACAAGATGAAAACGGGAATCCGACATACTACGGCATGTTGTGTTCTTCCGGAACACCTACCTCCAGCAAATAAATCGGCATCTATTTTTCGTCACACCGGGAGCTGATATAAGCCGCTCCGACGCACATCGACCGTATGTGAAAATGTATCACATACGGCGTTTTTTTGCACGATTATGCAGCGCAGGCGTAGTGGTCCGAGCAAAGCAAGGGAACAAGTAGCTCCGAAATCCCGTAGGAACGGAATTTCGATGTCAGCGGATAAATCACGGGGGCTCTATCCGGCACGCGCTAAGGTTATATTCCGCTCAAAAACAGCATACCTCTCCGGGCATATTCAGCAAGTTTGATATCAACTTCTTCCCAATTAATCGGACGTGAAGATTGGAAAATAGAGCTCATACGGTTTATATCCTCCCTGTATACAATGCGCTCCTCCATACCAAGGAGCTCCAGTATAGTGTATAACCTATCATTCATTCCCACCTTGCCCTCCAGTGCTGTCATGACAACAAATGGGGTGTGTAATTTAAGACACATAGCCATGCAATGGAATGAATCTGTAACAACAAAATCAGCATGCTTAATTTTGTTCAGCCAACCTTCAAGCGAATATTCACCATCATCGTTGTTCCACAGCATCGACTTCTCTGCACGTACTTTGGCGAGCAGAGTCCGGCTATATCCTATATCGCGAATGAAGAAGCTATAGATAAAAGGTTCGCAATACGCGATATCAACAGCATCCGCTAGTTCATGATAAAATGTTGATTCATGCAAAAAAGTAGGATCCGGCATCACAACGGCATCCGTTCTCCCCAAGCTTTCTACGATTTCTACACCCGTATTTTCACGCACACTAAGTTTATGGAAACCATGTATATGCTCTCGTGCAATGCTCAGCTGAGGCTCCATGTATTGAGTAACGCCAAAACTAAGGGCATAGCCTATTTTTTTTCCGGCGAAGGGGAATCCAAGAAAATAAATAGGGCAAGGAAATCCCTTCCCACCATATGCTTCACAGTACAGAAGAGTTGAAGGATTTAGCACCTGATCACTTCCGGATATAAGAACATCAAAATCTTTTACATACTGTTGCACTTCGCCCATGGTTCGCAACCGTTCCGAACTCATAATCAACCGCTCCGAACGAAACCGGCAAAGCTGACGTTCTCTTCTTCGATTTAACAGATAAGAGGCCAGATTCTTAAACTTTCTGAAACGAAAAAAATTGTACAAATTATCATCTTGGCGCAGAGGCTTATAATTTATAACTTCCGGCGAATATCCCCGATTTTTCAGAAACGCTTGCAATGCATAACATTGCAAAACTGCTCCATAATTCGTAACATGATGGAATGTAAGAATACCAACTTTCTTTTTCATGGCATATTTTTCATTTACTTTCAGAGGCCTTAGCCACTACCTGCCGATGCGATTAATCTAACCTATTTCATAGTGTATTACAAGCATATAATTTATTCTATCCCACAGGAACAAAATCTGCTTTAATTTGGCAGAAGCTCCGGTAGGTCTTGTGTTTCCCTTAGTCTGTAAAAAAGGATAGCACAACTCTAACTATCCACAGGCCTAATTTAACGTCCATGACAATAACACGGGAGGCTTCTGAGCATACTGAGTTTATCTGATTTCGTATTCCATTCATCAACTCATTAAACCTCTTTGTTTGCCTTTAATCACACCTCCCCGATATTGACTTATCGTATCATTCACATCCTAATCCGGGGAAAGAGCCGACAAATCACCATGTTGGAATGGCTGTCGAAACGGAAGAAGAAAAAAAACACCTAAACCTGTTGGTCGGGGAAGGTAGAACACAGATTAGGCTTCACACGCGCGCGAAAAGGTGGTATGAAGGGGCGTATGAGACTGACCGGATTACTTGTACCTCTGCTGATATTTCCGCTGCTGAGCAGCTGCGGAGACAATGATGAGGAGCAACGTGAAAAGGCCGCCCGGTTCACGACCTCCACCAAACCGGCACCGAATCCGCAACGCGAATCGCTGGAATCTCTGGTGCGCACAGAGCGCAACGCAGCACCGACCTCTCTGGTAAAAGCGCCGAAGTTTGAGCTGTTCAGCGACTACAAGGGGGAAGATATCCGCCAAGTGACGGGCGTTTCCGGGCGCACACTCATCCTGTGTTTTGCAGCACCATGGTGTCCGTACAGCAACCGCATGCGCAGCGGCCTGCAACAGATAGCCAATCAGAGCAAGGGGACGGTACAGGTCGTGATGGTCAACCCGGATGAGCACCCCTCTCTGGCCAAGGAATACGAGCTGAACAAAGTACCCACGACCATCTTTTACACCGAAGGGGTCAAGCTGCGCACCATCGAGGGCGCCTACACCGCCGAAAGCGTGCGGAGCTTCCTGCATGCTCTGCTCTCTCAGGACGAGCGGGCGCGAGGCACAGCCGCTCCCGTACTGGTCCCCATTACGATTTCCAACAAATAATCATCATTCCAACATTCTGACATGAGATTCCTTACAGGATTACAGCCCAGCGGGCAGCTGCATATCGGCAACTATTTCGGCGCCATTCGGCCCGCAGTACAGCTTCAGGAGAAAGGCGAGGGGTTCTACTTTATCGCCAACTATCACGCCATGACCACCATGGAGAGTGCGCAGAAACTGCAGGAAAACACCTACGGGCTTGCCGTGGATTTCCTGGCCTGCGGGCTTGACCCGGAGAAATCCGTCTTCTTTGCCCAATCGGCGGTACCGGAGGTGCATGAGCTGGCGTGGATACTCTCCACCGTGTGTCCGATGGGGCTGCTGGAGCGTTGCCATTCCTACAAGGAAAAGGTGGCTAAGGGCATCGCCGCCAACCACGCCCTCTTTGCCTATCCTGCGCTGATGGCAGCGGATATCCTGCTGTACAATGCGGATGCCGTGCCCGTAGGCAAGGACCAGAAGCAGCACTTGGAAGTCACCCGCGATTTGGCAGGCAAAATCAATGACACCTTCGGGGCAGACATCTTCAAGCTGCCGGAGCCCATCATCAGCGAGGTAACAGCCGTGGTGCCCGGCCTGGACGGTCAGAAGATGAGCAAGAGTTACGGCAACACCCTCCCCATGTTCGGCGAGGAAAAACCGCTGCGCAAGCTTATCAACAAGAAAGTGGTGACCGATGCCACCCCGCTGGAAGATCCCAAGCCGACGGAGGGTTCCATTATCCTGCAGCTCTACAAACTCTTTGCCACACCAGAGCAGTATCAAAGCATGGTGGATGCCCACCTGGCCGGCGGTGTGGGCTACGGACAATTCAAGAAAGACCTCTTTGAAGCCTACTGGGAGCATTTCCGCGCTGCCCGCGAGCGCCGCGAGTGGCTGCTGGCCAATCCGGACTATGTGAACGGCGTGATGAATCAGGGCGCAGAGCGTGCCCGCGAGGAGGCTGCCGCCACCCTCACCCGTCTGCGTAAGGCAGTGGGTCTGGCATGGAGCTGATATCCCCCACCCCGCCATGAGCGACCGCGCCCTCATCTACGGCACCATCGCCATTGATACACTCATCACCCCCGCCGGTCAGGTCAATTCCGTGCTGGGAGGCTCCGGTGTCTATGCCGCGCTGGCTGCGCGCCTCATCACAGCAGAAACCGACCTTGTGGGCGTGGTGGGCGATGATTTTCCGAACGAATTCAGCATGGCGCTGGAGGCCCGCGGCATCAGCCTGCAACACGTGGACCGAGCGCCCGGCCGCACTTTCGCCTGGACCGGAAAATACGAAAAGGACATGAACCTGCGTACCACGGTGGAAACCGTGGAGGGTGTGCAGGAGCACTGGCGCATCTGCCTGCCGGAAAAACTGAAAAAAGCCCGTTTGGTGGTCGCCACCAATGTGACCCCGCCGCTGCAATATCGGCTGGTCGAGCAGTGCCGGGACGCACAGTTCGTGATGGCAGACTTCATGAAGTCCTGGATTGAGCGTGAGCCGGAATACACCCGAAAACTGCTGGAGAGAGTGGATATGGCCCTCATGAACGATGAGGAAGCCCGCACCTATGCCGGCACGGAGGACTCCATCGAAGCCGGATACCGCCTGCTGGAAGCCGGGCCACGCTACGCCATCGTGAAACACGGCAGCGCCGGAGCCACCCTCTTCCACCGCCCGGAAACAGGAGAAACCCGCCTGTTCCGCTGCCCCGCCCTGCCCTTGGTGAACCCGAAAGACCCCACCGGAGCAGGCGATTCGTTCATGGGCGCGCTGGCAGGACACCTGACCGGCTGTCTGAACGGCGGGCATCCGGAGTGGGAAGCCATGAAGAGCGGCGTAGCGCTGGCCAGCGTTGTGGCAGCCTGCACCTGCGAAAAGTTCGGCACGGTATCGCTCTTCTCTGCCACACGCGCAGAGCTGGCCGAGCGCATCCGCCGTTTCCACAGCATGACCCAGTGGAGTCTGTGACCACCCCACCTACCCCCGCTCGGATGAAAAAAGGACTGATACTGGAAGGTGGCGCCATGCGGGGCATGTTCACCGCCGGAGTCACAGACGTGATGCTGGAACAAGGCATTGAGCTTGACGGAGCCGTGGGCGTATCTGCAGGGGCTGCGTTCGGCTGTAACTACAAATCCCGCCAAATAGGGCGCGCCCTCCGCTACAACAAACGATTCTGCAACGATTCCCGCTACAGCGGTTTGCGTAGTCTGCTGACAACAGGCAACCTCTTCAACACCGAATTCGCTTACCGGGAAGTCCCGCTGAATCTCGATGCGTTCGACTTTGACACCTACACCGCCAACCCCATGGAATTTTACCTCGTCTGCACGAATGTAGAGACGGGCAAACCCATCTACCACCGCTACGATGGGTATCATGACCACGGCTTCGACTGGATTCGCGCCTCTGCCTCCATGCCGATGGTCTCCCGCACGGTGGAAATTGACGGACAAAAACTGCTGGACGGCGGTATCAGCGATGCCATTCCGCTGCGTTTCTTTGAGAACCTAGGGTACAACCGGAATATCGTCATCCTCACACAGCCTGCGGGCTACCGCAAGAAGAAAACAAGCGCCATGCCGATTATCCGGCTCATGTACCGCAAATTCCCTGCCCTGGTACACGCCATGGAAATACGGCACGAGATGTACAACAGCACGCTGGAATACATAGCCCGGCAGGAAGCCGCCGGCAACATCCTCGTCATTCGCCCGGCAGAAGCGCTGCCTGTCAGCCGCGTGGAAAAGAACCCGGAGCGGCTTCAGGCAGCCTACAACATCGGCCGCGCCACCGCCACCGCGCAACTGGAGGCCATCCGCCAATTTCTTTCCTGAACATGAACCTCGGTCCCACAGAGGAGCAGAACATCCTGCGCACCTTCGGGGTTTCGGAGCTGCGGGCAGGCCAGCGGCAGCTGATACAGGCGGCTATCCGTGGGGAGAATTCGCTGGGAGTACTCCCCACGGGCCACGGCAAGAGCCTCTGTTACCAGGCCGCCGCTCACCTGCTGGGGGGAACATCCGTGGTAGTCTCGCCGCTCATAGCGCTCATGCGCGACCAGTGCGACTCCCTCACCCGCCGCGGCATCCCCGCAGCGCGTTTCGATTCCACGCTGGAAGAAGAGGAACGGGAGCAAACGCTGCAAGCCGCCGCAGCAGGAGAGCTCCGACTGCTCTTCGTAGCACCGGAATCGCTGGATAACCGGGATTTGCAGAACGTCCTACAATCAGCCCCGCTGCGACTTTTTGTGGTGGATGAAGCCCACTGCGTCTCCGAATGGGGGCACAGCTTCCGCCCGGACTACCTGCAACTGCCGCGCATCCGGGAACAATACCCCTTCCTCTGCACCATGGCGCTGACGGCCACAGCCACCCCGCGCGTCCAACAGGATTTGCAGACCGCCTTCCGTATCCCGCCGGAAAACAGCATCACCCTGCCTCCGGCTCGCCCGAACATCACCCGCCGCTCCCTCCGCTGCGCAGAGCGCATGCCCGCCCTGCTGGAGCATCTGGCAGAGCCGCATCATCTGCCCGCCATCATCTACTGCCGCAGCCGCAAGGAAACCGAGCAGCTCGCCACCGAACTGGCAGCAGCAGGCCACCCGGATACCACCTGCTACCACGCAGGGCAACCCGCCGACCTGCGAGCCCGCATTCAGGACGACTTCCTGCACAATCGCCTCCGCATCCTCGTGGCCACCATCGCCTTCGGCATGGGCGTGGACAAGCCGGATGTGCGCTCCGTCATCCACTATTGCGCCCCTTCCTCGCCGGAAGCCTACCTCCAGGAATCCGGACGCGCCGGCCGAGACGGTAAACCCGCCCAATCGCTCGTCCTGCTCAATGGGGCAGACCTCACGGATGCCCGCAACCGCATCCTCGCCGCCGAACCGGATGCCGAAGGCGTGCTGCGCTGTGTCCGTTGGCTGCTGCCCGCCGCATGGAAGGTCGTCTCTCCATGGGAGCTAACCACCGCCTGCGATATTTCCGAAGATGTCCCGCAGCGCGCTCTGCAGCGGCTCAAAGATGCCGGGGTTTTGGTAGAAGAATCCACCGGCTATCAGTTCTACAAAGCCAAACCGCTCTTTCCCCTCAGCACCATTCTGGATGGAAGGGACGACACGGAAGCCGCCCGGCTCCGCTGGTTGGCCGAGCATCGCGAGGGAGAGGTGGCAGATGCCGCGCTGGCATGGGACTGCAGCTATGCCGAAGCCATGCGCCAGCTGGATGACTGCCTCGCCGCGCAGGAATGGGATATCCGCTACCGCCGCCGCGCCATCTGCATCCGCGCCACAGGCGTGCCCGCCGATGCCCGAGCCGTGGCAGAAGAACTCTCTGCCGCCTTTGCCCGCCACACCGCCGGCAGCCTGCAACGATTCAACACCCTGCTGACCATGCTCACCGGGCAGGAATGCCTCAATACCGCCCTGCACCGCTACTTCACCGGAGAGGAAACATCCACCCCGCCCTGCGGCAACTGCGGCATCTGCTGTGGAGAACAAACGCTTCTGCCCAAGCCCCCCGCGCTACCGGAGGCCTCAGCCCCCGCCCCGAATGAGCTGCCGGAATTCTCTCGCGATACCCAACGCCGCCGCTTCCTGCTGGGCATCGCCAGCCCCGGGCTGATGGCCCGCCGCCTCTGGGCACACCCACTCTATGGCTCCCGCTCCGGCACACCGTGGGAAGACGTGTGAAACAAGAACGATACAAAAAGAACGATGGGCAAAGCCAAATTCCGCTCCACTGTTGAACCTCAATTAAGCCTTCGTCCTGTCATGATTCAGATTTTTTCTTGACTCAACGCTCTTTTCCCTGTTAAATAGCACCCGCAACACCGCATTGCGCCGGCTTGGCGGAATTGGTAGACGCGCTCGACTCAAAATCGAGTTCGAAAGAGTGTGGGTTCGAGTCCCACAGCCGGTAGAACAAAAGAACCTCTTGCATCTGGCTGCGAGAGGTTCTTTTATTTGTTGGCTGCACGCAATACGGGCTTGCACCGCAGGGCTCAATGGTGTAATCTTCACCTGTTATGTGGACAGGACGTTTTTCCCAGCCAACGGCGGATCTCGTGTTGAAGTACGGAGAATCCGTTTCTTACGATTGGAAACTGTATGAGCACGACATTGCCGGCTCTATTGCCCACGCGCGGGCGCAGCTGCGCGCCGGCATGCTCACGGAAGAAGAATTCGGCGCCATTGAATCCGGGTTGAAGGGGATTCTGGCCGACATCCAAGAGGGCAATTTCAACTGGAGCATCCGACTGGAGGATGTGCACATGAACATCGAAAGCGAGCTGACCCGCCGCATCGGCGCGCCCGGAGCGAAGCTGCACACCGCCCGCTCCCGCAATGACCAAGTGGCAACCGATACGCGCCTGTACTGCCGCGCACAGATTGATGCCACACAGGAGCTGCTGCGCGACATGCAGCGTGCGCTCGTCCTGAAAGCTTCTGAATACGCAGATGTCCGCATCCCGGGCTACACCCACCTGCAGCGTGCACAGCCGGTCACCATCGGGCACCACCTGCTGGCCTATGTGGAGATGCTGGGGCGTGATACGGAGCGTCTTGCCGACTGCCGCCGCCGCGTAAATGTCAGCCCGCTGGGTTCCGGTGCCATCGCCGGTTCCACCATCAATCTGGATCGCCTCGGCATTGCAGAGGAACTGGGCTTTGACGGTGTGACGGAGAACTCCATGGATGCCATTGCCGACCGCGACTATATCATGGAGACGCTTTTCTGCCTGTCGGTCATCGGCACGCATCTGTCGCGCATGAGCGAGGACCTGGTGCTGTGGAGCAGCGCTGAGTTCGGCTTCTGCACGCTGTCGGATGCACACACCACAGGCTCCAGCCTCATGCCGCAGAAAAAGAACCCGGACGTATGCGAGCTGACGCGCGGCAAGAGCGGGCGCTTGTACGGCAACCTGGTGAGCGTGATGGTGGCGGTCAAGGGCCTGCCCCTCACCTACAACCGCGACCTGCAGGAGGACAAGGAGCCGCTGTTCGATTCGTTCGAGACGGTCAGTCTGGCGCTGCGCGTCAATGCGGAAATGGTGGCCGCCATGCGAATCAACCCCGACCGCTGCGCGGCAGCCGTGTCTGACCCGCTGCTGCTGGCAACGGATTTGGCCGATTACCTTGTGCGGCGTGGCGTTCCGTTCCGCAAGGCGCACGAGCTGGTGGGCAAGGCCGTGGCGGTGTCCGTGGGCAGCTGCACCCCGCTCAATGAGCTGACGCTGGAGCAATTCCGCGAGATTTCCCCCGAATACGGCGAAGATGTCCACAGCGTGTTCAATCTGGAGCGCGCCTTTGAGCTGCGCACCAATCCCGGTGCCCCCAACCCGGATAACACCAAACGCCGTCTGGAATACTGGACGCAGAAGCTCCGTTGATACGGAATCTGCCCACCCTTTACGCAAAGGAGCCGCGCCTTACCGCGCGGCTCCTTTTGTATCAAACGTCCCGGCAGGACGCCTGATTATTTTTTGTGGTGAATCATCTCCATCTGGAGTCGGATAAGTTCTTCATCCAAGACGGCGGGCGAAATAGGAGACCAGGAGCGGGTATTGCGAATCTGATCCATCATTTGCAGGAGCGTGGGGGTAAACATGCTGTTGCGATCCAGCAAAGGCTCCACTACGGTGGCTACGGCAGCCAGCTGCCGCTGCGTCTCTCCGGGACGCCGCACACCGGCCACCGCCATGTGGTCAAAGCGGTAGCCGCCGAAATCCATCAGGTAGGTATGCTCCGGAGAAAACGGCACCGTAGCGATGCGTTCCATGTCAAAATACAGGTGCATGTAGCAAAGCTGCTGCAGGAGGCCGCACACCATCTCTGCCGACAGAGTGCGCCCGGCATTCACCATGGCATCCAGAGGCTCGCCGTGGATACGCTCGCGAGCCACATGCCAAGTTCCTTCGTATTCCACCACCTCCAGCGGAGCCGCCAGACTGGAATGCCGAATCCGCGCCTGCAAACGGTAGGTCTCGAAAAAGCGTCCCACCTTTTCCTCATCGGTAGCGGCATCCACGCGCAGACTCTCCACCAGCACCTCGCGCTGCAAATCCTTCTGCGTGGCTTCGTAGACAATGCTATCCTCTTTCTCCTCCAGCACGGAGGAGAGGATATACTGATCTGCGAGCATGCAGGGAAGCGAGCGGGCGGCCTGTGGTATCATGGCAGAGCAAAGCGTTAACTATTGTTGGCAAGCTTGAGGACAGGCAGGCCCTCCACCGCGTTATCCCATGCACTATAGGGGATGCGCAGCTCCAGGAAAACAGCGGGTTCATCACCGCCCGATTCCTCCACGCGGCGCATCTCCACGCGGCAGTCCGGCTGCCCCAGTATCTGCGGAGCAATGGCATCGAACAGATTCCCCGGGAAACGCAGCACATAGTACTCTTCCTCCGCATTTTCCGGTTCATCGCCCTCAGCCGCCTCAACGGCAGCCGCAGTTTCCTCCGGAGCAGCAGGAATTTCCGGCACAGAGGGTGTTTCCTCCACCATGGGCGGCAGGAACACATACACATCATCCCACACCATGGTCATCCACTCGTCCTCTGCCAGCTCCGTACCCAGCACGGGTTTACTGCCGTAGATGGCCTCGCCGTTCACCTTCATCCACGCGCCCAGGCGACGGAACACCTCCACAGTGTGCTCCGGTATGGAACCATCCACGCGCGGCCCGATATTGAGCAGCAGATTACCGCCCTTGGACACACATTCCTGGAGCGTCTGTATCACCTTGGACGGACTCTTGAAATTGCCGTCGTTGATGCTGTAGCCCCAGTGGTGTCCCACGGTGAGGCAGGTCTCCCAATCATGCACCGCATCCTGAGAGGCTGGCACACATTTCTCCGGCGTATAAAAATCGCCGCGCACCTCTTCAGAGCCGAACTCCTCCGGCTTCTGCCCCTCCAGAGAGTAGGCGTTGAACAGGCGGTTGTTCATGATGACGCCGGGGTTAATCTCGCGGCACATCTTCACCAGCTCCGTAGCCTTCCAGGCGCGATCACCCTCTGCAGCCCCCTGCGAATAATCCCACCACATCACATCCACCGGACCGTACTGCGTCATCAGCTCACGCACCTGGCTGTGCATATACTTGCAGTAAGAATCCTGATTGCGGGGAATGCCCTTTTCCTGTAACATGAGAGCCTGACCTTTCGGATAGCAAAGGTCTGGGCAGATGGTGTTGTCATAATCCGGGTGGTGCCAGTCTATCACACTGTGGTAGAAGCCCACGCGCAGCCCGCGGCTGCGGCAGGCATCCGCA
The DNA here is from genome assembly GCA_045121855.1 of Akkermansia sp. GTDB lineage: Bacteria > Verrucomicrobiota > Verrucomicrobiia > Verrucomicrobiales > Akkermansiaceae > Akkermansia. Next base: position 165,042 of record JBGVGW010000023.1, read on the forward strand.
AACTCTTTTGCAAAGTCCCGCCCCGCCACCTTCACGGAATTGTAGTCGGAGGTCGCGGTGTTGAACATGGCAAAGCCCTCGTGGTGCTTGCTGGTGAACACCGCATAGCGACATCCGGCTTCCTTGGCCAAATCCACCCATTTCTCCGGCCAGCCCGGCTCCGGTTTGAACAGAGGGAGCGCCTCCGCAGCATAGCTGTCGGTATCTGCCCCCACATTGCATTGAATCCATTCTCCACCGGCTCGCTTACCCTGATACACACCGGCCAGCCCGGAATACAGTCCATAGTGAACAAACATCCCCAGACGCGCTTCCCGCCACCACTGCATGCGTTGGTCACGCGGGCTGAGCTCCTGCGCAAGCCCACAGTCAGACGGCGGGGGCATCTCGTCATTGGCAACAAGTGACTGCGGCAGCATAGCAACCGCACCGGCCAGCATCAGCATGATTTCGCGTGCTCTCATGCTGCGCATCCTACCAAAGTCGTAGGCTAGTGTCAAGTTTGGAGTACTGCACCGTTTTAGCTTGCTCCCGGCAGGTAACGCATGATAGACTGTGCGAAGATTTATCCCCATACGCCGTCCCATGAACGCCCGATACCAAGTGATGATGATTCTCTCAGCCATGTTGATGACCGCTGTCACCATTCTGTTGTTCGGGGAAAAGGCGGTGAGTTATTCCTCACTTGTGGCGTGCAGTGCATTGGTCGGTCTGGGTACTTTCTGTTGCCTGCGAATGCCCGGCAAGCCGTATTGGGTACAGGTGCTGCTCTGCTGGGGTGCCACCCTGTGCCTCAGCCTGTGGGTTCTTCATGCTGCATATGACGGTAACCCTCCCCATCCTTACATGGAGTGGTTTCCCGTTTACATGCTGATGCTCATTCTGCCGCCATTATTGTTGCTGGAAGCGCTGGTGATTCGGCTGGTGGTTTGCCTGAGCAAATCAGCTGAGGAGGCAGACACCCTGCACCGGCACTTCATGGCCGCAGTTGAAGCGGGTAATGTCGAACGCGTCAAGGCTCTGCTGCCCGGTATCTTCATCAACGATACGAATGAGCGCCACGAAACCGCCTTGCAACTGGCCGTACTGAGCGCTACGGACACCATTTCCCCCCGGCAGGGCGATGCTTTACCAATCGTCCGACTACTCCTGCAACACGGCGCAGATGCCAAAGGATGCCTCAATGCCATCGTGGAACGGCATGAACTGAACTTTGAAGCGACCGACCGGGATTCCCCCGCCTATAGCACCGCAGTAGCACACGCCGTAGAGCTGATTCCCCTGCTCTCTGCCGCAGGGGACACCATCAGCGCGGAGGCACTGAGCTCCGCACGCTACAACTGCGACCCCGCCATCCAACAGGCGCTCATGCAGGTGAAGCAAACACCTGTCGAGCTGCCGGAGGAATGAATCGGTACAACCGCCTCAGCATTGCTCCAGCAGCGCCACAAGCCGCTCAGCATGCTCGGCGGACTTGGCGTGAATCTGAGCCAGCAGCTCGGGGTTTTCGCGCATCTGGTACGACACGCCGCCGGTGGACACCGTTCCGGCATATTCCATGCCTGTGAACTGCGCTGCTGCTTTCAGGAATTGGAAGAAGGGGTCAAAATCCATGACCTCTGCGGGTGCCCCGGTCGTGTAGGACAGCACGAGTTTCTTGCCGCGCAGCTTGTCGCCCGTGGAACCGTGGGAGAATCCGTGCAGGAAGGTCTGCTCCATCCAGCGGTGCAGAATGGACGGTGCAGAGAACCAGAACACGGGGAATTGCAGCACGATGACATCTGCCCACAGCAACTTTTCCTGCTCTGCCGCCGCATCAATGGCGAAATCAGGGTATAGTTCCGACAGAAGGGCCTGTCGGCTTGCAGGAAGTTGTTCTGCCAGCATATCGAGTATCTTCTTATTGGCCACAGAGTCATGCAAATCCGTGTGACCGGAAACAATGAGGATGTTTTTCATAAATCTTGAGATGAATTAAGGGGGTAAATAAGTTCACATTCCGCGCATTTGTTGCCGCAAAAAGTCGGTTTCAGCAGCTTCATGCCGTAGATGGGGATGCGAATGAAAAATGTGCCGTTCGGCTCACAAAGCAAGGGGGTATAGCCCGGGTGGGGCGTCTCCCGCACCTGCATATCCAGAGCGCAGGCTTTCTCGCCTATCGTTGTAAGGCTGTACTGATAGTACACCATCTGCAGCGGAGAACCATCCTGGCGGCGTCCCTCTGCCAGCACCTGATAAAAAGGCACCGTTCCTTCTTCCGGACCTAAGCCCTCCGACAAAACCTGAAAAACACCCGGCGCGGGCGCAACCTTGACAGACGGCGTCTCGCCCGGCGTCATCAGAACCGCCATCACCAGCACCAACAGGCAGATGATCATAATGCCTATGTGTATCAGAAATCGCTTGTCTTTCATAGTCGTTGTCTCCCCCACAATCTACCGTAATTTACTCGCTTCGGCAAGCCAATTTCGCGAAAAGTCCGCAGATAGCTCTCATTCCTGCCCGGCCTTTTTCTCAAAAAGCATCCAGTCCGCACTCCCCCAATCTGCTGCGGCAAATCGAAAAAAAGCACGGAACGAGGGCATAGATGCTAAAGTGGCAAAATCCGCATCCGACAACACCAGAGCATTTCCCGCACCTGCCGGCGTCTCACATATCGATTGGCGGGTCACACACCAGAGCTCCAGTGCAAAGAGCAGCCTCCCGGAAGCATCATACAGCATGAGTTTATCCTGCGGATCCCCTAATTGTAACGGAGGATTGATGAAATCGCGATAAACGACCTTCCCCTCATCATTGACACTCCAAATTTCCGGTCGGGACGGGACAACCGTCTCCCGATGCGGGGCCAGCAATGGCTGCGTCCTATGCAGAACAGAAAGCACCTGAAACCATTCTTCGGAACTTATTCGGACTGATTTCACGCTTTTGTCAGTACACCAACAGCCATTCGCAGCACAATCCGCATGTACCAACTCCGCCCTTACAGCTTTTCCCAGAGCAATCTGCAGCTGCTCATATACCTTTCTGTTATTCTCAATATGTTGCTGATACTCACTCTCTAAAACAGCCAGATTTCTCTGTGCTACCTGAGTCCGAGTCAATTGCATCGTCCTCGGAGTCTGTTGCAGGCAGGACACTGCGGTCACCCCGGCCAAGGCTAACACTATGATTCCTCGCCCTGCAGAAAAAAGCACCTTCATTCCGCAACGTATTCTAACACAGCATTGTAGTGAAGTCAACCGCAGCGCGCCTTAGAAACGATTGAGATAATTATCCCGGCTCAAGCTTTGAGTATCATAAACTCTATTCATCACCTGTACTTCCGGATTGACTCGTCAGAATGAACCCGATATACTGACGGGCATGAATAAAACTACCCGATACCTCCGTTGCTTCTGCGACATCTGGTTGGCTGTATTCTGCACCCTGACGCTGCCGTGGGGTGGAGTGGTTTATGCCGGCGTTGTGTTGGCCGCCTATCTGTTCACGCGAAAGAGCAATCACACGTGTTGGAGAATAGCCATGGCGGCGGGGTGTCTCTCGCTCTGCTACATGGTGTTCCCGCTCCGGGAGTTCACCTTATGGAAACAAGCAGGGCATTGGGATGCCCAAGAAGGACTCTTCTATGTCTTTCTCTTCGTAAAACAGTCTGCCATCAGCATCGTGAGCTGCCTGTCGGTCTACGGCATCTGCCTTGCTGTCCGCAATCTCAATTCCTGATTCTGCTTCCTCTCACGAAATGCAAGAGCGGAAGAGCGTAATAAGCACAATTATAACGCAGACTCACTCACTCCACCATCGGTCAAACATCCGACTTGCCACCATTTTGCAGAATCGGAACCAGAAATACAGCACTATGGTGTATAACGCACCTGCCGCTTTTCTGTAACCATGGTACAAGCCGTACCAAAACAGGTCTATTCCCAGCAGTTCCAAGCAAAACAAAACCGCCAGGACAGACAGAACAAACAGCCCTATCGCCGCGATACTCACCACACGCAGCTCCCTGTCGCTAAACAGAAAACACAGCGTCCCGGCCAACATACCCATACACAGGATGGTCAGCATGTGCGCCCCGTAGATGCTTTCCTGCATGATGTTCACCATATAGGATAAGGTGAAAAGTTATGCTTAATCCCCGAAAATGGGGTGATTCCGGCGATCCTCTCGGCGCTCGACGTAGCATATATAGCATCCCACGGCACGGGCAAGCTGATACAGCTCCGGATTTTCCACCTGCACGCAGAGGAGGCGGTATTTACGAATGGTAAGAGATGCCCCGAGCAATGCGATATGATAGGTGTAATCAGCGCGGTCAAATCCGCTGCGCGCCGAAACGGAGGTATCCACGAGCTCCGTGCGACCATCCGGCAGACGCAGAGTAAATGTCGGGCTGCAGAAAATAGGGCGGTCAATGTGGCAGAGAATCTTCCCGCCGGCATCCTCAATGACGGGTTTATTCACAATGATGCTCAACGGGAAGTGAACGGTGTTGCGACAACGCAGCAAAGACTTCTTCTTCGGGTCAAGAATCTCGAAGTATTCATCCCGCTTGCGGCGGCAGCGACAGCCGTCATCGAAATTCATGTACTTGCTCTCGAAAAATAACATCGTCAGAATAAATAAACGCGGCGACCAGAAGGCCGCCGTGGGGGTAATATCAATTGTTGCTGCGGGACTTGATATCCATAATCAACTGAGCGTTACTGGGGCAGCGTCTCAGGAAGAAAAGGAGACGCTCCATGGCATCTGTCGGCTTATAATTGGCCAGACCGCGGCGAATAAGGCGTACCTTCTCCAGCATCATTTCCGGGAGGATAAGCTCTTCGCGGCGCGTGCCACTCTTCAGAATATCGACCGCCGGATAGATATACATCTCCGCAATGCGGCGGTTAAGCACCAGTTCCATGTTGCCGGTTCCCTTGAATTCCTGGAAAATGAGTTCATCCATACGGCTGTTGGTTTCCACCAATGCCGTGGCAAGAATGGTGAGTGAGCCGGCGGTGCGGGTATTACGGGCCGCAGCAAACAGACGACGGGGCGTTTCCAACGCGCGGGCATCAATACCGCCGCTCATGGTGCGTCCGCTGCCGCGTTCTGCGTTATTGTAGGCACGAGCCAGGCGGGTGATGGAATCCATGAGGATAAGGACATGCTTCCCGTTTTCCACAAGGCGCTTGGCGCGCTCGATACACATCTCTGCCATGCGGCAATGTTCGCGCACGGGGCTGTCATTGCTGGAGGCGAAGATTTCTGCCTCAGGGAGCTGGCGTTTGAACTCGGTCACTTCTTCCGGGCGTTCATCCACCAGCAGCACCATGAGGTGTAAATCCTCTCCGTAGTTCTTGATAGCCCCCTCCGCGATATGCATCAGCAGCGTCGTCTTCCCGGTGCGGGGAGGGGCAACGATAAGTCCTCGCTGACCGCGAGCCACAGGAGCCATGAGGTCGAGTGTGCGGGTCGTGAAGCGGGAGGACGATGTCTCAAAAGCCAGACGGTGCGTGGGGTTGACTGCTTTCAAATCCTCAAAATGCGGAGCGGCTGCAGCCTGTTCCGGGGGGAGTCCATTGACGGCGCTGACCGAGATGAGCTGGTGCCCGCGCTCGTATCGCTGCGCCATACCGCTCACCTGCACATACGGGCGCAGGCGGTGGGTGGTGATGATATCCTCCGGCACATAGATGGCCGTTTCCGAGGGGGCCCAATTATTATCCGCCGTACGGATAAAACCGAATCCTTTGGACGTAATCTCCAGAATACCCGTCAGCGGTTCAGGTTCGCCCACGGGAACGTAGGCACGGGAGGGCGCCTGCGCATTCTTTTCACGCCGTGCAGCCTCGCGGTATTTCGCCATGTTGTTGCGGCGAGCCTCGGCGCGTTCCTGCTGCAATTTGGCAGGGTCACGCAGGGGGCGTCCCTGTCGGCGCGGCTGGTGGCCCTGCTGCTGACGATGAGGACGCGCATGCGGCTCACGACCGCCCTCCTGATTTTCCCGATTGTCGGCAGGACGTCGAGAGAAGGATTTACGGAAGACGCGGGGACGCGCGGAATTGGTTCTTTCATCTGGCGCACTCATGGCGTCGAAGGAGGAGAGAATGGAGAAATACGGCGGGCGGTCACCGGGAAACGGGCAATACCGCCCGCCGCAGATTCCAGTTAATCAAACAATAAAGAAAAATCGGAACGAGCTGAGGAAGAGCATCAGAGCTGCTCCAGCACAGCTTCATCAATCTCGAAGTTGGAGAACACGTTCATCGTGTCATCATAATCGTCCAGCAGTTCATAGAGTTTCATGACTTTCTGGGCGGTCTCCACATCGCTGATGACGGTGGGATTCTGAGCCACGGAGATGAGCTTCATGCCGGTCACGCTCTTACCGGCGGCAGCCAATGCCTCAGACACGGCCTGCAGGTCAGTCGGGCCGCAGATGAAGGCCCATTCGCCCTCGCTCTCGCCTTCCTCGAACTCATCGGCACCGCAATCCATGGCAAGCTCCATGGCATCGTCCTCCGTGAGGGCTGCGTCATTGATGCGAACCTCACCCTTGCGGTCGAATTGATAGGCAACGGAACCGGGCGTACCCATATTGCCGCCATTGCGGGAGAAGATGGTGCGCAGCTCGGAGGAGCAGCGGTTGGTGTTGTCCGTGGCCACCTCCACGATGAGAGCCGTGCCGGCAGGGCCGTAACCCTCGTAGGTCATCTCCTGAATAGCTGCACCCTGCAACTCGCCGGTGCCCTTCTTCACGGCACGGTCAATGTTATCCTTGGGCATAGAGGCCGCCTTGGCGCCTTCAATAGCGGCGCGCAGGCGCGGGTTGGTATCCACATCACCGCCGCCGTTTTTGGCAGCCAGAGTGATTTCGTGGGAGTAACGGGCAAATATCTTACCTTTCTTCGCGTCGGCAGCAGCCTTCGTGAACTTAATCTTGGACCATTTGTTATGACCTGACATAATCTGGAATTGGGTGAAACAGATGCCGGGACTCAACAACCCGAGTGACAGGGCTGCGATTTCCACGGTCAGAACCCCGGAATCGGCGGGGCTGAGTTTTCCTCCGGCAACACCAACATGTGCTGATTCGGAGAGCGTTTCCGCCGGATTCCCGCCATCAGGCGGAGAAATAGGGTTCAAAAGGAATCGAGCTGACAGGATTCGAACCTGCGACCTCTTCGTCCCGAACGAAGCGCGCTACCAGCCTGCGCTACAGCTCGATGTATTAGGACGGGGCAATTTTACATCATTTTTCACGTTTGGCAAGCATAATCTTGCATTTTTTGTGTCACGCAGCCCGTCCCGTGAAAAAAATGAGGGGCTTCACGTCACCGTGAAGCCCCGTAATAGAGCAGGTAGTAAGCCCTGCCGGAGAGAGAGAAAATAGTTTACTGGTTACGCGATTTGTAGGTTTCGCGAGCCTCCATATCGGCGGCGGTGTTTTCCTTCACCTTGTCCAGCGCATGTTTGGCAGCGAGTGCCACATCATCATCCGCATCCTTGCTGTAGCGGTTCAGCAGGTTAATAACCCACTTGAAGTCGCGCAGGGAGGCCAGATTCTTGATGATGCTGAGCTTATCCTTGCGGGATTGTTCCAGCTTCTTACGCTCCTCCTTGATTTTTTCCAGTTCCGGGCCTTCTCCGATGAAGAGCGTACTGTCGGGGTCGGACTTGTTGATGAGGTCCTGCACCTTCGAGGTATCAGCAAAGGGAGCTTCACAGAACAGGTTGAGAATCTTCTCCGCATCGGCATCCGAGCGCTCGCGATTCTGACGGAATATCGTGGAGATGACAAGTTTCACATCATCCTCATGGTCCTTGCTGCCCTTGGCCATTTCCTGCAATTCCAGCACATAGTCCAGAATCTCATCATCACCCCAGTAGCTGATGAACGAGAGGTTAACGTTGTTCCACTTAGACTTGTCACTCAGCTCACTCTTGTAGTGAGCCAGAGCCTTATCGGAGCAGGCCTTGGCCATGACAGTGCAGCAATCGCCGCGAAGTTTCTCGGAGAGGCCATCGAAAATCTGGTTACCGATGGAGGCCTTTTCTGCTTTTTCGCTGTCATCCATCATGCGGAGGATGTTATCCAGACAAATGCTGAGCGTGTTAGCCAGCTGCTTATCCGTGTTCTCATTGCTGAGCAGGGCAATCAGTTCGGGCACATCGTTCTTGCCGACACGAAGACCGATGCATTCCCAAACAGCGGCGAGCGCCTTGGTCTTGCCGGCCCACTGAGGCTTGGCATCAACATCTGCCGCCAGCTTGCGCAGATGCACGTTCACTTCATTGTTACCGGCAACGGCGATACGCTGCATGAGCCAGCGGAAGAGACCGGAATCAATCTTATCGCACTTCTTGCCTACGATATCGAAGATGTACTTGCAGATTTCCGGGTCGCTTTCAGCAGCGAGGCCCAGCAGCATACAGGAGGTATAACCCACCGTCTTGATGGGGTCCTTGCCATAGAGGTTGGAGCCGGTCTCACTCTTCACGAAGGGATCAACGATAACATCCATGAGCGCTTTGGCATCCTTGCGGGTGCAGGTGACATCCACGCCCTTGGCCTTGGCATCGGCCAGTGTGTCCACGCCTTTCTGGTTGATATCCTGAGCGCGCAGCAGCAGAGTCTTGATGTAGGCGCGGTGCTGTTCGATACGCTCCTGCTTGGCGTTCTCATTGATGACATACCAGGTGCAGACACCGGCAGCAATCAGCAGAACACCGCATCCGACGATGAAAGGAATCTTCTTCCAGACGGGAACGGCAGAAGCCTGACGCTCCAGCTCAGCCAGATAGGCATCGCGGGCAGCAGCTTCGGCCTCGGCGGCTTCCTCTTCAGGCGTCAACGCAGGAGCTGCCTTCTTCTTCTTTTTCTTCGGGCCGGCGGTTCCTGCCGTCTTTCCGGCAACGAGAGCACCCGTCTTTCCTGCCGGGCGAGAAGATTTAACCTTGGCTGCGGGGACGGGCTCAACAGCATCCAATTCCTTCGCTGCTTCCACGGTTTCTGCGGCAACCTGTTCTACTGCAGCGGCAGCTTCGGGGGATTCTGCCTCTGCAGTTGCTGCGGCCTGGGCAGCCTGATATTCGGCCATCTGACGATTATATTCTTCCATCTGGCGGTTATACTCCTCCATCTGGCGTTCGTATTCGGCCTGAGCCTGGCGGGCGGCCTCTTCCTCGGCTGCCTTCTGAGCTGCGGCGGCAGCTTCTGCTTCTGCGGCCTTGGCTGCGGCAACCTCTGCGGCGGCGGTATCAACCTTTACCTCCGGGGTCGGGGCTTTCTCTGCAGCGGGTTTCGTCTTCGGCTGTATGGCTTTGCCGTCCGAGCCCTTGAGCTTGACGCGGGTGGCAGGCGCGGTTCCGGAACTGACGAGAGAGCGGCGCGGCGCAGTAAGCGCTGCGTTTGTTTTCAATTTAGGAGTGGCCATGTCTTTGCTGAAAAATTAATGTGTAGAGACATGATACCTTTATCACATTTCCCCCCTGATTGCAATAACGGAAATGAATATAGCGCGTTTTTTCTCGCTCGAGGCGAGGGAGTCAGGCGTTGCACCGCTGTTTCAGTTCTGTCATCTTGAAACAGGCCAGACCGATGAGCAATGCCAGCGTGATGACGTAGCAGATGAAATCAGCACGCCCCGTCGGGAACACCCCGGCCGCATCCCGCGCCTGTAACAGAACAACAAAAACCGCTGCGGCAGCCGCCTGAAGGAGCAACCCCACGCACCGCAGCAGACGCCCCGAACAGGTCATGGCCGTGGACGCCATGCTGATGAGCGCGATAAGGAGAAAGCAGCCATGACCGCCGCCCCACAACAACTCAGAACTGCACAGCACCAGAATGGTCAACAACATACCGACACCGCCCACCCAGCGACGGGAGGGAAAGAAACTTTCGAGCAGTCGGCACAGGACCATCGCCGCAATGCTGCCGTAGAGCTGGTAATGCAGTATAGGCCGGAGCACCGCTAAATGATTCGGCTGCACTGACGCACCGGGAATAAAGTATGCCGGCACGATATAGAGCAAAGCCCCCATGCAACAGGCCATAAAAGGCCAACCGCACCAGAGAGCCGCTCCGGCCAGACGCCCGGCGAAACGCCCGCAGCATCCCCTGCTGCGTCCCACGAGAATCAGCCCGCTGCGGAGAAGCTGTGCCCCCATCCCCGCCACGGCCACAAAGAAGCCGGCGGTAAAAATTCCGAACGGGATGGCCGCCCGCAGCTCCCAAAGCGGAATATCGCCCAACACACGCCCCCCGGCAAAAGGGGTGGCCTGTGCCGTATTCTGCAGAGCAGCCGTTGCCAGTATCAGCAAGCCGGCCAGAAGGAGGATAAAAAGGCGGTGTCTCATATTACCCATAATAAATGCCGCAGGCGGCTCGGGCAAGCCTGCGCTGCGGCATGAATACAACAGTTGGATGAATCGACCAATCAGAGCGTGATACCCAGTTGCTCCGGCAGAGCGATACGCGGACGCTCCGTCAGGATTTCCCCACCCTGCGAACCCACCGCCACAGTATGCTCGAAATGCGCAGACCAAGAGCCGTCTGCCGTCACCGCAGTCCAATCATCCTCCAGCACCTTGATACGGTAGGTTCCCAGGTTTATCATGGGTTCAATAGCCAGAATCATGCCGCGCTTGAGACGGGGCAAGGGATAACGCGGACGGTAGTTCGGTATCTGCGGCTCCTCGTGCAGGTGGCGGCCCACACCGTGTCCCACGTAGTCACGCACGATGCCGAAGCCGAACGGCTTGACAAAATCCTCAATAGCACCGCAAACTTCCATGAGAGAATTCCCCTGCTTTGCCTGAGCAATGCCACGGAAAAGCGCCTCCTCCGTCACAGCCAACAGACGGCGGGCTTCTTCACTCACATTGCCCACGGGAACCGTCATGGCGTTGTCACCATACCATCCGTCCACAATCGCGCCGCAGTCCAGGCTCACAATATCGCCGTCATTGATGACACGTGAACCGCCGATACCATGAACAATCTCCTCATTGACAGAGATACAGAGCTGACCGGGATAACCGCAGTAGCCGAAAAAGGCGTTGCCGCATTTCTCTTTTCGGAAAAGCTCTGCCGCGTAGTCATCAATCTCTTTGGTGGTGATACCGGGACGGATGATGGGCATGAGCTCCATCAGGATGCGAGCCGAAACTTCACCGGCTTTGCGGAGCTTGCTGATTTCGTTTGGATTGCGGACGGGGATGCGTTCTGCCATGGTAATGATTCCTGTTTGTCTGAACTAATTATAACATGCCGCCGGAGAAACTCAATCCCTCATCCTGTCGCGGGCTGATTTTTTTCTCTTCGGAGAACAAGCGTTCTTGTCAGCGCGATTTTGAACAATGCTTTATCGGGCGTTCATACCGTCCTTTCCGGCGCAGACACACGACTCCATGGAGTGCATTGCCTGTCAAGCGAATAGCTGTAACACAATTGTAACACTCGGCGCGCATTTTACGCTCGGATTCCTCCCCGCCCTGTGCTACAAAGAAGCATCAACTGCTTTTAACACTAACCGGAATCATCAATTATGGCTATCCACATTCAAATAAGTGAAGCGGCAGAGCTTGAGATGCGCCGCGCATCGCTGCGCAACAAACTCTCCTCCCTGTTGGCCTGTCTTCTGCTCGTAGGCGGCGGCGGGCTTATCCTGACACTCACCGTGGTATTCATCGCGACAGAAGCTCCTGCGGAGTTCCGCGCCTACGATCCCCCGGCAGAGACACCTCCGGTCTCGAGTGAACCCGTTACGCAGCAGCTCTCCTCCAAGGCCTCTTCTCCCTCCTCAGACGTGTCACTCTCCGTGATTGTATCTGCCGCTGCCGCCCCGGTGGCCATGGCAGAAGTGGACATTCCCATGGATGACAGCGTGAACGTGGGCGTCTCCATGGATCTGGGCATGGGGCTGAACACCGGACTGGGCAGCGGTCTGGGTGAAGACGGTGTAGGTCTGGGCGACTCTTCAGCCGACGGTTCTGCTTTGGTGGGCACCTTCTACGACCTGAAGCAAACCAAGGCCGGAGCCCCCACCGGCATCGTCTCCGGAGGCGCCGGCGAAAGCAAGGTACTGGAAGTACTCAACGGCTTCCTCAAGAACTGGTCGGAATCAACTCTCAACAAGTACTACAAGTCTCCGCAGAAACTCTATGCTTCCAGCTTCTACCTGCCGGTGTGCAAGGCGGCATACGGCCCGAAAGCCTACGGCGTGGGCGACAAGGTGAAAGAAGGTGCCTGGGTGGCCGTTTATCGCGGTAAGGTTCGCGCCCCGAAGAGCGGAAAGTTCCGTTTCATCGGCACGGGTGACGAATGCATCGCCGTGCGCTTCAACCGCAAGATGGTGCTGGAAGCAGGTTACCGTCTGCCCTCCCGCTGGAGCAAGGAAAATCCCGGGCGCGCCAAGATATCCGGTAGCGACGGGGCAGCCTACTGGAAAGAAGTCAAGGAAGGCAAGGATAAATTACACAAAGGCTACGAACTGGTGAAGCTCACCGGTTTGGACGTCTGGAACAACTCTACCACGGAATTGGGGGGCATGACGGCAGGCCAGGTGTTTGAGGTGGAAGAGGGCGAGGTCTACCCGATTGAAGTGATGGTCACGGAAGTTCCCGGTGGCAAGTTCGGTGTGATGCTACTGCTAGACGACCTCTCCGAAGGGCTCAAGAGCAACAATCCTAACAACAAGTATCACCTGTTCCGCACTAACTTCTCTACCCCGAACGAAAAATCCATTCTGGAGCTGATTAAGAAGGAAGGCTGCGCCGTCGGTGATACGCTGGAAGTTCCCCGGTACAATCAGGACTCCCTCATTTGGGTGGCGGTTCCCTGAGGTTATCCCGAGATACATTGGTGAAGGAGACGCCGGCAACAGAGCAAGAGCCTCAACATCCGCCGGCGGACAAAGCTGTAACACAATTGTAACGTACGGTGCGCATTTTATGCTCGAATTCCCATCGGTCTTGTGATACAAGGGAACACCAACAATTTTTAACACTAACTGAAACTATCAATTATGGCAATCCACATTCAAATGAGTGAAGAGGCAGAGCGCGAGATGCGCCGCGCAGCGCTGCGCAACAAGCTCTCCTCCCTGTTGGCCTGTCTCCTGTTCGTGGGCGGCGGCGGCCTTATCCTGACGCTGACCGTGGTATTCATCGCCTCGGAAGCACCTGCGGAATTCCTTGCCTACGTAGCTCCGGCAGAAAACCTGCCGCCCACAAATGAACCCACCACGCAGCAGCTTTCCTCCAAGGCATCTTCTCCCTCCACAGACGTGTCTCCCTCGGTGATTGTGTCTACCTCTGCCGCCCCGGTGGCCATGGCAGAAGTGGACATCCCCATGGATGACAGCATGGAC
>JBGVGW010000024.1:0-36771 GCA_045121855.1 Akkermansia sp.
AAACAATGTAAACGCGTCTACGCCATAGCCTGCTTCCTGCGAGATGAAGGGGTTAAAGAGAACCAAGCCTTTATGGTAGCGGGGGCAGGAAAAGGCTGGTGGCGACTCTCCAAGACGAGGGAGACCCACCGAGCCATGGGGGAAAGAGTGGTTCAGGAAACAGGGGTTAGTCTCATTGCAGAGCGTAGTCTGTAAAGGTTAGGAAACCGCCGTATGCATAAAAGGCATGTACGGTGGTGTGAGAGGGGGCGAAAGCCCCCTACTCGATTGCAGAAATGATAGCGTGTCAGTACTTGTAGTCCACATAGAACTGGAACTGACCATCGTCGTCGGCTGCGTTCTCAGACTTGAAGGGGATGGCATAGTCCACGGCCAGCGGGCCCATGGGCAGGTTGATACGCAAGCCGATACCGTAGTTGGCTGCCCATTCATTCGGCTTGAAGTCGAAGCTGTCGGCGTGCACGAAACCGGCATCCACGAACATGGCGAAGCGCATGGATTCCACCAGCGGCACGGTGACTTCAAACTGCACGAATGCAGAGCTGTTACCGCCCATGGTCTCATCACCCGCGAGCTTCTCATTCACTATACCCACGTCGCGGTAACGGAAGCCTCGCAGGTTGGAAGGTCCGCCCAGATAGCAGCGCTCGAAGATGGGAACCTCCTCGTTTTTGTCTACGGTATCAATGGTCTGGAGACCGAAGTTGATGCTGAAGATAGTATCCCAGATGGCGTTATAGTAGTACGAACCGTTCAGGCCCACTGTATATGTTTCCACGGTGCTGCCCGGGCCGCTGTAGCCGGCAAAGCCTTCCACGTGACCGCCGCTGCGGGGGGTGATGGAGGCATCGCGGGAATCATATTCATAGCTCACCCGGAAATGGCTGCGGGTGTAATCGCCCGCTGCCTCGCGGAAGAAGATGGGGGCATAGCCCTCCGGCTCAATCTCGAACTGCTCCAGACGGTAGTTGAATTTGACAGAGGCGAGGTCGGAGACGGCTTTGCGAAGGCTGATTTCCCAGCCGAAGTTGGTCTGCTGGTAGTAATCGCTCATATAGGTAGAGCGTGTGTAGAACGCCTCGTTGGAGAGCGCCAGCTTGCGGTCCAGGAACCAGGGCTCCAGCAGGAATACAGAGGCATTCTGGTACTCTGTACCCAGTTTGCCGGAGAGGGTCAGGCGCTGGCCTCCACCCACAAATGAACCGCCGAAAAGTCCGCGGATGTCGAAGTTGGACTGGGTGACGGTGGTGTACAGGTAGACGTTTTCCACTGTGGAGAAGGCCACACCGAAGGTGAGGTTGCCGGTCATCTTCTCCGTCACGTTGATGTTGACATCGCGGTAGCCTGCGGTGCCGGACATACCCTGGGAAACATCGACCGTGTCGAAGTAATTGAGATTCTGCAGGCGCTTGCGGGCGGTTTCCAAATCCACGGAATTGAGGTTTTGGCCCGGCTTGAGGGGGAGCTCGCGCAGGATGACGTGCTGCTTGGTCTTGGTATTGCCTCGCACATTGATGCGGCCAACCAGGTAGCGATTTCCTTCGCTTACATCGTAGCGGATATCTATCAGGCGGTTGCCTTTTTCATCCACGCCTACCTCCGTGATGTCCGGACGCACGTCTGCATCGGCATAACCCTTTGCACCGTAGTAGTCGCGAATCATATCCACGTCGTCAGACACCTTGCGCAGGGAGTAGATATCGCCGTCGAACATGCTCAGGCCGCGCTCCAGCTCCTTGGGTGTGTAGACGGAGAGCTTGCCGAAGTTCACGCGGCGCACTCTGTAGCGCGGGCCTTCATAGATGGAGACATCCATATACACGCGCTGGCGGCCGGTGGGATTGGTGCTGGTGCGGTATTTCACATCTGTCACCTGGGCACGCAGGTAACCGAAGTTGCGGTAGTGCTTGACGATTTTCTGCAGGTCTTCGTCTACCTGTTCGCGGTTGATGCGGCCGGATTTGGTCACCCAGGTGAAGAAGCCTCTTTCCTTGGTTTCCATGAGACGGCGCAGCTGGTCACCGGAGAATGCCTTATTGCCGGTGAACTCGATGCTGTTCATGCTCTGCATGCGGCCTTCGGTGATATCGAAGATGATGTCATCGTATGTTCCGTTGGCTGTGCGCTGGGCGCGCCAATTCACCTTGGTATCCGGGTAGCCTGCTTCCTGGTAGGCTTTGATGATTTCGGCGCGGGCGAGAGCCAGAGCGCGGTCATTCACCACGCCGCCGGACTTGAGCTTCGTGAACTCGCGCAGGTCATCATCGTCAAACTCTTTGTTGCCGGTGAAGCCGACACCGGCCAGCACATTGGCGGATTTGACGCTGAACACCACGCGCACTCCGCTGCCGCTCGGGTAGACGGAAATGCGGGCATCCGGGTCAATCATTCCCTGGGAAATCAGGCGTTCCAGATCTTCGTTTACCACAGCAGAGTCATATTTAGCACCCTCGCGCGTTCTGATGATATCGAAGAGTCGGCTGTCGGGAACTGTTCGTTTGCTGCGATAATCAAAGCGTACGGAGGAGATGCGGCGGCCGTCAAATCCCGCATCGGATGAGAAGAGCCCCGTGGTGGGTCCCAGCTCGCGGCGGACGGTAGAATCGTCCAGAAGCTCGGTTTCATCGGCTGCGGAAACGAGGTGCGTCTCGGGTATCTGCTGCGGTGCAGGGGATTCCGCGGGTGTTGTCGTTTCTTCCTGTTTTGGGGTGGAAAGGAGAGATTCTGCCGGGGCTGATTCCGTAGAAGAGGCGGCCTGCTGATCATTCATCATGGCATCCAGAAACGGATCGCCCGTGGATTGCTGCGCCATTGCCGCTCCCGCCATGGTTATGGCGAGGGTAGCCAGTGTGGCACTCCAATGCTTAGTGGAAAGCTTCATGGTGCGAATATTAGTTCAGAGTCCCTGAAAAGTCAAGGTATTAGTCTGTATACTGCCAGAATTATCAGTTGCGTTTTTTCAACCGGCTGAGCCTAATGTGGGAGTGTCGGGTAATTTGGGCTTGAATCCTTGCCGGAAAACAGGTAGCATGTCGGCATGAGTAAGTATTTTCTGTCCCTGTGTCTCTCTGTCCTGACCTCTGCCGCCGCCCTTGCTGCTGATTTGGCTGATGCTCTGCAGAGCGGTGCGCTCTGGACTGCGCCGAAGACAGAACTGATTGATAAATATCTCAATGGGGTGATGTATCGTCATGTGGATGCAGGCACCATGCGGCTCAAGGCTGCGGGTGCTCTTACCGTTGGCGAGCTTTCTCCCAATGAAATTGACTGGATGTGGGATGAAAAGAAGGAACATCCTGCCTCTCTGCTCATCGTTCTCTACAATAAGGGCGATGATGGTAATATCGATAAGAAAGAGTTTAATCAGCGCGTGAAAGATGCTCTGGCCGCGTTGGATACCGTCTGTGGGGTCAAGGGGAAGAAGAAAAATGTAGCGGCAAAGGAAAGCGGGGTTAAACTCAAGGCCTGGATTTGGGAATGGGAGAATGGGGCTGCCATGCTGGAGGCGCATGATACCGGAAAGGGGAAGAAAGACTATGAGGCAGAGTTTATTCGCCTGCGGATGGCAAAGGATGCTGCCGGACTGGAGCGAGGCAGCGCGGCTGATGCGGGGTCTCGCCGCGAGCTGCTCTCCAATGTGAAGCGTACGGACGAGGGGGATGTGTGGATTGACAATATCCCCATGATTGACCAGGGTGAGAAGGGGTATTGTCTCCCTGCCACTGTGGCTCGTATTTTTTCCTACTATGGGATGGACGGCGTGGATATGCACGCCATGGCTTCTATGTGTGATACCGTGGCCGGTGGCGGTACCACCATCGGCGGGATGACGGAGGCTTTGGAGAAGATTGGCAGCCGCTTCCACGTCCGAGTCATGACCATGAAGGACAAGGGCAAGAAACCAGGTCCTGAAGAAATTGTTGAGTCCTACAACAAACTCGCCAAACGCAAGGGCAAACCTGCCTCCCGCGGTTTTATCGGTGTGGCTGACCGCGATATTGATAATGCGCTTTCCGTCTTTGATCAGGAAATTTTGGAGGAATCTTTCCCGGTCAAGAAAGCCGCGATGAAAAAATGGTTTCGTCCTGTCTATAAGAGCATCGATTCCGGTATTCCCGTTCTCTGGGGCATTCCTGGTCACATGCGACTCATTATCGGGTATAATGATGCCAAGGGACTTATCTATTACTCCGATTCCTGGGGTGCCGGACATGAAAAAAAGAAGATGAGCGCCCTCAATGCCTACATGATAACTCTTTATCGCGGCTATCTGCGCCTTTCCAAATAATATATCGGGCTTTCTCTATTCATTTCAGCTTGATTTAAGCCCGCGAAGCGGGTAGAATAGAGGGCGTGAACGAACATCCCCTGCAGGAGCATGCCCGCAAGGCTTACCGTGCCATGGTCATGGCACGCGCTTTTGATACCAAAATTTCCGCCCTCTACAAAGCCGGTAAGATATTCGGCGGCGTGTTTCTCGGGCGCGGACACGAGGCTGTGGCCGCTGCAGAGGGGGTGTTTTTGCGTAAGGGACATGATGTATATACCCCCTTCATCCGCGAACAGGCCGGGCGCTGCGCCTGGGGCGACAGCGTGCTGGAAACGGCCCGCTCCTACTTCGGCAGCACGCAGGGTATCTCCCGCGGGCGCGATGGTAATGTGCACTGGGGGCATCCGCAAGAGGGAACACTCATGCCCATCTCCCATCTGGGGGCCATGGCTTCCGTGGTGGCGGGGGTGATGCTGGCCAAGCGCATGCAGGGTATCACCGATGCCGTGGGGATGGTTTGTGTCGGTGATGGTACGACTTCCGTGGGGGCGTTGCATGAGGCCGCCAACCTCATTGCCGTGGAAAAGCTGCCCATCGTCATCGTTGTCACCAACAATCAGTACGCCTACTCCACGCCGAATGCCAATGAGTTTGCCTGCAAGAGCCTGGCGGACCGCGGCCGCGGCTATGGTATGACTGCTCACGAGTGCGACGGCACGGATTTCTTGCAGACGCTTGCCACGATGCAGCGCGCCATTGCCGCGGCCCGTGCCGGGGAAGGCCCGCAGTGGGTGGTGGCTGAAACGCTGCGCATGTGCGGCCACGGTGAGCATGATGATGCCTCCTACATACCGGCAGAGCTCAAGGCTGCCTATGCTGACCGCGACCCGCTGGTCGTGGCGCGCCGACAAATGCTGGAAAAGGGGTGGATGAGTGAAGAAGAGGCAGATGCCTGGGATGAGGAATGCCGCGAGGAGGTTCAGCGATGCGTGGCGCAGGCGCAGAAAGAACCTACTCCCCGTCCGCAGGATGAACAATGGGTTGCCACCTCCTGGCGCCCGGAACGCTGAGCTTTTTGCCCCCTGATAAGAGATATGAGTGTTACCTACATAGATGCCATACACGCCGCACTGGAAGAGCTGCTGCAGGAGGATGCTTCCGTCATCCTGTACGGTGAGGATATCGCCGGCAGCTTCGGCGGCGCATTCAAGGCCACCAAGGGGCTGGCAGACAAATTCCCCGGCCGCGTGCTCAATGCCCCCATTGCAGAGGATGCCATCGTGGGGCTGGGTATGGGCGCCGCTCTCGGCGGGCTCAAACCCATTGTGGAGATGCAGTTTGCCGATTTCGGTACACTGGGGCAGAACCAGATGTGCAACAACGCCGCTGCGCACTTCTACCGCACCGGTATCCCCGTTAACCTGACCATGCGTATGCCCTGCGGCGGAACGCCCGGCGGCGGCCCGTACCACAGCCAGTGTCTCGAATCCGTTTTTGCCCATTATCCGGGGGTGCACGTGTTCACCCCGGCCACGGTGGCAGATGCCTACTACATGCTCAAGGAAGCCGTGCGGATTCCTGACCCCGTAGTCTTCATGGAGCACAAGTTCCTCTATCGCTGGCTCAAGGCCGATACATGGCTGGAGACAGACCCACTGCCCATCGGACGCGCCCGCATTGCCCGCCCCGGCAAGCACGCTACGGTGGTGGCATTCTCCGCCATGGTGCCGGAGGCCCTGCGGGCAGCAGAGGAACTGGCAGCCACTTCCGGCTATGAGCTGGAGGTGGTGGATTTACGCACCGTCAAGCCGCTGGATACCGATACTATCCTGGCTTCCGTGGCCCGCACAGCCCGCCTGATGGTGGTGAGCGAGGATTTCCCCTGGGGTGGTGTGGCCGCAGAGGTGATAGCCCGTGTGGCAACGGAAGGTATGCACCTGTTGGATGCCCCGCCGCTGCGGGTGACGGCCCCGGATACCCCCATCCCGGCTCACCCCGACCTCTGGAAAGCCCACCGTCCCGGGTACGAAAACATCACGGCTGCCGCCCGTTACCTCATTTCCCTTTAACCACTCATATATCTTATCTGAATCATGCCGCAAGTACCCATTCTCATGCCCCAGCTGGGCGAATCCATTACCGAGGCAACCATCATGCGCCTGCTGGTTCAGCCCGGCGATACCGTGGTGGCTGACCAGGAGGTGTTTGAAGTGGAGACCAATAAAGCCGTCATGGGTGTCACCACCGAATGCGGCGGCACCGTCGTTTCCATGCTGGCTTCCGAGGGCGAAACCATCGCCGTCGGCACCGTCATGGGTATCATCGAGGCTAGTGCCGAGGAAATTGAGCGCTCCGGCGCCACTCCGCTGGCCGAGGGCGAGCAGCCCGCTGCTCCGGCACAGAAAAATGAGGCATCTACCGCCAGCGTTAGTAATGACGGTGCCCATTTCCGCACGGAGGGTGAGTATCGCGAGGCCGGTGCCGGTTCCCGCACCCCGGCGACCGGCGGTCGGGGGCTTCCCGTGCCCATGGGAGTGCGAGGTGCTCACTACCTCTCCCCCCGTATACGTGCGCGCATGGATGAACTGGGTATCACAGAGGCAGACCTGGCGTATGTTTCCGGCAGCGGCGCCGGTGGGCGCATCACGATTGAGGATTTTGAGAACTTCCTGGACTATGTGGACGGTTGGCCGAGCCGCCAGGCATCGCCCATGCGCCGCAGCGTGGCCAGCAGCATGCAGCGCACCTGGCGGCGCCCCATTGCCAGTGCCGGGCGCCCCATTTTCATGGCTCCCATCATTCTGCATCGCAAGAACCATCCCCGCAAGCCCGGTATCACGCTCTATTTCCTGCGAGCGCTGGCGCTGGCGCTGGCAGAGGCGCCGGAGTGCGCCGGTTACATGGTGGGCGGGCGCATCCTGACCCCGCGCCGCATTGATTTGGGCGTGGCGGTACAGGTGGCAGACGGTGTGATGGTGCCGGTGATGCGCGGGGTGAACGAGTTCACCATGGATGAGCTCATTGATGAGTACAACAAGGTTGTGGACCAGGCGCGAAACCGCAGGCTCGACCCCGGCTATCAGGGCGGCGGCATTGCCACCGTTTCCAATTTCGGCGGCTTCGGGCTCACCTTTGCCTCGCCCATGCCCCTGCCCAGCGAAAGTCTGATTTTGGGGGTGGGAGCCGTGCAGAAAGTTCCCGTTTGGAGTGATGAGGTGGAATGCTTCATCCCGGTGGAGCAGGCCAACATCGTGGCCTCCTTCGACCACCGAGTGGTGGATGGCGGCGATATCGGCCGGCTCATGCTCCGCATCGCCTATTATCTGGAACACCCGGAAGTGTTATAAGGTCTCATGAGCCACCCCGATATCAAGGTACTGGGTATCATCGCCGGTGCGGGAGAGTTCCCCCGCCGGGTGATGGAGGGTGCCCGCCGCGCCGGGGTAGAGGTGGTGTGTATGGCGATACGCGGTGCGGCGAGCGATGAATTGCGCCCGTTTTGCCGCAGCTTCCGGCGTTTCCGTGCCGGGGCGGTGGAGGGACCGCTGGCCTATTTCAAGTCTGAGGGGGTGCAGCACCTCCTGCTGGCGGGACAGATTAAACCGGCCACGCTGTATACCATGTGGCCGGATGCAACCGCCCGGCGGCTCCTGGGGCAGATGGATCGCCGCAACGCGCACACTATTTTCGGCGCTGTTTGCCAACTGGCGGCAGACAACGGCATCACCGTGCTGCCCTCCACCACCTTCATGGATGACTGCATGCCCTCTGTCGGGCATCTGGCAGGACCCGCTCCCACGCCGGAGCAGATGGAGGAAGCTCGTTTCGGCTTGGCGCAGGCGCGCGAGATTGCCCGGCTGGATATCGGCCAGAGTATCATCGTGCACGGTCACAGCGTCATCTGCGTGGAGGCATTCAAAGGTACGAACGAGTGCATTCGCTCCGGCGGCTATCGCGGGCACGGAGTCACCCTTTGCAAAGTAACCAAACCCGGGCATGACATGCGCTTTGATGTCCCCTGTCTGGGGCTGGGTACCATCAAAAATGCGCTGAAGGCCGGGGTGAACCACATCGTGTTCGAAGCCGACCGCACCATCCTCTTCCAGCGTGAGGAAGTGGTGGAGCTGTGCAACCGCCACGGTATCACCCTGCATGCCATGGTAGCCCCCGTTCCCGCAGAGGAAGGACCTGAGCCCGAGCACATGGCAGATGATGCCGCACATGCTGCCGCCATGGCAGAAGAGGTGCAGAGGCTCGGCATTGGCCATATTGCCGTGGTGTGCGACGGTGTCATCATTGCCGTGGATGATGCGGACGGCCCGCTGAAGTGCATACGCCGTGCTGCTGCCTACATGCACCAGTTGCGTTTCATGCGCCTGTTCAACTGGTTGTGCAACTTGCTCATGGGGCGAAAGACCCCGCCGCCTGCGCCCATGGTGCTGCGCACGGCTCCCGGCTATGAGCTGCCGCCGGAAGCGGCTGCCGCTGCCCGCAGGGCGGGGATTGTTTCTGCGTAAGGAAAAGCTCCCCCATGCCGGAGCATGGAGGAGCTTGAGCTACTCACTATGAATCCCTATGAATCGGCTTTATGAATTACAATCGGCGGCCGAAGGCGAGACGGTCGTATTGTTCGTTCGCGTAGCGGTGCTGGGGGTGGTTGGTGCGCATGTAGGCCTCGTGCAGCGGGTGCGTGGGGTCGTGCGCGATTCGGCGGGCTTCCTGCCGGTTGTCGGAGGGTGTCCCGGTATGCAGCGGCGCTTCCTGCATGAGAGAGGCTGCCTCCAGCATCAGCCGTGCGAAGTCCGGGTTGGCCTGCAGAGCCGGATTTTGCACCAGTGCGGCGGTATCGATTCCCGCGCGCTCTCCCATGGTGTGGAGGAAGGCATCCACCATGCGGAGGTTATCCTCATAGCGGTTGCCCCAGAGCTCCTGGAGGCAGGCATCGGCCTGTCGGACGGCCTCTTCCTGCTGCTGCTGCTGCATTTCTTTCATGAAGCGGCGTCCCTCTGCGGCGTAGCGCCTGCACATGGCCTCCATGGCCTTGGGAGGCACGCCGTATTCGTAGGCCACCTGAGCCATGCTCTGCACCAGAGCCGGATTCCAAAGCTCATCCGGCGTATCTTCCGGGCGGTCGATGCTGAACTGCTCGGCAGATTCCGGCAGCCCGACGGCTGCGCGGAAGGCGGCCATGCGGCGGGAGTCAGTGGTATCCGGGTAGCCCTTGAGGCGCTCCAGATGGGCGTAACTCTTGGCGAGGGCCTCCGGACGGCGGAATTTGGCGAGGGAGGCACCATAGGGTTCCAGCTCGCCGAATCGTTTATACCAATCCGGAGCAAAGGCACCATCGGCATCCATGAGCGGGGCCTCCGGCCGGGGTAAATCCGGAATCGGCGTGGGGGCGGATTCGGATGTGGTGATATCCTGCCCGGCATCGGCGGGCAGGGCTTCGCTCGGGACGACAGCCCCCTGGGGAGGCATGGTTTCGTTTTCGTTATTGTTCTGTTTCATCATCATTTGTTTGTGAGGTTGGTTTTGAGGCTTCCTGTTCCGCTAATTTCAGGCGGTGGCGAATCACGAGGAACACTTCGCGGTGGGCATCGCGTCGCATGGCGTCCAACGGGTCGTAGGAGCCGGACTTTCCCTGAAAGACGGGCAGGTGGGTTTCGAATCGGCGTTCCAAGTCGCAGAGTACCTGCTGCCCCAGCGGCGTGTTCAGCAGCTCGTGCAGTCGGCGGCGTTCTTCCCGCTGTTCCTGCTCTTGCGCAGAAAAGTGGCGTCGGGAGTGTATCATGGCTGTGCGACGGGGCTATCGTTTGCCTGTTGTATGGCGGCAGTCACCTGTTGCTCCCGCTGGCGCCGCAGGCGTTTGACGGCGCTCTGCGAGCGCAGGATTTCCTCCGGTACACCATCCAGGCGGGCGGAGAGGCGGAACGTCCTGTCCAAATCCACATGGTCAGCCACCCCGGCATCCATCCCAGCCAGTACCTGAAGCCGCTGCAGCGTGCGCTCTATGCCTTCGGATTGGAGACGGCGCATAATCTGGGCGATTCGCCCCTGATAGATGACGTGGGGAACTTCCACCACATCCTCCCCGAGCGGGTCTTTGCTCAACACCGTAGACGGCGGCTGCGGGAAGCGCCCCAGTCGGAACAGCAGGGCAAATACGCGCTCCATAAGGGGCTGGAAATCACTCGTAAACAGCGTGAATGAGGGTGAGAAAAGCATGACGCGCTCGTTTTCCCGAGCGTAAACCTCGGTGGCACTCATCTGTGCCTTGCGCTCGCTCCACAAATCCAGCATGGGGATGAAGAACGCACGGTTGATAGAGTCGCGCTTCTGCTCCAGGCGGTTCAGCCCCACATCGTATCGGCCTTGGGTGGCCCATTCGCGCGGGAATCCCAGACTGGCGCTCTCCGGGTTGATGAGGGTGCGCCCTCCGGCGCGTAAATCCACCTCGCCCACTTGGTTAGCGAGCTCCAGAATGCGGGGGAAAGCGGCCAGCTCTCCCAGCATATCCAGAATGCGGTTAAGGAATTGTGCCTGGCGGATATCCGGGTAGACGAGGCGTGCAGGAGCCAGCCCATAGGGACCTTCCCCCCAGCGGAGGAAGCGGGTGACCATGTAGGGCATCTCGTGGTAGCCCTTCTCTTCCATCACCTGTTGGTCATCCAGAGAGTAATAGATGCTCTCGAAGCGCATGTTGCGGGCATCATCGCGGTCTCGCCGGCGTTTCCGGCGGGGGCGTACCACATGCAGCATGCGCAGGCAGGCCTCATGGCATTGGCGCGGGTCTTGCCACAGAGCCTTGGCCCGGGGCCCCAGTGCTTTTTCACCGAACTGCGAGGCAGCCTGATGCGGGGTACAGCTGTATTCCCGCATGTAGGTATCCAGACTTCCTTCATCATTTTCTGCGCAGACGAACTGCCCGCAGGGAATGTGGCGGAACAGGAGACGCCCGCTGCGCGTGGTGCTGCAATAGAGGCTTCCCGTGCCCAGCCCCACGCGGTCCAGAAAACACTCGTGCAGCTCGGTATAAAAATTACTTAGTGCCAACTCCCTGTTCGCGATTTCGGAGCAGCGGTTGTACCAGGACTCTGCCTCGTCTCCGGCATCCGGGGCGGGGCTCCCCCATTTGAACCAGAGCTCATGGCTGGGGGTGATATAACTCATGTGTCCCCCGGCCAGCTTCTGGCAGGCCTCTACGGCGGTCGTGTCTCCCAGCTGATGCCGACTGTCGGCATCAGCGGCGGCGCTGTCGTCCTCATCTCGGCGGGAGGGCAGCACATAGTGCCGCAGGGTGTCCCACCAGCTTTCCCAAGGAGTCCGGGCAGCCTTCAGGGAGTTATAGGTGCTCATCAGTGTATTCATAGCATTATCCCAGGGTGGTGTTGCCCTCCGCAGTCGGTAACAGGGCGGTGCTGCGTCGGTTATTTTTATTCAGCAGTGTGGATTTAAGGCCATTGCGGCGGTTGGTCTGCTGGGCGTAGGCAGAGGCTGTATCCTCCTCCACCGTGTCGGTGACCACGGGTATGGTGGCGGCTGTCTGTTCTGCATCGTCGGGGCTGTTTTTGACCAGTTTGGAACCGGCACCTGTTCTGAAGAATCCCATCATGTTTGTATTTCTGTTCGTTAGTTATTGTTGTTGTTCTGGAGCAGCTGCTCCCAGCGATAGATGTGTGGCTGACTGCTGCGCCGCCCGCGTTGGAAGCACAGCCATTCCAGAGGTGGCAGCGTGGCGGCCAGCCGCCGGGCCAATGCCACGTTGCCCGCCAGCAGGTGGACATACCAGGCATCGGCATCCGCCGGATTATCTGCCAGCTCACCCCAGAGTAGCTCCTCCTGAAGCAGTACCGGTTTCATCAGGACTACCAGTTCCGGTGTGAACACCAGAATCCCACGCGGATTGCTGATGAGGGCATTCACATCATCGACCAGGTTTCTCCCGCTTGCCCGGTAGTAGAGGTATGCTTCTGTTCGTGAGTCCGTGCTCATATTTCGGAAAATAACCTGCTTTTTGTCGCAGGGCAATAGCGGAGCTGCGTTCTTGTCTTCGTTTGCGGGACCGCAAACGAAGACAAACACTCTGCAAAGCTCTTGCGCAATCGGAAGATGTGTGAGAATCTGGATATGTGCCCGCCACAACAGGCACTCCCGAATACGCTATGAGTTATTCTATTTCCAATACGCCTCTGACGGCGCTCGATATCTGTAACATGGCACTCGGTAAGCTGGGAGAATCTCCGCTTACCGCCATTGATTCCAATGGTACGCTGCCGTCCCGCCTCTGCTACATGCATTATCATCCTGCACGGCGAGAGGTGCTCTGTGCTACACGCTGGTCCTTTGCCACCAGAAAAATCACGCTCACCTCTGCTGAGCCCGCCGCTGATGAGGAGCACGCCGTAGCTCATACTCTGCCGCCGGACTGTCTCCGCGTCCTGCAGGTGAATCATCCCCAGTGGACGCTGCGCGGGCGCTGCATCTACTGCCCGGTGACGGACATCAGGCTGCTGTATACTGCAGATGTGGAGGATTGCACCATCTTTGACCCCTTGTTTTCGGAGGCTCTGGCCGTCCGGCTGGCCTGCAAGCTCTGTATCCCCCTCATCAACAGCACGACGGCCCTGCAAGCCCTGCGCGAAGAGTACAGGCGCGTCTCGCTGCCGCAGGCTGCCCATGCCAATGCGGTACAGGCGCACTCCAACGATTCACACCCGCTTTACAAACTCTGGAAAAATCGGTTGAAAAGTCTGTGAATAAAATTGTGAATAAGTCTGTTTATATCTAATCTTGTTGATTGATATTAAGAATGATAAAAACTTATTCACAATTGTGAATAAGTAGCATAAAGAAGAATACGGAGATGAGAGCGATTGATTTTGCCTGTTGCTTGCTGCTCAATGTGGCTCGTGATTCGATGACCCCGGCGCTGCGGTTGACACTGCTGTGTGTCATGTCCGGCATGGAGACCTCAGAGGCTATATCTGATTTTACGGGGTATTCACCGGGTACTTGTACAAACATGTTGCGCACACTGGAACACCGCGGATTGCTCCAACGAGTCAGCCGCGTATCGGAGGTTTACCTGACGACAATTGCCGGTAAGAATCATGTGCGGCAATTACTGGCTTTTGTTTGCGATAAGGCATCATCATGAAACAGCCCCGACACCTGAGCATTGATGAAAAACGGGACTGGCTCGCGGAAATTTTCCGCGATTCGGGAGGTGAGTACAGTCAGAGTGACAAGTTCAAGGCGATGATAGAGGATACGAAGCTGGCCATGATGCTGGCAGAGGAGGAAAAGAAAAAGGCGGAAAGCGCAGCGGAAGAGACCGGATTCAATCACCGCTTGCTGGCGCATCTGCCGCCGCCGAGACAGACAGATTCCACATGATAGGGGTATCATGGGATGTTGAGTAGTAGGGTAACGGCCACGCAGACGGGTACTGCGTGGCCGTTTTTCTGAGAAGGGAAGCTAAAAACTCTCAAATGCGAAATTGTGGGGGAAGTTCGCTCTGAAGAGCGAAGTGAAATTCTCGCCTGCGGCTCGAACGAAATTCGGCTTTCGCCGAGCGAAATTGCTGCCTTCGGCAGCAGTGATAGAGTTCCGCAGCCTGCGGGCTGCCATTCTTTTTCACTACCGCCGGGACGGCGGTAATTTCGCTATCCACGCAGTGGATAATTTCGCTCATGGAAACAGCCATGAATTTCGCTGCCCGTCAGGGCAATTTCGCGTGCGGGCTTGCCCGCACATATTTCCCGATAACTTCCCATTTATCGAGCATACTTGAGTTATTAGAGATACCCGATAAATGTATCA
Source organism: Akkermansia sp. (assembly GCA_045121855.1). Taxonomy (GTDB): domain Bacteria; phylum Verrucomicrobiota; class Verrucomicrobiia; order Verrucomicrobiales; family Akkermansiaceae; genus Akkermansia. The sequence continues at coordinate 14,093 of JBGVGW010000024.1, forward strand.
GCCGCGCAGTAGATTACGCGCTTTGAGAGCATCCCAGCCGCCCTCAAGTGTATAGATGGGGGCTTCAATCATGCCGAGGGCGCGGAGCTCGCCGGCAATTTCCTCCGCAGAGCCGCAATCCGCCGTGCAGAAGACGACCACGCATTCTCCGCGTTCCTGAGCTTCCAAGAGGCGGCCGATGGCGGCATCCATCTGCTGCTGCATATCCACGCCACGGCGGATGGGGAACATGCGGTTTTCGCTCAGCATCAGCTGGTTGAGCTCAAAATCAGCGGCGCTGCGAGCATCTATCCAGATAATTTTATCGCCGTAACGGCTCAGCACTGTTTCCAGACAGATTCGATTTTCCGGCAGTTTGTCCTGTTCGCAGGGCGGGAGACGGTGGGGGGCCATCCAAGCGGTATCTGCCCAGTACAACACCGCTGCCAGTCCCAGGATAATCAGTCCCAGTCGGATAAACTGTGCAAAGGTGTCTTTCATATGCCCGGCATCATCTCATATTGCCCCCGAAATGTCAACGGAATTGATTGCCGGCTCAACCGATTCTCCTGCACCGGAAATCTGCCCGGGTATGCAGGATATAGAAGAGCGCCCCGGCCAAATTCACACATGCGGCCAGCAGGAAAGCTGCGTGAAATCCGAGATAATCGGCCGCAATACCTCCGGCCAGCGTGCCTATGCCCACCCCGACATCCCAAGAGACCAGCAGGGTGGAGTTGGCCGTGCCGCGCTGCTCTTTGGTGCAGATGCCCATAAAGATATTCTGCATGGCGGGGAACATGTGGCCATTGCCCAGTCCCATCGTCAGCGCGGATAGGTAGAAGCTCCATTCATTGTGCACCAGGGCAAAGAGGCTGTACCCGCAGACCCCCAGCAGGACACCGATGGTGCCGTTCTGCACGATTTTGCCCTGCCGCAGGGTGCGCCCGCCCACCAACCGCGACAGAATGAGCCCGATGGAAAACAGCAGGAAGAAAGCGCCTGCTCCGTGAGCCAGCTGCAGCTCCTCTACGCTGTAGAGGGCGATATAGGTGGAGACGATACCGTAGGCAAAGGAAAAGCAGACGATACAGCTCCCGGGGCTCCAACCGCTCCACAGTACCAGCTCCCGCACTCGGAACGGTTTGCGCGGCAGCGGCCGTGGACGGCGGGGAAGCCGTGTGGTGGCGGTGAGGAGGCACCCCAGTACGGCCAGCCCGAAGGACACCCACATGAGCAGCCCGAAGTCTGCCCACTTGCTGTAGACTATCAACCCTATGGAGGGGGCTATGGCCGTGGCTACATTGTTGCTGAGGCCGTAGTAGCCGATGCCTTCCGCGCGGCGGCTGTAGGGCAGAGCATCTACTGCTACGGTGCTGTTGGCCACGGTGACGGCACCGAAGGGAGCCCCGTGCAGGGTGCGTACCACCGCGAAAAACAGCAGGCTGCCCGCCGCAAGATAGCCGCCTGTAAACAGGGCAAAGAGAAGATAGGCCCCCACAAGAACGCGCACTCTGGGGAAGCTGTCCACCAGATAGCCGCTCACAAAACGCGCCAGAATGGCCATCACACTGTACCCGGCCAGCACCAACCCGATGGTGTCCTTGCTCGCGCCGAACTCTGTGCTCAGGTACACCGGGAAGAGCGGTGTCATGAGCATGAATGAGAAAAATAACAGGAAATTTGCGCCCCAGGCCTTGGAATAGGTCACATTCCAGAGTCGGGAAACCGCCTGCTGTGCTGTTGCACTCATGCGGATTCCTTTATACTCCCCCATCGCGCTTTCGTCAAGCCCGGTCGGGGCAGTAAAACATTATTTGCAGGGCATCAGCACGGCTTCGTAGCCGAAGATATCGGCAAACATGGCTCCCTTGGTGCGGAGCCCCATGTTTTCCAGCGTGAGGTCCTGCACATCCGGCACCAGCAGCTCCAGTCTGCGGTTGTTGAAACGGGCGGTGAACGAGCCGATGCGGTGGGCGTGGGCGCGCTCCATGGCCTCTGCCACTCGCAGCAGGGCGGCCAATTTCTGCACCCGCAGGCGGTTGCTCAAATCCAGTTCGGCATAGCTGCTGTCGGTAGCGGCGGGCGGTCCGTGGCGGTGATAGCGCGCCAGAAGCCCCACTATTTCCACATCCTGTCGGGAAAGCCCGAAGATTTCGGAGTTGAGGATGAGGTACTGGCTGTGTCTGTGGTGATTTTTGGGGCTCACATAGCCGCCGATTTCATGGAGAATGGAAGCCACACGGAGCAGGAGGCGGTCATGCCGCGTGAGCCCGTGCAGGGATTGCAGCTGGTCGAAGAGCGACATGGACAGCATGACTATCTGGTCGCTGTGCGCCAGATCGGCTCGATAGCGATTGGCCAGCAGGGTGGAGAAGTGAATCACCTCGTCCTCCAGGGCGCTGTCGTCCCGGTTCGTTGTGGGCAGGACGCTGTTCAGGAAGGCGTGGTCATACTCCTCTGCCGGGCAGATGATGGTGCGCGGCTTGAATTCGCGCGCGGCTGCCAGGAAGATATGAACGCAGGGCAGCAGGTAGCACACGCTGGCATAGTCCTCGTGGAAGCGGGCCGTGCGTTGCTCCATGGGGGTGGCGGCAATCTGTTCTGCCAGTCGGGAGAGACGGGCAGACGTTACTGCTGCCTTACCGGTGGCACCCTCCACCACCTTGCGGAAGTCCGGTCCGAAGATGATGAGCGCATCCGGTGCGTGGGGTAGTGCGCCCTCCACATCGTAGCGCATCTGCTCAACGGTGCCGCGGATGTGTTCTCTCACCAGTACGCTTTCTCCGCCGCTCAGGTCGGTTTCCGCACGGGCGATGGTGATACCGGTGCGGTGGGCGCCCAGGCGGTAGTTGCCGTAGTGGGCGATACGTCCTTTTTCCAGCACCAGCACGCGGGTATTGCCGGGGCCTACATGCAGCACGAGCGCTCGTTTTTTCTCCAGCTCCGGGTGCTTGTTGAACAGGGTTTTTACATTCAGGTATAGCAGACGGGTCATCTCTCCGTCGTCCATGATTTCCAGCTGCAGACCGCAGGTAATCTGCATGCGGTTCACCAGCGTGTCCATGTTGCGGATGTTGAGCAGGATGTTCGTGCCCAGCAGGCGCACTTGTACCTCTCCGGCCAGACGGTACTCCGCCAGCAGCTCATCATACCCCCGCGCAATCTGCACGCAGCGATCCATGGTGTAGCGGCTCAGCTCTCCCTTGTTGAACACGTCCTGCGCCAGTTCCAGCGGTTGGGAGAGCACATCCAGCACCCGGTGGTCGCCTCCGTGAGTCTCTGCCACCATCATGGAGAGGGAATCGGCTCCCAGAAACATCACCGCCTGAATCCGGGGCGCTTCCCATGGTGTTTCCTTATCGGCGGCGAGAGGCGAGGTCTGCGCCGTATTCTTGTCTTTTTTTGCTGCCATGCCTGTCTGATTACCGTTGTGTATTGTACACGTTCGGCGGGGTGCTTTCAAGCTCAAAACCTCAGCTTTCCGGGCTGGACGCGGTGTTTTATTCCCGGTTGGTTTTACCGCTGAAGGAACGGATATGAAAGCGCAGCACCGCTGTGCGCGGCGCGGCATGATGCAGGAAGTGCTGCCCCCGCTCACCGGCTTCCGGGGTATATTTTCCCAGAAAGGCATGTAGTGCCGTCAGCTTTTCTTCTTTATCGGTCACGAGGCTTACTTCGCCGTGCAGCAGCAGACTCTCGTAGGCGGTGGAAAAAGCTTCCGGCAGGATGCGGCTTTTCCCGGTGATGACCAGACAGGCTCGGGGCTCTGCTGTCAGGCACTCCAGCTTGTAGCCCTCCGGGGCACAGTGTAGGTAGATACCATCAGCTCCATTCCACACGAAATGGAGCGGCACGCCGTAACCGCCGCCGGACAGCGCCTGCATGCAGAGAACTCCGTATTCGGCCTCTTTCAGCAAGCGCCGGGCAGATGCTTCATCCAGTTGCCGGTCCCTGCGGCGGACGGAGCTGTTGTCATAGTTCATGGAGAGATGGTCAGTTGATGGTGACAGGTGTACCCAGCGGGACCAGCGGGTAGAGTGCCGCAATATCCTGCGGGGAAAGGCGGATGCAGCCGTGGGAGGCGGGCGTGCCGAGGTGGGCGGTGTCCGATGTGCCGTGGATGTAGATATAGCGGGCGCGGGTGTTGGAGTTGGCGGCATCCAGCCCGTCCAGACAGAGGATGCGCGACAGAATGGCATCCTGTGGTGCGCCCGGGCAGGGCCAGGTACCCACGGGGATGCGGGCGCGGAACAGGGTGTTCAGCGGGGCATTCTCCCCGTGCTTGGAACAGATGGTGAATCGCCCGGTGGGCGTGCGCCCGGAGCCTTCCTCGAAGCCGGTGCCCGCAGCCCCGGAGGAGATGAGGGCACGGAAGAGAACGCTGTCGTCTTCATCCCGGAGGATGAGTTCCTGGCGGTCTATGCTGATGTGGATGGTAGGCATGCGGCGCTTTCGGAGATGAAGCACCCCCGCCCGGTAAGGCGGACGAGGGTGCGATTTTCCAAGGTGTGGGGGAGAAGTCTTGTTACTCACCGGTGATAACGCGGGCAATGGCCTCTGCTGCATCCGGGCGGGAGAGGCGGCGCATGGCCTCCTCCATGGCGGTGCGCTTGTCCGGCTGCATGACGGTGTTGTGGACAAAGTCGTGCACCTTTTCTGCGGTCAGCTCACTCTGCTGATACATGGCGGCAGCACCGGCTTGGGTAAAGACGCGGGCGTTGTGCGTCTGGTGGTCATCTGCCGCAAAGGGGAAGGGTATGAGCAGGGTGGCTTTGCCGATGAGCGAAAGCTCGGTGAGGGTGGAGGCCCCGGAGCGGGCAATCACGCCGTCTGCTGCGGCATAGGCTGCCGGCATGTCGGAGCAGAAACCCATCACGGTGATGTTCGGGGCGCCGCCGGCCAGATCGTTGACGCGCTCATAATCGCTCTTGCCGGCAATGACGAGGTAGTGGACGCCCGGGTCTGCCTTGGCGGCTTCGATGAGCATGGAATTGAGGTTCTTTGCGCCCTGTGAACCGCCCACTACCAGGATGACCGGCCCCTCGGCAGGAAGGCCGAGCGTTTGGCGTGCAACGGCGGAGGAGGGCAGCTGCAGCAGTTCCTGCCGCACAGGTGTGCCCACGACCACGCAATCGCTGCCCGGGAAGTACGGCGCAGCCTCGCCCAGCCCCAGCAGTACCTTGGTGCACCAGCGGGCGGTCATGCGGTTGGATTTGCCGGGCATGGCGTTCGAATCATGCACATAGGTCCGCAGCCCAAGGGCGCGTCCGGCCTTGACCGGGGGCAGAGAAGTGAACCCGCCCATGCCGACCACTACATCTGCTCCGGCTTTTTTGATGATGCGTTTGCAGCTCAGGTAGGTGGTGAGCAGCTTCCAAAGGAAACCGGGGGTGCGCAGCGACAGCAGCGGGGGCTTGGCGATAGCCGGTACACTGTGAAACTCCAAATCACCGTATTTTCGGGAGGCATCGGCATCCACCTCCTTGCGGGAGATGAGCAGGATGGGGCGATGCCCCAGCAGGCGCAGCTGCTGGGCCACTGCTATACCGGGGAACAGGTGACCACCCGTGCCGCCACAGGCGATGATGATGTTGAGAGGTTTCTTTTCACTCATAACTTGGGATTTTCCTTGATGCGGCGCCATGGCCAGTAGTTCGGGGGGATATGTGGGGTATGCCGCTGGATGCTGGTAAGCAGCCCGATGGCGGCGATGGTGAAGACCAGGTTGGTACCGCCGTAGCTGATGAAGGGCAGCGGCAAACCGGAGTTCGGTAGCATGGAGGTGACCACCATCATGTTGAGCGCTGCCGGCCAAAAGATGGTACACACCAGCCCGGTGGCCAGAATGCGTCCGAATGTCTCCTGAGTCTGGAGCGCCAGCACGATACCGGCCACCGTCATGAACGTGTAGAAGGTCAGTACTGCCACCGTACCGATAAAGCCCCATTCCTCACCCACTTCCGCAAAGATGAAGTCAGTGTGCGCAAAGGGAAGGTTGCCGTATTTCTCAATGCCATTGCCCAGACCGACCCCGGCCACGCCGCCGCGGGCAAAGGCCAGCATGGCAATCCATTGCTGGCGGCCTGCTCCCTGACTGTATGCCTGTGGGTCAAACCATGCCTCAATACGGGTCATACGGTTTTCACTGCTGGTGGTCATGACGTAGAGCGCCAGCGCACCCACCAGAATGGAAAGCAGAATCAGCCACCCGCGCGCCCCGGCCACGTACATCACGCAGAAACCCGACATGGCAAGCGCTGCCGTGGTGCCCATGTCTTTTTCCATGAGAATGAGCAGCAGGGGGAATCCGAAGATGAGACCGCCCGGAATGGCGAAGCCTTTCCAGAAGGTTCCGGCTATTTCGCGGTGGGTGGTGTACCAGCTGGCCATGGCCAGCATGAGGGAGATTTTGGCAAGCTCACTGGGCTGGAAAGTGATGCCGAGCTTAATCCAGCGGGATTCACCGTTGATGGTAAGCCCGATTCCCGGCACATAGCACAGGCCCAACAGAATGACGCAGCATATCCATATCAGGGGGACCCAACGGCGAAGTTTGTGATAGTCGAACGCACTGACTCCCAGAGCCAGAGCCAATCCCAACATGCCGAAAAGCCCCTGTTTGATGATGTAGGAACTACTGCTGGAATCGGGCCCCGGCGGGGGAGCACTCAGCCCGGTACTGGCAACCATCACGATGCCCATGATGAGCAGCAGGATGAAGCAGGACCAGATGCAGATGATGCTCAGACGCGTTGTCATGTGTACCGCAGGGGGGGGCGTTTTTTTTACTCGCCGACCTTCAGTTCGCGCCCGGGTTGGATGCGGCGGGCATCCTTTTCCGTCAGGTTGTTGAGGCTGTAGAGCTGCTTGAGTGTAATCTTATACTTGCGGGCGATGACACCGAGGGTCTCACCCTTCTTCACCACATGCACTGTGCCGCGGGCTTCTTCAGCCGCTTCCTGTTCTGCCGCCATGGCAGCCTTGCCGGCTGCGGAATCAGCCGGAACGGGTACGTCCAGGAATGTGCCGGTGAAGAGGTTGGCATTGGCTGCTGCAGAGGGATTGGCGGCTTTCAGCTCATCCACGGTAATGCCGTACTGCACGGCGACTCCGTTCCAGTTGTCCCCGGATTCTACGCGGTGTTTGACGATGGTGGTGTTGGCCGGTTTGACGGGAGCCGGGGTTGCCTGCACCGGCTGGGGCGCCGGCTGTGCGGGAGCAACCACGGGCTGTACCGGGGTGTTGTTCTGGGTGATATGAACCTGCTGGGGCTGCGCCGGTGCGGGTGCCGGGGCCGGGGCGGCCTGCGGGGTGAGCACGGCGTTCATGTTCACCGGGCCTGCTTCCGGTTGAGCCGGGGCTGTAGGCGCGGCCGGGGGAGGGGTGATTCCGGGGGCAACGGCGATACCGGTCTTGCTCTTCACGAGTTTGCCGTGCATGAGCGCACCGCCGATGATGACTACATGCACCATGAGCAGGCCGGCGATGATGCGGACGATGGTGGTGCTGCTGGTGCGATCCTCCACCAGCCCGGTATCGCTATGGTGCCGTTTGGGCTGCTTCAGATTCTTGTTGATGAAAGAATGGAAGATGCGTTTACGGGGCTTGGCGCGGTCGAGGTCGGAATTGCGGAATGATTTCAGGGGGCTTCTTTTCATATAAAATTGTCAGAGGTTAAGGGTTTGCTTGACGGCATCGCGGAAGCAGTTGCCGCGCTGGACATAGCCGGTAAATTGGTCGAATGAGGATGTGCCGGGAGAGAAGAGGACAACATCGCCGGCGTGAGCCTCGCGGTGAGCAGCCTGCACGGCTTCCTGCACGGTCTCCACACGGATGGTGCGGCAGACGGGGGAGAAAGTGCCCACGAGCTGCTCGGCAATCTGGCCGAACACGATGCAGAGCCGTGCCTTTTCTTTCAGCATGGGGTTGATGGCGGTGTAATCCAGCCCTTTGTCCTTGCCGCCCGCCAGCAGGATGATGGGGCGGGTCTGAGAGCGCACGGCGGCTTCCGTGGAGTGCAGATTGGTGCTCTTGGAATCGTTCAGCCACAGCACTCCGTCCATTTCTGCCACCATCTCGCAGCGGTGTCCGGGCGGGCAGAATGAGCGGATACCCGCTGTAATTGTGGCGTCATCCAGCCCTACGGCGCGGCAGGCCAGAGTGGTGGCCATGGCATTTTCGGCATTATGAGCCTGCTCCATAGCCGTACCGCGCAGCGGGGTCAGTATGCTGCCGTTTTCCATGATGGCTCCATTCTCAAAGTACAGTTTGCCGGTCTTTACCACGGAGGAGAAGCCGACACGATGCGGCGTGAGCCCCGGCAGGTCTTCGCCCTCGCGCACGATGGCGAGCTGGTCGGCGCTCATGTTCTCGAAAATACGCAGCTTGGCGTTGAAATAGTCCTCTACCTTGGTGTAGCGGTCCATGTGGTCCGGCGCGAAGTTCAGCCAGATAGCGACCTCCGGTCGGAAGTCGATGATGGTTTCCATCTGGAAAGAAGAAACTTCCAGCACGGCGAATTCCGGCTGCTGCTCCATGAGGGCGACCTCACAGAGCGGGTAGCCGTAGTTACCACAGGCCTTGGCGGTCTTGCCGGCGCTCTGCAGCACATGCTCCAGCAGGGCGGTGGTGGTGGTTTTGCCGTTGGTGCCGGTGATGGCGATGATGCGGCCCTTGTAGTAGTGCCAGCCCAGCTCCGTCTCGCCGATGAGCGGGGCGCCGTGCGCGGTGAAAGCCAGAGTCCACGGGATGTCGGCCTCAATGCCGGGGGAAAGAACCACAATATCAGCCGCATACGCGCGCGCATGCTCCTCTGTGGCGCCGGGGACAAAAGGAATGTCCGCGTCTGCACAGGTGGCTGCCGGGTTGGCATCAAAAATGCACACCTCACCCGCACCGCGGGCCATGGACAGATGCGCTGCACCCAGTCCGCTGCGCCCGCAGCCCAGAATCGCTATCTTTTTACCGGTAATATCCATGGCTGTTCGTGAAATCAGTTGTTTTCCGTTTCGGGAAGTGTTGCATCTGCCGGTTCCTTCACCATTTCGATTAGACCGGCAGAGATGTGGCGCTCCATTTCAATCGTTTGAGTGAGTCCTATTACCATAAGACCGAGTGCAGCGAGGAAGAAAGAGACAATCCAGAAGCGCACACAGACCTGTGTCTCGCTCAGACCTCCCTTTTCAAAGTGGTGGTGGATGGGGGCCATGCGGAAGAAGCGGCGACCCTCCCCATACAGTTTGCGGGAGAGTTTGAACCAGCCCACCTGAATCATTACGGAGAGGGCTTCTGCCACAAACACGCCGCCGATAATCACCAGAATGAAGGCGGAATGGGTGCAGACGGCGATGGTGCCCAGCAGACCGCCGAGCGCCAGGGAACCCGTATCACCCATGAACACACGGGCGGGGTTGCAGTTGAACCACAGGAAGCCAATGCAGGCGGAGATGGTGGCCAGCACAAAACAGGGAAGGTTCAGATCCATGCCGTAAGACAGGGAAGCCGTTATTAGCAGGTAGGCTATACCGGTAATGATTGTGCAGCCGCTGGCCAGACCATCCAGCCCGTCGGTCAGGTTCACGGCGTTGGAGGTGCCGATGATGACCAGCAGGGCAAAGGGGATGAAGAGGATGCCGAAATCCACCATGCCGTAGAACGGAATCATCACTTCCGTTACGCTCGGCACGCTGTTGTACAGATAGGCGGCGCAGCCGATGGCGGCCAGTGCCTGCAGGGCAATCTTGAACCACCCGCTCACACCGTCCGTGCTCTTTTTGGTGATTTTGGCATAATCATCCAAGAATCCCAGAAAAGCGGTCACAACTGTAACCAGCAGGCAGCACTGCACAGTCGGGCTGGTGAGGTCGCAGACCAGCAGCGCGGTAAGAAGAATCAGGCCGATGAGCATGAGCCCGCCCATGGTGGGGGTACCCACCTTGCTCTGGTGTTCCGGTGCCAGCACGCCCTTGCGGGCCTCGCGGATGGGCTGCCCGGCTTTCATGGCGCGCAGTACGGCGATGAGTTTCGGACCGATGATGAGCGAGCCCACGAACGGCAGAACCATCGCTATCAGCAGCAGAAATCCTTCATTGATATCGAGTAAATGGAGCATAACTTATGAATGTTTGGGGTTCAGAGAGGGGAAGAGTTCGTACATGGTGCGTTCCATGCCGGCAGAGCGGGAACCTTTGAAGAGCAGGGCATCGCCCGGTTGGATGAGAGTTTTCAGTACCTCTGCGGCTTCTGCCGGGGTATCCACACGCTGTGCGGGAATCTGTGCCGCTGCGGCGCTGCACATGGCCTCCGTTTCCGCGCAGGCGGCACCCACCACTACCACGGCGGCGTAGCCCAGTTCCGCCGCGCAGCGTCCCATGTCGGCATGGGCAGAGATGCCGCTTTCACCCAGCTCGCCCATCTTGCCCAACACGGCAATGCAGCGGCGGGCATCTTTCAGTGCCGCCACGGTTTCCAGTGCGGCTTTCATGCTTTCCGGGTTGGCGTTGTAGGTGTCATCTACCACGGTATAGCCGTCCACCTGCTTGCAGGCCAAACGCCCGTGTGTGAGGGAGGCGGCAGAGAGCCCGGCGGCAATCTGTTCCAGACTGCAGCCCAGTTTCCAACCGGCAGCGGCAGCAAGCAGACTGTTGCTCACCATGTGAGCTCCCGGCACGGGCAGGGCTATCTCTATCTCTCCCAGAGCATCGATATGCAGGGTGTAGGTGGTGCCGGTGGCAGTGCTGCGCGGATTCAGTGCCCGCACAGAACAGTTTTCACCCACAGGCAATGGGGTGCCGGTGGTCTGCGCGGCGATGTAGTTCGCAAAATCATCATGCACCGGGTAAATCATATAACCATCTGCCGGCAGGGCGCGGGCCACGGTGCATTTTTCCTCTGCAATGGCCTCCCGGCTGCCCAGGTATTCCATGTGGGCAGAGCCGATGGTGGTGATGATGCCGAGCTGCGGGCGGGTCATGCCGCAGAGCGGGGCGAGCTCGCCCGCATGATTCATACCCATTTCCCAGATGGCAGCTTCCGTGCCCTCCGGGGTGGAGAGGATGGAGAGCGGCACGCCGATGTGGTTGTTCAGATTGCCCCTGGTGGCCAGTGCGCGGAATTTCTGTGAGAGGACGGCGAGGCACATGTCCTTGGTGCTGGTCTTGCCGGAGGAACCGGTGAGCCCGACTACTGCCAGCGGCTCCAGCTGCCCGCGCCACCACGAAGCGAGGCTCTGCAAAGCCTCCAGCGTATCCTGCACCAGCACGACGGTGCAGCCCGGTGCATATTCACCCTCCACTCGGGAAACCACAACCGCTGCGGCCCCCTTCTGAGAGGCATCTGCAGCGAAGCTGTTGCCGTCAAAGCGCTCACCGCATAGCGCCACAAATACGCAGCCGGGCGCGATGGCGCGGCTATCGGTAGTGACTCCGGCGGTGATGGCGCGGTTGCCCGTTACCACGGTGGTGCCGCCCGTGGCTGCAAGCAGGTTGCCGGTGGAAAGGTGAGTCATGGTGTGAATTTATTTGCCGGGTTTGCGGGAGGGAACGCTGATGCCCTTCGGGTTCTTTTCCTCGTAGTATTTGCGCACAACGGCAGAGTCAGAGAACATGATAGTCTCCGTGGCGAAAATCTGGTAATTCTCATGCCCCTTGCCGGCGATGAGGATCACATCTCCCGGGCGTGCCATGGACAGCGCTGCGCGGATGGCTTCCTCGCGGTCGGTGATGCGGTGCTGCTTGGAGGTGGGGATGCCGGGCATGATTTCATCGATGATGGCCTCCGGGTCTTCCGTGCGCGGGTTATCGCTCGTGACCAGGCAGATATCGCTGTAGCGGGCGGCGGCTTCGCCCATGAGCGGACGCTTGGTGCGGTCGCGGTCGCCGCCGCAGCCGAAGATGGTGATGACCCGTCCGGAGCGGCAGAGCTCTTTCATGGTGCGGCAGACGTTTTCCACGGCGTCCGGGGTGTGGGCATAGTCCACAAAGCACTGCACGTTGTTCACGCTGCTGACCAGCTCCATACGCCCCGGTACCTGCGGGGACTGAGCCAGGCAGGTGATGGCATCCTGTATGCCGACCCCTGCGGCCACCGCGCCTGCCAGTGCGGCCAGGCTGTTGGAGAGGTTGAACGCGCCGATGAGCGGCGTGCGCACCAAGTAGGAGCGCCCCTGATAGGTCAGCTCGTACTGGCTGCCTTTCAGCGATACCAGTTTCGGCTCCGCCCGGAAATCGGCATCAGCCGCCGTGCCGAACGTACGTACGCGCATGAGCGGGCGCATTTCTTCTGCCAGACGGCGGCCGTATTCATCGTCAACGTTGATGACCGCAACGGGCTTGCTCTTCTTATCTTCCGCCATGCGGACAAAAAGTTGTTTCTTGGCATCGTAGTACTCCTCCATGCTACCATGATAGTCCAGATGATCCTGGGTCAGGTTGGTGAAGATACCCACGCGGAAACGTGTGCCGGCGGTGCGCTGTTGGTGCAGGGCATGGGAGGATACCTCCATAGCCACGGCGCGGCAGCCGTTCTTCACCATATCTGCCAGCATACGCTGCAGCTCAGCGCAGCCGGGGGTGGTATTATGGGAGGGAGTGCGGCGGGCGCCGTCATCATACATGATAGTACCGATGAGCCCGGCGCGCTGCCAGACTGTGCGGAAAATAGCGTTGGTGAGGTAGCTGATGGTGGTTTTGCCGTTGGTGCCGGTCACACCCAGCACGACCATGTCATCAGAGGGATTGCCGTTCCATGCACTCATCAGCAGCCCGTCTGCCAGATGCGTGTCCGGCACTTGAACCCACACGATGCCCTTTTCCTGTGCTGTGGCGCTCACCGGAGTCTCTGCGATAATGGCAACAGCCCCGGAGGCAATAGCTCCCTCGATGGCCGTGTGGCCGTCAAACTGAGTGCCTTTCACGGCTACATAGCAACAACCCGGTACAACCTTGCGGCTGTCATCCGTCAGTAGGCTCAGGGGCTTTTTGAGCGTGCCGGTGACGATAGCTCCGGGAAGGAGAGAGATGAGATTTTTCAGATTCATAATGATAAATACGTCTGTTATAAGGTGGATATTTCGCGTGAGGCGTGTCAGTCGGCTGTTCCTTGAGCTTTTTCGACCAGATACTTCTCGTAGGCCTCCGGGTCACTGGGCTGCAGATTGAGAGCCTGAATCATGCGCTCGGCCGCAGCGCGGAAGATGGGAGCTGCCACAGTACCGCCGCCCGGGTTGCAGTCTGTGGGGTGCGGTTCATCGATCACGGTCATGATGACCAGTTTGGGGTCATCTATGGGGAAAATGCCGGCAAAGGAGACGGTATAGAGGTTATCGTAGTAGCCGCCGCCGTCCTTCACTTTCTTGGCTGTGCCGGTCTTGCCGCCGACGCGGAATCCGGGGATGGCGGCTTTGGTGGCTGTACCACGGCGAACGGGATTACCGTTTTCCTTGGCTCCGCGCGTGACTGTTTCCAGTGCAAAGCGCAGGTCGGCAGCTGTTTTGGAGCTCATGACCCGTATACCCTCCCCCGGTTTGCATTCGCTGTAAACCGTGCCGTCGGCGGAGATGATGCGGTCAATGAGGCGCGGCTTCATGCGAACGCCGTCGTTGGCGATGGTGGCATATACCATGGCCATGTGCAGGGGGGATACTGCCACGGAGTAACCGTAGGCGATACGGGAGAAGTTCACGATGTTGGAGCCATCCGCCACCAGACAGGCTCCTCCGCTGGGTAAATCGATGCCTACGGGTTTATCCAGCCCGAACTTTTCTACATAGCTCTTGTAATTCGGCCATTTTGCCCGCAGGGCGATGTTGGCGGCACCGGGGTTACTGGATTTGGCGAGTACGCCCCAGACCGGGAGGCTGCCGTAGTTGAACGGACGGTCGTTGATGGGTTTGGAACCGTAACCGACGGAGAAGGGAGAACAGTTGATATAGGAATGGATGTTGAGCAATTTCTTATCCAGTGCGGCTGTCACGGCAATCACCTTGAAGGTGGAGCCGGGTTCGTAGCGGGTCTGGCAGGCGAAGTTGAAATCACCCGTGACCACTTTTCCTTGGGAATCCTTGACGGAGCCTCGGGGGAAGGTTCCATGGTGGGTAATGAGTTCCTTGGTGTTCAGGTCAAAGGCAGGTCGACTCACCATGGCGAGTATGTCGCCCGTTTTGGGGTCTACCACTATCATGCAGCCGCGTGCCGCGCGGAAATGTCGCATCCCGGCATCCAGTTCTTCCTCGACGATGTGCTGGAGATCCATGTCGATGGTGAGCCGCAGGTTGAGCCCGTGTTTGGGAGCCATGTAGCGGTCATCTTCATTGGCCAGCACCTGGCCGCGGGCATTGTGGCGATACTCGCGCATGCCGTTTACGCCGTTAAGATAGCTGTGGAAATAGGCTTCCACTCCGCTCATGCCTTTGTTTTCGTGGTTGACGAATCCCAGCACATGGCAGAGCTGCTTGGGAGAGGAATAGCTGCGGCGCAGGCTGGATTGCACCACCACACCGCGGATGCGAGCCGCTCGCAGGGCTTCGCGCACCTTGTCAGCCGTGTCGAAGCTGAGGTTGTTGGCCAGTATGATGCGATTGATATATTTGCGCGGAGTATTGCCGGTGCGGGCGGCTTCGGCATTATGCGCTGCCACTTCCGGTTGGGCGATTTTATTGACGATATCCTGCGGGGTGATGTTATTGCCGGTGATGCCGGATGGCGCAGCTTGCTGAGGGGCTTTTTTATCGTTGTTCGGCTTTTTCCCCTTAATTTCCGGGACGTTCAGCTGCTGTTCTTCGGGCTCGGCGACGGGATTGAGCTGACTGCAGATAACATCTGCCACCAGCTGATCATGCAGCCGGAAGTAGTATTCGCATACCTCCGGATCGTAGTTGAGCATGCGGTTGCTGCGGGCATCTCCGGTGTCAATGGCGGATTTCAGTTTCTCCTTTTCTTCGGAGCTGACGCGTCGCTGTGCGTTTTCCAACAATTTGGTGCGGTAGTTACGGAATACCTTTCTGCGGTGCTGTTTGACTTTCAGTTCATCATCGCCTGGCTTGATGGGGTCGTTTTCCTTGTACTCGTTCCACTCCCTGCTGTGAATGGCCTGATTGTAGGCCAACCCATCCACCACCACGGTGATTTCGCGGAGGTGGTAGCGGTCTGCCACCAGTTCCGCATTCTGGATGTTGTTGGTGAGGATGGTTTCATGACGATCCATGATGATGCCGCGCTGGGCCGGTATCGTTTCCTTGTCGATGAGTTCATCCGCAGCAATGCTGCTGTGATCTTCGGAATCTATAATCTGAAGCTCCACGAGGCGATAGGCGATGCTGCTCGAAATCAGGATGATGATTACGCACAACAACAGGCTTCTGCCCGCAAATGGAACTTTGGTTTTCAATTCCGTCGGTGGTGGGGTTATTTCTGCGGTATGGTGACGAGGGTTACACGAGAGTTGTTGTCCATCTTCTGTGCCACCTCAATCTGGTTGAGTGTAATATCCTGCAGGCGTGAATGTGTCTGTGCCAGACGGTCACGAATAGCCCAGCGGCTGGCCATTTCATTGGTCTTGGCGCGGTATTGGTTGATGTTCATGTTGCACTCTGCAATCTCTCGCTCCAGATTGTTGATAGCGGTTCTTTCGACCACCTGAAGGCTCTTGAGTGTGGCGTAGGTGATGCCGCCTGCGGATACCAGCAGAGCGACAGCTACCATCCAGAACAGGAAGCGGAAGCTGACCTGACCGGCGTAGCGGGTGGAAGGACGGGTGGATGCCATGGGGGATACGTGGTGAGGTGTTAAAGTTTTTCGATGACGCGCAGCTTGGCGCTGCGAGCGCGGGGGTTGGCGGCTAACTCAGCCTCTCCGGCGGTGATGGGTTTACGGAAGGCTAAGCGGGCGGCGTACTCCGGATTAGGACGCGGGGCGGGCCACTCCGGACGGTCAATCTCCGGTCGGGTCACGCGGTCGAAGTAACGCTTCACGGCGCGGTCTTCCAGGCTGTGGAAAGTGATGACGGCGAAACGGCCGCCGCTTTTCAGCAGGCTCAGCCCGCTCTCCAGCAAGGCTTCCAGCGCACCCAGCTCATCATTCACCGCGATGCGCAGCGCCTGAAAGCTGCGGGTGGCGGGATGCTGGCGACCCTTGCGCGGCAGCACGGTGCAGATGAGGTCTGCCAGCTGCGTGGTGGTGGTGATGGGGGCTTTGGCGCGCTCCTGCACGATTTTGCGGGCGATGGCGCGGCTGGCGCGCTCCTCTCCATACTGCCAGAGGATGTCGGCCAGTTCTGCTTCGGAAGCGGAGTTGACGATATCGGCCGCACTGCGTCCGGCGGTCGGGTTCATGCGCATATCCAGCGGCCCTTCGTTCAGGAAGGAGAAGCCGCGCTCCGGGCAGTCCACCTGGGGGGAGGAAATGCCGATATCGGCCAGCAGCCCATCTGCCTGTTCCAGTCCGCGCTCCCGCAGCAGCTCCACGGCGTTGCGGAAATTACCGGGGACTATCTGCAGGCGCTCTCCGTATGCCGCCAGTCGTTTGCGGGCTGCTCGGCGGGCGGCGGGGTCCTGGTCGATTCCCCAGACGCTGGCGCCGGCCTGCAACATCAGCTCAGTATGGCCGCCACCGCCCAGCGTTGCATCCACGAGCACTTTGCCCTCTGCCGGCAGCAGTGCGTCTACGGCCTCTTGTGCCAACACGGTGACGTGGTGGAAGGGTGCGGCTGTTTCGCTGTTGTCTTCGGGCTCAAAGTCTTCTTCTTCTGCCTGCTGCTGATAGCCGTCCAGACGCTCCAGCGCAGTGGCGGCATCCAGAGCTTCCACCAGCGGGGTGTTGCACCAGGTCACTTCCGGGGTGACGGCGCTCAAACGTGTCAGCAGGGTATCGATGCCTTCCTCGCCGTGCAGTTCCACCAGTATATCGACGCTGCACGGGCTGAGTTGCCACCCCAGAATCTCTTCCTCTGCGTCCAGAGCAGCGCCCAGCTCCTTTACGCGCGCGAAAGAAAAACCCGCCTGAGCGCACGTAGCCAGAGGCGCTTCGATAGCTCGTGCCGACAGCTCGCGCAGCTCTTCGGAGAGCCGGGCCAGATTGCCGCGTGCGCCTTTGACGCCCGCATCGCGCATGCGCGCAAGAAGCTCGAGCCGCTCCTGCTTCCAGCGCTCCAGCGCTTCTGCGGGCAGGGCACACTCCTCCCACATCAGCACCCGGTAGCAGATGCCTGTCGGCGCGATGCCTTTGGAGCGGGTAATGGTGCGGGAATCGGTCATGATATCATGTTGAAAATCTTGTCCATCTCGGCCACAGATGCCGGGCTGTTGGCGACCTTGAAGTTCTCCGGTTCCCATATCTCAAAGTGCGGCCCGCGACCTACCACAGTAGCCGTTTCTGTTAATTTCAGGTTCTCGCGCTGCGCTTTGGGTATCAGTAGCTTGCCTTGGCTGCTCACCTCGGCGGGGAAGCAGCGCCCTGCAATGAAGCCGATGTAGCGGTCAATCTCGCCGGGGGCCATGCATCGTGCCTCGCCTTGCGCGCGGATGTTGGCTATCTTTGCTGCAAAGGCTTCCCGTGTGAAGCATTTCAGTATCGGGAACCCATCGCTGGATGCTTCAAGGATTGTCAGCTCAGCGCCTTGCACAGAACGCCACCCGGCCGGAATCGCCAATCTGCTCTTGGGATCCAGCTTGCGTGTCACATTGCCTGTGAACAGTTCTGTGGAGACACTTTCCATCCTTTTGGTACACTTTGCGTCACCACCAGTACACTCTAATACACCTCAAAAGTCAACACTAAACTTCGGCAAACAGCAAATTATTTTTAAAATTCAGTCAGACGGGAACGCAATGGGTGTCCGGAGTCGACTCATTTCCTGCATGAGATTCTTTTTTTGCGCATGCAGGCTTTCTGTATCAATCAGTTATTATTCGTTGCGGAAAACTTTGTCTTTCCCTTTGCCGATACTGATAATTTCCACTTTCACCTGTCCGGTTCCGTAGGGATTCATGCCGATTCGGCGTCCCACTTCCCGGCTTAAATCAATGATACGGTGCTTGTGGAACGGGCCGCGGTCAATGACTCGGGCTTCGCAGCTTTTGCCGTTGCGGATATTGGTTACACGCACGGTACAGGGCATGGGCAGGGTGCAGTGGGCTGCGTAGCAGGTGCCGGCGCGGAGAATCTCTCCGGACGCGCCGCGGCTGCCTTCATGACCGTAGAAAGAGGCTTCACCCGTTTCGGTGTACTGAAGTGCCTGTTCGACTGTCATGGGACGATAACGTACCCCGCGCACCGTGTATGGTTTCATCTTGAGCCCTTTCGGTACGGCCACGGGGACAGGCTCCGGTTTTTCCGGTTTTTTCTTGCAGTCCGTCAGCAGGGAGGCGAGCAGCGCCGGAAGCAGGAGCAGCAGAATGGTACGTCTCTTCATTACTTGTATGTTAGCATATCCCCCGCATTCCGGTAAAGAGGAAATCAAGCTAAGGCGCTGAAAAAAGGAGGAATCAGGGTGGTTTGGAAGTTAAAATATAGGTTAAGAGTTGCCAAGCCCGGGAAAAAGTGTTACAATCGCGCCCGCGCTGCGGGTGATTCTCCGCGTAATAACAAGCCTGTATCATTCCTGACCCATACATGAGTATTCCGTTTTTCAGTAAACTGCGTAACCGCAAAGCCCACCTTCAGACCGTTAAGACGGAATTGCAGAAAGTGCGCAACGCCATTGAATCGCAGACGGAGCATTTTGCTCCTCACATGCGGGATTATATGCGGCAGGTGTGCCGCAGCCGCGGCAAGATGATACGGCCGGGACTGGTGCTGCTTACCGCGGCCGCCACAGGGGGTATTAAGGATGAACATATTACCTTTGCCGCGCTGCTTGAGATGCTGCACATGGCCTCTCTCATCCATGATGATGTGCTGGATAAGGCAGATACGCGCCGCGATGAGCCAACGCCCAATGCACTCTGGGGTAACGAGTTGGCGGTGTTGTTGGGTGACTCCCTGCTGGCACAGGCTATGGTGATGGGCGCGGATATCGGCGATGCCCGCTTTATTCGTCGTATGGCAGTATCGGTGCGAGACCTCTGCGAGGGTGAGGTGGAGCAGTCTACTCGTCTCTGGGATATGGAGATGAGCCGCGCGGATTACTACGAGCTTATCCGCAAGAAGACGGCCACCCTCTTTGCCATGGCGATGAGCGGTGCCGGCTATCTGCAGGGGCTGGATGATGAGATGATTGGTCACCTCAACCGCATGGGTACCCTGCTGGGAATTTCCTATCAGATTTATGATGATTGCCTGGACATGACCGGCACGGATGATTCTGCCGGCAAGACGCTGGGCACGGATGCCGAGAAGGGCAAGCTGACGCTTCCCGTGTTCTTCCTCATGGAGTCCACCAGCGAGGATGTGGCGGAGTACGTTCGTAGCGCGGTGGAGAAACACGAGGAGATTGACTACTCCCGCCTGCGCAGTACGGATGCGTTTGCTGAGGCGATTCGTCTCTCTGTGGATGAGGGGCTTACACGCAATGAAGAGGCGCGGGAGGTGCTGTGGATGCTGCCGGAATCTCCAGCCCGCGAGGCGCTGACTGAAATGACCTATCGCCTGGATGAGATGCTGCGCGACTGCCTCGTCTGATTTCCATTATCAGCCCGTAACCACCCATGAGCATACGCCCGGAAAAGATGGTGCCGGAGATTCCCGGACTTGCCGAGTCTGTTTGGCAGGATGTGTACGCCGCTGCACAGCAGGCATCGGAGAGCGAGCCCAAGCTGGTCGGTATGCTGGATGATGTCATCCTGAGCCGTACCTCGTTGAGCAATGCCGTGGCGGTGCGACTGGCTCGTAAGCTTTCCCGCCGCGACATGGAGCGCGACAATCTGGAGCCGCTCATCCGCACGCTGCTGAAGCAGAATCCGGTGGCGGTGGAGTGCATGGCGGCGGATTTGCAGGCTGTGGTGGAGCGCGATGCCGCCTGCCACAATGCATTGGAGCCGCTGCTGTTCTTCAAGGGATTTCATGCGCTGGCCACGTATCGAGTGGCGCACCTGCTCTGGCAGCAGGAGCGTTACATGCTGGCGCTGTTATTCCAGAGTATCAGCAGCGAGGTGTTCGGTGTGGATATTCACCCGGCTGCCCGCATCGGCTGCGGTATCCTACTGGACCACGGTACCGGATTTGTGGTCGGTGAAACCGCCATCATCGAGAACAACGTCTCCATGCTGCACGAAGTCACCCTCGGCGGTACCGGTAAGGAAAAAGGCGGTGCTCGCCACCCCATCGTCCGCAGCGGAGTTCTCATTGGCGCCGGTGCCAAGGTGCTGGGACGCGTGGAAATTGGCGAAAGCGCCAAAATTGCCGCATCCTCTGTGGTGCTGGATGATGTGAGAGCCTATACTACTGTGGCCGGTGTGCCTGCCGTGGTGGTGGGCTGCAACTGCGAGGCTGCCCCCGCCCTCTGCATGCAACAGAGCCTTGACCCGTCATGATTACCGAGCTTGATATCCACCTGCCGCTGCGTAAGGCGATGAAGGAGGAAGCCCGCCGAAAGGCCGTGGCACAGAAGTTGGGTATCTCCCCCTACCGTGTGCAGGGCATGCGTCTGCTCAAGGATAGCATAGATGCCCGCCGTCGCCCGATTTCACGCCAGCTCCGCTTCCTGGTGGCGGTGGATGAGCCCTTGCCGGAGGCTCCCCTGCCGGAGCGTCACTACGCCCCGTTGCCGGAGTCGGCCAAACGCGTCATTATCGTAGGCAGCGGTCCCGGTGGCCTTTTTGCCGCCCTGCGCTGTCTGGAGCTGGGGCTGCGTCCCATTGTTCTGGAGCGCGGTAAGGACGTGTCCGCTCGCCGTTTTGATCTACGCCCCATCAACTGCGACGGCTACGTTGTGGAGGACTCGAACTATTGCTTCGGCGAGGGCGGTGCCGGTACGTTCTCGGACGGCAAACTCTTCACTCGTGCCACCAAGCGCGGCCCGGTCATGGAGGTGTATGAAACCTTTGTGGCGCATGGTGCGTCCACAGATATCCTGACGGATGCTCATCCGCATATCGGCTCCAACAAACTGCCGGATATCATTAAGGCCATGCGCGGCAGCATCCTCGGTGCCGGCGGTGAGGTGCATTTCCAATCCCGCGTGTGTGCCCTGCTTCGCTCTCTGGACGGTCGGCGCATCCTCGGCGTACGCACGGCAGACGGGCATGAGTACACGGGTGATGCCGTCATTCTGGCCACCGGGCACAGCGCCCGAGATGTGTACCGCATGCTGCATGCCGATGGCTTGCTGTTGGAGCGTAAACCCTTTGCGGTAGGTGTTCGTATTGAGCACCCGCAGGCACTCATCGATGCCGCCCAGTACCACCTGCGCCGCGGCGAAAAACGCCCGGAGGGGCTGCCCGCCGCTCGCTATACATTGGCCACCAAGATTGCCGACCGTGGTGTACACTCATTCTGCATGTGCCCGGGTGGTTTCATTGTGCCCTCTGCCACAGAGAACGACGAGGTGGTGGTCAATGGTATGTCCCTTTCCCGCCGTGATTCTCCCTTCGCCAACTCCGGCTTTGTCGTGACCGTGGAACCGGAAGATACGGATGCCTATCTGGCGGAGCACGGCGTGCTCTCCGGTATCGCTTACCAGAAAGCGCTGGAGATTGCCACTTCCCAGGCCGGCGGCGGCATGCAGAAAGCTCCGGCGCAGCGGGTGCAGGATTTCCTGGCGGGGCAGGTGTCTGCTACGCTGCCGGAGACTACCTATCACCCCGGCATTACTTCCTGGGATTTGCGCGCCCTGTTGCCGCAGAGCGTCAGCTCCCGCATGCTGGAAGGCCTACGCTTCTTTGATACCAAGCTGCGCGGCTTTGCGGGTGCGGATGCCCTGCTTATCGGCTGCGAGACCCGCACCAGCTCCCCCGTGCGCATACCACGGAATCCCGCCACATTGCAGCATCCCCAGGTGGAGTGCCTCTTCCCTTGCGGTGAGGGCGCAGGCTACGCCGGTGGTATCGTCTCCGCCGCATTGGATGGCCGCCGCTGCGCTGAAGCCGTAGATGCCGCCCTCCGGGCGTGAGTTGGCAGAAAAAAACATCTTTTTTCAAAAAACATCAGAATAATGCTTGACTTCCGGCGCGTGTAGGCGTATACTCCCGCCGTTCCAAGTAACACAGGGCTATGGTGTAATTGGCAACACATCGGTTTCTGGCACCGCTATTCGGGGTTCGAGTCCCTGTAGCCCTACTTGAAAAACGTCAACCATTTCGGTTGGCGTTTTTTTGTGTTATGCTTTTGCGCTGGACAATGGAGAGCCGCGTGGATATAGTAACCGCATGCCGTTGCGTTTTACCCGTTTGCTGCCAACGCTTGTTTTGTCTGCTTTGTTGAGTGGCTGCTCACTTGTTGAATCAGAAGAAGCCCGCTTGCAGGCAGAAGCGAATCTGCGGAACTCGCGGGTCAAGCCCAAACAATGTGGAATTTGAATTTTCATATCACAATGTGCCCACATTCAATTAACACTCTTAAACGGTAATTTTGAAAGTTACGATAGCCATAGGCTCGGCGTTGAATTAATTTCATTTTTCTATGGAAACCTTCGGTAATTCCGTTGCTCTTGGTGAAGCGCCACATGCGGATGATAGGTTCAAACCATTGACGTATGGTGCGTCCCAGCTTCTTAAATATCTCAGGCGCATCGTGAAGCATCTGCCACACCATTTCTTTGAGTCTTTC
>JBGVGW010000025.1:0-52636 GCA_045121855.1 Akkermansia sp.
TGCGGCCAGGAGGGATTCGAGTTTGGCGTCTGAGAGGGGCTTGGCGGGAGATTCTGCGGCGATGTGGGCGCGTATTTTGGCCTTGATGGTTTCCGGGGAGACGGCGGTGCCGCTGTCGGCGGGCAGGGCGGTGGTGAAGAAGCGGCGCAGTTCCGTGAGTTTGCGGTTGTAGCGCAGGTATTTGCCGTTGACGGCGCGGGAGACGGTGGAGGTGTGCAGCCCGGTGTCGGCGGCGATGTCTTCCATTTTCATGGGGCGAAGGTGTTGTTCACCCCGCAGGAAGAAGTCGCGCTGCCGCTCCGTGATGGCTTGTGCGACTCTCAGGATGGTCTGCTGGCGCTGTTCGATGGCGCGGATGAGGTCGCGCCCCTCCCGGAAACAGTGGGAGAGATACTGCCGGACTTCTTTTTTGTCGGCCTGTTCCGCCATCATCTCGCGGTAGGCGGCAGAAAGAGCCAGTTTTGGCACGTTTTCTCCTGTCAGCTGCACGGTGAGTTCATCTCCATCCCGTTCGACTACAATATCCGGCTGAACAATCATCCTTTCTTCCGGCGCGAAACCGGCGCCGGGGTTCGGGTTGAGCCGGGCAATGCGGGCGGCGGCATCGATGACGCGGTATTCTTCTGTTCCCAGAATTTTGGCTGTTTCTGCATAACGATGCTGCACCAGGGCATCCCAGTGCTCCCGCAGCAGCTGCATGGGTAAGCCATCCTCTTCTCCCAGTCGGGTGAGTTGCAGCATGAGGCTGTCGCGCAAATCCACGGCACCCACGCCGGGTGGGTCTAAATCGCGGATGGCGGCGAGGGCGGTTTTCAGTTGGCGGGGCGGGATGTGCTCTCGGGCGGCGATGTCGGCCGGGGCTTCCTCGAAGAAGCCGCGCGGGGAGAGGTGGTTGAGCAGGCAGAGTGCTGCTGCTTCCGTGGCGGGGGGCAGGGCGCTGCGCCGCAATTGCTCCTCCAGATATCTGCTCAGGGATGGGGCTTCTGTGACGGAATCCAGCCGGAATGCGGAAAGCTCTGCGCCGGTGGGGGAAAGGTCTCCCGGGTCGCCGGTCGGCTCTGTTTCTTCCAGAGTGGGGTTGGCTGCAACGGCCTGAGCGGCCAGCTGCTGCAGCTCCATGTTGGTGGCCTGGAGGGCACGCATGAAGAGCTGCATGGCGGCGGTTGCCACCATGCTCTGCCGCATGTCCTGTTCCATTCCGGGCGGTCTCATGGGTCAATCAGTCGTTGAGCATCTTCATTAGCTCGTTGCATTCCTGCATGAGCGCCAGCCCTTCTTCCGGCGTGAGCCCGGGGGTGCGAATCTGCGAGCGCAGGGTGTCGATTCTGGCGCGGACGGTTTCACGCGCAATCAGGGTGCACGCCTGTTCCACGTGCTCTGCCGGGTGGGGCAGCTCCATGGCGGTGTGCGGGAAGTCGTTTATGGCGGCGGCTTGCTCCGGCGAAAGGCGGCTCAGCAGCTTTTGCCAGTCCTCCTCGTTGCCGGGGGTAGGCAGGGTTTCGAGTATCTTTTGCAGGATAAGTCCGCCAGAGAGTGTTTGCATGGGCTCCACCAGGTCCTCGATGCGTTCCACGAGCAGGTGCTGTACCTCTGTGTTGCTGAGCGCCAGCTCGATGATGCCGCGGATGCCGGAGTGCAGCCGCACGGGAACCACCGGCGCGGCGGGTTCGTCCTGCGCCGGATAATCCTCCCCCCATTCCTCCTCGTATGCGGGCTCTGCGGGGGGGGCGGATCGGGTGTATGCCGGTGCATCCCTGCGGGCGCGGATGATGGCATCCACGGATTCGCGCAGCGATTCCAGCCCCGTGTTCAGGCGGGTGGCCAAGTCTGCCACGGCTACGTCTCTGCGGTTTCTGTCCGTGATTTCTGCCGCCAAATCTGCCATGCGCGGAATGAGTGCCGCGCGGGCATTGGCATCGCCTTTAATCTGCTCCAGCTCCAGCCCGACGCGCACCTCCAGATAGGGCCGCGCGTTTTGCAGGGCGTTTCGCAGGGCATCTGCTCCCTGCGAGCGGATGAGGGAGTCCGGGTCCTCCCCGGCGGGTAGGCTGGCGTGGTACACCTCCAGCCCGGCCTGGGCGAGTTTGCGGAAGGTTTTCTCGCTGGCTTTGATGCCGGCGTTGTCGCCATCGTAGCAGAGAATGGCCTTTTTCGCGTATTTGCGCAGGATGTTGGCGTGGTCTTCCGTGAATGCCGTGCCGAGCCCGGCTACGGCGTTGCGAATATCTGCTTTTTCGTGGCAGGCGATGACATCCAGCTGCCCTTCGCAGACCACGACGCACATGTCGGCCTTGGCAATGGGGCCTGTGGCTTTGTATAAGCCGAAGAGCAGCTCGCCCTTGCGGAAGGCTGCGGTTTCTGAGGTGTTGACGTATTTGCGCGGGTCCTGACCCTCCTGCATGATGCGCCCGGAGAAGCCGACCACCTCGCCGCGGATATTGTGAATCGGGAACATGAGGCGGTCGCGGAAGACGGGGTAGGAGCCGCTGCGCCCTTGCCCCAGCAGGTAGGCGTCCGTGAGCACCTTGTGGTCAATCCCTCGGGAGGCGGCCAGTTGCCCCAGTTCGCGAAAATCTGCGGGAGCCCAGCCGAGTTGCCATGCTTTGGCGGTTTCGATGTTGAATTCGCGGTTTTTGAGGTATTCCCGCACATGGGCGGCGGCGCGGTCGCGGCAGAGTTTGCGGTGAAAATAGTCTGCGGCCAGCTGGTTGGCTTCGATGATACGGCTGCGTATGCGCCGCTGGCGCGCCATTTCCGGATTTTCCTCTTCCTCGATGACGGCCACGCCGTTCATGTCTGCAATGCGCCGCAGAGCCGTGGGGTAGTCCAGGTTCTCGAACATCATCAGGAACTTGACGGCATCGCCGCCCACGCCGCAGCCGAAGCAGTGGAAGGTCTGCCGTGCGGGGTTCACATGGAAGGACGGGGTCTTTTCCGCATGAAAGGGGCAGCAGGCTTTCCAGGCATTACCCGCACGCCGCAGCTGGATATAGCGCCCCACCATCTCCACGATGTCCGTGGAGTCTTTGATGCGGGCAACGCATTCCTCTGTGATGCGGGGCATGGGGATGCGGGGAAGGGGTCAGTCTGTCAGCTCGCGCAGGTGAACCTCAAATCCGGGGTAGGAGGTGTTGATGTTCTGGCAGTGCAGGAGGGTCGTCTCTCCCTCTGCCATGAGCCCCGCCATCAGGAAGCCCATGGCGATGCGGTGGTCGCCGTAGCTTTCCAGCGTGGCACCGTGCAGGGACTTGCCGCCGGTGATTTCCATGCCGTCCGGGAACTCCTCCACCGCGGCTCCCATGGCGCGCAGATTTCCGGCAGTGGTGGCGATGCGGTCGCTTTCCTTCACGCGGAGCTCAGCGGCGTTGCGGATGACGGTGGTGCCCTCTGCAAAGGCGGCAGCAACGGCCAGCACGGGAATTTCATCAATGAGGTTCGGGATTTCCTCTTTCAGCACGGTGGTCGCCGTGAGCTTCTTTGCGGCTCTGACGGTGATGTCGCCGTACGGTTCTCCGGCATCCACTCGGTTGGAAACGGTAATGTCTGCCCCCATGCGACGCAAGACGGTGATGATGGCATCGCGGGTGGGATTGAGCCCCACATGGCGCAGCGTGATTTCGCTGCCCTGCACGATGGATGCGGCCACCAGCCAGAAAGCGGCGCTGGAAATATCCCCGGGAATCACAATATCTGCCGCTTTGATGTTCACGGGGCCGGTGACGGAAATATCCAGCCCGTCTTCCGAGACGGAGCAGGGGATACCGAAGTGGGCGAAGAGGCGCTCTGTGTGGTCGCGTGTGATGGCCGGCTGGTGTACGGCGGTGCTCCCTTCTGCCAGCATGCCGGCCAGCAGGACGGCACTCTTGACCTGTGCGCTGGCCATGGGCAGCTCGTAGCGGATGGGGTGCAGCGTGCCGCCTTCAATCTTCAGCGGGGCACAACCCGCTTTTTTGCCGCAGGCGGTCAGACGGGCTCCCATGGCAGAGAGCGGGTCGATGATGCGTTTCATCGGGCGGCTCTGGAGGGATTCGTCGCCGTACAGGCAGCTGTTGAACGGGAGGGCGGCCAGTACGCCCGCCATCAGTCGCATGCCGGTGCCGGAGTTGCCGCAGTCAATATCGCGCTCCGGTGCTTGTGGCTGCATGCCGGTGCCGGTGAGGGTGAAATCCTGCGGGCAGCCGCCGGGAGTGACCACGGCGCCCAGTTGCTGCATGGCGCGCAGGGTGTTCAGGCAGTCCTCGCTGCACAGATAGTTGCGCACGTGCATGCTGCCCTCGGCCAATGCGCCCAGAATGGCCACGCGGTGGGAGATGCTTTTGTCGCCGGGTACGGTAATCGTGCCGTGCAGCCCGCGCTCCGCGCGGCTGACGGTTATGCAATAATCACTTGGCATGAATGATGATACGTTTCTGTTTGAAGCCTTCCTTGACGGCACCCTTGAACCACCCGTTGACGCCCAGTTCGCGCTGCGCGCTGATGATGGCGGTGCGCAGACTCTCTCTGCATTCGTCCAGAGAGGGCGTATAGGCGGGGGTAATCGGCCCGGCCAGCAGGATATGCCAGCCCCAGCGGCTCTGTGCCAGCGTGGGCGTTCCGGCGGGGAGCGCCGTGGCATCGAATATCATGAGCTCGGGCAGCGGGAACGTGCCGTTGTCGTGGATGATATCCAGATTGCCGCCGTTGGAGGCGCTCCGGTCATCCTCGCTGGCCTCGCGTGCCAGCATGCCGAAATCTTCTCCGGCCTCCAGCCGTTTCAGCAAGAGCTCTGAGCGGCGGTGTACCTCATTGGCATCCGCCCCCTCTGTTGCCAGGAAAATATGGCGAAGCGGACGGGAGGCCGGGATGGTCAGCTCCTCCCGAACCTGCTTGTAATGGGCCGCAATGGCGGCGTTGTCCACCTCGCTGACGTTCTGCACGGAGCGCTCCAGCAAAATCTGCTGGCGCATGCGGGCGGCGATTTTCTCCGTAAAGCTGCGGCGGGTGTAACCCTGGCTCGCCAGCTGGGCGGTGAAAGCCTGTTCATTTTCGGCGCGGGATTCCAGCTGCTGCACGATTTCTTCTGCTGCTTTTTTGCAGTCCGGCAGCTTTTTATCGTTGTAGCGCGCGCGCAGTCGCAGCAGGTTGTCGCGCACCAGCGCCATAATCATGCCGGCACGGCGAGCCGGGTCATCCTTCACCCTGCCAGCGAGGGTGTTCTGCTCCGTTGTGAAACGCTCCAGCTGCCCCAGGGTGATGGGCTCGCCGTATACCTCTGCCGCCAGCTCGGCTGTGCGGATTTTTTCCTCGTCGTGCAGGAAGCCGTGCATGGGCCCCTCAAACACAAACAAATCCAGCGCCATGTACCCCAGTACGGTGGAAAACATAGCCAGTTTGATGGCGTAGATTTTGAGCGGAGTGAGTTTCACGCGCCTATTCTACTCTCCCGACGGGTGTTTTGCAATCAAATAAAGCACCTATGACCCTTTCCCCTCTTTTTGGCTTGCTTTTCGTCAGCTTTTCGTTCATCATCTTGACGAACATTAACTATATTCCTTTTAACAATCATATATCAGAGAGATGAAACGACTTTTCTTCCCCCTGCTCGGTGCTCTGGTGGCTTTTGCCCCGCTTGCTGCTGCTGACTCGACTCTGCCCGCCGATGGTGTGGTGGAGCATTTCGCCTTGCAGCAGGCGGATAAGAAGAAAACCAAAAAACGCGACCCCCGCAAGGAGGCCACGCGCAAGAAGAAGGAACTGCGCGAAATGGGCGTGAAGAATGTCCGCGTGGCATCACCCGGCGATTGGCCCAAGGGGGTTCCCGTGCCGAAGGATACGGTGCTGGAGAGCAAGGGGCAGCAGCCAGGGGTTGGTTTTGTTTACGAGACGAACAACTACCGTTTCCATTCTCCCGTGGCGCTGGATGAGGCCGCCTGCGAGACGGTTGGGCGTCTCTTCGAATGCGCCTATGCCGCCAACAAGGCTGTGGGCGAGGTATTGCCCGTGCCCCGCACGGCAGATGACCGCAGCGCGAAGAAATATCTGGTCGAGCTCTGGCCCACCAAGCAGCAGTATATCAGCAAAGGAGCTCCCGCTGATTCGGCCGGGTTGTTCTCGTTTGCCGCGCGCCGTTCCCCCGCCGACCAGGGGAAGCCGCTCGGCCCGCTGACGGAAGAGCAGATTGCCATGGATAAGGTGATGGTTCCCTTTGAATCTCTGGGCCTGGGCTCCAACGGCAGCGTGGTTTCCCGTGATATCAATACGCACGTGCTGGTGCATGAGCTGACCCACCAGAACTTTGTTCGCAACGGGCTGCCCATTTGGGGGCAGGAGGGCTGGGCCGAGTATCTGGGCTACATCCCCTATGTGGGTGAAACGCTGGATTTCAACCGTGGTTTCTCCATGGTGCTGCATGAGGCAAAGAAGCGCAACGGCACCGGCGCGCTCGATTTCCCCTTCAGCCTGGAGGAATTCCTCACCATGGACCAGCCCACCATGTACAGCCACATGGGCTCCGGCAAGGATACCTATCTGCTCTCTGTCATGCTGATTTCTTTCTATGTGCATCTGGACGGCAAGAAGGGTGTGGAGGCCATGAAAGCCTATATGCAGGCTCTGCTTGATAA
This sequence comes from Akkermansia sp., assembly GCA_045121855.1. GTDB lineage: Bacteria > Verrucomicrobiota > Verrucomicrobiia > Verrucomicrobiales > Akkermansiaceae > Akkermansia. The sequence goes on from JBGVGW010000025.1 coordinate 6,603, forward strand.
CGCTTCTCATGCGGATGCTGCGCAGGAGCTCATCAAGCCGCATCGCGATGCCTCCAAACTGGAGAAAGATTTCATCAAGATGTGGAAACGCAAGAAAGTTGAAGTTTCTTTTGCCAAATAAGGCATCCCGGACCTCTAACAACACTTTTTACCGTCAGGATGTACCTCCTGACGGTATTTTTTTGAAAATGATAATGAAAAAATGAACAAGTTTAGAATAATTCTAACAAAAAGGCTTGACGAAGAGAAAAATAACTGGTAGTATGCGGGCATCCCCACGGAAGAGGGGAGCTTTTACATACATACACGAAAACAAACACAAGAAAGGAAACAGCACAATGAAATACATTTGCACCATCTGCGGCGAGGTAGTAGAGAGCGAAGGTATGCCCGAGGTTTGCCCGGTATGCGGAGCCGATACCTTTGAGGAGATGAAGGACACGGAGAAGAACTACGCAGATGAGCACCGCGTGGGCGTGGCTCAGGGGCTGGATGAGGAAATCGTCAAGGGCCTGCGCGAGAACTTCACCGGCGAGTGCTGCGAGGTAGGCATGTATCTGGCCATGAGCCGCCAGGCAGAGCGCGACGGCTACCCGGAGGTGGCAGAGGCCTTCCGCCGCTACGCATGGGAGGAAGCCGAGCATGCTGCCAAGTTTGCGGAACTGTTGGGCGAGGTGCTCACCAACGATACGGCTAAGAACGTGCAGATGCGTGCCGATGCCGAGTACGGTGCCTGCGCCGGCAAGATGGCTATCGCCAAGCGAGCCAAGCAGTTGGGCTATGACGCCGTTCACGACACCGTGCACGAGATGTGCAAGGACGAGGCTCGCCACGGCAAGGGCTTCGACGGCTTGCTCAAGCGCTACTTCAGCAAGTAATCTTTTCCTATACATATCAGTTGAGGCTCAGCAGGTGTTTCGGCCTGCTGAGCTTTTTTCGCTCTATGATGAAAGGGATTTCTGCTTGACGCATGAAAGCCTGCTTGGTAGAATCCCGTAGGTCTCATTTGAGAAATTTTTATCAATATGAAAGCAGTAAAAACAATTACTACAGGAGTTGTCCTGTTAGCTGCAACAGCGGGAGTTGTCCATCTGTGCGATGATGAGATAATTCCTTCTTTTGCCCGAAATGCCTCCGTGGCATTGGGCATCAGCAAGGCACAACTCGGTTCCTACATCGGCAGCAACGTCGATGGCTCCGAATGGAAAGATACCGCGATTTTGCAGAAACGCCTCTCCCGCGAAATTCAGGAGAAGCTTCAGGGGCTCGGGAATTCAAACGTGAAGGCATTTTTGTCTTCTCCGCGTAATCGTCTGATGCTGGTGCAGTGGCAGCTGGCAGAGAATGATCGCGTCTCTGCAGAACTTTCTGCCAAGCGTCTGGAGAACCTGACGAAGGAGATAGAGCGTCTCAGCAAGGAGGTTGACAAGAATGAGGCGTTGCAGCAGTCCGGCGCTACTCTGTCTAATCGTATAGCCAAGATTCACAACGACAATAAAAAGAAGCTGGCTATCCTGCAAAAGGAATACAAGATGCCGCACAGCATATCGGAATTCGTGACATCTCCGGAGAAGATGAAGTTCATGGAGCTGGTGTGCAACAATCTTGACTGGATGGAGCAGATTGTCACCAGCGGTGAAAATCAGCACGTCGCAGAGATGCTCAACATGCTCTACGGCATGGTGAAGAAGAATCCCGAGCTGGTGTATAATCAGATGGAGCGTGACATTGCTACGGCCACGGCTCTCGAGTTTGCCCGCTACGGCTGGCAGTATGAGCGTGCGTTGGTGCGTGCAGATTATTACACCCGCCATTGGAAGGCAGGTGAGCTGAATGACATGTTTGATACGCTGCCGTTCTGGGAACGCCGCATGGTCTGCGGTAACAAGGGCGACAACGATTTCGGCAGCATTGACAGTCTGGAATGGCTGTTGGAGAACGTGAGCCTCCCGGCAGAGATGTACACGGGTGCCTGCTGGTACTGCGCCTATCGCCTCTTCAACCCCTATGGTGAGAGTATTCACGGTTCGGGGTATGTAGAACCCTATGCCGATATCTATGGCGAGAACCGCGCTCGCTTCACCCATGAAATCGGTGGTGTTTGCGGCAGCCTTTCGCATTTCGGCGCCTTTGCCGCTCTTGCTAACGGTGTGCCGGCTTTGACCGCAGGTGAGCCCGGGCACTGTGCCTATATTGTACGGTACGGGAAAAAATGGGTGCCGGCTTATTCCCTGAGCTGGGAACGCGGCCTGCACTGGCAGCCGTGGAAGGATGTGCATGTGTATTCTTCCCTGCATATGATGGAGGAAATCACCTCTGCCGAGCAGAAGGAAGCAACGGCGCTTTCCCAGGCCTACCGTACGCTGGCCGCTGTCTATGCCGGAGAGAAGAAAATCGACAAAGCCGTTGAGTGTTTTGAGAAAGCTGTGGAAGCCCAGCCTCTCAACTACACGGCATGGCGTGAGTATGCTGCATTGCTGGCGGCAGAGCAGCCTACGGTAGCTGCCGCTTGGAAGCAGATTAACAATAAGATTTGCTCGAAGCTCGTTGCGCGCTATCCTGAGATGGCCGCCGTGCTGATGATGAAGCATGTCTATCCGGGGATCGCCAAATCTATGGCCGGCACGCCGGATGCCCGAATGGAAGCCTGTAAGCTCTTCTGGAAGAGCGTGAAGGAAATGGGTATTGACCGCTGGCGCATTGAAGAGCTGCTCAATAATCAGCAGAAGCTGGTCTGCGAAGGTGCAGCACCGGAGATGAAGTTCACTTTCTTTGATACTATGCTGGGTGAAATGACCTCCAAGAAGGACTACGCTCCCGTAGCCCTCAGCTGGGGCAACACCATCAGCACCAAGATGAACGAGCAGGAGCGCGCCCGTCTGATGAAGAGCATGATTGCCGCTATCGGTGGCAGCAATGCAGCCCCGGAAGAACGCGTCAAGTTGCTTGCGCCCATCATTCAGGCTGCTGAAACGGCTCGCGACCTCACGACTTTCCAGTCGCTTGCCAAGATGTTGCCGGAGGAATTCACGAATCCCAAGGATAAAATCCCTGCGCACAAGCCGTTCCCCGGCAAACTCATGTCGCAGGGCGGTATGGTCTGGACCAGCTCCACCTCGCAGTGGGATAGGATTTGCGCGCACTGGGGGCTGCTGGAACCCACGGTGGGCGGTCAGTTCCACACAGCGAAGAACAATCCCGCATGGGTGGTGGTGCAGCTGCCTCGCCAAGCCAAGATTACGGGTGTTTCTGTCATGGGAACCACCGGCAACCTCCATCGACTCAATGGCATGAAGGTGCAGGTCTCCGAAACGGGTAAGGACAACGACTGGAAGGACGTGGGCGTGTTCACGAAGACCGGAGGCCGTGAGTTCCGTGCCGAGGTGTCCGGGCTGCCGACTGCCAAATACGTTCGCATCCTCCGTCCGGGTGGTCCGGAGTTCTTCCACCTTTCCGGTATCTTCATTTACGGCGAACAGGCTGCATAAACAATTAATCGCATAGAAATGATTATGAAAAAATCTCTTATTACCGCCCTCCTGGCGCTGAGCCTGATTCCCTGTGCACAGGCTGCCAAAGTGGTGAAAAATTACGATGAGGCACAGGCGGTGCTGACCGATGACGGTTATGTGCTGGTTGTCTATCCCGAGGACTGGAGCAAAAAGGGCAAGGAAGCCGGTCTCAAATACCTCAAGTCCGAGGCCGTGCTGAAAGCGGCCGGAGATGCCGTTATCATTCCCGTACCCCGTCATCAGGTGTCGGATGAGAAAGTGAAGGAGGAGCGCAAGGCTCTGCTGGGCAAGCTGCCTTTCCCGGGAGCCAAGTCTTTCCCTGCGTTTATCCTGTTGGATAAGAACGGCTGGCACTATGCAACCGTAGATGCTCCGTTCATGCGCAGCGGAGATGACAAAAAGGCGGCTGCGGAATTGCAGAAGTGCATGACCTCGAAGCGGGAGCAGGATAAGCTGCTCGCCGAGGCGGACGAGACGAAAGACCCGTTGCTCAAGGCCCGTAAGATGGGTCGCGCTGCTGAGCTGCCGGGAATCAACCGCCCCAGAGACATCCAGAAGAAGATTAAGGCGGTTGACCCGGAGGATAAGTCCGGTTACTCCCGCCGTCTGGCCTACCAGGCATCAGCCCATGCAGAGGGAATGGTCAATAACAAAGATAAGACGATTCCGGAGAAAATCAGCGAGCTGGAAGCCATGCTGGAAGACTCTGCCTACACCAATGAGCAGAAGCAGGGCATTGCTGCCACCTGTATCGGCATGATGCGCCGCTCCGGCGATCCTGCCCAGATGAAGCGTATCCCGCTCATGGCAGAGAAGATGCGTAGCTATGCGCCGGATACCGTGCAGGCCAAGTCTGCCTCCATTGCTGTGCGCCAGTGGGTTCGCCAGCTCAGCCTTTGCGATGGATGGAGCCCCAATGTACTGCCTCGCGATAACAAACCCACGCCGCTGGAAGGGCCCATCCCGATTAAGGAGCCGGGTGTCTATGAGGTGACCTTCTCCTATACCGGCGGTTCTCAGGCGCTGGGCATTGCTGCTGTGGAGTTGTACGACGGCGCTAAGAAAGTGTGCGAAGACCGCCACAACGGCAGCACGGGGCACAAGCGCTCTAACAATGTCTACGTGCTCAAAGTGCCTGCCAGAATTATGCTTCCCCGTCTGGTTGTGACCTTCAATCAGAAGAACTTCGATACAAACGGTACCATCACCGTCACGAAGAAGTAAAAGACGACCTCAGTTCTATTCTGATTTCTATCTCCCCCGAGTTCTGTCACTCGGGGGAGATTTATTTTGAGCAAAGATGCCGCTTGCGTGGCTCTCCGACTAGTGCAGGCAATCTCTTCGCCATCAAAAAAGCCTCCCGCCACGTGAATGTGGGGGAGGCTGAGAAGTATCGGAATCCGGGGAGAATCAGGAAGCGCTCTGTTGCAGCATGGCTTGCGCCATCAGATTGCCGTGTTGCGCCGCATATTGCAGCGCCAGAATGGCTTTCTCCTCATCCTTGTCAATGATTCTGCCTTCCAGAAAACACATGGCCATCACGAAGAGTGCCACATGGTCGCCGCCCTGAGCGGCGCTTTCCAAATCGGCCAAATCCGTGCGGGACTTGAGCCGGGCAAAATAGATGCGAGCCAGTTGGTTCTGAGCCTCGGCATGGCCGGCAAAAGCGGCGTTGCGGAGGTGTTCTGCGCCTTCGGCCGCGCGTCCCTCACGGAACGCGGCGGCGCCGGCATCAAACTCATCCTGTGGCGTGAGCTTCATTTACTTCTGAGGGAGGGGGGTAATGGTTAGATTGTAGACCTTGCCCTTGAAAGAACCACCAAGCGTATCCAGAGGAAGCATGACATTGGTGTTCATATCCTCAATGGTCTCGTAGTCGCTGCGGAGTTCGAACTTGCCGCAGGGCTGTCCGTCAATCTTCAGCGTTACTTCACGTTTCTCGAGAATCAGCAGATTTTTGGATTCGGAAACCTGCGATTTTTCCAGGGGGGTACAGGTGGCAATCAGTTCGAGTTTCACTCGCTTGCCCACCGGCAGTTTTACGCCGAAGCTGAAGTCACGGGCATCCGAGCGGCACAGACCGATGGTGCCGTCCTTCATAGCAGCCATCAGCTTGCCGTACGGTGATTCCAGCAGAACCTGCTCCTCGCCGGGGCGGGGGGCTTCCGGCAGTTCCACCTCCATGGTCATGTGGTAGTTCGGTACGATGGTGCCCTGATTGAGCTGCATGGGAAGCGACTCCACGGAAACGGCGAGCGGATTGTTGAGCTTCGTCATGTTCATGCTCTCACCGGGTGCCATGCCGATATTTTGGGCGGTCTGCTTCATTACTTCGAACGTGACGGAGGGCTCATGCTTGCTCCAGGCCTTTGTGCCCACCACCTGAATGGAGTCACGCACCATGCCAGCGATATCGTAGATACCGTAGCCGTTGTAACGACGTCCCATCATGTCCTGCCAGACGGCAAACGTGCAGCCCAGCAGCTGGGGATGACCGGCCGGCAGGGTCTCAGAGCCGATGACATTCGGCTTCCACGAGTTGTAAACCCAGCGGTGGTTGAGGTCCATGCGGTAGTAGTTTGCCTCCGGTACAATGTAGAGAGCGCCGTCATTCGTGTTGATGACATCAAATCCCTGCTGCACGGAGTCCCATGCCTTGGCCCAACCGGTATTCCACAGGTTCATCTGTACGCCCTTGGCGCGAACGGGTGTTGTTCCTTTCTTGGTGTTCAGACTGCCCCAGATACGCGGTACATAGCCACGCTTCTGCACATGCTCCAGCAGACCGTCGGCAAACTTGCGGTAGTCTTCCGCAGCACCGAAGAATTCATCTGCACCCACGTGAATGACACCGCAGTCGGCAAAGACTGCTTTCTTGCCTTCTGCTGCCGTCAGGTATTCGTCAAAGACATCGCCCACGAACTTCAGCGCTTCCGGGTTGGCGGCATCCATCATTTCGCAACGGCGCTTGGCCTTGCCTCCCATGGGCCCCTGATAGATGAGGTCGGGGCGAACACGGGTGAACGACAGCGCGTGCCCGGGAGTGTCAAACTCCGGGATAATGTCGATATTGTGCTGTTTTGCGTATGCGATGAACTCCATGAACTCTGCCTTGGTGAAGGAGAGATCCTTTGCCGTCAGCGGTGTGCCGTCGGATCCCTTGACATCGGATTCCAAACGGAAAGCGGTATAGCTCTTATGGAACGGGTCCTGCCCCATGTCAACGTAATCCTCGTGGAAGATGTAGTTGTTATTGAGCGTGAGGTGCAGTTCGTTCATCTTGTACCAGGCCATGGTCTTCACCAGTCCGCGCAGGTAGTGCATGGGCACCGGAACACGGGCAATGTCCAGCATGAAGCCGCGCAGTCCGAAGCGGGGCACGTCTTCAATCTTGCCGCAGGGCAGGGAGCCCTTGCCGCTGCTGATCAGTTGGAGCAGGGTGCGGGTGCCCCAGAAGAGCCCCTTGGCAGATTCGGCTGCCAGCATGACCTCGCCCCCGGCGATGTTCATGGCGTAGCCTTCACTGCCCAACCCACAATTTTCCTCAGCAAAAACGATATCGGCCTTTTCGTCCGGGCCGGCAGCCGTGACGGAGATGTTGCGGCCGGTTGCCTTGCGGGCGATTTCTGCCAGTTCGGTCATGAACTGCGCAGCAAAGGGAGCGTTGCAGCGCACGCGGATGGTATTCGGCAGCTTGTAAACGCCGGTGTCGCCGTGCCAGCTCAGAATCTCCGGGATAAGAGTCGGCTTGGGATTGGCGCCGTTCACTTTCTTTATTTCACTCGGAACCGTGAGCAGATAATCGCGGCTGACCACTTTTTCGGTGCCTTTCTGCACCTCGAAACTGACGTGTACGGGGGTGTCTTCAATAACAGGACGAATGTTGCCTTCCTTATCAATAATGTGCTCGTAATCAGCACCGAGAATGCGGACTTCCGCGCCGGGAATAATCGGCATTTCAAGCTTCTTTGAACCGGAAGCGGGGTTCTGCACAGTCAGCGCATCTGCAAGCGTCTGCAAATCATTTCCCATAAGCGGGGCTGCTGTGAGAGCCGTCAACATGAGGAGGTCGATTTTTCTCATACGGCAAACATTGTACCATATATACCCCTCGGGTCAAGTTAAAAGCTCGTTTAGCTCCGGCGCATAGACTTCGGGAGCCTCCCTGTGTTGTTTATTCTGCTTTTTTCTTTCTGCTGCGGCGTTTGGGTGCGGCGGCAGGGGGAGAAGCGGGGGATTTGCGACGGCGAGAGGGTGTGGGGGATTTCTTTTCCCCTGCGGCAGTATTGTTGCGGCGGGTGCGTGATTTTTCCTCTTTGTTAGAAATAATTTTGCGGGTGAGCGTGCCGCGCAGGGCGTAGCCAATCAGAACCAGCAGGACTCCGACCCCCAGTTCCAGCGTCTCCGTGCCCCAGAGGTATTTCCACTCGTTGATTCGGGCGCCGCTGGGGTCAAGCTCCGGTGTGATGATTTCGATGGATTGGCCGATGGTGTAGTCCTCGTTGCCGGCGTCGGACATCAAGCGGTTGATGACGAGCCCGGAGGGCAGGGTGAAGTTCACAAGGGGTTGGTAGGATACATCTCCTGCTGCGGAGCCGCTGCCATGGACCAGGGCTTGCAGGGAGTCTTCGTAGGGTTTCTGTCGCACATCCGTGACCACTCCGGGCAGTACCACACTCTCATGAACAAACATTGCCATGAATGCCAAGTGATAGAGAGCATAGGTGGCCAGCAGGAATCCCGTCAACAGGAATAGACGGTAGTATCGGCGGCCTGCCAGTTTGTGGAAAAGTTGCTTCATCGGGAAAGGTGTATCAATTGACGGCTACGCGCATTTCGTAGGACTCCACGCGGCCTCGCTCCAGGCATCCTTCTGCCCAGTCCAACACGACGGCGGTATCCGGCAGCGCCTCTGCGGCACGGGCAGAAAATTCCCTACGGCGGGGGTGAGCCACGGTGTGTTGCGGTATGTGGCTGAGCAGCTCTCGGGTGCTCAGTTCATCCATGCGGAAGAGTTCATCTGCGCGGGGGAGGGATTCGAGCGCGTCCTCATCCAGCCCGATGCAGCGCAGACCCACGCCATGCAGCGCAGCTAGGTCCGCGAGCTCATCCACGTTGTCGCATCCCGGCATGAGCAGCAGCTCGGTCTGCTCTGCCCAGTTGCCGCAAGCCAGCGCGCGGTAAAAGGCGCGGCGGCAGCTCTCTGCAGATTCGCCGAATCCCACACAGACAGCGCGGTAAGCTACCTGCTGGGGCTTCTCCGTGGGGGTGGGGATATAGGCGCCGGAATTATCGCGGCATCCGGCGGGCCATTGCACGGCAACTAAGTCCGGATGCTCCCAGCTTTCCTCTCCATCGACGGGGTAAACGAACACGCCCATGCCGGCGGTGTCAAAGAGACGCACCGCGAGTGCCATGGCTTTGTTGAGCGCATCCTCTCCTTCGCGGTCGCCGGAATCGAAGATGTGCTGCAGCGAGGGGGCGTCATCTTCATCTCCGCGCAGGTAGTAGCCCTGACCGTTGGGCACACGCGCCAGACAGGATTCAGGGTCCAGCGCCATGAAGGAGAACTGGGAGCGCAGCGAGTGGTCGGAGTACGCATCCCCCAGCACCGCTCGCACGCGGGCGATGAGTTCTTTGCCCTTGATAGCGTTTTCTTCTCGTTCCGGCAGTAAGTCGGGCAGAATTTCCGTCAGTCGTTCTCTCAGGCTCATGGTGGTGGGAAAATCAGGCTCGGGTCTGCATGCCGGCCAGTTTGAGGTTGGGGTCTACCGGAGTCTCCAAGGGAGAGAAGTCGCTATGCTGCGCGCGGAGCATGCCGGCGTAGGCAATCATGGCGGCGTTGTCCGTGGTCAGGCTGTTGGGCGGCAGCACGAGCTCCACGCGAGCCCGCTCACAGCGTTCGCGCAGCTGCGCCCGCAGGGCGCTGTTGCAGGAAACGCCGCCGGAAACGGCCAACACCTTGTGCCCGCTCTTGCGGAGTGCTTTCATGGCCTTGTGCAGCAGCACATCGATGATGGCTTGGCGCACCCCGGCGCAGAGGTCGCAGAGCGTCTGCTCCGGCAGGTCGTTCGGGTTGCCGCTCGGGGTCAGCTTCGGCAGGGTATAGAGTACTGCCGTTTTCAGTCCGGAGAAGGAGAAGTTGAGGTGGTCCTCATGTATCATGGGGCGGGGCAGCCGAAAGCGTTCGGGGTCTCCCTGTTCGGCGCGTTTGTCAATCTCCGGGCCTCCGGGGTAGGGCAAATCGAGCATTTTGGCCACCTTGTCGAAGGCTTCTCCCGCCGCATCGTCCAGCGAGCGTCCCATGAGCGTGTAGTCGCTCACGCCGCGCACATCCACCAGCAGGGTGTGCCCTCCGGATACCACCAGCGAGAGATGCGGCACGAGCCCCTGCGGACGCGTGATGAAAGGGGAGAGCATGTGGCCCTCCAGGTGGTTAACCGCCACAAAGGGCTTTTTAGCTGCCAGGGCCAGCGCCTTGGCTGCCGTGTTGCCCACCAGCAGCGCCGCTACCAGACCGGGCCCTGCCGTGCTGGCAAACACATCCACATCGTGAATGCTGCGCCCGGCTTTTTCCAGCGCCTCGCGGAGTACCACTGGCAGGTTGGTGGAGTGGTTGCGCGAAGCCAGCTCGGGAATTACCCCTCCGTACATGCGGTGCAGGGGAATCTGTGTGGAGATGACGGAGCTGAGCACGCGCGGCTGTACCTCACCGGCGGCAGACTCCAGCAGAGCCACCGCCGTCTCGTCACAACTTGATTCTATCCCCAGTACCAGCATATACCGTCAGGCTTTTTTGACTTTCTTGTGCTTGATTTTGGGTTCACCCTTGCCCAGTACCGCCTCTTCCGTGAGGGTCACGGTGTCGATGGTCTTGTCACTGGGCACCTTGTACATGATGTCCAGCATGAGTCGCTCAAAGATGCCGCGCAGAGCGCGTGCACCCGTGCCGCGTTCAATGGCCTGACGCGCCATGGCACGCAGGGCTGCATCCTCGACCTTGAGCTTCACGCCGCTCATGCCCAGCAGCTTGTTGTATTGCTTCACCAGCGCGTTCTTCGGCTCTGTCAGCAGTGTCATGAGCTGGTCCTCCGTCAGCGTGGTGAGCGGGGCAAAGATGGGCAGACGGCCCATGAGCTCAGGAATCATGCCGAACATGAAGAAGTCCTCCGGCATGGCCTTGGAGAGCACTTCCTCCTCCGTGTATTCCTTGGTGTTGCGGTCTTCCTCAATGGAGGCAAAGCCCATGGCAGAGGAGCCGATGCGCTTGCGGATGATGCCCTCCAATCCCACGAAAGCGCCGCCGCAGATGAAGAGGATGTTCTCCGTGTTTACGCGGATATACTGTTCGTTCGGGTGTTTGCGGCCGCCTTTGGGGGGGATGTTGCATTCCGTTCCCTCTACAATCTTGAGAAGCGCCTGCTGCACACCCTCGCCGGAAACATCGCGGGTGATACTCACGTTCTGTGTCTTGCGGCCAATCTTGTCGATTTCATCCACATAGATGATACCGCGCTCGGCCTTGGCCACATTCATATCCGCAGCCTGCAGGAGACGCAGCACGATGTTTTCCACATCTTCGCCCACGTATCCGGCCTCCGTCAGCGTGGTGGCATCCACGATGCAGAAAGGTACGTCCAGGATGCGGGCCAGAGTCTTGGCGAGCAGGGTCTTGCCGGAACCGGTGGAGCCGGCCAGCAGGATGTTGCTCTTCTCAATCTCCGTTCCGTCATCGCTCTTGGGCTGTCGGAGGCGCAGGTAGTGGTTGTACACCGCCACGCAGAGCGTGCGCTTGGCGTAGTCCTGACCGATGACGTAGTTATCCAACTGCCGGTGCATTTCCTCCGGGGTGGGCAACTCATCCTGAGCCTTGGTTTCCACCTCCAGCACGGGGTCGCCCTCGGCATCGTCCTTGGGCAGCAGCTCCGGGTGGGTGTTGCGGATGAGGGAAAGGACTCGATCCGCTGCAATATCACCCATGTTGGATACGAACATGTGGTAGTCCAGATTCTCAATGCAGGGGAAGCAGATGTTGAGTTCCCCCAGAGAGAGCATGGGGCGGTTGGCTGCCTGTTTTTGTCCGCAGAGGTGGCAGGTCTTGTCGTGCTGCTTGGCCATGGGGGCTTAATTCTTCTGCTGCGGGTTGTGCTCCAGAATGCGGTCCACCAATCCGTAAGCAACGGATTCCTCGGCGGTCATATAGTTATCGCGGTCCTGGTCCTGTTTCACGGTGTCGAAATCCTTGCCGGTATGCTGTGCCAGAATGCCGGTGAGGCGCTTGTCCAGGCTGAACATGAACTTGATGGTTCGTTCCACATCCGCGGCCGTGCCCTGGGCGCCGCCGCGTACCTGGTGAATCATCACATGGGAATTGGGCAGGCAGAAGCGTTTGCCCTTGGTGCCGGCTGCCAGCAGGACGGACGCCATGGAGGCAGCGATACCGATGCAGTAGGTGTTGATATCGCAGGAAATAAACTGCATCGTATCATAGATGGCGAGACCGGCCGTTACGGAACCGCCGGGGGAGTTGATATAGATGTGGATGTCCTTTTTCGGATCCGTCATCTGCAGGAAAAGCAGCTGAGCAATGACCGAGTTGGCCACCGTATCGTCAATTTCGGTGCCGATGAAGATGACTCGGTCCAGCAACAGGCGGGAATAGATGTCATAGGCGCGCTCGCCTTGACTCGTCTTCTCAATCACTGTCGGTATATAGTAGTTTTTCGGGGTATCCATAACGTGATATTCCTCTTTATACCACAGATGCGCAGTATCACAAAGGGATAATCAGGGCATACGCCCCCGTATGCCACAGAAAATCGCCTTTCCGCCCGCTTGACTAAGCTCATCTCAGGGCGTATAATGCCCGCATGAGCATGTGCAAGGCAATCGCGGTGGATTTTGGTGGAACGAGCATCAAAATAGGCGTTACCTGTGGTAGTGAACTGCTGGACAAGGCGGAGCCGCTGCCTACGCAGCAGTTTGACAGCCCGGAGAGTATCATTGCCGCCATGTGCGAGACGATTCGCGGTCTCCTGCAGCTTCATCCCGATGCCGTGGCGGTGGGATTGGGGATGCCCGGCTGGGTTTATTTCCAGAAAGGCATTCTTTACCAACTGACGAACGTGCCGGTATGGAATCACGAGGTTCCGGTGCGTGAGGTGATGCAGCGTGAGCTGGGAATCCCCGTCGTGTTGGATAATGATGCCAACTGCATGGCCTACGCTGAATGGAAGCTGGGGGCGGGCAGGGGAATGCAGAATATCGTGTGCCTGACGCTCGGTACGGGTATCGGCGGCGGTATTGTGGTGAATGACCGTATGCTGCGCGGTAGCTGTGTTTCTGCCGGTGAGGTGGGGCAGACCAGCGTGTGCTACAATGGTCGCGTGGGCCCCTTCGGCAATCGCGGGGCGGTGGAGGAATATATCGGCAACAATGAGATGGCTGCCGATGCTGTCGCTCGCTACGCTGCTGCGGGCATATCGCGTAGCGTGGAGGAATGCACGCCGTATCGCCTGGAGCTGGCTGCCCGCGCCGGAGATGCCATTGCCCGGCAAGTGTATCTGGACTTTGCGGAAAAACTGGGCTGCCTCGTCATGAATCTGATGTATACTTTGGCGCCGGATGCTTTTATCATCGGCGGAGGCGTGGCGAAGGCCGGAGATTTGCTCTTCGAGCCTCTGGATGCACAGCTCAAAGCCCAGCTGTTCCCCGTGCATTATGCGAACCTCCGCGTGCTGCCGGCGCATTTCGGTGCGGATGCCGGCATCATCGGTGCGGGTCTGATGGCAACCGATTATGCGGCCGGTTGCCTGTTGTAGGCAGAGGATGCGACTTTTGTGCTTAAAGAGTTCCGGAAAGCTAGAGTGCGCTTGATTTGAATTGACAAAAAGGTAGAGTTGCGTATAATCCCGCGCATGGAAACGCGCGTGACAGAGATTGATCCGTTGGAAGATTGTCGCAAGGTATACCGGGAAGCTGCAGATTTGCTGGCTGCCGGAGAGTTGGTGGCAATTCCCACGGAGACGGTATACGGGCTGGGGGCGGATGCTTTCAATGCGGATGCCGTGGCGAAGGTGTTTGCCGTGAAGGAGAGACCGAGTTTTGACCCGCTCATCTGCCACCTGGCCAATGCTCGCGCGCTGAAAGATATTGCGGAGGTGCCGGAGGAACTGCAGCCGCTGGTGGATAAACTGGCTAAGGAGTTCTGGCCCGGACCGATGACACTGGTGCTGCCTCGCAAGGCCTGTGTGCCGGATGTGGTGACGAGCGGGCTGCCCACGGTTGCCTGCCGCGTGACCAGTCATGAGGCGATGCGCGGTGTGGCGCGAGCGTTGGGCCATCCGATTGCCGCCCCGAGTGCTAACCGTTTCGGTCATATTTCTCCCACGAGCGCCGGAGCCGTTGTGAAGGAGCTGGGAGGGCGTATTCCGCTGGTGCTGGATGCGGGGGCCTGTTCAGAGGGACTGGAAAGCACGATTCTTCAACCTTATGTGGATGAAAAGGGGAAGCCCGCTGTGCGGCTGCTGCGCGAGGGCCCCATCACCCGTGAGAAGCTGCGCGGTATTTGCCGTGTGGTGAAGCCCGGCAAGGGCGGGGAAGCAGAGGCGGCGCTGCCGAATGCCCCCGGTCAGCTCAAGAGTCACTATGCTCCGGGTAAGCCGCTGTTGCTGCATGACCCGCGTACCCCGTTCGAACCGCAGGAGGGCGTGGCATACGGGCTCATCTCCTACAAGGGGGATTCTCCCCTCGCGGAGCAGGATTGCTGGGTGGAAACCATGACGCTTTCGCCCGGCAGCGGCCGATTGGTGGAGGCTGCGGTGCGTCTGTTTGCCGTGATGCGGGCCATGGATGAGAACGATGAGGTGCAGGTGATTGTGGCAGAAGAGCTGCCGAAGATGGGGCTGGGTTATGCTATGATGGACCGCTTGACGCGAGCCTCTGCTCAACGCGAAGAATGATTGTCCCGGCATGAAACTTTTTTTTCAGAAATTGACGGTGGGTATTGTGCTGCGCGTGGTGCATGCGGCGCTGGTGGAGCTGTATGGAATGGACACGCGGGTGAAGGCGGAGTTTGATGCGCTGCCGGAGCGGATGAGCTATGCCATTGCGACCGGGCATGATGCTCCTGCGCTTTACGTCCGTTGGAAAAAAGGGAAATTGGTTCGGCTGAAGAATTTGCCCAAAGCGGTCTGTAACCTGCGTATTAAGTCCACAGCACACTCGTTCCAACTGTTTACCGGGCAGATGGGGTTGGCTCAGGCATACGCCCGCCACGCCTTTACCATGCAGGGAGAGATTGCGGATGTGATGAAACTGGCACGTCTGGTCAACATTGTGGAAGCCTATCTTTTCCCGAAATTGATAACTAAACACATCCTTACCGATATCCCCGGCCTGCAGACGAACCCGCTGCGGGTATACGGACGTATTCTGCTTGGGTTCCTTAAGTTCAAATACTGATATGAAGCCGCCTTATTTTGAATTCCAGAATTCCGTGAAGCTGCTGTGTGGGGAGCTGTCGCTGGAGCGTCTTGCCAATGAATTGCAGCAACAGGGAGCTAAGGCTCCCATGCTCCTTACCGATGCCGTGCTGTACAAGTTAGGAACGGTGGATACCGTTATCAGCAGCATGGAAGCTGAAGGATGCCGCCCCGCCTGCATTTTTACGGAAATCCCCGTGGATTCCTCGCTCCGCGTCGTGAACAGCATTGCCGCCCTCTATCGCCGGAATCAGTGCGATGCCCTTGTGGCTGTGGGCGGTGGTTCCGTCATTGATACGGCAAAAGGTGTTCGCTTGGTGCTTTCTCAGAATACGGATGATATCCTGGCTATCAGCGGTGTGGAGAATCTGAGCCGTGGCACGCATATCCCCTTTATTGTGGTGCCCACTACGGCCGGAACCGGCTCGGAGTGCACGGGCGTGGCCGTTATCCGAAATGATGCTACAGGGGTGAAGATGGAGTTCCTCTCGCCCTTTGTGCAGCCGGATGTGGCGGTGATTGATCCGCGCATGACAACAGGGCTGCCGCCCAAGGCCACGGCTTCTACGGGCATGGATGCGCTCTGTCATGCGGTAGAGGCCTGCACCTGTCTGCAGGCTAACCCGCTCAGTCAGGCATACGGCATGGCGGCCATTCGGATGATTGCTTCTCATCTGGTGCAGGCTACTCGCAAGGGCAGCGATAAGGATGCCCGCTTTGCCATGGCTCTGGCCTCTACCATGGCGGGAATCGCTTTCTCCAACTCCATGGTGGGCGCGGTGCATGCCATTGGTCATGCCCTCGGTGGTGTCTGCCATGTGCCGCATGCCGTGGCGATGACGATTCTGCTGCCGCATGTGATGCGCTACAACCTGTCACACGCTGCGAATTCCTACGCCGCGCTGCTGCCCGCTCTGGTGGGGGATGAGGCTGCGCTCAATACGCCTGCGGATAAGCGAGCAGAGGCCGCCATTGAGGCCATTGTCCGTCTGGGGCGCGAGCTGCACGATGCCTGCGGTCTGCCGCTGACGCTGGAGGCAGCCGGTGTGCCGAAGGAGTCCTTTGCGCAGGTTGCTGCCGTGGCAGTAAATGACGGCGCGCTCATTGTCAATCCCCGTGCTGCGGATGAGCAGCAGGTCATTTCCATCCTTAACGCTGCTTTCTGAAGATGCACAACCTCGTCGAAAAACAACGCCAGTTCTTCCTCACGCACACCACGCTCGATATCCGTTACCGACGCGAGGCGCTCAAAAAGCTCCGCTCCGCGCTTCACAAGTGGGAGCCGCGCATCTGTGCCGCGCTGGAATCCGACCTCGGCAAGTGCGCCATGGAGACCTACATGACCGAAATCGGTATGGTGCAGGCCGGGTTGAGCGATGCGCTGAGCCACCTGCGCAGCTGGAGCCGCCCGAAGCGCGTGATGGCTCCGCTGGCACAGTTCCCCTCCCGCTGTCGCGTCGTGCCGGAGCCCTACGGTGTCTCCCTCATCATCAGCCCTTGGAATTACCCCGTTCTGCTGTGTCTGGACCCGCTGGTGGCGGCTCTGGCCGCGGGCAATTGCTGTGTGGTGAAGCCTTCTTCTATGTCTCCCGCCACATCGGCGGTGCTGGCAGAGATGCTGGGCAGCATCTTCCCCCCTGCCTATGTGAGCGTGGTGCTGGGCGGACGCGAATCCATCGGCGCGCTGCTGGAGCAGAAGTTTGATTACATCTTCTTTACCGGTAGCCCTAAGGTGGGACACCTTGTCATGGAGGCGGCTGCCCGCCACCTCACGCCGCTGACGCTGGAGCTGGGCGGTAAGAGCCCCTGCATTGTGGACGAATCTGCCAATATCCGCGTGGCCGCCCGCCGCATTGCCTTTGGCAAGATTCTCAACGCGGGGCAGACCTGCGTGGCACCGGATTACCTCATGATTCACGCCTCCCGCAAGGAAGAATTCGTGGCGGAATATCGTGCCGCCGTGCTGGAGATGCTTGGTGAAGAGCCCTTGCAGAACAAGGAGTTTACCCACATCATCAATGCCCGCCATTTCGAGCGCCTCTGCGGCCTGATGCGGGATGCCCGCGCCGTCGTCGGCGGCCGCAGCGATGCGGAGTCTCTGCGCATTGAGCCCACGCTTCTGGATGACATCACGCCTGCTTCTGCGGCTATGCAGGAGGAAATATTCGGCCCGATTCTGCCCATGATGACTTGGGAAAAATGGAACGATGTGGAGGATTTTGTACTCAGCCGTCCGCGACCGCTGGCTTCCTACCTCTTCACCACCGATTCGTCTGCGGAGAAGCGCTTTATTGCCAATCTGGCATTCGGCGGCGGCTGTGTGAACGATACCATCATTCATTTGGCTGTTCACGGGTTGCCCTTCGGCGGTATCGGCGACAGCGGCATGGGTGCCTACCATGGTAAGGCCGGCTTCGATACCTTCACGCACTACAAATCCGTGTTGACCAAGGGTAACTGGTTAGACCTTCCTTTCCGTTACCACCCCTACAACGGATTGAAGAGCCGCATCCTGCGTCTCTTCCTGCGCTGATGCCTTTTCAGATTTTTTTTCAGATGCTCTTTCTGCCTGAATCAGAGTGCAGAAAGAGCATTTTTTTTGAGGGAAATGCTTGTTTTCTGTGTAATGCCGTGTTACATTGAAAACACGCATATTACCCAATATAATCTATGAAAACACGTTTTTTACCCCTTGTTCTTTCCGCCTGTCTGCTTTCTTTGCCGGTTGAGCCCGTTTCAGGGCAATCTGAGACCCCTTCCGCTTCTGTTGAGGGGCAGCATAAACAACTGCATTCCGAGCTGAATGAGTTAATCGATGCAGCAGTATCCTGCATGCAGGGGATTCAGGATGAAAAATCTGCTTCCTCTGCCCCCGAGACGATGACGAAAATCATGATGGAGTTAGATGACATGGGGCAGCAGTTCCAAGCTGCCGGGGTGGAACCAAGTGAGGAGATGATGCAGAAAATGGAGAATCAATCCCGGCGGATAGAAGAGGAGGTTCGGCGTATTGCCGCCGCGGATTTTTACGGCGATAAGCAATTGAAGCGGTTCTGTTTGGAGACGTTTAATGATGTGTTGGAGGATGTTGCGGATGATGATATTCCGGCGGCGACGACGGAGGTTATACAGAAGATTGTCGAATCCAGAAAGGAGACCATTGACCGGACGTTAGCGGATTTCGGGAACATGCTGAAAGGCGGCCCCGGTTTCACGCGGGAGACAGCCTGGAAGATAGCGATAAAAGATAGCTTTGCCGTGCGGTTCGAGTATCTCATCATGCAGCGCATGCTGTTGATGGATAACAAAATGCAGTCATTGGTCAAGGAAGACGGCCGTTACTACGATTGCCATGAAATCGTCGCAGAGGTGGATGGTGTAGAATATGTGGTGCAGCAGTGGTTTGATATTACACCTTATTATCTCGAATTCTCAAAGGAGTTTCAGGAAGAGGAAAATGAAGCGCAATAAACGCAACTCTCTCCCGCTCCGACCCCGGGCGCGCATGCGGTATGCCACTGAAGTCCGTAATTTCGCTTGATTCAGCGGATTCTCCGTGCTAACATTGCCCCCGCTATGTTCTACATTACAACAGCAATTGACTACACGAACGGCTCGCCCCATATCGGGCATGCCTATGAGAAGGTTCTGGCAGATGTTCTGGCTCGCTGGCACCGAATGTGTGGCGAGGAGGTGTTCCTGCTGACGGGTGTGGACCAGCATGGTCAGAAAGTGCAGCAGAAGGCAGAGGAAGCCGGAATGCAGCCGCAGGAGTATGCCGATATGGTGACGGAGCGCTTTATTGCTCTCTGGAAGCGTCTGGGAATTCAGTATGACGGCTGGGCTGCCACAACGGATGCCCGCCACAAGCTCTGCGTGCAGAAGATTCTGAGCAATCTGAAAGAGAAAGGCTGCCTGTACAAGAAAGCTTACAAGGGGTTCTATTCCGTGCGCCAGGAGCAGTTCCTCACGGACAAGGAACGCGGAGAGGACGGTAATTTCGGCCCGGAGTGGGGGCAGGTGATTGAGCTGGAGGAGGAAAACTGGTATTTCAACCTCAGTCAGCACGTGGCATGGCTGCGCGAGTATGTGGAGACGCACCCGGAAGTGGTGACTCCTGAGTTCCGCCGCCAGAATCTGCTCAAGGCCATTGAGCGTGCGGAGGGGGTAGACCTCTGCATCTCCCGTCCCAAGGATCGCCTGTCCTGGGGCATTCCGTTGCCCTTTGACCCGGATTTCGTGACCTACGTCTGGTTCGACGCGCTGGTGAACTACATTTCCTTTGCCGGTTATCTGGCAGAGGAGGGAAGCGGTCTGCCGGAGTTCGGTAAGCTCTGGCCCGCCGCCTGTGAGGTCATTGGTAAGGACATCCTGGTGCCGGCCCACGGCATTTACTGGCTGTGCATGCTGCATGCCATGGGCTTTGCGGATGAGGAGATGCCGCGCCTGCTGGTGCATGGCTGGCTCAACATCAAGGGCGAGAAGATGTCCAAATCGCTGGGCAATATCGTTGACCCCAACGACCTCTGTGATGTGTTCGGCCCGGAGGCTGTGCGCTACTATCTGGTGCGCGACACGAAGACCGGCTACGACAGCGATTACGACGCCGAGCGCATGAAGATGATTTATAATACGGAGCTTGCCAACGATATCGGCAACCTCGTGAACCGTTCGCTCAACATGTGCGTGCGCTATTGCGGCGGCGTGGTCAGCCCCGGTGAAGGGGATGATGAGCTCTCTGCCAATCTCCGCAAGGGCATGGCCGACACGGTGAGCCGATTCGCCGAGCAGATGAATGCCTACAACACGGCAGATGCCCTCGGTGCGCTGAATGCACAGGTGGGCCTTTGCAACAGCTACATCGAGCAGATGCAGCCCTGGGCTCTTTCCAAGGATGAGACCCGTCTGCCTGAGCTGCAGCGCGTGCTTAATCACCTGCTGGAGTGTTGCGTGCAGGTGGGCTACCTGCTGGGTTGCGTCCTGCCGGATGCCTCTGCGCGTATTCTGGCCCAGTTGCAGGTGGACGGCTCCGCCCTCAGCCCGCAGACGCTTGCCTGGGGCATCCTGCAGCCCGGTCACACCGTCCAGGCTCCCAGCCCGGTGTTCCCGCGCATCCTTTCCCCGGAGGAAAAGGAAAAGATGGCTGCCAAAGCTGCCAAGGCTGCGGAAAAAGCAGCCCGCAAGGCCGCTGCTCAGCAGCAGTAAGTATCTCATTTATCTATCAGAAAAGGCATCCGGTGATGAACCGGATGCCTTTTTCGGTGCTGAAAATGGGATAATATCGCTTTAGTCAGCTTTGCTGCGCCGGAAGAGGATGAATCCGAGCGCCACCAGTCCCATGACAAAGGGATAATACAGATGCGGGATGATATCCAGCGCGCTGATGTGGGCGATGGCAGAAGCCATGAGCAGCTGTGCCCCATAGGGAAGAAGTCCTTGGATGACACAGGAGAAAGTATCCAGAATGCTGGCGGCTCTCGGTGCGGGGATGCCGAATCGCTGAGCGATGCTGCGGGCAATATCGCCCATGGTGACGATAGCGACTGTGTTGTTGGCGGTGCACATGTTGGCGAGTGATACCATGAATGCGATGCTGAGCTCGCCGCCTTTGCGCCCGTGAACCCCGGCGGTGAGATGCCGGATGATATAGGAAAGACCGCCGTTGTAGCGGATGAGTTCCAGCATGCCGCCTGCCAGCAGGGTGACGATAATCAATTCGCCCATGCCCACGATGCCGTTGCCCATGGCGCTTGCCCAGGCCATGGCACCGAAAGAACTGCTGAACAAGGCAACCAGACCTGTGGAGAGAATTCCGATAGTGAGCACCAGCATCACGTTCATCCCGCCGATGGCCGTGACCAGTACCAGCAGGTAGGGTAATACCCGTACCCATTCAATCGAACCGGTGCTGACCTCTGCGGAATGGCGCAGCCCCAGAAGAATGTAGAGGACAAAGACGCTGATGGCGGCCGGCATGACGATGCGGAAGTTGGCCCGGAATTTGTCTTTCATGCTGCAACCCTGTGTGCGGGTGGCGGCGATGGTTGTGTCGGAGATGAAAGAAAGATTATCACCGAAGAAGGCGCCGCCGACCACCGCCCCGGAGATGAGAGCAAGGCTCATGCCGCCTTTGTCTGCCAGTCCGGTGGCCACCGGCATCAGC
This sequence comes from Akkermansia sp., assembly GCA_045121855.1. Taxonomy (GTDB): domain Bacteria; phylum Verrucomicrobiota; class Verrucomicrobiia; order Verrucomicrobiales; family Akkermansiaceae; genus Akkermansia. Next base: position 27,761 of record JBGVGW010000025.1, read on the forward strand.
GCGACAATCGTACCAACGGAGGTGCCCATGGCAAGGGAAATCAGACAGGCTGCCAGAAACATGCCGGCCAGCACCATGTTTGCCGGCAGCAGGGAAAGCGTCAGGTTCACCGTGGCATCCACCGCCCCGATGTACTTGGCAGAGGCGGCAAAGGCTCCGGCCATGATGAATATCCATATCATCATCATGATATTCCGGTGGGCGGCTCCGACAGAGAATCGCTCCACACGCTTCATGAAGCCGGAGGGCCGGGAGACGCAGAGCGCCCAGGCAGATGCGGCAAGAAAGGCGACGGTCACCGGCATGGTGTAGAAATCCCCCGAGACGACGGAAACGCCTACATACAGCAGGAAAAAGACCATCAGCGGACTCAGGATAAGCCAGCCGCGACTGTGTTGGCGAATCGGTAATTCTTTGTTGGTTCCGGAATTGTTCATGGTTCCTGCGTATTATATAGGGAACGCACCTATATGGCAAGTCTCGGGCGGGACAGCCGGACAAAAGTCTGGTAAAATGAGCTTTTTCATGGGAACTTGAATTTTTTTCAGAAAAACTTGCGGATTGAGCTTGGAATGTGATTATATAGAGTAGATACGCTTCTGTATCGAATGATAATGATTGGCTGAATATGAAGAAGATACTTAGCTTTTTGGGGGCTCTGTTTGCTCGCAGCGGGGCGATACCGCTTGTGGTTGGTGTGGGCAGCGTGATTTGTGCCGTGTTGGTGGGAGTTATTTCACACATGACGGTAGAGGCTACCTTGGAGCAGCGTAAGATACTGTTAATTATTGTTGATTGCATTACGATGCCGCACCTCCTGTTAATTTTGCTGTTGCCCGTCTGGCTGCTGATTCGCACGATTGTTCTGCTGATTCGCAGGCGTAGCGGTATCGGTGGTGCTTGGCTGTGGTCTTTCCCTGCCGCTTTTGTGGCTTTTGTGTGCTTTTTTTCCTCCGTATTCCATATTAGTATGGGATGTTATGATACGTTTGCCGATGCTCACAAGTTGCCGGAATCGATGACTCCGGAGAATACGCCGGACATGAACGTCCCGGTGAGCATGATGTTTTTTAACTCTCTGGATGGAACGCCCATGCCGCCTGTCGTGCAGAAATGGAAAGAACTTTGTGAGTTGGACTACAGCTTGTCGGTGGATGGTTCGGAAGAGCTGTCGGAGCAGGTTCCGAATGCGGAAAAACTGGCTTCTGTTGCCCCTGCGCTGTTGGCAGAGTACAAGCTCCGCGCTTTCTGTCATCGAGCCTTGTCGCCGGGATATCGGGCTCCTGTTTATTTGGATTTGCTGGTGCATCCCGAAGAAACGGATGTGAGAGATTGCCGGTGGAATGGCATGGAGCGGAGTAAATCCATTTGGTCGAAAGAACTGGCTAATGGGTGGAAAATCTCGATAGCCTGCGATAAGGATGAATCCGGCAGGGGTGTTCCGGATTGTTTTGACCTTAAAAAGATGAAGCTGTTGGACGAGGCTCTGGCTCCGCTTGCCGCCAATCCCACACGAGAGAGTCTGGATGCCCTGGTGCCGCCGCTGCCGAAGGAACCGACTCTGGTGCTGCAGGCGAAGGGGCAACCGGGCAATTACAGACCGATTCTTGTTGTGCCGTTGAGTTATCCGGAAGGCACATTCAGCATCAAGGTACAGGTGCAGGCCGTTGACGGTTCTTTATCGAAGCTCAGTTTGCCGGAGCTTCAACTTCGCCCCGCACGCTATCAGCAGCTGTGTCAGATAGCAGACAGCGAACCATTTAGGGTATACAGCGGAGAGTGGGGCGAGTATTATGCCTCTATCTGGTCGCTGTATTTTACTTCCACCGACGGCAAAACCAGCCTTGTGAATAGACAGCGCTATCTCATGCAGGGGTGGAGCAGATGAATGATGGTTCCCCCTTGACATTGTGGAATGACAGATTTAGAATGCAGGCCTTCTGTTATTTTTAATGGTATTTTCCCTTCGTATCATGATGAAACGTACCTTGCTTACCCTGATAGCCGCCGTCTGTCTGCCGTTTGCCGGAGCAGATGAGAAGCCGGAGTTCCTGATACCCCCGGGGGATTCGCTGTGCCCTCCGTCAGAGGTGTCTCCGGATGCTGTAACGGCGGCGGAAAAGCTGCTCAGCACAAAGAAAAGACAGTATCAGCAGGGATTGTCCGGTTACTTGGCTGTGATGGATGCGGAAATCCTGGTGCTGAAGCTTAACATCTGCCGGCTCCGCTCGGACGATGAAGAAAAGAACCGTCTATTGCAGGCAATCCGTAAGGCTGATGACGAACGAATGAAGCTGGTGGAAGCGCGGTATCGGAGTGGCGGTACGTCTGAGTGGGAGTATAGAACCAGCGTGTTTCGTTATGCTTGGGAACGCTTGACGTGGGAAAGCGCCCCGGAGCATGTCGCTGCGGCGGTTCGGGCGGCTGAGGCTCTGCAAGCGACGGCGCAGGAAAACCTGCGCCTCGGCCAGACCGACCGGGCTCAATGTTTGGTGGCAGATATTACCTGCGGTGAGGCGAAACTGAGGCAGAATCGACATGCTGCGGATATACGGGAGCAGGCGGCTGCCGTACAAAAGCTCTATAATGAACTTGCCGCTCTCTGTGAAGCCCGTGCGAAACATGCGTTCTGCTCAATTGTTATGTCTGTTGAGGCTGAATTGGCAGCCCGTTGCTTTGAGCGTGAGTATGCCTGCCATGTGATGAGAGATGCGGATGTTGTACAACGAACAAACGCTGATATTCAGGGCTTGTTGGAACGCTTGCGGGAAGATTATTACTTTGCTGCGGAGAGAGGAGAAGCGTCTCAGGAAAAAGTAAAGCAGGTGGAATTACGACAGGCTGATGAAATAATACGGAAATACAGGGAACGTTATCCTGAAAAAACGGCCTTGATACGGCGTCTCATTGCTTTGTCCGATAATTCTTTTCATGAGGAGAATCTTCCCTCACTTGTGGAGCGTCTGTATTCCGGCCTGTACGCAAAGGAGAAAACGTCCGCCGGTGTGGTTGAGTATTTGAACATTTCGGGCGATGGCTGTTACGGGCAGCGTATGTTTATTCGGACTGCCAAAGGAGAGTTGTATCTTTTGGAGGAAGATGGGGAGAATTCAACGGATTTTATTCAGCGGTATCAACCCGAGAGTAAGACCTGGACCACTTGCAGTACGTCCGTTCCCAAATCTTTTATGGAAGAGGACAGCACGTGCGGGCTCTGGACACGTCTGCAACAATGGTTGCAACGGCAGTCCTGCCCGAAGTGACTCTCTTTATCATTTGCTTGCTAATAAATTGATAATATCCCGTGCGGCGGCGGCGGGGGCAGGTTGCTGCAACAGCCAGGAGACGATGACCACGCGGCGGGCTCCCGCCTGCAGGACGGAGGGCAGGGTGGTGCCGTTGATGCCGCCGATGCAGAACATGGGGAAATCCCCCAATTGTTCCTGTACGGCCGCGATATCCTGCAAGCCGATGGAGGGGCGGCCCGGTTTGGTGCCGGTAGGGAAGAGGGGGCCGAAGCCGATGTAGTCCGCACCCTCTGCCACGGCGGCAAGCGCCTGTTCCGGGCTGTGGGTGGAGCGACCGATGAGCATCTGCGGGCCGACGATGTTGCGCACGGCGGCGAGCGGTCCGGCATCCTGTCCCACATGCACGGCATCAGCCCCGATGCGGGCGGCCATGTCCGGGTAGTCGTTCAGCACAAAGACGGCACCTGCTTCCCGGCAGAGGGGCTGCATGCGTCGCGCCAGATGTTCCACCGTGGCGGGGTCAATGCCCTTGGCTCTCAGTTGCAGGATGCGGATGCCGCCGCGGAGCAGGGCTGCGGTGGTGCTTTCCACCTCCTCCGGGCGAACATAACCCAAATCAACTATACCATACAGGCGGGAATCTGACGGAATGCTTTTCATGGCCGGTTTCATTTTCCATGAATGCCCGGCATTTGGCAAGTACAAAATTTGACGTTGACAGCAGGGGCAGGGAAGCGTACACTTTCTGCCGATATGGAAACGCTTATTTCTCGCGGTATTATCGAGTCTTATTTCGGAAAGCTCTCCGATTGTCTGAATCTGGATGCTGCCATTGTGGGCGGCGGGCCGTCCGGCATTGTTGCGGCTTATTATCTGGCCAAGGCCGGGCATAAGGTGGCTCTGCTGGATCGCAAGCTTTCCCCCGGCGGCGGGATGTGGGGCGGTGCCATGATGTTCAACGATATCGTGGTGCAGGAGGAGGCTATGCCGATTGTGGAGGAATTGCAGCTTTCCTATCGTCCGTATCGCGAGGGTACGTACATTGTGGATTCCGTGCATGCCACGGCCGGCTTGCTCTATCAGGCCACAAAGGCCGGGGCGGTCATCTTCAACTGCTATTCCGTGGAGGATGTGGTGTACAAGCAGGGACGTGTCGGCGGCGTGGTCGTGAACTGGACTCCTGTCCTGCGGGAGGGGCTGCATGTTGACCCGCTGACTCTGCTTTCCAAGACGGTACTGGATGCTACCGGCCACGACTGTGAGATTGCCCGAACCGTCTCTCGCAAGAACGGCGTGAAGCTCGATACTCCCACCGGTGGTGTGGTGGGTGAGATGAGCATGGATGCTGCCGAGGGTGAGCGCTCTACCATCGATAACACCAAGGAAATTTACCCCGGCCTTTTTGTCTCCGGCATGGCGGCCAACGGCGTGAGCGGCAGTTTCCGCATGGGCCCCATCTTTGGCGGTATGCTCATGAGTGGCAAGAAAGTCGCCGAGCTGATGAGTGCTTCCATCCGTCAGCAGCAGTAATATTTCTGCCCCCGATTCTAAACTAGACCGGATTTTCTCCGGCTCCGGAGCGGTTCTTTCGCCGTGTACTTTTACACGCAAAGTCGCTTCGCACAGGGAAGAATCGGGGTTTTTATTCAGAAAATGTTTGTTAAGACTTACAATTTTTTAGAAAATGCTTGACAAATATGTTAGATTTAGCTAACATGCGCCGCGAACTGATTATGGAACAGCAAACAGACAAATTGACACTGAATCAGGTGAAGATTGGTCGCAGCGTGAAGGTAGCCCGGGTAATGGGCAACGGCCCGCTGCGCCAGCGTATTCTGGATATGGGGCTGACCAAGGGGGCAGATGTGACTGTGCGTAAGATGGCACCGCTGGGCGATCCGTTGGAAGTGACGGTGCGTGGGTATGAGCTTTCTCTGCGAAAGGCAGAGGCGGCTTGCATTTTGGTGGATTGATTTTTTGATTTGCAAGTTAGCACAAGCAAACATGAAACGAACGATAGCATTAGCCGGCAACCCGAACAGTGGCAAGACCAGCCTGTTTAATGAGCTGACCGGCGCCAATCAATACGTCGGTAACTGGCCGGGCGTGACGGTAGACCGCAAGGGCGGGTATCTGCGCGACCATGAGGAGGTGGAGATACTGGATTTGCCGGGTATTTATTCTCTTTCGCCGTATTCGCCGGAGGAAGTGGTGACCCGCCACTATCTGCTGAATGAGAAGCCGGATATGGTGGTGAATGTGGTGGATGCCACGAACCTGGAGCGCAATCTGTACTTGACGAGCCAGCTGCTGGAGACAGGGCTGCCCATGGTGGTGGCACTCAATATGATGGATCTGGTGGCTCAGCGGGGTGATAAGGTGAATGCCGCAGAACTGAGCAAGGTGTTGGGGTGTCCCGTGGTGGAGGTGAGTGCGCTGCGTCAGACCGGCATGCAGGAGTTACAGGCACTGATGCTGGGCGCGATACCGGCAGCTCCGACTCCTTTCCGCTTTGCTCCCGCCGTGGAAAATGCTCTTTCCGTGCTGGGTGAGACACAGCGTTGCAGCCGTTGGACGCAGGTGAAACTGCTGGAGAATGACAGTGAGGTGACGGCAGAGCTGAACACAGCTGCCCGTCACAACATCGAAACGCTCCGCATGGCGGTGGAAAAGGAAATGGATGATGATATTGCCTCCATTATTGCCGCAGGTCGTTATGATGCCATTCTGGACTTCATCCCGCAGGTGGTAAAGAAAGCCTCCGCTCAGAGCAACTTCAGCATGAAGCTGGATGCCGTTTTGACTCACCGAGTGATGGGGTTGGGTATCTTTGTGCTGGTGATGTGGGCGGTGTACTACCTCTCCATCAACACCGTGGGCGACTGGGGAACCGGTTGGGCCAATGATGTACTCTTCGGGCCGATTGTGGGTGGCTGGTTGGCCGGATTCATCGGCGATACGCCCGCTTCGCCGGAGGCGCTGACGATGTTCAGTGCGGTGCTTTCTATGGTGCTGCTGTTCCCGACCATGCTGCGCCGTCTGCACGATTTGAACCGTAGCGGTTCTTGGCTCTATCTGGCCGTTCTGCCCTTCCTGATGGAATACATGTGCCCGCATCTTCCCGGTGTGCTGCACAGCATCGCCATGTACTCCCTGCTGGCGGTGAATGCCTGTCTGCTGTGCGCCTGTCTTTTCCTGCCGGGCAGCAAGGGAACCAACCGTTTCGGTGAGGTTTCGCTGCGCGTGCGACTTTTGCCCATGGGACTTTCCGGTCGTGGGAATCGCCGCGAGTTCGCTATCTGGTTTGTGGTGCTGAGTGCCGTGGCGTTTGGTGTGGCTATGCTGGGCCGCAGCACGCTGACGTGCAGCCCGCAGCTCAGCGCGCTGATAACGGACGGTATCGTGGCCGGCGTGGGGGCGGTGCTGGGCTTCCTGCCGCAGATGGCCGTGCTTTTCCTGCTGCTGGCGCTGCTGGAGGACTGCGGTTATATGGCACGCGTGGCTTTTATGATGGACCGAATCTTCCGCACCATCGGGCTTTCCGGTAAGTCGTTCATCCCGCTTCTGGTATCTATGGGCTGTGGTGTGCCCGGCGTGATGGCCACCCGTACGATTGAGAATGAGAAAGACCGCCGCATGTCCGTGATGCTGACCTGCTTCGTGCCCTGCGGGGCGAAGCTGCCTATCATTGCCCTCATCGGTGCTGTTATCGGGCAGGATGCCTCCATCGCCACCATCGCCTACTTTGCCGGTATCGGTTCTGTGATACTGGGCGGGTGGATGCTGCGCAAGACCCACATGTTTGCCGGTTCCTACACGCCCTTTGTGATGGAGCTGCCGCCCTACCACATGCCGAGCGGCGTGAACATCAACGTGCGAGCCATGGAGCGCTGCAAGGCCTTCGTGCAGAAAGCCGGTACGGTGATTTTCCTGGCCAGTGCCCTCATCTGGACGCTGAGCAACTATAACTGGAGCTTCACCTACCTGAATACGGTTGAGGATGAGGCTGCCATTGAGCAGAGTATGCTCGCCAATGTGGGTAACACCTTTGCCCCCATCTTTGCCCCGCTGGGCTGGGGTGACTGGAGACCCGCCGTGGGTACGGTCACCGGCCTGATTGCCAAGGAGAACGTGGTGGGTACCTTCGGTGTGCTGTATCCTGCGGTGGAGGAAGCTCCCGCTGAGGGTGAGGAAGCCGCCGCTGAGGAGGACGAGCTGCCACGCACCGGCGATCTCTGCAAGACCAACGCCTTTACCGCGCTGGTGATGGGTGCCTGGCGTGCTGACAGCGAGGTGAGCAGCGCCGCCCCCGCCGAGCCTGTGGCTGAGGAAGAAGCAGCAACAAAGGAAGAGGAAACCGCTTCCGCTGAGCAGCCCAACCTGTTCTTCCGCGTGATGAATTACTTCTTTGAGGCCGAATTGGATGAAGAGACGAGCGGTGTGGCCGCCAACCTGCAGAAAGCCGGTGCCTTTACCTCCGCCAGTGCTCTTTCCTTCATGCTGTTCAATCTGCTGTGTGCGCCCTGTTTCGCGGCCTGTGGTGCAATACGTCGTGAGATGAACAGCGCCCGCTGGACCTGGTTCGCCATTGGTTACATGTGCGTCTGGGCCTATGTGGTGGCTCTGCTGGTGTTCCAGCTGGGCACCTGGGCCACAACGGGGGTATTCGGTACAGGACAGGCGGTTGCCTGCGCCATTGCCGCTGCCATTCTCTACATGATTGTGCGCCCCAATAAGTACCTCCGTAAATAAACCTTAACTGAAACCGATAAGACTATGGGAGATATTATCGTTATCCTGATTCTGGTGGCTATTACAGCCTGGATTATCCTGTCCATGCTGCGGAAAAAGAAGAACGGCGGGGGCTGCTGCGGCAGCTGCGACGGATGCGGGGGTGCCTGCGGTAAATCCCGCGATGATAAGCACCATCACTGATAAAGAACAATTTATAACCAACAACTGATATGAAACACAACATAATAGCAATGGCAATGACGGGCATGTTGGCCCTTCCCGTGATGGCTCAGGACGAAGCCCCCGCCGTGGGTGACCTTCTTCAGGGTATCAACATGTTCACCCCCGCTGAGGGGGACCCCGCCTACAAGGTGAAGGCTTTTGAAAAGTTTGGCACGGAGTGGTATGTGGATGCCGCTTATGGCCTTTGGAATACCGAGAAAGTTCCCGGTGCCACCCGTCATACCAATCTGGCCCTTCTGCATGCGGCTGTCAACCAGCGCCTCATCGAGGACAACGCCAACGGCGGAACCTGGCTGCGTGTGGAGTTCTCCGGTACTTGGGGGTTGGACAGAGAATCCGCCCAGAGCGACACCGTTTTTGCTGATATGGTGGGGAGCACTACCTATGTGCATGGCGAGCACTGGGGCCCGCACGATGGAGTGTTCCCGGAAGTGGCGCTCATGCACTATTTCGCCGGCAAGCGCGCCTGCATCATCGCCGGTATGGTGAACCTGACCAACTACTTTGATGCCGTGAGTATTGCAAACGATTCATTTTCCTCGTTTGTCAATCTCGGCTTTATCAACTCTACCGTCCTGCCGCTGGTGGATAGCAATCTGGGCGCGGTCTTGCAGGTGGAACTCAGCCGTAACAGCTATGCCATGGTGGGCGTTTCCCGTACCGGTTGCACCGCCGGTTATAATCCCTTCAATTCCGATATCTGCGATGGCTATGCCGTGGTAGGTGAATATGGTCGCATCATGGCCGATGGTGCTGTGACCATCCGCATCAACCCCTTCTACACCTCTGCGGATGTGGATTTGGATGATGGCAAGGGCGAGAACCGACGTCAGAACGCCGGTCTGGTGGGCAGCATTGAGTATACTCCCTGCGACCGCCTGACGGTATATTCCCGCGCAGGATTTGCCGCCAAACAGTACCTGAGCAACTCTGCCGAGTTCTCCGTAGGTGCCAACTTCAAGCTCATACCCTCTCGCGAGGATGACTTCTTCGGTATCTCCTACGGCGTGTTCAAGGGCCAGACGCCCACTGAAAACAAGCGCGAACAGGTAGTGGAGGCCATGTACAGCCTGCAAATCAACGACTATGTGAAGGTTGTTCCTCACATTCAGTACGTTGCCAACCCCGCTTACAGCCCGGCAGATGATGCCGTCATCTGGGGTGTGCAGACGGTGTTCTCCTTCTAAACAATTTGTGCTGTAACGTGTATGTAAAAAAGGCGCGTCGGGGGAAACCCCGGCGCGCTCAATGTTATCGTTATTTGAGGAAAGTCATCAGCTGCCGGTTGCCGTTTTCTTCTGCCCGTTGGCGGGCGGTGGCGAGGTCGCTGCGGGTTCTGATGAGGGCGCAGAGCGTTTTTCTGTGCCCGTTGTCTGTTGCGGCTTGGATGGCCTCTGTACGGTACAGCTCGGGATTGAATGCGATGATGTGGCGCACGGCGGCGGGCTTTTTCCGTTCCGCTGCGCGGAGCAGGTCATCCGTTGAGGCAAGTTCGTATAGTTCACACAGCTGAGTGCCGCCCCAACAGGCCAGACCGAATATAAGTACGTTCACCACCCCATATATCCAGCCATACTTTTCGTTCACTTCCTCCCGGTCCGTTTCATAGACAATGGACCATATCAACCGGAATATACTCGCAGCCAGCGATATGAGGAACAGTTTTGTCGACAGGTCGGAAATATACGGTCCGAAGCCCAGTCTGCTTCGTCGGCCATAGGTGTGCCCGGAAAAGGCAAAGAGGCAGCCCGCCAACACCAACAGGGCTCCCAGTTGCGAAAGAGTGCCCAGCAGCAGTCTGCCGCATCCTGCAGAAATGATTTGCAGTAGGGGTATTCCGGGGTTGCATTTGCGGGCCTGTGCCACGGCAATGGCAAATGTTCCCAGCCAGACGGTTGCGGCCTGAGCCGCTTCTGATTTCATACTGCTGAGCAAATCGGCATCCTGTCGGCCAATCCAGAGTAAAACGGCCAGAGATGCCCAGTTGAACAGAGTCACCGGCATGCTCAGAAAGACATCTTTTGTGTCACGATACAGGGCAAATTGATTCTGCGACGCGCGATAGATGCCGATGCTTCCTGCCACCAGCATGGCGATAATGCCCCAGAATGAGAGACGGAAGAGCCATACGTTCGGCTCCGGCAGAGAGTAGGCGAGGGTAGATGTTATCACGCGGGTGACTCTAACAGGCTTATAATCGTTTGTCAAGAGTGGATTGCTGCGGATTCGCGGCGTTCTGCGTTGAAAGTGCCCGCTATGGCGCGCGGAATACTTGACAGGTCAGCCGTTTTCCGCTAGTGTGATGCCATGTTCTCGCTTCTTTCCGATAAGCTTGATGATGCGCTGCGCAAAGTGCGTGGCCTGAGCAAAATTTCCGAGTCCAACATCAAGGACGCGCTGCGCGATGTGCGTATGGCGCTGCTGGATGCTGATGTGGAGTACAGCGTTGCACGCGAGTTCATTGCCCACGTCAAAGAACAGGCCATGGGGGAGAAGGTGCTCAAATCCGTAAAACCCGGTGAGCAGATTGTTAAGATTTTTCGCGATGAACTCGCAGCCCTGCTGGGTGGCGATGCTGCCGAGCTGAACCTGACGGCGCCCGCTCACATTCTGGTTGTGGGTCTCAACGGCGCCGGTAAGACCACCACCAGCGCCAAGCTGGCTCGCCGTCTGAAGATGGATGGCCGCAAGCCTCTGTTGGTGGCGTGTGACCTTATTCGCCCGGCGGCTATTGACCAGCTGGCCACGCTCGCGGCGCAGGTGGAGGTGCCGGTCTATACCCCCTCTGCGAGTGAGAAAGACGTTATCCGCGTGGCAAAGGATGCCCTGCGTTGGGCTGAGGGGCAGGAGCATGACTGCATTATCTTTGATACCGCCGGCCGGCAGGAAGTGGATGATGCCCTCGTGGCAGAGCTTCGTAAACTGGCGAAATTCCTCAATCCGCAGGAGGCCCTGCTGGTGGCGGATGCTGCTACCGGTCAGCAGGCTGTGCGTGTGGCGCAAACCTTTGATGAGGCCGTGGGGCTCACCGGTATTGTGCTGACCAAGCTGGATGGCGATGCCCGTGGCGGTGCTGCCCTCTCCATGCGAGCCGTGACCGGGAAGCCTATCAAATACATGGGCGAGGGTGAGAAACTCGACATGTTCGGTGCTTTTGTGCCGCAGCGCATGGCCGACCGCATTCTTGGCATGGGTGATATCGTCGGCCTGGTGGAAAAGGCTGCCGAGAAGATTGATCAGGAATCTGCCATGAGCTCGATGAATCGCCTGATGAGCGGAGAGTTCAATTTCAATGACTTCCTGAACCAGATGAAGATGATGCAGAGCCTTGGCCCGCTGGAGGGCTTGCTGGGGCTGTTGCCCGGGTTCAGCAAGATTCGTAAGAATCTGCCGGAGGGAGCGCTTGATCCCAAGCGTATGAAGCACATGGAGGCTATTGTGCTGTCGATGACTCCCGCTGAACGTGCTAACTACAAGCTGCTTATTCCCTCTCGCCGTCGCCGTATTGCCAAGGGTTCCGGCTGTTCAGAGATTGAGGTGAACCGCTTCATTAAGAACTTTAAGGAAATGAAGGAAATGATGAGCGGTAAGGGCAAGATGGGCGGCCTGATGAAGAGCATGATGCGCGGCGGTGCAGGCGGTAAAATGCCTGCCGGAATGCCGGATATGGCATCGCTCATGAAGGGCGCAGAGGGCGGTATGCCTGATATGTCCCAGATGCCCGATTTGTCCGCCTTGGCCGATATGGCCGGTAAGCGCGGCATGCCGAAAGGGGGACTGGGCGGCATGAATGCTTTCCGAGGATTGTTCAAACATCGTTGATGAATCTCGGCATCATGTGGAAGTGGTGCATAGGCCTGTTGTTGGCTGCCGTAGCGTCGGCATTGACGCCTCAACAGGTGGTGGTGGTCTATAACGAACAATCACCCTTGAGCAAAAATGCCGCCCTCCGCTATGCGGAAGTGCGCAGCATTCCGCAGGAGAACATGGTGGGGCTGAAGCTCAGCCCGCAGAATCTTACGCGAGAGAATTACTCACGGCTGGTGGAGCAGCCCCTGCTCAAGGTGGCTGCGGAGAGGGAGTGGCGCTTGGCTTCTGCCGTTTCTCGGGGAGGGAAGAAAGATATCTATGCCCTGTTGCTGATGCCGGATTGTCCTTTGCGGGTGGGCAGGATTCCGGGAACGCAGAAAGAGAATCCGCAGTTAAAAAGCTCTGCCACGCTGGATGCGGAGCTGGCTCTGCTCGGCGCCCGATATCCTCTTCCCGGCACTATCTCAAACCCCTCTTTCGAAGGTAGCAGACGCTTCTGCGAAACACCTCCGGCCGCATTGAGTGTTTGCCGTATCGATGCTCCTGATGAGGAGACCATCATGCGCATGATAGAGGAACCGGCTCAGGTGGAGCGGCAGGGCCTCTGGGGGTGGGTTGTCGTGGACAGCGGCGGCCCTTATTCCATGGGGGATAACTGGATTCGCGAGGTGGCGGCTCTGGCACAGCGTGCCTGGCAGCCTCTCTTTCATGAAAGTTCACGAAAAACGCTGGCAAAGGATTTTCCCATGATGCAGGGGGTGGCTGCTTACTTCGGGTGGTATGCCTATCCGGCCAATGGCCCTTTTGCTGCAACGGCGCCGTCTTCATTCCGCTTCCTTCCCGGTTCCATTGCATTCCATTTACATTCCTTCAGCTGCAGTTCCATCAAGGATGCCAAAACATGGGGCGGTGCGTTGTTAAAGCGAGGCGCTGCCATCACCGCCGGAAACGCAGATGAACCTTACCTTCACGCCACGATTCACCCTGATATCTTCTACAACCGCTTGTTAAGAGGCTATACCGTGGCAGAAGCCGCGCTGCAGGCCTCTCCCTATCTCTCTTGGCAGAACCTCGTCCTCGGCGACCCGCTTTATCGTCCTTTTGCCGCTCGTACGGTGAATCGAGTGCCACAGGATAATCCCTTCGTGCAGTGGTCGCTGATGACTGCCGGATGTCGTGGCAATTATGAACAAATGCTTGCCAAATTACCGCGGTTGCTGTCCGGAAAACATGGTGCTTTCTTTGCGGAGGCTTTTGCCTGGTATTGTCTGGAGCATAAAGCGCACGGCAAGGCTGTGGAATATTTTCGCATGGCCATGAACGGTGCTCAGCGGCACGAGGATAAGTTGCGTAACCGCCTTTTGCTCATCACGGCTTTGTTTCATAAAGGTGAACAGGAACTTGCAAAAAATATGATGCGGCGCTGTTTGGAGGAAACGATACGTTCCCCGCACTATGCTGCGGTGAATGCCACGGCTGATGTGGTGCTCAAGGTGGAGCGTGACCGTGAACGTGCCGAAAAGAAAAAGCGCGAAGAAGCAGCAAAGAAAGCGGCAGAAGCCGCCGGTAAGAAATAAACGCGGCGGCGGGATTAATGTGCTTCAGCGTGGCGATAACTGATCTGTTTGCTCCAGAATCCGTTTGGCTGTGATGTTGCCGGAGCGGGTGGGGATGATGAAGAGCCCGAATCGGGCGCGGGTGCAGGCCACATAGAAATCCGACGCTGTGAATCCGCGGTATTCATCCGGCGCCGGTATGTCGGTGAGGATGACGAAGGGTGCCTCCAGTCCTTTGAAGCCCTTGATGGTATCGGCCAGGATGCGCCGGCTGTCATGGCGTCGGCAGCGTTCATGCCGCTCGGCGGTTTCCTGAGCGTTTTCGGTGCCATCGGCATAGTCCAACTCCGGACAGAAAGGGAAGCTGCAGCGTTTGTTGCTTGCCCGCCATGGGGAAAGCACCACGATATCGCTGTTGCGGATGTGATATTCCGGGTGATTTTTCAATTCTTCAATGGCTCTGCGAACTTCTGCTGCCCGTTCTTGCGGAGAATCCGAAGCGGCTCTCAGCCGCAGCGGTGCTCCGCTGTACAGGGTAGGGTACATGGAGAGCAGCGTGGGGAATATGCCGCGGCTGAAGGTGGCGATGCGCCATGCGTTGCGCAGATTCTGAGTGAGCCGTATGCGGGTGGGCAAATCCGGCAGCTCGTGGCAGCGGTGGTAGATGTCCTGCCGGGTGTCGGCAAAGAGGTAGAGCTTGCCATCCGTCGCCAGTATGTTGCGGATGATATCCCACCAGATGGGTTTGAAGTCCTGCGCCTCATCCACAAAAATATAGTCATGACGGGGCTGGGATGCATGGCCGGAGGCAACCCATTCCCACCCATCATCATCCAGATAGGGTGTCTGCTCATCGTATCGGATGAGGTCATCGCGCCCGGCCGGGCGGATGATGCGGTCGATGCAGTAGTCATGGAATCCGGCGATGGTGATATGCGATGCTCCCCGACAGCCACGGATACCGCGCCGCAATCTGTATGCCAGCGCGTTGTTATAGCATAGCAGCAGGATGCTTTTGTCGCTCTCCGGTGGCAGTAGTGCCGCCAACCGCCTCACCTCGCGGAGCGCCATTTCCGTTTTGCCGGAGCCCGCACACCCCTCCACCCGAATGCCGCCCCGCGATTCTTCCAGCCTGGGCAGCAGTCGGAATAAATCCGGCGCAGCATTGGCCATGGTTTCTGTATAGTTGCTGAAATCCATTCGGAAGAGCAGATTCGGGGCGAAGTATTCCTCCATCTCCCGGACCAGAGTCTCTGTCATGAGGCTTCCTTTTCGACGCCGATACACGAAAAGGCTTTCGATGCGTTCCTGCAGGTGGTGTTCCAACGCCTCTCGTCCGCAGAGATAGAGTGATTCGAGCGGTACGTGTGTTTTGTGGCTGATGCTCTTGTCTTCTTCGCTCGTGTTTTCGCACAAATCCGGCGGTACGGCATTGGTCAGGACAGCCAAGGCGCGTATCTCCGGCTGCTGTCGGCTGTCTTCCGGCAGGATGCCGCGATGCACCAATCCCTGTATCACTTTCCGACTGCACAGAAATGCCTGATTGAGGGGTGATTTCTTGTGCCCGAGCCCCGTCCATTCCTTGTCTTCTTCCTTTGCTTTGCCCTGCCATTCGCCGTTGTGAAGCCGTACGAGCGGCCAGTCTTTCACCTCAATGACCACGATGCCCAGCCCGGGTATCAGCACAATGAAGTCCGCTTCGTAGTTAACGTAGTGGTTGCCCTTTTTGCTGTGTTCCCGATGGTTGAGTATGGCTACCCAGTCATCCGGCATCTGCTGCAGTTGTTGATAGACCTGAAGCTCACCGTTTTGCGGTTTATACGTCAGGTGGTATGGATACATTCTGGCCATGGCATCAACCCGTGATTCTATCACGTTGCCCCTGTTTGTAAAGAAAGAAGGTTGCGGACGGCGAGTTATGGTGCGTTTCGGCGCACGGACCGAACAATCACCTCCGGAGCGAGGTGATCGGCAGATGGGCGCAGTAGCCGGGGCTTCGTTTGGCCGCTGCAGCGAGGAGGTTTTTTATGAGAAAATAACGCTCGCTGCCTTATGCTCGCCCGGTGAGGGTCGTGTAGGTCTGGAGGGCGTAGGAATCGGTCATACCGGACACGTAATCAATGACGTGGGCAAAGCGGGATTCTCGGGTGGCGGCTTCCTCCGGCGTGGCGTGGAGGATGGCGGCAATTTTCGGGCTGAGCGGGTGGTCGAAATCCTCTACCCAGAGCAGGAAGAGCTCCAGTAGCCCGCGAATGACGTTGAAACCGGTGATTTCGATGCGCTGTACGCTCTCGTGGCTGTAAATGTGGCGCAGGGAGAAGCGGCTGACGGCTTCGTAATCCGCGCAGAGGGGGGAGGCTTTCATGAGCGAGGTGGTGAGGGTGCCGCTCATCATGGCATCGTACTGTTCCTCCATGGTGCGGCGGAGCGTGCGGATGCATTGGCCGATGGCAAGGGCGCGGGCATAGTGGATGCCGGCGGTGAGACCGTGGCGGCGGCTTTCCTCTGCGGCTCGGTCGCGGTGTTTCTGCTCCAGTCGGCCCAGCAGGCAGAGCTGTTCCAGCGTTTGATCATAGCTGATGATGCGGGAGATGAACGCATCCTCCAAATCCGCTATCAGGTAACTGATATCGTCCGCTGCTTCCATCAGGAACGCCAGCGGATGCCGCGCCCAGCAATCCGGGCCAATCTCCGGCATGCCGCATGCCTCTGCAACGGTGCGGAATGTGGATAAATCATCGGTGTTGATGCCGAACTTTTTATAGCGTCGGGGAGAGTCCTTTGCCGCTTCCGGCGGGCAGGGGTATTTGGTGAACGCGCCCAGCGTGGCGACCGTGAGGTCGAGCCCGCGCTCATTGATGGGGTCACAGATGCGGGTGAGCAGTCGGAATCCCTGGGCATTGCCCTCAAAACGGAATCCGGCAAAGTCCGGGGAGCAGATGCCGGTGCGGATGGCTTCTGCAATGGCGGTTTCGATGGCTTTCTCGCCGGAGTGACCGAAAGGCGGGTTGCCAATGTCGTGTGCCAGACAGGCAGTAGCCACAATATCCCCCAGCGGGGAGAGGTCGACCCCCGGAGCATCACCGCATTCCTCGATGATTTCGCGTAGCTCCAGCGCGAGGGCACGCCCCACGTTTTCCACCTCCAGACTGTGGGTGAGTCGGGTGCGCACATAGTCATTGCGCCCCAGAGGGAATACCTGTGTTTTGTCCTGCAAGCGACGGAAGGCGCTGGAATACAGAACTCGCCCGAAATCGCGGTTGAACGCGCTGCGTTTTCCCGCAGTACTGCAGCCGCCGCTCAGGCGTGCGCTGCTCAACAATGCCGACCATTCCATGAGCGCAGAATACCACAGAAAAATGATGCCTGACAAGCGGAAAGCGTATTTCCGGAAACGCATGACGCCATAATCCCACTTAAAACAGTTTTTGCGGAAAGGTTAAGCTTGACTCCGTAGGAGTGTTGGCGTACAATCCCGCCCGCCATGAACGCAGAACAGATTAAGAACACGCCGCTGTGCGACAAGCACGTCGCTCTCGGTGCCAAGATGGTCCCCTTCGCGGGGTGGAATATGCCGGTGCAGTACACGGGCATCATTGACGAGCACAACACCGTCCGCAATGCCTGCGGTGTGTTCGATATCTCCCACATGGGACAGTTTGTGGTGAAGGGTGAGGGTGCTACCGCCTGGCTCAACAGCATGTTCACCAACAATCTTAACAAGCTCGTGGACGGCATGGGTCAGTACTCCATCATGCTCAACGAAAAGGGTGGCGTGATTGATGACCTCATCATCTACCGCCTCGGCGAGGAAAACTACTTCGTGGTGGTGAATGCCAGCATGATTGATGAAGACTACGCCTGGCTCACGGCTCACAAGCCCGAGGGTATTGAGCTGACCAACCTGAGCGCTGAGTATGTGGGTCTGGCTGTGCAGGGCCCTGCCTGCGAGGACGTGTTCGCCAAGCTTTGCCCCGGTGTGGAGCTGCCCGTGCGCAACGGCATCCTCTGCTTCAACGCCGATGGTGATGATGTGATTGTGTGCCGCACCGGTTACACCGGCGAGAACGGCTACGAGTTCTTCTGCCCCGCCGCTAAGGGTGTGCAGTGGTTCGAGAAGGTCATCGACTGCGGTGCCAAGCCCTGCGGTCTGGGTGCCCGCGACAGCCTGCGTCTGGAAATGTGCTACTCCCTCAACGGCTCTGACCTTTCCCCGGAAAAGACTCCGCTGGAAGCCGGTCTCTCCTGGTGCTGCGATCTGACTAAGGATTTCATCGGTGCTGATGTGCTTCGTCAGCAGAAGGCTGAGGGGCGTCCCACGGCTCTGGTGGCCATCGAATACACCGGCAAGGGCGCACCCCCCCGCCACGGCTATGAGGTGCAGCTGCAGGACGGCACGCCCTTGGGCGAGCTGTGCAGCGGCGTGCTTTCTCCCAGCCTGGGCAAGGGTATCGGCATGGCCTACGTGCCCGCCGCCCTCGGCAAAATCGGCACTCCGGTGAACGTGATGGTGCGCGGCAAGGCCGTGGCAGCCGTCATCGTGAAGAAGCCTTTCCTCAAGAAGTAATTTCCCTGTAATTTAATCCCATTTAACCCCCAAAATATACGAACATGAGCACGAATCCTGCTGAATACAAGTACTCCTCCGAGCACGAATGGGTGAGCCCCGTTGTGGACGGTGTGGTGACCATCGGTATCACCGATCACGCCCAGTCTGAGCTGGGTGATGTGGTCTATGTCGACCTTCCCTCCGAGGGTGACTCCTTTGCCGCCGGCGACAGCATCGCCGTGGTGGAGTCCGTGAAGGCCGCTTCCGATGTGTACAGCCCCGTTTCCGGCGAGGTTGTGGAGGTGAACGAGGCTCTGGATGCCGAGCCCGGTACGGTGAACTCCGACCCGAACGGCGCCGGCTGGCTCTGCAAGGTGCGTCTGTCCGACCCGTCCGAGCTGGACGCCCTGATGGATGCCGAAGCCTACACCGCCTTCTGCGAGTAAAGCAAGCTTCCCGGCGGGCAATTGTCACTGCGTCAATTGCCCGCCGCTTTTTTATTTCCCCAGAATACGTTTTATCATGATTACCGCTCAGACTTCATTTCTCCCGCGCCACATCGGCCCCTCCGAGGCTGAGGTGCAGGAAATGCTGCAGACCATCGGTTTCTCCTCTCTGGATGAGATGACCGATGCCATCGTCCCCGCCGATATTCGCCTGAAAGCACCGCTGGCCATGGATGCCCCCATGGCAGAGCAGGAGGCTCTGGCAGCCCTTGCCGGCGTGCTCGCCGCCAACAAGCCCGCCCACAGCCTTATCGGCCAGGGCTACTACGGCACGTTCATGCCCGCCGTCATCCAGCGCAATGTGTATGAGAACCCGGGTTGGTACACGGCCTACACGCCCTACCAGCCGGAGATTGCCCAGGGCCGCCTGGAGATGCTCATGAACTTCCAGACCATGATTGCCGGCCTGACCGGTCTGCCCGTGGCCAATGCTTCCATGCTGGACGAAGGCACCGCCGCCGCAGAGGCCGTGAACCTGTGCATCAGCTCCAAGAACCGCAGCAACACCTTCTTTGTGGCAGATACCTGTTACCCGCAGACGATTGATGTTATCCGCACCCGTTGCGAGACCACGGGCGTGAACCTCATCGTGGGTGACTGGCGCTCCCTGGACCCCGCCTCCGTGGCCGGTCTTGCCGGTGTGCTCGTGCAGTACCCGGACAATCTGGGCAGCGTGGAGGACTACTCCGAATTCTTTGCCAAGTGCCATGCCGCCAAGGTGCTGTGCGTGGTGGCTGCCGACCTGTTGGCCCTCACCGTGCTGAAGGAACCGGGCGCCTTTGGTGCCGATGTCTGCGTGGGCACGACCCAGCGCTTCGGTATCCCCATGGGCTTCGGTGGCCCTGCCGCCGCCTACATGGCATGCTCCGACGCGCTGAAGCGCAAGCTGCCCGGCCGCTACATCGGTCTCTCCGTGGATAAGGACGGCAAGCCTGCCTACCGTCTGGCTCTCCAGACCCGCGAGCAGCACATCCGCCGTGAGAAAGCCACCTCCAACATCTGCACGGCTCAGGTGCTCACCGCCCTGCTCAGCACTTTCTACGCCATGTACCAGGGCCCGCAGGGGCTGAAGGATGTGGCCATGACGGCTCACCGTCTCGCCGCTGCCTTTGCCGCCGCCGTGACCGCCGCCGGCAAGAAGGTGGTGTCCGCCAATTTCTTTGACACCGTGGCCGTTTCCGCTCCGGGGCAGGCTGATGCCCTGGTGGCCGCTGCTCTGACCGCCGGCTACAACATCCGCCGTATTGATGCCGACACCGTGTCCGTCTCCTTCGATGAGACCACCACGGATGCCGACCTGACCGCCCTCTGCACCGCATTCGGTGCTGCTGCCGGTGAGGTGCCCGCCGACGCCGTGTGGGCAGGGGAGTTCACCCGTACCTCCGCTTTCTGTCAGGAGAAGTGCTTCAACGCCTTCCATTCCGAGACGGAGATGATGCGCTACATCCGCCGCCTGGAGAGCAAGGACCTGGCCCTCAACGAGGCCATGATTCCGCTGGGCTCCTGCACGATGAAGGCCAACTGTGCCGCCATCATGATGCCCATCACCTGGCAGGCCGTCACAGAGCTGCACCCCTTCGCCCCCGCAGACCAGTGCAAGGGCATGACCGCCATGCTGCAGCATCTGGAGAAGATGCTTTCCGTGGTGACCGGTTTCCACAGCTGCTCCCTGCAGCCCAACTCCGGTGCCGCCGGTGAATACGCCGGCCTGCTCACCATCCACCGCTACCAGGTGGCTCAGGGGCAGGGACACCGCAACGTCTGCCTCATCCCCAACTCCGCTCACGGTACCAACCCTGCCTCTGCCGCCATGGCCGGTTTCAAGGTGGTGCCCGTCAAGTGCGACGACCTCGGCAACATCGACCCCGCCGACCTCAAGCTGCAGGCAGAGACGCACCGCGACAACCTCGCGGCTCTCATGGTGACCTATCCCTCCACCCACGGCGTGTACGAGTCCGGCATCGCCGACCTCTGCCGCATCGTGCATGAGAACGGCGGTCAGGTGTACATGGACGGTGCCAACATGAACGCCCAGTGCGGCCTGACCAACCCCGGCACCATCGGTGCCGACGTCTGCCACCTCAACCTGCACAAGACCTTTGCCATGCCTCACGGCGGTGGCGGTCCCGGCGTGGGCCCCATCTGCTGCGTCGAACACCTGGCTCCCTACCTGCCCGGTCACTGCTGCACGGCTGAGACCCGCACCCAGGGTGCCGTCTCCTCCGCAGAGTACGGCTCCGCTGCGCTCAACCCCATCACCTGGATGTACCTCACCATGATGGGCTTCGAGGGCCTCAAGCGTGCCTCTCAGATGGCTATCCTGAATGCCAACTACATTGCCAAGCGTCTGGAGCCCTACTTCCCGACCCTCTACTCCGGTGCCAACGGCCTGGTGGCTCACGAGTGCATTCTCGACACACGTCCCATGCTGGCCAAGAGCCACCTGAGCGTGGATGATATGGCCAAGCGCCTCATGGACTACGGCTTCCACGCCCCCACCATGAGCTTCCCCGTGCACGACACGCTCATGGTCGAGCCCACGGAGTCCGAGAGCAAGTACGAGCTGGATCGCTTCATCGAGGCCATGATTGGCATCTACAACGAGATGAACGCCGTGGCAGAAGGCACCGTGCCCGCAGACGACAACGTGATGGTGAACGCTCCGCACACCGCCCTGAGCGTCTGTGCCGATGAGTGGACGCACGCCTACACCCGCGAGCAGGCCGCATTCCCGGCCTCCTGCCTGAAGCTGCACAAGTTCTGGCCCGGTTGCTCCCGTGTGGACAACACCTACGGCGACCGCAACTTCTGCTGCACCTGCGATACGCTCTGCAAGGCAGAAGAAGCCTGATAACACGCATTAGTAGAAAATCATCAACCGCCCCGGTGCAAGCCATCGGGGCGGTTTTTTGTGCAGAAAAAAACTGGAAAATCTGATTGCTCTTGTATACAGCGCTTGCAGAAGGTATAGTGAGCGCAATCATGTTTATCGCCCACTTGCCGGCCGGTTATGTAATAGCCCGTGGTTTTCACCGCTGCGGGACAATGGTTCGCGGCGGTATGGCTGCCTGTTTGCTCGGTTCTCTGTTTCCGGATATTGATTTACTGTGGTTTTACCTGGTAGATGGGTGTCGGTATCACCACCACAGCTATGTGACGCATTGGCCCGTGGTGTGGCTGTTGCTGTTAATCGCGGCGGGAATAGGGTGGATGTACCGTCTGCGCAATATTGCTGTTCCGGCATTCTTTTTTGCCTTCTGTGGGCTGGTGCATGTGTTGCTGGACGGGGTAGTGGGTGATATACAGCTCTTCGCTCCATGGAGCGACACCTATTATGCACTGGCGACCGTCCCGGCAAGGGTGCAGCCATGGTGGCTGAATTTCTTCCTGCACTGGTCCATGTTGCTGGAAGTGCTCATCTGTGCCGCTGCTGCATGGCTGCTGCTGAGCAGACGGAGCAGGGGAAAACACTCAAATCAGAGCGTGCGGTAGAAATACTCCTCATCCCGCTCTTGGGAGATACGCCCCTCATCCTTCATACGGTCAATGATGAGCGCCGCCAAACCGTAACCAATCTCAAAAACCTGCCCCAGCATCTCTTCATTGATTCGCTCCTGATTTTTCGCGAACTCACATACCTTGCCGTACAGCTCCTGCCGCTCCGGCGACGCCAGATAATCCACCGGAGCACCCTCCTCAGGGTGAGCAGCCTCACTCGCCTCACCCTCATCGCTCGTGACCATATCCATCATGATATTCATCATCTCCCTGAGCTGCGGCGGCATTTCGTCCTTTTCCATGAGCCCATTGTAGCGATTCCCCCTCTCACATACAACAAAAAATCACAAAAAAATTGCTCAGCGAACAAATTTAGCTTGCAAAGAGCAGGGCAGGCGTGTATAATGCGCGCGTCCTGCGAAGGTCAACACACAGACGGGGTATTAGCTCAGTTGGTAGAGCGCTTCAATGGCATTGAAGAGGTCAGCGGTTCGAACCCGCTATGCTCCACTTAATCCCAGAAACCGAATCAGAAAACAATCTGGTTCGGTTTTTGCTTTGCATTGATTTTCAATACCTACGCCCGCTTAGGCATTGCACGCTCGCAAGCCCCGTCACCGCCCCGCCGGGCGCAAAACGGCTCCAAAAGACCAAAAAGCCTAAGCATGCCTAAGCCCGTTTTCCTAAGCGCGAACGCCTTTTAGGGTCACTAAAGATGCTTCGAATCTACAATCTATTGATTCTGTGAGCTTAGGCGGTTTTGAGCAGAAGGAGCCATATCGCCAAGCAAAGATGTCTCGAACTGGCAAGCTACACAGAATCAGATGATTAAGTGCCATTTTTCACCGAGTGGCAACCTAAAATGAAACATCGCTTGCAAGGCAATAAAAAGACACTTGCAAGCGATGGATGAAGGACGGGGCTCATTCTAGGCCAGCCTTGGGCGCTTCACAGGCTGGCAGGTATTGGTAAGTACGAGGCGGTTGAGAGAATCTTCCAGAAAAAACAGTTCTCCATTCCCTGCCACACTGTATTTCGATTAGGTAGCGGTCGTTTTCGAGTTTGCAACGGAGGTCATGCCCGGGCTCTTCCGGACACATGAATGAATGGTTGAGCAGCAGCCAGTCGCCATCTGACTGTTTTTTTACCAAACTAAACCCGTTGGCGGAATTAATTTAAGTTGATAAATATGAGTAAAAAGTTGCACATATCGCTGATTTTTAGTAACTTAGTGGTGTTCAAAACATTAAGTCCAAACCATCGTATGTACAACCTTTATACAAAATTCGTCAAAATACTCGAGATATGCAAGCAATTCTCTGAAAATCTCGTCAATGAATCGGGTAATGTTCCACGTCGTGGTCCTGTTCCCAAGTTTTCGGATTTGGAAGTGGTGGCGCTATCCTTGACGGCAGAGACCGAGAGCATTGATAGTGAGAAGTGGTTGTTCGACTATAAATTGCAAGAGTACAAGGACAACATTCCTAATCTCATATCAAGGAGACAGTTCAATGACCGCAGGAAGAAAACGGCAGGCCTGTGTGAGGAACTGCGCAAGCGGATTGCCATGGAAATGGATGGCGGAGAGGAACAATTCTTTGTTGACTCCAAGCCGATAGAGGTCTGTAGGGTTGCAAGAGGAAAACGTTGCAAGATGGGACGTACCGGCAATTTCTCGCAAGCTCCCGACTTCGGCTTCTGTGCTTCGCAGAACACGTATTATTTTGGTTATAAGTTACACGCTCTCTGTGGGTTAAGTGGAGTTATCCATTCCTATGATCTGTCAAAGGCAAGTGTGGCGGACCTCCATTATATGAAGGATGTAAAACATACTTATCACGACTGTAGCATCTATGGTGACAAAGGGTATATTGGAGCTGACGTACAGCTTGACTTGTTCGAAACCGCACACATAAGACTGGAGTGTCCGTATCGGCTCAACCAAAAGGATTGGAAACCGACATTCATTCCGTTTGCAAAGGCAAGAAAGAGGATTGAGACAATATTCTCACAACTTACAGACCAGTTCTTGGTCATCAGGAACTATGCGAAAATAACGAATGGTTTGTTTGCCAGGATCATTGGCAAAATTAGTGCACTTACCATTCTGCAATACGTAAACTTCATTAACGACAAGCCCATTGGCAGAATTAAGTATGCACTAAATTAATTCCGCCAACAGGTTATTGTTTATTTCTTTTCGGAGCTCGTCTATTTTTTTATTGCCAAGTTCTAATGCTTCTATCTCCTGCCATTCATAGAGGCTATTATATGCTATACATCCGATAAGAACGGAGATAAGTATATACCCCAACCGTATTGTCTTATAGAAATTCCTGGATCGTTCCATTATTTTGATGATACTGATTTTTCAAACATGAATAAAAGTTTATCCTTTTCTTCCATACGGGTATTATCAGAATAACCGCCTTTTGTTATTTGATACCCACACGGCTTAACCATAAAAGTGCCTAAGCCTTTAGTGTATGAACTTACTTCTGAGGCATAGTCTTTACTTGTATTTAATGGAACTTTCCCTTTAATATGACACCACTCATTATTACAACTGATGTCTTCAATCTCAGACATCAGTTTTTGCAAATCTGTAATAGCTTTGGAACTCGCTACTTGGGGTATCTGCAACTCAAAACAGAGCATCGGTTCGAGAATGTCCACACCTGACTGTTGCAAAGCCAGCCTGAAGACATAAGGGGTCAGCTGTCTGAAATCAG
>JBGVGW010000026.1:0-39692 GCA_045121855.1 Akkermansia sp.
CTCCCCGGAAACCATCAAGGCCAAAATACGCGCCCACATCGCCGCAGAATCTCCCGCCAAGCCCCTCTCAGACGCCAAACTCGAATCCCTCCTGGCCGCAGACGGCACCCCCATCGCCCGCCGCACCATCGCCAAATACCGAGAGCAGATGAGAATCCCTCCCGCGCAGCTGCGCCGCAGAGCATGAGCCCCCCCCAAGGAAAGAATAGGAAACGCCTTATTTCAATTCCCTGCTTTTGCTCTGCTGGTCTTTCATGCAGAGGAGGTAGTCCTGCTCCACATCGCTGAGCGTGCGGGCTTTGTATTTCTTGTATTCCACGGTAGCTTTTTCCAAGGCTTGCTCGTGACTGATGCTGCCAGCATCCGTCAGCAACCGTTCCCCACTCATGGTCAGCATGCGGTCAAGGTCGCTGCCCAGTCCTGCATGGTCATCGTCTGCTCACTCTCTGCTGTATCGCCGCGCTGCGGCTTGGAGCCGTAGCCGAGCCCGAAAAGCGAGGTGCGGAGGCGCTAAGCCGCTGCGCGGAACGCGGTAGGGGTTAACGGCATTAAAGCTCCTTGATGTAGGCTTTTTGTTTACGCCTGGCATGGATGATTCTCTGCCTGCTGTTTTTTGCTAATTGAGGCATGAATGTTTCAGCTTCCTCATCTATGATGCCTAGCCGGTGTTCGCAAAACTATGCTTCATATCGCCTCTTGCCTATGCTTTTAAGCCCTATTCTTTCCCCTCTCAAAGCCGCCGAGAGGAAGTAGTCCATGCTGTGCCATTTCAGGTCACCATGCTTGTCTATCTTTCTTGTTGGCGTATTACCGTAGTCATAGTCCACAAGACTGCTTGTATAAACCCGCGAGCTTTTTCGGTAGTGTTAGGATGGAGTGTCCCCGTTTAATGCCTGATGAGGTCGTATGGTATCAAACTCATGCACCCATTCATCCATATCTGTTTGAGTATTTGCCCTTTCTGCCTGCAATTCACTTTTCATCCGCTCATGGTCTCCATTATCCTAGTGTCTCGTTTAGCAAGTTCTACACAATACACTCAATACGTAAACTTTTGTATTATAAAGAGTAAATAAGATTTCTTATTGTAAAGAATAAACTAGACAAGACACTAGATGGCAATCAAGCAAGAAAACATTTGTTTAGTTTTTATCTACAAAAATTGACGAACATTGAGAGGTCGTTCCATAGAACGCTGATAAAGTTCTATCCCTTGATGAGATAGTGCGAAAAAAGGAGAGAGCTTAGATGATCTCCATACCCACTGATATAAAGGAATCCGCAAGATCGTCATAGAACGCGGGCAACCGAGTTAGATCATCTTCGCTACCTTTTGGTACAAAGATTACCATACCCTGTCTAGCTCGAGTCAAGAGGACTCGGTAGGTGTTCTTTAAATAGCGGCGTTTATGTTCATCGTTCACGTTCTTCCATTTATTACCGCTAAAATTATAATAGCACCACACGTCGTGTTCCAAACGCAGGTCTGCATCCCACGCAACTATCGCATAATCTAGCTCCAAACCTTGGACTGCAAACTCTGTAGCCACATCTTCACACGCATAGCTTGAACGTACGTCATCCGAATCGTTAAGGAACCAATGTTCTTCCTTAATGGCGCTTTTAACAAAAATCCCTTCAGGCTTGAGTCGAAGTGCACCACTACTTGCCAGTATACCGTAACGCCGCGTGCCTTTACACCTAGAGCGAACCCACGATTTTGCCTTGGACAAATCTCGAGTTATGACTATCGGATACTTATCCTTGATGTGACTAAACATCGTTTTAGCTGTCTCCATTTCTCTATCCAAAAAAGCTTTAACAAATCCAGCCATTTCAGGACTCCGGAATGACCGCATGGAAACAGATAAATGGAGCCCATTTCTCTCATAAACTTGCAGACCACCTACCATACTCTTCCACTCACGTCCATACCTATATTCTTCATCACTCAGCTGAGGAGCAACGTAAATATCCCAGTCAGAGAAAGAACGCCGCATGGAATCGAACCATTCAGGTAAGCCAGCCTCCCCGCTGTTAATTTCTTGGCCTCCTCCTATCAAGCAAATAATAACAGCCCAATCTGGATGGCGATTCATCGTGCTAATAAGGAACTCGGGCTCGCTGTAGTCAAAATTATTGACGCCCTTCTTTTGGCTCATAAACTTCTGAATATGTTCCTTAGTCCACGCTCTTTGAGCTTCGTCAAAAATAGCGATCCTTTCTGTTGGAGGCGTGTGGAAATTGCTCAGGCAATCATCTCGATACGAATGAATTATTTGAATAAAGGTCTTAGTTTTACGCAATGCATCAGTTTTGGTGCAATAGTCACCAGTCTCTTTTCCTCGTGTTACTTTGTCTCTTGCAAGCGCATGTTGCAAAACTGTAACCAAGGGCTGATTGCCAGACAAGAAAATAGCATGCTCACCTTTTTCTGCATTCGAATAATTGATGGCCATTTTCAACCCAACCAGGGTTTTTCCTGCTCCTGGCACGCCTGTCACAAAGCAAATTGATTTACGACTATGTTTTTTACTATGGGTAATAATCTCATTTAACGCTTCCGTAGTCACCCCCAAATTGATCGCATCGGCATCATTTCTGGTGATTTCATCAACTTGGTGACCGTGATACAAAGCTTGGGCTGCTTCTACTATGGTTGGTGTAGGTAAATAGATAGATTGAGCCCATTTTTGATAATCAAACTCGGGCTCATTGTACGAATGAGCTACTTTATTTATTACGTCTCGTATATTCTCAGCATTGCAGGGGATAGGCTCCACAATTCGCTCTACTTCAGAAAGAGAACACGTCTGAGCAGATGCCTTGTCCGATATCATGATACATGCTAATAGCTTATCATGGCTTTCGCGATGGAAGCTGCGTAAATCGAGGGCGTAGTCATACACCTGATTGTAGGTGCTTTTCTTATACTCAGAATCACCGCATTTAAATTCCAAAAGGAATACGATATTCTGGTATAATAATATCACATCGACACGTTTACCCATTCGGGGTATAGAGTATTCAAAAAGAATATATCCATCATTCAAGCCTGCAAGCTGCTCTTTGAGGATTGATATCTCTCTTTCCCATGTGTTTCTCTGTAAGATGTTCGTGTCAAAATTATAATCTTCTCTGCAAATACGTCCAAGTATTTCATTAGTCGATAAGTGCATGAAAGAACACAATGAATCCTGATAGAATGCGCGTTTGACCATATATGAGTGTTCCCGATTGAGGTTATTGAAGAGCATCCATATCCTTGATAAAAGAGACGAAATCCACGCCCATCATGTTTATCATCAAGCATAAGGTCAACACAGAAACGTTACGTGTTCCTCTTTCTACTGAAGAGATAAAGCCACGGTCCACCTTACACAACTCACTTAACTCCTGCTGTGTCATCCCTTTCTTTGTGCGTAAGACTTTTATTGCAACTCCAATTCTCTTCAATAACTCGGAATCCTGCATTTTTTAATTGTACAACACATCGTTTTACTGCTCCAGAACAAAGCCACAAAGTAGATTATAATCAACATTATTATTACTCAATATTACGCTTCACCATGCATCTGAGTTGTCGCTCAACGAAGAAACAAACAGTCATTCAGTGTAACCTTTGCAAAAATAGCAAAACAAAAATGATAGCAAAGACACTGTGAGTTCGCCTCCCTTGAAGGCCCACTCTCCTTTCTTCGTGATTCCGCGAAGAAGTTTTTTATCTCTCTGGCGCCTTATAATACCTCTGGATATGAATATTGTGATATTTCGCTCAACTATATGATTTTGATTAAAAATTGTTAAAATTTTTGAATCAAACCCAAATAATGATTTTTCATATCACGAGAGTCTGTTTCAAATCTGCTGGTAATAGGAATGCCCCGTTTTGTGTTTCCTTTGCAGTCTCAGGAAGTATATTTGATGCAGTTTGAGGAATAGGCCCCTCACATCAAACAGCCCGCACGCCTTTGACTGTATCCGATTTTTAGCTGCGTTGACTGATCACATTCGCGCCGAGTTTATCCTGTAGCGAATGCCATTTATCACCTCGTTAAATTGCTCACTGATTTTTCCGTCAAATTTTCGCAATATATTAACTTTGCTTTTCATACACATCTTTATCCGGAGAATAAGACGAAGTGTTGCAGTGTTTTCTTCTCTCGTTTGAAAGACCTGTCGGAATTGTTCTTTGAGCAGATATCCAATATAGAGTTCTCGATTTAGAATGCTCAGCTCTTTCAGGGTAGCCCTTGCATCCTGGCTGATGTTTTCTCTGCCTCTGAACAATACATAGCGCTTCCCTTTCATGAATTTCTCGAGAGAATAAGATGGATGTTTCATTGTAAAACGTCGAATTCTATCGAGCACTTCATTCATATTACTCACTAAGTGATAAGCATCATAGCAAGCCTTAATGTGAGGTATGAGTCTGACCGATGCGGCTCTGTAAGCATTGGATCTGTCAATGCCGAGGTATTTGATTTTCTTTTTTTCCCCCGCATCAAATCTGTAGAAAAAATCATCAAGGCAATGGCTATCCTTACCTTTCACCATTTCCAATGGTTCACCGGTTGCAGCATTCAAGCATGTAGTCACAAAGCCCTGACTGGAACCGAGAAACTTCTCATCTATCAATATGCCTTGCACGTCCCCCAACTTCGGTTTAGGAATATCATTTTCAAGTACTTCCTTATCAATGCGGAGTATAGTAGTATAGCCAATGGAGTATTCTTCCTCAAGGAAACGGGCTGAAGTGTGTACAAGAAAGCGTGAAAGAAGTCGCATCAGTCTCCATGTGTAACCATAGGATGGGTGGCATATTTCAGGACGCAAGGTGATGTATCACTTACTGCAAACACAATACCATTGCATTGTATCACCGAACAGAGTGACTGTCTTATCAGTGATAGGCAAATCACGCACGCAAATCTCTCTTACAGAGTGGATTTTAAGTATTGAACGGCACTTGGTACAACAAAAAATGTATCTATTGTCAATTGTAAGCTTGATTTCAACACAATTATGGCGGAGAATAGCGCTGGTGGCAGTCCAGCCCTTCTGTTTGTATATTTGTTTAATCATCAACTCTTTGTAACGGGTGTTACAAAGACAAACAAGACAGGATTGACACTTTTTTGTCAGCTAAGGATTACCTAGGCATCAGCAAATCTGAAACAGACCCCGACACTGCGCTAAAATGTTACCCTTACTGTTGCATATTTTTCAATTATGTACACAAATGAGTATGTAGTTAAAATTGTTAATCATTCTCCGGACAACATCCGTACAACGACTAACACGTATTTACGGTAAGCAGACAATTTCGTCCCTGCCGTGCTGAATTCAACAGCGAGAGATGCGGGGAATCCGCAAATCCCGCTTTACAAAAGGGGGAAGGTCATCTAATATAGAGCGCATGAGCACTGTGTCTGACAACGTGGAAGCATTGGTTAAGCTCGCTCTGGACGAGGATTTCGGCAGCGGCGATGTGACGTCTCTTTATTTCGTTCCTGAAAACCTGCAGGCGCGCGCCTTGCTGCGCCCCCGCACATCGGGCGTTCTCTCCGGTGTGGAGGTGGCCCGCGCCGTGTTCAAGGCGGTGGATCCTTCCCTGAAGGTGGAGGTGTATCTGCATGATGGTGACCATGTGTCCCCCGGTGCTATTGTGATGATGATTGAGGGCAAGGCTCAATCGATTCTGGGTGCGGAGCGTACGGCGCTCAACTTCATCCAGCGTCTTTCCGGCGTGGCGACGATGACGAATAAGTATGTGCAGGCGATTGCCCACACCGGCTGCAAGCTGCTGGACACGCGCAAGACGACGCCGGGTTACCGTCTGCTGGAGAAGGCTGCGGTGGTGCACGGCGGTGGTAATAATCACCGTCTCGGTCTGTATGACCGCGCGATGGTGAAGGATAACCACCTGATGACGGACGGCGATACCACGCACCTGCAAAACTGCATCAACAAGCTGAAGGCAGACCGTCCCGGTGTGGAGGTGGAGCTGGAGGCGGATAATCTGACCCAGGTGGAGGCTTTCCTGAAGCTCACGGGGGTGGATTACATTCTGCTGGACAACATGAGCAACGATGATATGCGGAAGGCTATCGAGCTGCGCGGCAGCAATGCCAAGCCTTACTTTGAGGCTTCCGGCGGTCTGACGTTCGAGACGGCTCCGGCTGCTGCGGAGACCGGGGTAGACTTCATGAGCTTCGGCTGCCTCACGCACTCTGTCCCCTCCATGGATTTGGGTCTGGATTTCACTGTTGAGCGCTGATTGTTTATGATTACCCCGCGGGAGGCACTCATTACCCTGAATCTGATTCCGGGGCTTGGCTCTATCCGGATTCAGGGTTTGCTGGAGTATTTCGGCACGGCTGAGCTGGTGCTGGAAGCTCCTGCTTCCCTCCTGCAGCAAGCGCCACGCATCGGGCCGAAGCTGGCGCAGGTGATTACGGACTGGCGCAACGTCACCAACGTGTGCGCAGAGCTGGATTGCGCCGCGCAGCATGGGGTACGCGTTGTTACCCTGCTGGATGACGATTACCCGGCCATCCTGCGCCGCATGACAGACCCGCCCATCGTCCTCTATGTGCGGGGCGAATGGCGCGACAGCGATGCGGAGCGGAGCGTGGCCATTGTCGGCACGCGAGAGGCCTCTGCCTATGGCATGACAGTCTCCCGCAAGTTCGGACGCGAGCTGGCAGAGCACGGCTCCACCATCATCTCCGGGCTGGCGAGGGGCATTGACACCGCCGGTCATTGGGGCGCGCTGGAGGCGGGCGGGCGCACCATCGCGGTGCTGGGGCACGGCATGTCCGCTATCTATCCGCCGGAAAATGAAGAATTGGTCACCGCTATCTGCGATGGGCACGGTGCCGTGGTGAGCGAGTTCCCCATGCTCACCCGCCCCGGGCGCAACACGTTCCCGCAGCGCAACCGCATTGTGGCAGCGTGGAGCCGCGCCGTTCTGGTGACGGAGGCACCGCTGCGCAGCGGTTCCATTCACACGGCTCAATTAGCGGCAGAGAACTACGGTAACAGTATCTTTGCCGTGCCCGGCAACATCACCCAAAGCTCCTCTGCCGGCTGCCACGCGCTCATCCGCGACGGGGCTATTCTCTGCACCACGCCCCATGAGCTGGAGAGTGATATGGGGTGGGTCAATCAGCCGCAACAGCTGAATCTCTTCACACCCCCTCCTGCCGCACCGAAAAAGCAGCGCGCCGAGCACCCGGAGTTACCCACGGATTCAACTCTTCTTTCCATCCTGGACTCCATTGCCGCAGGACATGATACGCTGGACGCTCTCTGCCCGGCTCTGGGGATGGGTGCGCGGGAGCTTAACCCGCTCTTGATGCGATTGCAAATTCAACGACTTATCGAACCCGTGGCCGGCGGGAGATATCGGCTCTGCTGTCAACTGAGTTGACTCGATACAGGCATACTTTTGACTTGAAAAAACAGGGCATTTGCGGTAGACTCCGCGCATGCGTTTTCTGGCTGTTTTTTTCACTCTCTGTTCTGCGGTACTGCTGAGCACCTGTTCCCCGGCATACAGTTCCCACGTAACAGGTTCTCCGTACAATCGAACATATGGCAACTATTCCGGGATGACGCATACCGGCGCGCGGCACAACCCGTCCCCCATACCGGCCGGGGCCCGCACCATCACCCGCCCCTCTGCCTCTGCGCTGGCCCCCTATCAGGCCTACAATATGCCCCAGGAGCCGGCGCCGCGCCCCAACTGCGCTGCGGTCTGTGTCATTGACCCCAAAACAGGTAAGATATTCTACGAATACAATGCTGACACGAAACGCCAGGTGGCCAGCACGCAGAAGATTATCACCGCACTCTGTGTCTGTGACGAAGGCGATTTGGAC
Source organism: Akkermansia sp. (assembly GCA_045121855.1). Taxonomy (GTDB): domain Bacteria; phylum Verrucomicrobiota; class Verrucomicrobiia; order Verrucomicrobiales; family Akkermansiaceae; genus Akkermansia. Next base: position 7,887 of record JBGVGW010000026.1, read on the forward strand.
AGCATGGTCACCATTCACCCCGAGGATTGCAAGGCTCCGCCCATTCGACTCAACCTGAAACCGGGCACGGAATACCGCAAGAGCGAGCTGCTCAAGGCCATGCTCATCGGCAGCTTTAATGATGTGGCTCTCTCGCTGGCGCGTGATACGGCCGGCAGCGTGGACGCATTCGTGGAACGCATGAATAAGCGCGCTCGCCGCATGAAGATGTACAACACCCATTTCGCCAATCCCAACGGATTGCCGGCAGAGCAGTACTCCACGGCGCGGGACATGGCACGCGCGGCCTGCTATGCCTACCACAATCGCACCATCCGCGAATATATCAATATCCCGACCTACGATTTCGTGAAAGCAGACGGAAGGATTCGTAAAATGAATTCCACCAATCGCCTGCTCCGCACGCATCCCTGGGTACACGGCATGAAAACCGGCTACACGAACGCTGCGGGCAAGTGTCTCATCTCTTGCGGCTCGTACAACGGCCGCTCCGTCATTGTCGTTGTTCTGGGCAGCACCAGCAGCAAAATCTGGGGAGAATCGCTCAAATATCTCAAGTGGGCGCTTAACATTGCCTGATAATACGGCGCAATCACACTTTTTTACTTTTCTTTACAAGAAAAGTTAGCTATAATGTCGGCTGTACTCTTGTATTGATGGCATCCGGGGGCAATAGAAAACGCAATCGAAAGAGAACGGCCGCAGATCGTTCTCTGTGGGGGTTTCTGTTCAAAAAAGAGGGTGACGGACAGCAGGATTTTACCCGGGGCTCTTTTTACCAGCCCGATGGAGAAGAAGATGATACTCCCCGATTCTCTCCCATCACGATGCTCAACCTATTGTGGCAGAAGTTCAATTTCTGGACCACTACGGCAGTTCTGCTGTTTCTGACATTTTCTTTCATGCTGGGTATGCTGCTGCTCAACATGTGGATACCGCAGGACCTGTCGGATATCGCGGGCTATACTGACAGCGGTGCCGCCAAGGATGTGACAGCCATCATCCGCAACGCCAACGGGCGGGAAGTAACCATTACCGAAGCGGAATTGAATCGCTTCCTGCGCTCCACCTGTCGCTTGCGCCAAACAGGATTGTTTTCCATCATCGCCAAATGTCATGGTGTGGGGCTTCGTATTCACGATGGCTACATGGAAATTGTCATCGACCGAATTCTCGGCTCCAATTTACATCAAACCACGGGTGTCCATCTGAGTTTCAGCCGGAAAACCGAACACGGCAGGCCCGTATTGAATGTTGATTTCTGCGGAGGGGAGCCGCTTCTCGGCAACATGCCGCACGGCGGCACCATCGGGCAAGTCCACATACCGCAGCACCACATTCGCATGCTCAAACCGGCATTGGAAACGCTGCTGGCCTGTTATCCAGAAATATGCTCCATCATGGAACAGTACGGATACTGCCCGGAATTCCGCAAAGGCACAAACGGGAATGACAGCACAATCAGACTCGTACCCTACTCATTCACCTCAGATTAACCCCTTCTCATCTTTAACCGAATCAACGACAAATCATGAAAATAACACAAACCGTTCAAGTCCTGCTCACCGCTACGTGTACCCTTTTCCTTTCTTCCTGCATTTTCCAGCAAGTAATCAACAATTTCGTTCGCGACGAATATCCGGGAGTGCGCCCGCCCCACGTCATCGAAGACAATAACGGAAAACCGGCCTCCAACAAGTGGATTACGGCCAATCCTACGGATTTGCCCCCTTCCGGGCATCTGAATGGTAAAGTCGAATACGCAGAGGACGGACTTCCCTACAGCCTGCCCTGCGAGTTTTCGAACATTCTGGTCTCCCCATACGCTCCCAACTATCAGCTGGATTACAGCAACAGCAAAGTAGGCTCCAAGGTGTGGGACCCCTACACCAAAAAGCCCTTCTACATCCAACGGCATTACACCTTCAACTAACATTTGACCGCCATGGCAGGAAATACTCCCGACAAGAAAAACAAGGCAACACTCCAACAGCATGTGGGGCTGTGGTCTTACAAGCTCTTTTGTTTCTTCCTGCGCTTGCTGGATATCCGCATAGTCGCGCTCATTGGGCGCTGCATAGGATATCTGGTATGGGCCGTTTCCTCCAGAAGGCGTGCCATCGTAGCACGCAATTTCCGCATCATCGTTGACCCGACGCTGCGCAAGGACAAGCTGAATTCCATGGTACGGCGAAACATGGTCCGCACCTCCATGAATCTGGCCTGTTCCCTGCGCACCGGGCTCATGAGCAAGAAGGAAATGGAACGCTCCATCCGAATGGAGGGCGCGGACCATTTTGAGGCATGCGGTCAGAACGGGCACTGTGTCATCTCATGTATCCCCCATGCCGGCAACTGGGAAATTCTGGCGCGCATTCGTCCCTATTTCACCAAAGTGGAACACTTCGGTTCCATGTACCGCCGAATGAGCAACCCTTTGCTGGAAGACTTGGTATACAAGTCCCGCACAGCCTATGGCTGTGAAATGTTCAGCAAGGAAGACGGGCTTCGCAATGTATTAAAACTGGCACGCACCGGCGGGCTGCTGGGTGTACTCAGTGATCAGTTCACTCAGGAAGGTCTGTTCCTGCCCTATTTCGGCAAAATGACCGGCGTAACCCCGTTACCGGCTCTGCTGTATAAGCGATGCAAGGGCAAAGGCCACCTGTTCTCCGTCTTCACCCGCAACACGAAGCTGGGATGCTGGGATGCCGTGCTGGGGCGCGAAATCCAACTGCCGGAGAAGTGTGATACCATGGCTGAGCTCACCATGCAGGTGAATATCGCGCTGGAGCAATGCCAGAACGAAGATATCATTGACGGCTTCTGGATGCACCATCGCTGGAAATGCACCAACGTTTTTGCCCCCCAACAGGATGATGAGGTAAATGAGGTGGCAAAAGCCAACACGCGCCTCCCCCTCCGCATTATCGCCTGCCTTCCGGACTCTTTTGAGGAAGCAATGCTCACCATTCCGGCACTACGCGTGCTGAGCAGCTGCCGTTTTGATGCACAGTTGACCGTTGTTTGCCCGGCAGAGCAGAAGAAGTTCTGGCAAAAAGAAGAGTATATCACCTATGTGGTTACCTCTGACGAAAAGCGCTCGGCTTTCGAACAGTTGGAAGAGGATGCCATCTACAAAGACGGGCCGTTTGACATCATCTTCATGTTCAGCACCAATGAAAAGGTATTCCGCAATCTGCTGAAGCTCGCCCCCATTCATGTGAGTGCGCTCGGCGATAACCCGCTGCGGAAAAAATACCGAAAGGCCATTCGGGCTCATCATGAGAGCATGCCGAACATTCGCGACCGGCATCGTAGCCACCATTATCTCGACCTGTTGGAAAAAACTCATCAATTGTCCATCGCGACCGGCATTTTGGCCGCTGCGGATTCCGGCAATGAGGAGGCTTCCGGTGCATTCATAGCCCCCTTCTCCACATTGGGAACAGCTGATTGCTGGGCAGAAACACAGTGGAAAGAGCTTACGGAAAAATTGCCCGCGAAGCCGACCCTGCTGGCGCTCTCCGGCGACAAAGCCGCGGCCGAGGCCATGGCCGAACGCTTGGGTATTGAGTGCTGCTGCGTTGCCCCGGAAGAGGTTTGCACCGTGCTTGGCCCCAACACGAAACTCTATGCCGTGGACGGATTGTTGCCGCAACTGGCAGCCCACTGCAACTGCCCCAGCACGGTGCTGATGAGCAGTCGCTCTCCGGAGTTGTACGGTCCCATGGGCAAGGATGACAAGGTCGTGTATCACCATACTCCCTGCCATCCGTGCTACCGCAGCAGCTGTGACCAGGGCAAGGAGCATTGCACCGATGCTATCACCGCGGACGATGTGCTGAATGCAACAGCCCCCAAATGCCAAACCATGCCAGCACCAAGCAGCAGCCAAGAATCGGCAGGGGCGCAATAAAGCTCAGCACCTCCCCCGGCAGATAGCACGCCTCTCCGGCGTCCCAGAGCACAGGCAGTTTCTGACCGGGCAAGGGCACTCGCCCATTGTGGGAATAGAACGAGGAAGCTGTCCTCAGCGTTTTTTCTGCACCATCCGGCAGCACCCGAAGATGATAGGGGCTGCCGGATGTTTGTGTACTCCCCCATTCCACCGCCACCACTTCGGCTATACTCACCTGCCCCCGGGCAGCAACCCTCAGAGGGCGGGCGGCATACGGCAATAAACCCAAGCCAAGTCCCAATCCCAGAAGCAATAAGGCCGCACAGAACAAACGAGAGTATCTGTTCCCCGCCATATCGTCCCCCTGCGGCCTGTCAATCCGCAATCCGCTGCCGGGATAATGCAGCTCCAAATCGCGCCAGACGGAAGCCAGCGCATACACAGAATCCGTGTGCAGCACCGTCGAGAAAGAAGTACGCCCATCAGCCCGCAGCAACAACAGACGCAGCGCATAAATTCCATCCGAACTCTGCTCCCAGTCAAAATGAAGCATCCGAGCTGCAGGAATGACCGTCCTTCGAAAACGGATACCCAACAAGTAAAAAGCCACCACCACACCGGCGTGCTCCACCTGAATCACCTGCTCGCCCCAAATGCACCGCGCCATCATCAGCAGCGGCCACAGCAGAACCAGCGCCATGCCGCCGCAAAGCAACGATACCTCACCATTTGTACCGTAGCATATATAAAACAGACAAAATCCCAGACTGAGCAGGAAGAGCAGCGCACAGGTCACCCCCAGCAGAATGTGGCGAGGCTGACGCGATGGTATGCGATGCAACATCTCAGCTCTCCTCCGGTGTCAGCATGAACAACAGACGATCCAATCCGTGATGAGACACCTCATTCCACAGTGCCTTCTCCATACTCGACACGCGCCCTGCCCGTTCTTCCGGCGGGAGAGAATCGTACACCTCCGGCCCCAGATTTTCCAACAGGCTTTGTGATGCCATCCGCGTCACCAGCTCTTCCCAGAAAACGGATTCGCGGTACTCATCCACCACGTCCGAATAAAAAGCTTCATCCACATACGGACGCTTGAAAAACCAGTATCCGCAATCCGGATTCAGCTCCATATCACGGGCGATGGAAGGCACCGTGCGAGCCGCTTTCAGCACATCCACCAGAAGGCGATGCCATGCATCCGCGCGGGCATCACGAGTCTCCGGCATAGCCTGCCCCAGCACCGTGAGCGACATAGCACACACCTCTGCCAAGTGGCGCATTTCCTTTTCCGTCAGCTCCAGCGTGACCTTCGGCATCGTCTGCAAAAAGAATTAAATCAATCCCAGCTGCATGCGGGCTTCCTCCGTCATCATATCCTGATTCCATGGCGGATCCCACACGAACTCTACATCCACAGCCTTTACCCCCTCCAATGCGGAGATATTGATTTCTGCCTCTGCCATGATATGCGGGCCCATACCGCAGCCCGGAGCCGTCAGCGTCATCTGCACGTTCACCTGGCTTCCTCCCTCCTGCTGAGGAATGACCTCCACCCCGTAAATCAAGCCCAGATTCACGATATCCACGGGAATCTCCGGGTCGTAGATATTCCCCAGCACCTTCCAGACGCGTTCCTCCAGTGTCAGATTATCATCCGACTCCACCACGGACTCTGCCGGGGGAATGATGCCGCAACGGGCAGCCTCCTCGCGGGAAATACGAACCAGCCCGATATCCGAGGCGGCCGTGATATAATTCCCCAGCATCTGAGTCACATAGATACGCGACCCCTCCGGCAGAATAACGGCATTTCCTCCCGGAATCTGAATGGCGGCAGCCTCCGCCTCGGTATACACTTCCTGATTCAGCATAGCGCGCAGAGCATTATGGCAGAAAATGCCCCACATGCAAGGCAAATCTCCGTTCGCATCCGCAAAATCAGCTCAGCAGCAACCAGAGCCATCCCCCCACATCCGCAAACAGAGCCCACAGCAGCCGGAGGCAATGGCGAAACTCCTGCGCAAAGCCCCCCAGACTCACCACGCCAAAGCACCACAATATGCCCAGCAGTATACCGATATTGGCCAGCATAATCAACAGCGTGGAAAACACCAACCCATTCTCCAGCATATCCGGCTGCTCACGAGGAATAATCCAAACCGTCCAGTACAGGTGAAAAACCCACCAGAATCCCAGACCGCCGTAGAACCATGCTTCATACGCCTCAAAAGGCCAGAAGTAGTTCAGCACAAACACGCCACCCAACCAGCACAGCATCCAGAGCGGCACAAAATAGGGAGAAAGCGCAATGAAGAGATTATCCGCATCCGTCTCCACATAGCCGCCGCTTGTATCCACATGCACGGACTGCACCTTGCCGAAACTCACCCATGCGGCCAGCGCATGCGTGAGCTCATGCCCCAGGACATACACATAGACCAGAGCAGATTCCAGCACCAGTGCTATCTTGATGGACACGAACAGCAATGCCCCCACCACCGAAAACCACACCGGGACCGACAGCCAGAATCCGATATCGCTAATGGTCGGGGCAGCATGGTACAACTGCATCATCAACGCAAAAACCAGCACGACCGACAGCGGCAGTAACACCAACAGAGCAATCGCCAGGCGCACTACGCGCTTCAGGCCATGCGCCGGCTCCCAATCCTGAACATCATCCGCTCCGTATATATCCTGACCGTAATACGGCACCGCAACATTCCGCAGATAGTTCGCATGAGCCCGTGTCCGCTGGAACAGATTGCGAACCGGCTGCACGGAGAGGTGCTCTACCTCCCACGGATTATCCAGCTCTACCCGCCAATCACCATGGCGTGCATCCTCATCCCTCTGTTGCCTGCGGCTGCGGGGTGACCTGACCGGATGTTTTCCCATTACTCTGCCGGACGGATATCCTGAATTGATATGGCCACGGAGGTGCGGCCTCTCCATACGTTGCGATCAATCGTGTAAGCAATATCCCACGGGGGATCCGGCAAGCGCAGATGGCCACCGTTGAAATACATGGCATCGCACTCGCAGCACCCCTGCCGCAGAGCAAGGCGCAAATGGTTGCCCTGCAAATGACGGGGTGCATCTGACAGCATCACATTGCGACTCATGAAAACCGGCTGCGGGTTCGAATTGCCGAACGGCTCCAGCTGCTCGTAGCTATCCAGCAGTTCCAGCGTCAGCTCCGGGAATGCGACCTCCGCATCCACAGCCAATACAGGCTTGAGCTTATCGGCCGATACAGTCGCATTTACAAATGCATCGAACTTCCGGCGAAACGCATCTATCATCTCCTCACGAATCACCAGACCGGCAGCCATCTCATGCCCGCCGCCGGAAATCAGGGTATCCGCACAATGGTGAATCGCCTGCACCAACGAAATCCCCGGAACAGAGCGTCCGGAGCCCTTGCCAACCCCCTGCTCATCCAGAGAGATGATGAAAGTAGGCTTGTGATACCGCCGCATCAGCAAAGAGGCCACGATGCCCACCACTCCGGGATGCCATGTGCGAGACCCCAGCACAATCACCCGGTCTTTTTCCGGGTTAAAATCGCGCTCCAGCATCTCCATCGCCTCGCGGCGGATTTTTTCTTCCTCCTGCTGGCGGGCGCGATTGTGTTCCTCCAGACGGTGGGCCAGCTGCATGGCTCTTGCCGGATCCGGCGTCATCAGCAGGTGCAGCGCATCCATCGGGCTGTCCATCCTCCCTGCGGCATTCAATCGCGGCCCGATGCGGAAAGACACATGACTGGCACTCGGCCGACGATTCAGCTCCGTCACCCGGTTAATCGCCTGAATCCCCACATTACCGCCACGCTCCATCACCCGCAGGCCATGGCGAGTCAGCAATCGGTTCTCCCCCACGAGCGGCACAATATCCGCCACCGTGGCCGTGGCCACCAAATCCAGATAGTGCTTCAGGTCAAAATCGGGCAAGCGCCGCAGTTTCAGCATCGCATGCGCCAGCTTAAACACCACCCCGGCACTACAGAGATAGGTAAAGGGGCTATCCTCCTCCAGCTTGGCATTCACCACAGCCACGGCGGGAGGACGGCCATGCGGGCTTCCTTCATGGTGATCCAGTATCACCACATCTACCCCCATCCCGTTCAGGCGCTCGACCTCCTCCACGGAAGAGGTGCCACAGTCCACCGTGATAATCAACTGCGGCACTTCTCCGCACTTTTCCACGGCATGGGCAATACCCTCTTCACTCAAGCCATAGCCTTCGCGCGTGCGAACAGGTATGAAATAGTCCGTGCGAATTCCATACGCCCGCAGTACCGTATGCAACAGCGTTACGGCACTGACACCATCCACATCATAATCACCGTATATACAAACATGTTCCCCCTCATCTGCCGCACGAAAAATTCGCTTTACAGCAGCCTCCATCTCCCCCAACAGGAACGGGTCCTCCAGGTCAGCCAGGCGAGGATTCAGGAAACGCAGCGCCTCATCCCGTCCGGAAATGCCTCGTTGGACAAGCAACCGCCGCACCAACCGTGGTAGTTGGTTATTCAGCTCTTCGCCAAAATCCTCATCTCCCTCCGTCGGGCGCAGTTCCCAACAGAACTTCATACTCATGCAGAAACTCTAGCATCTCTGTTCTAACACGTCAAGATTGAATTATCCTGCCGGACCGGTGTGTTCGGAATATGACGCAGCATCCAAATCTCTCTCCCTATGCAAAGAAAAAAGCTGCCGATAAGGCAGCTTTTCAGAAAGAGCGGATGATGGGATTCGAACCCACGACATCAACCTTGGCAAGGTTGCGCTCTACCACTGAGCTACATCCGCTTTGTTTTTTGTGGTAACACCCATTGCCGGGCGCTGAGAGCGGATGATGGGATTCGAACCCACGACATCAACCTTGGCAAGGTTGCGCTCTACCACTGAGCTACATCCGCTTTACCTCTGCGCCCTACTCTGAAGAAGAAGAAGCGCGAAAGCGGGGCTATTATACCCATTTCTCTCCGTCTGGCAAGACTTTTTTTTGATAAAGGTTAACATTTTTTCATCTCGTCTGAAAAAATCACCTATTTTCAATAAGTTCCGGGCAGAGCGCTGCCGGAGGCAATCGCAGCTCCGGCAGACGGCTTCTGCTGTTCGGATTAACTTTCTGCCCAATTCCAGGTGATTTTCTTTGCCACAGCAGGCACAATTATTGCCCCCACAGGACAGTGTTCTGCGGCCTTTTCCATCATACGTCGGCTCGCGGGGGTGGTCTTCACAGGCACCGAAATATCAAAGATGAGCGCAGCAATAGCTCCTTTATCATCGGTTTCATAACCGGCGGCAATATGAACACCCCGCGTCTCAAAACCCTTATGATGGCCGGTCCAGGCTATCATGCTGAGCATACAGGAGGCCACGGCGGCGGCCATCATAGCTGCCGGGGACGGATATTCCCCTTTTCCGCCGGCGGCGGCAGCCACATCGGTGATGCATTCCTGCCCGGAAGGTTCCCAGACCGTGCGGCAACGCAGGTCTCCGTCATGAATCGTTACTGAGGAATTCATGCCAGCATGGTACACCGCGCAGGCAGAATCGTCAATCCAACTTTCTCACAATTATGGCCTCCCCATGCCGCAAAATGGAATAAAAAAACAAATTACGGCTTGACATTGCTCAGGAAACCTGTAGTATTGCTCCGCGCTGCGACGGTAACGCAGCCCAAAATCATTATGAAGGCAGACATCCATCCCAAGTACAATCCTGTTGTGTTCGTGGACATCACCACGGGCCGCCGCTTCATCACCCGCTCCACCGTGACCTCCGCCAAGAAGGAAGAAATCGATGGTGTTGAGCACTACGTTGTATCCTGCGGCATCACCTCCGACTCTCACCCCTTCTTCACCGGTAAGAACCAGTTCGTGGACACCGAGGGTCGTATCGACAAGTTCCAGAAGCGCTTCGGTTCCGTTCGCCGTGCCAAGAAGCCTTCCCTCAGCTAATAGCTGCGGAATTGATTTTCCCATCCGACCCGGTTCGCACATCGAACCGGGTCTTTTTTATGTCAGGAAACAGGCATCTTTATGCTGGAAATGAGCGAGAATGTGTAGTAGAATAGCGGGCGTTAGAATTTCCGTTCCGCTTCATGAAACACCTTCGCACGATTTTTCTGCATCTCGCCGTTGCCGCAGCTATTCTGACCGGTTGCCAGCAAGCCACCTATCCCCTCTTTTTCCTCACGGAATCCGACACGGCAGAAGCGGGAGCATCGTTCAACATACTGTATAACGGCGTGTATTACAACCGCATGCCTATGCTCTCACTCAAACATTTCAGCAAGTTCCGCTCCTTCCTGAACGATGACGGCAGCTACGGCGTCGTGCTCTATACCAAAGAGGAATACCGCTCCCGCCTCTACACGCAAACGCTGGACAACAACGGCAATAAATTGCTCCCGGTCGTGAACGGCATCGCCATGCCTCCCATGCTGATTGACACCCCTATCGGTGACGGCAAGCTCGTTATCTGGAATGGCCTCAACGGTTACGATCTGAAGATGATTGCTGAAACCGTGGCTCCGGCCAATCCGGAAATCGAGGAGAAGCGCTATCGAGATAAAGACCCGCGCCCCAAGCGCGAAGTACCCAAGGGGATCAAAGTGAAACGCGATGCCACGGGGCGCATGATTCCGCAGCTATTCTCTGAGGAGTAAGACTTCTTCGGCCTATGCGACACGTCTTCACCCGATTCATCTGCACCGCTCTGCTGAGCATCAGCGGAGTGTGTTCGGCGGGTGTAGATTTGGTGTACCGTCTTCCGACCGGTAATGATGCTCTGTTCCGGGGTGACCACAAGGCTTTCTTCACCTATGTGGACCGAACCTTCGAAGGGGTCACCACGCAACCATGGGAAGCCGGCACTTATGGTTTTGTCCGCAATCCTTTCCGTCTGAGCGACGGGAAAATCATGTATTCCCGGCTGCACGAAGGTATCGACATCTCTCCGGTGAAGCGGGATGAACAAGGCGAGCCGCTGGATATCATTCACCCGGTCGCCCCCGGAGAAGTGGTGTATACCAACCGCCAGCCCGGCTTGAGCAACTACGGACGCTACGTAGTGGTGCAACACAAAACGCCGGAGGGCGCGTTCTACACCGTCTATGCGCATCTGTCCGAGGTCCGATGCGACGTAGGACAGCGGGTCGGAACCGGCAATGAGCTGGGGCGGCTGGGCTATTCCGGAGTCGGGCTCAACAAGACTCGCGGGCATCTGCATCTGGAAATATGCTTTCTGATCAATCGGCACTACGACAAGTTCTCACCCCCATCCAATAAACACGGGATTTACAATGGGCAGAACCTGATAGGCTTCGATATATCAAAGCTCCTGCTGCACTGCAGGAATGGTGCATCTCTCTCCCTGCAAAAACACATCGCCACCCTCCCGGAGCATTATCGGGTACGCGTTCCCTGCGTTGGCACCATGGATTTGCTGCAACGCCATCCTTTCCTTTACAAGGGAGATTGGAAGAAGCGCCCCGCTTCGCTTGATATAGCCTTCACCGCAGAAGGGGTACCGGTGGCCGTGTATCCGGCAGACAAGGCAGTCGCAGAGCCGGAGGTCATCTCCTGCAAAGCGCAACCGACACTGCAACAGAACTGCACTGCCAACAGGCTCAAGAACAACAGCAAAAACGCCGCGCTGACAGTGGGCGGCAAACGCTTTATTAACAATTTTCTCTGGCTGGAGGGCAAATACCCGCCGGCGTCATCTGCGGAAGAACAAAATTCCTTATAACAGAATTATTTCAGCATGAAATTCTCCTCCTTTCTTTACCTTCTATCGGCATGCATAAGCATCGCCGCAGCTTCTCCCATCGATGAAGCCGCAGCGCTTCTGCGAAACGGAGATGCCGTTGGTGTTCTGAAAACGCTGAGCGGCAATGAAAGCGAAGAGAGCTATTTTTGGAAGGGGCGAGCCCTGATAGAGCTGAACCGCATGAAAGAGGCCGCAGACCTTCTGACCAAAGTAAGCGACACGCACAAGCTCTATCCGTATGCGGCCAAAGCCCTGCTCTACTGTGCCTGGCAAAGCCCGGATGTGGAGTTTTCCACCGTTGTACCCACCCTGGCGGCCAGCCGCAACCCGGAGATTGCAGAAATTGCAGCCGCAGCTCTGGCAGAATTCTGGTTGCAACAGCCGGAAAGTCAGGATAACACAGCGCTGGAACTGCTGCGGGGGATGTCTGCAAAAAATCCCGATTTCACCCATGTTCTGGAGTTGTTGGAGATTGAAAACCTCCGCCAGAAGGGAAACTATGACGGAGCTATCAGCCTCTGCCGGAAGATGGAGGGAAACCGAGAGCTGCCCACCGATATCCGCCAGCGTGTTCGTCTGGCGCTGGCAGAGGTCTTCTACGCTCAGGAAACCGCAGGACTCACGGAAAAAGAAACAGCTGCCGAAGGCTTACTTTCCGGGCTTGGACGAAGTGAACCGGAAAGCGAAGAAGAAGCAGAAAACACCCCGGCAGAGGGAAAAGGCGAAGAAACCCTCCTGCACTTTATCTCCACCCATCCGGAGTCACCCCTGCTGCAGGAAGCATTCCGACGACTTGCCGCGCATCAGGCGTTCACCAAAGGCAAATATGCGAGAGCCAGACTGCAGGAATGGATTGAAGATATCGAAAAGCCGCAACGCGCAGCCATTTCCCTTCTCATTCTCCAATACCTCATCAACCGTGATAATCCGGACAGCGTGGAGCCGGACAACACCTGCGCCAACACCGCACTCACTCTCTTCCCCGGAGAAAACGCTACCCAACTCATCCTGCTGGAGCAAACTCGTTATCTGTTGGAACAGGGGCTCACCGAAGAGGCGGCCAAATACCTCAGCCACGTCACCATTGATTCCCCTCACAAGACTTTTTACGCCGCTGTCATCCTCGCCGAAACAGATGCGCACCAGGCCGCATTCATGTTCCGCGACTGTGCCAGACTGGCGCCGGAGGGGTTGCGCCCGGCAGCCTTTGCCAACAGCCTGCTCTGTGCCCTGAGCTCCGGCAACAGGGAACTGGCAACAGAAATCCTGAACTATGCCTACTTCACCCCGGAAGCAAAGGTAGAGGTCTATGCGGCGTTGTTCCTGTATCACATGGGCAAAGATAATGCGCAGGCCCGTCAGGCCTTGCAGGTACTGCAGAGCATTCCCTACCGAGCCAGCGATTTCATGATTGATTTTCTGCTGGATAAGGCATGGTTCAACATGGATGATTCCCCGCTTCTGGTAGAACAGGAGCTTGCCCATACCTCCTCTGCCAATTTCCGACCTCGGCAACTCCTGCGCTACTACATGATTCGGGAAAGTGCCATGCGCAAAGCATCTCCCGCAGACCGCAGAGCCGAAACGGAGGAACGTATAGCGGAGCTGATGCGCCGGGCCATTGAATCCACCGGCAACCGGCATCTGAATTACAGGCTTCGCTTCCACCTGGCGCATCTGTTCTCCGAGCGCGGCATGCATGCCGAAGCCTTCCGAGAGCTCATGGAATTGCATCAAATGGCAGGCAACGGTGATACCGCTGCGCAGAGTCTTTTCCATGCGGCCTACGAAAAAGAACAAATCGGCACCACGGAGTCCCTGAAAGAAGCGGCTGCCACGTATGCTACCTGCGCCGAAAAATACCCGGAACTGGCAACAAAAGCCTCCATTCGCCAAGCAGATGTACTCATCCGCATCGGAGAAGGTGAAAAGGCTGAGCATATTCTGAAATACCTGCTGAGCAAAACAGAAAAGCTTACGCCGCAGGATCGGGCACATACGCTGATTACCCTCTCCAACAAATATACGCTGGAAGGCACCACTGAAGGTATCGGGCGAGCGCTCGAAATCGGTGGTCAATGCGCCAACGACACCACGCTGCCCACCTACTGGCGCTACGCCGCATTGCTGCATCATGCAGCCATCTGCAGCAGAAGCGGTCACTATCGTACGGCCTATGACGATTACATGACCATTCTGGAGAAAAACCCCGTCAGCAAGGATAGTGCCACAGACAGAGATTGGTCTGTCTTTCATCAGGCCGCCATCGGTGCCGTCGACTCTCTGCTGGAGCTGAAACAGTTCCGGGAGGCCGCCAACCTGGCCGACCGTTTCGCCGACTGGAAAAGCGACCGTAAAATGAAGCGTTATGCCGAGTGGGCGACCTATATCCGGCAAACGAATTTCCTGCGAAACGAATAGGATATCAGCGCAAATCACACCAAACGGCGCGGTGGTCACTCGCCCGGCGAGAGGCCGGGATATCGACAATGCCGGAGGCATCGCCGCGTTTCAAACGCTTTAACATCGGAGTGTTGACAAAAAGGTGGTCAAAAGTATTATAGGTATTCCCCCGTTTGTAATACAGCGTCCACTCCTCACCGCGTGAATCTTTCGGATTCATTCGCCGCAGGGCACATTCGGTCGACATCCCCTGCACCATCAGCCTGACGGAAGCATCCTGCGGATTATCGTTCCAGTCCCCGAACACGAGCATGGGCAGGCCGGGTTGCTTTTTCATTTCCTGTTGGATATAGCGGGCCAGCGTCTGCGCCTCTCGCTGCCGCAAAGACTCTGCCGCAGCGGCATCATCGCCCACCCGCGATTTAAGATGCACGCCCATCACACGAAACAAGCGCCCATCCTCCGCACGCACCGTCACATCCAGAATCCCGCGCAGCATCCGGCGCTTCTGTACCCCGAACAAACCATAATCAGCGCAGGATTTATCCTGCACCACCGGATATCTGGACAGCAGAGCCAGCGCTCTATCCTCGCCACCCCGCGTCAGCACACGGCTATGGGGGTAATCCAAGCCCCTGTCGTGCAGTCTGCGTTTCAAGTCCTCCAGCGCCTGCGGCCCGCCCATCTCTGCCAGCCCGATGATGGCCGGTTTTGCAGAGGCGATGACCTCTGCCACAGCCTCGCATTCACGCTCAGGCTTGGGACGATTCATGTAGCGCGACCGTTGCTTTTCTCCGGCAACAAAATAGTTCTCCGCATTGAGCATGAGAAAGCGAACAGGCGGACCGCTCTCCGGCATTTCATCCACCTGCCGCTGAGTAAGCGGAGACAAGGCAGCGTGAGCGTGTTGCTCCGCATACGGTGCAACCGACAGCTCCAACGTTGCCGGACTGCCACCGCCGAACAACTTCAGAGCCAGCAGCGCCACCGCGACGGACAACATCACCAAGAAGAAGTCCGTCCTCCGCCACCATGGACGGGGTTTCGGCATGGGCGGCAGCTGATTCATCGGCAGTCGGCGTGTTTATCAGCTCTCGCGAAGCCATTCTGCCACCTGCGGAGCGGCATAGGTCAGAATCATATCCGCACCGGCGCGGCGTATGGACAGAAGGCTTTCCAGCATCACCTGCTTTTCATCCAGCCAGCCGGAAGCGGCGGCGGCCTTCACCATCAGGTACTCACCGCTCACATGGTATGCCGCTATCGGCAGAGAGCTTGCAGCACGCATGGCGGCAATCACATCCAGATACAGCGTGGCGGGTTTCACCATCAGAAAATCTGCCCCCTCTGCTGCATCCAGAGCCGCCTCACGCAGCGCCTCCCGAGCATTGGCAGGGTCCATCTGGTACGTCTTTTTATCGCCGAACTTGGGAGCACTGCCCAACGCCCCGCGGAACGGCCCGTACAGGGCCGAGGCGTATTTAGCCGTGTAGCTCATAAGCGATACTTTTTCAAAGCCTTCCGCATCCAGCGCGA
Source organism: Akkermansia sp. (assembly GCA_045121855.1). GTDB lineage: Bacteria > Verrucomicrobiota > Verrucomicrobiia > Verrucomicrobiales > Akkermansiaceae > Akkermansia. The sequence goes on from JBGVGW010000026.1 coordinate 23,523, forward strand.
AGCGCAGCGCCGCAATGCGACCATCCATCATATCGCTGGGAGAAATGATATCTGCCCCGGCACGGGCATGGCAGAGCGCCTGGCGGCAAAGCGCCTCCACCGTCTCATCATTGAGGATTTCGTAGGAACCATCCTCATATTCCCGCACAAGGCCGTCCTGACCGTAGCTATTGAAGGGGTCGAGCGCCACATCCGTCATCACCACCATCTGCGGCACAGCCGCCTTGATGGCTCGAATGGCTCGCGGCACCACCCCCTCCGGATTCCATGCCTCACTACCGGCGGCATCTTTCTTTTCCTCCGGAACAACGGCAAACAAATCCACACAGGGAATCCCCAGCGCATACAGACGGCGGCATTCCTCCGCAATGCCCGCCACACTCCATCGGGTGCAGCCCGGCAGGGACTCAATAGGGGTATCCGCATCCCCCTCCTGCACAAACATCGGGTATATCAGATGCGCAGCCGTGAGCTCGGTCTCACGCATCAGGCCACGAACTCCGGCAGACTTTCGATTACGGCGGGGACGAATGGGAAGATTCATACCCGGCATTATACGCTTCTTTCCCGCGCAAGGCAAGCGCGAAGCCCGCAATCCGACTACTCTGCCGCCTTTTACTCCGGGTTGGAACCGGCTATCCAGCGGTAGGCGTTGCAACCGACAAAATTCCCGGCTACAATCGCGATGTAGAACACCAGAATATCGCAGAGGTTGGCCTCCCAGAAATCCAACGGCGCACAGAGATAGAAAAAGGCATCTGCCACGCAGTGGGGGAAGCCGCAGGTGATAAAGAGGGGCACACCGAAAAGCATGGGCATCGGGTTACCCTTCCGCGCAAACGTCACCGCCGTGGTCATGATGAATCCGCAGCCGATAGCCAGCAACCCACCATTGAGCGGGCCGAGAATCAGACGCTTATCGGCCAGAAGCGCCTGAGCCGTCTCCTGCAGCGGCATGGCAGAGAGGCGCGTCATCGCGGCCATAGCTGCGCAGCCCAGGATATTCCCAAACAACACCAGGAACATGTGCCCCACTTCATTCCGGGCAATGAATCCCGCCGTGCCGGTATAAAGTTTCAGCTTGTAATTCACCACGGCAATCAGCGCAAAGGTGAACAACACACTCCCCACAATGTCAGGACGAGCCAGATACCCAAAACCGGCAATACCGATGCAGATGCCGGACAGAAAAGACGATTTCAATACATTCACAACGCCCATATACCTCAGTTGACCGAGGCTAACATATATTCCCTCCGAAATCAACGTCATTCTGCGACACCCGGTCAAGACAAATCAACCGGCGTTACCGAGATTGCGGTTCAGGAAAGCATCCAGCTCTTCCAAGGCTCGCTGCTGGGTGGGACAGGCACGGCGACGAGCCCCAAGCAGGAGGCTGCACTCTTTCTTGCCGGAAAAATGGTAGGTATTGAGCCCCAGACTGCGCAGTTCCGCCAGTCGGCGGCCCAGCTCCGTGTAGAAGAAGAGGGGCAAATCCTGCTGGCCTGCCAGCGCATCCAGCTCGATATCCACAGGCGGAGTCTGCACCCGCAGATTCTGAGCAATCAGCGGCAACCCCACCTCATACAGCATGCGGCGCATGCGGTCAAAGAGATACTCCAGCGGCACGGCGTGCAGCGGGCACTCCCGCTCCAGATACAACAGCACCCCGCGGGCAATTTCATCGCGGAATGGCAACTTCACCCCCGCGGCGTCCGCTGCATTCTGCAAGACGCGCTCAATCCACTCCACACCGTAGTCGGATATCACGCAATAGCCGGTCTGCAGCAGCGGCAAACTGTTCTTGAAAGCAATCATCCCAGCGGTAATTTGCGTTGTAAAGCATCGTTGGCGGCCTTCACCTCCATGCGCCGCACCAGCTCGATGAATTCTTCCACCGTGCGGAACTGGCGATACACCGATACATAGCGAATATAAGCCACCGGATCAATCCCCTGCAGCTTCTCCATCACCTTCATGCCAATCAGGTACGATGGCACTTCCCGCTGGTGGTCGCGGTGCAGCTCTGCCACGATTTCATCCACAGCCACATCCAGCTGGTCCATCCCCACGGGGCGTTTCTCGCAGGCCTTTATCATACCCTTGAGAATTTTCTCGCGGTTGAGCGCTTCCGTCATGTTGTCGCGCTTGAGCACACGCAGCTCTGTGCGCTCCATCTGCTCATAAGTCGTGTAGCGGTAGCCGCAGCGCAGGCACTCACGACGGCGGCGGATACACGTCCCTTCCCGGGACATGCGCGAGTCGATGACCTTGTCATCCATAAATCCGCACTGAATGCATCTCATGCCCGCATCTTACCACAACTTCTGGTACCGTCAATAGCAAAACCATGCCACATCTTGCAGCACTAAGCTTTGCAGCTTCGGGCATTTTCTAAGTTTTCCGTAGCATCTGCCCGAGGCAGGTTAAACCGCCCATTTTTTGAACGCAGAATACAGTCCAAAGGTCTAACTGACATGAAATCCTTTTTCTCTCCCATCATCATGGCAGTAGGTCTGATTTTCACTCTGCCCTGCCTGTGTATACTGGCATATGAAGTTGCCTATTTGCAGGAGTATTGGGAGAGCGAACGCATCTACGATGCCGCTACCGAACAAATTTCCCCTGCACTGGAGGGCAAATTAATTCGAGTCACTGGAGAACTGACAACAGATGAAATGCTGCCGTTGGAGGGGTGTGATACCAAAGTCAACGCTATTCTGACGACAAAACAGCATGGATTCACACATACCATTGCCACCGGGCTGCAACTGGGCGCCCGACAGGTAGTCGGATTGAACAATATGTCGCAGGAGCCGTTCGGGTATCTGGGAAAAGACAAAATAGTTGAGGCGGGGGAAAAAAGCGGGTATCTGCCCTCCGGCACCACGGTCTGTCTCATAGGCAGGCAAAAAGGAGATACCCTCGACATGGCAGATGAAGCTGCGGATGCCGGATTCACGCACAGCCACCACTCCAGAGCGCTCCGCTACCATGACATCAGTCTGGAAGATTTTACCTTCTTTTCCGTAATCATTCTCTTCATCTACTACCTGCTCTGGTGGGGCGTCGCGGCAGCCTGCCGGGAAACATTCTTCAGAAAGGGCAGCAGCTTTGTCCTTGGGTTCACCTCCGGCAGCAGCCTTCTGTTCCTCGTATCGCTCTGCGTTCTTCTCTGCTGATACAACAACGTCACCGCCATTCTCCCCATGCGGGCATACCGCGGTGAATCCAAGTCTCATATTCCAACATGATATTGAGATAATCCGCCGTCCAAAGCATGAAGAGCCCCAGCAAACAAAGCAGGAGAGCAACGAGTGCCGCCCGATGACGCCGCCACACCGCAGGCACAGCAAGCAGAGAAATCAACATCAGGAACAGTGGGCTCGGTACCGCACCATGGTTGCACGGATAACGCAGAACAATCAGGAAGAGTATGGCCGCATCCGTCAACACGGCAAACGCCAGCAGAATGCAGGAAAGAATTTTCATTCGGGAGATGGGGCTTTATTTGTGCAATAGTTTCACACACTCCTCATGCCCTGCCGCCTTGGCATACTGCAATGCCGTATGGCCCTGAGCATCCTTTCGTGCCGCTCCGGCCCCCGCGCTGAGCAGATATTGCACACAGGCAGCATATCCCTCTCCGGCAGCAATCATCAATGGTGTCTGCCCCTTGAGGTTGGGTTCGTCCAAAGCAAAACCGTATTGTGCCAATGCATGCATAAACGCAGCATGCCCGCCGAAGGCCGCATGGTGAGCCATAGTATTACCATACGAATCCACCGCGGTGGGATTTGCCCCCTGCTCAACCAAAAAGACAAAGCAATCCAGCTGCCCGCCCCATGCTGCATACATGGGAGCCGTTACGCCGTCATAGCCACAGGACAGCGCGCTGAGCCCCTGCTCCATAAAGAAACGGCAGCACTCTACATTACCGCTGTGAGCCGCCGCAATGAGACAGTCATGTCCATTCGTATTCACGGAACGAATATTCTCCCCCTGCTCAAGGAGGTAACGAATACAGTCCAAATGCCCGCCGTACGAGGCATAAATCAGAGCATTATTACCCAACTTATCCATTGCGGAGATACTCAGCCCCATTTCCTGCAAATAACGAATCATCTCCGTTTTCCCGCCCTGCGCCGCCATCATCAGCGGAGAGCACCCCACCGCATTGGTATCCTGCAGAGTCAACCCTTCCTCCAGCAAGTAATCGAACGTTTCACGGAAACCACCATAGGCGGCATACAACAGAGCAGAAGTACCCTTCTCATCCACCGCCCTGATATCTGCCCCGGCATCCTGCAATTCACGCACTGCCGCCAGCAGCGCTTCATCCTCCACCCCTGCTCGTGCGGCCAGAAATACCAGCATCGTCACACAATCCTCAAGCTCGCCTTTGTGCTGCAACCACGCTTCCAACTTGCCGTGCAGGCTTGCAATCAACGCCTGTGCCGCAGGTACATCCGCCTGCAACCCGGCACAGAGCTGCATCGTTACCGGCAACTCCCGATTCTCCGAATCCGAGCACGACGTCGCACAGACCAGCGCCGGAAGAGCCAACAAGGCAGACTTGATGAAAATGGCATTCATGGCAAAAGACGTCGCTCATTATAACAAAATCACCCTATATTTCAACCGCAAATGAACACTTCTGCAAGGGGCAGGCGGTGTTTAGGCTTTTCTCCGCAAAAAAATTGTGATACAATACGCCCCAAGCGGGTGGAAAAGCTCCGCCGCAACATCCTGACAAACATTTATGAGTGACCCCTCCAAGTTCCGCAATCTGGCTATTATCGCACACGTTGACCACGGCAAGACCACCCTGGTGGACCAATTGCTGAAAGCCGGCGGCACCTACCGCGAAAACCAGGAAGTGCAGGAGCGCGCCATGGACTCCATGGATTTGGAGCGAGAAAAGGGTATCACCATCAAGGCCAAGAATACGTCCATCCATTGGAATGACTACACGATTAACATTGTCGACACCCCCGGACACGCCGACTTCGGTGCCGAGGTGGAGCGCGTGATGAAGATGGTGGACGGCGTGATTCTGGTGGTGGATGCGTATGAAGGGCCGCAGGCGCAAACGCGATTTGTGCTGCGAAAGGCCTTGCAGGAGGGGCTGTTGCCCATCGTGGTCATCAATAAGATTGACCGCCCGCATGCCGACCCGATGAAGGTACATGATCAGGTATTGGAGCTGCTGCTGGAGCTGGATGCAACGGAAGAACAGTTTGAAGCACCTTTTGTATACGGTTCTGCCCGCGACGGCTATTTCATGAACGCTCCGGAGGGAGAGCCGCCCGTGGACTGCACCCCCCTGCTTCATCAGATTGTCAAGCACATACCTGCTCCTAAGGATGCCGACCCGAACAAGCCTTTCCTGATGCTCATCTCCAATATCGACTGGGATGACTATGTAGGCCGCGTAGCCGTGGGCCGCATCACCAGCGGTTCCGTGAAAAAGGGAGACACCGTCTACCTGCTGCGCCCGGACGGCAGCAAGATTCAGGGAAAAGTGACCAAGCTCTTTGAATACAGTGGCTTGCAAAACACAGAATCGGCAGTAGGAGAAGCGGGTAACATTATCGGCATCTCCGGATTTGAGGATGTAGACATCGGTGAAACCATCACGGCCGACCCGGAGGGCGAGGCTCTTCCCTTTGTGGATATTGAGCCCCCCACCGTGCAAATGGAATTCAGCATCAACGATGGTCCGCTCGGCGGACGCGATGGCAAGAACGTGACCAGCCGCGTCATCCGCGACCGACTCATGCGCGAAATGCGCACCAACATCTCCATCAAGGTGGAGGACACGGATTTGGCCGGCGTGTTCATGGTATCAGCCCGCGGCACGATGCAGATTGCCATTCTAGTGGAACAGATGCGCCGTGAGGGCTTTGAGGTGCTGGTTTCCCGTCCGAAAGTCATCGTTCAGGAAATAGACGGGGCCATGTGCGAACCCTTTGAAACGGTCTTCATTGAAGTTCCGGACGAATGCGCCAACGGCGCCGTCCGCATCCTGGGCAACCGCCGCGGCATTCTGGAAAACATGGAAACCAATGGTACCGGGCGCACCACCATCCAGGCCACCATGCCCACACGCGGACTCATCGGTTTTGAGTTTGAACTGGTCAACCTGACCAGCGGTCACGGCATCTTCTCTCATCTGTTCAAGGAATATGCCCCCTATGCCGGTGAAATCGTCACCCGCCAGAGCAGCACGCTCATCTCCATGGAAAGCGGTATTGCCCGCCCCTACGCCCTGCAATCCATCGAGGAGCGCGGCACTCTCTTCATTGCTCCCGGCGATGAGGTGTATGAAGGTATGATTGTGGGTGAAAATCCCAAGCCCATTGACATTCCGGTGAATCCCACCCGCGAAAAACACCTCACCAACCACCGTTCTGCCACGAAGAATGACTCCATCCAGCTGACCCCGCCGCGAGTCTTCACTCTGGAGCGAGCCATCGAATATATCGAGCCGGACGAACTGGTGGAAGCCACCCCGCACTTCATCCGCATGCGCAAACGCATCCTGGATGCCACCGCCCGCAAGCGCGCCGGCATTGCCGAGCAGAATCTGGGCTGATTTCACCCTCAATCCTCATCACCACAATGGACTGGAGCTGGTTTACACAGATGATACCCGACATGGGAAGCACCCTTTCCATGCTTCTCTACGGTCTCGCCATCGTACTGGCAGCCGCCGGCTTCCTGGGATGCGTTCTTCCCTACCCCGGGCATCTGCTGGTGCTGGGCGCCTGTATTTCCTCAGCTTTTGCCAAAGGGGAACCCTATCCTGCCTGGTGGGTATGGATGATTCTTTCGCTGCTGATGATTTTCGGCACCATTGTGGACAACATCACCACCCTGATGGGCGCGCGCCGCTTCGGCTGCAGCAAAGCCGCCCTGTGGGGCACCTTTGTCGGCGTCATTGTCGGGGCATTCTTCCCGCCTTTCGGGCTCATCGTCGGCCCCTTTGCCGGCGCCTTTCTGGCAGAGATGATATTTGCCCGCAAGGACGCTAAATCCTCTGCTACCTCCGGTATGGGAGCCACGCTGGGCTATCTGGCCGGGGTGGTTGCCAAGCTCATCATCGCCGGCTTCATGCTGTTGGTGTATCTCATTTTCTGATTCTTTTTCGTCCGGCAAAACAGCCAAAACGCCATCGTCGAAACGACGATGTACGACTCATCGGATTTTTTTATGACGAAGCAGTAGCAACTCTGCAGAAACACACAACTGCAAAAAAAACTATTCTGTGTCACGCGAAACAGTTTTTTGCTTGACGGACGGGGAAAAGAGGTGTTAACTTTAGACGTTATCGCGATGAAATCTCTCTTCCAAAAGCTCGCATGTGGCGGCATGGTCTTGTTTTGTGGGGTGGCTCAGGCATCAGGGGAAGCACACAAGCTCTCGAATGATGCACCGGTGCTGTGGAATATCGACATCCCCTTCTGGCCGGGACACAGCCTGCCCATCACTAACTCTCTTGTCATGATGGCGGCGGCCGTCGTGGTCATCACCCTTTTGCTCCGTTTTGCCACGCGAAAGATGGAGCGCATCCCCGGCAAGCTCCAGAACTTTGTGGAATGGATTTTTGAAACTCTCTTCAACTTTGTCTCCGGGCTGACCGGCAAGCATCTGGCCCAACGCTACTTCTGGTATTTCGCCAGCATCTTCCTGCTGATTCTCATCAGCAACTACATGGGACTGCTTCCCGGTGTGGGTGAGATTCTCTACGGGCACGACCCGCTGCTGCGCGGTGCCAACGCCGACCTGAACATCACCCTTTTCCTGGGTCTGTTCTACACCCTGCTCTGGTTCGTATGGTGCCTGCGCGAACAGGGCATCAAGCACTTTGTGGGGCACATCTTCGGGCCCAAGGGCGGGCTGAGCGGCCTGCTCAAGAACCTGCTGCTGCCGGTCTTCTTCTTCGTAGGTCTCATTGAAATCCTCTCCATCGGCATTCGTCCCGTGGCACTGGCAGCCCGACTTTTCGGCAACATCTATGCCGGTGAGGCCATTCTGGAGCAGATGCTCAACATCTCTTCCAATCCTTTCATCAGCGCACTGGCAGCCCTGCCGTTCATGTGCCTGGAAATTCTCGTCGGCTTCGTGCAGGCCCTCGTCTTCCTGATGCTCACCGCCATCTTCCTCAAGACGCAGGTGGGCGACGGGGAGGAACACCACGCCTGAGGCACCGCCACGTCCCCTTTCCCGCTGCGGATCATGCAGCAAAGCCGTGAGGCAGCGGGTTCAACCAAACAAAACAACAAACCATAGAAAAACACATATTATGATGCTCCCCATGCTTGCCACAGCCGCCATCAAGTCCGGCATGGCTGTTATCGGTGCCGGTCTCGGCATCGGTCTCATCGGTATGAAGGCCGCTGAATCCACCGGCCGCAACCCCGGCGCCTCCGGTCAGGTGCTTACCATCTCCATCATTCTGGCCGCTCTGGTGGAAGGTGTTGCTTTCGTGGCTATCTTCATGTAAATCCTTACCCCCCCGGAGCCGCGCACCACGCGCGGCTCCCGTCCCCTTTCCTCTTCTCTTTTCAACCAAAACTCCATCTCACAAGAATATGTACCAACCGCTTCTCGCAGCAGGTCTGCAGGAACTCCCGGAAACTTTCGGGCTGCACGCCGAGGCTTTCATCGCGCACTGCATCGCGTTCACCGTTCTGGTGTTCATCATCGTCAAGTTCGGGCTCAAGCCGGTCATGACCCTGCTGGAAGAACGCCGCAAGCGCATCGTTGAGGGCGAGGAAATGCACGCCCGCAGTCAGAAGGAGCTGGCAGAGGTACAGGCTGCCGGTGAAAAGATTTTAGACGACGCCCGCGAATCCGGTCGCAAGGAGATGGAGCACGCACGCGCCACCGCTGCCAAGCTGCAGGATGACCTCTCTGCCAAGGCCAGCGCAGAAGCCCAGACCGTCATTGAGAATGCCCGCAAGCAAGCAGCGCTGGACACCCAGCGCGAGAAGGATGCCCTCAAGGGCGAGTTTGCCCGTCTCGTGGCTCAGGCTACCGCACAGGTCACCGGCAAGGTACTGACCGAAGAAGACCACCGCCGCATCAACGCCGAGGCCATCTCCCACCTGTAAAGCCCCCTTTTTTACCGGAAAGCTGCCGATATGAAAATCACCAAGGACATACAGGCCCAGGCACGCCGCCTCATGCGTCTCTGCATGAGCCCGGAGGGTCTGCTGATTGAGGAAAATGTACGCAAGGTAGCCGCCGGCATCACGGCAGCCAAACCGCGCAACTACATTGCCCTGCTTACCGCTTTCACCAATCTGGTGCGTCTGGAGCAGGAAGCCCGCACCGCCACCATCACCAGCGCCGTCCCCTTGTCGGACAGCGAGAAAAATGACATCTGCGCCAAGCTCAACGCCCGCAAGCCCGGCCTCATCTACAACTGGCAGGTGAACCCCGACCTCATAGGCGGTATCACAGTCTGTGTGGGCGACCAAGTGACCGACGCCTCCATCAAATCCCGTATCGAACGACTTTCCCGCATCTGAGAACCCCTTAATTTCCACTCCACGGTATGAGCAACATCGTACAAGAACTCGAAGCACAAATCCGCAACGCCACCGCAGCCTCCGTCAGCGAGAACATCGGCGTCATCAAATCCATCGGCGACGGCGTAGTCCGCATTGAGGGCCTCAGCAACGCCATGCTCAATGAAATGATTGAATTCCCCGGCGGCGTCATGGGGCTGGCCATGAACCTCGAAGAACACGAGGTGGGCGCCGTGCTTATCGGCACCGGCTCTGCGCTCAAGGAAGGCGACACCTGCAAGACTACCGGCAAGCTGCTTCAGGTGCCCGTGGGCTCCGGCCTGCTCGGCCGCGTGGTGGACACGCTCGGCAACCCGCTGGACGGCAAGGGCCCCATCCAGGCATCCGCCTACTATCCCGTGGAAAAGATTGCCTCCGGTATCATCTCCCGTCAGGGCGTGAACCAGCCGGTGCAGACAGGTATCCTGCCCATCGATGCCATGATTCCCATCGGTCGCGGCCAGCGTGAGCTCATCATCGGCGACCGCTCCACCGGTAAGACCGCTCTGGCAATCGACACCATCATCTCTCAGGCAGACCAGAACCGCCGCGCCGAGGAAATCGGCAATGCCGACTATCGCCCGCTGTACAGCATCTATGTAGCCATCGGCCAGAAGCGCGCCAACATCTCCCGCTTGGTTGCCAAGCTGGAAGAAAGCGGCGCCATGCCCTACACCGTGGTGGTGGTGGCCTCTGCCTCCGACAGCGCCGCCATGCAGTACCTGGCTCCCTATGCCGGCTGCGCCATGGGTGAATACTTCATGGACCAGGGCAAGGACGCTCTGATTGTGTACGATGACCTCTCCAAGCACGCCGTGGCCTACCGCCAGGTGTCCCTGATTCTGCGCCGCCCCTCCGGCCGCGAAGCCTATCCCGGCGACGTGTTCTACCTGCACAGCCGCCTGCTGGAGCGCGCCGCCCGCATCAACAGCGAAGGCGGTCGTAAGGGCGGTTCCCTTACCGCCCTGCCCATTATTGAAACGCAGGCCGGCGACGTCTCTGCCTACATTCCCACCAACGTGATTTCCATCACCGACGGCCAGATTTTCCTGGATACCGACCTCTTCTACCAGGGTGTTCGCCCCGCCATCAACGTGGGTATCTCCGTGAGCCGCGTGGGCTCCAGCGCCCAGACCAAGATTGTGAAGAAGCTCGCCGGTTCCGTGAAGCTGGACCTCGCCCAGTTCGAAGAACTCCAGGCATTCGCCCAGTTCGGTTCCGACTTGGATGCCAACACCAAGGCCAAGCTGGAGCGCGGTCGCCGCATCGTGGAGCTCTTCAAGCAGGGCCAGTATGAGCCCAAGAGCCTCGCCATCGAAGTGATTGACCTCTACGCCATCCAGCGCGGCTACCTCGATGACGTGGCCGTGGATGACATCCGCAAGGTGCAGAAGGCCATGGAGGAAGAAGCCGCCATGAATGCTCCTGAGCTGCTGGCTGCCATCGATGCGGAAAAAGCATTGACTCCTGAGATTGACGCCAAGCTGCAGGAGTTCATCACCACCTTCAAATCCCGCCTGAAGAAGTAACAACATGGCCAGCCTGAGAGACATCAAACGGCGCATCAAGTCCGTACGCAACACATCGCAGATTACCAAGGCGATGCAGATGGTTGCGTCTGCCAAGATGCGTCGTGCTCAGGAGCTTGCACTCAACGGGCGAGCCTATATCAGCGCGCTTGCCAACGTGTTCAAGCACCTGCAGGACACCATCGCGGAGTGCTCCTCCCCGCTCATGCTGCGGAAAGAGGCCGGCAAGCCGCTGGTGGTTGTCATCAACACCGACCGCGGGCTCTGCGGCGGTCTCAACTCCAACCTTTTCAAGGAGGTGCTCACCTCCTGCCCCGCAGAGGCGGACTACATCACCATCGGCGCCAAGCTCAACCCGCAGTTTGCCCGCACAGGGCGCCATCTGGTGGCCTCTTTCAGCCTGGGCGACAGCTTCGATGAGGCAGAGCTCAAACCGATTCTGGATTTCATCCGCAATTCCTTCCTGGACGGCACCTACAAGACCGTAACAGTGGCCTACCAGAAGTTCATCAACGTGATGGTACAGAAGCCGCAGATTGTGGAGCTGCTGCCCATCACCCCGGAGGAACTGCTGACCGTAGCCGCGCAGGATGATACAGAGGACGATGACAACGCCAACTTCCTGCTGGAACCGAGTGCCGACAGCCTGCTGGCTTCTATCCTGCCGCTCTACTTTGCCAACCTCCTCACCCAGCAGGTGCTGGAAAGCAAGGCCTCTGAGCAATCTGCCCGCATGGTCGCCATGAAGTCCGCTACCGAGAACGCCAAAACCCTCATCGGCGAGCTCACGCTGGAATACAACAAGGCCCGCCAGACCCAGATTACCAACGAACTTCTCGAAATCACCACGGCTATGAAAGCCATGGAATAATCACCCCTGCTTCTTCCCAAAAAACATCTTCAAAATCACATTTCTCTTATGAACACAGGTAAAATCGTGCAGATTATCGGCGCCGTGGTGGACGTCGACTTCTCCCAGGCGGAGATGCCCGCCATCTACAACGCTCTCACCGTCAACTACGAGGTAGAGGGTGAGCCCCGCTCCCTGGTACTGGAAGTGGAGCAGCACCTCTCCGATGGCTGGGTGCGCACCGTTGCCATGAGCTCCACCGATGGTCTCAAGCGCGGCATGGACGTGGTAGACACCGGCGCTCCCATCTCCGTCCCCGTTGGTCCCAAGGTACTGGGTCGTATCTTCAACGTGCTCGGCGAGACCGTAGACGAAAAGGGGCAGCTGGAGGGCGTGAAGCGCTACCCGATTCACCGTGAAGCCCCCTCTCTGGAGGAACAGGCCACCTCCTCCGAAGTGCTGGAATCCGGCATCAAGGTGATTGACCTCATCTGCCCCTTCCTCAAGGGCGGTAAGGCCGGTTCCTTCGGTGGTGCCGGTGTGGGCAAGACCGTGCTCATCATGGAGCTCATCAACAACATCGCCAAGGCACACTCCGGTCTCTCCGTGTTCGCCGGAGTGGGTGAGCGCACCCGCGAAGGTAACGACTTCTACATGGAAATGAGCGAATCCGGCGTTATCGACCAGGAGAACCCGGAAAACTCCAAGGTAGCCCTCGTGTACGGCCAGATGAACGAGCCGCCCGGTGCCCGTCTCCGCGTGGCCCTCTCTGCCCTTTCCATGTCCGAATACTTCCGCGATGAGGAAAACCGCGACGTGCTGCTCTTCGTGGACAACATCTTCCGCTTCTCTCAGGCCGGTTCCGAGGTATCCGCCCTTCTGGGTCGTACCCCCTCCGCCGTGGGTTACCAGCCCAATCTGGCCGAAGAAATGGCCGGTCTCCAGGAGCGAATCACCTCCACCCGCAAGGGCTCCATCACCTCCATGCAGGCTGTGTATGTGCCCGCAGACGACTTGACCGACCCCGCCCCTGCCACCACCTTCTCCCACCTGGACTCCACCGTGGTGCTGGAGCGTGCGCTGGCCGCTCAGGGTATCTACCCCGCCGTGGACCCGCTGGCCTCCACCTCCAAGGCTCTGTCTCCGGAGCTTGTGGGCGAAGAACACTATCGCGTGGCCCGCGGCGTGCAGCAGACCCTCCAGCGCTACAAGGACCTGCAGGATATGATTGCCATTCTCGGCATGGACGAACTCTCCGAAGCCGACAAGCTGACGGTGAGCCGCGCCCGCAAGATTCAGCGCTTCCTCTCCCAGCCCTTCAGCGTGGCAGAGGTGTTCACCGGCATCAAGGGGCAGTACGTGCCCGTGGCCGAAACCGTGCGCGGCTTCGCCGAGATTCTGGACGGCAAGTGGGACGCCGTACCGGAAGGCAACTTCTACATGAAGGGCGGCATTGACACCGTCGAGAAATCCTGATTCCCTGCCCCGCCATGCACTTCAAAATCATCACCCCCCTGCGCACAGCGCTCGATCTGGACGTGACCGGACTCAAGCTTCCGGCCACCCAGGGCGAGATGGAAGTGCTGCCCGGCCATGCCGACCTCATCACCTCCGTCGCCAACGGCGAGCTGACCTACACCGCCGCCGGTGAGGCGAAAAGCCTCTTCGTGGGCGGCGGCTTCCTCCAGGTGGAGCATGGCGACGTCCTCCTCGTCACGGACACGGCGCTGGAAGCCGCAGCTATCGATACCGACACCGTTCAGGCGGCACTGGAACGTGCACAGAAGGCTCTCCGCGACCGTGCCTCTGTCCTCTCCCGCGAGGAACAGGCCTATCTGGAAGCCTGCATCGCCAAGCAGCTGGCCATGATGGAGTACTCCCGCATCAAGAAGCGCTGAGCCTCCCCCACAGCACGCGAAACTTTCACCCCGGCATTCCACCTCGGAATGCCGGGGATTTCATCTTCAATAACGGGGCTAACAGCATCCTTCCTTTTCAGCGTCGTTTCGAAAGCATTTTTTCACAGCAGAACCGCAGCCTGCACGCTCCGCAAAATCCCGACTCGGGCGTAGCGCACTCAGAGATATTTCCTGAGAAAATCCCTGAATTCATCATCGTAGCAGGCGGCCATGCGGGCAGCGGAGGCACTCTCGTAATCCGCGAACATGTAACGCCTGAGCACTCGCACCTGTTTGCCGAAGTATTCTCTCTGCACCCCGGACTCTTTTCCGTTGCGGTATAGCGTGATAATGTAATCCGGACTATCCCCCTTCCACTCCGAGTGAGCCAGGGTATAGTACCAGTCTTCATCTGCCTCATAGAACAGCTTTTCCTGCTTCTTCGTGAGTTTCTGTTCCGCGCCCGGCGGGCGCTCCGGCGTCCCCCGGTACAGCAGGATGCCGTTCTCCTCCCGCTCCGGCACCCACCACAAGCCCATCTCGTAGTGAACCCCGCTCAGCTCCTCATACCAACTGTTCCTCATTTCCCCTCCGTCAGCTCTCGGTATCGCTCAAACAAAAACGCCACCCGCTCCGCATCATCCGCAAAGCGCCGCCCGTATGCACGCTCTACCGCCGCATCCAGCCTGCGGTGCGCCACCGCCAGCTCCGGCGGCATCGTCAGCGGGTCATATAAATCCGCCAGAGAACACTCCGGGTACAGCGCCCGTGCATCCAGCACACCCTGCGCCAGTTCGCTGATTTTGCCCTCCGTCTCCTCCGTCACCTCCGGCCAGGGAAAGTTGTTGTAGACGATTTTATTGGAGTAGCGATACCGCATCTCCAACCTCCCGCACACCGCCCGCGTCCATGCCATGTGCATGATGCTGGTCAACACGCCGAAGTGGTAGAGCGTCGCGTTAGGGATGAGGAGATTGGAATCTCCGCAAATAACATCTGATGAATAAAATCCCAAAGGGATATATTTTCTGTTTTCTGACGAATGCCGTGGGATGAGCAAGTAATTTCCTTTCTCCGGTTGACGGATTTCACCAAAGAGCGTCGGAGATGATGCTAATTTGCGAGTGGCTTCGCGTGGACTGTTTTCACGAAATATTTGCGTATTTCTGATACGCTCCATCACGCAAACAATGCTACGGTAATCAGTCGGCGGGACATGTTTCAACCATAGACACCAGCGTTTATGACCGCGAATAAACTCTTTAGCTCCAAGAAAAGGTTTGAGAAACTCATTCGCATTTTTTCTGAAAATTTCAACATCCTCATCTTCTACGAGGAGATTGCCTCCATCATTTGGCATGGAACCAAACGTCATTTCCGTTACATGACATAATGGTTTATTCCTGTTATCAATGAAAATATCCGCAGCTGCAACCAAATATCCGTTTATATGGCATACTTCATGAGTATCGCCATTCTCATCGAAGAGGATATGCCGCTGAATCATCTCATCTGCGGCAAACCCCACAATCACACAATGAACCGCTGCTTGCCCCCTGGCTTCATTACTCCACTTAAAGGTACGGCAGGCAAAGGTAATATGGATATTTTTCTGCCGCACCAGATATTTCCAGAGGATGGCCACCGCCTGCCCCTGACAAATGGAATTCGTTGACACAAAGGCAGCGTGAATATCCGTCCCCTGCATATAATCGGCTGCTTTTCCATACCAAGCCGCCACAAAATCCAAATCTCCTGCCCCCTTAGCCCCATTAAACACCTGAACCAAATCCGTTTTCTGTTCTTTGCTCATGTTTCGAGCGCCCACAAATGGCGGGTTGCCCATGATATAGTTGAGCTTGTCCTTCGGCACCACGTCCTCCCAGTTGATACGCAGTGCGTTCGCGCAGACGATGGTGGCGCTCTGCCGCAGCGGTAGGCGGGCAAAGGCTTGGCCGAAGTGGTTGCCGACGGAGAGATTCATCTGGTGGTCCATCAGCCACATGGCCACCTGAGCTATCTGTGCCGGGAACTCTTCTATCTCTATACCATAGAACTGCCCCACATTCACGCGGCACAGCTCCGCTACATCCAGCACGCGCTGGCCGTCCGGGTGTAGCTCGCGGATGACTTCCAGCTCCAGCTGCCGCAATTCCCGATAGCTGACCACCAGAAAGTTCCCGCAGCCGCAGGCGGGGTCCAGAAAGGCGAGCCCCGCCAGCTTTTCCTGAAACTCCTCCAGCCGCCCCCAACGGCGCGACGATTTATCGGCGCGGATGCGCTCGAACTCCTCCCGCAGTGCATCCAGAAACAGC